>CAVUUF010000025.1:0-667485 GCA_963744575.1 uncultured Actinomycetota bacterium | reverse complement strand
ACAGTAGCAGCAGCTAGTGCATCGGCCACAACGCTGAACATCACAGCTGATGGTGGAATTAGATAACAGAACTGCTCGTGGATGCTGCGTCCGCCGCTGAAAGTCGTAGTAGCTGCACAGTTGTGTATGCGGTGGCTAAGAAAGAAACTCCAAGCTAGCCAGCCAAGAGCATATACCCCGATGGCCATCTGTATAGCTGCCTTAATCTGGCCAGCGACTTGAACGAGAGTCTTAGGATACCCGGCAGTCCAAGCTGTATCATCTTGCTTTCCGGTTGCAGTCCCCGGGGATTTGTCCGTGACCTCACTCATCCGTGCAACTCGGCGAGCCATAAGAAGGCCAGTCCCAATGAAAGCCAAGCAGCCAGCAGCAATCCCTAGAGCGACATGACTCGGTTGGTGGGGGTGGCTAAAAAAAGCATGAATTGGTTCCCAGCCAGCCCAAATTGCCAACGAGCCGGAGGCAACGAGCAGGAACCAGCCGACTAGGACCATGCCCGGTCTCCTCATAGCCTTCTTCTTGGTTTGGCCATGCGTCATATGAAGACGACGCGCCACACGCGAACTAGGATGACACGGGCAGCCGGGCGCAACTCAGTACCATCCGGACTTTGGTCAGGATCCTCTTCCCAGGCATCCACGGGTCCGGCTAGCTCCCGCTACGAAACCTGGCTATCCCCGATATGAGCCGAGCCGGGAGCGCTCGCTGCAGAGTCTCGGCTGTGCGCGTCCGAATTGTCAAGAACTCGGGCATTCAGCACCAAACTGACTACCGATCGTGCCCGAAAGACCGCACTCATCTGCATTAGGGATGTTCGTAGGGAGTTCGCGATGAATCAGGGTCAGCTCACGTGGGCCCAGGTCTTGCCGTTGACTGCTGCCCAGGCTGATACGTCGCTGATGCCGAATTCGGTGGCTAGCTGCCGGTAGGTCAGGCCGTCAGCCCGCCGGGCCCGCAGCTGTCTCACTTTACCGGTAGTCAGCTTGGCCCGGGGATTCCCCTCGCCGACAGCGCCGTCGTAGCGGCGATGGCACTTGCGGCACCGCGGCTGGAATCTGGCGCGGATATCGCCGCTATAGGGATTGACTGTCGACCACTCCCGGGCAGGCTGTCCGCAATCAACGCAGGCGTAACCGCTGGCCGCGCCGCGCGCCTTGGCGACGCGGTGGTGCCACACATCATAGGACGCGGCCGCGGCCTGCCGGGCCACGTGAGCCAGCTGGTATCCGCACTGGCGCGAGCAGCTCCGGCGGCCACGCCGGATCACGGCGAGCGTTCCGCAGACCGGACAGTGCCTTTCCTCGTATTTTGGCTGGCCACGCGAGCAGCCGCACGACCGGGCATCACCGCCCTCCAGCGAGCTGATCCGCGGGAGGATGTATCTCCCGCAGTCGCACCGGCACAAGGCCGCACGGTAGCGTCTGCCGCCCGCGCCGCTCGTGCGCACTTCCCGGATGACGGCGAGCTTCCCGTATCTGTCTCCCCGGGTAATGACGTGCCTCATAATCCGGACTGTACGGCGTGAAGCCGGTATTTCTGCGTAGACACGCCGATAGGGTAAAGGCCGGTATATTCACGGCGTACAGGGTCGGAACGGGACGCTCTGCGCTATTGGTGACAGCGGGACTGCGCCGGTCCCGCGGGCCCAAGCGGCGGTCATGATGACCCGCCTGCCAGGCGAAGGGGCCGGGGTACGGCTGGTAGCCTGACGCCGCCGAATGCAGCGGATGTGACTCCTCGCGGATTCGTTCTTCGCGATGTAGCCAGGCGCGGAATCGAAGCCTCTACCAGATTGAGGATCTAACGCCGGACCGGTCGCCTGATCCTGGCGTGCAGATAGAGCGAGGAGGGTACGCCGGTGAACCAGCGAAGCCCTGACAGGAATCAGCTCATCATCTCGTACATGTCCTTGCGACAGACGGTGGGCTGGATCGGAACCCTGCTGCCGGTCGTGCTCCTCGTCGGCAACGCGATCTCCTCCACCACGCCGCGGCCAGACTCCATGAGCGGCTACTACTACACCGATATGCGCAATATCTTCGTCGGGTCACTCTGCGCTCGGCGTCTTTCTCGGGTCGTACGACGGGTACGACGATGTGGATCGGTGGATCACTAACATCGCTGCCACCGATGCTGCCGGCCCTTGGTCAACGTCAGCAGCCAGTCGGTTGTGGTGCCCTGCGCCTTGCTCGGCGGCAAGGCGCAGGGCACCGAGGTGACGGGACCGCGGGCGGGTGCCCGCCGACCTTGTGGCCGGGTTCAAGCTCGCTACGGGCAGTGACATCTGTGACGAGGCCAGTCGCCGGGGCCACGGCGCCCAAACACATGCCGCTGAGCGGATTTGTCTGGCTCCTGGCCGCGGGAACTAGGCGCGCCGACGTTTGCGGGCGAGCGCGGCCAGGCCCGCGCCGGCGGCGAACGCGCCGGCCAGCGGGAGCCAGTGCCGGGAGGCCGGCTGGGCGGCTGGAGGCGGGGACAGGGCCGGTTGTGCGCGCAGCCGGGCGATCGCTTCGGGCAGCAGGGCGGGCAGCTCCGCGGCGAGGTCGAGGTATTCGAAGCGGTGGCGGTGCCAGTGCTCTTGCAGCGCCTCGGGACCGGGCTGCAGGATGTGCCGCAGCTCGGGCAGCAGCGGCCGGGCAAGCTCGGCGAGATTGAGCTGCGGGTCTACGATCATCGCGGTCGCTTCCAGGTTGACCAGGGCGCGTCCGAGCAGCATCAGCCCGCGCGGGAAGATGATCCCGTGACGCGCTCCCAGCGCGAGCTCGGACAGCAGGAGCCGGGCGATGGAGAAGTCGGCGGCGTCCACGCCGAACCACTCCTCGACGGTGTTGGCGAGCGCGGCGCGGAAGCCGGCCGGGTCGGCGCCGGGGAGGAATTCTGACAGGCGCAGGAGCTGGTCGCCGACCGCCTCGTAGTCGCCGTCGGCGAGCGCCCAGAAGATGAAGGCCATCCGCCGCCGCTCGCCGGGGTCAAGCCGCCCGGACATGCCGAAATCGACGAAGCCGACCCGGTCGCCGTGCAGGAACAGCACGTTGCCGGGATGGGGGTCGGCGTGGAAGAGCCCGAACTGGAAGATCTGCCGCAGCATGGCCGCGGCGCCCGCGCGCAGCACTGCTTCTGGGTCGATCCCAGCCCGCCGCAGATCGGCGGCGGGCCCGGGAGGCAGCCCGTCCAGGAATCCGGTCGTCAGCACGCGCTGTGAGCTCCGGTTGCTGATGACCGCAGGGATCACGATCCGGTCATCCCCGGCCAGCATCTGCCGCAGCCGCTCAGCGGTGCGCGCCTCGCGCCGGAAGTCGAGCTCGCGCCGGGTGTACCGGGCCAGCTCGGCCACCGCCTCCGAGGGCCTGAAGGCAACCGCGCCCGGCTGATACCGCTCAACGCGGCGGGCCAGCGTGGCCAGCAGCGCAAGATCCCGTTCCACCTGCACCCCGATACCGGGGCGCTGCACCTTCACCGCCACCTGGCGGCCATCGAACAGCCGCGCCCGGTGCACCTGCGCCAGCGACGCCGCGGCGAACGGCTCCCGGTCGAATTCGGCGTACAACGCGACGGCCGGCGCACCGAGCTCGGCCTCGACGATGGCCACCGCCTGCTCCGCCGGGAAAGGCGCGGCGCGCGTATGCAGGCCACGCAGCGCCTCGGCGTACTCCAGCGGGACATAGTCCGGCCGCAGCGCGAGCATCTGCCCCGCCTTGACGAACGTCGGCCCGAGCCGCTCAACCGTCAGCCGCAGCCGCTCGGGCAGCGGGACGTCCACCGCCACACCAGGCGGGCACCTGGCGTCCCGCCGGAACCAGCGGACCAGGCGGCCGGAGGATACCCACGCACTCAGGCCCAGCGCCTGAACAAGCCAGTCGAAGCCGCTCGCGGACAAGATAGTGGCGATCTCCACCGCGCGCGCCAGCTGCCCCGCGACCGCACGGGGACCGCCGCCCAGCCCGTTCACCGCCCTCACAGCACCTCCCGCCACACCGGCACCCGCCGTTCTTCCCGCTACCGGGCTACGCGCACTCCAGCCAGCCGGCCACGCGGAGCCACGCCCCGCCCCCCCTTGCCATCCTGGCATGCCAGGTCATCTGCTCCGCAAATGCGATCAAGTCACTGAACGCCCCGGCCACCGGCGCGGTCAAGGCCAACGGCCGCCTTTGGGACGAATGTCCGCTTCTACCGGCAACAGTGGGCGCGCCGTCCTCAAGGTCGGTCCCACAGTCCGGACGAGTCGGTCACTCGAGCGGAGCGCCGCCGAAACCGATCTCGTTGCCGTCGGGGTCGCGGTAGATCACCTTGCGCACGCCGTTCCCGTACGTCTCCTGTGCGGCGGGCTGTATTCCCCGGGGCACTGATGTTGCCGACCCGGTCATCGAGGTCGTCGACGAACACCGAGAGCAGCGCGCGGCCAGCGCGTTCGGGCAGCTCCGCGATGTACAGGTACCGGTGCTCGGCGAGCTCCCATACCGCCTCAGTCGCGTTCGGGAGGAATGCGGGTTCGGAGTCCATCAGCCGCTTGTACCAGGTGAGCGCGCGCTGGTACTCACTTACCGCGAGGCCCGCGAATAGGCCGGCCGTCACGCGTTCACGCTAACCCCGCAGCCGGTCTCGCCGGGCGCTCTGCGCCCCAGCACCATTCGGTCATGCCGCGTCGGGTGCAGTTGCGTTAACTTCACGGCGGGCGATCGGGAACTGCCGCACTGTCAGCGCATGCTGAACTTCACCGACCTGGCCTCAGCGCCCCCTCATCCCCTGGCGCCGTTCACTGACCGGCTGCGGTACCACGATGCGGTATGACAGGGCCCGCCAGGACCTGGACCGCCATCCGAACTACATCCTGGCCGCCTGCACGGCCTCCGGCACATGATCCACGTTACGTCTCCCGCGGCTCCAGTCGCGGGAGACGTCCGACATTGCCGATGTGCGGCGCGTCGATGCGATCGGGCGCCCGTCACCACGGATAGGTTGCATGCTGGGGAGTCACTCAGCTGCCAATGATCTGTCGCGTGGCAACGGCCGATCGCGTGCCTGCGTCGGCGGCCCCGGCCTGGCGGGCCGTCAGGTGAAGTCGGGCTTGATCACGCCCGAGGCTCTGGGCACTCCCTAACCTGGCCAGTCCCAGCTATTGGCTCCAAGCAGGCGATTCGCGGTCGCGGGGCAGTGGTGACGGGAATCGGAACCTGATCGCCTGTGTGGCGCGTTGGTCTTGAGGCAGGCTTGTGAGCGCTCACAGCACGTCGAAGTAGCCACATGCTTGTGAGTTCCGGCTGACGCAGGCTGATGACGAGCCAGTAGGAAATGGCGCAGCGGTGGCCCAGAAGATACAGACCCTGTTTATCGACGACCTCGATGGCAGCGACGCCGAAGGCACTGTCCGCTTCGGGCTGGACGGCACCGAGTATGAGATCGACCTGATCTCCGCCCTCGAGGACAGCCTGCGCCTGCACCGCCACCAGCCCGGTGCCCTGGTCGCGCTCGAGGAATACCTGCACCACCGCACCGGCGGCATGATCGGGAGCCTGCTCCGCCTCATCCGCGGCGCCGCGATCCAGGCCGTCCTGGACGGCACTGAGAAGATCACCCGCGCCAGCCTCGACTCCATCGGCATCGACATCGCATCCGAGACCGCCGACCCGGGGAGGCTCCGCCGCCCTCGGAGCAGCCCATGACTCCTGATGACGGACCGCTCCCGCCGCCGCTCCCGGTTCGCGTCCGGGCCGCCGCCGGGGAAACCATCGACTCCTATATCCGGCGCCTCGCCCGCGCCAACTACCTCCGCCCCAGCCTGCTGCAGGTCTACGTCGCAACCCCGAGGTTCCCACCGGGCCGATCCGCCTGCGGCGGCTCGCCGCGGTCAGCGGCAGCACCCTCACCGCGCTTGCCTTCGCCCTCACCGGGTTCACTCCCGCCAGTAAGCCCCACCGGCCGCTGCCGTCACCTGCGGAATCCCAGGCGGCCCGCAAGGCCCGGCTGTTCGGCATCATCCGCGATGACGCCGACCGGGGCATGTCCATCCGGCAGATCGCCGGACGCCGCCACGTTCACCGCCGCATGGTCCGCCAGGCACTCGCCGAACCCGCCGGGCCGACTCCGCGCAAGCGGGGAACCCGGCCAGCACCAGCTATCAGCCCTATCCAGAATGTCCTGGACAGACTGGCCGACGAACCCCTCTCCATCTGGGAAATCTGGACCACCGTGACCGATTAACACGATTCCGACGCCTCATACGCGGCGATTAGGGACTACATCCGGACCCGTCGCCTTGCCGGCCAGCTCGGACCGCCCCCAGGTCAGATCACGACGAACGACCAGATCCAGCGAGGCGACTCCGAGGCTGATATCTCACTGGACCTGGTCCGCGAACGCCGTTTACCGTAGCGATGGCTCACCGGCAACAACGGGCCGGGGAAGCCGGGGACCGCCGGGCACCCGATTGCCGTCAATGTCAGGCGGAACGAGGACTGCCCGGCTAGCTTGGGCCGGTGATCATCTGGATTAACGGCGGGTTCGGGGCGGGTAAGACGACGCTGGCGGAGGAACTGCACCGGCGGCTCCCGGACGCGGTCGTGTATGACCCGGAGGACGTCGGCCTCATGTTGTGGAAGTGGATGCGGCCCGCCGGCGATTTCCAGCACTTGCCGAGCTGGCGGGAACTGGTCGTCGCGACCGCGCTGTCGCTGCGCAGGCACCACGCGGAGACGCTCATCGTCCCGATGTCGCTGATCCGCGACGGCTACCGGGCCGAGATCCTCGGTGGGCTGGCAAGCGGCCGGTTAGCATCCAGCAGGTATGCCAGATCGGTTGAGACAGGGCCTCCGGTCGTCTCAGTTGATCTGGCATTTCCTGGCTGGCGCGTCGGCTGCCGACCTCCCGCTGCGGGGCAGCGTGAATATTGCCTGGCGGAGGCGGAGGCTGCGGAATTACTCTCAGATTCCCGGGCGCTGAGGGAGGCCGAGATGGACCGCGATGTGTTGGATGTGATCGAGCGCGAGATTGACCAGGAGGTGCGGGCACGCTTCCCCGGCAGCGCGGTGCGGCAGGCCGTGCTGCTGCAATACGGCGACGACCCGGAAATCGAGCCGGGGGATCTGTGGGTCCGGGTGCTGCTCGACGCGGACGGGCCGGAGGACAACTGGGAGCCGGCCCTGACCGCATTCGAGCAAGCCAACAAGACGGCGATCGACCAGTTCCTGGGCTACCTGGCAGCAAAGCTCCGGGAGATCACGCTGGTCGAGTACACGTTCAGCAACAACCCCGTCACCTACGACGGCAAGGGACCCCGGGGGGCATGCCCGTCGCGCAGCGGCTGTCGGACATCCAGGAGTGGGAGCACGGTGAGGCAACCTTCGTGCTGGCCTCGCTGGGGCAGGCTGGCTTGGAAACGCTGGACACGCTGATCATGGCGGGAACCGCGGCCACGCGCGCGGAGGCCATCCGGTGGGCCCTGGATCGCATCCGCGAGCAGCCAGCGTATCAGCGGCTCCGTGAACTGAGATGCGACGCCGACAAGCTCAAGAACGACCGCGATGTGCTGGACACGATCGAACGCGAGATTGATGAGGAGGTGAAGGCGCGCTTCCCCGGCAGCGCGGTGCGGCAGGCCGTGCTGCTGCAATACGGCGACGACCCGGAAATCGAGCCGGGGGACCTGTGGGTCCGGGTGCTGCTCGACGCGGACGGGCCGGAGGACTACGAGGAAACCCTGACGGCATTCGACCTCGCCAACAAGACGGCGAGAGAGCAGTTCACGAACTATCTGGCAGAACAACTCCGGGAGATCAGGCTCGTGGAGTACACGTTCGCAAACAACCCTGTCACCCGCGACGGCCACGGGCCCCGCGCGAGCAATCCCGTCGGGCAGCGGCTGCCGGACGTCAAGGAGCGGGAGCACGGCGAAGCTACCCCCGTGCTGGCCCGGCTGGGACCGGCCGGCCTGGAAACGCTGGACACGCTTATCATGGCGGGAACCGCGGCCACGCGGGCGGAGGCCATCCGGTGGGCCCTGGACCGCATCCGCGAGCAGCCAGCATATCAGCGGCTCCGTGAACTGAGATGCGAAGCCGACAAGCTCAGGAACGATTCTGAGACAACGCAGATCACCGGCACAAAAACTGAGACCGGCCCAACCTCGCTGAGACTGGACAGCAGCGGGCCGTCTTACCTAAGAAGAAATGGCGTTTGTAGACCAGTGCATTGACGTTTGAGCAGGTCAGGCGCTCGACTGAGTTTAGGAATCCGTATTCTCCCTGGTAATTGAGACGCGGGCCCTAATGGGCCGATTTAAGTGAGACAGGGCCGACTTACCAGAGACGGGACACTCCCGCACATGCCTGTTGAATAGCGGGCGTTGTCGTGGCGCATATCTATCCAGGTTTGGAATACTCACTCACGCTCTCCAGCCTTGCGGGCGTTCGCCGTGGACCCTTTTTCATCGTTCTGATAGGAAATCAGATCGCCGACTCATTACGGCTGGCAATCGTGCTGGCTTCGCGGACGGTCACGTGCAGATCAGCATGTTCTGCGCCAGCGGCTGGTCGGTCGGGGGTGCGGCCGGGCCTCAGGTCTCGCGCCCAGCGCCGCCGCCGGGGCCTCGATGACCTCGCCGTCAGCCGGCTTGAACTGCTTCCCGCAGGCCGGGCACATCGGCAGCAACGGCCGGGCTGAAGCAGGCCCGATCTGGCACTCTCCTGAGATGGGTGCCGTCGCCGGGGCGTACCGTCTAGCCGAGCTAGGTCCGGCGAAGGTTAGGCGCCCGTCGTGGTTGCGAACGGCAGTGGCCTCCTGCGAACAGTGATGACCGCGGTGCACGGTATGCTCGGGCCGGCCGATGCTGGGCGCGGGTGTGCGGTCGGCCCGGATGGGGGCTGGCTGCGGTTAGCTTGCGCCGGGGCGGACCAGCCCGGCCTCGTCGGCCATCACCACTGCCTGCACGCGATCGCGGCAGCCTAGCTTCGTCAAGATGCTGCCGACATGGGTCTTCACTGTGGCTTCGCCGAGGAAGAGGTGCCCGGCGATCTCCCGGTTGGACTCGCCCGGGCCAGGTGAATCAGCACTTCGGTCTCGCGCGGCGACAGCTCGGGGAGCTGGCGCGGCCCGGCCGGTGGCGGGCGGTCTACGAACTCCGCGATCAGCCGCCGGGTGACCGATGGCGCGAGCAGCACGACCTGGAGCCGGATCTTGCGGACAACGCTGACCGCCTCGACCCCGTCGGCGGCCTCGCCGACCACGCTGATTCCCGGCTCGGAATCCAGCAGCTTCTGGAAGGCCGCCCGGAGCAGGGCCTGATCGTCCGCGATGACGACGGTGATGGTCATGGTGCCGACAACTCCGCCGCCTCGAAGGGGAGCACGGCGTGCACCCGGTAGCCGCCGCCCTCCAGCCGTCCGGCCCGCACGCGACCGCCGTAGACGGTCACGCGTTCCCGCATCCCGATCAGCCCGAAGCCCTCGCCGCGGGACGATTCGCCCCCGGTGCCGTCATTTCGCACGTCAATCTCCAGAGACTGAGGACGGCAGCGGACCTGGACGTCGGCCCGGCTCGCATGCGCGTGCTTCACCACGTTCGTGAGACTCTCCTGGATGATCCGGTAAACCGACAGATCAAGACCAGGCGGTAGCCGGCTGACGTCCCCCGTGGTCGACACCTGCACGGCAACGCCCGCCTCGGCAAGCTCAGCAACGAGCTGCGGCAGCCCGCTCAGCCCTGGCTGCGGCGCCAGCGAGACCAGGAAGTCATCCTTGCGCAGCACGCCAAGCAGCCGCCGCAGCTCGGTCATTGCCTGCCGGCCAGCATGCTCGATGGCCTCCAGGACCGCGCCGGTGGATTCCTGGCCTGGCCTAACGGCCCCGGCAGGGCCTCCAGGCGGTCCAGGAACACCATGAGGGTGAAGCCGTACGCGATAAGGCTCCCGTCCCGGAACGCGCGCCATACGGCACTCTCGGCGCCAGGCGGCTGTATGTCGACGTCCGAGTGCTCCTGCCGGTACCGCTCAAGCCTCCGGACCTGGTCCGGCGGTCCGGGGGGAACCTCTTGCACGAGCCAGTATCGCTATCCGGCAAGCGGTCAGCGCAACGGCTTTCCGAAATCACCTGCTACCGCCATCGTCGCGGCCATGAGTACCCCCGCCCTCATGGACGGCCCGATGCGCACGACAAACCCCGGCACCACCTTCGCAACTGGAGCCGCCGCCAGGCAGCATCCCATATCACCGGACTGCTGACTACCGCCGAACGCTGGCCAGGCTGTTCCGGACGCAGATCAGACCCAATCCGCGAGTAGGTCGGTGACACGGCGGCGCAAATGCCGATAGGTGCCCCTTTGACCTGGGATGATGATCGCTGCGAAGTAATGATCATCTCAGGCGGAGAGGCACCTACCTGGTGAAAAGGATACGCAGCGGGGCGGGCAGATCGCGGCGGCAGCCGGGATCGGCGCGCCGGATCCGGCGCTGACGCCGAACGCGGGCCTGGCCGTGGTCACCGAGTTGTGCGGGCGGCTCGGCGTGATCGGGGCGCTGGATGCGGCGGTTGGCCCGATCAAGCAGCGCGAACGCGGGTTCGGGGCCGGGGAGCTGCTGGCCGGGATCGCGGCGGCGCAGCTGGCTGGGGAGGATTTCTGACCGAGCTGGACCGGCAGCGCGCCGATGCGGCCGGGCAGCAGATCAGCAGGCCAGCCCACCCTCATGCCGAATAGCGGGCGTTGTCGTGGCGCATGTCTATCCATGTATTGGAATATTCACTCATGCTCCCGCCTTGCGGGCGTTCGCTCCCCGCATTTCGGGCGTAACGGTGTTTCGGCCATAGGCAGCGGGGTAGCGCCAACCGAAACTCCAAAGGCTCATCCTGGGGACTTCCCTAGTCGGCAGGGTGCCGGGTTCTCGCAGCAGTCCCGGCCCAGCCGGTCCCGGTCGCAGACGTCAATGTGCTGACCGGAGGTTGAGCTGTGGCACATAAGTGGTGGACGCTGCTGACGGTGTGTCTGGGCATGCTGATGCTGCTGATCGATAACACGGGCGTGAATGTCGCGCTGCCGAGCATCGCCCCGCCTGAAAGGTCGGGTTTGCATCATCATCTGCAAACGCCAACCGTACATGCGTTCGATCTGATGTTCGTGTTTTCCGAGAGGAGACGATGATGTCTGATGCCCCCGCTATGCATGAGGTCCTCGGTGCTGACGCTCCGTCCAACTGGGGTAAGTGGGGTCCGCAAGACGAGCTGGGCTCCCTGAACTACCTGGACGCCAGGGAAGCGCTACGGGGCGTACAGCAGGTCCGCACCGGCGAGGTGTTCACGTTGCAGGTTCAGATGGGCCGCAAGGAAAGCCCTGGTGATCCGGTCTGGCCCGGGCGCTCGGGCATCGAGCGGCAGAACATCCTCGACGAAAGCTCCTGGGACGGGGAGGGAGCACCCGCTTTTCCCGGCGGCCTGCACTATGCCGACGACACCGCCACGATGTTCCTGCAAGGCTCCACGCAGTACGACGCCCTGGGGCACGTCTGGTATGACGGCAAGATCTGGAACGGCTACGACGCGCGCAGCACCGTCGGGTCCCTGGAGATGGACTCAGTGCTCCCGATCGCGGAGAAGGGAGTGGCCGGCCGGGGAGTGCTCATCGACATGGCCCGGCACCGCGGCAAGCAGTGGCTGGACAAGGGCGAGACCTTCAACCACGCCGACCTCGAGGCCGCGGCTTCCGCGCAGGGCGTGAGCATCGAACCGCACGATATCCTGTGCGTCCGCACGGGCTGGCTGAAGTACTGGTACGAGCTCAACGACAAGGACAAGTTCTACGACGGCTTTAACGAGCCGGGCCTGACCTACTCTCGCGAGCTCGTGGAGTGGTTCCAGCAGCACGAGATCCCCAACCTCGTCACGGACACGATCGCCAACGAGGTGACCTACGAGCCGGGCACCGGCGTCGCGCTGCCCCTGCACTGTGCGCTGATGCGCAATCTCGGCGTCGCGCTAACCGAGATCGCCTGGTTCGACGACCTTGCCGCCGCCTGCGCCGCGGACGGCCGGTGGACCTTCTTCTACGTCGCCGCCCCGCTCAAGGTCGTCGGCGGCACCGGCGCCCCGGTCAACCCGGTCGCGATCCGCTGAGGCCGGCCATGAGCATCTACGATGACAAGCCCTGGCTGGCGCGGTACGCGCCCGGGCAGCCCGCCGAGATCTCCGTCGAGTACGACAACGCGGTGGTGATGTTCCAGGCCACGGTCGAGCGCCATCCCGATGCGGACGCGATCCGCTACTTCGACGGCCGGATCACCTTCCGCGAACTCGACGCGCTGACCGACGCGTTCGCGGCCGGACTGGTCGACGCGGGCGTCAGCCGGGGCGACCGGGTGGCGGTGTACCTGCAGAACGTGCCGCAGTTCGTGATCGCCCAGCTCGGCACCTGGAAGGCCGGGGGCATCGCCGTCTCGATCAACCCGATGAACCGGGAGCGGGAGCTGGAGCTGCTGCTCAAGGACTCCGGCGCCCGCGTGCTGGTCTGCCTGGAGAGCCTGTACCGGGACGTCGCATCCAAGATCGTGGCGGGCACTGACGTGCAGACGGTCATCACCACCTCCGAGCTGGACTACCAGACGCGGAACGACGCGCGCGTGTTCGCCGGGATCGAGCGCGTCCCCGGTGCGGGCACGCTCGACATGGCCGGGCTGCTGGCGCGGTTCGCCGGGCGGCAGGCACCGGCCGTGACGCTGGCACCGGAGGACGTGGCGTTCCTGACCTACACCTCGGGGACGACCGGCCCGCCCAAGGGCGCCATGACCACGCACCGCAACGTGGTGTTCAACGCCCAGACCTACCGGGACTGGATAGGCATCGGGCCGCAGGACGTGGTGCTCGGGGTCGCCCCGCTGTTCCACATCACCGGGCTCATCGGCCACATCGCGATCTGCCTGCTGGCGGGCGCGCCGCTGGTATTGATGTACCGGCTCGACCCGGCGCTGACGATCCAGACCGTGCAGGCCGAGCGGGCCACGTTCACCGTGGGCTCGATCACCGTGTTCATCGCCCTAATGAACGTGCCCGATGCCGACAGATCTGCTCTGGCCAGCCTGACCAGGATCTACTCCGGCGGGGCTCCCATCCCGCCGAGCACGGTCAAGGCGTTCCAGTCCGCATTCGGGCATTACATCCACAACATCTACGGCCTGACCGAGACCACCTCGCCGTCGCACGCGGTGCCGCTCGGCGCCGAGGCCCCGGTCGACGAGGCATCGGGAGCCCTGTCGGTCGGCGTGCCGGTGTACAACACCATTGTCCGGATCGTGAGCGACGACGGCACCGATCTGCCGCCGGGCGAAATCGGCGAGCTGGTGACCACCGGACCCCAGGTGGTGGCCGGGTACTGGAACAAGCCGGAGGAGAGCGCGGCGGCGCTGCCCGGGGGTTCGCTGCACACCGGCGATGTCGGCTACATGGACGATCAAGGCTGGTTCTACATCGTCGACCGCAAAAAAGACCAGATCAACGTCAGCGGCTACAAGGTCTGGCCGCGCGAGGTCGAGGACGTGCTCTACGAGCACGAAGCGGTCCGCGAGGCCGCCGTCGTCGGAGTGGCCGACCCCTACCGCGGGGAGACGGTCAAGGCCTTCGTCAGCCTGCGCCCCGGCAAGAGCTGCACCGAAGCCGAACTGATCGCGTTCACCAAGGACCGCATGGCCGCCTACAAGTATCCGCGGCAGATCGAGTTCCTCGACGAGATCCCCAAGACGGTCACCGGCAAGCTACTGCGCCGCGAACTCCGCGGCCGCCCGCAGGCGGGCACCTGACCGAACCCCTCGGCTGCGCTGGCCACCGGCAGACCAGTCCTCCAGTCCGTGTGGGCTGGGCATCCGTCGGCGCGGCCGCCCGGCGACCGGTGGTTCTGCCTTACCGTCGGAATATGCCTGCCAGGAAGCGGCCGACCCCAGAGGACACCGTGACCGCCCGGCTGTCCTGCTGGCCGGGCTCGCCTGCGACGCTGACGTCTTCCAGCTGGTGAGCGAGCTTGCGCCCCTGCACCCGCGAGACAACACCTTCCCCGGCGAGGTGTTCCTCCACGTCGCGGCCGACGCGCTGAACTGGTGCGGGGCCAGCCGGGCCGACCCGCTGCCGTTGGAGGGACTACGCGAGCGGTTCCTGCCCGAGACGACCTTCCGCGGGCGGCAGAACACCAAGCTCCGGTACGCACCCGACCAGGACCTTCAGTTCCGGCGGCAACTGGTCGCGCGCGAGCATGAAGGCGGCGCGCGCCGGAAGGCCTAGCTGACCCGGCCTCGGGCGGCTGTGCGAGCGCGGCTGGTCAGCCGGGTGCCGGGCATGGTGTTTAATGGGTGGTGGTTGTAGTCGAAATTCGTTACGTGTACCTGCGCCTGCGAACTTCTGACAGCGGGCGCCGCGAGTACACGGCCAGGTCTTCCCGGCAGGCTGGCGGTCGCGACAACCCGGGGGTGCGCGCACGTGCCTCCCGAACGATCGTCCCTACAGGAGAAGTACATGGCTGAAGGCACCGTCAAGTGGTTCAACGCCGACAAGGGCTACGGCTTCATCGCCCCCGACGACGGAACCGCCGACGTGTTCGTCCATCACTCTGCCATCCAGGCTGACGGCTTCCGCAGCCTGCAGGACAACCAGCGGGTCGCTTACACCGCCGGACGGGGGCCAAAGGGCCCTCAGGCAGAGGAAGTCCGCCCGCTCTGACCGCCAGCGGACCGGGCAGGCGCCTTCTGGCCGCCCGTCCCGGTCCGCGGGCGCCTTTGCGCGATTACCAGAACCGGGACGGGCGGAACCGGGCACGCTGAATACCCGCCCAGCTCTGGACCGGCAGCGACCCGGCCGTCATCGGGCCGCGGCCGCCCGGGCGGACATCGCGCGCCTGGAAGGCTGAGGGTCTACCGTCCCTGCTCGTGACCGGATCAGGCGAGGAACGGGACCTGGCATTCTCCCGGTTCGGTCCCGGGGGAGGTGCCATCGAAGCTAGACGCCGGGCGGCCGGGGCGGAACGAGGTCAGCCGCCGGGGTGGTTGCGGCTGCCCGCAGGGCCGGTCCGGGCTGGCTTGCAGGTTTCAGCCGCGCAGGCCCGCGTCGCGCAGGAACGTCAGCACCGCGGTGACCCGGCGGTGGGACAGGTCCTCGGTGGTCAGGCCGAGCTTGGTAAAGATCGCGTTGACGTGCTTTTCCACCGAGGACTCCGACAGGTGCAGCTGCGCGGCGATGCCGGCGTTGCCGCGCCCGGCCGCCATCTCCCGCAGCACGCCGAGCTCGCGCGGCGTCAGGTCCCTCAGGGCCGAGGCGCGTACCGGGCCCGGCCCCGGACCAGCGCCTCGACCACCTGCGGGTCGATCAAGGACCCGCCCGCGGCGACCTCGCGCAGCGCTTCCAGCAGGCGGCCCACCTCGCCGATGCGGTCCTTGAGCAGGCGGGCCAGCCCGGCCGTGCCGTCCCGGAACAGCTCGAACGCATAGCTCTCCTCGGCGTACTGGGACAGCACCACCACGCCGGTGCGCGGGTACGCCGCCCTGATCGCGCGGGCCGCGTCGATACCCTCCATGCCGGGCCGTTCACCGGGGCCGCCCGGGCTGGCCGGCATCCGGATGTCGGTGAGCACCGCCGCGGGCCGCAACCGCCCGACGGCATCGAGCAATTCCGGCGCCGACCCGACCGCGGCCGCCACGGTGACGTCGCCGGAATCCTCGAGCAGCCGCCGCACGCCCTCCCGGACTGAGCCTCGATCGCCTCCAGCAGCCCGCGGTCCGACAGCACCGGCGGGTGGATCGCGTGGGCGACATCCCGGACGTCGTGCAGCGTGGTGGACAGATCGCGCTGCATCTCGGCCAGGCCCTCGGCAGCGGCCGGGTCACCCGTAGCAGTTGCTGGCGAACCAGCCCGGCCCGGGCCGACAGGGCCACGATCTCCTGCTGGACCCCGTCGTGCAGGATCCGCTGGATCCGCCGACGCTCGGCGTCCTGGCCCGCCACCACGCGATCGCGGGACGCCCGTCCGCCGCATCCAGCGACACCCGGGCCCAGGTCAGGTCGAGACCGCGGCGGACCTCCCCGGCCAGGTCGCGCAGCAGCCCGTCAGAGCCGGGCGCCCCGATCAGGCTCCGTCCGACCGGTTCAGGTTCGCATAGCCGGCCAGCCGCGACCCGAGCGCGCCGTCCTGCCGAACCCAGGAACCGCCGCCTCAGCACATCGAAGGGAAGCATGACCATGAGAACCGCATACCGGGTGCTCGCCTACCTGCTGGCCTTGTCTGTCGCCGTACAGGCGTCGCTGATCGCGTTCGGCGCCTTCGCCCTGGAGAACAACATCGACAACGGCCCGGTCTCCGACGGAGACACCACCGGGGTGACCCTGCACCATTCCTTCGCCTACATCGTCCTCCTGTGCGCCGTCGCCCTGCTCGCGGTCTCGTTCGGCGCCAAGCTCACTCACGGCGTGCGCTGGGCGGCGATCCCGCTCGGCCTTATCGTGGTGCAGTTCTTCCTCGCCTACGCCGCCTACTCCGCCGCCATCATCGGCGTGCTGCACGGCCTCAACGCGCTGGCTATTTTCGCGGCCGCGCTACTGGCCGGGCACCGGGTGCCGAAGACAGCGCCCGTGGCGCAGCCATCGGACCCCGAGGACGCTCCCGTCTGAATGTCAGGGGTGGCCATGGTTCGCCGAACTGGGGCGGTCTCCTACACGCGGCCCCGCCACCAGGCAAGTTGCAGGCGCGCAGAACATTCCAATGTGAACGGACCATCATGGCGAGGTTTCACTCACCGTGACCGTGCACGGTCTGCTTGAGCTGTGTTTCGGGAGGTCATGCAGAACCTGGCCCCGGCGCGGGTGATCGCCGGGTGCGGGGCCAGGATGGTCACATGGACGTGCAGGGGTTTGCCGACGAGCGGTTCGGCCCCGTGCGGCAGTGTTTCGCCGGGGGCTTGGGCCCCTCCCGGCCGCCAGCGACCCGCCTGCGCGCAGCTGACGCGGGCAGTCCGCGCCGATCTCGCGCGCCTCACAGCTTCGCCGGCCCAGCGCATCTCAGGACGGAGAACACCGGCTGCTCAGGCTGCACATTAATACATCGCGGCCGCCCGAAGAGATGTGCGCTCCTGCCGCTCCCGGCGCATTCGGCGGGACTGGCGATGGCCTGGCTAGGAGTGTCTGGTACGTGGCGAGCCTGGTGATCGTATAGTAACGGCCATGTCGGCAGCACTGCCCGTTGCGGACGCGCCGGTGGTCTCGGTGGCCGGAGCGATCGCTCGCATGGAGGCGATCGCGTCGGTACTGCCGGCGGCAGATGGGCTGGCGTGTTTCAACCGCATGTACCTGGACGTGACCCGGCAGGTGAATAGCCAGCTCGGCCAGGGCTTCTTCGCTGACCCGGCGTTCATGACCCAGCTGGATGTGGCGTTTGCGAACCTGTACTTCGCCGCGGCCGACACCGCTACCACTCCGGCGGCGGTGCCGTTGGCGTGGCGGCCGCTGGCGGAGCAGCGCGCCGTGGCGGGGATCGAACCGGTCCAGTTCGCGCTGGCAGGCATGAATGCCCACATCAACCACGACCTGCCGATCGCGATGGTCAGCGCCTCCAGCGCCGCTGCGAGCCGCTGCAGGGTCACGGTCATCGTTTCCTGGTTGCGCTTGATCATTCACACATATAGTGAAGTATGCTTCGGTCAAGTATACTTCGACTATGCATGCTTCACCGAATGTGGCACCGGCTAAGCCGCCTCACCTGTTCGACCGGGACGCCGAATGGGCCGGGCTGGTCGCTTTCGCCGCCGATCCCCGTCCTGGCGCCACGCTGGGCGTGGTGAGCGGACGGCGCCGACAGGGCAAGAGCTATCTCCTCCAGGCGCTGGCGACTGCTCTGGGCGGAATCTACTTCCCGGCCCTGGAGCTGACCGAGACGGTCTCGCTCCGGCTGTTCACCGACGAACTCATCCGGTTCAGCGGATCGCCGGTCCCGCCGTTCCGGGACTGGCTTGACGCCATCCCGTACCTGTTCCGGCTCACCGGGGATCGTATTGTCCCGGTGGTCATTGATGAGTTCCCCTTCCTGGTCAAGGCATCACCCGGCCTGCCGTCGATCATCCAGCGGGAGCTCGGCCCGGGGGGGAGCGGATCGGCGAGCCGCGCGCGGCTCCTCCTTTGCGGCTCAGCCATGTCAGTGATGGGAGGGCTGCTTTCCGGGCCGGCGCCCCTACGGGGGCGGGCGGGCCTCGAGTTGATCGTCCACCCCTTCGGCTACCGGGACGCGGCACGGTTCTGGGACATTACCGATCCCAGGCTGGCCGTGCTCGTGCACTCAGTGGTAGGCGGAACTCCCGCTTACCGACGGGAACTCCTGCGCGAAGACACCCCCGCGGACCTCGCCGATTTTGATGCATGGGCGATCCGGACGGTGCTGAATCCGCAGACCCCGCTATTCCGGGAAGCCCGCTACCTTCTCGCCGAGGAGACCGAGATTCGCGACCCGTCGCTGTACCATTCGGTGCTCGCCGCAGTAGCCGAGGGAAACACCACCTCCGGCGGAATCGCCAGCTATATCGGCCGGAAGTCCAACGAGATCGCGCATCCCCTCCGTGTCCTGGAGGATTCCCGGCTGCTGATCAAGGAACCCGATCTGTTCAGATCAGGACGGGCGAGGTACCGCATCGCCGAGCCGCTCATCACCTTCTATCAGGCCATCATGAGCCGGGAATGGGCACGTCTCGAACTCGGTGGCGGGCCAGCCGTCTGGCCCGGGGCGCGCGCACGTTTCCTGTCGCAGGTAACAGGGCCGCATTTCGAAGCGGTGTGCCGCGACTATGCGGTCACGGCCGATCCCGGAATCTTCGGCGGCCCGCCAGGCGAGGTGGGATCTGGGGTAGTCCCGGACGCAGCTAACCGGACCCAGATCGAGATCGACGTCGCGGTGCTCGCTCTCACCGAGCACGGGCGCCCGCGCAAGGTTCTCTCCCTCGGCGAGGTGAAATGGGACCGGGTCATGGGCCCCCGCCACATCGAGCGCCTGAGCCGCGCCCGGGACCTGCTCGCGGTCAAGGGATTCGACACCCGCGACACCGTGCTCATCTGCTATTCCGGTGCGGGCTTCGACCGTGAACTGCAGGCCGGCCAGCACCGCGACATCCATCTCGTCGGCCTGGATCAGCTCTACGCGGATTAACGAATTCGCGTGGTCACGCGCCGCGGTTCAGGCAGCCGTCGGGTAATCGCCTTGTAGCCATTTAGCCCAGTCCCATCCGCCGAGGAACTTCCGGCCGGCCTCGAGGCCGCTGTTAAACAGCTTCTGCTTGTCCGCGAGCGTGAGATGGAAATCGGTCGCGTTGTAACCCGTCGTATCCACAAAAATTGTCCGTGACACTACTGACGGCTGGTCGACGTATACCTGGTCATGGGCCTTTTGCATGGTGGTCAGCAGCGACTTGGCGAGCTGGATTGAGTCAGCGTCGGGGTCCCACGTGCCCTGGGCAAGCGAGAGATGGGCCGACAGCTTTACACCGAAGGTGGGCCACCTGGGTGGCTTGCCGTCCGTGCGGTCGAAGATACCGACCGGGAAGTTCGACAGCATGCCGCCGTCGGTGCACAAGATCTCCCCGTGTCCCCCGGTAGTCTCCGGGTCGGCCGTCATGTGGAAGGGCCGGAAGAAGAACGGTATGCCCGCCGAGGACCGCACCGCGTCAGCCACCGGCTGCGTGTCGGGATCCACGCCCAGCAGCGGCTGGTAGTCCCAGGGTAGCCGCAGCATCCGGCCACGAGACACGTCTGAGGCGATCACGACCAGCTTGTACCGCTGTTCGGGCGGCAGCGAACTGTCCGGGTCGTCGTCTTTCAGGTCACCCCAGGTGTGCACGTTCTTGGCCGCAAGGGTCTGCGTGATCCAGTCGTGCAGGAACTGACCTTTGAACAGCCCCTCGTGCACGATCAGGCCGAGGCCCTCTCCGATCTGCTGGAAATGCCGCGCGAAGATTCCGGGATTGTCCTCGAATTGCGAGAAATCCAGATCTGTCATGATCGTATTCATCTCCGCTGCGGTGTAGCCAGCAGCGAGCATCGACGCCACGATTGCCCCCGCGGACGTACCGGCCACGCGGTGGAATGTATATGGTTCCGCGGCGGAGGTAAGCGCGGTGATGGCGCCCGCCAGGCCCGTACCCTTGACCCCGCCACCCTCAAGAACAAGATCCGCATCGACCATGATAACGCCCCCACAGTAGAGTCCGGTCAGTCGCCGTCCACCCTCAAGTGTTACCCATTACCACTGGTATGGCAACGGGCCAGCCCAGCATCCGCAAAGACGGCGAATACCAGTCACGGGCAGCCGACTCTGGCCTGCCTCAGAAAGGGCATTGCCAGCATTGGGCGCACGCAGATTTGCGCGTACCAGGATAACCATGACCTCGGTCGACCGCATGCATAAGCGTGCATCCTCGCCGGGTGCGGGGAACGCACGCTCATGCCCGCTGCGAGCGGAGGTCAGTATCTGCGGAGGTTGTCGCGCCTGCGGAACGGGTAGGACACTGATCCTCAAGCGCCCGGTGAGTCAGCAGCGGGCTGCGATACCAGGGGACGAGAGGGACGCGATGACGCCAGCGGGCAAGAATGTTGTCTTCATTCACGGTCTGTGGCTGCACGCGAGCTCGTGGGCGTCGTGGACGGAACTGTTCCAGACGGCGGGTTACGCGCCGTTGGCCCCGGGCTGGCCAGGTGCCCCGGACACGGTTGAGGAAACCCGGAGCCACCCGGACCAGGTGGCCGGGAAGGGCATCGACGATGTTGTCGACCACTATGCACAGGTCATCCGGGCCCTGGACGCCCCGCCAATCGTGATCGGCCACTCGTTCGGCGGCCTGATTGTCCAGCGGCTGCTGGGCCAGGACCTCGCGGCCGCGGGCGTGGCGATCGACGCGGCTCCGGTCAAGGGCGTGATCTACCTGCCCCCGTCGGCGCTGCGGGTCGCTTCCATCGCGTTGCGCAGCCGGGCGAACAGGAACAAGGCAGTCGCGCTGACCCCGGAGCAGTTCCACTATGGCTTCGGGAATGCGCTGCCCGCGCGGGAGTCCGCCGAACTGTACCAGCGGTGGACGGTCCCCTCGCCGGGCAAGCCGCTGTTCGAGGCCGCCGCCGCGAACCTGTCACGGCAGTCGCCGGCCAAGGTCAACACGGGCAACAAGACCCGCGGGCCGCTGCTGCTGATCGCCGGAGGCCACGACCACACCGTCCCGGCGGCGATCACCCGGGCGACCCGCAAGCTGTACCACAAGTCGCCGGCGATCACCGACCTGCGGGAGTTCAACGACCGCGGCCACTCACTCACCATCGACCATGGCTGGCATGAGATCGCCGACGAGGTGCTGAACTGGCTCAGCCAGCGCGTCACGTAGCCAGCAGGCGAGCCGGCGAGGAACGAGGCCAGCCCGGCGCAGAGCCCCAGCTCGCCGCAGCACCTGCCCGCTCGGCCGATGATGATCCGCCTCTGCCGATCGAGACGCACCGTGCTGCGCGACGATAAGGGATATTCTTCGCAAAATCCGCAAATGTGCCCTTGTGCAGGAATCGGCAGGTTACGGTTTGAGTGCGGTGTCCAGTTTCGTACGGAAGCGCTGCGTTAGGTGACACCACCGAACGAAATGATGTTAGCCACGCGGGTGGTGGGGCACCCGGCATGCCCGATACCGGGCAGGCGCCGTCCATAGACCACGGGTCAGCGATCCAGCAGCAGAGCCATTCGCACCGATGATGGTGTCGGCAGAAGGGCTGGCCGCCTCGCATCGACGGAATAGCCGCCAATCCGGCGCTCCACTGCATCGTGCGGTGCGCATCGACCTAGCTGCGTATCGCTCATAGAGGTTTGACCCGCATGCCAGGAAAAGACTTGAGCACGGAGCTGCCCCACCGCATCCGAGGAGCGGCGTGGACGGGCCCGCTCTCGCCGGTTGTACCGGTGCTGTCGCCGGAATTGCGGCAGCGCATGCAGGCGGCGGTGAAGGCCGAGCGGGCGGAGGCGGTCGCCCGCGGACAGGGGCGCCGGGCCGGGAACCGGACGGCCGAGCCGCACCGCCGGGTGCCCCCGTCAACGTCCCCGGCCAGAGAGGAAGCGGGCCCGGAAACTAGCTCCCAGGCCGACGGAACCAACGAGGAACCTACCGGCGCCGCCGCGGCCGAGCGCATTACCGGACCCCTCCCCCAGGACGACGCCACCGAATGGCTTGGCCCCGCCGTCGAGCCTCGGGCCGCCGCCAGGCTCAAGCCAGTTGTCCTCGAGCCAGTTGTCAAGGTCCGGAGTGCCGTCGAACCCAAGCCCGCGGTCCGTCCACGGGAGGGCAAACCGCGACGTCGGGCTGAAGCCCGCCTGGTCTTGCTGGGCGTGGCCCTTATCGTCATCGGGTCACTGGCCGCCGTCGCGATAAAGCATCTCTCCCGGCAGCCGACGGCCCAGGCGGCTGTCCCCGCGCAGGCTGCCGCCTGGGTCGCCGGGCAAGTCAGCCCGGATGTCACCGTGTCATGCGACGCGGTGATGTGCGCGGTGCTCAAGGCGCAGGGCTTCCCCGCCGGCCAGCTGGTCGTGCTCGGGCCAGCGTCGCCAGATCCGGTGCCTTCGGACTTGGTCGTAGAGACCGCCACAGTGCATGCGCTGTTCGGCAGCACCCTCACCACAGCCTGGGCGCCAGCCGTCTTGGCCTCCTTCGGCTCCGGACCTGGCGCGATCACAGTCCGGGTGGTCGCGCCGCACGGCGCCGCGGCGTACCAGACCTTGCTCAACGCCGACCTGGCCGACCGCAAAAGCTCCGGTGCTGCGCTGCTGAACAATTCCCGGATCACGGTGTCGGCTACGGCCAGGAGGCAGCTGGCGGCCGGCCAGGTCGACTCGCGGCTGCTGCTAGCGCTCGCAGCGCTGGCCGGGCACCAGCCGATCGACATCGTGCAATTCGGGAGCCTCGGCCCAGGCGCCAGTCCCGGCGTCCCGCTCCGCTTCGCTGATCTGGCCGAGAGCGTCCCGGCCGCCCACATGGATAAAGCTGCCTACGTGCGTGCCACCTGGGCCGTCCTGAGCCAGGCCGCTGCCCGGATCCGCCCGGCCAGAGCGCTTACCGGGACACTTCAGCGCCAGGCTGTCCTCCGGGTCGAGTTCACCGCGCCGAGCCCGCTCGGGAAGTCACGCTCGGGATCGTCCTGACCGCGGCTGACCAGCCACTGACACATCAGTCACTGATCTGACGCTATGCGCATGACGGTCCGATGCCCGGGCCTATACCCCCAAGGAGCGGCGGGCCGGTTTCGGGCATGGGTGTCCCGGTCGTCCCGGCGGCCAGGCAAAAGGGCGAGTGTGTGGCCGCTCAGCACGCCAATGTGCATAGTCGCTGTGCTCGCAGGACGTGCTTATCCGCCGCTCTGAGAGCGGCATGGATTCAGCGCGCCCGGCTGCGGGCGAGGTCGGCGGTGATGGCTTTGGCCAGGCGCAGGTGCCGTTGGGTGGCGGTGGCCGCGGGATGGTGGCGCAGCGACCAGTCGACTTGCCGCAGGACCATGTGCGCGAGGTACGCGCTAGCTGCCCGGGGCCCGGCCAGGTCCAGGAGCCGGGCGCTGAGTGAGTTGCGGATCTCGTTGTGGTCGTAGTGGTAGAACAGCAAGGTCGCCAGGTCGAAGGCGCGGTCACCGGCCAGGACGGGCGGGTTGATGTCGATCACGCCGGTGACGGCGGTGCCGTCGGACAGCAGGTTGGCCGGGGTGAAGTCGTAGTGGACGAAGTCCTGGCCGTCCGGGATGGCCGGGCCGCACGTATGCCCGATGCGGCGCAGCACTGGCATCAGGCCACGGGCGTGTGGGCTGGCGTGCAGGGTGGAGTGGAGGCAGTACCCGTCGCCGCCGCTGGTCAGCGTCTGGGTGATCAGGCTGCGCCAGCGGCGCGGGCCGGTGCCCAGGCCCGCCTGGGCGTCGTTGAGCCGGAACAGGCCGGGCAGCAGCCGCGCCAGCGCCGCGTGGTCTGGTTCGTGCTGGCCGCGGTCCAGGGCAGCGCCGGCCAGGCGTTCGGTGATCCAGAACACCAGCCCGGGCACCTGGCCGATGGCACGGAACCGGGGTGCGGGGTACCCGCGGTCGCGCAGCCGGGCCAGCACGGCTTCCAGCTCGCGCAGGTGGCCGACCGCTTCCGGGGGCGCGTCCGGCATTATCTTCAGCACGCTGACCGTGCCGGCGTGGTCGGTGACCCAGAACGCGCGCCGTGACTCCCCGGCGCCAGCGGCCCTCACCGCGGTCACGTCAAGACCGGCCTGCTCCCGCAGCTCCCGCCGCAGCTCACCGGGCGGCCATTCCTTGCTCCCGCCGGTCACGTTCCCAGTGTGCGCCAGCTGGCGGCAGTGGTTCACCGCAACGGCAATCCAGCCCTGCGAAGTCCTCTACGAAGACCTCGCACGGGACAGGCTCGCCCCGCTACGGCTCCCGGGCCGTGGCGATCCTGGGATGGGCGCCTGGTGGGCAGAGCGCGGGCCGCTGTCGTGGGCCTCCAGGGGCGGATCATCGAACAGCGGGCACTCGGTGAGATTCGGGCATTCGCAGCGCGCGGCAGACTCCAGCCAGCCAAGGACGAGCTGGGTGCGCTGGATCAACGCGGTGATCTGCGGAAGCTTGCGGTCAGCCACTGCGCGGAGCCGGTCGACCGCTGATTCGTCCTCGGGCGAGGCCGACAGCAGGGTCTTGATCTCCTCCAGGGTCAGGCCCGCGCGCTGCGCGGTGTCGATCACCGCCAACGTGCGCACCGCCTGCGGGTCATACCGGCGCTGCCCGTGCACACGGGCCGGCTCGGGCAACAGGCCGATCTGCTCGTAGTAGCGGATCGAGGACGGGCGCTTGCCCGCGCGCGCGGCCAGCTCGCCGATGGCCAGCAGCGAGGTACCGCGGGGTCCGGGATGGGGATTTGACATCAAGTCAACTTTAACACCGACGATGGTCCGGTCATCGCAACCTGGAAAGGACCACCACGATGCACCCCGTCATCTTGTCCGAGATCACCGCGGCACGGATCGCCGACCGGCAGCGCCAAGCCGAGCGCCGCGCGATCGCCCGAGCCGCTCGCCGGGCCGACACCAGCCAACCGGGCACCCTCGACGAGGACGACGGCACGGTCCCGTCGGTGTCCTGCACAGCATGTTCACCGGCCTGCACCTGGCCCCCGGCCGCTCACCCGGACCACAGCCACGCCGATGTCAGTGGCGGGACGTTCAGCAATCCTGAGCGAACCCGCAGCAAACGTGCGGCGACCACGCCGAGCCCGCCGCCTGCGCGGCCGTGTCACCGGTGCAAGCACGGCCTACTCCGATCCCGGAGGTACCCCGCGTGACCGGCCGAGCAAGCAAGGCGCGAGCGTCAACGGCCCAGGCCCGCGACAGGGCCGCTGCGTCAGGGACCGCGCATCTCAGCTTCAAGCCGCCAGGACGGACACTCAGAGCCCGATGTCCCACGACAGGAGTCGTCAGATGACTACATTTCCCGCGACCACGCCGGCGGGATTCGGCCACGTCGCACGCGGCCACGGCAAGACGGCCTCGGCGCCCGCAGCGCCCGCCCGGTGGGGCTCGAGTCGACTTTCACGGAAGCAGACTAATCAGGAACCCGAACGTCCGGAACAGCGCCTAACCTCCAGAGACAGGAAACCCCGCTGACACGGCGAGCGCGACCTGCCCGCAATGAGAAAGGAAACCGAAATGGACATCCTGCTGATCGGCGGCCTATGGCTCGACGGGTCGGCCTGGGGCAACGTTGCCGCCCAGCTCGAGGCCCGCGGCCATCGCGCCGTGCCGATCACCCTGCCCGGCCAGGGCGACGGCAACACATCGGCGACGCTCGCGGACCAGTCGGCCACGGTGATCGCGGCCGTCAATGCAGCTGCCGGGAGACCCATGGTGGTGGGGCACTCCGCTGCCTGCAGCCTGGCATGGCTCGCCGCCGACGCGTGCCCCGGCAAGATCAGCAAGCTCGCCCTCATCGGCGGCTTTCCCTGCCCAGACGGCAGACCCTACTTCGACGGCTTCCCCATCCGGGACGGCGCGATGGCTTTCCCGGGCTGGAGCGAGTTCGACGGGCCGGACTCCGCCGACCTCGACGATGCCGCGAAGCAGGCCATCGCGTCTGCCGCGATCCCGGTCCCGGAAGGGGTCATCCGGGGAGTGGTCAGGCTAGCCGACGAACGCCGCTATGACGTCCCGGTGGTCCTGGTCTGCCCGGAGTTCACCCCCGCCCAGGCCAAGGAATGGATCGACCACGGCGCGGTAGCCGAACTGGCGAAGAGCAAGAACGTCTCGTTCCTCGACATCGATTCCGGTCACTGGCCCATGATCAGCGCGCCCGCCGATCTCGCGCGCCTCCTGGCGCAGGCGGCCGAGGGGTTCTGAGCAGGCTAGGCTCACCTGGTGTGAGTGCAGAGCGCGGGCCGTGGGCCGACCTGCACGGTCACGCCGGGCGATGCTTCCTGGCCGGCCTTCCAGCCGGGCACAGGGCTACCTAACATTTGCGTGCCGATAACTATTCATTATTGTCGGATTTTGCGTTGTTCAACCTTGTTCATGCTTGAAAATGGGCCACCCGAGTCGTACAGTCCAAAACATCAGTAGGGTGGGGATGTCTGCGGGGGGACCCGCTTTCCTGCGAGGCATTCCTCGACACCGTATTCCTCGAGGCAGTACTCCTCGAGGCTGGGAGGAAGCATGCGCAGATTTGTCATAGCAGCCTGCGTGGCTGCGCTTGCGATCGTGATCAGTTCGGCCACGGCCGCGTCAGCCTGGGTATCAAGAACCATCGTGGTCCATCCAGGTCAGTCAATTCAGGCCGCCGTCAACAAAGCGAGCCCCGGCGATACGGTGCTGATCCTGCCGGGCGTTTACCACCAGAGCGTGCAGATCCGCACGGACGGCATCACGCTGCGCGGGTTTGGCGCCTACCGCGGGGGGACCGTCCTGGTGCCGCCGAAGAAGTTCCCGAACACGCTGTGCAACAGCGCGTTCGGCCCGACGGGCGTGTGCATCCTGGCCAAGGCCGTCAACGCCACGACCGGCGCCGTGAGCGTGCCTGTCCGCGACGACAAGGTGACCGGACTGCTGGTCAGCGGCTTCCCCGGGAACGGGGTGTTCGGCTACGGGACCAGCGGCATGCAGGTGACCCGGACCGTCGCTGTCAATGACGGCGACTACGGCATCTCCCGTTTCGTCTCCACGGACACCCTGTTCGCCGACGACGTGGCGATCGGCAACCACGAGGCCGGGTTCTACGTCGGGGACTCTCCGGACGCCGACACGGTGGTCCGCAACGACCAGGCCTACGGCAACCAGTTCGGCATCTTCGTCCGGCACGCCCGGGAGGTGCTGGTCAAGGACAACTTCGTCAGCGGGAACTGCCAGGGCATCATGATCCTGGATGACGGGCAGGCCGGGGGCGCGGGCAACGTCACCGTGGCGGACAACGGCGTGTTCAGCAACAACAAGTTCTGCGCGCAAGAGCAATGACACCCCGGTGAACCTCCAGGGCGGCGGGATCCTGCTGCTCGGCGCGACGCACTCGCTGGTCACGCACAACAAGGTGGTGGGCAACAGCGGCAAGCAGATCAACTCGGGCGGCATCGTCGTGGCGAGCGCGAAGGCGCTCACCCACGGAAGCAACCCCAACTTCGACACGATCTCCTTCAACTTCGCGTTCCGCAACCATCCGGCCGACCTGGTCTGGGACGGCACCGGAGTGGGCGTCCGGTTCAAGGGCAACGCGTGCGGGACGTCGCTCCCGCCGGGCCTGTGCCACTGATGCCCCGGCTGGGCGGCGGGCCCGCGCGCTAGGACCCGATTGCCCGTGGCCCGTTTGCCTACGGCCCGGCGGTCAGTGACCGCCGGGCCGTAGGCGCGCCGACGTGCCGTGGCGCGGTTCCGGCCTCGTTCAGGTGGTCGTTACCCGCGCTATGCTTGACGCGTCCGGTTGCGGCAGTCGTTAGGAGCTTGGCATGACACTTGCCGCACGTCTGCTGGTGCTGCGGGCCCAGGCTGCCAGCCGGAAGGCGGCCCGCAAGCGGCGTGCCGCGCTGGAGCGCGAACTCGCCGGATATTCCTCTCCGGCCGCCCGGTGCGATCTCCAGGCGGCCATCGACCGGTATCCGGACGGCGTCACGCACGAGCTGCGCACCATCCTCGCCCGCCAGGCCATGGCCGCGGACGAGACGCAGTTCCCGGCCATCGGGCGTAACTAGGGGCAGCCCGCCGGAAGGTGCCGCCGGGAAGCTGGTCCAGGTTCCAGCGGCGGTCCTGGGGCTCGCGTCCCGGCTGGAATCGCTGGGGGCCGGTTGCCGGGGCACGCACCACATCCGTTCGGAATGCTGCTCTTCCTATCGGGTACCGGGGCGGGGCTGGGAATATGGCGGGGCTGGTGTCGCGGGAGGGAGCGCGGATGAGTCGGATCGTGGTCATCGGAGCCACCGGGCACATCGGCAGTTACCTGGTGCCACGGCTGGTACGCGGCGGTCACGAGGTGATCGCCCTGAGCCGCGGGGCCCGGGAGCCGTACCATGCGAGCCCGGAGTGGGGTTCGGTCGCCAGGGTGACGGTGGACCGGGACGCGGAGGATGAAGAAGGGACGCTCGGGGGCCGGGTGGCGGCGCTGCGACCGGATGTGGTCATCGACCTGATCTGCTTCACCGCCGCCTCGGCGCGGCAGCTCGTCGACGCGCTGCGCCCGTCCCGGCCGCTGCTGATCCACTGCGGGACCATCTGGGTGCACGGTCCCGCGCTGCGGGTGCCGGTCTCCGAGGACGAGCCGCGCACCGCCTACGGCGAGTACGGCACGGGCAAGGCCGAGATCGAGGCGCTGCTGCACCGGGAGACGCTGGCCGGCGGCGTGCCCGCGGTGGTGCTGCACCCCGGGCACATCAGCGGTCCGGGCTGGCCGGTCATCACGCCGGGCGGCAACCTGGATCCCGCCGTCTGGACGCACCTGGCCACGGGAAAGCCGCTGGCGCTGCCCGACCACGGGCTCGGCGTGCTGCATCATGTGCACGCGGACGACGTGGCGCAGGCCTTCGAGCGGGCGCTGTCCCGGCCGGCCGCGATCGGGGCCAGCTTCCACGTGGTCGCCGGGCAGGCGATGACGCAGCGCGGGCTGGCGGCGGGGGTGGCGGGGTGGTTCGGCCGGGAGCCGGTGCTCGAGTTCACCGACTGGGCGGAGTTCGAGCGCCAGGCCGGCGCCGAGCACGCGTCGGTGACGCGGGAGCATGCCCACCGCAGCATCACCGCGAGCATCGACCGGGCCAGGGCGGTGCTCGGGTACGCGCCGCGGTACAGCTCGCTGGACGCGCTGCACGAGGCGCTGGCCTGGCTGGTGGCCCACGGCCAGGCCGACGTCGGCGGCCAGGAGTTCTAAGCCGCGACCGGCGTTCCGATGCTGACGGTCAGAACAACGCCGTGACCGCGGCGGCGTGACTGACCGCCACGGAATGCGTCACGCAGCCGGGCCCGTCGAGCACGTGCAGCAGGAAGCTGGTCGGCTCGGCGACGTAGCCGGGCGGTTCGGCGTCGTGCAGGCGCAGCGCGCTCTGCCGGTAAGTGCTGGGCGCGACGGTCAGCAGGGTGCCGGCGAACAGCGCGGAAACGTCGCGGTGCACATGCCCGGCGAGCACCCGGACGACGTGCGGGTGCATCCTGATGACGCCGGCCAGTTCGGCCCCGTCGTCCAGGATCATCCCGTCGAGAAACGGGATGCCGACCGGCAGCGGCGGGTGATGCACGCAGACCAGGGCGGGCACGTCCGGCCGGGCGCCGAGAGCCCGGTCGATCCAGGCCAGCTGGTCCGGGCCCAGGCGGCCGGCCGGGCTGCCGTGCACCCAGGAGTTGGCCACGAGCAGGGTGGCCCGCGGGTATTCCACGACGTAAGAGGGCGACACGCCGTGGCCCAGGTACTCGGTGTCGCCGAACCTGGCGATGAGGGCGCCCGGGTCGTCGTGATTGCCGGCCGCGAGGTGCACGGGCACCGGGCAGCGCCGCAGGATGGTCCGCAGCGTGGCGTACTCGTCCGGGTGCCCGGTGTCGGCCAGGTCGCCGGTGATCACGACGCAATCCGGCCGCGGCCCGATCGCCAGCGCGCGGCCGAGCGCCGCGGCGAGGTTCGCGGCGGGCTGGGCCGCCAGGGGACCCCTCATCAGGTGGGGGTCACTGAGGTGGGCGATCCGCATGCGCCTGACGGTAGCAAGCGGCCTGAGGTCCGGTGGCCGGGCTGGCGCTGGCGCTCGCGCCCGGCCACCAGCCGCCGGCCTGGCCGGACCCGGGCCGGCCGCAGCAGATGCACCTGGACGTGATGGTGGAGGACGTGGCGGCGGCCGGTCCGCGGGTGCTGGCCCTCGGCGCGACGAGGCTCGACGGCGACGGGGTTTACGCCGACCCGGCCGGCCACCCGTTCTGCCTGATCCGGCGGCCGCAGTGGGCACCGCCTATCGGAAGCTGAAGTCAAGCTCGGGGCGGGTGCTGCGGGCGGGGAGGGCGCGGGGCGGCCGGGCGGCGGGGCCGGGCTGTTTGCGGAATCGTGCTGGGGAAAGCAGGAGGATCGCGGCTGGCTGGCGCCGCCCGGATCTCAGGAGGTGGCAGGGCTTGCTGGAGAGGCTGGAAAGACGTGAGATCAGGCGCCACCGCGCGTCCTCGGCGCGGATCGCGGCGCGGCGCGGGATCACGCAGCCGGAGACGGGTGAGCGGCCGCGGCCGGACCGGCCCGAGGGCGCCGACCTGCTGCCGCAGATCAGGCACATCGTCATCCTGATGATGGAGAACCACTCCTACGACAACTACCTCGGCATGCTCGCCGACCGGGGCGAGGGCCTGCCGCTCGGCCCGGACGGCCAGCCGGATGTGGTCAACTACCTGCCGGACGGCCAGGGCTACCGGGCCCACCACGCGTCCTCCACCACCCAGGTGAAGAACAATCCCAGCCAGAACTGGCACGCCAGCCACATCCAGTACGCAGGCGGCCGCAACGACGGCTTCGCCGCCGCCGTGGCCAAGGCGCTGCCCGGCGCCGACCCGAACGTGCCGATGGGCTACTGGACCGAGGACGACCTGCCGTTCTACTACGGGCTGGCGCGGACCTTCCCGCTGGCCGACCGCTGGTTCAGTTCCTGCGTGGGCCCGACGTTCCCCAACCGCAGGTTCCTCATCTCGGGCACGGCCCACGGGCTCATCGACGACCTGCCCTGGGACATCATCGACTACCCGGAGAACGGGACCATCTTCGACGTGCTCACCAGGCACCGCATCTCCTGGGTCAACTACCACAACGTGCGGCACTACTCGGTGCTGGCGCGCCGGGTGTTCGGCGGCCGGGGGCTGACCGCGATCCGGCGGCTGGCGCAGGTCGGCCGGTGGCTGCCGGGCGTGGCCGACCGGGCCGTCGGGAACAAGTCATTCACCGCCGACCTGTACCCGCTCGGGCTGGCCAGCTGCATCCGGCATCTGCGCCGGACCGAGCAGTTCTTCGCCGACGCCGACGCGGGCCGGCTGCCCGCCGTCAGCATCGTGGACCCGGACTTCGAGACCTATTCGGAGGAGAACCCGCAGGACATCACCCGGGGCGAGTCGTTCGCCGCCGAGGTGATCAACCGCGTCATGCACGGTCCCGGCTGGCCGCACACGCTGCTGATCTGGCTCTACGACGAGCACGGCGGCTACTACGACCACGTGCCGCCGCCGGAGGCGGTGCCGCCGGACGACGTGCCCGGGCACAACTACATCCTCGACCTGCCGGCGTGGCTGCGCACCGTGCTCAGCCCGGTGTTCGGTGGCGGCTTCGCCCGGCTGAAGGCCATCGACGAGGGCCCGCGCGACTACCGCCGCTACGGCTTCCGGGTGCCGGCCGTCATCGTCTCCCCCTACGCCCGCCGGGACTACGTGCTCAGCAAGACGCTGGACCACACCTCGGTGCTCAAGCTCATCGAGGAGAAGTGGAACCTGCCGCCGCTGACCCGCCGGGACGCGGCCGCCGGATCACCGCTGGACGCGGTGGATCTGGACGCCGAGCCCGCCTTCGCCCGGCCGCCGAAGCTGCCCGAGCCCGCGCGGCCGTGGAGGTCGTGGGGCCGCCAGCCGCGGCGGCGCCGGATCAGGGACCTGAAGTGGAGGTCGGCACGCCTGACCCAGCGCCGGACCGGACGGGGCTAGCGGGGGCAGCCGGGCGCGGCTGCTCCGGCGCGGGACCGCTGGCACCTGGAGCGGGGCAGTCACCGCACCCGTTCGGGATAAAGGCCTAGTGCATCAGCGGCCGGCCCAGCGGCAGCGGCTTGCCCCCGGTGCCGACCGCGGCGGCGCCGGCGAACAGGTAGACGCCGATCGCGGCGAAGACCAGGATGACGTAACCGGCGGTCTTGATCAGGCCGTTCGACGGCACACCCAGCGGCGACGCGTTGGCGTAGGCGAGCAGCAGGAGCAGCAGCGCGACGTCCACGAGCACGAAGACGGCCGTGAAGGCCGACGGCAGCCGGAGCGTGGCCAGGGTCAGCATGACGATGGCGACCAGCCATGCGACCAGGAACAGCTTGACCGTGGCGAGCACCGCGGTCACGGCGATGGCGAACCAGTTGTGCTGGAGGCCGAGCACGAGCACTGCGTAGCTCAGCCAGAACGTGCCGAAGATGCCGAACACGGCGGCCACCGCGCTCTGGCCCAGGGCCGCGCACCAGACCGTGGCCAGCAGCAGGCCCAGGGCGGTAGCGCACAGGACGATGGCCAGCGGTGCGCCGAGCACGCCGGCCGGCACCACGCCGACCAGCGCCAGGCCGAGCGCGACGGAGCCGACGATGAAGCTCGCCAGGCCAAGCATGGATGGGTCGCCGGCCATCGGCCCGACCACGGGCGGAGCGGCCTCCTGAGCGGCGGTGTTTTCGGGATCTGCGTCGACAGCGGTCATCGTGCGCTCCTTCGTCTGCGGCACCCGACGTGGAACGGGCTTAATGCATCCGTACGCCAATGACCGGACGCATGTGTTCTCAGTTTGAATCAAGGGTGGGGCCGAGGGGGAGGCACAGCGGAGTCAGCTGCCCGCGGCGACGATCCCGTACTCGTGGATCTTGCGGTAGATGGTGGCCCGCGACATGCCGAGCGCCCCGGCCGCCCGGACCTTGTTGCCGTCGTGATCCTGCAGGCTCTGCACGATCGCATCCCGCTCGATCGACTCCAGCGGGGACAGCAGCCGGCGGCTGACCGACCAGCACTCGGGCGGCAGGTCCTTCGGCATGATCACCCCGGCCCGGCGGCGCTGGACGACCTGCTTGAGCACCTGCCAGAGCTGTTCGGCGTTGCCCGGCCAGTTGTGCCGTAGCAGCAGCTGCATGGCCTCGGGCGAGCAGGTCAGCCGGCCCTGCTGGCTGAGCCGGGCCAGGAAGAACGGCACCAGCTCGGTGGCGTCCTCGATGTGGTGGCGCAGCGGCGGCAGCTCGACCGTGCCGTGGAAGAAGCGCAGCAGCCTGGTCAGGTCGGCGCCGGCCTGCTTGCGGTTCAGCGTCACCGCCACCCGCAGCTTCTGCTGGCGCTTGGCGGCCCGCGCTTCGGTCAGGGCGCTGGCCAGCGCGTGCACCTGCCTGGCGTTCAGCACGTCCACGTGCCTGATGACCAGCATCCCGGTGCCGTCGAGCAGCTCGCGGCGGGTCTTGGTGGCCCAGTCCTGGCCGGCCGAGCCCGCGTCGATCACGTGGAACGGAGCGGCCGGGTTCCGCCGCTGGTGCACGGCCCGGGCCAGGGCCAGCTTGCCGACCCCGCCCTCGCCCTCCAGGGTCAGCCACTCGGAGGAGTCGTAGAGGGCCTCCGCGTCGCGGCACGCCCGCAGCCACAGCACGCCGCTGCCGACCAGGCCCGGGAGGTACATGGCCGTTCGCGGCGCGGGCACGTCGGCCGCGCCCGCGACCGCGGCCGGCGAGGTGAGCTTGACGTGCACCACCCCATCGGCGAACGGGCCGTCGCGGGCGATCCGGCGGCAGAAGATCCGCGCCACCGTCCCGCTGGGCAGGTCGACCGTCACCGCGCCCGGGCTCTGCCGGGCCAGCGCCTCGATGGCGTGGCCGATCAGCGCGGACTGATCGCCCGGGTCGAGCATGCGGCGGGCGTGGTCGTTCAGCATGACCACGTTGTTGCCGAGCGCCAGCACGATGCCGCCGGTGCGCCGGCAGGCCCGCATGTACTCCTGGAGCAGGTAGAAATCGCGCCGGCTGCCCGCGGCCATCATGGCCTGGGTGATCTGGTCGGCGGTCGACTTCACCAGCGAGATCATCAGCGGGTCGGCATCCTTGCGCCAGCAGGTCAGGTCGATCACGCCGACGGTCTTGCCGGAGACCGGGTCGTGGATCGGCACCCCGGCGCAGCCGAAGACCTCCAGGTTCTCCGCGTAGTGCTCGTGGCCGAAGACGTGCGCCGGTCCGCCGGACTCCAGCGCGGTGCCGATGCCGTTGGTGCCCACCCGGTCCTCGGCGTAGCTGAAGCCGGGGGCGAGCTTGACCCCGTCGAGGCGGCGCTCGAGGTCGCGGTCCGCCGTCAGCCGGGTCAGCACGACCCCGTCGGCATCGGTCAGGATGATGCTGATCGGCTGGCCGTCCAGCTGCTCGTGCAGGTGCTGCAGCACCGGCTCGGCCGCCCGGGCCAGCGTGCCCTTCACGTCGGGGTCGTGCAGGTAGCTCAGGTCGATGTGATCGGCGGCCACGTTCCACTGGCGGGAACGCCACCACGAGGCGAGGATCGGCTTGCGCACCGCAACGGGGTCGACTGGCTCCGCCGCGAGGAACCGGTCTCTGGCCTCGGCCAGCGTGTCCTTCGCCGGCGGCGATGATGCATGTGCCATGTCGCCTCCCCCACCCTTTTCTCCGGCCGGAGGCCTAGCCTGAGCGGATCACCTCGGGTTTACTCGCCTCTTACAAAGTAAACCTCTTGTTGCCCGGCACTGTCTCAAGTTGAGACCCCATTGTGAGACAGGCGGCGTTGTGTCGATGGCATGGATGTCCACGGAGAGACCTCCGCCCCGGAGACCTTTAATCCCTGGAGCATCGTCAATCTCGTCTTTCATCACCTGGCCAGCCAGGGACTGCACCCGGTCCTCGGCGAGGCGGGTGACCCGGGGGCGCCCGCGGCCGAGTTGCTGCGCGCGCTCGGCATCAGGCCGGCGGCGGAGGGCAGCCGCCAGGCTTCGGAGCAGACCAGACGGGACCTCGAGAAGATCCGGGCCGTCTTCGACCAGGGCTTATCCAGGAGCACTGTCTCATGTTGAGAGCTCATGACCTCGGGTTTCGGGTTGTGATGCAGCACACAAGGACTTTCGGGGCTGTCGGACGCCCGAGCTGCCGCCAGATGGCGGCAGTTCGGCATGACCCAGGCCCGTACCCCGGAAACCCGCCGAGAAAGGGGTGACGATGAGTCGCCAGAGTGTGGCCAGGGCGTACCAGAAGATCCAGGAACTGGCCTGGGAGCCCAAGTACCACGAGCCGGTCTCGCAGTACGGGACCGACTACACCTTCCGCAAGGCGGCGAAGAAGGACCCGCTCAAGCAGGTACTGCGGTCCTACTTCCCGATGCAGGAGGAAAAGGACCACCGCGTCTACGGCGCCGAGGACGGCGCGATCCGCGGCAACATGTTCCGGCAGGTGCAGGAGCGCTGGCTGGAATGGCAGAAGCTCTTCCTGAGCATCATCCCGCTGCCGGAGATTTCGGCGGCGCGGGCGATGCCGCTGCTGTTCCGCACGGTGCCCAACCCGGAACTGCACAACGGCCAGGCGATCCAGATGATCGACGAGGTACGCCACTCGACGATCCAGCAGAACCTGAAGCGCCTGTACATGCAGAACTACATCGACCCGGCAGGCTTCAACAGCAGCCTGCGCAACTTCCAAGACGACTACTGCGGCACGATCGGCCGGCAGTTCGCGGAGGGCTTCATCACCGGTGACGCCATCACCGCGGCGTCGATCTACCTGACCATCGTCGCGGAGACGGCGTTCACGAACACCCTGTTCGTGGCCATGCCGGCCGAGGCAGCCGCCAACGGCGACTACCTGCTGCCGACGGTGTTCCACTCGGTGCAGTCCGACGAGTCGCGGCACATCTCCAACGGCTACGCCACGCTGCTGATGGCGCTGGCCGACGAGGGGAACCACCAGCTGCTCGAGCGCGACCTGCGGTACGCCTGGTGGAACAACCACCGGGTGGTGGACGCCGCCATCGGCACGTTCATCGAGTACGGCACCAAGGACCGGCGCAAGGAACGCGAGTCCTACGCGGAGATGTGGCGCCGGTGGATCTACGACGACTACTACCGCAGCTACCTCGTGCCGTTGGAGAAGTACGGCCTGGTCATCCCGCACGACCTGATCGAGGAAGCCTGGAACCAGATCTGGAACAAGGGCTACGTGCACGAGGTCGCGCAGTTCTTCGCCACCGGCTGGCTGGCGAACTACTGGCGGATCGACGGCATGACCGACGAAGACTTCGAGTGGTTCGAGTACAAGTACCCGGGCTGGTACGACAAGTACGGCAAGTGGTGGGAGAACTACAGCCGCCTGTCCGAGCCGAACGGGCATCACCCGATCGTGGCCGAGGATGTCGACTACTGGTACCCGAACCGGTGCTGGACCTGCATGGTCCCGTGCCTGGTCCGCGAGGACATGGTGTACGCCGAGGTCGACGGGGTGGTACGGACGTACTGCCACGAGGAGTGCCGGTGGACCGACGTGGAGGCGTTCCGGCCCACCTTCCAGGGCCGGTCCACGCCGAACATGGGCCAGCTCATCGGGCACCGCGAATGGGAGACCCTGTACCACGGCTGGAACTGGGCCGACGTGGTGTCCGACATGGGCTTCGTGCGCGACGACGGCAACACCATGGTGGCGCAGCCGCACCTCAAGCTGGGCGACCAGAAGAAGATGTGGACGCTGGACCACCTGCGCCGGATGGCGCCGGTGCAGAGCCCGAACGTCCTGTTCAACGAGATGTCGCCGGAGGAGCGGGCCGCCTTCCACGCCAAGTACATCAAGGGCGGCCCCGCTGGCCGGTTCCCGAAGGAAGACGCCTGACGGCTGGCTAAGCCCGGGCAGGCTGACCTGCGAGGGAGCCGCACGTCTGCGGTTTCGTGCGGCTCCCTCCGCTTAGCACGTTCATCAGCAGCCCCAAGAGGAGCCATGGGAGACAAGCACGTCGTCCGGTTCGAGCCGGTCGGCATCGAGATTGAGGTCGACGAGGAGCAGACAGTCCTACGGGCCGCGTTCGACCAGGGCATCATGCTGGCGCACGGCTGCAAGGAGGGGCAGTGCTCCTCGTGCAAGTCGTTCCTGCTCGACGGCGACGACGTTGAGCTGGACAAGTACTCGACGTTCGCGCTGCCCGACTTCGAGAAGGAAGAAGGCTTCACCCTGCTCTGCCGGGCGCACGTCTACGAGGACGTGACGGTCGAGCTGCTCAACTTCGACGAGGACATGATCAGGTCCGGGCTGCCGATCAAGGAGGCCGTGGCCGCCGAGGTGGTCGCCAACGACCCGGTCACGCACGACATGCGGCACCTGGTGCTCAAGCTGGTGGACGAAACCGAGTTCAAGTTCTTCCCAGGGCAGTACGTCGACATCACCGTGCCCGGCACCGACGAGGTCCGGTCGTTCTCGATGGCCAACACGTCGGCCCGGGAAAGCGGGCAGCTCGAGTTCATCATCAAGATCTACCCGGACGGGCTGTTCTCGGGTTATCTCGATAAAGAGCTGAAGGTCGGCGACCGGCTCGAGCTGAGCGGGCCGTTCGGGGTCTTCACCCTGCGCGACGCCCCCGATACCGACCTGGTCTTCGTCGGCGGCGGGGCCGGGATGGCGCCCATCTTGTGCCTGCTCCGGTCGATGGCCGAACGGGGCATCGAGCGGAAGGCGGTGTACTACTACGGCGCCCGGCGCCGCGATGATCTCTGCTTCGAGGACGAGCTGAGGGCACTGGAGCAGGCGCTGCCCGATTTCCGCTACGTTCCCGCGCTGAGCGAGGACGAGTGGGAGGGCGAGACCGGCCTGATCACCGACGTCGTGGCGGCCAAGGAGGGCAACCTGGCCCGCGTCCACGCCTACATATGCGGTCCCCCGCCGATGGTCGAGGCCGCGGTGCCGTTGCTCACCAGCCTCGGGGTACCGGAAAAGCATGCCTACTGGGACAAGTTCACGACTACCGGGGAACCGTCAGGTCCCTAACGTGAAAGGGAAGGACTATGACAGAGACTCAGACTGAGGCTGGGGAACGCAGCGTCCCGAAGGTGACCTTCACCGACGCGGAGGCTGGCGCGAAGGAATTCCCCGACTCCAGCGCCAGCGCCCGCCGCTTCAACTACTTCACCCCGGCCGGACGCAAGCCGTCCCACTACGAGGACGTCACCGTCGAGGTCCAGCCGGACCCCAGGCACTACCTGAGCCAGGGCTGGCTGTACGGGTTCTCCGACGGCCGCGGCGGCTACCCGCTGGACTGGACGGCCCTGAAGGCCTGGGGCTCTGACCGGGAAGAGCCCAAGCGCTTCCCGGGCTCGGGCGGCAAGGGCTACGACTGGCCCGCGCTGGGCTGGCACGAGTTCCGCGACCCGAACGAGGAATGGGAACTCACCCTGTACCGCTACAACGCCAACGTGGTGCGGCAGCTCAACCAGAACATCGAGAACGCCAAGCAGATCAAGGCGTTCAAGCAGTGGCCCTCCAGCTGGGTGCGGTTCGTGGAGCGCAACGTCGGCGCCTGGATGCACGTCGACCACGGCCTCGGGCTCTACCTGTTCGCCAACGCGAACCGGCGGGCGCCGACCAACATGCACAACAATGCGATCTCGGTGAACAGCATGCACCGGATCAGGTCCGCTCAGGACCTGGCGCTGTACAACCTGACGCTGACCGAGGTGGTGCCCGGCTTCGACGGCGCGGCGCACCTCGAGGTCTGGAACGAGGAGCCGTCCTGGCAGGGCGTGCGGGAGGCCGCCGAGCAGCTGACCGGCATCGACGACTGGTGCGAGGCCATCTTCGCCGCCAACGTGGTGTTCGAGCCGCTGGTCGGCGAGCTGTTCCGGAGCCACCTGGTGATGCACGCCGCGCCGCGCAACGGCGACTTCGTCACGCCGACCGTGATCGGCGCCGAGGAGTACGACTTCGCCGAGCGCGACCTGCGCTACACCAGGCTGATGTTCCAGCTGCTCATCGACGACCGGGAGTTCGCCGACCACAACAAGCGGCTGCTGCAGGAGTGGCTGTCGGCCTGGGTGCCGCGCGCCATCGCCGCCGCTCGCAAGTTGCAGCCGATCTGGTCGGAGCCCGAAGCCAAGCCGGGCCGCTTCGAGGACGGCCTGGACGAAGCGAAGGAGCGCTTCGGCGGCATCGTCGCCGACCTCGGTCTGGAGACCCCGAAGGAGATCGCGCAATGACCACCGCCGCGGAAGACCGGTTCAAGTCGGACAACACGCCGTCCAACAAGTGCGGCTTCACCCTGATGAACAACCAGGTGGGCGAGGTCGTGGCCCAGGTGATGGCGACCAAGGACAACGTCACCGTGACCTGGCTGCCGTCCATGATGCGGGTCGACGCGGTCGGCACCATGGTGGTCGACTACGACGAGATCTCCGAGGCGGCCGGCGAGGAGCCCGGGTGGTTCAACGCCGCCGAGTTCGAGGAGAGCATGTCCACGCACTACGGCCGGATGATCCACGAGGACGACAAGACGATCATGTTCGCGAACCCGGAGGACGCGGCCGAGTACATCGGCTTCGACCTGGTCGCCCGGTCCTAGCCGATCAAATCCTCGCGCGGCGCGGGCTAGACAAGTCCCGCGCCGCGCGGGTACGAACGGAAATGTGGGGTTTACTCCCGTGGCACTGAGCCGGTGACCGCCGGCTCGGTGCCATGGCCAGCTCTGAAGAAGGAGGCGCCTTGTACGAGCACAACGGCGAAAAGTACTTCATCGTCGATTCGCACATGCATTACTGGAATGCTGCCCCGGACAACTGGGTTCCCGGCGCCGAGCAGTACGCCAAGGGCTGGATCGAATGCTTCCACGCCTACCAGGGGCTCGGCCCGCCGGAAACGCACTGGACGATCGAGCACTTCCAGAAGTACTCCGAGGACGACCTGATGAAGGACGTCTTCGAGGACGGGCACGTGGACGTGGCCATCTTCCAGCCCACGGACCTGAAGGAGTGGTACAAGGAAGGCTTCAACACCACCGAGCGCAACAACGAGATGGGCAAGAAGCACCCGGGCAAGTTCATCTACAACACCAACTTCGACCCCCGGGACGGCGACGCGGGCCTGGAGAACCTCAGGCGCAACATCGAGACGTACGGCTGCAAGGGCGTCAAGCTCTACACGGCCGAGTGGAACAACGGCTCCCGCGGCTACAAGCTCAGCGACCCGGGCGCGTACCGGTACCTGGAGGCCGCGCAGAACCTCGGCGTCAAGAACATCCACGTGCACAAGGGCCCGACGATCTGGCCGCTGGACAAGGACGCCTTCGACGTCGCCGACGTGGACCACGCCGCGACCGACTTCCCCGAGCTCAACTTCATCGTCGAGCACGTGGGCCTGCCGCGGATCGACGACTTCTGCTACATGGCCACCCAGGAGCCGAACGTGTACGCGGGCCTGTCCGTGGTCATCGGCGCCCTCATGCACGCCCGGCCGAACTTCTTCAACCGGGTCATGGGCGAGCTGCTGTTCTGGGTCGGCGAGGACAAGATGACGTTCGGCAGCGACTACGGCATCTGGGAGCCGAAGTGGCAGGTCGAGGGCTTCGTCGAGTGGGAGATGCCGGACCGTCCGGAGTACGCCGACTACCCCAGGCTGAACACCGCGGGCAAGAAGAAGGTCCTCGGCCTGAACGCGGCCAGGATCTACGACATCGAGGTGCCCAAGGAGCTCCAGATCGCGGACGAGGGCACGCCGGCCGCCCAGGAGGACGCCCAGCTGGTCGACGACCAGTCACAGCAGCCGGTCGCGGGGGCATGAGGGCTGTTGCCGTTTCGGCGCGGGCCGAAGCTGTCCTGGCGGCGCTGGAGACGGTGCGCGACCCCGAACTCGACGAGCCGATCACCTCGCTCGGGTTCGTCGCGTCGTGTGCCGTCTCCGCGGCCGGGGACGCGCAGGTCCGGCTGCGGCTGCCCACCTACTTCTGCGCGCCCAACTTCGCCTACCTGATGGTGGCCGACGCCTACGACGCGGTGTCGGCGCTGCCGGGTGTGCGGCACGCCGAGATACTGCTTGACGACCACTTCGCCGCCGACGCGATCAACGGCGGCGTGGCCGCCCAGGCCGGCTTCGTCCGGTCCTTCGACGGCGAGGCGGTCAGCGAGCTGCACGCGCTGCGCGCTGACTTCCTGCGCAAGGCGGTGATGGCGGGCACCGATCAGGTGTGCAGGCCGCTGCTGGCGGCCGGCGCGGACCCGGCGGCACTGCTCGCGATGACCCTGGGCGAGGTGCCGCCTTCTCGTGCGCTCGACCGGCTGCGGTCGCGGCGCGCCGACCTCGGCCTGCCCGCCGGCGACGACGCGCCGCTGCTCATCGACCCGGCGACCGGTGCGCCGGTCGCGGCCGGTGACGTGCCGCTGCACTTGCGCAAGGCCAAGGTCACCCGGGTGAGCATCGAGGCCAATTCCGGCATCTGCCGCGGCATGCTGCGGCACAGGTACCACGACACCAAGGGACAAGGAGAAACGGCCCCGCCCGAGGACTCGGCCGGGGCCGGAACTGAAGAGTGCTGAGCTCTTAATACCGCGAAAGCAGGTCGAGGAGGACCCATGAAGGCCGTCCGGTTGCATAAATTCCACACCCAGCCGGTTATCGACGAGGTGCCCGAGCCGAAGATCAGCGGACCGCTCGATGTCGTCGTGAAGATCGGCGGCGCCGGCGTCTGCCGGACCGACCTGCACATCATCGAGGGCCAGTGGGACGCGGCCATGGGCACGCCGCTGCCGTACATCCTGGGCCACGAGAACGCGGGCTGGGTGCACGAGGTCGGCTCGGCGGTCAGCAACGTGGCCGTCGGCGATACGGTGATCCTGCACCCCACGCCGACCTGCGGCCTGTGCCACGCCTGCCGGGCCGGGGACGACATGCACTGCGAGAACAGCGAGTTCCCCGGGCTGTCCCGGGACGGCGGCATGGCCGAGTACCTGCTGACCTCGGCCCGGGCCTGCATCAAGCTCAACCCTTCGACCCAGCCCAAGGACGTGGCCGCGCTGGCCGACGCCGGGATTACCGCCTACCACGCGGTCCGCAAGGCCATCCCGCTGCTCTACCCCGGCACCACCTGCGTGGTGATCGGCGCGGGCGGCCTGGGCCACATCGGCGTCCAGTGCCTGGCCACGCTGACCGCGACGAACATCATCGTGGTGGACCGCAACCCGGACGCGCTGAAGCTGGCGTCGGAGCTTGGGGCGAAGCACACCGTGGTCGCCGACGGCGCGCACGTCGACGCGGTGAAGGATCTGACCGGCGGCCAGGGCGCGCACGTGGTGCTGGACTTCGTGGCCGAGCAGGGTGCCGAGATGGACGGCTGGAATATGACCCGCCCGGCCGGCTCGTACTACGTCATCGGCTACGGCGGCACCCTGAACATCCCCACCCTGGACATCATCTCCACCGAGCGCAACATCATCGGCAACATCGTTGGCACCTACAACGACCTGGTGGAGCTGATGGCGCTGGCCCAGGACGGCAAGGTCACGCTGCACACCAAGACCTTCCCGCTGGACGCCGCGCCCGACGCGATCGCCGACCTCGACGCCGGCCGGGTCCGCGGCCGCGCCATCCTCGTCCCGTAAGGAGCACGCGACCATGGCCAAAGAACTGCGCTTCGGCGCCGAAGCTCGCGGCCTGCTGCTGGCTGGCGTGGACCAGCTGGCCGAAGCCGTCAAGTCGACGCTCGGCCCCAAGGGGCGCAACGTCATCCTGGAGAAGATCACCGGCTCGCCGGTGATCACCAACGACGGCGTGACGATCGCGCGGGAAATCCACCTGAAGAACCAGTTCGAGAACATGGGCGCGCAGCTGGTCAAGGAAGCCGCCATCAAGACCAACGACATCGTCGGCGACGGCACCACCACCGCCACGGTGATCGCCCAGGCGATCATCAAGGCGGGCATGGAAGCGATCGGCAAGGGCGGCAACCCGGTGCTGGTCAAGCGCGGTGTCGACCTGGCCGTCGGCCGCCTGGTCGAGTACCTGCACGGTGTCGCGCATCCGGTGAAGACCGAGGAGGACTACGCCCGGGTCGCCGCGATCTCCGCCAACGACGACGACGCGGTGGGCCGCGTGATCGCCCGGGCGCTGTACACCGTCGGCGACGGCGGCATCGTCACCGTGGAAGAGACGCCGGCGCCCGGCATGAGCGTCGAGTTCGTCGAGGGCTTCGGGTTCGACAACGGCTACCTCTCGCCCTACATGGTCACCAACCCGGCCGCCCTGGAAGCCGTCGTCGACGACCCGTACATCCTGCTGTGCAGCGAGAAGATCACCAAGGTCCAGCAGCTGATGCCGCTGCTCGACAAGATCATGAGGGCGCCGCGCCCGCTGATCATCGTGGCCGAGAACGTGGAGGGCACGGCGCTGTCCATGCTGGTGCACAACCACGTGAACGGGATCTTCCAGTGCGTGGCCGTGCGAGCCCCCGGGTTCGGCGACCGGCGGCTGCACAAGCTCGAGGACATCGCCGCGCTGACCGGCGGCGCGGTGTACAGCAAGCATTCGGGGTTCACCCTGGAGACGATGACCGCGCAGCAGCTGGGCCGGGCCCGGCAGGTGCGGGTCACCGCCGACGACACCACGATCATCGGCGGCGGCGGCTCAGGCGACGCGGTGGAGTTCCGGCTGACGCAGATGCGCTCGGAGCTGGAGCGGGCCACCTTCGGGGTGGACGAGGACGTGCTCAGCGAGCGGATCGGCGCGCTGTCCGGCAAGGTGGCCGTGATCAAGGTCGGCGCGGCCACGCCGGCCGAGCTCAAGGAACTGCAGCACCGGGTGGAGGACGCGCTGTCCGCCACCCGGGCCGCCATGGCCGAGGGCATCGTCGCGGGGGGCGGCGCCGCGCTGCTGCACGCCGAGGGCGTGCTCGACGACGCGGGCGTCACCGGTGACTACGCCATCGGCGTGGACATCGTCCGGCAGGCGCTCAGCGAGCCCGCCTGGCTCATCGCCGCCAACGCCGGCTACCGGGCCGACGAGGTTGTCGCCCAGACCAGGCCGCTCGGCCCCGACGGTGGCTTCGACGCCCTGGAGGGCCGGCACGGCAACATGGTCGAGATGGGCATCATCGACCCGCTCCGCGTGGTCCGCTCGGCGCTGCAGAACGGCGCGTCCGTGGCGGGCCTGCTGCTCACCACCAACACGCTGGTCGCCGAGGAGCAGACGCCGTGGGGCGGCAGCCCGGCGCTGATGACCGAGTTCGGCTCGCTGGATGAGGGCATACACCAGCCGTCGCCGGACTCGAGCACCCCGCAGTCGCTCGGGCTCGGACCCTCCGTCGGCTGATCTGAGTGGCTGACACGGTCCCGCTCGACCGCCAGGTGGCGCCGGGCGACGACGTCCTGCCGGGCGAGGCCCGGGTCCTGGAGGCGGCGGAGCGTGCCCTCTCGGGTGAACGACGCGGGGTCCGGGCGGTGCTGCCGTTCCTCGGCCCCGCGTTCATCGCCGCGGTGGCGTACGTCGACCCGGGCAACTTCGCCACCAACATGGCGGGCGGATCGCAGTTCGGCTACACGCTGCTGTGGGTGGTGCTGGCGGCGAACCTGATGGCCATGCTCATCCAGTCGCTGAGCGCCAAGCTGGGCATCGCCACCGGCCGCAGCCTGCCCGAGATCTGCCGGGACCGGTTCCCGTTCCGGGTGGTGGTGCTGCTGTGGCTGCAGGCCGAGGCGGTGGCGATGGCGACCGACCTGGCCGAGTTCGTCGGCGCGGCGCTCGGCCTGCACCTGGTCTTCGGGCTGTCGATGTGGGTGTCCGCGGCGCTGACCGGCCTGGCCGCGTTCACCATCCTGGGCCTGCAGGTGTGGGGGTTCCGGCGGCTGGAGGCGGCGATCACCGGGTTCGTGGCCGTGATCGTCTTCGCGTTCGGCCTCGACCTGCTGAAAAGCCAGCCGTCCGCGGGCGGGGTGGCGCGCGGCATGTTCGTCCCGCAGCTGTCCGGCAGCGGCTCGGCCCTGCTCGCGGTCAGCATCATCGGCGCCACCGTGATGCCGCACGTGATCTACCTGCATTCCGCGCTGACCCGCAACCGGGTGGTCGGCGCCAACCCGGCGGCCAGGCGGAAGATCTTCCGGTTCGAGATGATCGACATCACCATCGCGATGGGCACCGCCGGGGTCATCAACCTGGCCATGCTGGCCACCGCGGCGGCGGTGTTCCACGCGCGCGGGATGCCCGGCGTGGACCTGAGTCAGGTCTTCACCGGGCTGAACCGCTACCTCGGCGCGCACAGCGGGACGGTCTTCGGCGTCGCCCTGCTGGCGTCCGGGATCGCGTCCTCGTGCGTGGGCACGATGTCGGGCCAGGTCGTCATGGAGGGCTTCCTGCACCGGCAGATCCCGGTGTTCGCGCGCCGCGCGATCACGATGATCCCGGCCCTGATCGTGATCGGGGTGGGCTTCGACCCCACCCGGGCCCTGGTCCTCAGCCAGGTCTTCCTGTCCTTCGGCATCCCGTTCGCGCTGGTGCCGCTGCTGGTCTTCACCGGCAGCCGCACGCTGATGGGACCGCTGGTGAGCCGGCGTCCGGTGATGCTGGCGGCGGCCCTGGTCGCGGCCGTGATCATCGGGCTGAACGTGTACCTGCTGGCAACGGCGTGAACCCCGCTCGTTCGGCATATTCTCCTGCCGCGTAACCTGCTGCCGTGAGTCCCATTTCACGCGGGTTCCACCGCAGGCGCGCCGACGCCCCGGCCGGGCGGGTCCCGCCCGGGCAGTACGTCACCGCCGACTTCCCGGTCCTGTCGGCCGGGCCGACGCCGCGCATGCCGCTGGACCGGTGGTCGTTCTCGATCGAGGGCGGCCGGGAGGCGAAGACGTGGACGTGGCAGGAGTTCCGCGCGCTGCCCGCCGAGAAGCTGACCACGGACATCCACTGCGTGACCCGGTGGTCGAAGCTGGACACGATGTGGGAGGGCGTGTCGCTGGACACGCTGCTGGCCCAGGTCGAGTACGAAGCCCGGTACGTGCTCGCCTTCTCCGACGGCGGCTACACCACCAATCTGCCGGTGGCCGACCTGCTGGGCGGGAAGGCCTGGGTGGCGTTCGGCTACGGCGGGGCCCCGCTCGGCGCCGAGCACGGCGGCCCGGCCCGGCTGCTGGTGCCGCACCTGTACTTCTGGAAGAGCGCCAAGTGGGTGCGCGGGCTGCGGCTCCGCGACACCGACGAGCCCGGGTTCTGGGAAAACTACGGCTACCACATCTACGGAGACCCATGGCGGGAACAGCGGTACGCGGGCGACTGAGCTGGCAGACCGCCACCGTCGCCGCGGTCAGCGACGAGACGGCCCGGGTCCGCACGCTGCGGCTCGAGCTGCCGGACTGGCCGGGTCACCAGGCCGGGCAGCACGTCGACATCCGGCTGACCGCCGACGACGGTTATCAGGCCGAACGGGCCTACTCGATCGCCTCGGCCCCCGGTGAACCGCTGGCGCTGACGGTGGAGCGGCTGGATGACGGCGAGGTCTCCCCGTACCTCACCGAGGAGCTGCGCCCGGGCGACGTCCTGGAGGTGCGCGGGCCGGTCGGCGGCTACTTCGTCTGGGAGCGCGGCTTCGGCGGGCCGCTGCTGCTCGCGGCGGGCGGCTCGGGCATCGTGCCGCTGCGCTCCATCCTGCGGTACCGTTCGCTTTCCGGGAGCCAGCTGCCGGTCCGGCTGCTGTACTCCTCGCGCAGCTGGGAGGACGTGATCTACCACACCGAGCTTGACTTCCCTGCCGCAGGCGTCGCGGTGATCCACACGCTGACCAGGTCCCAGCCGCCGATGTGGCAGGGCTACGCCCGGCGGGTGGACGCGCCGATGCTGGCCGAGGTGGCCTGGCCCGCGGCGGACGGGCCGCTGGCCTACGTCTGCGGGCCGACGAGCTTCGTGGAGTCCGTCGCGGCCGGCCTGGTCGGGCTGGGGTACCAGGCGGGGCGGGTCAAGACCGAACGCTTCGGCGCCACGGGAGGCTGAGCATGGATGACTACGCGGTGGACGGCAACGCTATCGGCGGGCTGCTGATGGAGATGTTCGGCACCGAGATGACCACGGCCACCGGGACCTGCGGCTCGTGCGGCGCAGCCCGCCAGGTGGCCGAGCTCGTGGTGTACCGGCCCGAGCTCGGCACCGTGGTCCGCTGCCGGTCGTGCGACGCGGTCCTGATGGTATTCGTCGAGGTGCGCGGGATCACCTGCGTGGACCTGGCGGGCCTGGCCAGCCTGGGCTAGCCGTTAGGAGGACCCCGGCGGCGGCCCCGGTGACGTGGGCAGGCTGGTAGGCGTGGTCGGCGGGCCTGCGGGTGACATCGGCGGGCTGGTGGGTGACGTCGGCGGCGGACCAGTGTCCCCGGCCAGCCGCGGGATGGCTTCGCTCCCGCCTGGCGAGGCCGGGGTGGTGCGCGGACCATCTGACGAGACCGGGGTCGCGGGCGAACTGCCCGGCGCGTGGGCGCCGGTGGCCGTCGACCCCGGCGTGGCCGGCGACGTGCCCGGGGCGGGAGTCGTCGAGACGGACCCGCCGCAGGCGCTCAGGGCGGCGACGGCCAGCGTCGTCAGCAGCAGGATTGTGGTGGCGTTGGATCTGGGTCCGGACATGATGTCACCTACGGCGTCGCGGCGGAATGCGGTTCGGCGGTCGGGGCCTGATCACGGCCGCGGGCTTGGTCCGGCTCTCGTGCCCGCTCTGGTACCGGTCGACGGCATCGAGCAGGGCCGGGATGAGCGACAACGCGGCACCGCCGGCTATGCCGAAGAGGATTCCGGAATAGAACGCGTTTTGATTGTCGTGCTGTATGCCGGGAAGGCTGGACGCGATAACCGGGATCTCGTACCCGGCCTGGTCCCCGACTTCACCGCTGAGGCTGCTGCTCCAGATCCAGGCTCGCGCGTTTTCCTCGGTCGGCGCGATGCCTCCGGCGATCGTGTAGCTGAACAGGGATGAACCGCTGAGCGCCAGGCCTCGCGTCAGCGTTCCCGACGACATGCCCGAGGCCTGGACCGGAGACAACGCGGCACTGAGGTACGAGCCGCTCGCGATCAGCGGAGCGCCGCGATCCCAGCAGAGCTGGACGGTGAAGAATGACGTCCCGGGGACCTGGGGGACGGCCGAAGTTTCGCCGACGAGATAGTCGTTTTCACCTTGCTGGGGAATCGGGACCAGCCGGAGCGAGGCCTGCCCGGGGCACAGGTATCCGGTGAACCCCATTATGTCGAGGGTCCAGCTGGTGAAAGACTGGTGCGCGGCGAAGTCTCCGGACGCGGGGCACCTCCCCGGAGGGACCGCCCGGATCCGGAATGCCTCATCACCCACCTCCGCCCTCCCGGCGGATGTCCTTCAACGGTGCAGAGGCGATCAGTGGCCGCGCTGATACACCCGAGCCCGGCACCCCTGGCGGGGTGCCGGGCTCGGCGGGGTGATGCGGCCGGGTTAGCGCTGCCCTAGCGCTGTCCGGCGCGGACGCCCTGCTCGACGCGGTCGCCGAGGTCCTTGTCCACGTTGTGCCAGTACTCGAAGGCACGCATCAGGACCGGCTCGCTGACGCCGTTGAGCAGGTGGCCCACGATGTTGCCGACCAGCCGCTCCCGGGCGGCGTCGTCGAGCACCTCGCGGACCAGGGTGCCGGGCTGGCCCCAGTCGTCGTCCTCGGCGCGCAGGGTGTAGGCGCTGCGCACCATGTCACCGTCGGAGTGCCAGTAGTCCGGCCGGTAGTGCTCGGCGTCGGCCTTCGGGCCGCCCTTGGAGTTCGGGGCGTACACCGGGTCGGAGGCGTTGACGACGCGCATGGCGCCGTCCTTGCTGTAGCTGTGCACCGGCACCTTCGGCGCGTTCACCGGGACCTGCTTGTAGTTGACGCCCATCCGGGCCCGGTGCGCGTCGGAGTAGGAGAACCCGCGGGCCAGCAGCATCTTGTCCGGGGACAGCGCGATGCCGGGGACCAGGTTGTTCGGCTCGAACGCGGCCTGCTCCATCTCGGTGTGATAGTCGCTGACGTTGCGGTCCAGGGTCAGCCGGCCGACCTCCACCAGCGGGTAGTCGGCGTGCGGCCACACCTTGGTCAGGTCGAACGGGTTGAACCGGTAGGCCTTGGCGTCCTCGAACGGCATGATCTGCATCTTCAGCGTCCAGCTCGGGAACTCGCCGCGGTCGATCGCGTCGTACAGGTCCCGCTGGTGGTAGTCGGCGTCAGCGCCGGCCAGCCGGTCCGCCTCTTCCTGGGTCAGGAAGTCGATGCCCTGGTCGGTCTTGAAGTGGTACTTCACCCAGAACTTCTGGCCGGCCGCGTTGATCCACAGGTAGGTGTGGCTGCTGTAGCCGTTCATGTGCCGCCAGGTCCGCGGGATGCCGCGGTCGCCCATCAGCCAGGTCACCTGGTGTGCCGACTCCGGGGACAGGGTCCAGAAGTCCCACTGCATATCGTGGTCGCGCAGGTTGTTGTCCGCGCGCCGCTTCTGCGAGCGGATGAAGTGCTGGAACTTCAGCGGGTCGCGGACGAAGAACACCGGGGTGTTGTTCCCGACCATGTTGTAGTTGCCTTCGGTGGTGTAGAACTTCAGCGCGAAGCCGCGCGGGTCGCGCCAGGTGTCGGGGCTGCCCCGCTCCCCCGCCACGGTAGAGAACCTGATCAGCGTGTCGGTGCGGGTGCCGGGCTGGAACACCGCGGCCTTGGTGTAGGCGCTGACGTCGTTCGTCACCTCGAAGTGCCCGAACGCGCCGCCGCCCTTGGCGTGCGGCTGGCGCTCGGGGATGCGCTCGCGGTTGAAGTTGGCCATCTGCTCGATCAGGTAGTGATCCTGGAGCAGGACCGGGCCGTCGGGACCCACGGTAAGCGAATGCTCGTCGCTCTCGACCGGCGTGCCGGCGTCGGTCGTCGTCGGCTTGATTTCGGTCACTGTGATTCCTCCTCGTACGTGCACGTTCGGGCGGTGGAGCCTCGCGTCGTCTGACCGGCCGGGCAAAGGCCCAGAACACTACTTCCGCCTCATCGACGGATAAACCGTGCTCGCCGACGGTTTCCGGGCCCGGTCGCTCCCCGTCAGTCTCATGCGCCCCGTCGATCCCGCCAGCCTCGGGTCGGCGCGGGCCGGAAACAACATCGATGTCACAGCGATGTCGCTGGAGCAGTAGCGATGCCACATCGATGCTGTTTGAGCGCGGCGCCAGCAGACGCTGGTCTTCCTGCCACGTCACCAGGAGGGAGCCGGTGATGGCACGATGGGCGTCATGGGGCATCACGAGAAGCTGAGCCGGCTGGCCGCGTCGGACGCGGTCACCGGCCTCGGCTGGCGTTACGTGCTGGGCGAGTTCCGGACGCAGGTGCTGACCGGCTCGCTGCCGCTGGCCGCCGACGTGGCCGCCCGGGCCGCGGCGGAGGCCGGCGCGCAGGGGCACCTGCGGATGGACGTGCGCGCGGACCGGGTGATCTTCTCGCTGCAGACCGCGGAGGTCGCCTGGGTGACGCCGCACGACGTCCAGCTGGCCCGGCGGATCTCGGCCCTGGCCGCCGAGTTCCGGCTGAGTACGCAGCCGGGGGGCGGTGGCGACCGTTCGGTCCAGGTGGTCGAGGTCGGCATCGACGCGATGGACATCGCCGGCATCCGGCCGTTCTGGAAGGCGGTGCTCGGTTACGTCGACGAGGCCGAGGGCGGGAACGGCCTGATCGATCCGCTGGGCCAGGGGCCGGCCGTCTGGTTCCAGCAGATGGACGCGCCCCGGCCGCAGCGCAACCGCCTCCACTTCGACGTCTCGGTGCCGCACGACCAGGCGCACCAGCGCATCCAGGCCACGGTCGCGGCGGGCGGCAAGCTCGTCTACGACGCGGAGGCGCCGGCCTTCTGGGTGCTGGCCGACCCGGAGGGCAACGAAGCGTGCATCACCACCTGGCAGGGCCGGGACTAGGCGCTGACCTCGGACCACAGGGCGCGATAGCCGCGGGCGGCGGCGCTGCGCGGGGCGAATGCGGTGACCGGGGCACGCTCCACGGACATGCGCTCGATCAGCGAGAGTGCGGGGATGGGGGTGGCGGCTACCCCGGTCCGTTCGGCCTGCAGGTCTTCGATGATCTCCTGGTGCAGCTTCTTGCGGCGGTCGACCATGGAGAAGAACGCGCGCACCTGCGGCCGGTGGCCGTTGAAGCCGGCCACGAACTCGGTGAGCTGGTCCAGCGTCCGCACCGACAGCGTGGTGGGGATCAGCGGGACGAGCAGCACGTCGGCGGCGTGCATGACGTTCTCCGAGACCAGCGAGATGCTCGGCGGGCAGTCCAGGAATACGTGGTCGTACTCGGCGGCCAGCGGGCGGAGGAGCTGGGCGAGCTTGCGGGTGGGTTGGGAGTCGCCGCCGCCCAGCAGCAGGTCCATGTTGCGGTAGGTGAAGTCGGCGGGGAGCAGGTCCAGGTCGTCGAAGTCGGTGCCCTTGATCGCGCCGTCGAGGGTCTTGGTGCCGCGGATGAGCGCCTTGCCGCCGCCCTTGACCCGCGGCTTGATCCGGAACAGGAAGCTGGCCGCGCCCTGCGGGTCCAGGTCCCACAGCAGCGTGCGGTGGCCGTCGGCGGCGGACAGGTAGGCCAGGTTGACCGCAGCGGTCGTCTTGCCGACGCCGCCCTTGATGTTGTAGGTGGCGAAGATCCTCACCGGCCTGCCTTCTCGCCGGCCAGGAGGGTGCGGACGCGCTGCTGGGCGGCCGGGCCGGCGAACCGGGCGAACCGGCGGGCGAAGTCGGCGCGGGCCTCGGCCTGGCTGAACGTGAGCTTGGCGGCGATTTCACCCATGGCCAGCAGCGTAGCGGCCGGGGCCGCGCCCTCGGCCAGCATCGCGTCGGCCAGGGCGTGAATTTCCTCGCGCTGGACCTGGCTGTCCTGGAACTCGCCCAGGCAGTCCTGCAGCTGCTTGAGGTCGCCGACGACCTTGCGGTAGGCGACCGGGTCGTGCAGCGGCGCGAAGAACTCCAGCAGGTAGCGCAGCTCCTTGGCGCGCTTGCGCAGGTCGTGCAGGGACTCGGGGGGCGAGTCCGGGGTGATCGCGCCGCCCAGCGCGGCGATCCGGCGGAACGCCTGCCCGGTCGTGGCCAGGGCCAGGCTCTGCGCGGTGAGGCGGCGCTTGGGCGTGCCGCCGGTGTCGCGGATCTCGAGCAGCACCTTGCACCAGTCGTCGGTGATGGCCCGGAACCTGGGCCCGCGCAGCGCCGCGGCCAGCCGCCGGAACTCGCGGGCGCGGCGCCTGACCAGGAAGGCCCGGAGCGGCTCGAGATCGGCGGGCGCCGCGGCGGCCAGCTGCTCCGTCATCGGGCCGAAGCCGAGCAGGTGGACGTCGAGGTCCCTGGTCGGCGTGGTCAGGTCGCCGAGCCACTTGAACTCGGTCTTGTAGTGCCCGGCGAGTTCGGCGGGCAGGACCGCGCCGAGCAATTTTATGGCCGAACGGGTGCGGCGGACCGCGACCCGCAGATCATGCAGGAACTCGGTGTCGATGTCGCGGAGTACGCCGTCGACATTGTTTTCCATGATATCGAGCTGGCGGAGCAGGAGCCGGGCCACCGCCACCGAGGCGGGCATGGTGGCGGTGATCTCCGCCTCGAGGCTGCTGTAGTAGTCGGCCGGATGGCGGCCGAGCGCGGTCAGCGCGGCGATGAACTCGCTCTGGCTGGCGTGCGACACGCCGGGCAGGCCGGCCAGCAGGCTGGCCGCCTTGCGCGTCTGGCCGGGGTAGCCGCGGACTTCGGCGATGACCAGGCGCACCGGAAGTTCGGCGGTGGTGCCCGCGGCGGTCCCGGCGGCGGCGGTGGCCGCGGTCACCGTGGCGTGCTCCGCGATCAGCCGCGCCACCGTCTTGCCGTCGGCGTTGAGCAGCCGGGTGATGGTGGCCGTGCTGACCGTCTTGACGATAGGCAGCAGGGCTCGCGGGCTGGTCAGCACGCTGATCCGGTCCCGCACCGGCCCGGCCGGCAGGTCCTCAGCCCGGGCCGGGCGCCGCGGCCAGCGGGTCACCGGCTGCTGCGCCTGCGGGGTGCCGTCGGCCTTGCTCAGCAGCAGCCGGCCGCCGCGCCTGGCCGGCTCGAACCCGAGCATGAGCCCGGCCCGGTAGAGCCGCCAGTCGAAGGTGTCCAACCAGGTCCGGTGGTGCGTGCCTGCGCGCCTCGGGGCCAGAGTGAACGCCTCGGCCAGCGCTTCGCTCAGTGCTTCGCTCAGTGCGGCGGGCACCGCCTCGCCCGGTGCGGCGGGCACCGCGGGCGGGAGATCGGGCGCGCCGTGCTGGGCCGCCCCGCCTTGGACGGGTGCCTCCAGGACGAACTCCCGCAGGCCGACCGGTGTCACGTCACGCTCTCCTCTAGGCAATGCTTCGCCCGCCCCTCTAAACGTTTGTATACCTGTCCCGGCGGGCGAATGCGAATCATCCGGCGCCCGGCTCATCGGGCGCCCGGCTCATCCGGCGCCCGGCTCATCGGGCTCCCGGCTCATCCGGCGCCCGGCTCATCGGGCTCCCGGCTCATCCGGCTCCGGTTCACCCGCCTACCGGCTCGCCCGGCTACCGGCTACCGGCTCGCCCGGCTACCGGCCAGGTCAGGCCGGTGACCGCGCGGATGTCCGCCGGGCGCGGCATTCCGGCCTGGGCGCCGGGCCTGGTGGCGGCCGTGGCACCCGCCGCGGCGGCCGCGCGGACCGCTTCGGCCGCCGGGACGCCCGCGGCCAGGGCGACGGCGAGCGCGCCGACGAAGGTGTCTCCCGCCCCAACGGTGTCCACCGCGTCGACCCGGAACGCCGGGACGGTTTCCGTGGTTCCGGCCGGCCCGCCGGCCAGCGCGGCGCCGTCCGCGCCCGCGGTGACCACGGCGTGGCTGACGCCGGCGGTGACCAGCGCGGCCGCGGCCCGGCCCGATTCGGCCAGGCCGCGGACCGGCTGGCCGAGGACGGCGGCCGCCTCGGTTTCGTTCACCACCAGCCAGTCCGGGTGCTGGCCGGTCACGATCGCGCCCGCGTCCGGCGGCGCCGGAGCCAGGTTGAGGATGGCGCGTCTGCCCCGCGCCGCGCTCAGGGCCGCTTCGATCGCGGGCACCGGGATCTCGGCGCAGATGACCAGGACGTCGCCCGGGTCATCGAGCGCCGTGCCGACCTCCGCGGCGCCGACCTCGTGGTTGGCGCCGGGCGCGACCGTGATGAGGTTCTCCCCCGCGGGGTCGACCGAGATCATGGCCAGCCCGGTCGGGGCGTCGGCCGTGACGCGGATCCCTTCGGCATCCACCCCCTCGGCGCGCAGCGCGGCCAGCAGTTGCCGACCGAAGGCGTCGTCGCCGACGCAGCCCGCCAGGCGCACGGCGGCGCCGAGCCGGGCCGCCGCCACCGCCTGGTTGGCCCCCTTGCCGCCCGGCGTGAACCGCGCCGCCGAGCCGAGCACGGTGGCGCCGGGCCCGGGCAGCCGCGGCACGGTGACCGAGATATCCATGTTCAGGCTGCCCAGAACGGTGACCCGCGGCCGGTTTTTCGTGGCCCGTCCCGTGGCGTTTCCCATGGCGGCACCGTAGCGCGTCACGGCCAGCCGGCGCCGAATTGGCTCTGCCGCCGGCGTGCCCGGGCTCATAGACTCGGCATGTGACTCTTGAGTTCCGCCAGGTGGATGTGTTCACCGACACCCCGTACCTCGGTAACCCGGTCGCGGTCGTGCTCGGCGCCGACGAGCTGAGCACCGAGCAGATGCAACTGTTCGCGCGCTGGACGAACCTGTCGGAGACGACGTTCGTGCTGACACCGCGAGCGAGCGCAGCCGACTACCTGGTCCGGATCTTCACGCCGAGCAGGGAGCTTCCGTTCGCCGGCCACCCCACCCTGGGTACCTGCCACGCCTGGCTGGAGGCCGGCGGCCGGCCTGGCCCGGCCGGGGCAGTGGTGCAGGAATGCGCGGCCGGGCTGGTCACGGTCCGGCTCGGTCTCGGGGATAAGGCCGGACTGGCGTTCGCGGCGCCGCCTCTGGTGCGCAGCGGGCCGGTGGACGACGCGGTGACCGAGCGGGTGATGCGCGGGCTGAACCTCGCGCGGGCCGACATCGTGGACATCGCCTGGGCCGACAACGGCCCCGGCTGGGTGGCCGTGCTGCTGGCCAGCGCCGAGGCGGTGCTGGCGGTCCGCCCCGGCGCGGTGGACCTGGACATCGGCGTGGTGGGACCCTATCCGGCCGGGTCGCCGGAAGCGATCGAGGTGCGCGCGTTCAGCCCGCAGATCACCTCGGTTGAGGACCCGGTCACGGGCAGCCTGAACGCCTCGCTCGGGCAGTGGCTGCTGGCCAGCGGCCGGGTCACCGCCCCGTACGTGGCCAGTCAGGGCACCGCGCTCGGCCGCCGTGGCCAGGTGCACGTGTCCCGCGACCCCGATGGCCAGGTCTGGGTGGGCGGCGGAACGGTCACGTGCGTGCGCGGCACCGTCGAGCTCTAGCGGCACGCCAGACGGGTAACCGGGCGTGACACTACGCCCGTTCGGGATAATTGCCCGTGGTGGCTAGCCCTCCGTGAGGATCCGCAGCGCCAGCCTGCGGCGGCCGCCATTCTGCTTGACCAGCGCGAACCACAGCGGCAGCAGGGCGTCGACGGTGGGCGTCGCGGTGCTGTCGCCGACGAAGGCCGGCTCGAGCCCGACGGCGGAGATGAGTTCCTCGGCCACCGCCCTGGCCTCGGGGTCGGCCGCGAAGAACATGTTCGCGCCGGGCAGCGGATCGGCGAAGTTCTCCCAGCCCAGGCTGTTGAACGCGCGCACGTACCTGGCCTGCGGGGCAGCGTCGGCGATCAGCGCCCGGCTGTCGAACTCCGGCGCGCCCATCCGGTTCACCGCGTCGATCACGACCTTCCCGGCCAGCGCGTCCTTCTGCTCGGTTATCACGTCGGGCACGACCGCGCCGGGCACGGCCAGCAGTACCACCTCGGCGTCTGCGAGCGCGCTGCCCACCGCGAGCACCGGGGCGCCGCCCGGCCCGGTGCCGGACGCGTCCCTGGCTCCGTAGACCACGTCATGGCCGGCCGCGTGCCACTTGGTCCCGAGCGAGCCGCCGATGTTGCCCTTGCCTATCACCGCAATCCTCATGCCGCAGGACGCTAGCACGAGAGCCTGCTCGTGGGTTACGGCGCGGGGCGGGGCCGGCGGCGGCGGGCCGGGCGCTCGGGCGGCCCGGGCGGAGCCAGCGGCAGCCGGGACGGGGGCTTGATCTCGGCCAGCCGCAGGTAGGTCACCAGCCGCTGGCCGCCGTGGGAAGCCAGGCTGGCCAGCACGGTCTGCAGTTCGGCGACGTCGCGGGCCACCACGGTGAGGATGTAGTCAGTCTCGCCGGCCACGTTGTCCGCCGCGATGATCTGCGGCAGCGCCCGGATCTGATCGTCGAACACGCGGCTCGAGCGCGGGTCGTGACGGGCCAGCACGGCGGTCACGTACATCTGCAGCGGGAAGCCCGCCGCGGCCGCGTCGACCTGGGCGCTGATGACCCGGATGACGCCGGTCTCCTTCAGCCGCCGGACCCGGTGCAGGGTCGCGGCCGGTGACAGCCCGGCCATCCGGGCCAGTTCGACGTTGGTGCGGTCCGCATCCTCCTGCAGCGCGGTGAGCAGATGTATGTCAACTTCGTCAAGTACAACTGCCATAAGGCCAAATTATATATCGTAGTCGATGTTAGACGACGAATTTTTTATAGCTACCGGTGAGTATGGATGCATGAAGACCAACCGCCGCAACGCCGTCGCAGCCCTCGTCGCGGCCGGGCTGCTGTGGGGCACCACCGTGCCGCTGTCCAAGCTGGCTCTGTACTGGCTGTCACCGGGCTGGCTCACCGTGGTCCGCTTCGGGCTGGCCGCCGCGGTCCTGCTGGCCGCCGCGGCCCGGCGGGGCACTGGCCTGCGCGCCGCGTTCACCCCCGCGGTGCTGGTCGCGGGCGCGTTCGGCTACGGCGGCTCGGTCATGCTGCAGAACGCCGGGATCAGCCGGACCAGCGTCACCCACGCGGCCCTGCTGATCGGGGCCGTGCCGGTGCTGGTCGCGATCATCGCCGCGGCGTGGTACCGCACCGTGGCCCGGCCGGTGGCCTGGTTCGGCTTCGTGGTGTCGCTGGCCGGTGTCGGCCTGGTCACCGCGGGCGGCGGGGGCGGCGGCGCGACGCTGGCCGGCGACGGCCTGGTGCTGGCGTCGCTGTTCCTGTCGGCCACGGTCACGGTGGCCCAGGGCCGGCTGCTCGACGGGCGCGACCCGGTCGCGGTCACCGCCGTGCAGTTCCTCGGCGCGACGCTGGGGGCGCTGCCGGTGGCCGTCATCACCGAGGGTGCGCCTGCCGTTCCTGGCGGGGCCGGTCCGGTGCTGGCGGTCGTGGCACTGGCGGGTTTGGGCACGCTGGCGCCGTTCACCCTGTTCGCGTTCGGGCAGAGCCGGGTGTCGGCCGAGGTCGCCGGGGCGTTCCTCAACCTCGAGCCGCTGGTCGGCGCCATCGCGGGCGCGGTGGCGTTCGGCGACCCGGTGGGCGCCGGGTCGCTGGTGGGAGGCGTGGCCATCCTGGCCGGCATCGGGCTGAGCAGCCTGCCGCTGTTCGCGGTCCGCAGGGCCGAGATGTGGCGTGAGGCGGTCGGCGCGGGCGCAGGCGCCGAGGCGCTGGCGCCGGCGGGCGTGGAGGCGCCCGGAGCGCTGGTTCCGGTGGGCCCGGAGGTGTCACTGGTGCCGGCGGGAGCGGAGGCCCCCGGGGCGCTGGGCCCGGTGGACGCGGAGGCGCCAGGGACGGGCGCTCCTGGGGCGGGGGCGCCCGGAGCCGACGCGCCAGGGCATGGATGTGACACCGTGCTCAATAGAAGGAGTAGGTTGCCACATCCATACAATCCGGGGGCGCGCCGTGAAAGACGAGATGGGGTATTCGTGGTGGTCCGCGGGGGCAAGTTCGGCCCGGGCGGCGGCCCGAACGGGGTGGCCGACGGGCGGCCGGGGGCGGGGCGGCCCCGCGGGAACACCCGACCAACGCGGTCACGACCGGGCGGATCGCGGTCACGACCGGGCGGATCACGGTCACGACCGGGCGGATCACGGTCACGACCGGGCGGATCACAGCCGGGCGGACCGGGCAGGCGGCCGCCCGTCCGGCGGCGGGCTAGCCGAGGTACGGGGCCAGGAGCGTCAGGTCGGCGGCCGACAGGCGGTCGGCCGCCGTCTTGGCCTGGTGCCAGTACGGGTAGAGCAGCGGCGGGGCGCTGACCTTATCCAGCTGGGCCCGCTCGTCGGCGCTGAGGGTGAGGGACGCGGCCGCCAGGTTGTCGGCCAGTTGCCCGGCGGTGCGCGCGCCGATCACCACGGAGGTGATGGCCGGCTTGGCCAGCGTATAGGCCAGGGCCACCTGGGCGGCCGAGACGCCGTGCTGCTCGGCGATCTTGACCAGGACCTCGATGGTGTCGTACAAGCCGTCGGTATCGTAGACGGGCGGCTCGTCCCAGCCGGTGAGCTGCCGCGAACCCGCCGGGGCCTCGCGGTCCCTGCGGTACTTGCCGGACAGCAGCCCGCCCGCCAGCGGGCTCCAGACCAGCACGCCCAGGCCCTGGTCGACGGCGAGCGGGATCAGCTCGTACTCGGCCTCGCGGGCCTGCAGGGAGTAGTAGATCTGCTGGCTGACGAACCGCGGCAGGCCCAGCCGCTCGGCCGTGCCCAGCGCCTTCATCAGCTGCCAGGAGGCGTAGTTGGACGCCCCGACGTACCGGACCTTGCCCTGCCTGACGAGCAGGTCCAGCGCGTCCAGGGTTTCCTCGAGCGGGGTCTGGCCGTCCCACTCGTGCACCTGGTACAGGTCCACGTAATCGGTGCCGAGGCGGCGCAGGCTGGCCTCGCAGCCGGAGATGACGTGGTGGCGCGACAGGCCCGCGTCGTTCGGCCCGCGGCCCATCGGCATCCGCACCTTGGTGGCCACGAGCAGCTCGTCCCGGCGTCCGCGCAGGATCTCGCCGAGGATCTCCTCGGCCTGGCCGCCCGAGTAGACGTCGGCGGTGTCGATGAGGTTGACCCCGGCGTCCAGGCACATGTCCACCTGCCGGCGGGCCTGCGCCACGTCGGTCGTCCCCACGTTGGCGAACGCCCCGCGCCCGCCGAACGTCATCGTGCCCATGGTGAGCACGGAAACTCGTAGACCCGATTTGCCTAGCGTGCGATATTCCATGTATCCGACCCTACGGGCCGGGTCCCGGCCGCGTGCCGCCGGGCCAGTTCGCGGTAGATCGCGGGGTTGGTGTCGACCCACTCCTTGGCTCGCCCGCCGACCTCGCCGACGACCCGGGCCGGGACGCCCGCGACCAGCATGCCATCGGGGACGGTCATCCCCGGCGGCACTGTCGCGCCGCCGGCGACCAGGGCGCGGCGGCCGACGCGCACGCCGTCGAGTACCGTGGCGCCGTTGCCCACCAGGGCCCCGGTGCCGATGACTGCACCGTGGACCACGCACAGGTGGCCGATGGTGGCGCCCTCGCCGACCTCGGTCACCGGGTCGTCGCCGCCGTGCAGCACCGAACCATCCTGGATGTTGGCGCCGCGGCGCACGACTATCGGCCCGAAATCGGCGCGGAGCACCGCGCCGTACCAGATGGAGGCTTCGGCCTCGACCCGGACGTCGCCGATCAGGCTGGCGGTGGGAGCGATCCACGCCCCGGGGCTGACGTGCGGCTCGCGGCCTTCGAAGGCGAACAGCGGCATCCGCCCATCATGCCCCAGAGCGAGGTCGCCGGTGAGCTACGCCTGCGGCTGGGAGATGTTGACCAGCCAGGGGACGCCGAACTGGTCGGTGCACATGCCGAACTCATCACCCCAGGCCTGCTTCTGCAGCGGCATCGTGGTGGTCCCGGCGGAGGACAGCTTTTCCCAGTAGCCGTGCAGGGCGTTTCCGTCGTCGCCGGACAGGCTCACCCCGAACCCGTGCATGCCCTGGTATTCCATGTTGGGCGGAGTGTCGGCGGCCATGATCGTATAGCCGGCGTCGGTCTCCAGCTGGCCGTGCATGATCTTGCCGGCGTCCGGCGCGTCCTGGGGCGTGCCGAAGTCGGCGAACGTGCTCAGGGTGAGCTTGCCGCCGAACACGCTCCGGTAGAACTCCAGCGCCTGACGGGCGTTGCCGTTGAAGTTGAGGTACGGGTTAAGTACGGACGCCATCGTGTTTCCCCCTTGCTGCGTCGGAAGGATCCTGTTGCGGCCGACGCTACCAGCCGGGTCCGACAAAACCGGGGGCGGCCTAGTTCCGGCCGCGGTCCCAGTTGGGCTTGCGCTTCTCCAGGAACGCGTGCATCCCCTCCCGGGCGTCGGGGAGCTGGCTGGTCGCGGCCATCACCTCGATGGCGTGGGCGTAGGCCTTGGCCTGGTCCAGGTCGATCTGCGCGTACAGCGCCTGCTTGCCGATGCCCTTGCTCTGCGCCGAGCCCTTGGTGACCCGCTCCAGCAGGTCCTGCACCGCGGAGTCAAGCTGCGCAGCGGCCACCACCCGGTTGACCAGGCCCCAGTCCAGCGCGGTGCGCGCGTCGATGACGTCGCCGGACATGGCCAGCTCCGCGGCCCGCTTGCGGCCCACGTTCCTGGCGATGGCCACCATCGGGGTGTGGCAGAACCAGCCGCCCTTGCCGCCGGGCGCGGCGAAGCCGGCCTCCTCGCTGGCCACGGCCAGGTCGGCGCTGGCCACCAGCTGGCAGCCCGCCGCGGTGGCCAGCCCGTGCACCCGCGCCACCACCGGCTGGGGCACCTGCTGCATCAGCGTCATCAGCTCGGTGCAGGTCATCAGCAGCGACCGGACCTGCGGCAGGCCGGCGTCGGCGACCTCGGCGAGGTCGTGCCCGGAGCTGAACACCGGGCCGTTGCCGGCCAGCACGATGCCGAGGACATCGCTGTCCCCCAGATCTTCGAACGCCGCAATCAGCTCGTGCATGTGCTCAAGCGACAGGGAGTTACGGCGCCGCGGCCGGTTCATGGTGACCGTGGCGAAGTCGCCGGAGCGCTCCACCAGGATGTGCTCGAAACTCATGAATATACGGTAAGACGAGAAGGACCTCGCCGTGAAGGAGGAGCACGAATGGCACGCACGCCGCAGGAAGTGTTCGCCCACCACGCCCAGGTCCTGGGCATCGACACGTTCATCTTCGCCGCCGGGCTGATCCGGCTCCAGACGGTGCGTACACCCCTGCAGCGCACGAGCTGAGGGCGGGGCGGGTAACCAGGACCGTTCGGCCCTATAAGCAGGACCGTTCGGCCCTATAAGTCAGCTGGTGGCGCGGGCCCGGACCGGCCGTGCGGCGCGCCAGGCCACGGCGGTGGCGGTCAGCGCGGCCAGCGCGGCGGCGAACATCGCGGCGCGGTCGCCGGAGACGCCGATCCCGCCGCTGACGCCTTCGGCCACGGCCGGCAGCAGGGCGGCGCCGACCGCCGCGCCGATCTGGCGGCTTGTGTTGATCATGCCGCCGACCAGGCCCTGGTCGGCGTCGGCCATGCCGCGGCTGGCCAGCACCGTCGAGCCGAGCGCGGTGCCGGCGGTGCCGAAGCCGATCAACGTGACCACGAACAGGACCGGGCTGTAGCCCGTCGCGGGCAGCCGGGTCAGGACGAGGAAGCCGGTTGCCGCCGCGGCGGCGGTCAGCACGAGCAGCCGCTTGATGCCTATCCGGGCCGCCAGCCGCGGCCCGGTCACGCCCATGAGGAACCCGACCACGCCCTGCGGGGCGATGATCAGGCCGGTGAACAGCGGGGACTCGTGCAGGACCTGCTGCAGGTACAGGGACAGCACGAGCATCTCGCCGCCGTTCCACAGGCCGAGCAGGAAGGCCAGCGTGGTCCCGTCGCGCAGCCCCCTGCGGTGCAGCAGGGACGGGCGGATCAGCGGTTCGGGGTGCCGGGTCTCGGCCTTCATGAAGGCCGTCGCGGCCGCGGCCGCGACCACGACGGCGGCGATGACCAGCGGCGAGGTCCAGCCGAGTACCACGCCCTGGGACACGGCGAACACGATGAGGGTGACCGCGCCGGTAATGAGCAGCGCGCCGCGGACGTCCAGATGGCGGGCATTGGCGACTCCGGTCCTGGCCGCGGTCTTCGCCGCGCTTCTCGCCGCGCCGAGGACGTGCGGGGACAGGGCGGCGGCGATCAGCCCGACCGGCACGTTGACCAGGAACACCGCGCGCCAGCTGGTGAACTGCACGAGAATTCCGCCAAGGACCTGGCCGGAGACGAAGCCGACCGAGGAGACCGCGCCGTAAAGGCCGATGGCGCGAGTACGTTCGGGGCCTTCGGGGAAGCCGGTGGTAATGAGGGAAAGCGCGGCCGGGGCGACGATGGCGGCGCCCGCGCCCTGCACCACCCGCGCCGCGATCAGCAGTACCGGGTCCCGGGCTAGTCCGCCGGCCAGGCTGGCCAGGGAGAAGGCGACCAGGCCCGCGACGAACATGCGCCGCCGGCCGAACAGGTCAGCCGCCCGGCCGCCGAGGATAAGAAGGCCGCCGAACGAGATGGCGTATCCGGTCACGATCCACTGGACTGAGTTGGCGGGCATGCGCAGTTCCCGCTCGATCGACGGCAGCGCGACGTTCACGATACTGAAATCGAGGACGACCATGAACGCGGCGACCAGGATCAGGGCCAGTTGCAGCGGCTGGCGGCGGGGCGGGGCGGCGGGTGTTGTTGTCGTGGTGGCGGGCAAGGACTCGTGGCGGCGGGAGGACGGCACGGTGACAGGCATGATACCAATCAGATACGTTACGGATCGTTTCGAATTTCTCCATGATAGAACCGGCCGATGAGCAGTGATATTCCGGGGGGTGCGCCGCCGCGGACGGGCGCGGGCGCTGCGCCGGGGACGGGCGCGGGCGCTGCGCCGGGGACGGGCGCGGGCGCTGCGCCGGGGACGGGCGCGGGCGCTGCGCCGAGGACGGGCGCGGGCGCTGCGCCGGGGACGGGCGCGGGCGCTGCGCCGACGGGGGCGCCGCGCGGTCGGCCGCGGAGCCAGGAGGCGGACCGGGCCATCCTGACCGCGACCGTGGAACTGCTGGCCGAGCGCGGGCTGGCTGCGATGTCGATCGAGGAGGTGGCGGCCCGGGCCGGGGTGGGCAAGACGACGATCTACCGGCGCTGGCCGTCCAAGGGCCTGCTCGCACTGGACGCGTTCATGGCCTCCTTCCGTGAGGAGCAGCCGCTGCCGGACACCGGGGCGCTGCGCGGCGACCTGCTGGCGGCGCTGCACGCGTGGGTGCGGGCGGTCACCCAGACGCCGATGGGACCCATGCTGACCGGGCTGATCGCCGAGGCCCAGCACGACCAGGAACTGCGCGGGGCCTGGCGGGACCGGGTGCTCGAGCCGCTGCGCCGCCAGCGCCGGATCATGCTGGACCGGGCCATCGCCCGCGGCGAGATCGCGGCTTCCGTCGACCAGGAGGTGGTGCTCGACCTGCTGTTCGGCGCCGCCGAGCACCGGCTGCTGCTTGGGCACCTGCCGATGACGGCCGGCTTCATCGCCGACGTGGTGGACACCATCCTGGCCGGCCTCCAGCGTCCCGGGCCCGCGCCGGCCGGATAGCCTCGTGTTTTTCCAGCGGCACTGATTCATGATCGCGAAGGGTTTGGTACGGCTAGCCGTACCGGATCCTTCACGATCATGGAAATTGGCCGCTCCGGGGGCGCGTCAGGCGGGGAGCAGGGCTTCGGCCTCGATCTCGACCAGCCAGGCGGGGTCGAGCAGGCCGGCCACGATCACCGCGGTCGCGGCGGGCCGGACCGCGGCGAAGATCTCGCCGTGCGCCCGGGCGACCTCGCGCCAGTGCGCGGCGCTGGTGAGGTACATGCGGGTGCGGACCACGTGATCCAGGGTGGTTCCGGCCCGGATCAGCGCCTCGCCGATCAGGTCGAGGCAGAGCCGGGCCTGGTCGTACGGGGCGGGCGGGGGCGGGCCGCCGCCGGGCGGAACCGGCGCGGTGCCGGCCACCAGGACCCGGTCGCCGGCGACCAGCGCGCGGGAGAACCCGAACGCCGATTCGTACGGGGAGTGCCCGCTGATGCGCTGAGGCGGCATGCCGGGCATTGTCTCACCGGCCGGGTTGGCCCGCGGCAGCCCGGGTAGGAGAATTCGCCCGAGCGATTTTTGCGTTATATCGTGTTTACTGAACCGGGTCGCGGGAATCTCCCTGGGCCGTGTGGCCGGAAGCGGCACGGCGGCTGGGAAGCGACACGGTGACGAGCGAAACGACACGGGTGATGGCGAAGGAGAGTCACGGTGAGCGAGATCGAACGGCAGGCTCGGAGCTGGTGGGACAGGTTGCTCGCGTGGTTGCGCGGAGCCCAGCACGGCGACGCGGCCCGCAAGGCCAAGTCCGCGCTGGAGGACATGCGCGCCAGCGACGCGGGCCGCCGGGCCGAGGCGGCGCTGCGCGACCTGCGCGAGGGCGAGGCCGGCCGCAAGGCCGAGGCGGCGCTGCGCGACCTGCGCGAGGGCGAAGCCGGCCGGAAGACCAGGGAGGCTCTGCGCGACCTGCGGGACAGCGAGGCGGTCGGCAAGGCGCGCGAGGCGGCCCGGGACGCGCTGCGCGACCTGCGCGAGGGCGAGGCCGGCCGCAAGGCCAGGGATACCCTGCGCGACCTGCGGGGCAGCGCGGCGGGCAAGGAGAGGTCCTGACCCAGGGGGCACCGTTCCCCGGGCTACCGCGCCGGACGTCCGACGGCTACGCTGAGCACAAAGAATCCGGGCGGCGGAGGCGCAAGTCGCTGTCGGGGGCTCCGGGGCGAGAGCACAGCCGATTGACCTGCACGGATGTAAGCGCTGACATCGGCCCCGGCTGACCGCGTGGCTCCGCAGCGCGGGCGGCAGAGGAGGCGCGACGTGACGTCGTCACCGGGTGAGAAGGCCAGGAACCGGGTGCGACCGGCGGTCGTCGCGGGGGGCAAGTCGTCTGTTGCGGGGGGCAACCTGTCCAGGCCGCCGGTCATGGCCGACGTGGCCCGGCTGGCCGGGGTTTCCCATCAGACTGTCTCGCGGGTCCTGAACGAGCACCCGAACGTTCGCCCACTGACCCGTGACAAGGTGCTCGCCGCCATCCGCGAGCTCGCCTACCGGCCGAACGCGGCGGCCCGGACCCTGGTCACCCGGCGCACCCATACGCTCGGCGTGATCACCGCCGACACCATGCTCTACGGTCCGACCTCCATGCTCTACGGGTTCGAGCGGGCCGCGCACGACGCCTACTTCGTGTCGGTGACCAGCCTGCCGGCGCTGGATCGCCGGTCGATGCTGGACGCGGTTGACCGGTTCCTCGGCCAGGGCATCGAGGGCATCATCGTCATCGCGACGCAGGACACCGCGGTGGCCGCGCTCGCCTATGTACCCGCCGAGGTGCCGCTGGTCGCGGTGGGCTGCGGCACCCGCGCGTCGGTCACCTCGGTGGCCATCGACAACGAGGCCGGCGCCGCGGCGGCGACCCGGTACCTGCTCGGCCTGGGGCACCGGACCGTCTATCACGTCGCGGGGCCGTCGTCCTGCCTGGACGCCAAGGAGCGGGTCAACGGCTGGCGGCAGGTGCTGGGCAAGGCCGGCGCGGCCGAGCCCGCCGTGCTGGAGGGCGACTGGTCCGCGAGTTCGGGGTACGAGCTGGGCGGCCGGCTGGCCGCCCAGCCCGGGCTGACCGCCGTCTTCTGCGGTAACGACACGATGGCGCTCGGCGTCATGCGGGCGCTGGCGGAACGAGGCCTCCGGGTGCCCGAGGACGTCAGCATCGTGGGGTTCGACGACGTGCCCGAGGCGGGGTACTACCTGCCGCCGCTGACCACGGTGCGGCAGGATTTCGGCAAGGTCGGCCGGCAGGCGCTGAATACGCTGGTGGACCGCATGACCGGTGCGATCCCGGCCGGGCCCCGGGTCCGGGTGGAACCCGAGCTGATCGTGCGGGCGAGCGCCGTCGCGCCGGGCCGGCCGGGGCGGCCGCCCCGGCCGGCTGGTCCAGGCCGGGCTGGTTGAGCCGGCCGGGCGACGGTAAGAATGCTCTGCAGGAACGTACGATAGGCGGGCAGATGGATGTTAGCGCTAACAAGGGTGCCGGCGGCGGCGGGTTCGCGGGCGCGGCGGGTTGGCTGGCGGCGGGTTGGCTGGCGGCGGGTTGGCTGGCGGCGGGTTGGCTGGCGGCGGGTTCGCGGGCGGCGGGTTCGCGGGCGCGGCGCGGTCGGCGGGCAGGGGGTGACGGGTTCAGTGGGCGGGAGTGACGCGTACGTCGTCGGCGTGGACTTCGGCACGCTGTCGGCGCGAGCCCTGGTAGTGCGGGTCAGCGACGGCACCGAGGCGGGCACCGCGGTCAGCGAGTACCCGCACGGCGTGATCGACCGCTCGCTGGCGGATCACGGCGAGCTGCCGCCGGACTGGGCGCTGCAGGATCCGGCCGACTATACCGACGCGCTGGCCAAAGCGGTCCCGGCCGCGGTCAGGGACGCGGGCATCGAACCGGGCCAGGTGCTCGGCATCGCTACCGACTTCACCGCGTCCACCTGCATGCCGGTGCTCGCCGACGGCACGCCGCTGTGCCAGCTGCCCGGGCTGGCCGCGCGCCCGCACGCCTACCCCAAGCTGTGGAAGCACCACGCCGCCCAGCCGCACGCGGACCGGATCAACGCTGTCGCGCACGAGCGGGGCGAGAAGTGGATCGGCCGGTACGGCGGCAAGATCTCCTCGGAGTGGCAGTTCGCCAAGGCGCTGCAGCTGCTGGACGAGGATGCCGAGCTGTACCAGCGCGCCGACCGGTGGATCGAGGCGGCCGACTGGATCATCTGGCAGCTGTGCGGGACCGAGACCAGGAACGCGTGCACGGCCGGGTACAAGGGCATCTTCCAGGACGGCGGCTATCCCTCGCGGGAGTACCTGGCCGCGCTGGACCCGCGGTTCGCCGGCTTCGCCGACGACAAGCTGGCCCATCCCATCTCCCCGCTGGGCGCCCGGGCCGAGGGGCTGACCCCGGCCGCGGCCGCGCTGACCGGCCTGCCCGAGGGGATCGCGGTGGCCATCGGCAACGTGGACGCGCACGTCACGGTGCCCGCGGCCGGCCCGGTCGCGCCGGGCAAGATGGTGGCGATTATGGGCACCTCGACCTGCCACGTGATGAACGGCGCCGAGCTGGCCGAGGTACCCGGCATGTGCGGGGTGGTCGACGGCGGCATCGTGGCCGGGCTGTGGGGTTACGAGGCGGGGCAGAGCGGGGTCGGCGACATCTTCGCCTGGTTCGCGGCCAACGGCGTCCCCGGCGAGTTCGCCGAGGAGGCCAGGCGGCGGGGTGTGTCGCTGCCGCAGCTGCTCGACGAGAAGGCCGCCGGGCTGCCGACCGGCGCGCACGGGCTGATCGCGCTGGACTGGGAAGGTGGCAACCGCTCGGTGCTGGTGGACGGCCGCCTGTCCGGCGCCATCGTGGGCCTGACGCTGGCCACCACCGCGCCGGAGATCTACCGGGCGCTGCTGGAGTCAACCGCGTTCGGCACCCGGGTGATCGTCGAGACGTTCGGCGCCTCGGGCGTGCCGGTGACCGAGCTCGTGGTCGCCGGCGGGCTGATCAAGAGCGTCCCGCTCATGCAGATCTACGCGGACGTCACCCGGCGGCCGCTGTCCGTCATCGGGTCCGATCTGGGCGGAGCCCTCGGCTCGGCCATCCACGCGGCCGTCGCCGCGGGCGCCTACCCGGACGTGCCGGCCGCGGCGGCCGCCATGGGCCGGATCGACCGGGACGTCTACCGGCCCGACCCGGCCCGCGCCGACGTGTACGACGAGCTGTACGCCGAGTACGTGCGGCTGCACGACTATTTCGGCCGGGGGACGAACGAGGTCATGCACCGGCTGCGCGCGATCCGCGACCGGGCCTGGCAGGCGGGGAGATGAGCAAGGCGGAGAGCGCCGAGATCACCGCGCTGCGGGAGACGGTCTGCGCGCTGCACGCCGAGCTGGTGCGGAACAACCTGGTCGCCTGGACCTCGGGCAACGTGTCGGCCCGGGCGGGCGAGGTGATGGTGATCAAGCCGAGCGGGGTGCCCTATGACGAGCTGACCCCGCAGTCCATGGTGGTGTGCGACCTGGACGGCAGGCCGGCCTGCGCCGAGGGCCTGAGCCCGTCCAGCGACGCGGCCACGCACGGCTACATCTACCGGCACATGCCCGGGGCCGGCGGCGTGGTGCACACCCATTCGGCCTACGCGACCGCGTGGGCCGCGCGGGGGGAGGCCATCCCGTGCGTGATCACCGCGATGGCCGATGAGTTCGGCGGTGAGATCCCGGTCGGGCCGTTCGCGCTGATCGGCGGGGAGGAGATCGGCCGGGGGGTGGTCGCAGCCCTGGCCGGGCACCGGTCCCCGGCGGTGCTGATGCGCAGCCACGGCGTGTTCGCCGTGGCCGGGACCGGCCGGGAGGCGGTGCAGGCCGCGGTGATGTGCGAGGACGTGGCGCGCACCGTTCACCTGGCCCGGGCCTTCGGCGAGCTGGCGCCGCTGCCCGCCGGAACGGTGGACGCGCTGCACGCCCGGTACAAGAACCACTACGGCCAGCGTTGACGGGTGAGTAAGGAGAAGTCATGACTGCCTGGGTCGGACGCAAGCCGCGGATCGGCATCCTCGGGATCATGCAGGACCTGTACGACGACATGGTCCCCGGCATCGCGCAGCGGCAGGAGGGATACGCCGCCGAACTCGCCGCGCACCTGTCCGACGTGGCCGACTTCACGCCGAGCAAGGCCATCAAGTACCGCGAGGACGCCGAGCGCGCCATGCGGGAGTTCGAAGACGCGGACCTGGACGGCGTGATGGTGGTCATGCTGACCTACGGGCCGGCCATGCGGGTCGCGCGGCTGCTCGCCGAGTCCCGGCTGCCCGTCTGCCTGGCCAACATCCAGCCGGAACCCAGCGTTACCCCGGCCTGGGACATGGCCGACATGACGTACAACCAGGGCGTGCACGGCGCGCAGGACACGGCCAACGCCATGGTCCGGGCGGGCAGGCGGTTCGCCGTGCTCACCGACGACTGGAAGAGCGCGTCGTTCCGCACCGACGTGGGCCGCTGGGCCCGCGCGGCGGCCGCGGCCACCGCGTGGAAGCGGCTCAAGGTCGCGATCTTCGGTTACCCGATGAACGAGATGGGTGACATCCGGGTCGACGAGAGCGCCCTGGTCCGGACGCTGGGCCCGGCGATCATCTCAGTGGCCCAGGGCGACCTGTGGCGCGGCATGCAGGAGGCGAGTACCGACGCGGTCGCCGCGGTCATGGCCTTCGAGGACGAGAACTTCGACATCGACCCGCGGCTGTCCGCCGAGGAGCGCACCGACCACGCCCGGATGCAGGTGGCGATCGAGCAGATCCTCACCGAGCGCGGGTTCGGCGCCTATACCGCGCACTTCGACGCGATCGGCGAGGACGGCCGGTTCAGCCGGCTGCCGCTGGCCGCGGCGTCGTCGCTGATGGCCAAGGGCTTCGGGTACGCGGCCGAGGGCGACGTGCTCACCGCCTGCCTGGTCTACGCGGGGCACGCGCTGATCGGCGACGCGCACTTCACCGAGATGTACGCGATGGACTTCCCGTCGGACTCGATCCTGCAGAGCCACATGGGCGAGGGCAACTGGAAGATCGCCCGGACCGGCCGGCCGGTGCGGCTGATAAAGCGGCCGCTCGGCATCGGCCGTCTTGACGACCCGCCCACGTTCGTGTTCCAGTACCAGCCGGGCCCGGCCACGCTGGCCACCCTGGTCTCGCTGGAGGGCGAGCGCTTCCGGCTGGTGGTGGCTGAGGGCGAGAACCTGGACGGCCAGGAACTGCCAGCGCTGGAGATGCCGTACGGGCAGTTCCGGCCCGCGTCCGGGCTGCGCACGTGCCTGAACGGCTGGCTGTCGGCCGGCGGCCCGCACCACGAGGTAATGAACCTGGGCCACCACGCCGCCGACTGGAAGGCGTTCTGCCAGCTCACCGGCATCGAGTTCGTCCAGGTGTAGGCGACGGCTCCAGGTCGCAGACCCGGCCACCGTCGTCATACCGGCGACAGCGCCGCGAGCGCTGACCCCGGATCCGGTCACCGTCTGACGAGCCGGCGGCCTGGCACGCACCCGGCTCGTTCGGCCCGAAAGACCTGGGTACGGCGGGTGCGGGGCGCCTTCCCTGGGACCGTTACTGGCCGGTGACCTGGCGCCAGTTGGGGACGGAGGGCCAGCTGGATGGCGGGTTCGACCATTCGTTGCCGGTGACCTGGAGCGGGTTGCCCTTGCCATCGAGCGGGTCGGCGGCGGAATCCCGGTAGTCGACGAGCTCGCGGCCAGGGCCGAGCGGGGAGGCCTGGGTCCTGACGTGCCGCAGCACGGGGCTGGCGGCAAAGAAGACGATGTTGACGCCCCGGTTGTACGCGGCCACGGCGGCCTGGCGCTCGCCCAGGGACCAGCACTCGTCGTGGCCCAGGGACAGCAGGGCCTTATGCCTGAGCAGGTAGCCGGGATGCTCCTGGACGGTCAGGTCGGTGGCGTAGGTGACGTCGAGGCCGCGTTGTTCGGCCCATATGACCAGCGGGTACTCCAGGGCCAGGAAGTTGCCAGAGCCGTCCTCCGCCGCGTAGGGCCGGTCGTAAGAGACGACCCGGGCCCGGTTGCAGACCGGGTACACGTCCGGCGGGCAGCCGCCGAGGCCCTGATAATAGTCGTAGCCGCCGTAGTAGTTCCAGGCCTGCCAGGTGAACACGTCGTTCTTGATCACGTAGGTGGCAGTGCTGGCCGGGTCCCAGATCGTCAGCGGCACGTAGCTCTGCCGGTTACCCGGCCCGGTCAGCTTGATCAGGTAGTCGCCCTGGACGAACGCCGGGGTGACGGTGAACGTCAGCGACGGTGACCAGTTGTCGCAGGACACCATGTTGGTGCCGGGGCTTACCGGGCAGGCGGGCTGGTCCCTGCCGGTTTCCCGCGGTGAGGTCCAGATCAGCCGGGCGCCTTCGCCCTGGTAGTAGCCCATCCGGAAGGCCTGGGCCCGGAACGTCCGGCCGGTGGTGCTGACGTACAGGGTGACCTGCTGGCCGGGCCGGGCGTAGACCTGGCTGGCGAACCCGCTGATGCCGCCGTGCGAGCCGTGGATCTTCCAGGCGGTGGTGCCCGGCTTGTCGTTCTCCGCGATCACCCAGCGGGCTTCGACCCCGTCCGGGCCGGGGAAGGCGGCCAGGCCGGTCGCCGTGATCCCCCGGCTGGCCTGGCTCGGTGCGGACGCGCTCGGTGCGGACACGCTCGGTGCAGGCGCCTGGTGCGGATGCGAGTCGCATCCCGCCATGATTGCGGCCAGCGCGATCATCACGGCCAGCGGGCCGGACAGCTTGTTCGGCAGCATGTAACCTCGGCGCGCTCCAGCTGCCGCTCGTGTCCACGTCACATCCTTTTCGATACGGCGGCAAGCCCAAGCGCGTCCGGGGTCGCCGGGCGCTGCCGCCCATCGAGGTATTCGACGCGACCGACGGTCTGCCGGAAGGCGACCGCTGGTCCACCTGGGACCAGTCGATCCCTACTCAGCGCGGCCCCGCGCCGCACCCCGACTGGCTGGTCACCGACCTGGCCGCGGTCGACACCGAGCTCGGCATCCTGAAGACCGGCAAGGAAGCCGACGTCTTCCTGCTCCGGCGCGGCGTGCCCGGCGGCCGCTCCTGCCTGCTCGCGGCCAAGCGCTACCGCGACGCCGGGCACCGGATGTTCCACCGCGACAGCGGCTACCTGGAGGGGCGCCGGGTCAGGGAATCCCGGGTGAACCGGGCCGTGGCGAGCCGGAGCGCGTTCGGTCGGCAGGCCATCGCGGGCCAGTGGGCACACGCCGAGTTCGCCGCGCTGGCCCGGCTCCGCGCGGCCGGGGTGCCCGTGCCGTACCCGGCGCAGGTCCTGGACACCGAGCTGCTGCTCGAGTTCATCGGCTCACCGGACGGGGTCGCCGCGCCCCGGCTGGCCGAGACCAGGCCCGGGCCGGCCGAGCTGGCCGGGCTGTGGGACCAGCTGGTGCAGGCGCTCGTCGACCTGGCCAGGGACGGCCTGGCGCACGGCGACCTGTCCGCCTACAACCTGCTGGTCCACGACGGGCGGCTGGTCATGATCGACCTGCCCCAGGTGGTCGACGTGATCGCCAACCCGCGTGGCGCCTTTTACCTCACCCGCGACGCGGAGAACATCAGCCACTGGTTCACCGCGCGCGGCCTGGCCGGTGTCCGCCCGGAGCCCGTGGACCTGCCCACCCTGCTCCGCCGCGAGGCCACGCTGGAGCCCTGATGCCTCGGGGCTGGAGCCCTGATGCCTCAGCCCGGGACCGCGCGACCGGCCGATGCTGTGACAGGGCCCGAGCGATGGGTGCTGCCGGTGCGTGTGGGTCCCAGCCGGCGGCAGCGCGATGGCTGCTACCGATGCTGCCGGTGCTGCCGATACGTGATGCGTCCTTAGGTACCCAAGGGGAGCGCCGCATGGCTCAAAACGGCCCCGCTTAACAGCATCGATGCCACATGGGTGCTGCCCCAGGTGCCCTGGGCGTTCTTGACGCCGGCCGACGCCGCCGTCACGGTGATCACCAGGCCCACGCCGAGGGCGAGGCCGAGCGCGATGAACACCGCCTGGCGCATCCGGCGTCTGAGCTCGCGCCGCAGATAGGTGAGGAACATCCCGCACTCTTGTCGGGGTCGCCTCCGCATAGATTGGCGGCGCGGTGGCTCGCCCCGGGAGCGAACGCCGCGCCACATCAGAGCTTGGCCGCGTTAGCTGAACGAGTGCTGAGCGGAAGCTGCGGGATTCCCCCCGCCTACAAGAAAACGTGGGCCCCCCGGGATAACCGGGGGGCCCACACCTAGCTGCCGCCAGGCCAGCCAGGGTCAGCCGCGCGCGGCCCTGATCGACTCGCGCAGCGAGCCTACGGTGGCCAGCACGGCCGAGGGCTCATACCCGCAGTGTGCCATGCAGTTGGCGCAGCGGGGATCCTTGCCCCGCCCGTAGGAATCCCAGTCGGTCGTCTCGACCAGCTCCTTGTAGGTCTTCACGTACCCGTCGTTCATCAGGTAGCAGGGCTTCTGCCAGCCGAACAGCGAATAGGAGGGAATCCCCCAGGCGGTGCAGCCGAAGTCGGTCTTGCCCTCGAGGAAGTCCAGGAACAGCGGCGTGTGGTTCAGCCGCCACTTCTTCCGCCGCCCGTCGGCGAACGCCTTGCGGAACAGTTCCCTGGTCTCCTCGACGCCGAGGAAGTGCTCCTGGTCCGGCGCCTTCTCGTAGGCGTAGGCCGGCGAGATCTGCATCTGGTCGATGCCCAGGTCGTCGTTCAGGTAGTTCAGCACCTCGATGACGTTCTGCGGGGTGTCGGTGTTGAAGAACGTGGTGTTGGTATTCACCGTGAACCCGCGCGACTGGGCCAGCTTGATCGCGGCGACCGCGTTGTCGAACACGCCCTCCTTGCAGACCGACTCGTCGTGCCGCTCGCGCAGCCCGTCGATGTGCACCACCCAGGCGAAGTAGGGCGACGGGGAGAACTTGTCCAGCTTCTTCGGCAGCAGCAGCGCGTTGGTGCACAGGAAGACGAACTTCTTCCGCTTGATCAGCTCGGCGACGATCACGTCGATCTGCGGGTGCATCAGCGGCTCGCCGCCGGCGATGGACACCATCGGGGCGCCGCTCTCCTCGATCGCGCCGATCGCCTGCTCCACCGGCATCCGCTGCTTGAGGATGTCGTGCGGGTGCTGGATCTTGCCGCAGCCGGCACACTTCAGGTTGCACGCGAACAGCGGCTCGAGCTCCACGAGCAGCGGGAACTTCTTCTTGCCAGTCAGCTTCTGGCGCATCAGGTAGGACCCGACGCGCACGGTCTGACGCAGTGGCATGGGCATTATTGCCGTACCTCCTTGGGCAGGCCGAACCGGATTGATTCCGTGGTCGTCACTCGCTCGGAGACGGACAGGGGGCCTAGCCCTGAAAGCGCCGAAATGATCTCCTCCACCACGGCGGGAGGGGCGGAGGCCCCGGCCGTCAGGCCGATCGTCGATACCCCCGTGAGCCAGCCGAGCTGGATATCCGCCGCACTGTCGATCAGGTGCGCCGGGGACCCAGCCCGCTCGCAGGTCTCCACCAACCGGACCGAGTTGGAAGAGTTCGCCGAGCCGGCCACGAGCACCAGGTCGGATTCGGCGGCGACGGCCCGCACGGCGGCCTGCCGGTTGGTCGTCGCGTAGCAGATGTCGTCGCTGCCGGGCGCGCGCACCGCGGGGAAGCGCGCGCGCAGCGCGCCGGACACCTCCGCGGCCTCGTCCACCGACAGCGTGGTCTGCATCAGGTAGGCGACCCGGCCGGAGTCCCGGGGTCGCAGCCTGGCCACGTCCTCCGGGGTCTGCACCAGCACCGTCGAGGACGGCGCCTCGCCGAGGGTGCCCTCGACCTCCTCGTGCCCCGCGTGCCCGATCAGCGCGACCGTGTACCCGTCGGCGGCGAACCGCCGGGCCTCGGCGTGCACCTTGGACACCAGCGGGCAGGTCGCGTCGATCACCGCCAGGCCGCGGCGGGACGCCTCAGCGCGGACCGCGGGCGACACGCCGTGCGCGGAGAACACCACGGTGGCGCCGTCGGGCACCTGGTCGAGCTCGTCCACGAACACTGCGCCGCGGCCCTCGAGCTCACCCACCACGCGGGTGTTGTGCACGATCTGCTTGCGCACGTAGACCGGCGCGCCCGCCAGTTCCAGCGCCCGCTCGACGATCTCGATGGCCCGCTCCACGCCGGCGCAGAACGACCGCGGCCCGGCCAGCAGGACCCGGCGCGACCCGCAGGCGGCGGCCCACCGCTCGACGACGGGCGCGGCGGCGCGCAGCGACCGCAGCGCGGCCAGCCCGCCGGAGACGATGCCCGCGACCGGGTGGTGCGGGGTGTCGGACACGGCCCGGACCACGGCCACCGGACGGTCGCCGGCCGCGGCGGCCAGCGGCGCCGACTCCATGTCCGCTAGCAGCGTGCCGTCGGCGGCCAGGCCAGCCCGCTGCGACCGGCGGATCAGGTGGTCAACCGTGGTGATCCGGCCCGGCCGGGCCGCCAGCCCGGCCCGCCGCAGCTCGCCCGCGAGTATCGGCGCGGACGGGCAGTTGGCCACGCCCACCTCGGTGCCGACCACCAGGTCGCCCGGGCTGAGGCTGGTGGTCAGCCCGGCACCGACCCCCATGACGATCATTTGGCCGAACGAGCTGGCTTTGAGCCCTCCCGCCCGCTCCGCCGCCCGGCTGGTACCGTAGCCGGTGCGCAGCACGTGCGGCGGGGTCACGCTGCTGCGCAGGCCCCGGCGGATGGCGCGGGCCTCGATGCGCAGGGGGGCGCAGATGATCGCGTCGGTCATGCGTCGCCTCCGTTGACGTATCGGCCGAGGGCGCTGACGGGGAACGCCAGCCGGTACAGGTGGTAGTTGATGTAGAAGTCGCCGGGGAAGCCGGTGCCAGTGAACCACGGCTCGTCCCAGCTGCCGTCGGCCCGCTGGGTCTGGGCCAGCCAGCGGATGCCGCGCTCGGTCGCGGCGCTGCCGTGCTCCCCCGCCGCGAGCAGGGCGAGCAGCGCCCAGGCGGTCTGCGACGCGGTGGAGGCGCCCCGCCCGGCCAGCGCCGGGTCGTCGTAGCAGCGCAGGTCCTCGCCCCAGCCGCCGTCCGGATTCTGGTGCTCCTCCAGCCAGGCCACGGCGCGGCGGATGGCCGGCTTGGACGGCTTCACGCCGGCCGCGATCAGCGCGGGCACCACGGCGCCGGTGCCGTAGAGGTAGTTCGCGCCCCAGCGGCCGAACCAGGACCCGTCCGGCTCCTGGGCTCGCAGCAGCCAGACCACGCCGCGGCGCGCGGCCGGCTCGGCGGCGCGTCCCTCGGCGGCGAACGCCTCCACGACGTGCGCGGTCACGTCGGCCGAGGGCGGATCGATGACCGCGCCGAAGTCGCAGAACGGCAGCTTGTTGACGAGCTTGCGGGTGTTGTCGGCGTCGAACGCGCCCCAGCCGCCGCCGGCCGACTGCATCCCGGTCAGCCAGGCCAGCCCCCGGTCGATGGCGGCCTGGTCCCTGGGGGCGACCCGGCGCAGCGCCAGCACGACCTCGGCGGTGTCGTCGGTGTCGGGGTAGACGTCGTTGTCGAATTCGAACGCCCAGCCGCCCGGGGCCAGGTCAGGGCGGCGCACCTGCCAGTCACCGGGGCCGCGGATCTCCTCGCCGAGCACCCACCGGGCCGCCCGGGTCAGCGACGGGTCATCCGGCGGCAGGCCCGAGTCGGCCAGCGCGATCATGGTCAGGATGGTGTCCCACACCGGCGACTGGCACGCCTCGAGCCGGCGCACCGGGCCGCCGGGCCCATCCTCCGATGGCAGAACCTCGGTGATGGTGAACCGGTCAAGACCGTTTAGTCCGCGCTGCACGATGGGGTGCGAGGTTTCGTAGCCGAGCAGGTTCAGCGCCATCAGCGAGTACACCCAGGGCGGCTGGATGCCGCCCCAGCAGCCGTCCCGCTCCTGCCGGGCGATGATCCACTCGGCACAGCGCCGCAACGCGGCCCGCCTCACCGACTTTACCGGTCGGTAAAGATGGAGGGCTCGGTCTAGAGCTTGGAAGGCACGGGACCAGGGATCCGCGGAGGCGGGTGCGCCAGCGAGGGGGCGCGCGTCGAAGGAGCGGGGCGGGCGAGGAGCGCGGCCGTGCGGGCCGCCGGTCTTGAGTTCGTCGATGGAGATACCGAGGGGCCGGGACGGGTGGAACGACTGGACCACGGCCAGGGCCACGATGGTCTGGCGGGCCCAGCAGCCCCAGTCGTAGATGTTGAGCGGGAACCAGGACGGCAGGTAGATCAGCTCGGGCGGGATGACCGGCAGGTCGTCCCAGGACCACAGGCCGGACAGGGCCAGCCAGATCCGGGTGAACACCCGGGTCGCTTCGACGCCGCCAGAGTCCAGGATCCAGTCCCGGGCCAGCTTCAGGTGCGGCGCGCCCGGCTCGTCGCCGGCCAGCCGCAGCGCCAGGTAGGCCTCGACCGTGGTGGACAGGTCGGCGGGGCCGCCGTAGAAGTTGGCCCAGGTGCCGTCGTCCCGCTGCTGGGACCGGATCCAGCGCGCCGCCGCGGCGACTACCGCGTCGTCGTGCAGGCCGAGGAATTCGCGCAGCAGCAGGTCCTCGGCGTCCATGGTCACGTTGGTCTCGAGCTCGCCCTGCCACCACCCGTCGGCGTGCTGCAGGCCGAGCAGGTGGTCGCGGGCCCGGTCGAGGGCCACCCGGGCTCGTTCTGCTACCACTGGCGGGCCGTGATGAACTCGGCGATCGCGGTCAGCTCGGCGCGGACGTCGGCGGGCAGGTCGATGTCGGCCAGGCTGGCGTTGGCCGCGGCGAGCTGCGCGTCGGCCTCGGTCTCGGCCCACTGCCTGCCGCCCGCCGCGGCCACCAGGCCGGCCGCGCGGACCAGGTCGTCCTCGCTCAGCGGCTCCGGGGACGTGAGCAGGGCGCGCAGCTGCCCGGCCCCGGGGGTGCCGCTGTTCAGCGCGGCCACCACCGGCAGCGACTTCTTGCGGGCCCGCAGGTCGGCGCGGACTGGCTTGCCGGTCACCTCGGGCGCGCCCCAGATGCCGAGCAGGTCGTCGGTGAGCTGGAAGGCCAGGCCGACGTGCGCGCCGAACCCGGCCAGCGCCATGGCCAGCGTCGGCGGCGCGCCCAGGTGCACCGCGCCGATGCTGCACGCACACGCCATCAGCGCGGCGGTCTTGTCGCCGGCCATGTCCAGGCACTCGGCCAGGGTCACGTCGTCGCGCTTCTCGAAGGCCAGGTCCGAGCCCTGGCCGCCGATCAGCCGCTGCACCGCCGCGGACAGGCAGCGGGCGGCCCAGGCGCCCTTCAGCGTGTCGTCCTCCAGCAGCAGGTCCTGGGCCAGCGCGAGCAGCGCGTCGCCGGCCAGGATGGCCGCGCCGACACCAAACACGGTCCAGGCCGTCGGCCGGTGCCTGCGCTCGGTGTCGTTGTCCATGATGTCGTCGTGCAGCAGGGAGAAGTTGTGCACCAGCTCGACCGCCACCGCGGCGGTGACGCCGCGCTCCGGCGGCGCGCCCGCGGCGCGGGCCGACAGCAGGGCCAGGGCCGGCCGCAGCGCCTTGCCGCTGCCGCTGCCCGTCGGGTTACCCGCAGCGTCCGCGAAGCCCAGGTGGTAGGCGGCGACCTTGCGCACGTCCGGGGTCAGGCGGGCGATGGCGGCCTCCATCGCGGGCCCGACCAGATCCCGGGCCAGGGCCACACCCTCAGGCATCACAGCAGTCACTTAGGTACCCCTATCGTGGAGAGGGAAGCTTTGAGCTCGATGGCCGCGGCCAGGCCGCTGCGCACCGCGCCCTCCATCGTGTCCGGCCAGCCGGTGTCGGTCCACGCGCCGGCCAGCACCAGGCCCGGCCGCCGGGTGGCCGCCTTCGGCCGCAGTGCGCCGCTGCCCGGCGCCTGGCGGAAGGTCGCCCGCCGCTCGCGGGTGACGAAGAACTCGGTGACCCTGGTGTCGCGGGCGGCCGGGAACAGTTCGGCCAGCGCGGGCACGAACTGCTCGCGCAGCCTGGCCGCCGGGGTGTCCACGCAGGAGTCCGCGGCCGACAGCGAGACGGCCAGGTACTGCTGCCCCGGACGGTCCATGCCGGAGATGCGGGTGCGGTCGAAGACCCACTGCACCGGGGAGCCGATGGCGGCGGCGAAGGGCAGCTCCATGACCGGCCGGTCGTAGATCACGTGCACGTTCACGATCGGCGAGGCGCCCAGGCCGGCCCAGCTCGCGACGGTCCCGTCCGGCAGCGTGCCCGGCGGGACCAGCGGCGCGGCCTTCTCGTGCGGGACCGCCAGAACCACGGCGTCCGCGGTCATCTCGCCGCCCTGGGCCAGGTGGACGGCGAACCCGCTGTCGCGGGGCTCGACAGCGGAAACCCTGGCCGTCAGCAGGACCTGGGCGCCGAGCTTGGCCAGCAAGGTCGCGGCCGCGTCACCGTGCAGTTCCCCCAGCGGCAGGGCGGCGACGCCGATGTCGGCGGCGTCGTTCTTGCCGAGCAGGCCGGTCTTGACCACCGTGGCGGCCAGCGCCAGCGAGGCGTCGTCACCCGCGATGTTCAGGGCGGAAACCGAAAACAGGTCCCACAGGGCGCGCCTGGTCCGTTCGGCCTGTCCCCGCGCGGCCAGCCAGTCGCCGAAACGCTGCTGGTCAACGGCGGGATCGGCGGGATCCACGCGACGCATCGCCAGTGCCGGGCGGGATACCGACACCCGTTCGGGCCAAGAAAGGAACGGATACCGGCCCAGGGCCGGCAGCATATGCAGGGGGCCGGGGAGCGCAGTCCGGCGGAGCCTGGCCTTGCGGGGTTGGCCTTGGGCGCCGGGGGCCAGGACGGTCACGTCGAAGCGGCGCTGCAGCGGCGCGTGCCCGGTCATGCCGAGCCGGGCCAGCAGGCCGCGGTAGGCCGAGCAGCAGCCGAGGAAGACGTGCTGGCCGGTGTCGACGATCAGGCCGTCCCGGTTGAAGGAGCAGGTCGCGCCGCCGAGCCTGGGCCTGGCCTCGAGCAGGGTGACGGCCGCGCCCGACTCGGCGAGCGCGATCGCGGCGGCGATCCCGGCCAGGCCGCCGCCGATCACGACGATCTTCGGGGGGGTCCGGGGGGGTCGGCCCCCCGAGGCAAGCGGAGCCCGGGCGTTCATCCGAATCTCCCGGCCAGGGCCCGGACCGCGACCATGGCCTTCTCCTGGCCCGACAGCGATACCCGGCCCCGCAGCACCGCGGCGGGCTGGGCCGCGATCCGCTCCAGCAGGTGGCGGTAGATGCCGGCCATGGCGCCGGTGCAGGCGGCGCTGCGCCGGTCGAGCATCGGCAGCAACTGCCAGCCGGTGGCGTACCAGTCGCGGGCCCGCTCGGCCTCGAACTCCACCAGCCGGTCGAACCCGGACGGGCTGGGCGCGGCCAGGTCGATGTCGAACTTGGCCAGGTCCTCGGCGGGCAGGTAGACCCGGCCGGTGGCGTGGTCCTCGCGGATGTCGCGCAGGATGTTGGTCAGCTGCAGGGCCACGCCCAGGGAGTCGGCCAGGCGCGCGGCCTCGGCCGGGTCGTGGCGGGTGCCGAAGATGCCCAGCGACAGCCGGCCGATCGAGCCGGCCACGCAGCGGCAGTAGTAGTGCAGGTCCTCGAACGTCTGGTAGTGCGCGCCGCGCACGTCGGCGACGCAGCCGTCGATGAGCTCGCCGAAGGCCTCGATCGGGACCGGGAAGTGGCGCCGCACGTCGGCCAGGGCGAGCAGCACGGGATCGTTCGGGTCGGGGTGGCTGAGGTCGAGGACGGCGCGGCGGGCCTGCTCCAGGTCGGCGATCTTCTGCCCGGCGGGCAGGGTGCCGTCGCCGATGTCGTCGATCCGCCGGGCGAACGCGTAGATGACGGCGAGCCCGCGCCGCTTGCCGGCCGGCAGCAGCCGGATGCCGTACGCGAAGTTCCTGGCCTGCGTCCAGGTGATCCGCTCGCACTCGCGGTACGCCTCGTCCAGTTCCACTAGCGCCTGCTCACCTCCCTGTCACGTACGCCTTGACCAGTTCGGCCGCCAGCCGCGGCTTGCGCGGCGTCGGGGTGCCCTTGAGCACGTCGTACTGCTGTTTCCTGATCGCGGCCAGCGCCGCCCGGCCGCCGGCCAGGTAGCCCGCGACCGCCAGCCGCGCCGCGCCGCGCAGCGTGCCGACCAGCGGCGCACCCTCGTCGAGCAGTTGCACGGCCCGGGCTGTCTCGAACGCCATCAGCTCCTTTACCGCCGGGCCTGCCGTCGGCGCGGCCAGGTCAGCCTCCGTGCAGCCGTACCGCTCCAGGTCCTCGCCCGGCAGGTAAATCCGCCCGTTACCCAGGTCCTCGGCCACATCCTGCCAATGTTCGGCCAGTTGCAGGGCCGTGCAGATGCTATCGGAGAGGACGACGCGTTCCGGGGTGGCGACGCCGAAGATGCAGAGCACGATTTGGCCAACGGGATTGGCGGACAGCTCGCAGTACCGCGCCAGCTCCGGGTAGCTGCGGTAGCGGGTGACCCGCTGGTCCTGCCGGTTGGCCTCGATCAGGTCGAGCAGCGGCTTGGCCGGGACGTGGCACTCTTCGACGGTCTCCGCCATGACCTGCATGACCGGTGATTCCGGGGTCTGGCCGGCGTAGATCCGGTCCACGTCGGCGGCCACCTCGTCGAGCAGGCGCAGCCGGAGTTCGCTCGGGCCGGCCTGTGCCTTGCTGGTGTCGCGGGCCTCGCCGGGGTCGCGGGCCTCGTCGCCGAGGTCGTCGGTCAGCCGGGCGAAGAAGTACAGGTTCGCCAGGTGCCGCCGGTGCCGGGCGGGCAGCAGGCGGAGCGCGACGGGGAAGTTCTCTCCCGACGCGTTGGCCGCCACTTCTTCGGCACGTGTCAGCGACGGGCGGACGTGCTCGCGCACACCCGTCCGTCCGGCACCGCCGATACTTCGGCTTCCCCCGGTCACGGAGTCATTTTCCAGGGAATGCCGAATTAATTGCAAACAATGACGCATGTGTCACATGACGCTGGCGTCGGCTTATCCGTTCGGGCTCCGGTTAACCCGAACCGCCGCGCGGCGGTGCCACCACTACGTTCGCGCTGGTTACCTGGATGTTCGCGCAGGTAACGCACGGGAAAAACAATTTGTGTAAGCGAACAACGATATGATATCGAAAATACCTGACATGAGCGTCAGCTTTGCTGCAGTTAGCCGCCTTTACCATTGATTGACGTTCGGCGCAACCTAGTTGGATAACGATCCGGAGGCACGCTCCGGATCGGGGTACCTACGATTCGTGACAGCACCGGGACGTTCCGGGGTGTTCCCGGACGCCGCCGCCGGGACCCGCGGGTGTGCAGAGGCGGGGGTGCATCAGGTGCGCCAGAGCAGGACCAGGGCGCAGTCGTCGGAGCCGCCGATCTCCCGCTGCATGGCCGCGACCAGAGCGGGGGCGCCGGTCTTGAAGCCGCTGGACAGCATGCGTTCGGCCGCGCCGAGCAGCCGGTCGGTGCCCGCGTCGATGTCCCGGCCGGGCGCCTCGACCAGGCCGTCGGTATAGAGCATGAGCGCGTCGCCACGCTGCAGCACGCCGCGCTCGGATTCGCTGGCCGCCCCCTGCAGGTCGGGCAGCACGCCGAGGACGATCCCGCGGGCCTGGGTGAGCCGCCAGCGGCCCGCCGCTCCGTCATAGTGCACGGCCGGCGGATGGCCGGCCGAGGCGACCACGTACTCGCCCGAGGCCAGGTCGAGCGACAGGTGCACGGCGGTGACGAAGCCCTCGCTGCCGGCGCCACGGCGCATGTACGCGTTGCAGGCGGGGAGGAACTCATCCCTGGGCACCGAGCCGAGCAGGCCGCCGAAGGCGCCGGATAGCAGCAGCGCCCTGGTCCCCGCGTCGATGCCCTTGCCTGACACGTCGACCAGCGCCAGCTCGAGCATCTTGCCGTCACAGAACGAGACGATGAAGTCGCCGCCGAACGACGAACCGCCGGCCGGCTTGAGCACGAGGGACGACTCCCAGCCCTCGCCGAGTTCGGGCAGCTTGCCCTGGGCCCGGATGCGATCCCGCAGTTCGAGCAGCATGCGGTCGCCGCGCAGGCCCTGGACGCCGAGCTTCTCCCTGGTCCGGGCGAGGACGTCGGCGAAGATCGCGGTGAGCACGATGGTGGCGACGATCCCCGCCCCGGCCTTGTCCTCGATCATGTCGTAGATGAGGGCCGCCGCGGCGAACCCGAAGAATATGCGCAGCGCCCGTGGCCACAGCAGCAGCCCGCCGGCCAGGATCGGCAAGATCATCACGCCGGGCGGGAACCACCACTCGGACAGGCGGACCGAGGCGATGGCGATGGCGATTACCGTTACCGACAGGACAAACGCCAGCCGCCGGTTCCTGGTGATGAACTGCCTGGTCAGCTGGGTGCGAACGGACTGCAGGAACCGCAGCGCGCGGCGTCGCCCGGGACGGGTGACCTTCGGCGGCGGCGTGGTAACCATGATGCGCGCACTGTACGCGATGCGGCCCGGGCAGGCTAAACCAGTCGCGCCAACCGGGCGATCAGAGGTACGAAGGCTTACATGACAGAGTCCGCCAGCAGCCGCGCCGATGGCCCGTTCCCGATCCGCCCCATCGTGGAGGACGAGTTCGACAGCTTCGTGACGGTCGATGAGCATGCCTTCCATGGCTCGCCGCTCTCCGAGAGCGACCGGCCCATAGTCCTGGACCGGTTCGAGTTCGACCGTACCCTCGCCGCCTTCGACGGGATGACCCCGGTCGGGGTCACGATGTGCTACAGCTTCCAGCTCAGCGTGCCGGGGCAGGTGGTGCTGCCCACCGCGGGGGTGACCTTCGTCGCGGTGCTGCCCACACACCGGCGCCGCGGCGTGCTGAGCAGCATGATGCGCCGCCAGCTGGCCGACGTGCGCGACCGGGGCGAGCCGCTCGCCGCGCTGTGGGCGTCGGAGTCGGTGATCTACTCCAGGTTCGGCTATGGCCGCGCCAGCTGGTATCTCGGTCTCACGTTGCGGCGCGGCGAGGGCACGCTGACCAAGGCGGCGGCCGCCAGCCAGGGTGACCTCCGCCTCCGGCTGGCGGCGCCGGAGACCGTCCTGCCCGAACTGGCCAAGGTCCACGACGCCGTGCTGCCGACCCGTCCCGGGTTCTACGCGCGCAGCGACGCGTGGTGGCGTAGCGTCACCTACGATCCGACCGAGGAGCGGCACGGGGCAGGTCCGCTGCGCTGCCTGCTGGCCGAGGATGCCAGCGGCCCGCGCGGCTACGCGCTGTACTCGGGCGTCGATACCTGGACCGACTTCCTGCCGGAGAACGTGCTCACGGTGCGGGAGCTCATGGCGGTCGACCCGGCCGCCAGCGCGGCGCTCTGGACCGACCTGCTCAGCCGGGACCTGACCAGCGAGTTCCGCGTCCTGCGGCGCCCCGTCGACGATCCGCTGTGCTATCAGCTGGCCGACCCGAGGCGGGCCCGGCCGGTGCTGAACGACGGCCTGTGGATCCGGGTCGTCGACGTGCCCGCCGCGCTGGCCGGACGCAGGTATTCCGGCCCGGTCGACGCGGTGATCGAGGTGCGGGATGAGATCCTGCCGTCCAACGCCGGGCGGTGGCGGCTCACGACCGCCGACGATGAAGGGCCGGGTGGCGGCCTGGCGGCGTCGTGCGTTCCGGCCGCCGGGCCGGCCGACCTGGCGCTGGACGTGACCGAACTCGGCGCGGCCTACCTGGGCGGCACCAAGCTGGGCAGCCTCGCGGGGGCTGGCCTAGTCACCGAGCTGCGGCCGGGCACTATCCGGCAGCTGTCCGCCGCCATGTCCTGGGACCCTGCTCCGTGGTGCCCGCACGTGTTCTAGGCCCTGCTGCTCTTCGGGGGGCCGGTCTTCCTGGGGCTGCTCTTCGGGGGGCTGCTCTTCGGTGGGCCGGTCTTCCGGGGGCTGGGTTTCCAGGGACCGCATCCGGCGAAGCGGGGAGAAGAACACCCACCAGCCCGCGGCCCAGCTGCCGCCGAAGGCGATCCACAGCGTGGGGCGCACGCCGATCAGGGCACCGAGTGCGCCGCCGAGCAGGCCGCCGAGCGGGATCGTGCCCCAGACCACCCAGCGGATCGCGGCGTTCATCCGGCCGAGCAGGCGGGGCGGGCAGATCGCCTGCCGGTAGCTCACCTGCGCCACGTTGTAGACCACCCCGCTGAAGGAGCAGAACGCCATGCCGACCACGAAGGCGGCCACCCGCCAGCCCGGCGCGGCGAGCGGGACCAGCAACTGGGGAAAGCCGAGCACGAGCATCGAGTACCAGATGATGCGCGCCGAGCCGATGCGGCGGCCCAGCCGCCGGCCAGCACCCCGCCGACCACGCCGCCCACGCTGGACACGGCGAAGAGCAGGCCGGTGGCGGCGGGCGGGATCCGCAGCACGCGGACCAGGAAGATGATCTCGAGCGCGGTGCCCATGGTGCCGAACAGGTTGGCGGTCCCGGTGCACGCCGCGATCTTGCGCAGGATCGGGTGCCTGAGCACGAACGACAGCCCCTCGGCGATCTCGGCGCGCAGGCTGGCGCGGCCGCCGGCGGCCCGCGGGGCTTCCTCCCGGACGCGGATGGCCAGCAGCGAGGCCACCGAGACGGCGTAGGAGATGGCGTCCGCGGTCATGGCGCCCGCCGCGCCGACCAGGCCGACCAGGCCGCCGCCCAGGCCCGGCCCGGTCACCTGCGCGAACGACTGGCTCGCGCCCAGCTTGCCGTTGCCGTCCACCAGCTGTTCCCTGGTCACGACCACAGGCAGGTAACTCTGGTAGGCGACGTCGAAGAAGACGGTGCATACGCCGGCGGTCACCGCTACCACGTACAGCTGACCCATGGTGAGCAGGCCGAAGGCGGCGGCCAGCGGGACCGAGCCGATGATCAGCATCCGCGCCGCGTCGCACCAGATCATGAGCCGTCGCTTGGCCCGCCGGTCCACCAGGGCTCCGGCCGGCAGGGCGATGAGCGCGAACGCGGCGGTCGCCGCCGAGGTCAGCAGGCCGACCTGGAACGTGGACGCCCCGAGCACCACGACCGCGGTCAGCGGCAAGGCGAGCTGGGTGATCGCGGAACCCATCTCGCTGACCGTCTGCCCGGTCCACAGCAGCAGGAAGTTCCGGTGCCGCCACAGCGTCGGCTGACCTGCCACTGCCCCACTGTGCCCGGGCCGGCCGGGCTTGTCCAACCGGGGGGGTGTGGGAGGACACTAGGGGCAGGAGGATGATGCCGTGCCGGCCATGAAACTGACGCCCAACGCCGCGATGCGGGCCCGGGACGTGTCGCGTCCGCACGCTGAGCATCTCGCCCAGGCCGAGGCGGCCGAGGCGGGCATCGCCGAGGGCTCGCGGGCGAGGACCGCGGGACCGGGGCGCGGCGGCGCGGCTCCGGGCCGAGCGGCAAAGAACGGGCCGGAAATGGGCAGAGCCGGGGACGCCGCGGGCGGTCCGCCGGCCGGGGACGCCGCGGGCGGTCCGCCGGCCGGGGACGCCGGGGATGGCCGGCCGGACCGGGCGGGCTTCCCGCGGCGGCGGCGCGGACCGCGGGACGGCGGGCGGCGAGGCCGCCAGGCCCGCTAGGAGGACCCGGGCGGGCAGCGACCTGAGGCCCGGGCGGCGGCCGGGACACGGGCGGCGGGCGGTGACCTGCCGACGGCCGCTGGGGGCGGGAGCAGCGGGCGGTGACCTGCTGCCTGGGGCCGCTAGTGGGACGGGGGCAGGGGCGGCAGTTCGCCGGTCTTCTCGTAGTCGGCGATCATGGCCAGGCGCCTGGCGTGCCGGGGCTCGCCGGAGAACGGGGTGGAGACGAACACCCGGGCAAAGCCGACCGCCTCGTCCATGGTGTACATGCGCGCGCCCAGGCTGAGCACGTTGGCGTCGTTGTGCTGCCTGGCCAGCTGAGCGGTCTCGTCCGTCCAGGCCAGCGCCGCGCGGATGCCCGGGATCTTGTTCGCGGCGATCTGCTCGCCGTTGCCCGAGCCGCCGATCACGATGCCGAGGCTGCCCGGGTCGCCGACCACCCCGTGCGCCGCGCGCATGACATACACCGGGTAGTCGTCGTCCTGGACATATGTCTGCGGGCCGCAGTCCACCGGCTCATGGCCAGCCGCGGCCAGCCACTCGATGAGGCGGGTCTTCAGCTCGAAGCCCGCGTGGTCAGATCCCAGGTATACGCGCACACGGTAAGTGTGCCAGACCCGGTATCAGGCTCATCACGTGCCAGGTCACCGTGACCGGGCGGATCTTCTGAACCTCAGGTATCCAGCGAGAGGTGATCCAGGCCCAGGGGCAGATAGGGTCGAACCAGAAGTCGACGGGCGTCGGTTCCTGTGTTGGCTCATGAGAGGTCATGTGCCTTTTTACGGCCGGAAAGCTCGGCAAATTCCGCAGAAGGGACGATCACGGTGGCATCGAACCTGACCCGCGACGAGGCGGCGGCCCGCGCGGCGCTCATCACCGTCGCCTCCTACCAGGTTGACCTCGACCTGACGGGTAACGACGCGACGTTCGGCTCGGTCAGCGTGATCAGGTTCGGCTGTGCCGCGCCGGGCTCGTCCACCTTCCTCGACCTGACCGCGCCCGCGGTCCGCGAGATCATCCTGAACGACGAGCCGGTCGGTCCGGAAGCGTTCGACGGTGACCGGATCACGCTGACCGGTCTGGCCGCCGACAACGTGCTCCGGGTGGTGGCCGACTGCGCCTACTCGCGCAGCGGCGAGGGGCTGCACCGGTTCACCGATCCCGCCGACGGGCGCGTCTACCTGTACTCGGACCTGGAGACCTTCGACGCGCACCGGGTCTACGCCTGTTTCGACCAGCCGGACATGAAGGCGACCTACCAGCTAGCCGTCACGGCCCCGGCGGACTGGCTGGTCCTGTCCAACATGGCGGCGGAATCGAGCGGGCCGGACGGCGAGGCGGTCCGCTGGCATTTCCCGCCCACGCCGGTCGTGCCGACCTATATCACGGCGCTGGTGGCCGGCCCCTACCACGCGGTCCGCGACGAGCACGACGGCATCCCGCTCGGCGTGTACTGCCGCCAGTCGCTGGCCGGCTACCTGGACGCCGACGAGATCTTCGAGGTGACGCGCCGGGGCTTCGACTTCTACCACGCCTCGTTCGGCATCAAGTACCCGTTTGGCAAGTACGACCAGGTCTTCGTGCCGGAGTTCAAGGAAGGCGCGATGGAGAACGCGGGCTGTGTCACGTTCGTCGAGGCCTACATCTTCCGGTCACGGGTGACCGACTTCGCCCGCGAGGCCCGCGGCGAGACGATCCTGCACGAGATGGCGCACATGTGGTTCGGCGACCTGGTCACCATGCGCTGGTGGGACGACCTGTGGCTGAACGAGTCGTTCGCCACCTGGGCCGGCACGCTGGCACAGGCCGAGGCCACCCGGTGGACGTCCGTCTGGACTTCGTTCGCGCAGCTGTACAAGGCCTGGGCTTATCGGCAGGATCAGCTACCCTCCACCCACCCGATCGCCGCCGACATCGCCGACATCGAAGCGGTGGAGGTGAACTTCGACGGGATCACCTACGCCAAGGGCGCATCGGTGCTCAAGCAGCTCGTGGCCTACGTCGGGCGGGAGAACTTCCTGGACGGCGTGCGCAAGTACTTCGCCGCGCACGCATGGGACAATGCGACGCTGGCGGACCTGCTGGCCGCGCTCGAGGAGACCTCCGGCCGCGACCTGACCGCCTGGTCGGCGCAGTGGCTGCAGACCGCCGGGGTGAACACGCTGCGGCCGTCCTACACGCTGGACGCCGACGGCCGGTTCGCCGAGTTCGCGGTGGAGCAGCAGGCGCCCGCCACCCACCCGGTGCTCCGCTCGCATCGCATCGCCATCGGGCTGTACGACCGGACCGACGCCGGCCTGGTCCGCCGGCACCGGGTCGAGAAGGACGTGACCGGCCCGCGTACGGTGGTGCCGGAACTGGCCGGCCAGCCGCGTCCGGACCTGGTCCTGGTCAACGACGACGATCTCAGCTACGCCAAGATCCGGCTGGACGATCATTCGCTGCGCACGCTGGTCGGGCCGGGGGGCCGAGAGGGTCCGGGGGGAGGCATCGGGGCGTTCACCGACTCGCTGGCGGCGGCGCTGTGCTGGTCGGCCGCCTGGGACATGTGCCGGGACGCCGAGATGGCGGCGCGGAGTTACGTCCGGCTGGTCCTGTCCGGGGTGTCCTCGGTCGCCGGCATCAGCGTGGTGCAGACCCTGCTGCGGCAGGCCGGCCAGGCGGTGCGCCGGTTCGCCGACCCGGGCTGGCGGGAGACCGGGCTGACGCTGATGGCCAGCGCGCTGCGCGACCTGCTGCAGGCGGCGCCGGCGGCCTCGGACGAGCAGCTTGCCTACCTCCGGTCCTTCACCGGAGCGGCCACCGGCGACGGTGACCTGACCCTGCTGGCCGGACTGCTCGACGGCTCGGTGGTGCTCGACGGCCTCACCGTCGACACCGACTTGCGCTGGGCCCTGCTGGGGCGGCTGGTGAGCCGCGGTTCCGCGGGCTTCGGGACCGGCGAGATCGACGCGGAGCTGGCCAGGGACGCCACCGACGCGGGTGAGCGGCACGCCGCGGCCTGCCGGGCCGCGATCCCCACCGCGCAGGCCAAGCAGGCAGCCTGGGACGCCATGGTCTCGGGCACGCTGACCCTGGCGACGCTGCGGGCGGTGCTGTCCGGCTTCGCCGACCCGGACCAGCCGGAGCTGGTGAACCCGTACCGGGAGAAGTACTTCGCGGTGATCGGGGATGCATGGCGGAACTGGTCCTCGGCAATGGCGCAGGACTTCGTGAGCGGCGCCTACCCGGTGGGCGCGATCTCGGCGGAGACGGTGCGGATGACGGACGACTACATCGCCGCCGCGGACCCCCCGGCCGCGCTGCGCCGCCTGCTCATCGAGGGCCGCGACGACGTGCTCCGGGCGCTGCGCTGCCAGGCCCGCGACCGCGAGGCCTAGCGAGTCACACCAGGACGCAGGGGATGTCGGTGTTCTCGTCGATCCAGTAGCTCGCGCAGACCCGGTGGTAGCCGTCGGCCACGATGAGCGGGTGCGTCGTGCCGCCGCGCAGCAGCAGGATCGGCGACAGCGCTGCGCCCGCCGCCGCCGTGCGCAGGTCGGCCGCGACGTGCTTGTCGTCCTCGCCGAGCAGGGCGAGCCCGCTGGCCCGCAGGATGTCCTTGGCCTTGCGGTGGGTGATGTCATTGCGCGCGGCGGCCAGCTTCTTCCGCCACTCGGCGGCCCGCTTAGCCGGCATGATCAGCGACAGGTAGTCCTCTGCCGCCTGGAAGTCGTGCTTCTGAGGCTTGGGCAGCCCCTTCACCGTGGGCGACATGCCGGGCCCCTTCACCCGATGGCCTTGGCCACGGCCTCCTTGACCGTCCTGGCCAGGTCATCCAGCGGGATGGATACCGTGGAGCCGGCGGCGCGGTCGGTCAGCTCCGCGCTCCCGCCGGCCAGCCCGCGCTTGCCCACGGTGACCCGGAACGGGATGCCGACCAGTTCGGCGTCGCTGAACTTGACGCCGGCCCGGACTGGCCGGTCGTCCACGATGACCTCCACGCCGGCGTCGCGCAGCGCTTGATAGACCTGCTCCCCCGCGGCCGCGACGGCGTCGTCGTCCTGCTGGGCGACGACCACGACGACCTCGAACGGCGCGATCGCGGCCGGCCAGACGATGCCCTTCTCGTCGTGATGGGCCTCGACGACCGTGGCCATCGCCCGCTCCACGCCGATGCCGTAGGAGCCCATGATCGGCCGGACCGGCTTGCCGTCCGGGCCGGAGACGCTGACCCCGAGGGCGTCGGTGAACTTGTAGCCGAGCTTGAAGATGTGGCCGACTTCGATGCCGCGCTCCACCTCCAGGCCGTGCCCGCAGTTGACGCACCCCTCGCCCGCGGCGGCCTCGCGCAGGTCAGCCCACCGGCCGACGGCGATGTCCCGCTCCACGTCGACGCCGCGCAGGTGGGTGTCGTCCACGTTCGCGCCGGTGTACATGCCGCGCCGCCCGCGCAGCGCCTCGTCGGCGATGATGGGGTGAGCGCCAGGACCGGCTAGCGGAGTGCCGACCGCGCCGAGGCTGCCGGGCAGCGCGCCGAGCGCCGCGCGGATCTCCTCCGCACTCGCCGGGCGGATGGAGACCGCGCCGGTGGCATCGGCGAGCTTCTGCTCGTGCAGCGCGTGGTCGCCGCGCAGCAGCACCAGCGTGAGCACGCCATCCAGGAAGTACACCAGGGTCTTGATCTGCCGGTCGGCCGGGGCGCCGTACTGCTCGGCGAGATCCTCGATGGTGCGCACGCCCGGGGTGGCGAAGGGCTCCGGTGAGGCGAGCAGCACCGCCCGTTCGGCCGAATCGTCTACGGCCGCCAGCCGGGACGTGGCCTTCTCGATGTTGGCCGCGTAACCGCACTCCGGGCAGTGGATGATGAGGTCCTCGCCGGTCGGCGAGGGGCAGACGAACTCGATGGAGTCCGAGCCGCCCATGGTGCCGTTGGACGCCTCGGCCTGGAGGGCCGGGATGCCGAGCCGCTCGAAGATACGGGCGTAGGCGTCGCGGTGCGCGTCGAAGGACCCGTCGAGCCCGTCCGGCCCCAGGTCGAAGCTGTAGGAGTCCTTCATGGTGAACTCGCGGGTGCGCATCAGGCCCGCCTTGGGCCGCGGCTCGTCGCGCAGCTTGGTCTGGAACTGGTACCACAGCTGCGGCAGCTCGCGGTAGGACTCGAGTTCGGTGGCGAGGGTGGCGATGATCTCCTCGTGGGTCATGCCCAGGGCCAGGTCGGAGCCCCTGCGGTCCCTGAGCCGGAACATCTCCTCGCCCATCAGCTCCCAGCGGCCGCTCGTCTGCCACAGCTCGGCCGGGTGCATGACCGGCATCAGGATCTCCTGCGCGCCGATCGCGTTCATCTCCTCGCGGATGATCCCGATGACCTTCAGCCGGACCCGCTGGCCGAGCGGCAGCAGCGAATAATGCCCCGCCATCAGCTGGCGGATATAGCCCGCGCGGAGCAGCAGGCGGTGGCTGGGCGCGCCGGCGTCGGCCGGGTCGTCACGCAGCGTCGGGATGTGCATCTTGGACCAGCGCATGAGCCCGTAGTCTAGCGCTGGCAGAAGGTAAACGCCGCGCCGATACCAGCGCCTGGGCGAGCTCGGCCAGGCTGCGGACGTGCGGGTGGCCGCCGGGGGCCGGGCAGAACCCGTACGGGTCCATGTGCACCGGCTGCAGGCCCGCGGCGAGGGCGCCGGCCACGTCGTAGCGCAGGCTGTCCCCGACGTGCACGACGGTGCCGTCCGCGGGGATTTTCAGCGCGTCAAGCGCGAGGCGGAAGATGCCCGGGTCGGGCTTGGCCACGCCGACCACCGCGGAGTCGAGGATGACGCCCATCTCGACGCCCGCGGCCGGGAGTCCGTGCCCGTCCGGCACGTGGCAGACGCCGAGACGGCGCAGGTCGCCCTCGACGCTGCCGTCGGAGTTGGAGACCACGCCCATCGGCAGGCCGAGCGCGGCCACGGCCCGCAGGCCGTCCATTACCCCGAGGCCGACGTGCGCCCAGGAATGCCCCCTGATGCCCTGGGACATCTCGTCGGCGAGAAGTTCGGCCCGGTCCGCGACGATGCCGCAGGCGGAAATGTAGGTGCGCAGGTAGTTGCGCCACCAGGTGTCGGGCACCGGGGGCAGGGCCTCGGTGTCCTGGGTGGCCATCGCCCGGTAGTGCGCCCGCTGCAGCGTGGCCAGGTCGGGATCGGCGCCCGCCGCGCGCAGCGGCGGGAGGATGTTGACGGGTTCGGGGAAGACCAGCACCCCGCCGGCGTCGAGCAGGATCGCGCTGACCTTTTGGCCGGCGGCCGGGGCGCTGCCTGGTGAAGCCACATCCGCACTATATGCAGGAGGCGGCCGCAGGTTGGGTGAGCGGGACTACCGGCCTTGGCTAGGATCCGCGTCTGTGGTCCGGCACCTTCGGCCCCGTGGCTTACTAATGCCGCCTAGTGCCGCGGCAAGCTAAGTTTGGCTCGCCCACGGCTTCGCATCTCAGGCACCAAGCGCCCCGTGCAACTCATGCTTCTCGTCCTGGCTCCCACTTGGGCGTCCGCGGCCGCCCGGCAAACGACATCGCTGCCACATCGATGTCGCCTGAGCAGCAACGATGCCGCATCGATACGGTATGACCCGGGCCCATGAGCGCGGCAGGCAGCCCTCATCATCACCGATTACGCGCACCCCAGCCGCCCCGGTCACCAGCCCGGCCCCTGGACCAGAACCCGCGAAGAACGCCGGCCGGGCGAACGCAGGCTGCTGCGGCATCAGATTCTCCACTGGTCACAATTAGCGGGGAGGATCGGGCTTACGGGGAGGATCCGGGGCCTCCTGGGGTACCAAGGTCTCCCCATAGGCCGGATCCTCCCTGTTATGTCACGCGATGCGGAAGCCATGTCCCAGTTAGCGACCTACGCCTCTGGTCGTGGGACTGACGGGGCGGGTGGGGCCGAGGTGGCGAATTAGCTGGCAGGGTCCGGGGGGCGGCGGGTTAGCAGGCTGGGTGAGCGGGGTGCGGGGGTGCGGGGTGGCGGGTCAGGGGGTGGGGCCGGGGGTGATTAGGCCGGTTTCGTAGGCGTAGATGACGGCCTGGACGCGGTCGCGCAGGCCCAGCTTCTGCAGGATCTTGGCCACGTGGGTCTTGGCGGTCGCCTCGCTGATCACCAGCTCGCGGCAGATCTCCGGGCCCAGCAGGAACTGGTCCGGCGAACGTGTTCGAGCTTGCTCGACTACGGTCATCAGTATGGTCGAGGTCATGCGTCAGCCCAGGTGGGCTCGCGGCGGTGGCGGGGCGGGATAGCCCGGTCCGTTCGGCCGGAAACAAGGCGGTACCACCCGTGGCGGCCAGCGGGCCGGGGGTCGGTCAGCACAGCGGCGGGTGCCGGTCTTTCCACGGGCGGGCCTGCTCGAGCTGGGCAGACAGGGAGATCAGGGTGGCCTCGTCGCCCATCCGGCCGGCCAGCATCACGCCGATGGGCAGGCCGTCGGCGTTCCAGTGCAGCGGGACGTTCACGGCCGGCTGGCCGGACACGTTGTAGAGCGCGGTGAACGGGGTGAACCGCTTCTGCCGCTCGAAGTTCTCGGCCGGCTCCACCTCGTCGAACCAGCCGACCGGGCGCGGCGGCAGGGCCAGCGTCGGGGTGAGCACGGCGTCGTAGGCGGTCAGCGCGGTCAGCGCGGCTCGCGTCACCGCCTGCAGGTAGGCCTGGGCGAAGATGAGGTCCGGGGCGCTGGTGGCGAGCCCGCGACCGCGCAGGTAGCGGGTCAGCGGCAGCAGCACCTCCTCTTGCTCCGGGGCGATCGGGGCCAGCGTGGCGTAGGCGTACCAGAGGGTCTCGAAGAACGGCACCACGTCGGCGCCGAGCGGCATGCCGGCGTCCTCGACCTCGTGCCCCAGGCTGGCCAGCAGCGCGCTGGCCTCCTCGTAGGCCGCGACGCAGTCCGGGTGTATCTCGGCGCCCTCGACCGGGTTCTGCAGGGTCCGGCCGATCCGCAGCCGGCCGGGCTCGCGGCTGGCGTAGCCGAGAAACGTCTCGCCGTCCCGCAGCGGCGGCTGGGTGTACATGTCGCCGGGGAAGTTCCCGGCCATCACGTCGAGCAGCAGCGCGGCGTCGGCGACCGTGCGCGCGATGGGGCCGTTGACGCCCAGGCCGGCCAGGTCGGGCATGAGCGGGCCCTCGGAGATCCGGCCGCGGGACGGCTTGATCCCGAACAGGCCGCACACGCTGGACGGGATGCGGATGGAGCCGCCGCCGTCGCTGCCCTGGGCGGCCGGGGCCAGGCCCGCAGCCACCGCCGCGGCCGCGCCGCCACTCGACCCGCCCGCGGACCTGGACAGGTCCCACGGCGTGCGGGCCGGGAGCCCGACCGCGGTCTCGGTGTAGCAGGGCAGCCCGAACTCGGGGGTGGCCGTCTTGCCGGTGATGACCGCGCCGGCCTGCTTGATGTTGACCACCACGTAGTCGTCGGTGTCGGGCACGTTGGCCTCGAAGGCCTTCGAGCCGAGCGTCTGCCGCACCCCAGCCACCATGTTCAGGTCCTTGATCGGGATGGGCACGCCGGTCAGCGGCGGCAGCGCCGCCGGGTCCTGCGCCGCGGTGACGGCTTTCTCGGCCTCGCGGGCCTGTTCGGCGGCCAGTTCGGCGGTGACGGTGTAGAACGCGCCGACCTGATGGTTGAGCTCGGCCGTCCGGCGCAGATAATGATCGGTGACGGCGACCGGGGACAGTTCGCCCGAGCGGATCGCCGCGGCTAGATCGATCATGGTCAGCTCGTGAATCTCGGCCATGGTGGAGATCGTAGACCACGAGATGCAGGGACGTTCGGCCCGTCGGGGAGCGGATGCCCCAGCTATAAAACCAGCCGGAGTAGGGCACAATCGCACTAGTGACGGTGCTGAGTCCTATGGCAGTTACGCTGAGGTGGTGGGTGATACCGGATGGCGTGGCCGAAGCTGAGAGGTAAATCGTCCGGAACGTCGGAGACGGTTGGCGATCGCAGCGGGGCAGCACACGACGGGGCACGGTCGCAGGATGGGTCACCGCGGGATGGTGCTCCGGGAGACCCGGTGAGCGGGCCGGGAGACCCTGCGGGCGGGCCGGGCGAGGCGCCCGGGGAGGCCGGAGGCGAGACGGCGGCCGAGGCCGAGCCGCCGTTCTGGGATCTGTCCGCACCCGAGGACGAGGACGATCCGCCCGGTGGGTTCCGGTGGGAGCGCATCGTAGACGAGCCCCTGGCCGACGGCCTCAGCCCCGAGCCCGCAGATCAGCCCAGTCCGGAGCCGAAGCCCGTGGTCACCCCGGTCGAGGAGACCGACGGAGCGTCGCGGCCGGGCATCGGCCAGCACCGTGGGAACCTGGCTCACCTGGCCGGCAACCCGAGGATGCGGATCTGGCGGATACGGATCATCGTCGCGGTCCTCGTCATGGTGGCGTTCTCGATCCTGGCCTCCTGGCAGCTCGGCCTCACGCTCGCGGTGATCGTCGTCATCGCCGACACCATCTACCGCTCCAGGAAGAACTACTCCGCCAGGGTCAAACTGACCGGCGCGCAGCGCCGGACCCGCAGGCAGCTGACCAAGCTCGGGCGCGCGGGCTACCGCGCCATGCACGCCGGCGCCATCCCGGAGAGCCAGGACCAGATCGACCACCTGGTGGTCGGGCCCGCCGGGGTTTTCGCCATCGACTCGGAGGCCTGGGACAAGCACCTGATCGTCCGGACGAGGAAGGGCACCCAGCTGTGGCACGGTCCGTTCAGCAAGAAGGACCGGCTCGAGCATGCCCAGTGGGAGGCCCAGCGGGCCGCCGACCTGCTTTCCGGCGAGATCGGGCAGCCAGTCTCGGTCCGCCCGGCGATGGCGGTCTACGGTCCCAGGATCCCGTGGGACGTGGCCACCATCCGGGAGGTCGACGTGTTCAGCGGCCCGCGGCTGCGCAAGTACCTGCGGCGCCGGGCCAGGCAGCAGGGCATCCGGCCGCTGAGCGGCGACGAGGTCGAGCGCATCTTCAGGGCCGCCAACAAGACGTTCCCGCATTTCAGCTCGGGTTCCCCGGCGAGCTGATCCGGCGCTCTCGGCCCCCGGTAGGCTGGTCCCCTGCTGGCCAGCACATCATTGCGGTTTGAGGGGAGATTCGGTATGCCGCCGCTTCGGTCCCGTACCGTCACGCCCGGCAGGAACATGGCGGCCGCCCGCGCCCTGCTGCGTGCCACCGGGGTAGCCAGGGAAGACATCGGCAAACCGATCATCGCCGTGGCGAACAGCTTCACCGAGTTCGTCCCCGGTCACGTGCACCTGCGCGAGCTGGGCCCGGGCGAGTTCGGCCGCCCGGACACGTGAGCCCGGCTTCGTCGTCTGGCTTGACCGCGGGTTTCGTGCGGCCGGCCCGGGCCGGTGACGCCGACGTGCTGGCCCGGGTCCAGGTCGCCTCGTGGCGGAGTAGCTTCGCCGGGGTGGTGCCCCCGGCGCTGCTGGCCGAGCTGACCAGTGCGGAGGCCTCGGCCGTGTGGCGGGACCGCTGGCTTGAGGCCATCACCAGCCCGCCCACCTCCAGGCACCACGTGCTGGCCGCGGTCACCGAGGCCCCGCCGCGGGAAGTGGCCGGGTTCGCCTCGGCCGGACCCGCCACCGACGCCGACCGCTGGCCCGGCACCGACGGGCAGATCTACGAGCTGAGGATTTCTCCCGAACGGGTGGGGTGCGGGCACGGCAGCCGGCTCCTGCACGCGGTGGCGGACACGCTCGTGGCCGACGGGTTCCACACCCTGTCCATCTGGGCGCTGGAGGCGGACACCGCGCTGCTGCGCTTCCTGGATTCGTCCGGCTGGGCCGCCGACGGCGCCCGGGGCGAACTCGACGTGGGCCCGAGCGTGCCGGTGGTTCGGCTGCACACGGCCATCAGCGAGTAATGCGCGTGGCCTAGGATCTGTGCGTGGCTGATGCTCGGGAATGGCTGGCGGGGACGCGGCCGAGGACCCTTCCCGCGGCCGTCGTGCCGGTGCTGATCGGATCGGGCGTGGCCTTCGGATACGGGCGGTTCTCCTGGTGGCGGGCGCTGCTCGCGCTGGTGGTCGCGCTGGCGCTGCAGGTCGGCGTCAACTTCGCCAATGACTACAGCGACGGCGTGCGCGGCTCGGACACAGCGCGGGTCGGGCCGGTCCGCCTGACCGCCGCCGGGCTCGCCCGGCCGCGGCAGGTGCTGTTCGCGGCCTTCGCGTGCTTCTTCGTGGCCGGCCTGGCGGGGCTGGCGCTGGCCGCCGTCACGTCCTGGTGGCTGGTGGCGGTGGGCGTGGCGTGCGTCGCCGCCGCCTGGTTCTACACCGGCGGGCCGCGGCCCTACGGATACCACGGGCTCGGCGAGGTCTTCGTGTTCGTCTTCTTCGGCGTGGTCGCGGTGGCGGGCACCGCGTACGTGCAGATGAAGGCGTTCAGCTGGCTCGGCCTGGCCGCCGCGGTGCCCGCCGGGCTGCTGGCGTGCGCCCTGCTCATGGTCAACAACCTGCGTGACATCCGCAGCGACACGCTGGCGGGCAAGCGCACGCTCGCGGTCATGCTCGGCGACGCGCGCAGCCGTATCGCGTACGTGCTGACGCTGCTGCTGCCGTTCGGCGTGGCGGCGCTCCTCGGCGTGGTCCGGCCGTTCACCTTGGTTACCGCTCTGGCGTTGCCGCTGACGCGGCTTCCGGTCAGGTCGGTTCGGGCCGGCGCGACGGGTCCGGCGTTGATCAGGGCGCTCGGCCAGACCGGCCGGCTGCAACTGGCCTTCGGCGTCGCGTTCACGATCGGCCTGGCCATCCGCCTCTAACACTCCCCTAGCTCGGCGGGTAAGTGGCAGAATTGTACGGGCATCAAAGGTGGGCCGACGGACGCGAGGTGCCACCCGGCCGGGATACCGGATGGCCGGATTACCGGGCTCAGGATGGGTCGGGATGCGCGATTCTGGCACGCTTGCCAGCCTGGCGAGGGACACTTGATGGGAAATGCGCGGTATCAGCGACGCAGTGGCTGTGGGCGCGGTACCCTGCCCGGTAATCCCAGGTGATAAGGTGCGGGCGCGGGGTGGCGCCTGAGCCTCTGCGTATCCAACGGGAAAGGTGCCCAGTTGCAAATCCGCGGGACGTGGTTGGCCGGACCTGGCGACGATCAGGCACGGTTCCTGGCCGACCTGCGCGCGCTGCGCGATTCCGCCGCGATCGGGTGCGACGAGCTGTCGGCCCGGGCCCATTACCCGAGCGACGTCCTGAAGGAGGCCGAGAACGGCCCCTCCCTGCCCGGCCTGCCCATCCTCACGGCCTTCGTCCGCGCCTGCGACGGAGACGTCCTGGACTGGGAGGAGCGGTGGCGGCGGCTCAACCCGGAGGTAGCCGACGACCCGAACCTGCCCGCCCGGCCCGTCGGAGCGAGCGCGGCCGCCATGGCCGGGGCCCGGGCCGGCGTCAGCATAGCGCCGCCCGAGGTCCACGACCCCGAGCGGATCAAGGCCGCGCTCCGGGGTGACCGGGCAGGTCCGGAACAGGCTGGCCGCAGGGTTAACTCGGTACCAGCCCCGGACGCTGCTCCCGCGGAGCGCCAGGACGCGGGATCCGGTGCGGCCTGGGCGGCCGGTTCCGGCTGGGACGCTACCGGCGACCGTGGCGTCACGTCGGTCAACGGGGACCACCTGACCGGCAACAATGGCCGCGGGCTGACCGGCAACAATGGCCGCGGGCTGACCGGCAACAATGGCCGCGGGCTAGCCGACCACGGCAGCCGCGGGCCGTTTGAAGCCGCGTTTCCCGGCATCCCGGATCCCGGCGAGCGCACCGAACCCGCTCAGGCCAAGGAGTTCTCCTGGCTGGAGAAGGGCACGCCGGTACTTCGGCCCCCGGCCGGAGAGCCGACCCGGCGGGAGCAGCCGCAGAGCGGGTTCGGCTTGTCGGAGCGTGATGCCGGACTGAGCGCGATGCCCGCGGCCGAGCCGGCCGTGCCGGAGCCTGCCGTCACCGAACAGGCGCCATGGCGCCAGCCCGACGGGCTGACTTCACCGGAGCGGACCGACTTCTGGAGCAAGCCGGTCGCCTCGGTCCCGTCCGACCTGCAGCGGCCCGGCATGACGCCGCGGTCCGACGAGCCGGCCATCGACCGAACGTCCCGGTCCGCGCCGGCCGACAACGCCACCGAACCGGCCCGCCAGGCCAGGGCCGAGGCCGACCCTGTTTCCGGGGTTACGGGGGTTAGCGGGACCTCCGCCGGGACTTCCGCAGTCGCCGGTGTCTCCGGGTCTGCGCGGCCGCAGGGCATGGCTGGGCCGACGACGCAGACAGCCGTCGGCGACCAGGACCGCCGTAAGGATCGGCTCTTCCCGGTGCGGTTGCTGGCGGTCATCGTGATCGCCGCGCTGATCGGCAGCGTGCTGGTGCTCCTGCTGAAGTAGCGTCCTCCCCCGTCCGAAGTAGTGTCCTAACCCGTCGCCTCACTGGTGTTGGCCGCGGCCGGATTGCTGTCGTGGGTCCCGGCCGGGCTCGCCGCCTCGGAACCGGCCGGATCGACGGGTCCCAGCGGATCGCCGAAGCTGGGCCCCGGCATGGCGGCGAACATGGCGCTCAGGGCGTCGGCCTGGGCGGAGTCGGATATCCCGGCCGTCTCCGCGGGGTCGGCCCCGGAGGCCGCCGCGCCGTCAGCCAGGGCGCCGTTGGGCGCCGGGGCCGGGTCGAGGGCGGGAGCGCTGCCGGAAGGGGTCGCGGCGGGGACGGCGGCCGCGTCGCCGGGCGGGGCGGAAGGTGCCCCGCGCCGGGGCCTGGCCGGCTCGCCGCCGGTGGCAGGCGTGGCGTCGCCGCCGAAGGCGCTCGCCACCGACCGCAGCGCGGACGTGACCTCGCTCGGGATGACCCAGAAGGTGTTGCCCGCACCCTGCGCGAGCTGGGGCAGCGTCTGCAGGTACTGGTAGGCGAGCAGCTTGGGGTCGGGGTCGTTGTCGTGCACGGCCTGGAAGACGGCCGCGATGGCCTGCGCCTGGCCTTCGGCCCGCAGGATGGCAGCCTGCTTGGCGCCTTCGGCGCTCAGGATGGCGCTCTGCTTCTCGCCTTCCGCGGTGAGGATCTTGGACTGCCTCACGCCCTCGGCGGTCAGGATCGCCGCACGCTTCTCCCGCTCCGCGCGCATCTGCTTCTCCATCGCGTCCTTGACCGACTTCGGCGGATCGATGGCCTTGATCTCCACCCGGGTGACCCGGATGCCCCACTTGCCCGACGCGTCGTCGAGCACGCCGCGCAGCATGTTATTGATCCGGTCGCGCGAGGTCAGCGTCTGCTCGAGGTCCATGGATCCGATCACGCTGCGCAGCATGGTGGCGGTGATCTGCTCGATGGCCTGGATGTAGTCCACGATCTCGTAATCGGCGGCGCGCGGGTCCGTCACCTGGAAGAACAGCACGGTGTCGATGAGCACGACCAGGTTGTCCTCGGTGATGACCGGCGCGCCCCTGAACGAGACCACCTGCTCGCGCAGGTCAATCTCCTTCTTGACCCGGTCGATGAAGGGGATGATGAAGTTCATGCCCGGTTCGAGCGTCTTTCGGTAACGACCGAACCGCTCCACATTGCGGGCGCGTGCCTGCGGAATGATCCGCACCGAGCGCAGGACCGTGATCACGACAATTAGCGCGACGACCGCCGCGATGATGAGTTCCGCCAAGACCATGGCTACTCCCTGGGATAGACGAGGGCGGTGGCACCTTTGATCTGCATGATGTCGACCTTGGTGCCGACCGGGATCACCAGCGAGTCGTCGTAAGCGCGCGAGGACCAGTCCTCACCGTCGATGCGCACCCGGCCGCTGCGGTCGGTGACCTCTTCAAGCACGATCGCGGAGCGGCCGACGAGCGCGGCGGTTCCGGTACGCAGTGGCGGCGGCTGCTTGATGTGCCGGATCGCGATCGGGCGGACGAACCCGAGCCCCGCGCCGGCCGCGACGATGAACGCGGCCAGTTGCAGACCCAAGTCCAGGTGAAAGGCGCCCACCACGGCCGCGACCACCGCCGCCACCGCGATGAGGCCAAAGGCCAGCGTCGTGGTGAGCAGTTCGGCGACGCCGAGTACCGCTGCCACGATCAGCCATACGATCCAGGACATGGCCGCTCCGCAGAGTGCTCCTGATTGACTTTAACCCTGCCAGGCACCGTTCGCAGCACAGCCGGGATGGAGCAGCCCGGCAGCGTCGCAGCACAGCCCCTGCCGAGCAGAGGTCTCATTTGATACACGGCGTTACCGGAAGGACACCCTTCCAACACACCCCTGTTCGTGCGCAATTGGTGACAATTAACCGTCTAGGCCATACCGGGGATTTCCGTCGACCTACACTCAGGAGGTGAGGACAAAGGTCCCGCGGCGCGGCTGGACGCCAAGGTCCGGGAGGTATTTGGTGGAACGTGGCGACACCGGCCTCGGCCGTGACGCGTACGGTCTGCCCGGGCGCGAGCGAGACCGCCGCGGCTACGGCCGCGGCCGCTACCCCGCCGATGACGGCTACCCGGCCTCAGCCGACTACGAGGAGGACGATGCGGGCGCCCCGGGCCGACCCGTAGACGTCGAGGAAGACGACTACGGGCAACTGCTGCGCCGCCCGGGTGAGATGCCGCCCCGGCAGCGGTTCCGCTCGCCACGACGCCCGCCCCCTGGTCAGCCGGGCCGGTTCCCGCCGGGCGCTCCCCCGAACGGCGGCCCTGTGCCGAACGGCGGGCCGGTGCCGAACGGCGGACCGGTGCCGAACGGCGGACCGGTGCCGAACGGCGGGCCGGTGCCGAACGGCGGGCCGGTGCCGAACGGCGGCCCGGTGCCGAACGGCGGCCCAGTGCCGAACGGCGGAGTCCCCGGCCCTCAGTACCGGCTGCCGAACGGGCGCCGGGTGCCGCCGGGCGCGCATCGCCTCTACCGGCCGCCGGAGCCCAGCATGCCGGGAGGGACGTCGGGACGGCACCACGGGCCGGGTCCGGCCGCCGCCCAGGACCCGTACGCCGGAAGCCGGGGCCGCCCCGGGCCGACCCCGGGCGCGCCGCCGCCCGGCGGTCACGTTCCTGGTGGCGCTGGTCCGAATGGGCCGGTTCCCGGCGGTGGCGTTCCGGGCGGCCCTGGTGGGCCGGTTCACGGAGGGCCGGCCTTTGGGGACGATGCCCGGCGGGCCGCAGCCTTACGGCGGCCCGGGGGCATCCGGGCTATCCGGATCACCGCGGGCGCGCGAGCACCCGCCCGCCGGTCCGCGCTTCGAGCCTGCCGAGGGCCGCGAGCGGGTGGCCTCGCCGCCGGAACCGCCGGGACCGGTGATCCGGCAGCGCGAGGCGGCCGTGCCTGAGCAGCCGAGCGGATCGGCGCAGCCGGTAGCCAGCCTCGCGCCGGACGGCCCGGAGGCGTTCGCCCGGGACCTGCGCTCGCTGCGGGCCCAGGCCAACCTGGAATACCCGGAGATGGCCGAGATCTCGCACTACGAGATGAAGACGCTGGCGGCGGCGGCCGGCGGCCTGCGGCTGCCCTCGCTTCCCGTCGCCGTCGCCTTCGTACGCGCCTGCGACGGGAACGTCGCCGAGTGGGAAGAACGCTGGCAGAAACTCGCCGAGAAGCTCATCGCCGAAGCGGCCAGGAAACGCAAGAACGACGGCGAGGAGGACGCCGGGCCGGTGGAACCGGCGGACGCGCTCGCGATGCTAGAGCCGCCGACCCGTCAGCCGGCCACCTCGCCGCCGCCTGATTCCGACGGCGGCGAGGTCTACGTCATCACGTCGGCCAAGCCGCGTCCGCCCGGCTGGTGACCGAGACAAGAGGAGACATCCGTCCGGGACTGCGGGCCGACCCGATACCTATGTGCACGGGGAAGTAACATCGGCCACGAGATGAGTAGTACCGATCCGGCAGTGCCCCCGGTTGACAACCACGTACATACCGAATGGTCATGGGACGCGCCCCGCCAGGCGTCGATGGCGCGCAGTTGCGAGCAGGCCGTGGCGGCGGGCCTGCCCGGCCTGGCGTTCACCGATCACCTCGACTTCACCCAGTGGACCGACGGCGACCTGATCGGCACCGAGAACCTCGATCCGCGCCGTTACAGCCGAATGCACCTGCTCGACGTGGCCGGTTATCTCACTGCCCTGGACGACTGCCGGCAACGCTACCCCGAACTGCGGATTCTCTCCGGCGTGGAGATCGGCGAGGCGCACCTGTGGGCCGCTAGCGCGACCGCGACGGTGGCCACGGCAGGCATCGAGCGGATGCTCGGCTCGCTGCACGCGATCCCGTACCAGGGGCGGCTGACGGCCGCCGACGACCTGTTCCGGCAGATGCCGGCCGCCGACGCGATGCGCCGGTACTTCGCCGAACTGCTGCGATTGGTGCAGGGCAGCGACATCTTCCAGGTGCTGGCGCACCTTGACTTTCCCAGGCGGATGTGGCCCCGGGAGGCTGGGCCGTACGAGGAGCGGGTCTTCGAGACCGAGTACCGGGAGGTGCTCCGGGCTCTGGCCGCCAGCGACCGGATTCTCGAGGTGAACACCAAGAGCCCGCTGGCCTCGACCGAGTTGCTACGGTGGTGGCGGGAGGCCGGCGGACGGGCGGTTTCGTTCGGCAGCGACGCGCACCAGCCCTGGCGGGTCGGCGACAAGTTCAAGGTCGCAGTGGACGTGGTCGAGGCGGCGGGCTTCCGGGCCGGCCGCGACCGCTTCGATTTCTGGCGGCTCTAACCCCGTTTCGAACGACTGTGATTCCGTATGACCGGCGGCGGACCCGGACGCCTGAGCGCCGGAGAAAGGGCCCGGGCCGCCGCCGGTGGCCTTCAGGTCCAGGTGTCGCCGAAGCGCGCGATCATCTCATCCCAGCTTTCGTGCGTCCAGATGGACCCCTCGTCCTCATCCAGGGCGGGCCGCGGGGCGGGAATGGACTGGCTCTCGCAGTGCACGGCGAAGCGCAACTCTGCGTAGTAGGTCTCCCGGTCGCGGAGTTCGGCACGGGCTTCGGTGTGCGCCGGCCGGGCGGTGCCGCCAGTGCGCCCGTTCGCCGGTAGGCCTTTGTCGGGGAAGTTGCTGGCCACGACCCACACCTCGAATACGGATCTAACACGGTACGAAGTTGTTCCGCTACCATTTGTAATGTAACACATTGTGTCTTAACTGATGCAATGGGTAACTTAGCAATAGTTATCTTACCTTTAGGCTATATATTACCGAGAGTGACAAATCTTGCCCTTGAGGCACGGGGGGATTAGCGGTGCCAATGTGAATGCATTACGTGTTAGCGGGGCACGCACCGTACTCGTTCGGGCTGAGTCATTGTGATCTCACCGTCACCTTTTGCACACGGCCTGACCGGCGATGCGGCCGTCGGGCCCGCGCCGCCGCTGGCACAACAGCATCGATGCAACATGGGTGCGTTTCCTCTGGAGTGAGGCTGCCGTGGTCTTGACCTGCGGTGATGTCCGGGTGCGGGCCTGGCGGGCGAAAAGGGGGCTCCGTCCTGTTACGTTCCTGGTTGTCCGATGACCTAGGAGGTAAAGGAGGAGCCCGATGTCAGGGTACGCGCTGGAGGATGCGTTCGCGCGGTCGTGGGAGGCGTTCGCGCGGGAGGTGCAGTGGCTGGCCGGGCAGGAGGCGGCCGGGCTGGAGCACGCGGCGCTGGAGGAGGAGCTGGCGGCGCGGGGCCGGGAGATCCAGCGGCTGCTGTTTCAGGAGCACCTGGATGCGCGGGCAGCCGCGGAGCCGCGGCGGGAGCAGGTGACGGGCCCGGACGGGATACCCCGGCGGCGGGCCGAGGCGGGGCATGCCCGGCCGCTGGCGTCGGTGTTCGGGCCGGTGACGGTGACCCGGATCGCCTACCGGGCGCCCGGCGTCCCGAACGCGCATCCGGCGGATGCCCAGCTGAACCTGCCGCCGGAGAAGCACTCGCACGGGCTGTCCCGGCTGGTCGCGGCGGCGGCGCCGCGCGAGTCGCTGGCGGCCGCGTGCGCGCAGGTCACCGCGGCGACCGGGTGCGCGCTGGGCACCCGGCAGTGCCAGCAGCTGGCCCGGGCCGCCGCGGCTGACTTCGAGGAGTTCTACGCCGGCCGCCGGCCCCCGCCCGGCGGCGCGCCCGGCGACGTGCTGGTCATCTCCTGTGACGGCAAGGGCATCGCGGTGCGGCCCGGGCAGCTGCGCCCCCGCGCCGAACGGCTGGCCCGCAAGGCCGTCCCGAAGCAAGACGGGCGGATCTCCCGCGGCGAGGTCCGCACCCGCAGGCGGATGGCCGAGGTCGCCGCGGTGTTCGACCTGGCCCCCGTCCCCCGCACCGCGCAGGACATCCTCGAGCCCGGCCCGCGCCCGCCCGGCCCCCGGGCCGCGCGCAAGTGGCTGACCGCCAGCATCACCGCCGATGCCGCCGACGTCGTGGCCGCCGCGTTCGCCGAGGCCAGCCGCCGCGACCCGGCACGGGAGCGGACCTGGATCGCGCTGGCCGACGGGAACAAGGACCAGATCAGGTGGATCCGCGCCCAGGCCGCCGCCCGGAACACCCAGGTCACCATCATCTGCGACTTCATCCACGTCACCGAATACCTCTGGGACGCCGCCCGGTGCTACTTCCCCGAAGCCAGCCCCGACGCCGGCCCCTGGGTCCGCGCCCGCGCCAAGGCCATCCTGGGCGGCCACGCCGCCGGCGTCGCCGCCGCCCTCCACGCGGATGCCATCACCGCCGGCCTCAGCAAGGCCAAACGCAAAACCATCGGGAAAACCGCCCGCTACCTCCAGGCCAAGGCCCCCTACCTGGACTACCCCACCGCCCTGGCCGCCGGGTGGCCCATCTCCACCGGCGTCATCGAAGGCGCCTGCCGCTACCTCGTCAAAGACCGCATGGACATCACCGGCGCCCGCTGGGGTACCGACACCGCCGAAGCCATCCTCAAACTCCGCGCCCTGCACGCCAACGGCGACTTCGACCAATACTGGGCCTATCACCTCCACCGCGAACACCACCGCAACCACACCGCCAGCTACACCCTCGCCGCCTGACCCTCACTCCAGAGGAAATGCACCCATGCAACATCGCTGCTGCTCAGGCGACAGCGATGTTGCATCGATGTCGTTTCCCGGGCGCGCGGTCAGGTGACGGGAGAAGTGGCGGGGCCTGTGAGGCTGACGGGGCACCGGCGGAGGCGAGCGCGGGCCGGAACGGCGCCCGGAAGCGAGCGCGGGCCGGAACGGCGCCCGGAAGCGAGCGCGGGCCGGAACGGCGCCCGGAAGCGAGCGCCGGGGGGGTGGCTGTCCGATTTCCGCCAGTCATGGTCACGGCGGGCTGGCATTGTGGAAGACGTGAAACAGAACAGCACAGCCATGGGCGTGCCTGCCCTGGACGACGAGCAGCGCTACCAGGCGGCGGTCAGCAAGGACCCCCGCTTCGACGGCGTGTTCTTCATCGCGGTGACCTCGACGGGCATCTACTGCCGCCCGTCCTGCCCGGCGATCACACCGAAACGCCGGAACATGCGCTTCTACCGCGGCGCCGCGGCGGCCCAGGACGCCGGCTTCCGCGCCTGCAAGCGGTGCCGCCCGGACGCCTCCCCCGGTTCGCCCGAGTGGAACATCCGGGCCGACGTGGTGGGCCGCGCGATGCGGCTGATCGCCGACGGCGTGGTCGACCGGGAAGGCGTGGCGGGCCTGGCCAGCCGGCTCGGCTACGAGCAGCGCCAGGTGCGCCGCCTGGTCACCGCCGAACTTGGCGCGGGCCCGCTGGCCATCGCCCGTGCGCAGCGGGCGCAGACGGCCCGCGTGCTGACCGAGACCACGGCGCTGCCGCTGTCGGAGATCACGTTCGCGGCCGGCTTCGCCAGCGTCAGGCAGTTCAACGCGACCATCCGCGAGGTCTTCGCGATGACACCGACCCAGCTGCGCCAGCGACGCGGCGGGCGGGCGCCCCAGACCCGGCGGCTGCCGCCGGCGGCTATCCCCGGCGATCGGACGGCCCCTGGGCTGATCCGGCTGCGGCTGGCCTACCGGGCGCCGATTGACGCGGAACGGATGCTCGGCTTCCTGGCCGCCCGGGCCATCCCCGGGTTGGAAGAGGTGCGGGACGGCCGGTACCGCCGCAGCATTCAATTGCCGAACGGGGCCGGGATCCTTGCCCTGGGACCGCTGCGAGCCTCGCCGGCGCCGGGCTATGTGGACTGCGAGCTCCAGCTCGAGGACCTGCGCGATCTGACCGCCGCGGTGCAGCGCTGCCGCCGCCTGCTCGACCTAGACGCGGACCCGGAGGCCGTCACCGGCTACCTGGCTGCCGACCCGGTGCTCGGCCCGCTGGCGCTGGCCGCCCCGGGACGCCGGTCGCCGGGCCACGTCGACGGCAGCGAACTTGCCCTGCGGGCCGTGCTCGGCCAGCAGGTTTCTGTCGCCGCGGCCCGGCGGCTCGGGGCGCGCCTGGTGGCCGCCTACGGCAAGCCGCTCGAGCGGCCCGACGGCCCGCTGACGCACTGCTTCCCGGCGGCCGAGACGCTGGCCGTGGCCGATCCGGCCACGCTGCCGATGCCGCAAGCCCGCGCCCGGGCCGTGACCGGGCTGGCGGGCGCGCTCGCCTCTGGCGAGCTGTCGCTGGACCCAGGCGCCGAACGGGACCGGGCCGAGGCGATCCTGCTGGGGCTGCCGGGCATCGGGCCGTGGACCGCCGCTTACATCCGGATGCGCGCGCTGTCCGACCCGGACGCGTTCCTGCCGACCGACGTGGGCGTGCTGGACGCGCTGGCCCGGCTGGGCGCCGTTCCGGCGGGCACCGGTCCCGCGGCGCGGGCCCGGGCGGCCCGGGACGCGGCTGCGCTGGCGGAGAGCTGGCGGCCGTGGCGCTCCTACGCCGTCCATCACCTGTGGGCTTACCTGGAACAAAAGGACCCGTCATGACCAGCCCGTTCGTAGCGCCCGACCGTGACGCGCCACGCCTGTCCCAAATCGTCAGCTCCCCCATCGGCAGGCTGCTGCTGCTCGGTGACGGGCACGCGCTGACCGGCCTGTGGATGATCGACGGGGACCGGCATTCGGCCCGGGCGGAGGCGGGCCTGATGCCGCGGCCGGAGGCATTTCGCGAGGTAGCGGCGCAGCTCGAGGCGTACTTCGCCGGCGATCTCAAGGAGTTCACCGTGCCGCTGGCCCCGAGCGGGACGCCGTTCCAGCTCGCCGTCTGGACCGAGCTGACCAAGATTCCGTACGGGAGCACGGTCAGCTACGGTGACATCGCCCGGGCGCTGGGCAAGCGGCTTGTCGCCTCGCGTGCGATAGGCCTGGCCAACGGCGCCAACCCGATCTCGGTCATCGTGCCGTGCCACCGCGTGATCGGCAGCGACGGCAGCCTCACCGGCTACGGCGGCGGCCTGGAGCGCAAGCAGCTGCTGCTCCGGCTGGAGGGCGCGGGTCCAGTCACCCTGTGGTGAGGCCACGGGTAGCGTGGGGCCGTGCTCGCCCTGCTGCTGCTGGCCGTCGCGCTCGGCCTGGATAACCTGGCCGCCGCGATCGGGATCGGCGTCGGCGGCGTCCGGGGTGGTACCAGGGTGCGGATCGCGGTGGTGTTCGGCCTGTTCGAGGCGGGCATGCCGGTAGTGGGGCTGGTCCTGGGCCACGGGCTGGCGGACAGTATCGGGCAGGCGGCGCGCTGGCTGGGCGGCGTGGCCCTGGTCGCGTTCGGCGTGGCCGGGCTGGTCCGGGCCCGGCGCGGGGAAGCCGCCGGGGCTCCGGCTACCGCGGCTCCGGCCAGCGGGGCTCCGGCTAGCGGGGCTCCGGCTAGCGGGGCTCCGGCGGGGGGTATGTCGCCGGGCCGCCAGCCGGCCTGGCGGCTGCTGCTGGCCGGCCTGGTGCTCAGCGGCGACAACCTCGCGGCCGGCTTTGCGCTGGGCGCCTACCATACCTCGGTGGCGGTGGCAGCCCTCGTGTTCGGCGTGGTGAGCGTGGGCATGTCGCTGGCCGGGCTGGAGCTGGGCGCGCGGATCGGGGCCGCGGCGGGCGAGCGCAGTGAGCTGATCGCATGCACGCTGCTCATCGTGGTCGGGGTGGTCATCGCCGTGGGAGCGCTCTGAGACGCCGCTGACGCGATGGAACTGATGGCACGCGGGGTGCGTCAAAGCGGCATGATGTGTCCACGCCAAGTGCGCCGAACTGTACTTGCGGTGCTGCTGTGCTCGGCGCTGGCCGGGTGCGGCTCGGCCACGGCTTCCTCGGGGGCCTCCTCCGGCGCCGCGGCCGGGGGCTCGTCATCGGCCTCGGCGGCATCGTCTGCGCCGTCCGCTCCGGGCGCGTCGGCGGACGCGGTTGGCTGCGCCCGCGTCGACCAGGCGACGTCGGTTACGGTGCACCGCGCCATGCACCTGGTCGAGCCGACCCGGGCCGGGGCGGTCATCATGACCCAGAGCAAGCCGGCGCTGGTGCGCGCGCTGTTCGGCCAGCTCTGCAACGCCGTCGGCCACGCGGACACGGCGAAGGGTACCGTGCACTGCCCGGCTGACTTCGGCATCTCCTACTCGGGGACGTTCTACGACGGCAGCCAGCCCCTGGCCAAGTTCGTCTACGGCCCGAGCGGCTGCCGGACGGTGAGCCTCACGGCCAACGGCAAGACCCGGTCCACGATGGTGTTCGGCGCGGCGGCCGCCGCCGCGCCGAAACTGCGCGCCGACATGGCCGCGGTCCTCGGCGTTCCAGCGTCGATGCTGGTCCAGCCGCAGTCGCAGATCAACCCGGGCGGCCCGAACAAGCCGTTAGGGCAGGTTGCCCGACTCGTCCAGGTCGAACTCGCCGTCCTTGACCCCCAGCACGAAGGCCTCCCACTCCGCCTCGGTGAAGTAGAGCTTGTCGCCGTCGGGGTGGGCGGCGTCGTGCATCACGTAGAGCTTGGCCTCGTCGGCCTTGTGCGACGCGGCCGATGTGTCGGTGGTGACGTACACCTCGACCCGGCTTTCCTCGGTATCGATGGCGCCTGCATCAACCGGCGTCGCGTCGTCACCCGGTGCGTTCATGCGCTCAGGGTACTACCGGATAGGGTCGTGTCCGTGCCCGATCCCGCTTCCGCCGACTCCCCGGTCTCCTCGGGCTTTCGGACGCCGAGGAGGTGGCGTGGTACGCGCGACTGCCCACCATGTTCGCCGCCGCCGCGGCGCTGTTCGGGCGCAGGACCAAGACGACCGCCTACCTGCCGTGGATGGAGCCGACGGGGCCATAGCCTGGCCTCGCAGGCCGGGAACGGCGCGCGTCGGCCCTGGACGGCTCGTCCGGTGTGCCACGCTGGTGGGCGGATGCGCTGACGGCGTGCGGGAACCTGGGCCTAGCTGGCCTGGGGGCGGCCGACGACGGATGACCTGACCTGGAGCTGGTCGAGCAGCGTCGCCGTGGCGGCCGCGACGGCGTTGACAGCGTGGCCGAACGCCTCGGCGTTGTGCCCGGCGGGCGCGCGGAAGCCGCTGATCTTCCGCACGTACTGCAGCGCGGCGGCCCGGATGTCCTCGTCGGTCACCTGCTCGGCGTACGGCGGGCGGAGGGTTTTGATGCTACGGCACATGCTCCGACGGTACCGCCTATTCGAGCCCCAGCAGGCCCTCCAGGCCTACGGTCAGACCCCGCGGGAGGGCGTCGAGGCTACGCACGGCGAGCAGCACGCCCGGCATGAACGAGGCCCGGTCCAGTGAGTCGTGCCTGATCGTCAGCGTCTCCCCCGTCCCGCCGAAGAGCACCTCCTGGTGCGCCACCAGGCCCGCCACCCGTACCGAGTGCACGTGCACGTCGTCGACAGTGGCGCCTCTCGCGCCGGGCAGCGCGGACGCGGTGGCGTCCGGCGGCGGGCCGAGGCCGGCCCCGGCCCGGGCCGCCGCGATCGTCGCCGCGGTGCGCAGCGCCGTCCCTGACGGGGCGTCGGCCTTGTCGGCGTGATGCAGTTCGATCACCTCGGCCGAGGGGAAGAAACGCGCGGCCTGGACGGCGAAGCGCATCATCAAGATGGCACCGACGGAAAAGTTCGGCACGACGAGCACGCGCACGTCCGGGTGGCCGGGCAGCCAGCCGCGCACCTCGTCGAGCCGCTCCTCGCCGAACCCGGACGTGCCGATCACCACGTCCAGGTCATGCTGCACGCACCAGTGCAGGTTCGACATGACCACACCGGGATGGGTGAAGTCGACCACCACGTCGCAGCCGGCCAGCGCGTCCAGCGCGTCCCCCTGGTCGACCTCGGCGGCGACCTCGAGGCCCGGCGCCTCGGAGACGGCACGGATCACCTCGCGCCCCATCCGGCCCCGCGCCCCCAGCACCCCGACCTTGGTCACGGCCGCCTCCCGCCGTTCGTGGTTATCGTGTGCGATTACCCCCCGGAAAACGGGGGGTAATCGCACACGATCCTGCTTGTGTCAGACCTGGAACGTGCTGGCGTCGTCGAAGGGGCCGACGACAGCCAGCGTCTTGGGCCGGGTGAGGATCTCGGTGGCGACGGCGCGGATGTCGTCGTGGCTGACCGCGTTGATCGCGGTGAGCACCTCGTCGACCGGCTCGAGCCGCGGGTAGACGAGCTCGGACTTGCCCAGGCGGCTCATCCGCGAGGACGGGTCCTCCAGGCTGAGCACGATCGAGCCGCGCACCTGGCCCTTGCCGCGGGCGAGTTCGGCGTCGGTCAGGCCGGCCTCGACCACCCGGGTGATCTCATCGGTGCAGATGGCGAGCACCTCGTCGGCCTTGGAGGGCAGGCAGCCGACGTAGATGCCCCAGATGCCGGTGTCGGAATGCTGCCCGGAGAAGCTGTACACCGAGTACGCCAGGCCGCGCTTCTCCCGCACCTCCTGGAACAGCCGGGAGGACATCCCCCCGCCGAACGCCGCGTTCAGCACGCCGAGCGCAAACCGGCGCTCATCGGTCCGGGCCAGCGCCTCACAGCCGAGCACCAGGTTGGCCTGCTCGATGCCGCGGGAGATCAGCGTGGTGCCCACGCCGGCCGGGTGGCCCGGCTGGTCCCCGGTCAGCCGGGGCGCGGCGGGCGAAGCGGCCCGGTCGAGCACCGGGCCGAACGCCTGCCTGACCAGTTCCACCACCGTGTCGTGATCGAGGTTGCCAGCCGCGGCCACCACCAGGTGCTCGGGCGTGTACCTGGCCTGGTAGTGCTCGAAGATCTGGTCCCTGGTGATCGCGTTGATCGAGTCCGTGGTGCCCAAGATCGGCCGGCCCAGCGGGGTGTCACCGAACAGCTTCGAGGTGAACGCCTCGTGCACGGTGTCCGAGGGGTCGTCCTCGTTCATCGCGATCTCTTCGAGCACCACGCCGCGCTCGGCGTCGACGTCCTTCGGCGTGACCAGCGAACTGGTCACCATGTCGGACAGGACGTCCACGGCCAGCGGCAGGTCCGCGTCGAGTACCCGCGCGTAGTAGCACGTGTACTCCTTCGCGGTGAACGCGTTCATCTCGCCGCCGACCGCGTCCATCTCCGCGGAAAGTTCCAGCGCGGTGCGCCGCCTGGTCCCCTTGAACAGCAGGTGTTCCAGGTAGTGGGTCGCACCCGCGTGCGCCTCGTCCTCGTCACGGGAACCGACGCCCACCCAGATGCCGAGCGCGACGGAACGCACGGCGGGAAGGGATTCGGTGACTATCCGCAGACCGCCGGGGAGAACCGTACGGGTGACTCCATGGACTCGTTCGGTAGTCATCTATTCGTGATGCCCGCCGCGGGTCCGGTGGCGGGTCCGGCGGTGCCCGTCCTGGCCATCCCGGTCCCGGTCCCCCCGGTCGCCACGGTCCCGGTCGCCCCGGTCCCCGCGGGGCCGGTCGCCACGCGAGTCGCCGCCGGACAGGTCCTCGCCGGCCGCCTCGCGCTCCACCACCTCGACCGGCACCAGAGACAGCTTGCCGCGGTCGTCGATCTCGCGGATCTCGACCTGGATCTTGTCACCGATGTGCACCACGTCATCGATGTTCTCGATCCGCTTGCCGCCGTGCAGCTTGCGGATCTGGGTGATGTGCAGCAGGCCGTCCTTGCCCGGAAGCAGCGACACGAACGCGCCGAACGTGGTCGTCTTCACCACCGTGCCGAGGAACCGCTCGCCGACCTCCGGCATGTGCGGGTTGGCGATCGCGTTGATCGCGGCCCGCGCCGCCTCGGCCGAGGGGCCGTCGGTGGCCCCGACGTAGATGGTGCCATCGTCCTCGATGGTGATCTCGGCGCCGGTGTCGTCCTGGATCGAGTTGATCATCTTGCCCTTCGGGCCGATGACCTCGCCGATCTTGTCCACCGGGACCTTGATCGTGATGATGCGCGGGGCGTAGGCGGACATCTCACCGGGCTCGGTGATGGCGCCGCGCATGACGTCCAGGACGGTCAGCCGGGCCGCGCGGGCCTGCTTGAGCGCCGCGGCCAGGACCGACGCCGGGATGCCGTCGAGCTTGGTGTCGAGCTGGAGCGCGGTGACCACCTGCTCGGTGCCCGCCACCTTGAAGTCCATGTCGCCGAAGGCGTCCTCGGCGCCGAGGATGTCGGTCAGCGTCACGTACTGGCCGCCCTCGTGGATCAGGCCCATGGCGATGCCGGAGACCATGCCCTTCAACGGCACGCCGGCGTCGAGCAGCGCCATGGTGGAGGCGCAGACCGAGCCCATGCTCGTCGACCCGTTCGAGCTGATCGCCTCGGAGACCTGGCGGATCGCGTAGGGGAACTCCTCACGGGTGGGCAGCACCGGGATCAGCGCCCGCCCGGCCAGCGCGCCGTGGCCGATCTCGCGGCGCTTGGGCGAGCCGACCCGGCCGGTCTCCCCGGTGGAGTACGGCGGCATGTTGTAGTTGTGCATGTAGCGCTTGGTGCGCTCCGGGTTGAGCGTGTCGATCATCTGCTCCATCCGGAGCATGTTCAGCGTGGTCACGCCCAGGATCTGGGTCTCACCCCGCTCGAACAGCGCGGAGCCGTGCACCCGCGGCAGCACGTGGGTCATCGCGGACAGCGGCCGGATGTCGGTCAGGCCGCGGCCGTCGATGCGCACCCCCTCGGAGATGATCCGCTCCCGGACCAGCTTCTTGGTCAGCGAGCGGAACGCCGCGCTGACCTCCTTCTCCCGGCCCTCGAACTGCTCGCTGAGCTTCTCGACGGCCAGCGCTTTGACCCGGTCCGTCTCCGCCTCGCGGTCGTGCTTGCCGGCGATCGTCAGCGCCTGGGACAGCTCGCCGGTGACCTCACGGGCGACGGCCTCGTACACGTCCTCGCCGTAGTCCGCGAAGACCGGGTACTCGGCCCCCCGGGAACCGCCGGATGCCGCCTCGGCGAGCTGCCGCTGCGCCTCGCACAGGACCTTGATGAACGGCTTGGCCGCATCGAGGCCCTCGGCCACCGTCTGCTCGGTCGGCGCGACGGCGCCGCTGGTCTCGTCCGCGATCAGCTTGAGCGTCTCCGGGGTGGACTCGGCCTCGACCATCATGATGGCCACGTCGCCGTCCCCGCCCTCGTCAGCAGAAAGCACCCGGCCCGCGACCACCATGTCGAAGGTGGCGTGCGCCAGCTGTTCGTGGCTCGGGAAGGCCACCCACTGGCCCTTGATCAGGGCCACCCGCACCCCGCCGATGGGGCCGGAGAACGGCAGGCCCGCGAGCTGGGTGGACATGGACGCGGCGTTGATCGCCACCACGTCGTACAGGTGCTGCGGGTCAAGCGCGAGCACGGTCGCCACGATCTGGATCTCGTTGCGCAGGCCCTTGACGAAGGACGGGCGCAGCGGCCGGTCGATGAGCCGGCAGGTGAGGATGGCGTCCTCGGACGGACGGCCCTCCCTGCGGAAAAACGAGCCGGGAATCCGGCCCGCCGCGTACATCCGCTCTTCCACGTCCACGGTGAGCGGGAAGAATTCCAGGCCCTCCCTCGGATGCCTGGACGCCGTGGTGGCTGAGAGCACCACGGTCTCGCCGTCCAGCGTCACCAGGGCGGAGCCTGCGGCCTGACGGGCCAGCCGGCCCGTCTCGAACCTGATCGTGTGGACGCCGAATTCGCCGTTGTCGATGACGGCTTCGGAACTTTGGACACCCTCCACGGGTGAGACCTCCTTGCGGTAGATCCCGCACCCACCCGCCGCCGTGCCGCATGTGGGCTGGCTCGCCGAAAGGGCAGCCGGCCGGTCTTCGATCGAAGCCCTCGGGTCATCGGTTTCCCGGGGACCACTACCGAGGACCGGCCCTGGCGTTCGGGGCCGGGGGCTACGGGATGTCAGTACTGTCGTTATTCAGTTGTTCCTGTGTTCCTGGCGGCCCCGGGCCCGGGGCCCGGGCCACGGCACTTGGCCGGCCGAGCGCTCAGCGGCGGATGCCGAGGCGCTCCCGGATCGCGCGGTAGCGGTTGATGTCCTTCTTGGCCAGGTACTTCAGCAGCCTGCGGCGGCGGCCGACCAGCAGCAGCAGCCCACGGCGGCTGTGGTGGTCGTGCTTGTGCACCTTCAGGTGCTCGGTCAGGTGGTTGATCCGCCTGGTCAGCAGCGCGACCTGGACCTCCGGCGAACCGGTGTCACCCTCACTGGTCGCATACTCCGCCAGGATCTCCTTCTTGGCGGCGGTGTCGAGCGGCACGTGGCTCCTTAGAATTGGCGCGAACGGGCTCAGCTGGGCTGATTCCCGATGGAGAGGCTTCCTGGATCGGGGCAGCCGCATGAGGGTGCAGCAGGCCCGTCACCAACCCGGCTAGTCGCCGGGCAGCGTTTCACACTATCACGGGCTGCGCAGCGGTCGCGCACGTCCGCCCGCGGCGGTTGAGGCGCTCTGGCCGCGCTTCTTAGACTGGGCGAATGCCCGGTCTAAGCCTTGCGCGCCGCCTCCGGACGGTCCCCGTCCCGCCGTCCGTACCGCGGAAACGACCCGCGTGGTGGCCGGTCTGGTCGGTGCCGGCCGCGCTGCGCACGCTGCGCGCGGTCCTGGTGATTCCCGCCCTGTTCGCGCTGACCTTCGAGGGCCTGGGCAACCTGCAGATGGCCCTGTTCGCCGCGTTCGGCGGTTTCGCCAGCCTGGTCATGGCCTCCTTCGGCGGCACCTGGCGGGACAAGCTCACCGCGCACCTCGGGCTGGCGGTGATCGGAAGCATCGGGCTGATCATCGGCACGGCGGTCGGCGGGATCACCTGGCTGGCCGTCATGGTCACGATCCCGGTGACCTTCGGGATCTTCTTCGCCGGGGTGGCCGGGCCGAACGCGGCTTCCGGCGTCACCGCGGCGCTGCTGCCCTATGTGCTGCCGGTGGCCACGCCGGGCACGGTCAGCATGATCCCGGACCGGCTGGCGGGCTGGTGGCTGGCCTCGGCCGTCTCGACCGTGGCCGTGCTGGCGCTGCCGACGCCCTCGCCGGGCGACCGGCTGCGCGCGGCCGCGGCCAAATCGGCCCGCACCCTGGCCGTCAACCTGGAGGCCTCGGTGAACGGCACCGCCACGGCCGCCGGCGCCGAGGCCTGCCAGGCCGCCAAGCACGAGCTGATGAGCGCGTTCGCCAGCACGCCCTACCGGCCGGTCGGCCTGGCCACGGCCGACCAGGCCATGGCCAGCGTCGTCCAGGAGCTCGAGTGGTGCACCGCGCTGGTCAACGACATCACCGACGGGCACCCGAACCTGGACCGCGCCGCGCCGCCCGACCGCGACCTGCTCGGCCTGGCCGCGGTGGTGCTCGGGCAGACCGGCGAGCTGCTGGCCGACACCGGCCGCAGCCAGCCCGACGTGGGCGCGCTGGACCGGCAGCGCGAGGCCAGCGCCGCCTACCACCGGTCCGCGGCGGCCCGGGACGGGGACTACGACTCGGTCGAGGTCATCGCCAGGCACGCCTTCCACGCGCAGGCGATCTGCCTGGTCGTCAGGAACCTCGTGGCGGATGCCCTGATCGCCACCCGCCAGGCCGACCCTGAGACGATCGCCGCCCGGCGCCGCGGCTGGTACGGCGCCCAGCCCGAGGGCACGATGGCTGAACGGCGGGCCGCCTCCATCTCCGGCGCGATGGGCGTCCTGGTCAAGCATGCCAGCTTCCGTTCGGTCTGGTTCCTGAACAGCCTGCGCGGGTCGGTGGCCCTGGCCGCGGCGGTGCTGGTGGCCGACCTGGCCAGCGTCCAGCACGGATTCTGGGTGGTGCTCGGCACGCTGTCGGTGCTGCGCAGCAACGCGGCCTCAACCGAGTCCACCGCGCTGCGCGCGCTGGGCGGCACCGTGGTCGGCTTCGTGGCCGGCGCGCTGCTGCTGCTCGGCATCGGCACCAGTCCGCCGGCGCTGTGGACGGCGCTGCCCTTGGCCATCGCGGTGGCCGCCTACGCGCCGGGTACGCTGCCGTTCGCCTTCGGGCAGGCGGCGTTCACCGTGGTCGTGCTGGTCCTGTTCAACCTGCTCGCGCCGGCCGGTGGACGGTGGGCCTGCTGCGCATCGAGGACGTGGCCATCGGCTGCGTGGTGAGCCTGGTGGTCGGCGTGCTGTTCTGGCCGCGCGGCGCGGCCTCAGTGGTCGGCGACGATCTCGCCGACGCGTTCCGCCGCGGTTCCGCCTACCTGACCCAGGCGGTGGACTGGGCGCTGGGCACCAGGCATGCGCCGCCGGACGCGGGCGCGGCCGCGGTCACCGCCGGGATCCGGCTGGACGAGGCGCTGCGCGGCTTCCTGGCCGAGCAGGGCGCCAAACGGGTGTCCAAGGAGGACCTGTGGATGCTGGTGATGGCGTCCATGCGGCTCCGGCTGACCGCCTACTCGCTGGCCGGACTGCAGTCCCCCGAGCACCTCAGGCAGCATCGCGGCCTGGGCAACGCGCGGACCACGCTGACACGCGCCACTGCGGACCTGGCGGCCTTCTACGAGCGGGTCGCGACGCTGGTGGGACGGCCGGTCCCGGGTCAGGTGGTGCTGCCGCTTGCGGTCCCGGCGTTCACCGGGCTGAACGGTAACGGCGCGCCCCAGCCCGACGCGGACAGCGAGGTGGCGGTGCTGACCACGAGCGGGCTTCCGGGGGGCGGCGACGCCGACGGCATTGAGAACGCCGGGGACATGATCCGCGTCATCACCGCCCCCCATCACCCGCACCTGCTGTGGGTGCACGAGCACCTGCAGCACCTCAGCTCGCACGCACCGGCCATTACCGCCCCGGCCGCACACGTGGCCGAGCAGCGCCGCGTGCCCTGGTGGCGTTAACCGGGCCTCGCCGCCGAAGACGGCCTGCCCGGCGCGGTCAGAACACCCGCAGCTCGCGCGCCACGGCCAGCGCCGCCTCGTCGCCCGCCGCGGCGGGACTGCCGGCCGCGGCGGGACTGCCGGTCGCGGCGGACGCCGACGCCGTTGTCCGCAGGCTCGTCACGGCTAGAGCTCCTGATCCACCGGGACCTGACGGCGGGCTGCGTCCCCGCTGCCCCCGCCGGGGCGGGCGTGGCCCGGCAGCCGGGCGAGCTCCTCAGCCGTCATCACCGGGGGCGCCCAGATAGACAGCATGACGACCCCGGCCGCGAGCACGGCGAGGGATACGACCGCGCCGAGCACATACCCAGGGCCCGTGCTCAGCTGCTCGCCGAAGAGCTCAATGCCCAGCGCGATGCTCGCGAGCGGGTCGACGATGAGCAGGGTCGCCTGGGAGGCGGCCAGCGGACCGACCGTGTACGCCGCCTGCAAGAGGATCGTGCCCAGTATTCCGGTCGCGGCCATGGCGTAGACCGGCCAGTGCGTGAGCAGCCCCGGCAGGCCGCCGTGCGCCAGCGTGTCCACCGCCTGCTTCACGAACGCGGCGTCCACCGACCACACGACGGCGGTGGCGGCGCCGAACAGGGCGGCGCGGCGGGCGGGCGAGCCGTGGCGGCTGAGCAGGAGCAGCACCACCACGGCCAGGCCCCGGGTGCTGACGGCCAGCGCCCACTGTCCGGCGTCCGGGACGTGGGTGCCCTCGCTGGGGGAGGCCAGCGCGAGGAAGGCGGCGAGCCCCAGGCAGATCGTGAGGGCGGCGGACCAGGTTCGCGAGGCGATGTCGTCGCGCAGGAGGAAGGCGCGCAGGCCCAGCGTGAAGATCAGCTCCAGGACCAGGATCGGCTGCACCACCGACAGCGGGCCGAAGTACAAGGCGAGCGCCTGAAACCCGAACGTACTGATGAGGAACAGGCCGCCGAAGAGCCAGGCCGGCTGGCGCACCAGGTCGATCGCGGTGCGCCGGAGGGACCTCGTCGCGGAGGACCGGCCGGTGGCGGCGAGCCGCTGCAGCACCGCGCTGCACGCGCTCGACAGTGCCGACAGGACGGCGAAGACGATCGCGGCGGCCATGTCGCTAGCTCCGGCCTGCGGTGCAGGTGGCGGGAATCGACTGCGGCTGCGGGGTGAGCTTCAGCTTCCAGGACAGCCACGGCAGCGAGTCATGGAAGGCCTGCGCCCAGAAGTCGAAGCTGTGCCCTCCCGGCGGTGTCGCGATGCACGTGCCCATCCCCGCGCCCGCGGCCAGCCCCTGCAGCGCATGCGCGGCCTGCACGGCGTGGGCGTCCTGGGCCCCGGCCGCGAACCAGCCCGCCACGTTGGTGAAGCGCTGGTGCGTCAGCAGGTACGGCGGGTTGTGGGCGTCGTAGCCGGCGACCGAGCCGCCGAACAGGTCGGAGATCGTCTGCTGGGTGGTGAAGCTCTGGTACTGCGGCCCCTCGTCACCGGAGTAGCTGGCGAAGACCGGGAACTCCTTGGGGTTGTTCAGGGACATCATCGTGGCGCACATGCCGCCTTCGGAGAGGCCGGCCAGCGCGAACGATCCCGGAGTCGTCCTGGCGTTGAAGTTCTTCAGCATGAATTCGGGCACGGTCTTGGTCAGGTACGTCTCGACCTCCCCGTAGAGTGCGCTGTTGACGCATTCGGAATCCCCGGTCAGCGACCCGTTGATGTCCGGCATGACCAGGATCGGCGCCACCCCGTCGTGCTGCTCGGCGAAGGCCAGCGAGGTAGCGTCGGCGAAGCCCGCGCGGGTCCAGTCGGAAGTCTGCCCGGGTGTGCCGTGCATCAGCTCGATGACCGGCAGCTGGGGACGGCTGCGCCCGAACCACGCCGGGGGCACCCATACATACGCTTGCCTGGGCGTGAACCGCAGGTTCTGGCCGGGGATGGTCACGGCCAGGGTAGCGCCGTGATCGGGCAGCTTACCAGTCTTGGCTACCTCGTGGCGGATCACGTCGAGCTGGGCGTTGTCGATGAAGTTGTTGGCGGTCTTGCCGAACAGGCGATCGAAGGTGGGGTAGTACTGGAACGTCTGATTCGCCGCGCTGCCCGCCGACACGAGAGCGAGGGCGATCGCGGCCACGCCGCCGATACGGCGGGGCCAGTGGGCCCGCCGCCATCCGGCCAGGACCAGGCCGGCCACCAGGGACATCACGATCAGCCAGACGTACATGGACCGGGGCGCGCCGGTCGGGATCGCCTGCGTGACGTGAAGGCCCACGAACAGCAGGACGACGAAGGCGATGCCGATCGGGATGCCGATCGCGGCCTCCTTCAGCACGTCCCGGCGGAGAACGACCGCCACCAGGCAGACGGCGACCGTGGCCCAGCAGAGGAAGACCGGGAACCAGCCCGCCACGATCGAGATGTTGCCCACCGCGCTGAGGTTCAGGACCAGGACCAGGACTAGGGCAGCGACCACGGCCGCTGCCGCGACGGCGCCAAGCGCCCAGCGCCGGCGCCGGGACGGACTGGCGGCGTGCCTGGGCTCGGTGGGCTCGTGCCCGGTCCGGGTGGGCTCGTGCCCGGTCTGCCTGTTCGTGATGTCGGTGCTCATGGCGGTGTCTTCCTTGCTCGACTCAGCTCCGCGCGGATGAGCCCACTGTCGTCCGGGCCGGGGCCGCAGTCCCTAGAGAAACTCCCTAGTTCGGCTCCCCAGGAGCCTGCGCGCCCGGGACGGGGCCGCCTCCCGCCCGAATCGGGGTATGGGATGCCGTCCCGCCGTCGTGATCTGCCGCGGGTCCAGCGGCCGCCTGGGAGGAGGCGGCGCAGCGGCTGCTGCTGTGCATCGAGAACCGGCTGCGCCTGCCGCTGGGCGGGCTGGACCAGACGAGGTCGCGTCGCTGGCGGCTGCGCTCACGGCGGACGCCAGCAGCTGCGGCGCTTCGTCGAGCAGGGCGCCAGGCCGCCACGGTCTGACCGGTGGTCAGCGCACCTGCTGACGAGCGCGCGCGAGTCGACCCCAGCCCCGACGCGGCGCGACTAAGGCGCGACTAAGGCGCGACTAAGCAGCCCGACCAGGGAGCCGCCTGGGGAGGCGAACTAGGGAGTTTCTCTAGGGACTGCGGCCCCGGCTCGGCTGACAGTGGATCCATCCACCCGGAGCACCTGAGTCGAGAAGGACAGACATCCGCCATGAACACCCCAGTCCTGCAGAAGGAAGCCCGCCAGGAAACGCTACCCGCGCAGGGGCCGGGTAGCGGTGATGCGGAGTCGGCCGACCGCGCCGTCCTGAGCGGGCTGGCCGCGCAGACGGCGGAACGGAGGGCCAAGCGCGATGCGCTGAAGGCCCGCGGGGTCAACCCTTACCCCACCCGGTTCGAGCGCAGCGCGACGCTGGCCGAGTTGCAGTCGGCCCACGCCGGCCTGGCGCCGGACACGCGGACGGGCGAGACGGCGAGCGTGGCCGGCCGGGTGGTCTCCGTGCGGGGTCACGGCAGGCTCCGGTTCGTCACCATCGAAGACGCCAGCAGCGCCGTGCAGTTGATGTTCCAGGCCAGCCACCTTCCCGATGACACCGCCGCCGTCGAGGCGCTCGTTGACGTGGGCGACTGGGTGGGAGTTACCGGTGAGGTCATCACCAGCCGCAGGGGAGAGCTCTCGATCGACGTTGACGGCCTGGAGATCCTGTCCAAGGCGCTGCGCCCGCTGCCCGACAAGTGGCACGGCCTCAGCGAGGCGGAGACCAGGTACCGCCAGCGCGAGGTGGACCTGCTGGCCAACAAGGAGAGCCGGCGGGTATTCGACATCCGCTTCAAGACCCTTTCCATCCTGCGGGACCAGCTCGAGGCGCAGGATTTCGTGGAGGTCGAGACCCCCATACTGCAACCGCAGGCAGGCGGGGCCATAGCCCGTCCCTTCTTCACCCACGCCAACGCCCTGGACAGCGAATTCAGCCTGCGCATCGCGCCGGAGCTCTACCTCAAGCGGCTGGTGGTCGGAGGCTACGAGCGGGTATTCGAAATTGCTAAGAACTTCCGCAACGAGGGGATCGACACCCGGCACAGCCCGGAGTTCACCTCGCTCGAGGCGTACCGGGCCTTCGGCGACTTCCGCGACGGGATGGACCTCACCGAGCACCTGCTCGTGGAGGCTGCCCGAGGGGCCACGGGCCGACTGGAATTCGACTTCGGGGGCCGGCGCATCGACCTGACGCCGCCCTGGCCGCGCCGTGATCTGCTCGACATGCTCGAGGAGCAGCTGGGCCGGCGGGTGCACCCGTCCATGCCGGTAGAGGAGCTGCGCCAGGTCTGCGACGACAACGGAGTCGCCTACCTGCCGGCCTGGGGTTCGGGGAAGCTGGTCTTCGAGCTCTACGATCAGCTTCTGATGGGCCAGACCCTGGGGCCGGTGTTCATCTATCACTACCCGACAGAGGTCTCTCCGCTCGCCCGCCAGTCCCTGCAGGATTCCACCCTTACCGACCGCTTCGAGCTGGTCATCGGGGGCCGGGAGCTGGCCAACGGGTACAGCGAGCTCAACGACCCCGACGAGCAGGCGAAGCGGTTCGAGGCTGAGGCGGCGGCGGCGGCCGGCGGGGACGCCGAGGCCCACCCCGCTGACGCCGCCTTCGTGCGGGCGCTCGAGTACGGCCTGCCGCCCACATCCGGCATCGGCATCGGCATCGACCGGCTCATCATGCTCCTTGCCGAAGTCCCCGCCATCCGCGACGTCATCCTGTTCCCCATCATGCGACCGGAGGTCTGACATGACCGCCATCGACGAAAGCCGGGAGCTGAACAGCCATCCGGTCGTCGACCAGAACCCGGACGGCGCGCCAGACGCGGACCGGGCCCCTGACGCCTTCTACGTTCCCGATCTCATCCAGCTTGAGGTGAGCCGGGGCAGCCGGGTGGTCGTGGTGAGCGACCTGCACCTCACGCCGACCGCGTTGGAGGTGTCCACCCAGGCCGCCGGCGAGCTGGCGGAGCTGCTGGCCGGCTTCCGTGAGCCCGGGATGCTGGTGATCGCAGGCGACGGGTTCGAGATGCTCGCCGCTGCTCCCGACATCGACGGGATCCTGGACTCCCACCCCCAGTTCACCGAGGCGGTCAAGCGCTTCGCCGCGGCCCGGGATCACCGCGTCGTGCTGACCCCGGGAAACCATGACGGCCAGCTTGCCTGGGACTCCCATTCCGTCGCGGTGCTGCGGGACCGCCTCGGCGTGACGGACGTGGCCCTGGCCTGCGACCTGGCGGTCATGACCGAGGGCGGCAGCCAGCTGGTCCGGGTGATGCACGGGCACCAGTTCGATCAGTACAACGCGTTCGATGATCCCCGGTCCCCGGTCGACACGCCGCTGGGCCACCACGTCGTGCGCCAGGTGCTGCCCAAGCTCGCGTCCCGCGACCAGCCCGGCTCGCTGCTCGAGGGGGTCCGGTGGTGCAACGGTGATCCGTCCGCCTTCCTGGGATCGCGCCTGCTGTACCGCATGCTGGCGGGATGGCTGTGGTGGCTGGCGGTGCCGTTCGCGGCGGCGCTGGTGCTGCGCTTCATGTCCTTCGCGCCGGGCGTCAAGCCGCTGCTGAGCCATCACGCCGTGCGCTGGCTGGTCTGGTTCGGCATCCTGGTCGTCGCGATCGCGGTCGTCGCCGCGGTGACCGGGATCGCCACCATGCTGCGGGTCAACCGGGCCCTGGCCGACGCCTCGGTCAGCGAGCGAGGCGACGCGGCGACCCATAACGCGACCGTCCGGGCCGAGGCCGCACGGCTGATGACCGAGGGGTACGCGGGCCTGATCACCGGCCACACCCACGAGCCGGAAATCTCCCAGGTCGGTGGGGGTTTCTACGCCAACACCGGGTGCGCGACCGAGGTGGTGCGGGCCCGGAAGGCCAGGTTCGGACTGCCGACGCCCTTCCTGGCCGTGCGGCGGCTGTCGACGGTCGAGGTGCAGGCGGGGTCGGTGCTGTCGGTCTCACTGTCGGTAGCCGAACGACCTATCGGCCAGCCCTCTTTCCTTGAGCAACTGGTCCTCGCGCCCGAGCGGGCCCGCCCCGAGACACTCGAGGTCGTCGGCCGTCTCCCCGACGGGGCGACCTGGCCGATCAACGAGCGGGCGCTGATGCCGTGGGTGCGGCGGCGCCGGGTCCGGCGGGTGGCCGCGTTCGCGCTGCTCGCCGCGGGACTGCTGAACGTGGTGTTCGCGCTGGCGTGGCCGCTGCGGTGGACCCGCCCGGCCGACCTGTGGCTGCCGTTCGGGGTGCATGCCGCCAGCGGCATCACCGCCGTGATCGGCGGCCTGGCCCTGGCCGGCGTGGCGCGCGGGGTCCGGCACGGGTATCGCCGGGCCTGGGTGACAGCCCTGGTCATCTTGCTGGCCAGCACCGTCTACCGGCTGTTCCACGACGTAGGGCTGGAAGGATCGATGATCGCGTGCCTGTTCGGCCTATGGCTGCTGGTTGAGCACCGCCACTTCCGGGTCAGCCCGCCTGGGCTGCGCCGGGTCCTGGGCTGGGCGATCATGGCCGGCCTGGCCGCGGTCGCTCTGGCCGCCGGCGTCGGCGCCGCCTACGTGGGCGCCCGGGAGACCCGCGACGTCATCGTGGCAGCCCTGCTCGGCACGGCGATCCTCGTTTTGGTCACCGCGCTTCCCGGCCGTGAGCACCGTCGGACCGGAGAAGCGCGCGCCCGGGCGTTCGAGCGGGCGCGGGCGATCCTCGACCAGTACGGCGGGGACACGCTGGACTACTTCGCCCTCCGTGACGACAAGTCCTGGCTGTTCTCCGGCAATACCCTGATCGCCTACTCGGTCATCAACCGGATCATGCTCGTCTCCCCCGACCCGATCGGCCCGCTCAACGAGCGCCTGGACGCCTGGTCCGACGCGATGGACCTGGCCGACGCCAACGGGTGGTACATCTGCGTCCTCGGCGCGTCCGCGCCCTGGCTGCCGGTCTACCAGGCGGCCGGCCTGACCGGACTGTACATCGGCGACGAGGCGATCGTCGACTGCCAGACCTTCTCCCTGAAGGGCAAGCAGATGAAATCACTGCGCGGCGCCTACAACCGGGTATCCAAGGCCGGCTACCACGTCGACGTCATGTCCCCCCTCGAGGCCCGCCCGGAACTGCGCAGGAAGCTGGAGGACCTCGCGACCGAGACCCGCCAGGGCGAGGTGGAACGCGGTTTCTCGATGACCCTGAGCCGGATGTTCGACGACCGCGACACCAGCCTCCTGCTGGCCGTCTGCCTGGACCGCGACGGCAACGCGGTGGCGTTCAACCAGTACATCCCCGCCAGCCACATCAACGGGTACTCCCTGGACCTGATGCGGCGCACCAGCAACCCCGACGCCCCAAACGGCCTGACCGATTTCGTCATCATCGAGACCATCAAGTGGATGGCCGAGCGCGGCCTGAACGGCCTTGGCCTCAACTTCGCCGTGATGCGCTCCGTCGTAGCCCAGGAGGAGACCACCGGCCCGTGGCGCTCGGCGGAGAAATCCCTGCTCCACCGGTTCAGCGACAGCATGCAGATCGAGTCCCTGTGGAACTTCAACAAGAAGTACTACCCCGAATGGCGCCCGCGTTACTCGGTCGCTGACGACCGCGCTCACCTGCCGCGGGCCGGCCTGGCCATCGCCCGGGCCGAGTCCGTGTCCGAGCTGCCCGTCGTCGGCAAGTTCATGAAGCCCAAGACCCCCGCCCTCGACGCCCGACCTAAGGAGACCGTGTCATGACGGTGCGACAGTGGCATCTGACCCGCGGCGATCACATCGACGGCGGCACCGGAACGCTCGCCATGGACAGGCCGGTCACGGCGCCGACCGAGCCGGTAATCGAGGCCCAGGCACGCGGGTCAGGCGCACGGCGGCTGGGTGTGATCGGTCTGGCCCTGGTGCTGATCTCGGCCATGGACAGCATCCGCAACCTGCCCACCACGGCCACGTTCGGCTGGTCGGCGATCTTCTTCTACGTCATCGCCGTCCTCACCTACCTGCTGCCGGTGGCCTTGTGCTCGGCCGAGCTGGCCACCACCGTCGGCGGCGGCATGTACCGGTGGGTGCGGGAGGCGTTCGGCTCACGGTGGGGCTTCCTGGCCGTGTGGTGTGACTGGTCGGAGAACATCGTGTGGTTCCCCACGGTGCTGGTGTTCCTGGCCACCACGGCCGCGTACGTGATCAACCCGGATCTGTCGCAGAACAAGGCGTTCCTGGTGCCGGTCATGCTGGTGATCTTCTGGGCGGTGACGCTCTCGTCGCTGTTCGGGTCGCTGAAGTCGGCCCGCTGGACGGGTGTGGGCGTGATAATCGGGACCGCCGTCCCGACCCTGGCGATCATCGGCCTGGGCCTGTGGTGGGTCGGCAGCGGCAAGCACTCGGAGATCCCCTACCACGCCAGCGCGATCGTGCCGGCCTGGCACGGCCTGGCCAGCCTGGTGTACGCGGCCGGCATCGTCGTCGCGTTCGCCGGGATGGAGATCGGCGGCTTCTACTCGCACGTGACCAGGAACGTCAAGCGCACCTACCCCGGATCGGTCCTGATGGCCGCGGTCACGGTAGCGTCGCTGTCCATCCTGGGGAGCGTGGCCATCGCGATGGTCGTGCCGGGCAAGCAGATCCAGCTCGCGGGCGGGATCATGCAGGCGGTGTCCATCTTCTTCGCCAAGCTCGGCATCGGTTCGGCGATCCGGCCCTTCGGCGTGCTGGTGATCATCGGCGTCCTGTGCGGCCTGGCGTCATGGAGCATGGGCCCGGCCGAGGGGATGCGCCGGGTGGCCGCGGACGGTCACCTGAGCCCGTGGTGGGGCCGGACCAACCGCCGCGGCGCCCCCACCACGGTCCTCATCCTGCAGGCCACGCTCGGTTCGCTGCTGGCCCTGGCGCTGGTGTTCGTCAACAACATCAACACCTACTACTGGATGCTGACCGCGCTGGTCGCCCAGACCTTCCTCGTCATGTACTTCCTCATGTACATCTCGGTCGTGCGGTTGCGGATCACAAAGCCAGACGCGCCGCGTCCGTTCAAGATCCCGGGCGGGAAGCTGGGACTCGCGCTGGTCATCGGGGCCGGGGTGGTGGGCGCGCTGTTCACCTTCTTCCTCGGCTTCGTCCCCGCGAACCACCTGTCGACGTCGGGAACCATCGCCTACGTCGCGGTGATGGCGTTCGGGATGATCGCCATCATCGGCACGCCGTTCCTGCTGCACCGAGGCCCGTCCCTCAAGGTGGACGCGCAAGTGGACCCCAACCTGGTCGTGCCAGGTAAGCAGGGGCAGATGTGACGTGCACCCGTTCCTCCGGGGCGCAGCAGCCAGGACTCGAGCTTGGTGCGCCCCGGGGGGACTTGAACCGCCCAACCTCCAGATTAAGAGTCCGTTGCTCTACCGTTGAGCTAGGGGCGCGTAAGCAGCCACTTTAGCACAGCGTGCCCGCGACTCAGGGTCCCACGGCAGCAGCCGCCCCATTCCTCCCATGGCACGTCCGGCGCTCCGCCGCTCAAGCATCCGGGCACCCTCGATCCCAGCCCGGAAACGCGGCGGCTTACCCGGCATTCATCCCCTAATCTCGATCGGTGCCCCCGTGAGTCCGGTTCAGCGGATACCAGCAGTCGAGCAGGCTCATAGGGGATAGCACCCTCATGGCCCGGCGCCCGACCCGGGCGCGCGGGCACCGGGCTGGGGCACCGATCCGTGACCGGGTTAGGCTCTTAGTTGTATTGGTCCGGGGTTACCGCCGTCACGAGGAAAGCGGGGTGGGGCGCGTGCGGGATCGGCAGGCGCCTCTTGACGTCTTCGTCGGCCGGGCGGCTGAGCTCGCCCGGGTGGCGGAGGTTGTCGGCCGGGTAGAGGCTGGGCAGCCCTGGCTGGTGGCCATCGAGGGCGATCCGGGGACGGGAAAGACGTCGCTGGCGCGACGCTGCCTGGCCGCGGCCCCCCGCCTGAAGGTGCTGTCGGCCCGGGCCAGCCAGGCCGAGACCGATCTGGACTTCGGCATCGTCGATCAGCTGCTGCGGGCGGCCGGTGGTGCCGGCGAGCCGGTCCTGCCCGCGGGCGGGACCGGCTCGCCTCCCTCGTCGTTCGCTGTGGGAGCGCGGTTGCTCCAGGTGGTGGGAGAGCTGGCCACCGGCGCCGAGGGGTCGGTGGCTCTGCTGATCGACGATCTGCAGTGGGCCGACCGCAAGTCGGTGGAGGCCCTGACGTTCATGTTGCGGCGGCTGTCGGTAGACCCGGTAGTCGCCGTCGTGATCTACCGCAGGCCCAGCGACCGCCTGGACGAGACGGCGCGGCGGATGCTGCTGAGCGTGGAGAACCGGCTGCATATACCGCTTGGCGGGCTCCAGGTGGATGACGTGGCTTCGCTCGTGGGCGCGCTCACGACGGGACCGCTGGATGAGGCGGCGGTCCAGCAGTTGCATATGGGCACCGGGGGGCACCCCTTGTACCTGCGCACGCTGCTGAGCGAGGGATTCGACTTCGATCCCCGGGCTCCCGGACGGCTGGCGCTGCCGCCGTCGCTGGCCGTCGCCATCGCTGATCACCTCGGAGTGCTGCCACCGGAAACCCGGGCCATTCTCGAAATGCTCGCGGTGCTCAACCTGCGGATGCCGCTGGCCCAGCTGGGCCAGGCGGCGGAGATCGGTTCGCCCAGCGCGGCGATCGAGCCGGCGGTGGACTCCGGCCTGGTGAACTGGTCGTCACAAGAGCCGAGCTGTCCCGTCGAGATCCGGCACCTGCTGGTCCGGGATGCCATCTACGCCCGTACTACGGCCGCCAGGCGCCGCGTGCTGCATGCTCGCGCCGCGTCCGTTGTCAGTGCACAGGCGTCCTGGGAGCACCGGGTGGCCGCGCTGGACCAGCCGGACGAGAGCCTGGCCGCCGAACTGGAACACCTGGCGGGCGCGGAGGCGGCCGGCGGCCGCCTGGCACTGGCCGCCACCCACCTGCAGTGGGCCTCGGACATCTCCCCCGTCCGGGCCGACCGGGAACGGCGGCTGCTGACCGCCGCGCTGCACCTGATGCTGGCCGAGGAGGCCCGGGGCCTGGCCCTGCGCCCGGCGGTGGAGGCGGCCGGGCCGTCTCCGCTGCGCAGTTGCGTGCTGGGCACGATGGCGTTCTCCTTGGGGCAGCTCACCGAGGCGGAGTGGCGGTTCAGCCAGGCCCTGGCCGAGGCGCGGGACGACCCGCCGCTGGCCGCGATGATCGCCAACAGGCTGGCGGGTACCTACACCCTGCTGGGAGAGGGGAAGAAGGTAATAACCTACGCCCGGCAGTCGCTGGACACCGGGTGCCTGGCCGCGGCAGCCGCCAGCCAGACGCGCACGCTGATCGCCGTCGGCGCCTCGCAGGTGACCGGCTCGCGCGCGGCCCTGGCCGAGTTGGGCCACCTGGACGCCGACCCGGCGCGTGTCGGTCCGGTCGATGTCGACGGCCTGACGTTCCGGGGCGTGTTCCGGCTGCTGGACGGCGACCTGAGCCAGGCCGTAAGCGACCTGACCGCTACCCTGCGGCTGGCGCGCCAGGGGGCCACCCTCACCCTGGGCCTGCGCGCCTACTTCTACCTGGCACTGGCCCAATACCTGGCCGGCGCGTGGGACGACGTGCTGCTCGCCGCCGAGCAGGGGTTCTCCGCCGCGGCCATCCACTCCCGCCGGTATGAGCTGCCGCTGCTGCACCTGGCCGCTTGTTGCGTGCCGGCCGGGCGGGGCGCGGCCGAGGAGGCCGAACGGCACGCCGCGCTGGCCGAGGAGGCCGCGGCCAGCCTGGACTACGGTCAGGAACGGCTCTACGCGGCGATGGCCCGGGCCCAGGTGTGCCAGGCGTCAGGCGACTACCTGGGCATGGCCGACGCGCTGGGCTCCTGGCGGGACGACGCGGCCCTGGACGGCCGCAGCCGACTGTACGCGGTCTTGTGGCGGCCGCTGCTGGCCGAGGGCCTGATCGGCTCGGGCCAGACCGACCAGGGCGCCGCCGTCCTGGCCCAGCTGCGCGTCAGCGGCGGCCAGGTCGGCTACCTCCAGCCGGCCCTGGCCTGGCTGGACGGATGGCTGACCGAGCAGCGCGGCGATACGGAGGAGGCGATGCGGATCTACGCCCGCGGCGAGGACACCTCTCGCAAGCACAGCCCGGTCCACACGGCCCGGCTGCTACTGGCCTACGGCCGGCTTCTGCGGCGGACCGGTCATCGGCGCGCGGCCGTCGACCGCCTCCGGCGGGCCAACGAGCTGTACCTGGGCCTGCGGGCTGCCCCCTTCGTGACCCGGACCGAAGAGGAACTGGCGGCGTGCCGTCTTCCCGCCGACCAGGCCAAGAAGCAGCCTGTCCTGGCGCTGACCAGCCGGGAGACCGAGGTGGCTCACCTGGTCGGGAGGGGACTGTCCAATCCCGAGATCGCGGCCGAGCTGTTCATCAGCCGCAAGGCCGTGGAATACCACCTCGGCAACATCTACGCCAAGTGCGGCCTGCAGGGACGCCAGCAGCTACGGCAATTCGTCGAACAATGGCGTCAGCCGGCCGTGGTGTAGCCGGGATCGCGGTGGCCGCTTCCGCCGGGAGCGGCCCGGCCGGGGAAGGTGGCTCTGGTGCGGCCGGCGGTCAGCTGAGACAGCCACCTCGCTGCCCGAGCCGCCGCGGTTCTAGCCGCCTGTTGCGGGGTTGGTCGGGTGCAGCGGGGGTGGGCTGACCGGTGGGTGAGTCGGGGTAGACGTCGAGGTCGGCGTGCCGGTGGTACCCCGGGTGGTGCTGGACTGCGTATGCCACAGGGCCACCGCCAGGGCGATCAGAGCCACGGCCACGGCCAGGCCGACGGCCACGATCCAGTTCCGCGACCCGGACGGGCGGGCGGGCGGCTGGTAGGGAACCTGCTGGTACGGCGCCTGGTAGGACCCCTGCTGGTAAGGGGCCTGCTGGTACGGGGCCTGGTAGGACCCCTGCTGGTAGGACCCCTGCTGATAGGGGGCCTGCTGGTAGGGGGCCTGCGGATACGCAGCCTGCTGGTAGGGCGCCTGGCGGTTCGCGGCCTGCGGGTTCGCGGCCTGCGGGTTCGCGGTTTCGGGCTGGGTGCTCATTATTGGATCTCTCCCTCTCTCGGGCTCAGTTATCCCGTATGAATCCACTTTGGGCGCGGCCGAGAGCAAAGACCCTAGAGAGATTCCCTAGTTCGCCCTTCCTAGGGCGGCCTCAGCCGACTGGGGGCAAGTCCTTCACCTGCTTTTCGGTGATGCCCGAGCCGGATTCCCTCGGTGGTCCCGGCGCTGACCGGGATGGCGACTTCCTCGCGAACGCCAGGAACTCGGCATGTTTCGACCACGACATGCCTAGCACGCTGCCCGCGGCGGCGGTGGCAACCCACCGATTATTCGGGGCGGCCTGGCCGGGTAAAACGGGAGTGTGGCGTGGTGGGTGCTGCATGTGGACCTCGATCAGTTCATCGCGGCGGTCGAGGTGCTGCGGCATCCCGAACTGCGCGGGCGGCCCGTAGTGGTGGGCGGCGACGGCGACCCGACCAAGCGCGGCGTGGTGAGCACCGCGTCCTACGAGGCCAGGGAGCATGGCGTACACTCCGGCCTGCCGCTGCGCACGGCCGCGAAACGGCTGCCGGACGCGGTGTTCCTGCCGGTGGACCGGGAGGCCTACGAGGAGGTCTCGGAGCAGGTGATGGCCGTGCTGCGGTCGACCGGCGCGGTGGTGGAGGTGCTCGGCTGGGACGAGGCGTTCCTCGGCGTGGAGACGGACGATCCGGAAGCGTTCGCGCGGTCGCTGGCGGCGCGGGTGCGGGAGGAGACGCGGCTGGACTGCACGGTGGGGATCGGCGAGAACAAGCTGCAAGCCAAGATCGCCACTGGGTTCGGCAAGCCGGCCGGAGTGTTCCGGCTGACGTTCGCCAACTGGTTCGAGGTGCTGGGCGGGCGGCCCGCCGACGCGCTGTGGGGCATCGGCGCCAAGACCGCGAAGAAGCTAGGCGGCCTGGGCATCCGCACCGTCAGCGACCTGGCCGCGGCCGACCCGGACGCGCTGGCCGCGCGGTTCGGGCCGATGACCGGGCCGTGGCTGGTGCTGCTGGCCCGCGGCCGGGGCGACGCCGAGGTGGACGACTCGCCGTACGTGGCCAAGGCGCACGGCCGGGAGGAGACGTTCCAGCGGAACATCGCCGGCTGGTCGCGGGTGGAGGCCGAGGTGGCGCGTATCGCCGGGCTGCTGGCTCTCGATCTGGCTTCGGAGCCGCGGCCGGCGGTGCGGGTCGTGGTGAAGGTGCGCTACGCGCCGTTCGTCACCGAGACCCACGGGGTGTCGCTGGCCGCGCCCTCGTCGGAGGCGGGGGTGATCGCGGCGGCCGCCGCGGCGGCGCTCGGCCGGTTCACCGGGCGGCGGCCGGTGCGGCTGCTCGGGGTGCGGGCGGAGTTCGAGCCGGGCGGCAGCCGGTAACCGGGCCGCCAGATGCCGCTGGAGCGCGCCGCCTGACGCGCCGACCTGCTGGCCAGCATGGAGACGGAGGTGAAGGGCAGCCTGGCCGACGTGCAGCGGCTCGTCGCCGACCTGCACCCGACCACGCTGGCGGAACTGGGCCTGGCCGAGGCGCTGCGCCAGTACGCGGACACCGTCACTCAGCGCAGCGACGGCGCGCTCAAGGTCCAGGTCGAGCTGGCCGGGCTGCCGCCCTCGCTGCCCGCCGCCGCGGAGGTCGCCGCCTGCCGGATCATCCTGGCGGCGGTCACCAACGTGGCCAGGCACGCGCGGGCCAGCCGGTGTATGGTCGCCGCCGGGGTGGCCGACGGCCGCCTGGAGCTGGCCGTGACCGACGACGGCCGCGGCCTGCCGCCACCGGACCAGGCCCGCGGGCTCGGGTTGCGCTCGATGGCCGAACGTGCCGCCGAACTCGGCGGGGCGTGCACCGTGGAGGCGGCCGACGCCGCGGCCGCGGTGACGACCGCCTGCGCGCCCGGCAGGCCGGGCTGGGGTCTGATGCGCGGGGGCAAGCACCGGGCCCGTTAGGTCCCTAGGTCTTCTTTCAGGCGGCAGGTCATGCCGATCTCGCCGAGGGCCGGATTGGAGGGCAGCGGCTGGCGCTCGGCGGTCGCGGTGAACCCGCGGCGGTCGTAGAGCCTGCGGGCATGCTTGTTGGTCTCGGTCACCCACAGGTGCACGGTGCCGGCGTTCTTGTCCCTGGCCCAGCCGGTCACCGCGTCGATCAGCGCCTCGCCGACGCCGCGGCCGCGGGCCGGCCGGCGGACGAACATGCCGACCAGTTCGGCCACCTCGGGCGCCGCGAGGTAGCAGGCGGCCAGGCCGGCCGGGCCGGCCTTGGGCAGGAAGGCGATGAACGAGCCGTCGCGGGTGGCGCGCTGCTGCCAGTCGGCCGCGCCGAAGGCGGCTTCCCTGGCGTAGGTCGAGGCGAAGGCGTCCGGCGCGTCCCGCAGGGCCAGCAGGCGGCTATCACGCAGCGCCTGCCAGTCGGCGATCGCCGTCTGGCGAACCAGGACCATGCCCCATGCTCCCGTCGGCGCCGCTTCCCAGGCAACTGGGTTTCCGCGTCAGCCCCGGCCGTAATCGACGCTGAGCCAGTGCTCGGGCGCCATCCTGATCATGACCTGGCCGCCGCTGGGGCTGGCGGCGATGAAGGCGTCGCCGCCTTCGGGGCCCAGGTACCTGCGGGCCAGTTCGAGCCGCTCGGCGTCGGTGGCCTCCTCCAGCACGGCCGGGCCCTGCACGCTGACGTACTTGTAGGGCGGCCGCTCGTCCTGCGCGCACAGGCTGAACCGGCCGGCCGCCTCGATGGCCCGGGCCTTGCGGGTGCCGCGGCCGGTGCTCACGTTCACGGTGCCGCCCGGCCGGTAGGTGTACCAGACCGGGACGGTCAGCGGCCCGCGGCCGCCGGGCAAGGCCACGCTGAGCACCCCGACGTGCACTCCGGCCAGGAACTCCTCGCGCTCGGCCCGGCTCATGTTCAGCGGCATATGATCTCCCGTCAATCCGGATCGGGTTTTGGCTCCTTCGGCACATAGATACCCGATGCCGCGAGGTTCAGGTACGCCGACTTCGGCTGACGGGCGCGGTCAGGTGCGGGCGTAGTTACTGGCTCCGTACCAGTCCACGACGACGACCGGCTCGTCGCCGACTACCCAGGCATCGTGGCCCTGGGGCAGCGCGGTGACGTCCCCGGGCCGGGCGTCGAACTCGGCGCCGTCCGCCATCACGATGTGCAGGATCCCGGCCACGTGGTACTGGAAGTGCGGCGCCTCGCACAGGTCGGTGCCGGCCAGTGGCTTGACGTGCTCCGACCAGCGCCATCCGGGCTGCAGGGTGAGCCGGCCGATTTCGGCGCCGCCGATCTGGAGCAGGTCCAGGGCGCCGTTCTCGAAGGTGCGGGTCTCGTCGGGGGCCGCGAAGCTCTTCTGTTCCGCCTTGCCTGTCATGATGGTCTCCTTCTGTCGGGCTGTGGTTTCCCGTTCAGCCTGGCCGGCGGCGGTTGCAGCCAGCTTGCACCGGCCTGGCGACCAGCCGGCCGCCGCGTTTTAATACCGTCATGAAGTCGCTAGCCGTGCGGGTGCTCAGCGAGTTCGGCGTGGACGGGATCGAGCCGCAGGCGTTCGGCAGCCGCAAGGCCCGGCTGGTGCTGCAACTGCTCGCGGTGGGCGGCGGGCAGGCCGTGCCGCCCGGCGTGCTGATCGACGCGCTATGGGATAGCGCCCCGCCCGCCCGGCCCGAGGATCAGCTGGCGGTGCTGGTGAGCCGGCTTCGTTCGGTCCTGGGCCGCGGCCGGATCGAGCACCGCGACCAGGGTTACCTGCTGCGCTGCGACTGGCTGGACGCGACCGAGCTGGCCGTGCTCACCCGCGAGGTGGAATCGCGACGCCGCGACGGCCACGTGATGGGCGCCGTCGCGGCCGCCCGCGTCGCGCTCTCGCTGATCCGCGGCGACGGCCCGCCCTCGCTGCCCGGTGAGTGGGCCCAGCTCAGGCTGGCCGAGCTCGAACGGCTGATCAGCCGGGCCCGGCTGGTGGCGGCTACCGCGCTGCTCGAGGCCGGCGACTGGATGGCGGCGCTGGACGCCGCGGCGGCGGCCGCCGAACGCGATCCGTACGACGAGGCGGCCCTGCGCGTGCTGCTCCGCGCCTACGTGACGGGCGGCCAGGTGGCCGCGGCGCTGGCCGCCTACGCCAGCGCCCGGGAGCGGATGGCCGACGAGCTTGGCACCGATCCGTCGCCCGAGACGACCGCGCTCTACACCGCGATCCTGCGCGGCGAGCCGGTCGCCGGCCCGGTGCCGCGGCCCGCCGCGGCCGCGGCCGACCTGGTGGGCCGGGACGACGAGCTGGCCTACCTGGAGACGATCGCGGCGCGGGCCCGGGGCAGTGCCGACTCCCGGCCCGCCGAGGTGGTCGTCGTCGACGGGGAAGCCGGCATCGGGAAGACGACGCTGCTGCGGGCCTGGGCCGGCCGGCGCTCGGCGGCCGGCGACACCGTGCTGATCGCGTCGTGCGGGCCGCTGGACCGCTCGCTGCCGCTCGACGCGCTGCTGGCCGCGCTGGCGGGCCTGCTGCGCGGCCTGGGGCCGGACGCGACCGCTGACATCCTCGGCGCCGACGCGGCGATACTGGCGCCGCTACTGAACCTGGCGCCGGGCCCGCGCGTCAAGGTCGCGCCGCCGCTGCTGGCGGACAGCATGCTCGGCCCGGCGGTGCTGTACTCGGCGCTGGTCCGCGCGTTCGGCCGGCTGGCCGAGCGCGCGCCGCTGGTGCTCGTCGTCGACGACGCGCACCTGGCCGGCCGGGCGCTGCCGGACTGGCTGCGCTTTGTCCGGCGGGAGAACGTCGCGGTGACGATCGTCGCCGCGGTCCGGTCCGGCGAGGGCGAGCCGCTGCCCACGACGGCCTGGATCCACCTCGACGCGCTCGGCCGGGACGCCGCCGCCGAGCTGGTCGGGGCGACCCGGGTCGATGAGCTGTACGCCCGGTCCAGGGGCCACCCGCTGTTCCTGACCGAACTGGCCCAGCAGGCGGCCGGCGCGGAGCTGCCCGCATCGCTGGTGGAGTCGGTGTCCGCGCGGTGCGACGAGCTCGGTGCGGCCGGGCTGCTGCTGCGCACCGCGGCCGTGATCGGCCCGGAACTGGACGCCGACCTGCTCGCGGCGGTGCTCGGCCGTCCCGTGGTGGCGCTGCTCGACGACGCCGAGCAGGCGGCGGCCAAGCGGTTCCTGGTCGAGGACGACGGCATCTTCAGGTTCCGGCACGAACTGGTCCGGGAGGCGCTGGCGGCAAGCGCGACCGCGGGGCGGGCCGCGCTGCTGCACCGGCAGGCCGGCCGTGTGCTCGACCGGCGGCCCGGGGCCGACCCGCTGATCGTGGCCGGCCACGCGCGCCTGGGCGGCGACCTCGAGCTGGCCGCCCGCACCCTGCGCGCCGCGGCGGCGCAGGCCGCCGAGCGCTTCGACCACGCCGCGGCGGAGCTGCTGCTCGATGACGCGCTGCGGCTGTCCCCCGGCCCGGACGGCTGGCTGGCGCGGGCCCGGGTCCGCACCCTGCGCGGGCGCTACGCCGAGGCGCTGCAGGACGTGGAGCGGGCCGCCGCGGCCGGCCCGGCGGCGCTCGAGGCCGGCGCGTGGGCGTCGTACTTCGGCCGCGACTTCGCCCAGGCCGCACAGTTCGCCGCGGACGGCGCGCTCGCCGCGGAAGACGCCGCGACGCGGGCCCGGTGCCTGGCCATCGGCGGCCGCACCCACCACGCGGCGGGCGACCTGGCCCAGGCCGAGCTGTTGCTCGGTGAGGCGTTCTCGCTGGCCGAGGGCGCGGACCGGGTCGCCGCCGCCGGATGGCTCGGGGTACTGCGGGCGCACCAGAGCCGGGTGGAGGAGGCGCTGGCGCTGCTGCGCCCGGCGGCGCGGGGGCAGATCGGGGTGGAGCACACCCGGGCCACGCTGCACTCGCTGCTGTTCGCCGGGTACGCGCACGCGCTGGGCGGCCGCCCGGCGCAGGCGCTGGCCGCGTTCTCCCGGTACACCACCGAGGTGGAGCGGCGCCAGGTCCCGCGCTTCGCCGGCCGGGCGGTGAACTTCGCCGGCTGGGTGCTGCGCAACCTGGGCGCCTGGGCCGAGGCGCTCGACCACCACCACGAGGCGCTGGATGCCGGGCGGGGCCAGGGCACCGCGGACGTCACCATCGCCGCGCTGGAGGACCTGGCCGAGCAGTGCCTGGATACCGGCGACGCCGACGGCGCGACGGCCCGGCTGGCGCAGGCCGGGGCGCTGCTGCACGGCGACCTGGTCTTCGGCTGGCGGCTGCGGCTCAAGCACCGGCTGCTCAGCGGGCGGCTGGCCCTGCTGCGCGGTGACGCCGAGCGGGCGCTCGCCGACGCCCGCGAGCTGGCCGCCGCCGCGGCGGCGCTGGGCGTGCCCCGGTACACCTGCGTGGCCCGGCTGCTCGCGCACCGCGCGGAGCACGCGCTGGGACGGCCGGCGGACCCCGAGGTGGTGACGGCCGACCTCGACCTGCTCGACCGCTGCGTGGCCATCGAGGCCTGGCGGTGGACCTGCGACGTGGCCACCGACTTCGGCCAGGCCGCCTGGCTGGACCGGGCCGCGGACCGCGCCGCCCGGCTGGCACGCGGCGCGGGCGACCACGCGGACGGGCTGCTGCGGGAGGCGGACCGGCGGCTGGGCCGGCCCGGGACGCGCCCGGTCAGCTCGCGGTGAGCACCACCATCGAGACGACCAGCGGGTCCATGCCCGTCACGGCCCGCTCGGCCGTGCGCCGCACCGCGGCCCGGCCGGGCGCGTCCAGCGAGCGCAGGAACGGGGCGAAGTGGGCCATGCCGAGCCGCCAGGCGGCCAGCTCGGCCGGGGTCGCGAGCCCCGTCGGGACATCCGTGGCGTACGCCCGGACCCGGCCGAATCCCGCCGCGGCCGCCTGCCCGGCGAGGACCTCGGGGTCGCCGGCCCGAGACCCGGGCGCGAGCACGGTGTGCCAGGCCGGCGGCTGGTAGCCGAACGAGCGGGCGGCGGCGTCGACCGCGTCCTTGGCCGGATGGGTCCAGCCGGGCGCGAACACGCTGGCGGCGAGGGCGGCGCCGACCCGCCGCGCCTCGGCCAGGGCGGCCTCGGGACGGTCCAGGTGGTTGAGGCAGAACGCCGCCACCACCAGGTCGAAGCGGCCGTCCCGGAACGGCAGCGCGACCGCGTCGGCCACGACCGGGGATCCGCCGTGGTGGCGGCGCAGCATGCCCGCGGACAGGTCCGCGCCGGCCACCGCGCGTGCCCCGGCGGCCAGCGCGGCCCGGCCGGCCACGCCGGTGCCCGCGCCCAGGTCGAGCACCAGGCGGCCGGCCAGCGGCACCGGCGCGGCCGCCATCAGCGCGGCGGCCAGCCGCGCGTACACCGGCCCGGGCCCGCAGGCCCAGCCGCCGGCCGCGGTGTCGTAACCCGCCCGCAGTGCCGCTTTCAGCTGGGCCGTTTTCAGCTGGGCCGCGGTCAGCTCAGCAGGGCTGCCGCCGCTACGGCGTGCGTCTCCCACCATGCCAGTTCCTCGTCGTAACCGCCGAGTGCCTTCTCCCAGCCGAACAGCACCAGGGCGCCGAGCAGGCACAGCGCCAGCTGGCGGTCCCACCACGGCCCGGTGTCGACGCCGCGGGCCTCGAGCGCCTCCCGGTAGGCCGCGATCGAGGCCTCCTTGGACTGCGGCAGGCGGCGGCAGTTGATGGCGAGGTACCAGGCCAGGTCGCTGAGCGGCGCCCCGCGCCCCGGCTGTTCCCAGTCCAGCAGCACGGTGCGCCCGGCGTCGTCGGTGCCGAGGTTGTCCAGCTTCCAGTTGCTGTGCACGAACGTCTGCGGCGTCGCGGCCAGCGCCTCCACCAGCGGACCCGGGTCGTGCGCCAGCGGCGTGACCACTGCGGCCGCGGCGGGCGCGACCTCGGCCAGCATCGGCCAGCCCTTCGCGACCAGCCGCGGGACCAGGTGCGGCGAGCCCGCGGCGGCCTCCGCCGCCGCCATCCACGGCGAGAGCTCCAGGTAGCGGTGCATCGCGGGCACGACCTCGAACTCCTCGCCGCAGGCCCAGAACTCCGCATGCAGGGCGGCCATGTGCCGCAGGAAGCGGGTGTGCTGGGCCAGCGGGATCGGCGCGTCGGTGGCGGGCACCAGCCACGGGGTGACGTCGCGCATCAGCAGCGCGCAGCCGCGCGGCTCCGCCGCCGCGTCCACGATCGGCTGGTTGAAACACTCCGGCAGGCGGGCCAGGATGCCGCGTTCCCACAGCGCCAGCGGCGCCCCGCGCAGGCAGCCTGAGGCGCGCATGGTCCAGTCTCCGGCCAGGTCGAGGTGCTTGAGCACGTAATCCTGGCCGCCAATCACCACCCGCTCCAGCGACGCTCCGGACTTTCCTGGTGCCCCGGTCAGCCCGCTTCGTTCGGTCACATCCATGAGCAAGCCGGTCACGTGGCCCGCGGCGGGCCGCCGGTCAGGCACCGGCTGCCTCCATCTCGGCGAGCAGCGCGGCCGGCCAGCGGCCGCCGCAGAAGACCATGTTGGCCACGATACGGTCATCGCGCACGGTGAGCACGTGCAGGTGGTGCGCCGCGTGCGGCACGCCGTTCTCGGTCCAGCTGAGGGTGTACTCCACCACTTCGGCCGGGCCGTCCGCGACGGGATAGCGGTGCAGCTCGTCGAAATGGCCGGGGTCCGCGAACCACTTCGCGTACTCGGCGCGGATCGCATCGGCGCCCGCGGCGTGCAGCCGCCAGTTCGGCACGGTCGCGTCGAGCGTCGCGTCCGCGCTCCACGCGTCGCAGCCGGGTATCGACGCGGTCTCGATGGCCTGCAGGAACTTCTCGATCACCGGCGTGTCGGTCATGGTTGCCTCCCTTTGACCAGGCCAGCGTGCCCGTCCGGCATTGCAGCCAGTTTGCAGCCGCCCGTCTCCGGCGGGAGGAGACCGCTAACGCGGCGTCAGGAACTCCGGACGAGGCCGCCACGTTGAGCCTGACGCCTGCTGAATCAACGCAATAAGTCCACTTTGACCAGGCTCTGACGTGCCGTATTCCGATAGAGTTTCGCCGGTCACCGAACGCCAAAGAGCCGACGCGGCTTATCCGGGGCAAGACCATATGTGTCCTATACGATGGTCAAGTAGGACACATATGTCCCACACGCCGCCACGCGGAGCAGCCCTCATGATTCATGTCAATAACTTCTCGAACGGCGCCCTGAACCCGGTCCTGGGCTACCTGATGTCGTGCGTGGGCTGCTTCCTCGGCCTGCGCTGTACCACCCGGGCTCGGGCCTACCAGGGCGCGGCGCGGGCCCGCTGGCTGACCCTGGCGGCGCTGGCCATCGCCACCACGGGGATCTGGGTGATGCACTTCATCGCCATGCTCGGGTTCACCATCCCGGGCCAGACGATCCGCTACAACGTGCCGATCACCATCGCGTCCATGCTGATCGCGGTGGTCGTGGTGGGCATCGGGACGTTCATCGTGGGCTTCAGCCGGGGCGGGCCCCGGCCGCTGCTGGCCGGCGGCCTGATCATCGGGATCGGCGTGGCCAGCATGCACTACCTCGGCATGGCGGCCATCCGGGTCCCGGACTCGCTGACCTACGACCCGATGCTGGTGGCCGCGTCGGTGGTCATCGCGGTGATCGCCGGGACGGCGGCGCTGTGGGCGGCGCTGCGGCTCGACACCTTGTGGTCCACCCTGGTCGCGTCCCTGATCATGGGCGTGGCGGTGAGCGGCATGCACTACACCGGAATGGCGTTGCGCGTGGCGGCCGCGCCCGGGCTGACCGTGAGCACTTCGGCCACCGCGAGCGCGGAGGGTTTCCTGCTGCCGCTCATCCTGGGCCTGAGCAGCATCGGCTTCATCTTCTCCGCCGTGATCGCGCTGTCGCCCACCGCGGCCGAGATCGTCGAGGAGGACGGGTTGATGAAGCGGACCGGGCAGAGCCAGGCCGCGCGGTACGAGCAGCAGGCGTGGCAGGCCCGGCCGGACCCAGCTCCGCGAACCCAGCCTCAGCCGACCCGGACCCAGGCAGCCCGGTATCAGCCGAGCGAGGGTAAGACCGGGCCGGACCAGCCGGACCAGGAGGAGCCTGGCAGCCTGTCCCGTCCGCGTCACTCCAGGGATCGGTCCTAGCCGCAGCGGGCTGCCGGGCGGGGCGACCTCACATCCGAACGTGGTCGTGAAGCCAGGAGCAAAGCGGCCTGGTCGTTCGGAAAAATGCGACGACGCGGTCCTTGGCCTGGGCACTTTCCAGCCAGGGCGCCACCGGCCACTGCTTCCACGCGGTCAGTCCCTTGTAGCGGAGCAGCGTGATGCGGGGGTGGTCGGCCGGGTAGCCGCGCGGCGCGGACTTGAGCGCGCCGTGCCCGTGGATGGTGACGTCCGCCTTCTCGATCTCGGCGATGATCTGCTCGAGCTCGGAGCCGAGGCGGTCGCTGGCCACGGCCGCGCGGTAGCGGGCGAGCTGGTCCGGGTCCAGCTGCCACATGCCAGCGCCCGCGCCCAGCCCCTCGGCGGAGAGCTGGACGTAGCCGGTGCCGCCGACGACCGCCCCGATGTGCGTCTTGTACGGGGTCTTGTCCTGGCTGAACCTGATGTCGCGGTACGGACGGAAGACCTTCGGCTCGCCGAACTCGGTGGCCAGTTCCTCGGTCAGCTCCGTCATCGGCCGCAGGATCTTCTCGTCGTAAACGGCCTTGTGCGCGGTCCAGTAGGTCTTGGTGTTGTCGGCCGCGAGCCCGTCGTAGAAATCCAGGGCCTCTTCCGGCCAGCCGCTGAACGTCATCGTCCCGGCTCCCTCCGGTCGGCTCAACACCCTAGCGCGGATCGGGCCGGCCCAGCGGAGTCCGGCCACGGGGATGGACCACGCGGCCGGCCTCCTTTCGGGTCGGCCCGGCCTGCGCGGCCGCCACACCGAGCGGCAACGCCAGCGCGGCGAGCGCCCGATAGACGGATCTGTGTTTAGCCGTGTGAGCCATTTTTCTTTCCCTCCCCGTTCCGCGTTCCGGCGCGATCAAGCACGCCGGAAACGCACAGGACCTTTCGCCTTCGTAATGGTCGGTCCCGTTTAATACCGGCGCGTCACGGTGGGTACCACAGTTGTTTGCCGCCGATTCCGTGATGACGTGGCCCCGTGCGCGGGCTTACCATCGTCGGCATGGGGCCTGGGGGGGCGGCGTCGGCTGCCCCGCTGCTTGACCGCGCGGCCGAGCTGGGGACGATAGCGGCGGCGATCGACGCGGCGTGCTCGAGTTCCGGGTCGGCGCTGCTGGTGGAGGGCGTGGCAGGCATCGGCAAGACGAGGCTGCTGACACACGCCTGCGAGCAGGCCGCCTGCTGGCGGCGGCGGCCACGGGCGACGCGTGGGTGGTGGACCGGCTGCGCCGGGCCCGCGGCCGGCGCGCGCGCCCGCGGCGCTCCCGACGTCGCCACCCAGTGCCTGGAGCGCGCGCTGGCCGAGCCGCCGCCCGCCGGGGTCCGCGGCGACGTGCTCCTCGAGCTGGGCAGCGCCCGGACCTTCCAGGCGCCGGCCGCGGCGGCCAGGCATCTGGCCGAGGCCCTGGCCGACACGACGAGCTGGCCCCGGCGGGGCGAGATCGCGCTGGCGCTCAGCCAGGCGCTCGCCCTGTGCGGGCGCTTCGACGCGGCCGCCGACGTACTGCGGGCCGCGATCGGCGCGGCTTCATCGGACGGCGCGGCTTCATCGGACGGCCAGGACGGCGCGGATGGTGGGGCCGACGGGGCGCTGGCCATGTCGCTGCAGGCGGCGCTGCTGAACGCCGCGCGCTGGGACATCAACGCGCGCCCTGCGACGCGGCCGATGCTGCAGCAGGTACAGGCCCGGGCGGACCGCGGCGAGCCGCTCGACCCGCGGCTGCACGCCAGCCTGGCGATCGAGCTGGCCGCCGCGGGCGAGGACCTCCAGGGCGCGGTGCGGCACGCCCGTGAGGCGCTCCGCGCGACGCCGCGGCTGGTCCCGGTCATCCCGGCCGGGCCGCCGGAGGATCACGCCAGGAGCGAGATGCTGTCCGAGACGACCACGGTCCTGCTGTTCGCGGACCTGGCCGACGAGGCGCAGCAGTGGGCGCAGCGGTGGCTGCGGGTGGCGCAGCAGCGCGGATGGCCGGTGGCATCCAAGGTCGCCGCGGCCGCGATGACGCTGATCTCGCTCTACCGCGGTGACGTCACCGAGGCGGTGGCGTACGGCCAGGAGGCGATGGCGGAGACTGGCGACATGTGGATCTCGGCGCTGGCCACCGCCTTCACGGTTCCGGCGCTGATCGAACGCGGCCAGACCGGGCAGGCGGCCGAGCTGCTGGCCAGGAACGGGCTGAGCGGCGACCTCGCCCCGACGTGGATCCACAACACGGTGCGGCACGCCCGCGGACGCCTGTACGCCGCGACCGCGGACCACGCCGGGGCGGCCCGGGAACTGCTCGCGGCGGGCGAGCGGGCCGAGCGGTGGGGCGTGCGCAATCCCATGCTGATGGCCTGGCGGTCGGACGCCGCGCTGTCGCTCAGCGCCCTGGATGACGGTCGGCTGGATGACGGTCGGCTGGCCGGCCGGCTGCTGGCCTGGCTGCTTGACGAGGAACTCGCGCTGGCCAGGAGGTGGGGCGCCGACCGGGCCGTCGGCGTCGCGCTGCGCGCCGCCCGGCTGACCGACCGGACCGGCCGGGGCATCGAGTTGCTGACCGAGGCGGTGGCCGTGCTGCGCCGCTCGCCGGCCCGGCTGGAACTGGCCCGGGCGCTGCTCGATCTCGGTGCCGCGCACCGCCGGGCCGGCGCGCGCCCGGGCGCGTGAGCTCCTGCGGGAAAGCCTGGACCTGGCCCACGCCCTGGGCGGCCTGGCCCTCGCCGACCGGGCCCGCCGCGAGCTGGTGACGGCTGGCAGCAGGCCCCGCCGCGACGCCATCCGCGGCCGCGACGCGCTCACGCCCAGCGAGCTGCGCGTCGCGCAGCTGGCGGCGGGCGGGCGGACGAACCGGCAGATCGCCCAGGCCCTCTTCGTCACCCAGCGGACCGTAGAGAATCACCTGACCAGTACCTACGGCAAGCTCGGGATCAGCTCCCGGCTCGAGCTGGCGGCCGCGCTAGCGCTTCCGGCCGGTCCCGGGTATACGTGAGCCATGACGACGGCCGAACGGGACGGCGTCCCGCTGACGCATCTGGACGCGCTGCTGTTCGACGGGGCGGACGCCACCAAGCGGGACCTGGTCGACTATCTGGAGGCGGTGCGCGGGCTGATCCTGCCGGAACTGCGCGGACGGCCGCTGTCGGTGATCAGGGTCCGGGCCGGGCAGCAGCCGTTCATGCAGAAGAACCTGCCGGACTACGCGCCCGGCTGGATCCGTTCGGTCACCTGGTGGGCCGAATCCTCCCGGCGCGAGGTGCGCTACGTCCTGTGCGACGACTGGCGCACGCTGCTGTGGCTAGCCAACCAGCGGGCCGTGGAGTACCACCCGACTCTGGTCCTGGCCGAGCGCCCGGACCGGCCGACCTACCTGATACTGGACATCGACCCGCCGCCCGGCGGGCCGTTCGGCCAGGCGGTGGCGGCGGCCCACCTGGTCCGGCAGGCGCTGGACGATCTTGGCCTGGCCGGGGCGGTCAAGACCAGCGGGTCCAAGGGAGTGCACGTGTACGTGCCGGTCGACGCCTCCGGCGAGGAGGCGGCCGCGGCCACCCGGGCCATCGCGGCACGGGCTTCGCGGCTCGATCCCGCGCTGGCCACCACGGCGTTCATCAAGGAGGACCGGGAAGGAAAGGTGTTCCTGGACTCGACCCGGGCCTTCGGCGCGACGGTGGCGGCCGCCTACAGCCCGCGGGTGCGCCCGGGGGTGCCGGTGTCGTTCCCGGTCCGGTGGGAGGACCTGGATTCCGTGACGCCCGGGGACTTCACCGTGCACAGCGTGCCCGGGCTGGTCGACGGCCACGTCGCCTGGGCCGGGCAGCTGCCCGCGCCGCAGGCGTTGCCGGCCGCGCTGGTGGAGGAGGGCCGGGCGATCCCGGTCGCCCGGGTGCAGGCCATGCACGAGGGCAAGCGGCGGAAGCGGGCCCGCGGGGTCGACTAGCCGCTCTGACTTGTATTCAGCCGTCCGGGCTGGCGTTCCAGCGTTCGCTGAGTTCCGGCCAGGCCGGCGGCGGGCCGGGCAGCTCACCGCGGTCGGTGGCCCGGATGCCGTCCAGGATGAGCGCCAGGTAGCGGTGGCGCAGTTCGGCGGTACGCTCCGGATCGGCGAACTTGACCGCGGCCACCAGCTCGAACACCAGCGACACGTCGTGCAGTACCAGGTCGGGCCTGAGCACGTTGCGGATCAGGCCGAACAGCTCCTCCATGAGCTCGCTCGACCGGTTGGCCAGGACGAACATCTCCGGCGTGGGCGCGAACTCGCCGGCGAAGGCGCGGGTCATCGAGCTGGTGTCCGCGTCGGCCAGGTGCCGCATGAAGGCGGCGAAGACCTGCCAGTGGTCCTCGCCGCTCCTGACCCGCTCGAGGGCGGCTTCGGTCTCGTGCACCACGATCAGCAGGCCGTCGGTGCACAGCGTGCGGAGGAGTTCCTCTTTGCTGCCATAGCGGGTGTACAGCGCGCTGATGCCGACACCCGCGTGCTTGGCCACCGCGGTGATCGGCGCGCCGGGGTCGGCGACGAACACCGCCCGGGCCGATTCGAGGATCCGCTGGTCGTTGCGGGCCGCTTCGGCCTGGCGACCGCTCATCGGGCCGTGCCTGGTTCTCCTGGCACCCGGCCTCGCGTTCGTCTCGGTCATGAAAAGAGTGTACCAGCGACTGGAATGAACTATTCCGTTCTGGTAGTCTTGGAACAGAAGATTTTGTTCCGCTGAGATTGCTCTCGGCGAGGCAACGGGAGGATCCGATGTCGTCATCAGCATCCGAGACCACCATCCAGGACCGCGCGGACCGGCATCCGGACGGGACGGCCGCGAACCCGGATCGCGGGAATGCCGGAGCCGACGTTAAGCCGGGGGTCGTGGGGCGCAAGTGGCGCTGGATGGCGTTCGGTGCCGTCATCACGGCGGCGATGATGGACCTGCTCGACTCGACCATCGCCCAGGTGGCCGCGCCCACGATCCGGCGCGAGCTGGGCGGCTCCTATGCCGTGATCGAATGGGTCACCGCGGCCTACGCGCTGGCTATGGCCGTGGGGCTGCTGACCGGCGGGCGGCTCGGCGACATCTTCGGGCGGCGGCGGGTGCTGCTGACCGGGATCACCGGGTTCGTCCTCGCCTCGGCGGCGTGCGCCGCGGCGCAGAGCGCGGGTGAGCTCATCGCCGCCCGGGCCGCTCAGGGACTGCTCGGGGCGATCATGCTGCCGCAGGTGTTCGGCCTGATCAGGGACCTGTTCGAGGCGCACGAGATGGGCCAGGCGTTCGGCGTCTACGGGCCGGTGATGGGCCTGTCGGCGATGCTCGGGCCGATCGCGGCCGGCGGGCTGATCAGCGCCAACGTGCTCGGCACCGGCTGGCGGATGATCTTCCTGGTGAACGTGCCGGTCGGACTGGCCGCGCTGCTGCTCGGCGCCCGGACCCTGCCCGGCCGGGGCCTGCCCGGCGGGGCCTGCCCGCGGACGTGGGTTCCGGCGGGCGGCGGCGCCTGGACCTGCCGGGCGCGGCGCTGGCCGGCGCGGCCATGTTCACGCTGGTCTTCCCGCTGGCGCAGGGGCACGCGCTGGGCTGGCCGGCCTGGCTGCTCCGGATGCTGGGCGGGTCAGTGCTGCTGCTGGCCGGGTTCGGCTGGTACCAGGTGCGCCGTCAGCGCGCGGGCCGCGACCCGCTGGTCGAGCCGTCCGTCTTCCGGCGGCATGTCACTGGGCATCGCCGGGATCGGCGCGATCTTCTTCGCCCTGGCCAGCGGCCACGGCAGTCACGTGCCGGTCTACCAGCACGCGGCGGAGTGGACCGCGCTCGCCACGGTGGGCCTGCTGGCCGGCTCGTTCGCGATCGGGTTCGGGCTGCCCCGGCGGGCTCGCGAGCAGGGCCAGTTATTCACCCGATACCGCTCTGCGGTAGCGACACAACAAATCCGTCAGGTAACTGCGAGACGTGAGGGGCACGATCATGAGCGAAACCGGATGGGCGGTTCTGGACGAGGCGCGGGCCATGCTGCGGGCGGCGGTCGCCGGGGTTCCCGCGGACGGCTGGCGGCGGCCGACGCCGTGCACGGAGTGGGACGTCACTCAGGTGCTGCAGCACGCCGCGCTCGACCAGCGGGTGTGGGGGGCGGCCGTGGGCGCGGCGGAGATGCCCGGCGAGAACCCGTTCGCCCCATCCGGGCAGCTGGATGAGGAGCCCCGGGCCTACGCCGATGCCGCGCTGGACGCGTCCGCGCCGGCCTGGACCGCGGTCGGCGAGGACGGACCGGTGCCGACCCCGCTTCCCTCGGGGCCGCTGGCGCCCGCGGCCGCGGCCGGGGCCGCCGCGCTGGACGCGGCCATCCACGCCTGGGACATCGCGGTGGCGACCGGCCAGGGCTCGCCGCTGACGCCGGAACTGGCGCGGGCGCTGACGCCGGTGGCGCAGGCCATCGTCGAGCCGCTGCGCCCGTACGGCGCGTACGCCCAGGCGCTCGAGCCGGAGCCGGGCGCCGACGACGCCGCGGCGCTGCTCGGCTACCTCGGCCGCCGCCCCGTCTGGGCGGCCTAGCGATACCTGAGGGGCTGCCGGGGCGTGTGATGCGTGACAGTATTTCCTCAAACGACATCAATGTGGCATTGATGCTGTTATCGGGCGCTGGCGGGGCTGGCGGGTGGGGCGGGGTGGGGGGGCGGGGCTAGAGGGTGCGGAGGGTGTCGGTCAGGGCTTCGGCTAGGCGGTCGACGTGGGGGTAGGCGAAGGGCAGCGGGGGGCGGATCTTCAGCGTGCTGCCGTGCGGGCCGGTCGCGCTGATCAGGACGCGGCGTTCGCGCAGGCCGTTGACCACGCGGAGGGCCGCGTCGCCGTCGGGCTCACCGGTGCCCGGGTCGGTGAAATCAGCCGCGGCGTACAGGCCGGCCCCGCGCACGGCGCCGATGCGGGGCGTCCCCGCCGCGATCGCGTCCAGCGTGGCGCGCAGGTATATCCCGGTGTCGCGGGCATTCTCGAGCAGCCCCTCGGCCTCGATCACGTCCAGCACCGCGGCCGCGGCGGCGATGCACACGGAGTTGCCGCCGAAGGTGTTGAAGTACCTGATCTTGTTCCCGAACTCGGCCAGGATCTCGGGGCGCGCGGCAACCCCGGCGATGGGCATGCCGTTGCCCATCGGCTTGCCCATCACGGCTAGCTCGGGGACGACGCCGTGGCGCTGGAAACCCCACATGGCCTCGCCCGTGCGGCCGAACCCCGGCTGGACCTCGTCGGCGATGTACAGGCCCCCGGCCTCGTGCACGACATCGGCCACCGGCCGCAGGCACCCGGCCGGATCCGGGAGGATCCCGTCGGAGGAGAACAGGCTGTCCGCGATGAACGCGGCCAGCCGGACGCCGTGGCGGTTCATGTCGGCGACGGCCGTCCGCACCCGCCCGGCGAAGGCCGTGACGCTCTCGGTGGCGGCGGGCGGCGCGACCGTCCAGACCGGCCGCCCCAGCGGGACCGCGGGGCCGAGGCTGGGCGATATCTCGGCCGCCGCCGCGGTCACGCCATGGTAGGCGTTGGCGGTGATGACGACCCCCTCGGCGCCGGTGTGGAAGCGCGCGATGCGCAGCGCCAGATCGACGGCCTCGCTGCCGGTGCAGGTGAACATGACCTGGCCGATTTCGGCCGGGTAGGTGGCGAGCAGCCGCTCGGCGTAGTCCAGGATGAGCTCGCTGGCGTAACGGGTGTGCGTGTTGAGGGTGGCCGCCTGGCGGGCGACCGCCGCCACCACCCGCGGGTGGCAGTGCCCGACCGACGGCACGTTGTTGTAGGCGTCCAGGTAGGCCTGCCCGTCCGCGTCGAACAGGTGCACGTCCTCGCCGCGGACGATCCGCACCGGGTTGGCGTAGAACAGCCTGTAGGCCGGGCCGAGCAGGCTGGCCCGGCGCTGCACGATCCGGCGCAGCTCGGGGTCGAGGGTGCCGACGGTCTCCATGTCGAAGCCGTTGACCATGGCCGCGGTGTCACGCACGGGTTGCCTCCTGGATGTGCGCGGCGATCTGCTCTGCTGGGATGCTAAGCAACCGGTACAGGTGCTCCCACGCCCTGGGGGTGTTGCGCAGGACGTAGCCGCGGTTTTCCGGGAACCGTCCGGCCCGCCATTCGCTGATGATTATCCGGGCCACGATGCGGCCCAGGATCAGGTCAGGCAGCAGGCCGAGCTCGGCCGCGGTCAGCGGGGTCGTGGCGTGATAGCCGCAGATCAGGTCCAGCGCGGGCCCGAGCAGGTCGGCGTCGTCGCCGAGCTGGTTGGCGACCGCGATGGCGACGTCGTTGACCAGCGCGGTCACGGTCACGTCGCCGAAGTCGATGATCCCGCACACGCGGCGGCCGTCGGCCGAGATCAGCGTGTTGTCCGGGCTGTAGTCGTTGTGCACCAGCTGGGCACGCTGGGCCGCCAGCCGGGGTGAGGTCTCGGCGGCGAGCCGGCCGAGCTGCTCCTCGATCAGGCTGGTGCGGGGGCCAGGCGGTCGTCCGGCCAGCAGCGGGCGCAGCCGCGGCAGCTGCGCGAGATCCCACAGCAGCGGCCGGTGCACCAGCGGATCGTCGAAACCGCGCAGGGCCCGGCCGAGTTCGGCCAGGGTGCCCCCGAGCGTGCGGCGCAGGGCCTGATCCGTGGTCACCGACCGGAGCAGCTGGCCGTCGAGGTAAGACAGCACGTGCACGAGCCGCCCGCGCAGTGGGCCGTCGGCGACCACGGCCCACGGCTGACCGCGGGCCGCGGGCATGACCCGCGGCACGGGTAGCCCGGGCGCCGTCAACTCGATGTGCCGCAGCACCCGGACCTGGACGCCGACCACCGCCGGGTCGGCTCGCAGGTGGGCGACCTTCACCACGTAGCGCCGGTCCCCGGTGCGGAGCAGGAAGTTGTCGTCAGCCTCGCCGGGCAGGCGGCTGAGCTGGCCGGCCAGGCCGAAGCAGGCCCGGACGGCCTCGGCGGCCTCGGCCGCGGTGACGGGCGGGGAGGGCGTCAGCCGGGTCACGTCCAGGTCCCGGGGGGGTTCGGGCCCGCCGCCGCGGGCGGCCAGGCCAGCAGGGTCGTCCCCCCCGGAGCCAGCAGAGTCCCGGGAGGGGTCGCCGCCGGAGGCGACAGGACCGGCGTCTGGGGTCACGAGGTGGGCCTTTCGCTCTCGGCTAGGTGGGTGACGCGCGGGGGCGGGGCGGAGAACCCCGCCCGTTCGGTATAAAAGGCCCCTAACCGGCGGGCTGAGCAGGCGGTCGACCGCGGCGCGGACGGTCTGCTCCAGCGGCGGCCAGGGGAACCTGGGGCGAGAGATGCGCAGGCTGACGATGCCGTGCAGCTGCTGCCAGATGAGCTGGGCGGCGAAGAAGGCCTCCGGGCTGCCCGGATCCGCGCCGGTGCACCTGCCCACCGCGTCGATCAGCCGCTGGAACGGCGCCCATCCGGGCATCTGGTCCGGCGTCGCGAACTCGGGCAGCGGCAGCGGGTTGGTGAACATGACCTGGTAGTGACCCGGATGGGCCAGGCCGAACTCGCAGTAGGACAGGCACGCGGCGCGGACCCGCTGGCACGGGTCGGTTTCGGCGATGTCGTCCTGCAGCCGGACCAGCTCGCCGAAGCGGCGGTCGGCGACCGCCAGGACCAGCGACTCGATGTTGTCGAAGTGCAGGTACACCGAGGTCGCGGCGACACCGACCTCACGGGCGACGGCGCGCAGCGTCAGCGGCGGCGCGGCCGGGTCGGCCAGCAGGCGGCTGGCCGCCTCGATGATGTCGTCGCGCAGGCGTTCGCCCTGGCCGCGCGGGTTCCGCTGGCGGGCTGTGCTGGTGCGCTTCGCGGGGGTCATCTGCTTCGCGTTCCCAGGCATCGCGGCCTCCTCGGATTGTAAGACTACACCCGTTGCGCTACGGGGTGAACCTTTGCCGAGCCGTTTCGGTTGCCAGCCGCGCCCAGTGGCGTCGTGGATGAGCTGTTGCTCGACGGCGAGGCGCGCGCGCAGCCGGGGTGCGTAGTCGCTGGTGGTGAGGAACTTCGAGCAGGTCAGCACGAGGTCGCCTTCGCACGGTCCCTCGGCGGGTGTGCGCAGGCAGTGGCCGAGTTCGAGTTCGGTCTTGAGGAAGTTGGTTTGCAGCCAGTACACGGCTTCGGCGAGGGCCATGTCGAACAGCAGCGACTTGGATAGCAGTTTGCCGCGCACCACGAAGATGTGCTGGACCTCGCGCCCTGCGCTGGAGTCATAGCGTCGGCGCGCTCGTTGCTGGCGGGCGAGCTCGATCAGCGGCTGCAGCGCGGCTGCGGCCTGCGGGTGCAGCGGGATGCTGCGTTCGGCGTATCCCTTGCCGACCGGGATCCGCAGCCGCGGGTGGCCGTCGGGGTAAGTGTCGAGGCAATCGATCGCGAGGCGGCGGATCTCGTCGCGGCGGGCACCGCTCCAGCGGGCCACGATCAGCGCCGCCCGCTGGTAGGGGTTGGTCAGCTGATCGACGGCAGTCATGAGCGCGGCGAGTTCGTGATCGGGAATGAATCGGGGCAGCGGTCTGGCGATCTTCGGGATGTCGGCCCGGGTGAACAGCACCCGTGCCGGAACGTCATCCCAGCTCCAGGCCGCGGTCTCAGTCACGAACCGGGTAATCAGCGTGATGACGGACCGCCGGAAACTCACGCTCAACGGTGCGCCGGTCTGCTGGTTGGCCTGCGTGCCGAGCCAGCGCAGGAACTCTTCGGCGTGCTCGCGGTGCAGGCCGGCGAGGCTGGTCATCTCCGGGTGCGCTTCGGCTATCCAGGTCACCAGCCGGCGCAGCGCGTCGCGGGCGTGGCGCACGGTCTGCGGCCGGCCGAGGTTGGCGTCCAGGTGCAGCCGCAGGTAACGCTCGATGACGGCGCGGATCTTCGGCGGCGCTTCGGGCGGGGCGAGCTGGTCGGCCCAGCTGCCGGCGGTGACGCGTCCGGTGGGTGGCCGGTCGAGTTGGCCGAGGTCGAACAGCAGCACGTGCACCGCGTGCAAGCGAGCGATCGCCGAGCGCAGATAGCCGTTAGCCGTCACCGCTGGCGGCCGCTCGACAGGTGCCCGGGAGTAGAACTCCCGCACCGGGTCAAGGCGCAGGCGGGCGGTGAAGGCATTGATCGCGGCGCGAAGCTCGTCGAGGTCGGCCACGCCCAGCGCAGTCAGGTCCGGGTCACCGCGGTGCAGGAGCATGCGCCCGAGCGGTCAGACCAGCTGCGTACGGGCCGTCGTGTAACCGAGCTGGGTCAGCCGCGCGACGTGCCGGTCGAACAACTCCCGTCGGAGACCCGGGTGTAGATGCGGATCGATTCCGGTGAGGCGTGCCCGAGCCGTTTCTGCAACGCCAACTCGCGCATCCCGCCCTCCCAACTGGCCGTCGCGTGCGTATGCCGCAAGGCGTGTGGTGTCTTGTCCGGGGCCCGGATGCCAAGCCGATCCAGCCGCCGAGCGAAGCTGCGGGCGACGGCCTGATAGCTCAACGGTTCACACCGTCGGGAACCACCGCCGCCGACGAGGAACACGAACGGGCTCTCGGCGTCGATCGGGCGCTCGTGCAGCACGTAGCGGTTGACCGCGTCCAGGGTACGGGGCTCGTGCAGATCGACGACCCGCTCGTGGCGCGCCTTCGCCCGGGCCCCGCGTGGATGATCGTCGCGTTTGCGGACCGTCACCCGGCGCCTGCCGTAGGAGATGTCGTCCAGCTGCAAACAGAGCACCTCACCGGGCCGTAGTCCGCCGTCGAGCATCAGCAAGAAGATCGCCAAGTCCCGCAACGTCGTGATGCTGGCCAGCAGTGCGTCGACATCCTCGCTGGTAATCGGCCGCGGCAGCCGCAGCGGGAGCCGGACGCGAACTGTGCGGCGCACCGGCTGCTGCCGGCTCGCTGCCCCGACGAACGGCTGATGCCGATCCGGCACCCAGCCCAGCGCGTGATCAATCCGACGCTGCATCGGGTTGTCGCCGTCCGTGTACTGCTCGGCCGCGATCGCCCACTCAAAGAAGCTGGACGTCGCGGCCAGAACCCGCTGGACCGTCGCCGCCGACAACAGCCGGCCATGCTCGGTCACTACCGTCAGTCCCAGCCGCTGCGCCGGACGCCGGGACGGCACGCGCCGCAAGTACGCCAGGAACTCCAGGGCCGTCGAGGGGCGGAAGTCGTTCCAGCCAAGCGCGTGTTGATCAAGGAATCGCACGAGGTGGCGCAGGTCGTAGGCGTAGGCGCAGACCGTGTTCGGACTGTAGCTGGAGTCGGTCAGGTGCGACAGGAACCGATTGACTGCCACGACCTCGGCGCCCACGTCATCGAGCAGCACCACCCGGCCCACTATGCCGTTCTCATGATGCTTGACCACCTGCACACCGGCCTCCCTCGCCGGTGCTCATTGCATCAGGCCGCAGCCCTCACTCTGTGGAGGTCGCCGTCCCGGCGTGTCGAGATAACAGAGAACTCGGCGAACGTGGCCAGGATGTTGAAGAACATCTTGCCCATCGGGTCGGCCGGGTCGTAGACCTGCCCGCCGAGCGACAGCTTGATGCCGCGGCCGGCCAGGTCGTCGCCGATGGCGCGGGCGTCGGGCACGGACCGGGCGAGCCGGTCGAGTTTGGGCACCACGAGGGTGTCACCTTCCCGGACGGCCGCGAGGGCCTGGTCGAGGCCGGGGCGGTTGCGGGTGGTGCCGGTGAGCCCGTGGTCGAGGTAGATCCGGTCCTCGGCGACGCCGAGCTCGCGCAGCCGGTCACGCTGGGCGGTGAGGTCCTGGGCGTCGGTGGAGCAGCGCGCGTATCCGATCAACGTCTCGGTCATGACCGGGAGCGTACGGATAGCCCCCGACATCCGGGATTTTCACCGGACGGGTTATCTGCGACGCTGCAGGCCCAGGTCACAGCCGGCGGGGCGGGCGGGCGTTGGGCGTGCGTGGAGGGTTCGGCAATCGCGGTGCATGGGTTGAGCAAGCACTTCGGTGACCGGGTGGCGTTCCAAGACGTTTCTTCGAGGTCGGTTACGAGGAGGTGTTCGGCTTCCTCGGCCCGAACGGCGCGGGGAAGACGACCATGGCGTGCACGGCGCCGCGGCATAGACTCGGCCGCATGCTGATCTCGGAGGCATTCCTGCTGCTGGTCACGACAGAGGACGGCAAGTGGCTCGCGAGTAGCCAGGCGGTACCGATCGCCCTTGCCGGCGGCTTGCTCGCTGAGCTCGCAGCGAACGGGCGGGCGGCGGTCGACGGCCGAGGGCGGCTCGCACCACCAGCTGATCCCTCCCCGGTCGGCGACCCGATCCTCGACCAAGCGCTCGAAACATTCCTGCAGAAGGTCGGCAAGAAGCCGAAGGACGTCCTCGGAACGGTTGCCAAGGGGCTTGGTGACGAACTCTATGAGCGGCTCGCCGCAGCGGGCATCGTCGAGATTCACCGCGGAAGGTTCCTGCGCCCGAACCGGTTCCCTGTGCGCAATCCAGACGCACGTGAGCGAGTGTGGGATGACGTCGCTGCCGTACTCGGTGGGACTGCGGCACCGGACCTGCGCACCGGGACACTGCTCGGTCTTACCCAGGCTGCTGGTGCTGTGCCGGCGATCTTCCCGCCGGAACGGTTCGACATGAGTAAGAAGGATCTGATCGTCCGCGCGAAGCAGGTCACTGAGCGCGACTGGGCCTCCGGGGCAGTGAGCCGCGCCGTCCACGACGCGCAGGTCGCAACCATGGCAGCGGTCACGGCGGCAGTCACCGCCGCCACCACGGCGGCCAGCACTGCCGCCAGCGGCTGACCACGCTAGTGGTCCTCAAAACTCGCGCTCCTGAATCCGTAGGTGCCCGCAGGACGATCCGCTTGCGCGACGCGCACTGACCTTTAGCGCCGGCCGGCGTGGCTCGTGGACGTCATCCTTGATCGGGGACCGGAGGTGAGTGATGCTCTCCGGTGCCGCGGTGACATCGGCGCGGTCCGGCGCGAGCGGCTCGCTGCCGGGATGCTCGATGAGAGCCGCTGTAGGCTGCCGTCATGAGCACGCGCGAGGATTACCCAGCCGGGGTGCCGTGCTGGGTCGACACCAGCCAGCCCGACCCCGCCGACGCCGCCCGGTTCTACTCCGGGCTCTTCGGCTGGCAGACCGAGGACGCGATGCCTCCCGACGCTGGGACTCACTACTACATGGCCCGCATCGGCGGCCGGGACGCGGCCGCGATCTCCTCGCAGTCCCCCGGTGCGCCGCCGCAGGCGGTGTGGAACACCTACATCCGCGTCGAGTCCGCCGATGACGCCGCAGCCCGGGTGCGCGAGGCGGGCGGGCGGGTGCTCTCCGAGCCCTTCGACGTGTTTGACGCGGGGCGGATGGGCGTGTTCGCCGATCCCGAGGGCGCGGTCTTTTGCGTGTGGCAGCCCGGATCGCACCGCGGCTCGGCGGCGGTCAACGAGCATGGCGCGGTGAACTTCAACAACCTGCACACCGACGATGTCCAGGCCGCACGGGCCTTCTACGGCGCCGTGTTCGGCTGGACGACGATCGACGCCGGCTCGCCGATGTGGGCTCTGCCGGGCTACGGCGATCATCTGGAGGAGCTCAACCCCGGCCTGCGCGCGGGGATGAAGCAGATGGGCGCACCCGAGGGCTTCGAGGACGTCGTGGCGACGATCTTGCCCCGCGAGGGCGGCCCAGCGCGCTGGAGCGTGACCTTCGCCGTCGACGACGTGGACGCGATCACTGCCCGAGCGCGTGAGCTCGGAGGCTCGGTCCTGGCCGAGCCGCAGAATGCGCCGTGGGTGCGATTCGCCGTCCTCGCCGACCCGGCTGGCGCGTCCTTCACCGCCAGCCAGTTCGTAGCGGAGAACCGCTAGACGATCCCCCTCCTGGGACCCCTGCGGTTCATAGTCGGATCTTCGGCTTGTTCACGCTCACGGGGCCTCCGTGGCGGTGGCAGCGCGCAGCGGCCGGTAGCCGTCGGAGTCGAGCTTGGCGAGCTCGCCGTCGACGTCGACGGAGTGGGTGCCGTAGAAGTGGATGTTCTCGTGGTGGGTGGGCCAGATGTGTGCCAGCACGGCGTCGTCGATGTCCCGGCCGGCGCGCCGCAGGGCGGTGACGGCCAGGCCGTGGTACTCCTTGGTCCAGGTGACTACCGCGTTGGTCGCCAGGGTCAGGCACCACATCTGCTCGGCCTGCTGCTCGTGGTGCCGGCGGCGGAGCGCCCCTTCCCCGGCGTAGGCGAGCGACCGCTTGAGCGCGTGCAGGTTCTCGCCCTTGTTCAGCTGGCGGCTGATCCGCCGCCGGCAGGTCTCGTCGGCCAGGTACCGGGCGGCGTAGATGGTGCGGCGCAGCGCCGTACTCCTTGATCGCGGCCGCGAGGGCGTTCTGCTGGCGGCGGGATGAGCACAGCTTGCCGACCACGAGGGCGGCCGTGGCGTGGCCGCGTTTGACGGAGGCGGCGACGCGCAGCAGGTCGTCCCGCATGCCGGTGATCAGCTCCTCGTTGAGCCGGCGGGTGAGCAGGTGCCCGGCGGACGGGTAGCGGGCCGTGAACTCGGCCCTCGGCCCGGTCCGGTACAGGGTGATCTTGCCCAGGTCGCGGATGCGGGGGGATAGCTGCAGGTCTACGAGGTCGAACAGCGCGAAGTTCGCCAGCGTCGCGCCGTGGGTGTCGGTGGCGTGCTCGGTGATGAGCAGGTCGGTCTGGTTGCCCAGGATGCCGTCGAGCACGTAGGGGCTTTGCGGGGCGGTCGCTGCGATCACCTTGGTGTCGAACGTCGAGTGCTGGTCCGAGACATGGGTGTAGGTGGACAGGCCCTGGCCGCGGGCGAAGTAGCGGGACAGGTGCCGGGCAGTCAGCGACTTGCCCTTGACCGGGAACCGCTGCCCGTCAGACGAGGACAGGGTTCCGGTGCCGAACGCCCGGGTCATCGGCAGCCGGTGGTGGTAGTTGACGATCCCCGCGTTGGCCGCCTCGAGCGTCCCGGCGCGGAAGTACCACTCGGCGGTCCAGGCCAGCACGTCGTAGGGCACGCCGCAGGACTCGGCCATCGCGCCCAGGCCCATGTTGGTGGCCTCGGCGATGATCACGTACAGCAGGTTCCGCTTCAGGTGCGGCGGGCGGGTCACCTTGCCGCCCGCGTGGGTCAGGTGATCGGTGAACCCGGTCCGGGCGTCGACTTCCACCAGCACCGACGCGATCGGGACGCGGGGCAGCAGGCCGCTCAGCTCGTCGCGCAGCGACTCGGCCTCGGCCGGGACGTCCTCGGCGGTCAGCGGCGGGATGACCAGCCCCCGTCGGCGCCGAGGCGGACCTCGCCCGGCCCGCCGCCCCGGGCGAGCTGCGCCTCCAGGTCCGACAGCGCCGCGTGCAGCTCGTCATCCGCCAGGGCCAGGGCGTCAGCCGCCGACACGGGCTCGCCGGCCACGTGGCAGAACTCCAGCCGCTGCGGCTCCCGCTGCTGAGGAGGCGTCCATCATCGCCAGGTGCCCGTGGTCACGGGCAGCGGCTCGCGGCGGGCCTGCCATGCTGCCCGCATCCGCTCGTGGCCTATTTCTCCGCGCAGCCGCGCGCCCACCTGGTCGTCGGCGACGCCAGGGTCCAGCACGATCTTCAGGATGTCGTCCAGCAGCGCCTGCCGGTCCTCCCCGCCGCGGGCCCGCTCGGCCAGCATCTCGGTCAGCCGCGCCCGCGCGGCTGACTCCCGCCGGACAGCGCCTGGTCGAACAGCAGCAGCACCTCGTCCAGCACGTCGACCGCGGACTGCGCGATCAAGGTGAGCAGGATCGGGTACCGGCGGGCGGGCTCGCGCCGCGCCAGGTGCTGCGGCGTCAGCCGGCGGCCCACCCCGGCCAGGAACCGCCGCCGCTCGGCCGGCAGCACCGACAGGTCAAGCGTGTCCGCGTCCAGCCCGCGCAGGTAGGCCAGCTTCTCCAGCTCGTCCTTCACCGCCGCCGGGGTCGCCGCGACCGGCCCGGTCCCGAGCCAGGACAGCCGCGTGCGGCCGAGCACCGGATCGACCGTCAGCATCTCGTCCAGCTCGGCCTGCCGTCGCGGGCCGAGCAGCGGGGCGACCGCGTCCAGGTCTCCTCGCGGGCTCGTTCCCGCGCGGCCGCGATGCGCTCCAGGATCTTCACGACGCCCGGCCGGACCAGCCGGGACGAGGACAGGTACTCACAGGCCTGCCGGAACAGCAGCTTGGGCGAGTCGTGCTCCATCGCCCGCGCGAACAGGAACTCCTCCAGCTCCTTCCAGCGCGGGCCGTCGACCGTCCGCCACCCCAGGTATCCGGCGATCTCGCGCAGGTGATCGGTGCGGGTCTGCTCACGGGCACCGTACCCGCGCAGCGCACCGACCGGGACGCCCAGCCGCTCCGACAGCCGGGCCACCACGGCGGCCGGGGCGGCGGCCACGTCGTCCGGGACGAACCCCAGCCACGGCAGCGTGAACAACTGCACCGCAAGACTTATCTTGAATTGACAAGATGATCATGGCTCTGACCTGCGGTGGTCCGTTGAGGACAGTGTTGCCGACGCATCTGTCATTGGTCTCCGGTGATCGTGGCAGATTTCTTCGTCGGCGTGTCGTGACTGCCGCCGTGGGCGTCGCCCGCCGCTCGCCGATCCCTGCGGGTGTGTAAGAAGCCCGGACCCTGACGGACGTCGGCCGGGCACTGCGCGGCCGTGGTGGCACCGCTGTCGTTCGGTGTGTTCCCGCTCGGGCTGGCCGGGTCTCCGGACGGCCTGCTGGTCTTGATGAGCTGCGTGAACGTCTCCGGGAACCGGTCCGGGCGGCTGAGCCGCGCCGCCCGCCCCGTCAGCATATGTTGACGAAACCCGCCTGTCAGCATATGCTGACGACATGGAACCGGCTCTCCAGATCGCAGAAGGCGCCGCCAGCAACGACCCCGACGTCGGGCTGCGCGCGGTCGCCGCCCTTCGCGCGCTGGCCGAACGGCTGGAACTGCTCCAGGTCCAGCGGGCACGAGAACTCGGCTGGTCCTGGCAGGACATCGCCAGCCGTCTCGGCGTTACCAAACAGACCGTGCACCGCAAGTACGGCCGCCGGACCGGGAGGCGATGATGTTCGAGCGCTTCACCGACACCGCTCGCCACGTCGTCGTCCAGGCCCAGGCCGACGCCCGCCGGCTCGGGCACAACTACATCGGCTGCGAGCACCTGCTGCTCGCCGCGGCCGCGACCGGCGAGCCGGCCAGCGCAGTCCTGCGCGACCAGGGCATCACGCCCGAACGGATCGAGGCCGAAATACTGCGCACCATCGGGCGGGGCCAGACGGCCGATCCGCTGGGCGGCATCGACCGGGAAGCGCTGGCTTTCCTCGGCATCGACCTCGACGTCGTCCGCGCCCGGATCGAAGCGGCGTTCGGCCCGGACGCCCTCACCCAGGCCCTCCCGGCCGCCTGCCGGAGCAGACGGCCAGCCTGGAGGAAGGGCCCGCTGGCCGGGCTGAGGCGTCGTCGCGCTCGTCGCAACGCCCCCCAGCCCGCAGGCCCGCCAGGCAACGCCCCGCTTATCCCGGGCCCGGCCCTCCAGGGCAATATCCCGTTCACGCCGCGCGCAAAAAAGAGCCTGCAGCTCTCGCTGCGCGAGGCGACGGCGCTGCACGACAGCTACATCGGCGTCCAGCACCTCATCCTGGCCCTGCTCACCCTGACCGACGGCACGGTCCCGGTGATCCTGTCGGCCCTGGGCGCACCGGCCGCACCGCTGCGCGCCACGATCCTCGCCCGCTATCGCAAGGCAAGCTGATCCGCACCTCCTGGGCGCTATTGCCGCCAGCTCCCAAAGCGGGCCTGATTCCTGCGGGCAACCATCGGCGGACCTCCAAGATCACGAGCTGATGCAGTATTTAAGCTGCCGGAGGTGCTATAGCGCTCGGCGTGGCGGCGGAGCTGGGCGAGCTGCTCGTCGAGCGTGACGAGGTTAAGGTCCAAGAAGTGGACACCGTCCCGGAAGTGGGTGAACCCGAGGCGACCCCAGACGCGCCGGAGCGAGGCGACCGCGTGTTCCCATTTTCCGTGGTCGTCTGGCGGATCGTCGTGTCCGGGCTCATCGCGGTCGCCGAGCGGGGCCGGGTAGCAGACCGCGGCGCGGGCGCCGCCAGACAGTTTCCTGATCGCCGTGCCGGCGAGCAGGGCCCCGAAGCCAAAACCCCGCCACTGCGGAGTGAGCCGCACCGAATGCAGGATCAAGATCCGGTCACCGGCCGGCTCGAGCCGCTCGTCGAGCTTCGGGTCTAGCTGGCCGTCGTCAGGATCGAAGAGAGCCTCGGCGATGCGGCCGAGTTCGGCGTCCGCACCGTCGAGCAGGGCGAACGGGTCGTGGGTCTGGTAGAGATCGACGAGCGTGATGCTGATGTCCCCCACGTGGGCGTCGGCACCCGGTTCGCCGTCGCTAATGTCGGCGGAGACGTGCCAGGTCTCCAACGCGTCATCGGCGCCATACCACCAGGGTTGCCGGTGGCGGTAGGTGAGGGTGATCGCCCACGGATCATCGGGCGCGGTGCGCTGCTGCTTGTCGCTCACGCTAGGTTCCCCTCTGATTCGGCTGCCGGCGTCAGGAGGCTACCGCGGCCGACCGCGGGCTTGTGACCTAACTCAGCTGGTGTTCCGGCGTGTCGCCACTGCCGCCGAGGACGCCGGCCGCCCGGCGCTCGCCGAGCGCCCGGGCCAGGGCATCGCGGAGCTGCTGGTTGTCGGCTTCCAGATGGCGGATGCGGGCGGTGGCCGCCTCGAGGCGGCGTAGCAGCGAGGGATCGGAGGCCCGTTGCCGCTGGGGCGGAACCGGAGCCGGAGGCGGCCGGGTGCCGCTGGCGGAGCCGTTCTATCTCGGCGCGCAGGTCGGGTTGGGCGTAGAGCCAGGACCGGGAGACGCCAGCCGCGCGGCTGACGGCATCGAAGGTGATCTGCTGCCCGGTGCCGTCCATGCGCCGCAGGGCGGCGATGGCCCGCCGCCGGGTCTGCTTGGCCCGGCGGCGGGCGGCCGCGATGACATGGCGGGAGTTGTCAGCTCGCATCGGCGGCCTCGGTTCCCTGATCGTTTTCGATCTCGCCGATCATCTTGTCCAGGTTGGTGAGGACCTGCTGGTTCATCTCGGCGACCCGGGCCTGGCCCTTGCTGCTGGACACCTCGACGAGGGTGAGCGTGCGGCGCCGCTGCTCGCGCAGCTCGGGCAGGAACTCCGGCCCGGTGATGAAGACCGGGCAAGTCAGGCACGCTTTCTGAACTAGAACATTTGGAGGGTAATGTCCGGTTTTGCCGTTACTGCGTCGGCGTGGTGGTGCGAGCGATGATGCCGGGGAAGGCGGGCATCCCGAGCTGGACGGTGCTGGCTCGGCGCCGGAGCATGGCGTCGATCTGCGCGAGCTTCTCGTCGGTGCCGGCCAGGCTGACCTTCAGTCCCTCGACTTCTCCGAGCCAGCCTTCGCGTTCGGCTTCGGCGATGCGGTCGTGGAGGTTGCGGCGGATCTCCTCCAGGCGGGCGCGTTGCGCTGGGTCCGGCCGCAGGAGCGAGCACCTGACACAAGCGTGCTCATGAATGCACGGCGTGCCGAAAGCGCGTGCGCATGTCCCGACGGATACTTTGCGTTTCTCGAAGTGAGCGAGGAATGCGTCCCATTCTTCATCGGTCGGGGTCCGGTATTCTTCGCTGGGCCGGGTGGCGCGGCGGCGGGCGATGAACGCCCGGTGGGCCTCGATCGTCTCAGCTGGGTAGACTGCCTTGTAGCCGATGGTCGTGTCAATGTTCTTGTGGCCGCAGATGACTTGTGCGATGTGCGGCGGCAGGCCGCTCATAATGGCATCGGTGACAAATATCCTGCGGAAATCATGGGGCGAGAAGATGAGGGTATTGCCGTTGGCGTCTGCCAGGCCAGTCGCGGCGAGCGCATTGATGAGCAGGTTGCGGATGGCGGTGGGAGTGAACGCCCGGTTCTCGCTGCCGATGCTGCGCTGGAACATCAGCGGCATCGGCGGGTTCCAGACTCGCTCCCGGACGTCGTAAGAGGCCACGAGCGGGATCGCGCCGCTGGGGGCCCGCAGGCGGCAGATGATGGCGCTGAGGACATCGGCCAGCTCCGGGCTGACCAGCAGGAGTCTTTCGGTGTCGGTCTTGGACGGGGCGATCTGCAGTAGCGGCACGAGCTCGCCGGTGGAGGGCAGCCGGTATTCGGTGATGCTGTGGTGGGTCAGCTCCAGCAGTTCCTCGCAGCGGATGCCGGTCAGGCGCAGGACCTCTATGGCGGCGAAGGCCCAGAACGCTTCCTCTTCCTCATAGCTGAGGTTGCGGCGCTTGCCGGTGACGGTGTCTTCGGCCCAGATGTGCCGCCCGGTGGCCTTGGGGGTCACGGCCCTGCGCAGCGTGGCGTTGGTATCCGGGATCAGGGTGCCGGGCTCGGTCTCGCGTGCCGCCTGCAGCCGCCGTCTGGCCGCGTCGTTCCGGTCGGCGGCGGTGCGCACGAGCACGGGAAGGACGGGCAGCCGTTCGCGGGTCCGCTGGTCCATCCGGGCCTTGCGGTGCTTGCGGTCCTTGGCGCGGCCGATCTCGGCGTCGCTGACCGGGCAGGGCACCGCCCACAGCGCCCAGCGGGCGGGTCCTCGGTGGCCCACTGGGCGATGTCGAGGTAGAAGGCGCGCACCCGCAGCAGCTCGTCTTTGACGTTCAGGCGAGGGCTGGCGATTACGGTCTGCTGGCCGTCGCTGCTGGTGATGGTGCGTTTTTTCGTCTGCAGGTCGTGTTTCCAGGTTCGGGCCACCTCCGGCGGCAGGCGCAGCGAGCTGATGCCCGGTGACAGGGCCTCGACCTTGGCCCAGAACAGGCCGGCCAGCGACGCGGAGATCGCTTCCAGGCTGGCGTAGTCAAGCGCGGGCTGCCGTTCCCGCAGATAGTCGATGAGCAGGTCGCGGACTGGCCGGCACCGCAGCCGGTAGCGGTCCACCAGTTCCTCGATGCTCAGCTGGCCCTGGGCGAGCCCGAATGCCCGGATGGTGGCCGGGGCGTCGGCGGGGAAGATGCCCAGGGCGCGCAGCCGCAGGTAGAAGTCGATCTTCTTCTGGCCGCCGCGGGCATGGACCTGGCGCTGCGTGTCGGCCAGTTCCACGCAGTCGCCGACAGTGATGTCCCTGATCATGCCGCCTTTGCACGCCAGAATGGTCGCGATCCTGGTGGCGGCGATCGCCGCGTCCTTGCGGGACGCGCCGGGCCGGCGTGGCCAGCTGGCGCAGCCGGGTGAACCCGTCCGGGTCCCGGGCAGCCGCCATCACCGAAGCCAGGTACCGGTGGGTGCGGGTCAGCATCCACGCAAGCCCGGGCCGGATCACATCCCCGCAGATCAGCATGAGCAGCCCCGCTGACAGCTCCTCCGGGTCATAAGAGGCCGCCAGGCCATGCTCGCGCAGCCAGCCCAGCGGAAGCTGCGCCCAGGACGCACCTGCATGGTCCTCGGCGCCGGAGGCCAGCCACTGCTGCTGCCAGGTGTCCCCGGGAAACGAGGCCAGCCAGCGCAGCAGCTTGGTCACCCCGCGCCGTCGTCCCGCACGTGTCGCCTTGCGGTCGCAGGCAAACGGCGGACAGGTCAGCCGCCGCAGCGTCTTCTCCGCCGTCTGCCCGGTGTCCGGCCACCACGCCTGAGCGGGACGAGCCGGGAACCGCTCTCGCAGCTGGCTGTTGCGGGCCTGAACCGGAGTCCGCGCCTTGCTCGCGGCCGCGGTCGGCGTGCGCGCCATGTGCTTGACGACGGCAGTCACGACGATCTCCCGAACAGCACCGCCAGCGACTGCGGGTCATAGCCGGGTGCCGGGGGCGCGGCACGTCACGCTGCCGGGACTGGCGGGCGTGTGGGCGAGAACGCCAGCGATGACCTCGTCATTGCCGGGCGTCAAGTACAGCTCAGTGGTGGTCAGGTGCGCATGCCCCATGACCCATTGCACGTCGGCCAGGCTCAGCTGCGGATCGCGCGCCATCCGCGCCGCCGCGCTGTGCCGCAGGTCATGCAGCGTCCAGTCGGCGCCCAGCGCGGCGTTGACCCGCTCGAACATGCGGTGGGCGGCGTGGTAGGTCAGCGGCCGTGCGGGCGGCGCAGCGTCCACCAGGCCGGCTGGGTCCTCCCGCGGGGAATCCCTAGCCTCAGCAGTTCCTGCTGATACAGCCGCTGCCACACGAACGCATCGGCTGAGGCCGGAGCTGCTGCCGGGCCCGGAACCCTTGCGCACCACGCTGATCAACTGCTGGCCGGGATAGACGTCGCACTGGAGCATCCCCAGCAGCTCCGAGGCCCGGGCCCCGGTGGAGATCCAGAACGCCACCAGCGCCCGGTCCCGGTCCGCGGCAACGCCGCGAACAGCTTGTTGAACCAGTCATCAGGAATCGCCCGGGGAACCCGCCGCGGCACCATCGGCCGGTAACTCCCCACCCGCTCGTGCTCCCACTCATCCATCGGTTGTGGTGCGCACGGGCGCGCCGGGACCGGCGGGAAATTCCAGCGGAAACGGGTTCAGGACCGGGCCCGTGCCCGCATCCCGGTGGAAGTCGTAAAAGCGACGCAGCACCGTCTCGCTGTGGGCCACGTGCCGGCGCGTACCCGTCTCCGGCCGCCGCTGCCGGTCACCGGATTCGGCGCCCCGGCTGCCCGGCTCGACCAGCGCACCGCCTTCGGCCTGGAGGTCTGCAGCCGCTGCTTGGCGGTCAGCTGAATCCAGCAGCTGAAGTCCCGGGCCTCGGCCCGGGACGCCCGGTCCCAGGCCACGCCCACCGCGTCCAGGAACCGCCACCACCGCAGCAAGTCCATGGCATACGAGCGCAGCGTCTCCACCGACTTCCCGGCCGCCCGCAGGTCTCGCAGGAACACCATCACCGGTTCTGCGACCTGCCCGCCGGCGCCGATCAACCGGTAGGGCTCGCGCTCGTCCCCGGTGCACTCCAGCCGCCCGGCCCTGGAGACCACCAGTCCCGACAGGCTCCGGCCGCGCTCTCCCGATTCAGTCATGGCGGCAACCTAGCGACCCCACCGCAGGGAAGCCGCGTGACATGCCCAAACACTGAAGTTAGTTCAGGATTGGCATGCGGGCAGCTTTTCTGCACGGGCAGGCCGCAGTAGCCGTTGGACAGCGTCTGGGTGGCCATGCCGTACCGGGTCTTGGCCCACTGGGCCTGGGCGAGCCGCCCGGCTGGATCGAGGGCGACACGTTCGCCCTTGATGTTGACCTTGCTGGCCGCACAGGCGCACCGACACGGCTGCGCACTGGTCATGGTGACCCACGACACCGCCGCGCTATCCGCCTGCGACCGCACCGTGGAGCTGGCTGAACTCAACCAGATCCGGCCCGGCCGCTCCCCCGGCAAGCGATAGCCGCTGAAGAACATGCCATCGCGGCGGCGACCTAGATCTGTACCGGCCTGCACGGGCCAATGACGCCCTGGCGAGCCATGTGGTGCTCCCATCAAGACAGTGTTTGCGAACATTGCCGCCCTGCACGGTGCCACCAGCGCGCGACCACGCCACCACCCGGTCATCCCTGGTCCCGCTCGGGAATCCTCATACGTTGCGGCGCGGTCCGGGGGAGCAGACTGATCCCGTGGATGAGGACCTCGACCGAATGACCCGAGAGCAACTGGCCGCCGAAGTGGTCAAGCTGCGCGCCGCGATACGTCGCCATCGCGACAGCGCTGGACACGAGCTGTGCCGGCATCATCCTGATCTCTGGGCGACCCTGCCCGAACACATCGAGCCGGACGTCGCCGTCCCGCCGTGGCCACAATTTATGCGAGGGTACGTCGCCTACCGTCAGCCGCTGGATGTGCAGTTGCCCGGCGCTCGAACCCATGACACGGACGACGGCGAGCTGCCCCAGTAACCGATCCTCATCCGGGCGCACGTGGTCTACCAGCCAGACGTTGCTCGCTTGAGCGACTTGTTCGACGGCGCCTGGGACTCCGTTTCGAGGTCAGGAGCTTTCGGCCCAGGACGCAGTGATCGTGATGTGTGCTGTCTGGTCGCACCGACGGCCTACCTCGGCCTTGCAGGCGGGGTGGGCTGATCGTCGCTTCCCGCATCTGGCGCGCGAAGTGCGCGGCGTCAGTTGTCGTTGTCGAGGACGTCGCGCAGTTTGCGCGCGAAGGCCTCGGGCTGGCCGGCGTATCCGGATTCGCCGCCGAGGAAGCCGCCGTGGTGGCTCGGGAACACGGTCGCCTGCTGACCGAGCAGCTCGGCGGTGGCCGCCGACGTGCGGCCGGTGAAGGTGCCCACGGACTCCTCGCCTACGGCAATCACGATGCGCGTCGGTGCCGCGGCGAGCGCGTCGACGTCGGGGCGATAGCTGCTGATCGCCCAGGACCGGGCGGAGAGCAGCGGGTCGCCGCGGGAGCCGTTGTCCTCGGTCGACATCCCGAACTGTGCGGGATCTGGCGCGGGCTGGGCGAAGTAGTCGTCGGTGAACTCGCCTCGCCACGATGTCATTGCGATGAAGGCTGCCATGCCGGCACCCGACCCCTTGGCCTCGTACGCGTCCCGAACGCCGGCGCGGGCGCGCTCGGCGGCTGCGGCGTCGGGGAGCACCGGGATGAGGGGCGGCTCATGTGCCACCAGGGTGGTCACGTCGTTGGGGTATGCCGCTACGAGCGCGAGCGCGGTCACCGCGCCGCCACTGCTCGCGAATATCTCGACCGGCCCAACGTTGAGCGCCTCGATAACGGCGTACACGTCGTCCGCCTGGACCGTGGGCGCATTGTCGACCCGACCGTCCTTGCGGGTGCTGCGCCCGAGGCCGCGCGGGTCGTAGGTGATCACGGTGCGGTCGGGGAGGTGCGACGCCAACGTATTGAAGCCGCTGGCGTCCATGGGCTGGCCGATCATGAACAGCGGTGCGCGTCCGTCGGCGATGGGCAGCGGGCCGTGCAGGTCGTAGGCGATGTCGACCTCGGCGGTTTCAAGTAGGTGCGTCGTCGTCATGACAGTTTTGACGTCTCCCAGGTCGAGAACTCATCGGAGGCTACGCCTACGGCACCCGGAGCGACCGGCAGAACGACCGTCCCGGCCGCCGAACCGCTTGCGGGCACCGAAACCCGCCTGTCAGGCGCCAGCGGCCGAGGCAGTTCCGTGTCACAAGCGGATCCGCTTACGGGACGGCCAAGCGGGCGTCGAGCGCGGGCGCTGTTTGACCTCGTATGCGGTCCAGCGGCGCCACCGGGGTCATGCTCAGATTCAGGTCGCGGCCAGAGATCAGCGAGTAGGGCCGTCTTCGCGCCGCCGGTGCACGACCAAAGAGCCGGGGGTGAGCTCGACGAAGTCGGCCTCTTCAAACGCGGTGAGGATCGCGTCGAGATGCGCCTCGAACAGCGACAACAGCGCAGTGTTAGTGATGTTGCCGGTGGCGACCACCAGGAGTCGCTGCGGGGACCACGACAGCAGGTGGCTGTCTCGGAAGTCCCGGTCCTTGGTGACAACGACCCGCTCCTCGTCGTCGGCTAGCTCGGCGATCCGCCCGTCGGTTGTCCGGTTACCGCCCGGGAGCTCCGTGGTGTGCAGCACATCGTGCCCGGCACTGCTCAGGAACCGCGCGAGCCGAGCGGGCAGCTGAGCGTCGACGAGGAACTTCACACGGCGCCGAGCAGGACCACCCGATGACGGCCAGCGGCGAGCGCACCGAACTCCAGCGCGGCGAGGATGTCGTCACGCTCGAGGTCCGGGTAGTCGGCGAGCACCTCCTCAATCGTCATGCCCGCCGACAAGAGCTCCAGCAGGGTCTCGACGGGATAACGCAGACCTCGGACCGTCGGCTGGCCATGGCAAACCGCCGGGTCGGACGTGATGCGCTCCAGCTGGGACATGTCCCAACGATACCGCTACAGCGCTGGGGAGACATCCCCTCATCTTCCCCAGACCTTACACCGGTCAGGGATCGGCCTACGGGTTGGCTGGGCGCATGCGGCGCCTCCTGCGGGGGCGCCGGGACTGCTTGTATGTGGGCTGCTGCTGTGCGGCACGGAGATCGGCGTCGGTTCGGGCGGCTCGCAGGCTGGTGGAGAATGCCGTGGTGGACATGTTCCTGCCTACTCCGCTGGAGCTCGCTTCGCCGGGGCTGGCTCCGGGTCGGGAGCTGTGGCTCAAGCGGGAGGACGTGCATGAGCTGGGGTCGTTCAAGTGGCGGGGCGCGTTGCCGGCGCTGCGGAGCTACCGGGAACATGGCGCGCGTGCGGTGGTCACGGCTTCGACTGGCAATCACGGAGCGGCAAGCGCGTGGGCAGCCGCGCGGCTGGACATGGCGGCGGTGGTCTACGCGCCGGCGGGCACGAGCCTGACCAAGCTCGCCCGGATGCGGGAGCTCCGCGCCGAGGTGCGGCTCGCCGGGCGAGACGTCGACGAAGCCAAGGACGCGGCCCGGGCCTTTGCCCTCTCACATCAGATGCCGTTCTTCGAGGACGGCGCGGAGCCCGCCCAGTTCGCCGGCTACCGGGCGATCGGCGAGGAGATCCTCGGGCAGTTGCCGCGCCCGCCCGCCGCCGTGATCGTGCCGGTCGGTAACGGGGCGCTGCTCGTGGGCGTCGGCTCGGCGCTCGGAGAGCTGGCGCCGGATATCGAACGTGTCGGGGTGGTGGCCGGGGCCGCGCCGGTGATGGCGCTGTCCCATTCGGCCGGTCGGGCCGTGGCGTGCGACCGCTGCGCCACGTTCGCCGACGGGCTCGCCGTCCGGGTGGCGATCCCCCTGGCAGTGGCGGGCCTGCAGCGCGCGGCGGATCGCATGCTGCGGGTTTCCGAGCGCGAGATCGCGCACGCCGTGGGCGCCTACGCGCGCGCCGGGATCCGCGCCGAGGGGGCAGCGGGCGCCGGCCTGGCGGCACTGCGGCAGGTCACGGCTGATCCCGTGGTCGTGATCGTGTGCGGGTCTAACATCGACGACGAGCTGCACACCCGCGCCGTCCAGCACCCCGGATCCTTCCCCGCCTAGCCACAGAAAGCGGAACCCCTAGCGGGACATCCGCACGGTGCCGGTGGAGGCGGCAGCCCGGTCCCGTAGGTGGTTCGGTATACGGGACGACTGCGATCGGTGCCCTTTGGCCTGCGTCGGGTCCAGTGCCGGGAATGGCTCGGCGTGGATGATCGCGGCGACCGCGGGCTCCGGCGGTGGCCGCGTCAGGTCAAGCGTCGCGCTCGCATGACGATGTCCTGGGTGTGGTCTGATCCGGCGCCGGTGGTCACGTTGCGGGGCCGGGTCTCGTCGACCTCGATAAGCCATCTGTCATCGAGCATGGTGGCGACATCGGCGGGGCTGACGTAATCGTCGGGGTTGAAGCCGTGGGCGTTGGCCTGCTCTTTGCTGGGCGTGGGGTGGTGCACGACGAGGAGTACTCCGCCGGGCGCGACCGCCTGGAGCAGGGCGCGTTCGGCCTCGTGTTTTTCGGTCCGCAGCAGCGCGGGGTACTGCGCGGATACCAGGTCGAAGGACGCCGGTGGCAGCGCCGCCTCGAGGAGTCCGGCGTGCAGCCAGCGCACCTGCACTCCGGCGCGCTCGGCCTGATCAGCGGCGCGATCGAGTGCCACCCGTGATACGTCCAGCGCGGTGACGTCCCAGCCGTGCGCTGCCAGCCGAGACGGCGTCGGCGCCCTCGCCGCAGCCGACGTCCAGGACCCGTCCTGGACGAAGCCCACGGGTCTCGCTGACGAGGGGGGCGTTGGGCTGCCCGCTCCACATGTGCTCCATGCCGGCGTAGCGCTGATCCCATGAATGTTGGATCGCGCGCCGGTCCCGGTAGGTCTGGACGGCCCGCTCCGTGTCATCGGTGATCAGGTCGTTGTTGATCGCCGCCGCGGCGGTGAGGCCGGCGGCGGCGGAGCTGATGACCTGGGCCTGGATGTCGGTGACGTTGCCCGCGACCCAGATGCCAGGCTCGGTCGTGGAGCCAGTGGGGCCGGACTCGACCGCAGTGCCCAGCAGGTAACCGTCCAGGCGCACCTCACTGGGCCGCACGCCGAAGGGTGCCAGCAGCTCAGCACGGGCCCGGCAGACCGGCGCTACGACGAGTGCGTCCAGCTTGACGCGGCTGCCGTTTGCGAGCCGGATACCGGTCAGCCCGCCGGCGGCGGAATCGACCTGGGCCACGATGCCGGCGGCGACGGGGATGCCCGCGGCTGCGAGTTGTTCCTGCTGCCCGGCCGTCGGTGGCGGCCCGGTATGCTGCAGCAGGGTGACTCGGGCGCTGAGCCGGCGGAACATGAGCGCCGATGGACGGCCAGCGGCCCGGTGGCCAGGACCCCGATGTGCTGGTCGCGGACTTCCCAGCCGTGGCAGTACGGGCAGTGCAGCACGTCGATGCCCCATCGCCCGGCCAGCCCGGCAATATCGGGGAGCTCGTCGCGAGCCCCGGCCGCGACCAGGACCCGGCGTGCGGTCACCGTCCGGCCCTGGACCTGGACCCGGAACAGAGCACCATCACGGTCGAGGGTGTCAACGTCGCCGCGGAGGAGCTGCCCGCCGTAGGCCTGCACCTCCGTGCGCCACGCGGCGTAAAGGACGTCGGGGGCCGTGCCGTCCTGGGTCAGGAAGTTGTGCACGTGCCTGGCGGGCGCGTTGCGCGGGTCGCCGCCATCGACGAGCAAGACCGACCGGCGCGATCGCAGCAACCCGACCGCTCCGGCCAGCCCGGCCGCGCCGCCACCGATCACCACGACGTCATAGCTGTCATTGGTCTGATCCATAACTGCAGCGTGCATCCGCGGAGGTTCATTTGACGAATAGCGTTGCCGAACCGGCAAATAGACTCATGGACGACGAGATCGAGGAAACACTTGCCACGGTTGGTCCGCGGTTGCGGGCCGTGCGCGAACAACGCCAGGCCACCCTGGCGCAACTCTCGCAGGCCAGCGGAGTGTCGGTGAGCACCCTGTCCAGACTTGAGTCCGGCGGCCGTAAACCCACCCTGGAGCTGCTGCTGCGGCTGGCCCACGCCCACGACATGCCGGTCGACGAGCTCCTCACCGAACCGTCCACCAGCGACCCCCGCATCCAGCCCGGACCGATCACCCGCAACGGCCGGACCATGCTGCCGCTGACGCGCCGTCCGGGCGGCGTGCAGGATCATCATCGCGCCCGGCGAACGCCAGCACGAGCTGCAGATTCATCAAGGCTACGAGTGGATGTATGTGCTCAACGGCCAACTGCGGGTGCTCCTCGGCGAGCTGGACATCATCATGCGCCCCGGCGAAGTCGCCGAGTTCGACACCCGCCCCCCGCACTGGTTCGGCAGCGCCGGCCAGCACCCGGTCGAACTCCTGGTCCTGTTCGGCCCGCAGGGCGAACGCCTGCACGTCCGCGCCCGCCCGCGCACGACAGCGCCTCCGTGACTCAGCCCGAAGCCATAACCCTCACGATCGCCGAGGAAGCAACCGGTGACCGAGGACACGGCAGACGCGTGGGAGTGGTACGCACAGGCGCTGCGCGCCCACGCATAGCCGCCGCTGGCTGCTCGTCTGCGCCCCCCCGTCCCGCTCACCGATCCGCTTGTGCGACGGCTGGCTCGCGCTCCGATGTCCGCGATCGGCCGACGGCCGTCCCGTAGGGGTTCGGCTTCCGGGACTGCGCCGCGCGAGTGCGCGAGATTAGATGTTCGCCAGCCGGACTGCTGTCCGGATGCCGGCGACGTATTACGACGGACGCTCCCATGCTGTGCGGTAGACGCTTAGGGAGGTTTCCGGACCGGGGTGGTCACTTGGGGATCCGTGGTTCGGTTCCTGAGATCTCGTGGGTCCGCTGTTCGCGTAGTGCCCGTAGGTGAACGGCGGCCCAGCTGCGGTAGGGCCGCCAGGCCGTCGAGATCTCGGCGAGGGCGCGGTCCGGGCCGTAGCGCTCGGCGATTTCGGTGTCGAGCCGGCGCTTGTTGCGTGGCAGGACATCGGGGGCATTGGCGCCGCGCAGCACGACCAGCTCGGCGGCGAACGACCCGAGACCCCTGATTTCCTGTACGGCCCGGATTGCGTCGTCAGGCTCGAGAGCGCGCAGAGCCGCGCCGTCGAGCCGTCCTTCGAGGGCAGCGTCGGCGACGGCGCGCAGGTACTCGGTTTTGCGGCCAGGCAGGTCGAGGTCGAGCGTGCGCAGATGACGGGGCGCCGGGAACGCCCCGTCGTCTCCGTGACGTTCGACGAGGTCGTTGCGGAGGCGGGCAGCCTGAGTGATCCGGATGCGCTGGGACAGGACCGACCATGCGGCGGCCTCGTAGGGTGAGTGGAACCCGCAGGGCCGCAGCCCGGGTAGTTGCGCCTGGGCCTCGGCGATGACCGGGTCACGGCGGCCGACGTCCGGCCAGCCCCGCGCGTCGATGTCGAGGGCGAGGAACTGGCGGACCTGGGCTGCGGCCGCGTCGAGATCGCCGTCCCCGGTGAGAGTGATCTGCGCGACGTCGCCGTTCTGGGTCACGTCCGCGACTGCCCGCGACCAGTCAGCCTCGACCCGGAACACCGTGTGCAGACGATCGCCCGGGCCCTGATCGGCGAGCGCGGACGGGCTGAACCCTTCCCAGAACGCCCGGCTCGTGGTAAGCGACCACGGGCCGAGCACCTGCGGCTTAATCGTGTGCCGGCTCATCCCGGGTCCTTTCTGATGCCGGGCCTCGGGCGAGTCACGCCTGGTTGTGTCACGCCTGGTCGTGGATGGTGATGGCGTAGCCGTCGGGGTCGGTGAAGGTGAAGGTGCGCCCGAACGGGCCGTCGCACGGCGCGACCGGGATCGCGACCCCGTCGGCGGCGAGGGCGTCGTGCAGCGCCTGGGCGTCGTCGGCGTGCAGCCACAGGGCGACACCGATCCCCAGGTGCGGGCGGGCGGCGTCGAGGTCGACGCCGGGCAACGGCTCGCGCACGGCGAATGACGCCGGCTTGGTGTCGAAAACTATCGCGCCAGGCGGACTCGCGGGTGCGCGCTCGAGTCCTAGGCGGGTCTCGTAGAACTCGGCGGCACGCTCGAGGTCGCGCACCTGCAGTGCGATGAAGGTCGGTCCGGTAACGGTCATCGTGATCCTCCTATGGCCACATGTCAGTACGTTGACACAGCTAAGTATGTGTCAGAATGTTGACATGAGTCAAGTGGAGACAGTCGGCCCGGTCGACGAGGCGGTGGGCTACGTGCTCAAGCAAGCGGCCACCGCACTGCGCTCGGCGATGGACGCTGCGCTGCGCCCCCTGCAGCTCACCGTTCCTCAGTACTCGTGCCTCGAACTACTCGGCCAGCAGCCGGGAATGTCCGGCTCGGAGTTGGCCCGCGGCACGTTCGTCACCCGGCAATCCATGAACCTGGTGCTGCAAGGACTGCAGCAACGCGGTCTGCTCACCCGCCCAGCCGTCGCCGAACACGGCAAGGCACTGCCCACCGAACTCACCGCGGCCGGACGAAAGAAACTGCGCGCCGCCAGCATCGCAGTACGCACCGTCGAGAAACGGATGCTCGCCTCCTTGACACCAGCCGCTCAACGCCGGCTACTCGCCGACCTCGCCACCTGCACTGCCGCTCTGACTAGCGAACTCCCGCCCGGCACACAATCCCTATGACGGATCCAGCCGACCTGCCAACGCCCATAGCCGCGTAGCGGGCGACTGCCCGTTCCTTCCTGCTGCGAACGGCGTGCCCGATGCCCGGTCAAGGATCCCCTACCGGCGATTCATGTCGTCCCGCCCCACAAGCGGAACCACCTACGGGACCGGCTGCCGTCTCCACCGGCACCGTGCGGATGTCCCGGAAGCGGTTCGGCCATCGCGACGTCTGGTCGGGGGAAGCGGCTAGCTCGGCGATGAGTCCGGGTGGTCGCTTACGCTGTTGCCTGCCTGGTCGAAGGTGCGGATCGGTCAGCGAGTGTGAGGCCGCCGTGTCGCCGCAGCGGATGACAATGTAGTCGATGCGCCGACTGGGGCCAGTCCCCAGTCGGCGCTATTCGGATTGTCTGGGACGAAGGTGTGCCCGGCCCGCGGCGAAATGCTACGCGTGACCCGCCTCAACGGCCGGATCGCGATCACCGACGTGATCGCCGGCGATCACCCCGGAACGGTCGTCAAGCTTTAACCGGCTCGAATGCGGACGATGGGTCATCGGGACAGGACCACTGGGGAAGCTCTTCTGCTGCGGCTGTCACGGCTTTCTCAGCAGCACCTCGCCTTCGAGACCGTCTGGATCGCGGAAGAAGATGCTCAGCGCCTGACCGAAGTCAGTGACCGTGCCGTCGCTCGCCCCGGCCTCGACAAGCCGGGCCCGGATCATCTCGAAGGCGTCTGGGGACGCGGCAGCCAGCCCGATGTGATCAATGCGGCCCCGGCCCCACATCGGCGTCTGGCGATCAGCCTCCGTGTTCCCGTCGATCACGAAGACATTCAGCTGCGTGGCCGGGCCGATGTCGATGATGGTCATCGTCTCGCCAGGCCCGTGGCTGCGCGCCGGCCCGGCCACAGCATCGAACACCCGCTCGTAGAATCGTCCCAGCCGCGCGGCATCCTTGGACACCCACGCGATGTGGTTCACGCCGTCCAGCAGCATCTCTGGCTCCTCCCGCGGCCTGGGGACCACCGTACCGGTTTCGCGACAGTTCGCGGGCATGTGGCAGTCCCCTGGCTGCCCGAGTTCTTCGAGATCTGTATCCGCCGCGATCTGCGCATCGAGCTGGCCTGCCGCAGCGGGACGGGCTGAGGGTGCGCGTCGGTGAGGAATGCCGGGTCAGACGGCCGGCAGCGCCCGGCGCATCGCGGGCCTGGGCCGTCCCGCACCGCGGCGGCCGCTCGCGGCGCCGGGGGCGGGCCGGCAGCCAGCGCGGGCGAGCGCGGAATCGGCCGGGAAGTGGGCCCGGCAGCTCGCTGGCCGGGACCCCGGACGCGATCACTGCTGCCCGCACAACGCAAATGTAAGGTTGTAATCATGGATATCAGCCCATGGGTCAATGGGGTCCGCAGGGATCTGCGTGTCGAGCCGCGGACCACGCTGGTGGACGCGCTGCGCGATCAGCTGGGCCTGACCGGCACGAAGAAGGGGTGTGACCGGGGGGAGTGCGGCGCCTGCACCGTGCACGTCAACGGCCGGCGGGTGCTGGCCTGCATGATGCTGGCGGTGATGGCCGACGGTGCCGAGGTCACCACGATCGAGGGATTGGCCGAGGATGACGAGCTGCACCCGGTGCAGCGCGCCTTCTGGGGACAGGACGCGTTCCAGTGCGGTTTCTGTACCCCGGGGCAGGTGATGTCCGCGGTGGCCTGCATCAGTGAGGGGCATGCCGCCTCGCCGGGGGAGATCCGCGAGTGGATGAGCGGCAACCTGTGCCGGTGCGCGGCGTATCCGCAGATCGTGGCGGCGGTGCAGGCGGCCAGCGCGGAGATGGCTGCCGGGGACCGGCGGTGAGAACCTTCGGCTACCGGCGGGCGGTGGATCTCGACGCCGCGTTCGCCGCGCTGCAGTCGCCAGCCACGGCGGCCATTGCCGGGGGCACCGAGTTGCTGAACTGGCTCAAGGAGGACATCGTCTCCCCGGACTGGGTGCTGGACATCACCGGGCTGCCGCTGGCCGGGATCGAGGCGCGCCCCGACGGGCTGCGGATCGGTGCGCTGGCACGGATGAGCGACGTCGCCGCGCACCCAGAGGTCGCCGCGGCATACCCGGTGCTGGCCGAATCGCTGCTGCTGGCGGCGTCGCCGCAGCTGCGCAACATGGCCACCATCGGCGGCAATCTCATGCAGCGCACCCGCTGTCCCTATTTCCGGGCCGACTACCCGCTGCCGTGTAACCAGCGCGTCCCGGGGTCGGGCTGCGCCGCCCGGGATGGCGACAGCAGCGGGCAGGCCATCTTCGGAGCGACCGCGGACTGCGTAGCCACCCACCCGTCGGATCTGGCGGTCGCGCTCGCTGCGCTGGACGCGACGGTGGACTTGCGCTCGGCCGAGGGCATGCGCTCGGTGCTGCTGGCCGGCTTTCACCTGCTGCCCACCCAGGACGCCCGGCACCGGCACACCGTGCTGGAGCCCGGTGAGCTGATCGTCTCGGTCACCGTGCCCGCGCTGCCCGCCGCCCGCTCGCACTACCTAAAGGTGCGGGAGCGGGTGTCGTATGAGTTCGCGGTGGTATCCGCCGCTGCCGTGGTCGAGCTGGACGGCAACACGATCACGTCGGCCCGGCTGGCGCTGGGCGGGGTGGCGCACAAGCCGTGGCGGCTGCCCGCCGCGGAGACGGAACTGGCCGGCGGCAGGGTGAGCCTGGACGATACCGGTGCGCTGCGGGCGGCTGTCGCGGCCTCCTTCACCGATGCGCGGCCTCTGCCCGGCAACAAGTACAAGATCGAGCTGGCGCAGCGGGCCGCCGTCCGGGCGCTGCGCATCGCCGGGGGTGCGACATGAGCATCACCGGCCACGGGATGCCGCGTCCGGACGGGCCGGCCAAGGTCACCGGCGCGGCGCGGTACTCCGCCGACCATTACCGGGACGAGATGCTGCACGCGGTGCTGGTGCCGGCCCGGGTGCCGCGCGGGCGGGTGACCGAGCTTGACTGCGCGGCCGCGCGGGCCGCCGCCGGGGTGGCCGCGGTGCTGACCGCGGCCGACCTGCCCCAGCTGGTGCCGCCGCCGGTGCCGCCGCTGGCGCATTCGGTGATCCCGATGCAGGACGACCGCGTGCACTATGAGGGCCAGCCCATCGCCCTGGTCGCCGCGGACACCCGGGAGCAGGCCCAGCACGCGGTCGGCCTGGTCCGTGCCCGGTACGCCGAGGTGCAGCCCGGGGCCGTCTTCGGCGGCGCTGAGGTCGTGACGCCCGACGGTCCGTACAACCTGACGGTCCCCGACCTGGCGGTCGGCGACGTCAGCGCGGGGATGACCGCCGCTGAGGTGACCGTACGCCAGACGTACCGCACCTCCGACCGCCACCACAGCCCGATCGAACCATCCGCCACGCTGGCCTGGTGGGACGGCGACCAGCTGAGCCTGCAGGACTCCGTCCAGGGCATTTTCGTCGTGCAGGCGGCTATGGCGGTGGCCTTCGGGCTGCCCGCCGACCACGTGCACGTCGGCTGCCCGTTCGCGGGCGGCGGGTTCGGCTGCAAGGGTTTCGTGCACCCGCACCAGCTGCTGGCCGCGGCCGCCGCCCGGGCGCTGGGCCGGCCGGTGCAGCTGGTACTGACCCGGGCGCAGATGTTCACCGGCTGCGGGCACCAGCCCGCCACCCGGCAGAGCGTCGCCCTGGGCGCCACCCGCGACGGCCGGCTGACCGCCCTGGAGCACGACAGCGTCAACGCCGCCGCCCGGGCCGACGACTACGCCGAATACGGCACCGCCGGCACCCGATGGCTGTATGCCACCCCGGCGCTGCGGGTCAGCACCCGGGTGGAGCGGCTGGACCGCCCGCAGCCCAACCCGATGCGCGCGCCGCACGAGGGACCCGGCATGTTCGGCCTCGAGTCGGCGATGGACGAACTGGCCTACCAGCTGGGGATGGACCCGGTCGAGCTGCGGCTGCGCAACGAGCCCGAGACCGACCCGGTGACCGGGCAGCCGTTCTCCTCCCGGCCGCTGCGGGCCTGCCTGCTCGAGGGGGCCCGCCGCTTCGGCTGGGCAGGCCGCCCCCCGGCACCCCGGTCGATGACCCGCGGCGGCGACCTGATCGGCTGGGGCATGGCGGTAGCCACCATGGACACCTTCCGGTTCCCCTCCTCGGCGCGGGTCCGCGTGCACGCCGACGGGCGAGTCGTTGTCGAGGCCGGCACCCAGGAGATCGGCACCGGCCAGCCCGCCATGATGACCTTGATCGCCGCCGAAGCGCTCGGCGTCGCGCCCGAGACGGTGCAGATCCGGCACGGCGACACCGGCCTGCCCGAGGCCGGCATGACCGCCGGCTCGTCGGCGACCATGGGGGTCGGCTCGGCGGTGCACGCGGCGGCCAGCGAGCTCAACGGAAAGCTCGCCGCGCTGCGCGCCGCCGCACCCGGCCAGCAGGCCAGCCCCGCCGCCCTCCTGGACGCGGCCGGGCTGGACTCGCTAGAGGCCGAGGGCCGCTGGCAGCCCGCCGATACGCACCTGTCGATGCACACCTACGGCGCGGTGTTCGCCGAGGTCCGGGTCGATCCGGACCTGGGCCTGGTCCGGCTGAACCGGTGCACCGGCGTATACGGCGCCGGGCGGATCATCAACCCGCTCGCGGCCCGCAGCCAGATGATCGGCGGGATCACCTGGGGGCTCGGGCAGGCGCTGCTGGAACGGTCGGTCTTCGAACCGAACCTGGACCGGTTCCTGTCCAAGAACCTGGCCGGCTACATCCTGCCCGGCAACGCCGACATCGGCGAGATCGACGTGCACTTCGTCGACGACCACGACCAGCACGCCAGCCCGATCGGCGCCAAAGGCATCGGCGAACTCGGCGCCGTCGGCGTGTCAGCCGCCATCGCCAACGCCGTCTTCCACGCCACCGGCACCCGGGTCCGCGACCTGCCCATCGGAATCCGTCACCTGCTCTGACAGCCTACGAGGGCAGCAGATAGATCCGATCTCGAGCCGGGACACAGGATCGAGGTACCCCGCTGCTCCACGACCCGGCCGCCACCGAAAGGCGCGACACTCTGCCGAGGTCACAGCACACTGATCAGTGCCCGGCGCAAGCGGTCCCACAGGACGATCCTCTGCGGGCGCCGCGTCAAACGGTCGACGGTGATCAACTGGCGGGTCGCCAGGCACACCGATCTGCACCGTCGCGACGCGCGTTGCGCGAATCGGTGTTGGCGGGCGCTGGGCACGGTAGCCTTGCACCCGTGCTGAGGCAGGTCGCGGAGGGTGTGCTGATCCACGAGAGCGAGTTCTGCCAGAGCAACGCCGTTGTCGTGCACGGCCGGGCTGGCGTGTTGCTCATCGATCCCGGGGTGCACGGCTACGAAATGGCATGCCTTGCGAACGACCTGTCCGATTCGGGCCAGACCGTTGTGGCGGGCTTCTCGACGCATCCTCATTGGGATCACCTGCTCTGGTACGCCAGGCTCGGCGCGGCGCCCCGTTACGGCACGGCGCGCTGCGCGGCCGCTGCCCGAGATCGGCTGTCGGGCGGGGTTGCGCAGGTCGCGCAGGCCGCCGGCATCCCCGAGCCGGTACCGCTAGACCTGCTCGGCCTCATTAGCGGTCTGCCCGCCGAGATGGCGCAGATTCCCTGGGATGGCCCTCAAGTCCGGATTGTCGAGCATCAAGCGCATGCCCCGGGCCATGCGGCGCTGTTGATTGAGGAACGCGGGGTTCTCGTCGCCGGCGACATGCTTTCTGATGTCTTGATTCCGATGCTCGACTTGAACGGCACCGCGGATCCGATCGAGGACTACCTCGTCGCGCTGCGGCTGCTCGAGGGCGTGGCGGGCGACGTCGATGTCGTCGTCCCCGGCCACGGGTCCATCGGCGGAGCTGATCAGGTACACGCACGGATTGACCAGGATCGGGCGTACGTGCACGCCTTGCGTGACGCCGGTGTTCCCGGCGACCCGCGGGTCGGCCCATTGGCTAAGGACGGCTGGGACTGGGTGGCCGGCGTGCACGCACGGCAACTCCAGCGCCTCGCCCGAAGAAGCGAGCGCGACGGGACGCCCGGCTAGCGATCCGCATACGACACGGTGCTGATCACGCTGACGGGCGACGCCGGGGTGCCGGTCGCGGTTCGGCTATCGAGATGGTTGGAAACCGCTCTGTCTGGCCGCCGTGACCAGCGCCATTCCCGACGGCCGGCCACCGCACCCAGCGGCCCGCCTAAAGTCCGTGCCCGTAGGCCGATCGGCAGGCGGGTCATTGCCGTCGTGGGACTGGCGGGGAAACAAGTTCGTACTGCTCGCACAGCCGCCGGGTCCAGTCCAGGTCGACGCTGTTCCGGTAACGCGCCGCGAGGGACGCCGGCGATCGGTCCTGGGCGGCTGCGTCTTCGAAGTAGTGCTCGGCGGCACACGCTCGATGTCCGGGAAGCCCTGCGCGCGCTGGCCAGATGCAACTCCGGCGCGGCCCTGCCCGCCGACGCCGGGCAGACGCTCGACGGGCTGGCCCAGGACGCCAACGTGCGGCTGCGCATCCAGGCGGACGGGACCCAGCTCCTGGCTCCGCACACCTACGGCGGACCGCGCGAGGCACTCGGCCGGCTGATGGCCGTCGTCGGCCACGCCGCCATGACGGGCACCTGGCCGCGGCTCAAGGTATGCCCGGCTGAGGACTGCCTGTTCGTCTTTTACGACCACTCCAAGAACCGATCCGGAGTCTGGTGCCAAATGGGTGAGTGCGGGAACCGCGCCAAGGCGCGCAGGTACCGCGCCCGCCATCCGTCCGCCGGCTGAATAAGAATCCCTGCCGACGTTATGTATCTCGGAGGCGGCGATCGACTGATCACTCTTGCCGCGCAGATCGGCGGTGTTGTGTGGGCGGCGGGCGTGTGGCAAGGAATTCGCTGACCGGCGATGGCGGCGGTGCCCGGGCACCGCCGCAGCGGGTGAGCCGGGCCCGGTGGGAGCGATCAGCCGTGGTTGCTGCTGACGCGGACGCAGCGGCCCTTCTGGCTGGCCGGGAATGTCGGCCCGCGGCCAGGACCCACCATCGGTGGCCGGGGTTGAGGTGGGGGCCTGATGGCTATCGTGGCCGGTGTTTCCGGCGTTCCGCCGCGGCCGGTGCTGGCCGGGGAGCATCTGCCTGGCCGTGCGGTACGACGATTGGCCGGGCTAGCTGGCGCGGTGGCGGATGATCCCGTCGACGGTGGTGAGGGTGATGGGCACGTCGGGCAGGTCGGCGGCTGGTGTGCGCAGGGGGCTGGTGGCGAAGGCGGTCAGGTCGGCGCGGTAGCCGGGGGCGATCCGCCCGTTGAGGTGCCCGGCGGAGGCGGTGAGGGCCGGCGCGGTGGTGTAGCCGTGCAGGGCCTGCCGGGCGGTGAGCGCCTGGTCGGGGCGGACGGGGTTGAGGTCGGGGCGGTCTGCTGGGCGGCGGAGCTGCGCCGCGGCGATGATGCCGCGGGGGTCGAACGGCGCGATCGGCCAGTCCGAGCCTAGGGCGAGGATGGCGCCGGCCTGGAGGATGTCGCGGCAGCGCCAGGCCCGGTCGGCCCGTTGGTGGCCAAGGCGCCGGGACCAGTTGTCGCTGTGGTCGGCGCGGGTGTAGTCGGTGGCGTGGGTGGGCTGCATGGAGGCGACGACGCCGAGTTTGGCGAAGCGGGGCACCTGGTCGGAGGGCAGTGTCTCGATGTGCTCGATCCGGTGCCGGACGGTGCTGTCGGCCGGGATGACTTTGGCCAGGGTGTCCAGGACGTGCTGGACTGCGGCGTCGCCGATCGCGTGGGTGGCGGTCTGCACGGCGGCCTGGGCCAGGACGCGGACCGCCTCGGTGTAGTCGTAGGGGTCCTGCCAGTACGGCGCGGTGGACTGGCCGTGGCAGTCGGGTTGGTGCAGCCAGGCCGTGCCGCCGTCGATGGTGCCGTCGATGAACAGCTTGACTGCGGCCACCTCCCAGAGTCGGCCGGACCGGCCTTGCAGCGCGAGCAGCTGCTGGACTGTGGCCTGGTCGTCGTCGGGCTGGCGCCATGGTGCCAGGCGCAGCCGTAGAGGCAGCTGACCGTCGGCGTCCAGGGCGTCATACAACGCGAGGGCGTCACCGTCGAGATCCATAACGTGAGCGCCGGTCAGGCCGGTGGCCGCCATGTCTTGCAGCAGCGCGGCGAGCCGGTCGCGGCGGCTGGCGAAAGATTCCGGCGGGATGACAGCGTGGACCAGGCTGATCGCGCCCCATTCGAGCAGGTGCCCGGTGGGGTTGCGGTGCTCGTCGCAGACGATGGCGGAGCACGAGCCGAACTGGCGCGGGCCGTCGATCCCGGCCAGCCGCAGGGCCTGTCGGCTCACCAGGACCGAGTGGCCGTCGAACAGGTTCAGGCAGGCGGGCCGGCCCTCCAGGACATCGTTGATCGCGTCGGACCCGATCGGCGTAGCGCCGAAGGCGTTGGGGTCCAGGCCCCAGCCGAGGATCCACTGATCCGGCCCGGCCGCCGCGGCGGCTGCCTTCAGCGTGGCGCGGACCGAGCCGAGGTCGGTGCTGCCGGACAGGTCCAGTCCGGCGGTCAGGTTCAGGCCCAGGGCGGGGTGCATGTGCGAGTCGGTCAGCCCGGGGGTGAGCGTGGCGCCGTCCAGGTCGACGACCTCGGTCCGGTTGCCCCGCCACTCGCGGACGTCGTGCTGGTCGCCGACGGCGGTGATGCAGCCGCCGGCGATGGCCACCGCGGAGGCGGCCGGGCGCCGCGGGTCGAGGGTGATGATGTTACCGCGGGTCAGGATCAGGTCGGTCATGACGCCACGTCCGCTCCGGTGCCGCCGACCGGCGCGGGCTCGTCGTCGGCGTAGACGCGCCCGAGCCGGGCGATGGCCGGGCCGCGCAGCCGCACCGCCACGGTGGCCGCGATCGCGGCCAGCACGACCAGGGCGAGTATGTAGGCCCAGAAGGTGTTGGCGGGCGAGGGCTGGCTGGGCAGCACGAACTCGTACACGCCGTACCCGACGACCGCGACCCCGGCCAGGGCGGGCAGCAGGTGCGCGGTGATCTTGAAGGTGGCCCGGTCGTGGCGCCAGATGTAGATCGGCGTGATCGCGGAGGCCATGACGTAGACCAGGAGCAGCGGCACGGTTCCGATGCCGGCCTCGTAGGCGGCGATGGTGACGGCGTTGCCGTGCAGCATGAAGTAGGGGATCACGCACAGCGCGGCGATGATCGTCACCCACAGCACCACCGCGGCGGCGGGGACGCCGGTCCGGTCAGAGACCCGCGCCAGCCGGCGTGGCAGCAGGCCGCCGCGGGCCGAGGCGAAGGTCCACCGCGAACAGGTCGTGACCGAGGCCAGGTAGCAGGCGGCGGGGCTGATCACCCCGATGGCGACGACGCCCCAGTGCAGCCACGGCGCGTAGTGATCGGCCAGCTCGACGAACGGGGCGGCGTTGGTGATGCTGCCCAGCCTGGCGGTCCCTGCCGTGGCGCCCTTCCAGTGCACGTAGCCGGAGACGGCGGCCCAGGTGGAGACCAGGTACAGCGCGGCTACGACGGCGATGGAACCCAGGATCGCGACCGGGATGACCCGGCGCGGGTTGCGGATCTCCTCGGCCAGGCCCGCTGAGTTCTCCCAGCCGACGAACCCCGACACCGCGGTGGCGAAGGTGATCCCGACCAGGCCGCCCCACCCGCCCGGCGTTCCGCCGTGGCCGTGCCAGGGGGCGCTGATCGCCCCGCCGGAGCGGACCAGGATGATCAGCGAGATCAACAGCAGCCCGCCGCCTTCCAGGATGAAGAACAACAAGGCCGTCTTCGCCGAGGCGACGACGCCGCGCAGGATGATCGGCGAGGTCACCGCGATCACAGCCAGCGCGATGACCAGCCACCACACGTTGGGCAGCCCGGCCGCCGTCTGCAGCCAGGAGCCGAGGAACACCACCACGGCGGCGATCGTGATCGGCCCTGAGGCCAGGCTCAAGTAGAAGGTGAACGCCGCCGCGGGCTTGGCCAGCTTGGGGTGGATCGCCCCGGCGCCGTGGTAGGCGAACCCGACGTAGGACCCCGCATACGACACGGTGCTGATCACGCTGACGGGCGACGCCGGGGTGCCGGTCGCGGTTCGGCTTGCGAGAACGTTCCAGTCTGTGGGATCCCGACGTCGAGGCGGGCTGTTGGAATCCGATGGCATGATCGCAGGATGGTTGACGAACAAGCCCACAGCTATCCACACGGCGTGCCGTGCTGGGTCGACACCGAGCAATCCGACCCGCAGACGGCGAGTCGCTTCTACGGAGGCCTGTTCGGCTGGGAGTTCACCGAGGCAATGCCCGCGGCCACGCCCGATACCTACCTGATCGCGACCCTCCGCGGGCACGACGTCGCGGCCATCGGGCACTCGGACCATCCGCCTGCGTGGACCACCTACGTCTCGGTTACCGACGCAGATGACACGGCAGCCGTCGTGACCGCAGCGGGAGGAACGGTCATCAGGGAGCCCCAGGACGCCGGTCCGGGCGGCCGCACCGCGTCCTGCGCTGATCCGCTCGGCGCTGTCATCCGGTTGTGGCAACCCCGCCGCCGACCCGGGGCGCAACTCGTGAACGCGCCGCAGACCTGGAACTTCTCGCACCTGCACACCCGAGACCTCAGCGCCGTGCGCCCGTTCTACGCGGCAGTGTTCGGTTGGGAGTTCGACGAGGTGCCCGGTGGCGGCGGGGCGTCGATTCGAGTGCCCGGCTATGGATAGCACCTCGCGGACACCGTTGATCCCGGGATTCTCGAGCGGCAGGCCGCCGCCCCGCCGGGTTTCGCTGATGTGATTGGCGGCGTGCAGATGATCGGGCGGGACGACCGGCCGCACTGGCACGTTACCTTCAGCGTCGATGATCGGGACGCAACTGCAGCGGCCGCCGAACAGCTCGGGGCGACCGTGCTCTCCACCTCAGAGTCACCCTGGGCCATGTTCGCCGACGTACGCGATCCCCAGGGTGCCGAGTTCACGATCAGTCAGTTCCGCCCACCCGCCTGACAGCTCGGAACTGGCGCTCACCCAGCGCCCTTTCCCCGTCCGCGTAGCCATCCTCAACTGGGATGCCGCCGGGTCGGGCGGTGGGGGTGGGTGCCGGTGAGCAGGAGCGCGGCGCAGACGACGGTGAGCAGGGGGGCGACGGCGAAGGCGATGCCCAGGCTGGTGTGGTCGGCGGCGACGCCGAGGACGAGCGGGGCGACCATGACGGCCAGGCCGCCGAGAAGTTGGGCGGCGCCGTTGGCGGTGTCGGTGGCTGCCCCGGCGGTGTCGGTGGCTGCCCCGGCGGCGTCGAGGGCGAGGGCCAAGGAGAGGGGGAACAGGTTGGCGATACCGACCCCGGCGACGAACAGGCCGGCCACCCCGACTGCCACCCCGGAGGCAGCCCACACGACGATCAGGCCGCCCAGGGTCACCGCCAGGGAGACCCACAGCACAGCGCCGGCTCGACCGGGGCCGCCCAGCAGCCGAGCGCCGGCCAGGCGGCCGGCCAGGATGCCGGCGTAGAAGCCGGTCAGGGCCGTGGCCGCCCCGGCGGCGGGCAGGTGGGTGTCGGCGCTTAGCAGCTCGGCGCCGAAGTACACGACGCAGAACTCCACGGCGATGCCGATCCCGACCAGCAGGCACAACGCCCAGCACGCCCCCGACAGCCGGACACGCCGTCGCTTGACCCCAGGGACCGGGGGAGCGAGGGCGGGGAGGGGCTGGTGGCGGTAGGCGAGGTAGAGGGCGGCGAAGGCGACCGCGGGCAGGGCCATGGCCGACCGCCAGCCCGCCGGGGAGCCAGCCAGGACACCCAGCGCCAGTGGGGCGACCACCGCGCAGGCGCCGGCGCCGATGTTGGACTCGACCAGCGCCCGGTCCCGGCGGTCCCCGTGTCGGTCCGAGAGGACCGCCTGGGTGGCCAGCTGCACCGTCGTGCCCGCCGCTCCCATCACCAGCGCCGCCAGCAACGTCACCGCCACGTCTTGGGCGGCCACGAATCCGGCGGCGCCGAGCCCGGTCACCAGCGCCGCAGCCCACAACAGGCGGCGGCGAGCTACCCGCCGGCCGAGCGGGGCGAAGACGGACCCAGCCACCGTCGCCCCCAGCGCCCAGACGGCCGAGTACACGCCCACGAGCGTGTAAGAGACACCCAGCTGGGTTCGCAGCAACGCCACCGCCGGGCCGAAGGCGTACAACCAGAAGGCGTAGGCGCCCAGCGCCCCGTAGGCGACCATCGTCGGGGCGTCCCGCACCCGCTCGGTGTGTCCACCAGCTCCTCGCCACCAGTTTCCAGCCATACCCCTCCAGCATGGACGCCGGTCAATCGGAGCGGATCGGGCATACCCGGTCCGCTCGGGGTGCCCAGTCAGCGATCCTCAATCGACGTTCCGAGTCGTCAGCGCTGTTAGGCGGCGCGGGCGGCGCGTCCGCCCTCGACGGTTGCGCCCGTTCAACGGTGAGCAAGGATCGCGGCTGCGATCTGACCGGGCTGCTCTTGAGGGGCGAGGTGGCCGAGCCTGGGGAGGATCGCCACAGTGGTGTTGGCGATGACCTCGGCGAGCTCGGCGAGGAGCTGCCCGCTTATGAACGCCGGGCTGTCGGCTCCCCCTAGGAGCAGGGTGCTGGCGGTGATGGTGGAGAACCGTTCGGCGCTGGGGGCCTCGAGGGCCGCTTCGATCCGGTGCTCGACCAGGTTGGCTTCCAACAGTGGCTCCATCGCCGCCCACCTGGAGAGCGGACCACCAGGCGCAGCACCGTCTTGACGTACCACAGTGGCATGACCGCTAGCGGTCGGGGAGCGAACCCGGCGTGCTTGACCATCACCGCGAACGCACCGCGCCGGTCCCCCCGCTCAAGCAGCCGCTCATAGCAGTCGAGCCAAGCGAAGTCGAACCGGCCGCCGATCGGCACTCCCGGTTCGTACACCAAGACCTGGTCGAACACGGCGTGGCGGCGGGCTGCCTCCAGGGCGACCAGACCACCGAAGCTGTGGCCGAGCACGGAGGTCGCCCCGGTAGCCGCGGCCACGGCGAGGAGATCCGCGCACTCGTCTTCGATGGAGTGCCCCGGGCGTTGCGGTCCGCTGCCCGGACGCCCCCTGCGTTCCACCACGTGCACCTCGAACTCCTGCTCCAGAGCACCCGCCAAAGGCAGGTAGTCCGCGGCGCTGGTGAGGACCCACCGACGATGACAAGACCTTCGCCTTCACCCAGCGAGCGGTATCCGATCGGCGTGCCGTCCGCGGAGACCACCGAAGCGCCCGGGCCGGCGTCCCGCCGCGGTCATGCCGTCCCCCGCGAGTCCGGCGCCGCGTGCTGGTCGGCGTCGAGCTGAGCGAGCAGGCGGCGGGTGTCGCGCTGGTAGGAGTCGTAGCGCACCCCGCTGCGCTTGACAAGCTGCTCGAAGCGGCCTTCCAGCAAGCGACCGCAGCGGTCGACCAGCTCGGCGCCCTGCTCGGTGAGTTGCAGCTGTCGCCGGTTGCCCACCCCGACGACGGTCGTCACCTCGAGCAGTCGTGCTTCGGCCAGCACCCCGACCATCCGGCTCGTCGACGGCTCCGTCTGGCCGAGCCACACCGCCAGCTCCCGCTGGATGGCAGCGCCGTTGCGGACAGCGAACAGCGCCAGGAACCGCGAGTACGACACCCCCTCCTCTCTGCGCAAAAGCCCGTCGGCGAGACGATCAAGGCGTGCGGTCAACTTGTGTAGCTCGTAGCTCAGCGCATCTGGCATACCGGAACCTTAGCACAGCAAGTTAGCTTGCTAAGGAAGACGAGCTCGGGTGGTCGGGCCGCTCGCCAAAGACTCAGCTCAGCAGCGTCCCGTTTCGGCGAACATCTGGGCTGGTCCGCGGTGGACCGTCGCCGCAGGGGGATCGTCATCTGACACGGCGATGCGCCACATAGCGCTGTTAACTCCCCGCCACTTTCCGGAGAAGGTCACACCTTCGGGGAACGGCGCCGCGACCTTTAGGCCCGAAACTCCTATAGCTACGGCGAGCCGCAAAGTAGAAGCCGCTGACCGGGCTGGCCTGGAACTCGAACCGCGGCACCGGCGCGTGTTAGTCGACGGCGGCCGTCGCGGCGGTCTTCTCGTCATGCTCGCGCAGCATTCGCATCACGGTGGCCGGTGAGGATGCTGGCCTCTCTTCTTCCCCGTAGCGATGACGAGGCGGTCGGCGATGTCTCGCAGGCTCATTTCCTGGCTGCGAAGGTGGAGGGCGGCGGCGAGCATGGCATCGTCGGTGACGGCCGCGCCGCCGATCAACTTACCGCGGGCGCGTGCGGCCTCGTGGCCCTCCAGGGTGCGGTCGCGGATGTACTCGCGCTCGCTTCCGGCCAGTGCGGCCAGGACGGTGAACACCACGCCGACCGGGTCGTGCGAGCCCTGGAGCTCGCCGGTGAGGAACTCAAGGCCGATGCCGTCGGCGCGCAGCTGCTCGGCGAGCGCGGCGAGTTCGATGCCGCGGCCGAGCCGCTTGTGCTCGTGCACAACGATCGTGACCGCGGCGCCGGATGCGCGGATCTCCCCGGCGAGGGCGACGGCCTGGTCGAGCTCGGGCCGGATGACGGCGCGGGTGGAGATCTTCTCGGCGAAGACCCGGGTGACGCCCGCCGCGTGCAGCGCATCGGTCTGGGTGCTGAGCGACGGGCGGGCGGTGGAGGCGCGGGCGTACCCGATCCGCACGTACCCCGCCGGGGCGGCGTCGGCCGCCGGGGGCCGGGGCAGCTCGGTCCAGGCCGAACGCGGCCTGCGGAGCGGCGGGACCGGGACGGCGACGGCCTTGGCCAGGCGTGGCACCAGCCGGAACCGTGCCGTGTGGTACTGGGCGGCTACCCGGCCCTTGCCGGTCCGGCACGGCGACCCAGCCGGGGCCGCGCAGGACGACATCGGGCAGTCCTTCGCCTCAACGAGAAGGAAGTCGGCGTCGCTCTGAGCGGGTCGCGAGCGCTTGCAGGTCGCAACATGGCCGAGGCTGGCAAGCCGGTCAGCATCCTTCTCGCCCTCTACCAGGAACACAGTCTTGCGGTCCCGGGTCGCGGCGATGACTTCCGGCAGCCGGTACAAAACCCTGCGGGCACCCGCGATCTTCCACACCCAGCCACCGCGGCCGTCCGGGCGCTTCACCCGGAAATCCCTAGGCTCGTAACGCACCTACGAACAGGAGCTCGCTGTCCTCGTCGGTGTACTTGTACTCGGCGACGACCCTGCGGGGCGCTTCGTCGCGGGTCCGGCGCGGCTCGTCGAGCAGGTCCGCCCAGCTCAGATTCAGCGCGGCGAGGATGTCCCCGGTATCGCAGCCGAACTGGCAGCACAGGACCGCGCCGACGTCGCCCTGGGCGAGCGACAGGCTCGGCTTGCGGTCCTCGTGGGCTGGACACTGCGCCATCCAGGAGCCAGCGCCATGGCTGTCGATCCGGCTGCCGTGCTCGCGTAGCGCGGCACCCACCTTCTTGACGGCGGGGCCGATTCCCGCGCTCATGCTGCTGCTCCCGAGCCCGGCCGGCCGTACGTCCTCGCGACGACGATGATGACCCAGTGGCGGCATGGCAGCCGGCGGACTCCAGTCACCCCGCCGAGTTCGCGGCTGCGGCCCATGTGAGGTCGGCCGCATATCGGGCAGCGGCACAGGTAGTGCCACCATGTGCGCTGGTCGTCGGGGGAGAGTAGCGATACTCGCCATGTGACAGCTTCGCGCCGCCTCGCTGCTCTGCGCTTGCGCCCCTTCTGTCTTACAATGCGCGTAGGCTCGCCCTGCTTGGTGGCGGCGACAGGCGGTGCTTGCGGTGACTGGAAGCGTTTCCGCTTTAACGGGAGGGCGCTTTTCCGGCTGGTGACCGGGGGGGCGCTCTTTCGTCATGCTGGGGGGTTCAACCACACAGCTCCTTACTTGCATCGTGCTAATGCATGGGACGGACCTTCGGTTGGTGGGCGATTCCGGCTGCGGCCAGACCGTTCCCTAGCAGGCGGCGGGCTGCGGCTCGCCGGCCGTCTCGCGGCGCTGGCGGGCGACCCAGTCCAGGACATCGCCCCAGGCGTAGCGCACGTCACGGCCGCTCCGGTGATACGCGGGACCGATGCCCTGGTATCGCCACTGCGCCAATGGCCCCCAACAGCCAACTCCTCGTGATCGGGTACGTCTCGCAGATCTTCCGGGCGGCTGTCGCGGATAAGATCATCGGCTCCAACCCGTTGAAGGCTGATTCGGTGCAGCTGCCTGATCCGGTGAAGACCGAGGCGATCCCCTGGACCGCCGCTCAGGTCGCTGCCGTCGCCGGGAATTTGCCGGCGCGGCTGGGTGCGCTCGCTTACCTCGGTGCGGCGTGCGGGCTCCGGCAGGGCGAGCTGATCGCGGCCGGGCTCGGCGACGTTGATTTCCTCCGCAAGACCCTGCATGTCGAGGTCCAGGTCAAGCTCGTCGACGGGGCGTGGTGCTTCGCGCCGCTGAAGAACCACAAGACCTGCAAATCCCGGGACATCCCGTTTGACGATCCCCTGCCCGTGATCCTCGCGGAGCACGTCCGGCTGCATCCCCTGCCGCTGTGACGCTACCCTGGCACGACCCGCGCGATAAGCACCGGCACGGGAAGCCGTTGACGCGCGAGCTGCTGTTCACCCACGACGGCACCATCCTTCACCGGAACGCCTTCAACTGGTGGTGGCGCAGGGCGTGGACAGAGGCGGGGGTTCCCGACCGAGGGCCACGACTGAACGGCTGTCATGTGCTGCGGCATACCGCGGCGTCTGCGTGGCTGTCGGCCGGGCTCAACATCGCGAAGGTGGCCGCGCTCCTCGGCGACACGAAAGAGGTCGTGCTGCGGACCTACGCGCACTTCATGCCGGAGGATGACGATCAGGCCCGCTCGATCATGAAGGCGTTTTTCAGTGCCCTGGAGGACGCCGGAAACGACCAACGTGCCCCCGATGTGCCTGGGGCACTCCGCTGACCCCTGTATCCGCTGGTAGATCAGATCATCTCCCAGTAGGTAGTGTAGTACTCGTGTGCGGCCCGGGCGACGGGGATCAGCGTGACGGGCTTGCGGTCGGAGACGGCCTCGAACGTCATCGGCTGGGCGGCCGTCCGGCGGATCGAGGCCAGCTCCAGCTGCGGCGTCAGCGAGCCCGGGTCGCGGCGGTAGACGCCGCTCAGCACGACCGGGCCGTAGGTCAGCGCCTGCACCGCCGGATGGTCGGGCGTCGGCTCGACGGCCAGCCGCATCGGCAGCGTGACCTCCAGCCGGTCGCCCTGCTGCCAGCGGCGGCGCAGCGCGATCCAGCTGCCCGGGCCGGCCGGGGGCGGGTTTGTGAGCGGCACGCCGTTGAGTGAGACGAGCGGAACTCCCGCCACCCATTTCGGCACCCGGACCCGCAGGGTGAGGGTGGCCGCGCCGGTTACGACGGACAGCCTTATGACCGGGTTGTCGGGGAACCCGGTGTCCTGGCGCAGGACCAGGTTGCCCAGCCTGACCTGGGACGGGATGAATAGCGTGACGTAGACGCCGTCCGCGTCGCGGCGGTAGATGGTGTCGGCGAACTTGGCCTGGGTCTCCAGGCCGGTGGCGGTGTCGCAGGTGAAGGTGTCCCAGTCGGTCGCGTAGACGTCCGGGTTGCCCCGCGGGAAGTAGTTGAGCGGCTGGCGCTTGAACGCGCCCGGCGACAGGCCGGTGTAGTAGCAGTTGAAGCCGTGCGGCGAGGCCGGGTCCTGCTCCCCCAGCATCTGGTTGAGCAGCGTCCGCTCGTAGTAGTCGGGCAGGTCGGTGCGGTCCGGCTGGTGGAAGTGCAGCAGCCTGGTCAGCTTGAGCATGTTGTAGCTGACGCAGTTCTCGCAGGTGAAGTTAGACAGCTGGGACGCCACGGTGTCGGGCAGCTGGAAGTGCTCGAAGTTGCCCACGCCGCCGATGACGTATACGTGGTGCCCGGTCACGATGTCCCAGAAGTTCCTGGCGATGTCGTGGTACTTGCCGCTGCCGGTCTCCTCCCACATCCGCACGCAGGCGATGATCTTCGGCGTGGTCACGTTGGCCTGCAGGCCGGGCAGGATGTCTTTGCCGTCGGCGAGAGGGTCGAGGACCGCGGCGTGATAGAAGCGCTGGGCGGTGGCCAGGTACCGCTCCTGGCCGGTGATCGCGTAGAGGTTGGCCAGGGCTTCGGGCAGGCCGCCGAATTCGGTCTGCAGGACCATCTGCATCTGGTCGTACGGGAGCCTTTCCGGGTTCGTGCGCCAGTCCACCCAGTCGGCCAGCTTTGCCGCGACGTCGAGCGCCTGGTCGTCGCCGGCCAGCTGATACTGGTCGATCAGCCCGGCCAGGTACTTGTGGATCATGTAGTACGGCGACCAGACCGGCTTGCCCTGCTCCAGCCAGTCGAAGTAGTACTCGGGGAACGCGGACAGGTAGCCGGCTTGGAAGTGATGTTGTTTCGCTTTCGCCTGGAGTGCGGCGAGCTGGCTGACCAGGTAGCGGCCGCGCTGCCTGGCGGCGTCGTTGCCGGTGTTGGCGGTGGTGAGGGCGAGGCCGGACAGCAGGTGGCCGGTCGTGTGGCCGCGGATCTGCGAGTCCGGGCTCTCCCAGCCGCCGAGCGGCTCGGCGGCGGACGGCTCGCCGTAGTTCAGGCGGAACGAGCGGAGCATCCGTTCGGGGTCAAGGAACAGCAGGTACGAGGTGTTCCTGGCCTGGTTCCGGCGGAACGGGCTGTCGAGCAGCCGGACGTCCTGCAGCGGGAGCCCGGCGGCGGGGCCGCCGGTGCCGTCGGGCGCGTAGCCGCTGGGTTCGGTTGCCTTGGTGCCCGGGCCCGTGCTCGCGTTCGTGCTCGTGTGTGTGCTCGGGCTCGTGTTTGTGCTCGTGCTCGGCGGGATGCCGTCGGTGGCCAGGGCCTGTTCGGCAATCAGGGCTCCGGTGCCGAGGCCGAGCATGGCGAGCGCCCGGCGCCTGCTCATGCCTCTCGGCGGGTCGGGGGCCGGGGCGGCCTGGGTGGTTTCTGGAGCGGTTTTGGCTTTCGGGACGGTTTCCGGGGTGGCATCGGCTAGTGCTGCCGCCTCCGGTAGTGCTGTCACCTCCGGTAGTGCTGTCACCTCGGGTAGTGCTGCCGCCTCGGATGGCGCTGCCGCCTCGGGTAGTGCTGTCACTTCTGGCCGTTCGGCCGGTTGTGATCCTTCGGGGGCTTCCGGACCTTCCGGCGTCTGTGCGGCTTGTGGCCCCTCCGGGAGGTTGCCCGCCTTGTTCACACCCGAGATCCTTTGCCGGTCAGCACTTCAAGGTCGCACCCAGCGGTACCAGTTTATGTAACCCTGCTTCGCTGGCACCCGGTTCAAGTCGGCCGGATGAAATCCTTACCAACTGCTTACGCGAGCCCTGCGGAGTGAGCCGCCGGACACCGCGGCCCGTAGTCCCGTGTAGTGGTGGTCAGTGCACACGGCGGCCAGGATCATCGAGCCATTTCCCATCAACAACGCTCCCACGACTCGATGGTCCTTCGTCTCCTCTATCCGCTCCATCCGTGCAGGCAGCCGGGTGCACTGGCCACTTCCTCGTCCGCGCCGCCCGGCTGGGCGTTGTTACCTCAGGACGAAGACGGTGAGGGCGGCCAGCGCGAAGGTCACCGCGGCGGCGGCGCCGTGCAGGCCGATGAGACGAAAACTGAAGGAAGGCCCCGGCTCGTCATCGGAGGTATGCCCGGCCGCATTGTCGTGGTTCGCCGCTTCCCGGCTCCGGGCCGCGCGGGTACTTGCCGCGAACCAGCTCAGCCCCAGGCCCACCGTGACCGTCACCATTCCGAATGCGATCCAGCCCAGCGCACGGTAATGCACCAACGTGTACCCCAGCCAGAACCCCAGGCCGACGATCGCGCTGGCCGGATGCGCGAACTCCAGCAGCGACCGCAGTCCCGGCACCACCGGCGCGCTTTTGGCCGCAGTCAGCGAAGGCGGATCGAACCGGTCCCGCGCCGCCCGCCGCATCTCCCGTTTCGAGACGGGGGGAGCAGCATGGGGTGGCGAGACGTCCGAGGCGGCTTGCCCGGTATGCGTGGCGGGAGCGGCCTGCGGGACGCCCTGCGCGGGATCCGAGACGGATTGCCCCGGAGAGGCCGCCGCGGTCTGTACTGCGCGGGTGGCGACCGGGGCCGCAGCGCGCTGGCCGGCGGGAGCGTGCCTGGCGGCCATGAAGGCGTCGGCCGGGCGGGCGCGACCGAGGTTGCTGGTCACCAGCAGGTAGAAACCGGCCCCCGCGGTGAACATCCAGAGCACCAGCACCACGATGGCCATCGTCACTCCTTCCTTTCCGCAGGCCTGAATGTACCCGAGCAACCTGGAGAGGCTGCCCGGACCACGGGCGGGTGATGACGCTGCTTCCCGGGGAAAGCAGCGTCGCCGGCATCCGGTATGCGGCCAGAGGCCGGGGATCCCGCCCGGGCGCGAGTACGCCTCCGACAAGGCGCAAATCTGGGCAATTCGGGCGGCGGCCGCGGCTCGCCAGTCGTCGTGGATCGTTATCCCCGTATAGGCCTGGCTGGTGTCGCGACCGGGCGCTGGTCGCCGACGGTCGGCTCGTCCAGTGCGCCTCGCCCGTCTCATCCGCCACGCCCGTTTCCCGCGCGGCTATTTGTCCGGGTGGCAGGCCGCCGGATAACGACAACGATGTGGCATCCATGTCGCCTGAGCAGCATCGATGTGACATCCATGCTGTTCGGGCGGGGCCTGCAGGCGTGCCGAGGTGGGGCTGGGGGTATCCGAGGGGTGCGTGCGACGGTTGGGCAGATCCGGGCCATCCTGGACGGGCTCAACCCGATGCCCGCCAGCGTGGTGACCGAGCGGTTCGACATCCTGGCCTGGAACGCTGCCTACGCGGTGCTGTTCCCGCAAACCGCCGAGATCCCGGCGGCGGAGCGGAACACGCTGCTGTACAGCTTCACCCGCGCCGACTGCTGCAGCGTGGTCGGGAACCGGGATGCCCAGCGGGCCGCGATGGTCGCGCAGCTGCGCGCCGCCTACGGCCACCACGTCGGCGACCCGGCCTGGACCGGCTTCATCCGGCGGATGGAGGCGGCCAGTCCCGAGTTCGCCCGGATGTGGGCCACCCAGGACGTCGCGCAGCCGGCCTATTACACCAAGGTGTTCCGGCATCCGCTCTACCCGCACCTGGAGATGACCTCGACCAGCTTCGCGGTCCAGACGGCGCCGGGGACCCGGATGGTCGTCTACACCCCCGATAACGAGACCACCCGCGCGGCCATGGAACACCTGGTCACGGACCCGGATCCGGCCCGGCACCACTTCCCCTGCTGGCCGTCGCACCAGGCCAGGGCCCGGGATCTGGTGCCGGTCTGAGCGGGCCGGGCCCCAGGGCGGGGCTGGTTTGCGCAGGGCCAGCCCGGGGCAGGAGGGGCCGGAATAACTGTGAGTCACCATTTTCGGTGTTCGCTACGCGAACCGGCGATCGGGGTCCTACAATCAGGTTAATCAGCAGGCACTGGTTGTTACGTAAATCTATCTTCCGGAGCACCGGACGGAACACTTGCTAACCTGACCACCAGATACCGCCGCCCGTCATCCGTCCGGCCCCGGAGCCACAGGCACGGATGGTGACCAGAAATCCCCAGCCCGTTCGGGTCAGAGATTTTCCTGGCTTGCTGGGGTAGCGGCGCCACGGAGGATCGGTTCAAAGGGGAACTATGACGCCGGTTATTGGCATAACCACCTACGAGGATCAGGCATCCTGGCGGGGCTGGTCGGCCCGGGCCGCGATGCTTCCCTACGTCTATGTGGACGCGGTACGGCGCAGCGGCGGACGGGCGGTGCTGCTGCCGCCGGGCGGCGGCGACGACGAGGCCAGCGCCACGGTCGCCAGCCTGGACGGCCTGGTCGTCACGGGCGGGCCGGACATCGACCCGATCCGCTACGGCGCGTCGCGGCACCCGGCGACCCAGGCGCCCGTGACGCTGCGGGACGCGTGGGACCTGGCCGTCACCGGCCACGCGCTTCGGCTCGGCGTGCCGCTGCTCGCCATCTGCCGCGGCATGCAGGTGCTGAACGTCTGCCGGGGCGGCACGCTGCACCAGCACCTGCCCGACCTGGTCGGGCACACGCGGCACGACGGCCCGCCGAACGGGTTCGGCCTGCACCAGGTGCGGATCAGCCCAGACAGCGCGCTGGCCGGGATCCTGCCCGATCAGGGCTTCATCGACGTGCCCACGCACCACCACCAGGCGGTCGACCTGCTCGGTGACGGGCTCAAGGCGGTGGCCTGGGAGGAAGACGGGACCATCGAGGCGGTCGAGACCGGGCCGTCCGAACTCGGCGGCCTCTCCGGCTTCGTGCTCGGCGTGCAGTGGCACCCCGAGCAGGGCAGCGATCCCCGGCTGTTCGCCGCGCTCGTCGGTGCGGCCGAAGACCGGGTCGCCGCGGCCCGGGGCGGGCACAGCGCGGCCGGACGAACGGCCACGCGTGGCACTGTACTCGCGCCTATGGTCTAATCTTTCTGCGTTGCCTCGAGGCAACATTCGGTTTAACAGGAGATAAGAACCGTGCCCGGAGGGTCGCCCGCCATCACCGCGGCGGTGTTCCGCGCGGTCCGGACCGGGAACGCCTTCGAGGAGACCGTCGAGCGCCTGCTCGAAGGCGTCAAGCTGGGCGTCTACGCGCCGGGCGACCGGCTGCCGCCGGAACGGGAACTGACCCGCAGGCTGGGCATCAGCCGCATCACGTTGCGGGAGGCGCTGCGCGAACTGGCCGCCGCCGGGTACGTCGAGACCAAGCGCGGCCGGTTCGGCGGCACCTTCGTGCTGCGCCAGCCCGAGCCCATGGTCCGCGACCAGCTCACCAAGACCGCGAAGGACCTGGGCGCCCACCTCGACGACGCGCTGACGTACCGCCGGGTGGTGGAGACCGGCGCGGCCGAGATGGCCGCGCGGGCCAGCCTGAGCAGGCAGCAGCGGGAGAACCTGGCCGAATGCCTCGCCGCGGTGCACGGCTGCGAGCCGTCCGGCTACCGCCAGGCGGACACCCGGCTGCACCTGGCCGTCGCCGACGCGGCGGGCTCGCCGATGCTGACCGCGAGCGTGGTCGAGGCCCGGGTGCAGCTGGTCGACCTGCTCAACGCCATCCCCATGCTCGGCCGCAACCTGGAGCACGCGAACGTGCAGCACGCCAGCATCGTGCGGGCGATCCTGGCCGGCGATCCGGACCGGGCCAGGCGGGCGATGGAGGAGCACGTGGCAGGCACCGCGGCGCTGCTGCGCGGCTTCCTCGGCGAAATCGCGTGAGCCCTGCGTTATCCCCGCGTAGCGGGCCGGTAACGCCGACGCGCGACCTCTTGACAGGGTTCCCGGCACAGTGCATGAATACGTTCATTCAATGGATCGCTTCCATCCATATGTGCTTGCTTCCCGTAGGGAGATCGCATGGCCGACGACATTGCCGCCGCGACGACGGCAACTGAGGACGAGCGCCGCCTGCACGAACTCGGCTACGCGCAGGAGCTACTGCGGCGGATGTCGGGATTCTCGAACTTCGCCGTGTCGTTCACGATCATCTCGGTCCTGTCCGGCTGCCTGACCCTGTACTACTTCGGCATGGAAGAGGGCGGCCCCGCGATCATCATCTGGGGCTGGCTGATCGTCGGGTGTATGACCCTGCTCGTGGGGCTGGCCATGGCCGAGGTCTGCTCCAGCTTCCCGACCGCGGGCGGCCTGTACTACTGGGCGGCCAAGCTGGCACCAAGAAACGGGCCGGCCTGGTCCTGGTTCACCGGCTGGTTCAACTTCCTGGGCCAGGTGGCGGTCACCGCCGGCATCGACTTCGGCGCGGCGCTGTTCATCAACTTCCTGTTCAGCCTGTGGTTCAACTTCAGCGTGACCACGCACTGGCACACCGTGGTGATCTACGCCGCGGTGCTGCTGCTGCACGGCCTGATCAACCAGTTCGGCATCCGCCTGGTGGCGCTGCTGAACGACGTCAGCGTCTGGTGGCACATCGCCGGCGTGCTGATCATCGTCGGCGCGCTGATCTTCGGTCTGCAGGCGGGCGCGCATCACGCCTCGGCCAAGTTCGTGTTCACCGGCCTGGAGAACCTGTCCGGGTTCCACATCGGCTGGTGGTACATCCTGCCGGTCGGGCTGCTGATGGCCCAGTACACGTTCACCGGGTACGACGCTTCGGCGCACATGACCGAGGAAACGCGTAACGCCGCGCGCAGCGGCCCGCGCGGAATCGTCATGTCGATCCTGATCTCGCTGATCGCGGGCTGGGTGCTGCTGCTCGGCGTCACGTTCGCGATCCAGCGGGCGAACTACGTGACCGAGGCGACGGCGGTGGTGGCCCCGGGCCAGATCTGGATCGACGCGGTCGGCCGGACCGGCGCCGAACTGCTGCTGCTGGTGGCGATCGGCGCCCAGCTGTTCTGCGGGATGTCGTCGGTCACGGCGAACTCGCGGATGATCTACGCGTTCTCCCGGGACGGTGCGCTGCCCGGCTCGGCCATCTGGCACAAGGTGAACAAGCGGACCAGGACGCCCACCAACGCTATCTGGCTCGCGGCCGGCGGCGCGCTGGTCCTGGGCCTGCCCTACCTGTGGAACACCGCCGCCTACGCCGCGGTGACCTCGATCGCGACCATCGGCCTGTACGTCGCGTACGTGACGCCGACCTACCTCCGGCTGCGGCAGGGCCAGAACTTCAAGCGCGGGCCATGGCACCTGGGCCGGTGGAGCTACGTGGTCGGCTGGACGGCCGTGGTCTGGGTCGTGATCATCTTCTTCCTGTTCATGCTCCCGCAGTTCGGCCCCATCGGCTACAGCACGTTCAACTACGCATGTATCGCCGTGGCGGTGGTGATCGGCTTCGCGGGCATCTACTGGCTGGTCTCGGCGAAGAACTGGTTCACCGGGCCGAAGGTCCAGGGCACGGCGGAGGAACTGGCCGCCATCGAGCAGGATCTTTCGGCCTGATGCCGGGGCCGTTGATGCCGGGTCGGTTGCGGCGGGGCATGCTGAGCCTGGACGAGCTGCGCTCCGCGGTCGGGGAAGGCGAGATCGACACCGTCGTGCTCGCCTTCACCGACATGCAGGGACGCCTGCAGGGCAAGCGGCTGGCGGCGGAGTTCTTCCTGGACGAGGTGGCCGAGCACTTCTCCGAGGGCTGCAACTACCTGCTCGCCGTGGACGTGGACATGAACACGGTCGACGGGTACGCCATGTCGTCCTGGGAGCGCGGGTACGGCGACTTCGTGATGGCGCCGGACATGGGCACGCTGCGCCGGCTCCCGTGGCACCAGGGCAGCGCCCTGGTCATCGCGGACCTGACCTGGCTGGACGGCTCGCCGGTGCTGGCCTCGCCGCGGCAGATCCTCCTCGGCCAGACCGCACGGCTGGCCTCGCGCGGATGGGTCGCGATGGCCGGGACCGAGCTGGAGTTCATCGTCTACCGGGACTCCTACGAGCAGGCCGCGGCGCGCGGGTACCGGGACCTGACCCCGGCCAACCAGTACAACGTGGATTACTCGATCCTGGGCACGTCGCGGATCGAGCCGCTGCTGCGCCGGATCCGCCTGGGCATGGCCGGGGCTGGCCTGTACGTGGAGTCGGCCAAGGGCGAGTGCAACCTGGGCCAGCACGAGATCGCGTTCCGCTATACCGACGCGGTGACCACCTGCGACCACCACTCGATCTACAAGACCGGGGCGAAGGAGATCGCGGCCCAGGACGGCAACAGCATCACGTTCATGGCCAAGCCGAACAGCCGCGAGGGCAACTCGTGCCACATCCACCTGTCGCTGCGGGGTGCGTCCGGCGGGACCCCGGTGCTGGCCGGCGACGGGGGGTATGGCCTTTCGAAGGCGGGCGAGCATTTCCTGGCCGGCCAGCTCGCCGCGATGCGCGAGCTGGCCCTGTGCTACGCGCCCAACATCAACTCCTACAAGCGCTACGTGCCGGGCAGCTTCGCTCCCACCGCGGTCCGGTGGGGGCCGGACAACCGGACCTGCGCGCTGCGGCTGGTCGGGCACGGCTCATCGCTGCGGGTGGAGAACCGGGTACCCGGCGGCGACGTGAACCCGTACCTGGCCGTGGCCGCGATGATCGCGGCCGGCCTGCACGGCATCGACAACGAGCTGCCGCTCGAGCCGCCGATGACCGGCAACGCGTACGCCGACACCGCGGCGAAGGTCCCGCACACCCTGAATGACGCGCTGGACCTGTGGGAGAAGAGCGAGCTGGCCCGGGAATCGTTCGGCGCGGAGGTGGTGGAGCACTACGCCAACTACGCCCGGGTCGAGCTGACCGCCTACGACGCCGCGGTGACCGACTGGGAGCTGCGGCGCGGCTTCGAAAGGCTGTGACCGGGATGTCGGTTTTCACCGTGCTCAACCCCGCCACCGAGCAGCCGGTCACCGCGGTGACCCAGGCCTCTGCGGAGCAGGCCGATGAGGCCATCGCCCGGGCCGCGGCCGCGCGGCCCGGGTGGCGAGTGGTCGCGCCCGGGGACCGCGCCCGGATGCTGCGCGCGTTCGCCGCGGCGGTGGACTCGGCCCTGGAGGAACTGGCCGGCCTGGAGGTGGCCGGCTCGGGGCATCCCGTCGGCGCGGCCCGCTGGGAGGCGGGGCAGGTCCGCGACGTGCTGCTGTACTACTCGGCGGCGCCGGAACGGCTGTCCGGCCGCCAGATCCCGGTCTCCGGCGGGCTGAACATGACGTTCCACGAGCCGGTGGGCGTGGTCGGCCTGATCGTGCCGTGGAACTTCCCCATGCCGATCCTGTCCTGGGGCATGGCGCCCGCGCTGGCCGCGGGCTGCACCGTGGTGGCCAAGCCCGCCGAGGCGACCCCGCTGACCGCGATGCGGATCGGCGAGCTGGCCCTGGAGGCGGGCCTGCCGCCCGGGGTGTTCACCGTGCTGCCGGGCAAGGGCAGCGTGGTGGGGCAGCGGCTGGTCGACCACCCCGCGGTGCGCAAGATCGTGTTCACCGGGTCCACCGAGGTGGGGCGGTCGATCATGGCGGACTGCGCGCGCCAGGTCAAGCGGCTCACCCTGGAGCTCGGCGGCAAGAGCGCCAACATCGTCTTCGCCGACGCCGACCTGGAGCGGGCCGCGGCGACCGCGCCGTACGCGGTGTTCGACAACGCCGGGCAAGACTGCTGCGCCCGGTCCCGGATCCTGGTCCAGCGCTCGGTACTTGACAAGTTCATGGAGCTGTTCGAGACCGCGGTGCGCGGCGTCGTGGTGGGCGACCCGGCCTCGGCCGCGACCGAGATGGGCCCGCTGATCTCGGCGGCGCATCGCTCGCACGTGGCCTCGTACGTACCTTCCTATGCCCCGGTGGCGTTCCGCGGCAGCGCCCCGTCCGGGCCGGGGTTCTGGTTCCCGCCCACCGTGCTGGCGCCGGTACGGCCGGACGACCCGGCCTACACCGAGGAGGTGTTCGGCCCGGTGGTGACCGTGACGCCGTTCTCGGATGAGGCCGAGGCTATTGCCATCGCCAACGACACGCCGTACGGTCTTTCCGGCTCGATCTGGACCTCGGATGTGGGCCGCGCGATCCGGGTGGCCCGGGCCGTGGAGACCGGGAACCTGTCGGTGAACTCGCACTCCTCGGTGCGGTACTGGACGCCGTTCGGCGGCTTCAAGCAGTCCGGCCTCGGCCGCGAGCTCGGGCCGGACGCCCCGGACGCATTCACCGAGACCAAGAACGTCTTCATTGCTACGGAGGCCTGATGAGGTTCGAGGGCAGGACGGTCGTCATCACCGGCGCGGGCAGCGGGATCGGGCTGGCCGCCGCGCGGCGGTTCGCGGCCGACGGCGGCCACGTGGTCGCGGTGGACGTCGACGACGCGGCGGGCGAGAAGGCCGCGGCTGAGACCGGCGGCCTGTTCGTGCGCGCCGACGTGACGTCCGAAGCCGACGTGGCCGCCGCCTTCCGCGCCGCGCACGACACCTACGGCTCGGTCGACGTGGCGTTCAACAACGCCGGCATCTCGCCGCCCGACGACGACTCGATCCTCGTCACCGGCCTCGACGCCTGGCGCCGGGTCCAGGAGGTCAACCTGACCTCGGTGTACCTGTGCTGCAAGGAGGCGATCGGCTACATGCGGGCGCAGGGCCGCGGGGCCATCGTCAACACGGCCTCGTTCGTCGCGGTGATGGGCTCGGCCACCTCGCAGATCTCCTACACCGCGTCCAAGGGCGGCGTGCTCGCGCTGTCCCGCGAGCTCGGGGTGCAGTTCGCCCGGGAGGGGATCCGGGTCAACGCGCTGTGCCCGGGACCGGTGAACACGCCGCTGCTGCGTGAGCTGTTCGCGGCCGACCCGGAGCGGGCCCAGCGCCGCCTGGTGCACGTGCCGGTGGGCCGGTTCGCCGAGCCGGAGGAGATCGCCGCCGCGGTCGCGTTCCTGGCCAGCGACGACGCGTCGTTCATCACCGCCTCGACGTTCCTGGTCGACGGCGGCATCTCCGGCGCCTACGTGACGCCGCTGTAAGTGAGCGCTGCGTCTCGTGGTGCTGGTGGGCGTCGTGGTGCGCTCATCGCGGGAATTTGCGGGGAGAGTTTGGGCTTCCGGGAGGATTTGGTACCTCCCAGGCGCCCGGATCCTCCCGGTAAGCCAGATCCTCCCGGCTGTTGGGGCTCGCGGGGCGAGGGAGGCGCACGGGACGAACAGTGGGAAAGGGTGGCGGGTGAGGGGTCAGGGGGTGGGCAGGGTGCGCAGGCGGATGGTGACCGGCATCGCGCGCAGTTCGGCCAGCACGTCCGCGCTGTACTCGGAGCCGATGTCGGTCAGCACGTAACCGAACTCGTCCCTGGTCCGCAGCAGCTGACCCTCGACGTTGACGCCGTGTTCGGCCAGCACCCGGTTGATCGAGGCGAGCACGCCGGGCACGTTCTGGTGCAGGTGCACGAGGCGGTGCGTGCCGCTGGCCACCGGCAGGGCGATCTCCGGCAGGTTGACGCTGAGCGAAGTGGCGCCCGAGGCCATGTAGTCGACCAGCTTGTTGGCAACGAACTCGCCGATGTCCTGCTGGGCCTCCTCGGTGGAACCGCCGATGTGCGGGGTCAGGATGACGTTCGGCAGGCCGCGCAGCTCGGAGACGAACTCCTCGCCCCGGCTCTTCGGCTCATCCGGGAACACGTCGATGGCCGCCCCCGCGATGTGCCCGGACTCGATGCTGCGGCGCAGCGCCGCGTGGTCCACCACGAAGCCGCGGGACAGGTTCAGGAACAGCGACCGCGGCCGCATCGCGGCGAACTCGGCCGCGCCGAAGAAGCCGCGGTTGCCGGCCCGCCCGTCCACGTGCAGGGTGACGGTCTCCACGCACTCGAGCAGCTCGGTCAGGGTCGAGCAGCGGCGCGCGTTGCCCAGCGCGAGCTTGTCCGCGATGTCGTAGAAGTACACGGACATGCCGAGGTTCTCCGCCAGCACCGACAGCTGGGTGCCGATGTTGCCGTAACCCACGATGCCGAGCTTGCGGCCGCGCACCTCGTGGCTGCCGGCCGCGGACTTGTCCCAGTGGCCGGCGTGCATCTGCGTGGTCTTCTCCGGCAGCCGCCGGGCCATGGCGATGATCTCGGCCAGCGCGAGCTCGACCACGCTGCGGGTGTTGGAGAACGGGGCGTTGAACGCCGCGACGCCGCGCCTGCTCGCGGCGGCCAGGTCGATCTGGTTCACGCCGATGCAGAACGCGCCCACCGCCACCAGGTCCGGCGCGGCGGCCAGGACCCGGTCCGTGACCTGCGTCCCGGATCTGATGCCGAGCAGGCTCACGCCGCCGATCGCCTCGATGAGCTCGTCCTCGCCCAGCGCGTGCGGCCGCGACTCGACCTGAAAGCCCTCCTTGGCCAGCCGCGCCGACGCGTCGGGATGGATGTTCTCGAGCAGCAGCGCCCTCGTGGTCACCAGCGTTTGCACCTTTCGCCCAGCTTGTCCAGGTCCCGCGGGCGGACAGGGCAGCTCACCCCCGTAGCCCGTTCCTTTATACCGAACGGGCGGCGGTGGCTGCTCCGGTCACCCGGCCGGGCCCCGCCGGTCGTGACGGGGCATCCGGCTGCTTCGCCCGGCCGCCGGCGTCCGCGTGCCGGGCGCGGAGCCTGGCCCGGACCTCGTCGGCGAGCGGGTGCGGGAGCCGGTCGAGGATGTCGACGGACTGGCGCCAGGCCATCTCCGCGGCCTGGGGATCGCCCTCGGCCAGCAAGGCGTCGCCCAGGCCGGCCAGCGAGTTACCCTCGCCGAACGGCGCGCCGATCTCGCGGTAGGCCTCGATGGCCCGGGTGTAGTGCGCCTTGGCCTGATCGACCTCGCCCAGATGCAGGTAGACATAGCCGAGGCTGTCCAGGGTGTCGGCGGTGCCGCCGCGGTGGCCGGTCTCGCGGTGCAGGCTCAGCGCCCGCTGGCAGTGGGTCAGCGCCTGGTCGTACTGGCCCAGGTGGGCGTACAGCCAGCCGACCCCGTTCTCCAGGTTGGCCTGCGTCCACCAGTGCCCGGCGGCCTTGAGCATCCGCAGCGCGTCCAGCGCGACGGCCAGCGCCTCGGGGTAACGCTCTTGCGTTTCCAGCATGCTGGCCAGGCCATTCATCACCATTCCCTCGTTGGCCCGGTCGCCGAGCTCGCGGAACATGTCGAGGGCATGGCGGATGTTCCGGTCAGCCGCGTCGAAGTCGCCCACGTGCCCCTGGGCGTTGCCGAGCAGGTAATGGGTGTGCGCCAGGGCCGCGGGGTCGCCGAGGCGCCGCGCCGCGGCCACCGCGGTTTCCTGGGTCGCGATGTAGTCCTGCCACCGGCCGCGCCGGTTGAAGAACGGGCCGAGGGTCCACGAGATCTGCCAGGCATGGGTGTCGAAGCCGTTGGCTCCGGCGTAGCCGATCAGCGCGAGCAGGACCGGCACCTCGGCGTCGGACCAGGCCATCGCCTGGTCCTTGTCGGTCATGTCCGCCGGCAGCACGCCTGGCTGCGGGTCGGCCAGCTGGAGCGGCGCCCGGTGCGGGCTGAACCGGAGCGAGGCCGCCATCGCCGTGTGCAGGTAGTGGTCCAGGACCCGGTGCGCGGCGGCCCGGCGCTCCGGCTCAGGGTCACACCGCTCGGCCTGGTCGGCGGCGTAGGCGCGGAGCAGGTCGTGGAAGGTGTAGCGGCCGGGCAGGTATTCGGCGACCATGTGGGTCCTGGTCAGCTCGCGCAGTGCCGCGCCCGCCTCGGAGCGGGGCATCCCGGCCAGGCTGGCCGCCGCGGACAGCGAGATGTCGGGGCCGGGGTGCACGCCGAGCAGGCGGAACACCCGCGCGGCGGGCTCGGAGAGCTGGTCGTACGACCAGGAAAACACGGCTCGCATGTCGGTGACCGCGTCGTCGGCCTCGAGGGCGTCCAGACGACCGCGGGCATCGTGCAGTTCCGCGGCCAGTTCGGCGAGCGACCGCGTGGGCCGGACGGCTGCGCGGCCGACCGCGATGCCCAGGGCCAGCGGGAGGCGGGCGCACGCGGCGATGATCTCGTCCGCCGCCTCCGGCTCGGCCGCCACCCGCTCCCGGCCGAGCCTGCGCGCGAACATCTCGTGGGCTTCGGCGTCGCTGAGCACGTCGAGCGTGAGCGGCAGCGCTCCCTCGGCGGCCACCAGCCCGGTCATCTCGTTGCGGCTGGTCACCAGCACCAGGGAGCCCGGCGAGCCGGGCAGCAGCGGGCGCACCTGGGCCACGTTGCGCGCGTTGTCCAGGACGATCAGCATCCGCCTGGCGTCGAGCAGGCTGCGGTACAAGGCGGACCGGCATTCGACGTCAGCCGGGATCCGGTGCGGCGGCACGTCCAGCGCGTCGAGGAAGAACCGCAGCGCCTCGGCGGGCTCCATCGGCGGGGTGGCCGGATCCAGGCCGCGCAGGTTGACGAAGAGCTGGCCGCCGGGAAAGCGCCTGGCCACCTGGTGGCCGAACCGGACGGCGAGCGCGGTCTTCCCGGTCCCGGCCGTCCCCGAGATAACGACGATGGGGACGGTCTGCTCAGAACCAGCCTCGTTCGGCGCCAATTCGCCCGATCCGGCTGTGTCCGGGCCGGGCTCGCCCAGCCCGGCCGGCCCGGACCTGGCCAGGTTCGGCGGGAGCACGGCCCGCAGCAGGCTGATCTCTTCGTGACGGCCGGCGAAGCCCGGCGCGTCCAGCGGCAGCTGGGCCGGCACGGGCGTGAGCACGGGCTCCGGCCGGGGGCGCCGGTGGCCCGCGCCGAGCGGCGAATCGGTCTCGCCCATGTCGCCGGACGGCGCCACCAGTGCCGGGCCGCCCGGGGCGGCCAGGGCCGGATCCATGGTCAGCACCTGCTGGTGGATGCGGGACAGGTCGCTGCTCGGATCGATGCCGAGTTCCTCGGCGAGCACCTGCCGTCCGTCGGCGAACACCCGCAGCGCCTCGGCGTGCCGCCCGCAGCGGTACAGCGCCACCATCAGCAGCCCGCGCATCCGCTCCCGCAGCGGGTGATCCGCCACCATGGCGGTCAGGTCGGGCACGACCTCCTCGTGCCGGCCGAGCGACAGCAGCACGTCAGCCCGCTCTTCCGCGGCGGCGGAGCGCAGTTCGCCCAGCCGCACCCGTTCGGTCTCCGCGAACGGCCCGGGCACGCCCGCGAACGCGATGCCACGCCACAGCGACAGGGCCGAGTCGAGCACGGTGACTGCGCCGGCCGCGTCACCGGTCTTGCGCAGCTGACGGGCCCGGGCCACGTCGTGCTCGAAGGCCACCGCGTCCGGCTGGCCCGGCACCAGGTGGAGCACGTAGCCGGCGCCCGAGGAGACCAGGACCCGGCCCGGCCCGCGCAGCGACCGGTTGGGCTCGATGACACGGCGCAGCCCGGCCACGTACGTGTAGATACCGCCCTCGGCGCTGGCCGGGGGGTCCTGTCCCCAGACGGCGTTGACCAGCTCACCCCGGGATATGACCCGGTTCGCCCGCATCGCTAGAATGCCCAGTACAGCCTGCTGTCGAGGCTGCCCGACGGGGAGTTCCTGGTCGCCATACCAGGCCGTGACGGGACCAAGCACCCCGACCCGCAACACCACGGCTTCGCCGACCTTCCGCTTGCTGACCACCCCTGAGACCCGAAGGTCCGCCCCCACCCGGGCCGGAGCTTTCCACATAGGTTACCGTGGCCTGCTCTAGTCATCCAGAAAAATCTAGATCCGGTAGAGACGGCCGCTTGATAGCGGGTCGCGCGTCACGTGGGCATCTGCGGTGCGGTTCGCCATGGCACCCTCCGCAGGGTGGGCGCATCCGGTCCTCAACAGCGCGGGGAGGCTAGGGGATGGCGGCGAACAGCCGGGATTACCTCTTGCGCATCGTGCGCCGGCCTGGCCGCCTCGGGCCCGGCAGTGATAGCGTCCGGCGGGGGCGGGCGGCGTTCAGCGAGCCGGATTGCGGCCCTGTGTCCTTATCCCCTTCAGCAGGACGGCGATGAGGACGAGCAGCCCGAGGAGGTAGGCCCCGGACGCGGCGGGCAGCACGAAACCGGTCACCATGAGCAGGGCGCCGGCCAGCAGGGACAACGGTTCCCAGCGGGTCCGTGCGGTGCGGGTGAGCCGCAGGACACCGATGACAACGAGCAGCGCGCCGGTACGAAGCCACCAGCGGATCCGCCTGGCGCGCCCGGGCCGCCCGCCTCGCGGCCGACCCAGCCTCCCCGATCTGACCGCCGGAACGGCGGACGAACTCCACGCGACGAGAGTCCGGCGGCGCGACCGCAGTCTCATGGCAGCTTCCCGTAACACCAGAGGTCCGAACGTTCCTTCCACGATAAGCTCCGGGCCGGGCCCGCGCACAACCGCGTAGCTGTCATCGGGGCCCGGCCCGGAGGAATCAGTCAGCGAGGGCGGGCGCGGTGTTCAGGTTGAGCGCCTAACATAGAGGCCGGTATCCGGGATGGCGGACTACCCCTGCGTGGCCGACGCAGGTTAGGAACCAGCAGACAGCCTGACCGCTGGCTGACGCAAGGGTTGGACAAGACGAGCATGGGCAAGGCAAGCAGGACAAAGGTCGATGTCTCCCGCCGGGAGAAGATCGCCGCACAGCGCGCGGCCGAGCGCCGCGCTGAGCAGCGCCGGCGGATTCTCATCGCGACGGGCAGCATCGTTGTCGTGCTGGCGATCGTAGTGGCCTTCATCGTGGTCAAGGCGAACAGCAAGCCGTCGGCGAGCGCCTCGTCGACGTCGAACGGCCCGACCGGCACCGCGCTGACCAGCGTCATCAACGACGTCACGAGCGTGCCCGCCAGCACCCTGGACAAGGTCGGCAGCGGCGCGTTCACGGGCAAGATCCAGACGATCACCCCGGCCGCGGCGCCGCTGGCCGCCAACGGCAAGCCCGAGCTGCTGTACATGGGCGCCGAGTACTGCCCGTACTGCGCGGCCGTACGGTGGGCGATGATCGTGGCGCTGAGCCGGTTCGGCACGTTCTCGGGCCTGCAGCACCGTCCACTCGTCGCGACGCACCGACGATGCCGACCGTACCCGAACACTCCCACCTGGACCTTTTCAAATCCACGTATACCAGCAAGTACCTGACGTTCACCCCCGTCGAGATGCAGACCAACATCCCGGATAAATCGTCAGGCCCTACACCACCCTCCAGAACCCGACCAAGGCGCAGCAGGCGCTGATGGTCAAGTACGACGGCCCGCCGTACGTGGATTCCAGCGCGGCCGGATCGATCCCGTTCCTCGACTTCGGCAACAAGTACGTGACATACGGAGCCCTACAGCACCCAGGCCCTCGCCGGGCTCTGCTGGAGCACGATCGCCACCGACCTGCAGCAACCCGACAGTGCGGTCGCCCAGGCGGTCGGACGGTACGGCAAACTACATCACGGCCGCGATCTGCAAGATGACCGAATAACCAGCCCGCCAGCGCCTGCACCGCCAGCGTCCAGTCCCTGGAAAGCCAGCCTGTGAATCCTGAGGTAACTCTCAGGATGCGGATGAAGACGCGCGGAGTACAATCTGGCGTCAAGGTGCCGGTCGCGTTGAGCACCCAGGACCGCGCGCACAGCAGCAGCCGTGAAAACACCGGAGGCGAAGCCCGGATGACAGCTTCGAAGTCAAGCCGTGCCCGGAACGCGCGAATCGGCGCCCAGGCCAGTGCGGCCAGGAACGCGGCCAGGGTATCCGGGGCCGCCGGTTCCGGGGGGAGGCGCCGCCGTGAAGAACACGAGCACCGCCCGCAACGGCAGCACGAACCGGAACGGCACCGCCGTCCAGAACCGCGGCGGGCGCGATCAGGCGCGAACCACGGTGGCCCGGAACGGTCGCGGCCGAACGCGGGCCCGGACGCAACTGGTCCTCGGGACGAGCGCCGCAGAGGCCGGACCTGCCGTCTGGCTGCAGATCAGCACCTTCCTGCTGGCGCTGGCCGGGCTGGGCGTGTCGATCTACCTGACGATCGCCCACTTCACCGAGTCCGTCGCTGGCTCGGGTGCTCGGAGTCGGGGGCGGTGAACTGCACCAAGGTGACCACCAGCCCGCAATCCTAGGTGTTCGGGATCCCGGTCGCGGTGCTCGGGCTGGCCTTCTACCTGTTCGCTGGTGGCGGCCATGAGCCCGTGGGCGTGGCGGACAGCCCGGCGCGAGGTCCACCTGCTCAGGATCGGGTCGCTGGTGGTCGGGATCGGCTTCGTGCTCTACCTGATCTACGCCGAACTGTTCACCATCGGAGCATCTGCCTGTACTGCACCAGCGTGCACGCCATTACGTTCGTGCTGTTCGTGCTGACCGCGATCGCGGCCGCGACCTGGGGTCTGAAGCCCGGCGCGCCGTGGGCGCGGCGCACGCAGCCGTCCGAATGACGCGCTTGCCCCGGCGTTACGCCATAGCGGCGTGATGCTTGGCGGTGACCCAGGCCCGCACCCGGTCGGCCGCCCCGGTCAGGTCGTCCAGGGCGGCCAGCATGGCCTCGTGATCGGCCCAGGCCCGGCTGAAGATCTCGGGGTAGGTCGCGGACAGGCGGGCCTCGGCGGCCTGAAGTCACCGAGCAGGCTGGTTAGCGCGCCCTGTTCCGCGCGGCTGAGATCGCACATAACCGCGAACTTAACCCGGCCATCACCGCTCCGTCTAGGTAACAATCTGCTTACGCTCCGCGTTCAATCGGGTCAGCGTGGCGGGCCGGCGGCGGGAGGTTACCGTACGAGAGATGCCTCCATACCCTGGCTGCCGCGTGCTGGCGATCATCGGGTCCGGCGAAACCAGCCCGACGATGGTCACCGTGCACCGGGATCTGGTGTCGCGGCTCGGCCTAAGCCGCCCGCGGGCGATCGTGCTCGCGACGCCGTACGCGTTCCAGGAGAACGCCACCGACGTCTCGGCGCGCGCCCAGCGCTACTTCGCGGACAGTCTCGGCCTGGCAGTGCGCGTCGCGGCAGTCACCAGCCCGCAGGCGGACCCGGCGATAGCGGCGCCGGCGATCGCCGGGGACGAGGACGAGGCACAGCAGGCGCGGGCATTGCCGCGGCGGACTGGCTGTTCGCCGGACCTGGCAGCCCGTCCTACGCGCTCGCGCACTGGCAGGCCGGGCCGGTCGCGGCCGGGCTGCGGGACCGGGTGCTGGCCGTCGATGGGGTGACCGTGCTGGCTTCGGCGGCCGCCGCCACCGCAGGCCGGTTCACCGTGCCGGTCTACGAGATCTACAAGGCGGCCGGCGCAGCGCGCTGGCTAACCGGACTCGGCCTGCTCGGCCTACCAGTGGCGGTCATCCCGCACTACGACAACGCCGAAGGCGGCCGGTACGAGACCAGGCACGCTACCTCGGCGAGCGGAGGCTGGCCGTCATGGAGCGCGAGCTTCCGGCCGACGCCGCGGTGCTCGGCGTGGACGAGCACACCGCGGTGCTGATCGACCTGCGGACCCAGGACATCGAGATCCGCGGCCGCGGCGGCCTGACCGTCCGCCGGTCCGGAGACAGCGTCGTCCTGTCGGCCGACACCCGGCTGTCCGTGGCGGAACTGCGCGACCTCGTCCGCGGCGTCCGGCGGCCCGCGGGCGGCGGCGCTGACCGCGGAGCCTGCGGGGGGATCCGGGGACGCGCGCGGCGGCGGGGACCTGGCCGGCGGAGGCGACGGGATGGACAGGGATCTGCTGGCCATGCCGTTGCCCGAGATCATGGCGGCGGCCGAGCGGGGTTCGGGTGGCGGCGGCGGACCGGGACGCCGACGCGATGGTCGGAGTGGTCCTGGAACTCGAGACCGCGGTCAGCCAGTGGGCGGCCGACACCGACGAGGACCAGGGTACCGAGCAGGCGCGGGCGCTGCTGCGCAGCCTCATCAGCCGGCTCGGCCGGACCGCCCGGGACGGGCTGGCCGACCCAAGAGACCGACTGGCGCCGGCGGTCGAGCCACTCCTCGCGCTGCGGGCCACCCCACGCGGCGAGGGCAACTATGCCGCCGCCGACACGATCAGGGACGCGCTGGCAGCTGCCGGGCTCGACGTGAGCGACACGCAGGAAGGGACCCCGCTGGCGGCCGACCGAGCTGGCCTGATCCTGCCCGGCTTCCTCCGGATTTCGGGCAGCCGACCTGGAATTACCGAAATTTATGCCGTGAAGCCCCTACCTTGGGGGCGGGATGAAACGACATACGAGTTTGAGTCGTGCTTATATTCGACTTCTACACCAGAATCAGGTATCTTGTAAACATGAGGACGGCGTTTAAGTGCCGGGCGTGTCCCGACGAGGCGCAGCAGGCGATCCTGTCGCGCACGTTCGGATGCATCCGCGTCGTGTGGAACAAGACTCTCGCCGCCCGGCACGCCCGCTACGCCGCCGAGCGTAAAGGCACCAGCTACGCCGAGACCGACCGGGCGCTCACCCTGATGAAACGCGACCCAGACCTGGAGTTCCTCAACGAGGTATCCGCCGTTCCCCTACAGCAGACCTTGCGGCATCAGCAAGCCGCTTTCCAGGCGTTCTTTGAACGTCGCACCCGGTACCCGAGATTCAAGTCCCGGGGGGGCCGCCAGTCCGCCACCTACACCCGAGCCGCGTTCCGCATGAAGGAGGGAGTGCTACGGCTGGCCAAGACGGACGAGCCGCTGCGGTTTATATGGTCGTGGCCGGACCTGGACGTGACCGGCATGGACCCGACGTCGGTGACGGTGACCCGCGATCCAGCCGGGCGGTGGTTCGTGACCTTCCATGTGGACATGCCCGATCCCGTGCCGCTTCCCGCCGCCGGGGAGTCGGTCGGCGTGGATCTCGGCCTGACCGACCTGGCCGTCCTGTCCACCGGGGAGAAGATCCCGCACCCTAAGCACTGGGAGCAGCACGAGAAACGCCTCAAGCGGTACCAGCGGCGGCTTTCCCGCTGCCAGAAGGGCAGCAGGAACCGCGCCAAGGCCCAGGTAAAGGTCGCTCGCGCCCACGCCAAGGTGGCGGACGCACGCCGGGACTCCCTCCATAAAGCCAGCATCGGCCTGGTACGCCGGTTCGACGTGATCGCGGTAGAAGACCTCCAAGTTCGCAATATGGTCCGCAACCGGCACTTGGCCCGCGCCATCTCCTGCACCGGCTGGGCGGAACTGCGCTCCATGGCCGAGTACAAGGCGCAGCGGTACGGCCGGACGGTCATTGCCGTGAACCGCTGGTATCCCAGCAGCAAGACCTGCTCGGCGTGCGGGCACCTGCTCGCGACGCTGAGCCTGGCCACTCGGATGTGGCAATGTCCGTCCTGCGGCACCCGGCACGACCGGGATGTAAATGCCGCCAAGAACATCCTGGCCGTCGGGCTGGCGGTGACTGCCTGCGGAGGGGCCGTAAGACGCACGGAGGGAACTCCGGCGCGGATCGCTGTGAAACAGGAAAACCGGCGGGCAACCGCTGGAATCCCGATCCTTTAGGGCCGGGATGATGTTAAATTGTGTTCATGTTGGCGTCCCGCCAGGGACCGGCGGAGGGCCGGGCGGGACGGCGTGACGGCAGGGGGCCGGGCGGGACGGCGCGACCGGCGCGGGCTATGCCGGGTCCGGTGGCTGACCTGGGGATTACATCTTGCTCATGTTGGCGTCGGGCTAGGGACCGCCGGGCCGGAACGAACTACTCTTCTCCAGGAGGCCATAGAGAGAGGAACCGGATGCCGTGCCCGGCATGAACTCAGGCCTGAGCCCCAGTGACCCGGCGCTGGTCGCCGCGTTCAGGTCCGCGCTGCTCCACCAGGGCGCCATCGCCCTCCTCATGGTCGTGTTCCTCTGGCTCCTCTGGGCCACGGCGCGGACCTTCCGGACCGCGGCGTCAGCGGGAAAGAGCGTAACGACCGCGACGGCGGGGATACCGGAGGCCCGCGGCCGGTCGCTGCTCCGCATCGGTTTCGGGCTGCTGTGGATCTTCGACGGAATCCTGCAGGCGCAGCCGAAGATGGCCGACGGGCTGGCCACGCAGGAGGGCCGGTGAGCCGGGGACCGGCGCGGGCGGCCGCCGCCATCGCCGCCGCGGGGCTGATCGCCGGCTGCGGATCGCAGCACGCCCGGCTGGCCAGCCGCAGCCCGCCGCCGGTGACCGCGCCGCTCAGCACCTCCCTGGTCACCGCGCAGGGGACGTGGGCCATCGCGGTCATGGGGGGTTCGGCCGCCGCGCACAACAATTTCTGGCAGCTGTTCGTGCGCCCGGCGAACGCCAGCCGCTGGTCGCTGGCCACCCCGCCGGGTGTGGCGGACAACGGCGGCCTGGTCGCCGCCGCCGGCGGCGGCTCGCTCACCGTGGGCTTCCGGCCCAGCCAGGACCTGACCTACTCCCCGCTGGCCACCAGCACCGACGCCGGGCGCAACTGGACGCCCGGCCTGCTCGACGCCGACCTGGCCGATACCCCCGGCGCCATCGCGGTCGGCTCGTCCGGGCGCACCCTCGCACTGCTGCAGGACGGCACCATCACCGCGGCGCCGACGGCGGCCGCCGCGGCCGCCGGGCGGTGGACGTCACTGGCCACGCTGAAGGCCCTGGCGGCGTCCGCCCCGGGTCGCTGGTGCGGTCTTGAGGGCGTGAACGCCATCTCGTTCGGGTCAAAAGATGACCCGATGGCGGCGGGAAGCTGCGTGCGGCCGGGTGTGGCCGGGGTTTTCACCGACGTCGGCGGTACCTGGCGGTCGGCCGGGCTGACGCTGCCCGGGAAGGCCCCGGTGCGGATGCTCGGGCTGGCCGCCACCACGGGCGGCAACGCGGCGCTGCTGGCCGCGGGGAGCGACCTGGTCGCGGCGTGGTGGAACGGGACGCGGTGGACCGTCTCCGGCCCGGTCGCGGCGGGTACCGTGCGCGCGTCCGGGTTCGGCTCCGGCGGGAGCGCGTGGGTGCTGGGCGACGAGCGGGCGGAGGCGATCGGCGGGGCCGGCGCCTCGTGGCGGGCGCTGCCGTCCGGGCCGGCAGGCACCCAGGTACTCGTACCGCCGGGTACCGCGACGCTCGCGCCTGGTCCTGGCGGCTCCTACGACGCGCTGGCCGTCACCGGGTCCAAGCTCACCGTCTGGGGGCTGGCCGGGCGCGCCTGGGCGAAGGTTCAGCTGATCACCGTGCCGATCGAGTACGGTTCGTCAGGTTAGGAGCGCAATGAGCTACCTCACCGGCCACTGGTCCTTCGACCCGTTCCTCATCGTGGCGGTCGTCGTGGCCGGGTGGCACGAGGCCGGGCTGTGGCGGCTGGCCCGCCGGTCCCGGCCGGAGCGCACCCGCGAGCGGCGGCTGCGGTCGCTGTGGTTCTACGCCGGGCTGGCGGTGCTGCTGATCGCGGTGGAGTCGCCGGTCGACTACTGGGCGGACGACTACTTCATCGCGCACATGCTCCAGCACCTGCTGCTGATGTTCGCCGCGCCGTCGCTGATCGTGGCGGGCGCGCCGTGGCAGCCGCTGCTGGCCGCGCTGCCCGGCCGGTCCGGGCGGAGCGTGACCCGCGGCGTGCTGGCCGGCGGCTGGTCCCGGCCGCTGCGCGCGCTCGGCGGGCTGCTGCTGCGGCCCTGGGTCTCGGTGGGCCTGTTCAACGCGGTGATGATCTTCTGGCACCTGCCCGGGCCCTTCGACCTGGCCGAGGAGAACTCCGCGGTGCACATCTGGCTGATGCACGGCAGTTTCTTCGCCGCGGGCGTGCTGTTCTGGCTGCAGTTCATCCCGTCGCCGCCGTTCCACCGCCGGATGCCGCTGCTGTCCCAGGCGCTCGCGCTGCTCGGCACCAACGTCGTCATGATCGGCGCGGCGATGACGCTGAGCATCTTCGCCACGGGTTCGGTGTACCCGGTGTACAACCATATTCCCGGCGTGACCCTGCCGGCGTACGCGGACCAGCAGATCGGCGCGGCCATCTTGTGGGTCTGCGGGGACTTCTGGGCGCTGCCGTTGATGATCGTGATCGTCCGGCGGATGATTGCCACCGAGGGGAGCATGAGCGCGGCGGTGGACAGGATCCTGAACCGGGGTGCGGAGCGGTCCGGCTGGGGCCGGGCGGGCTGGGGCGGGCCGCGTTCGGGTGTGCTGGCCGAGCTGCGGGCTCAGCCGCCTTCCTCGCCGGACGCCGGCCCGTGATAGGGCCGCCGGTGGGCCCGGCGGGTACCGGGCACGTCGAGCGGGCCGGGCGTGCCGAGCCGGCCGGGGCCGCGGGGCGCATCGAGCGGGCCGGATCGGCCGGGGTCGGCCGCCTCGTCTAGGCCCGGGTCCTGGCGCAGGCCGTTGAGTTCTTCCCGGCGGCGGGCCCGGGGGCTGGCCGGGCGGCGGGTCATGATGTGCTCGTGATGGGCGTGGCCTTCACCGTGCGCGGAGGGGTGCGGGATGGCGCCGGTTATCTTGCGCAGGCCGCCGAAGGCCGACGAGCGTGCCACCAGCACCACCCCGACGATCAGCGCGGCGATGCCGCCGGCCTCGATGGCGAGCTGCCCGGCCGAGATCTGGATCCGGTCGCCGAACACCACGATGCCAAGCACGATGCCAGCGACCGGCTCGCCGGCCGCGATGGTGGGCAGCGAGGCGTGCAGCGGACCCGCGCTGAACGCGTTCTGCATCAGCCACAGGCCGACGATCCCGGCGCCGAGCAGGCAATACAGCGGCCAGGCGGTGAACAGCGCCGTGACCGGCTGTCCCTGATGGACCTCCAGCGTCTGCCGGGTCAGCGCGTCCTGGATGCCGAAGACCAGACCCGCGGCCAGCCCGGTCAGGGTGGCCCTGGCCGGCCCCCTGGCGCGCTGCCCGGCCTGCACCGCGACGAAGGCGATGCCGGCGATGATCGCCGCCGCGGGCCAGTGCGAGAAGGAGCCGAACGACAGGCCGATGGGCTTGGTGGAACGGGACAGCGACAGCAGGGTCACGCCGACCACCAGGATCAGGGCGCCGGTCACCTCGATCCACCGGACCGGCTGCTTGGACATCGGGACGGCCAGCAGCAGCGCGAACAGCAGGTAGGTGGTCAGCAGCGGCTCCACCAGCGCCAGCGCGGCGTGGCCGAGCGAATAGGCGGCGAGCAGCTGGCCGGCCACCATGCACGCGATGCCGATCAGCCACCTCGGCTTGCGCAGCAGGTCGGTGATGATCCGCAGGCTCAGGAAACGGGACTCGGGCTCCTGTTCGGCGGCGTATTGCTGCAGGACGAAACCAACCCCGAGCAGAAGCGCCGCCACGAGCGTGGTCGCGTAGTCCGTATCCAGGTCCACGTGCTCTGTCTTACTAGGTGTTGAAACTGTGCGGATATCAGGGACAACGTGCACAGCTGGCGGCTAGTTTCGAGCCCGCAGCGTGAACGCGGTGCGGCGACTGCCCTTCGATCGTACGTTAGCCGCCGGCCCGTACTACTGCCGCCGCGCGGGGCGCCTAACCTCATAGCGCCCGCGCAATGTGATTGGCATCCAACTGTTATCTGCCGGGCGACGCCGACGAAAGGGTTGTCGCTGCTGCTGACGGGGCGGCCGTACTACTATGAGGTCGTCGGCAGGCATGATTGCCATGGGTGGGAGAGGTGCTGCCGTGGGGGTCGGGCGTAAGGCGGTCAGGAAACGCGCGGTCGGGACGCGCGAGCACATCATCGCGTACCTGACAGAGATCGGCGAGCTCTACGACGCCAACGGGATGGCCAGCACGCACCTGGCCGCCGCGGTCGGCTACCCGGGATCCAGCGTGGCGTTCGCGCAGTTGCTGTCCGGGATGGAACGTTCGGGGCTGATCGAGCGTGAGGTGCGGGGCAAGCGGACGTACCGGATCAGTCTGGGGCCTGCCGACGCGGTGAGAATGGGCGGGGCTTTCCGGGCCGCCGCGGTTTCCGGGGTGGTTATGGCCCCTGGTCCTGAAGGGATTATCCGGGCTTCTGGGGGGGTTGGCAGAGCTTCTGAGGCTTCTGAGGCTTCTGGGGTTGGCAGGGCTTCTGGGGCTGGCGGGGCCTCTGCGGCGGGGAGCGGTATCGGGAAGCCTGGGAGCGGCATCGGGGCGGCTGGCTTCGACTACGACGAACTGGCCCGGCGCCTGCTGGTCCAGGTGGTCCGGCGGCTGGCCGCGACCGAGCCGGAGCCGGATCCGCATCCGGATAGTGCCGCGTTGCAGGAGACGGTCAGCGGCCTGGAGTACGAGCTGGCCACGGCGTGGACCAAGCACGGCAAGCTGGCCGAGGAGAACGTCAGGCTGCGCGAGCAGCTCAAGGCGGCGCAGCGGTCCCTCGCGCTGGCCGCCGAACGGGTCCGCAGGCTGCCGGCCAGCTCCGAGCTTGACTGCAGCGAGGTCGTGCTGCTACAGCGACTGCTTACCTCGCCTGGTCCGCGAGGCCGGCCTTCGCTAGGTGCGGAGGTAGACGCGGGCCGCGTTGCCGCTGAGGACGGCGGTTAGGACGTCGCCGGGGAGGCCGAGGGCGGCGATCGCGCGCGCGTTCCTGGCCACGCCGGGCACGCCGGGCCAGTCGGTCCCGAAGATCCACTTGGCGGCCAGGCGGGGCAGGTCGAACCCCGCGTAGTAGTCGGGGAGCCGCTTGGGCGGCAGCCCGGCCAGGTCGAGCCAGACGTTGCCGCGGGTCAGCGCCATCTCGGCCGCGTCGGCGTACCACTGGCCCCGGCCGCCGTGCGCCAGCACGAACGTCGCGCCGGGGAAGTCGTCGACGACCTGGCTCATCAGCCCAGGATTGCCCGCGGCCGGGTCCGAGCCGGGGAAGATGCTCCCGCCGGTGTGCACGATCACCGGGACGCCGCGTTCGGCGCACAGGTCGTAGACCGGATACAGGCTTTGCGCGTCGGGGCGGAAGGCGCCGTGTACCGGATGCAGCTTGACCGCGACGGCGCCGAGGGCGAGTTGGCGAGCCGCTTCGGCGGCGGGCTCGGCGTGCACGTCCGGGTTTACGTTGGCGACCAGGCGGAACCGGCCGGGGTTGTGCGCGATCAACGGCAGCAGGTCCTCGATCGGCTGGATCCCGGTCGCTCGCGGGCTGTACTCGGCGAACAGCAAGGCTACGTCGACGCCTTCGGTCTCGAGCAGGGCGTCCAGCCTGGCCGGGATCGGATCGCCGTCGGGGCCGAACACGTCGCGCCACGGCGAGTCCTGGCCGAAGTCGGCCGCCCATTGCATCCAGGCCGGCGACACCGTGCTCAGCCTGGGCACGTGCACGTGGGCGTCGACCACCACCAGGCCGTCGATCATCGGGCCGCCGGGCGGGGGGCGGGCATCAGGCGAGGCGGCGCAGGCCGGCCCGGTGGGCGCGGCCGGAGTCGATGTACGTCTGCACGGACTCCTCGACCAATCCTGCGGGCACCCCGGTCCTCTTGATCCGGGCGGGCACGCCGGCCACCAGGGCGGCCGGCGGCACCTCGAAGCCTTCGGGCACCAGGGCCGCCGCCGCCACGATCGCGCCGGCCCCGACCGTGACCCGGTTCAGGGTGATCGAGCCGGAGCCGATCAGGCACCTGTCCCCCACCACGCAGCCTTCCAGGTGCGCGTTGTGCCCGACCACGCACTCGGCCCCGATCAGCGTGGGCCACTCGTGCGTGCAGTGCACCACGGTGCCGTCCTGCACCGACGTGCGCGCGCCGACCTCGATCCGGCCGTGGTCGCCGCGCAGCACGGCGCAGGGCCAGACGGAGGCCTCGGGGCCGATCTTGACCCGGCCGATCACCACGGCATCGGGGTGGACGAAGGCGGTCTGGTGAATGTCCGGCTCGTACTCGCCGAGCGCGTAAATCGGCACTATCAGGGGCCCTTCCGTTCGCTGGTCAGGCCACGAGGATATCGCTCAGGCCCTGGCCGGGATCGGGTCGAGTACGCCGGAGCGGTGCTGGTCCCAGAGGTGCAGCGAGGCGTCTTCCGGGGACGGGACCACATCCGGCGGGTCGTCGAAGACGCGGGTCAGCGGGCCGCCCGGCGCGTACGCCGGCCAGCCAAGGTCGCCGCCGACCGCGAGCCCGCGCAGCGCGTGGCTGGCGTTAGGCCACCGGGTCGAGCAGGACGACGGGAATCGCGCGCGGCGCGGCGTTCTTCTCGTAGTCCGCGAAATTGGGAAAGCGCTCCTTCTGCGTGTCCCAGATCGGCGCCCGTTCGGCGTCGTCCGCCACCCGGGCCCGGACCAGGACCGTCGTCGTGCCCATCTCGATCGTGGCGTCCGGATGCGCGATCAGGTTGCGGAACCACTGCGGGTCGCGCGGTTGGCCGCCGGCCGAGGCGAAGATCGCGTAGCTGTCACCGACCTGCTGGTACATGAGGGGATTCACCCGCTCGGTGCCGGTCTTGGCCCCGCTGTGGTGCAGCAGGAGCAGGGGGGCGCCCGCGAAGAACCCGCCCACCTTCCCGTCGTTCGCGCGGAATTCCGCGATGACCTTTCCGTTGAAGTCGTCGCCGTCAGCCATGCCTGGTCCCTTCTGTCGTTGATCCCAGCAGGATCATACGAGGCCGGTAGGGTCGGATCATGGCCGGCGATCTCTCTGCGTTCACGGGCGACCTGGAGCCAGACGAGGAATACGAGCGCGTGCGGTTCGACGGCGTCTCGTTCGACGCCGCCGACGCCGGGAATAGCCGCTTCCTCGACTGCTCGTTCACCGGTGCCGCCTTCGACGGCGGGCGGCTGCGGAAGGCCCGGTTCACCGACACCAAGCTGCACGACACCCGGTTCGTGGCCACCGATCTGGCCGAAACCGGCTGGCAGGACGTCACGCTGGCCGGCTGCGCGCTGGCCGGGGTGCAGGCCTTCTCCGCCTCGATGCGCCGCGTCACCTTCCGCGACGGCAAGCTGGACTCGGTGAACTTCCGCAGCGGCACGCTCACCGACGTGGCGTTCGAGAACTGCCTGCTGCGCGACGTGGAATTCGGCAGCGCGACGCTGCGCCGGGTCAGCTTCGGCGGCTGCACGCTGACCCGCGCGGATTTCACCAAGGCCAGCTGCGCCGAGGTGGACCTGCGCGGCGCCGAGCTCGGTATCAGCGGCGGGTACGAGTCGCTGCGCGGCGCCACCATCGACAGCGGCCAGCTGGTCGCGCTGGCCCCGCTGCTGGCCCGCCACCTCGGTATCGTCGTGGCGGACTGACTGGATGCACTACTACCAGCCGACCTGGCGTTCGTGCACGACCGCGGCTACGGCGGGCACGCCGACCGCTGCGCCCCCGGCATCCTGGAACTGCTGGCCCCCGTCATGGGCGGCCTGGTGCTCGAGTTCGGCTCCGGATCCGGGGTGCTGACCCGGCACCTGCTGGCCGCCGGGCACCGGGTCGTCGCCACCGACGCCTCGGCCGACATGCTCGCCCTGGCCCGGGCCGCGCTCGGCGGCGACGCGGACCTGCGCGTGCTCACCCTGCCGGACGACCCGTTGCCGCCCGCCGACGCGATCGTCTCGGTCGGCCACGCGCTCAGCTACCTGCCTGACGCGGCCGCGATCGACCGGGCGCTGGCGGCCGTGGCCGGTGCGCTGCGACCGGGCGGCGTGCTCGCCATCGACATCCTGGACCTGTCGTACGGCCAGATCCGGGCGGGCGAGCCGCCGGCCGGCCGGGCCGGGGAGGACTGGGCCATCATCACCGAGTTCTCGGTGCCGGCCCCGGACCGGTTCGTCCGCGACATTACCACGTTCGTGCCGGACGGCGCGGGCGGGTGGCGCCGCGGCCGCGAGCACCACGAGAACGTGCTGGTCGACACGGCGCTGATCCCGGCGCGGCTGGCCGGCCTCGGCGTGCAGGCCACGATCGGGACGCCGTTCGGCGCCGCCGAGCTCCCGGCCGGCCTGCGGGCGGTCACCGGGAGAAGGGATTTATCCCGAACGGGGCCGGTGCCTGCCCCGCTATCAGGTGAGCGCGCTGACCGCGCGGGCGAAGGCCTCGCCGCGGTCACGGTAGTCCCTGAACTGCCCGAAGCTCGGCGCGGCCGGGGACAGCAGGACGATGCCGTCGGGCTGCGCCCAGCGGAACGCCCCGGTGACGGCCTCCTCCAGGCCTGCGCAACCGGTCACGCCCGCGAATCCGGTCGCCTCGATCGCGGCGCGGATGCGGGGGCCGCTGCCGGGGAGGGTGAGCACGTAGGTGGGCGCGTCGCGGGCCAGCACGCCTCCGGCCAGCGGGGCGTAGTCGATGCCGCGGTCGTGGCCGCCGACGATCAGCGCGATCCGGCGGCCGGGGAAGGCGTCCAGCGCGGCCAGGGTGGGCAGCACGTTCGTGGACAGGCTGTCATCGACGAACGTGACGCCGCCGGCCATCCCGACCGTCGTGAGCCGGCTCGGCAGCGGCCGGTAGCCGGCCGCGGCCGCGCGCAGCCTGGCATCGTCAGCGGCGCCCGGCACGCCCAGCGCGACCAGGCAGCGGCGGGCGATGAGCGCGTTGCGGCGGTTGTGCCGGCCCGGCAGCCCGAGCGGCTGCATCCAGTCGGCGCCGGGCTCGTCGTCCTCGCCGACCCACTCCACCCGGGGTCCGAGCAGCGCGGTGTGCTCCCGGAGCAGGTCGCTGTCGCCGTTGGCCACGGTCAGCTCGGCGCCCGGCTGGGAGCAGGCGGCCAGCTTGTCCCGGTAGTACTGCTCCACTCCCCGGTGCCAGTCCAGGTGGTCCGGGTGCAGCGAGGTGACCGCGACCACGGGCGGCGAGCACGGCAGGTCGGTGGCCTGGTAGCTGGACACCTCCACGACCCAGTAGTCGAAGTCGCCGCCGGTGGCCGGGTCGTACGGGACGACGCCGATGTTGCCGCCGACCAGGCACCGGCAGCCCAGCCCGGCGATGAGATGCCCGGTGACCGACGAGGTGGTGCTCTTGCCCTTGGTGCCGGTCACGCACAGCACGCGGCGCAGGTCCGCTTCGGCGAGCCACAGCCCCAAGCCGCCCGCCACCGCGACGCCCGCCGCGGCCAGCTGGGCCGCTTCCGGCCGGTAGCGGCTGATCCCAGGGGTCTTCACCACCGCGTCGCAGCGCCGCAGCGCGGCCAGCCCGCCGTCGCCGGTGGCGAGCACCGGGCGGCCCTCGACCGGGCCGGCGCTGGTCGTCGACCAGGACCGGCTCGACACCCAGCGCCAGCAGCTTGCGCAGGCTGGCGTGCCCCTCGCGGCCAAGACCCCAGACCCCCACCCGGGCGCCGGCCAGGTCGGCCCACGACAGTTTAGGTGCTGTCATCGGTACCCGTTCGGGATGAAATTCCGCCCCACCGGCCGGAGCATGGCCTCGGCCTCGGCCGCCGACGGCGCGTCCGGCCAGCCGGCCACCTCGGCGGCGAGCTCCGGCAGCAGCCGGTCGTGGGTCTTCGGGTCGCGGTCCTCGCGGCGGGCGGCCAGCAGCACCGCGGCCCGGCACTCGGTGACCTCGCCGACGCACTCGAACGGCTTGGCGCCCGCGCCGAGCAGCGACCGGAACTTGCCTGCCAGGCCGGGGTCGGCGAGCGGCTCCCCGGTTACCGCGAAGATCCGGCGCAGCGCCTCTTGCGGCAGGAACGGCGCGAGGATCAGGTCGATGAAGCAGCACTTGTCGCACTGCCCGCACCAGTGATCCAGCCTCCTGGTCCGGTCGGTGTAGAAGGCCTTGTTGCAGCTCCGGAACGAGCCGTGGTAGGGCTCGAGCGCCGCGAACTCCCGGCCCACCCACAGCTCGGTGCGGTCCCTGAGCCAGGAGAAGTACTCGGGCAGCGGCGCCGTGGTCCCGGTCTCGGCGAGGATCCCGCGGAAGGCCGCCTCGAACTCCTCGCTCTTGGAGAACTGGTGGTTGACCGGGCGCCCCTGGTATTCCAGCGTCGGGATGGACGCGGACCATTCGTTCGACATGACCACGGCGTCCCGGTCTTCGAGCACGGCGGCCAGCACCGCGATCGCGGACAGGATGCCGGTCACCGGGACGTGACCGTTGAGGAAGCCGAGTTCGGCCGAGCGGAGCAGTTGCGGGTCGATCTCGCGTTCTGCCCGGATGACGGGCAGCCCGGTCACCGCGGCCGGCTGCTCGATGGCGTCGAACCGGTCGGCGGGCCTGCTCACCACGAACAGCGCGGCGTCGGCCCGCGGCTTTATCTGCGCCACGGTCACGATCGAGTCGATCCCCCCGCCGAACGGGACCAGCGGGCAGCGCATGTCCGGCCGGCTCGGCGCGGTGGGGCCTGGCGTGGCGGCACGGGCGGCTTCGAGGCGGAGGGGCGTCAGGTCCAGGTGGTTGCGGTAGGCGAACTCGCCCAGGCCCTGGAGGTAGAACTCGCGGAGAAAGGCGTGCTCGGCGTCGGTCAGCGCGGTCTCGCCGAAGTCGATGACCGGCGGCGCCGCAATCTTGTAGTACGAGACGCCGGCCAGCAGGAACACCAGCCGGGCCGCGGCCCGGGCCGCATCGGTGTGCCAGCGCGGGCCGGATCCTGTGAGCGGCAGCGTGACCCGCTCGGTGAACTCGCGCCCGTCCAGCTCGTACCGGCAGGTCAGCACCCCGCTCTCAGCATCCGTCCGAAAGCCCTGGTACCGGAACACGTTCCCGCGCGCGCATGGTTGTGGCAGCCTGCACACTCTATTGTTCACGTTGTCACATCCATACGCGTCTGGCCGGGCGCGCGGAGCCGGGCGACCAGGGCGAGGCGGCCGCAGGGGCGGGCGGCGCGGTCGCTGAAGAAGCGGCCGGGATCCGCGGGGTGGATGGGGCCGGTGGGGATGTCTGCGGTGTGGATCTGAGCGTCGGGGACGCCGGCCTCACGGAGAGCGTGCCGGTTGGCGGCCCACAGGTCGAGGAGCCAGCGGTCCGGCGCGGCCGGGTCCGGGCGGATGAAGGCGGCTGCGGCGGGGCCCTGCTGGCTCCGGGGGGGACGACCCCCCCGGAGCCAGCAGGAGCCGAACGTCCGGGTGATGGCCTGGTGGACGTCCGGGCCGACCTGGTAGCGGTCCGCGGGGACGGCGGGGCCGAGGCCGGCCACGATGCCGGGCGGCCGGGCGCCCAGGGTGACCATGGCGGCGACGGCGGCGGCGGTCACCCCGGCCGCGGTGCCGCGCCAGCCCGCGTGCGCGCAGCCGAGCACGCCGGCCACCGGATCGTGCAGCACGATCGGGACGCAATCCGCGGTCAGGATGGCGAGCACCAGGCCGGGCGACCTGGTGACCAGCGCGTCGGCGTTCTGGATGGCGTCGTGGAGACAATACGCGCCGCTCCCCCGGTCCGCCTCGCCGACGACGCGGACCCCGGCGCCGTGCACCTGCCGGGCGAACACGAAGTCGCCTAGGCCGGCGCCGAAGGCGGCCGCCAGCCGGCGCCGGTTCTCCAGCACGCGGGCCGGATCGTCGCCGACGCTCAGGCTCAGGTTCAGCGACGCGTACGGCCCGGACGACACCCCGCCGGTACGGGCGGTGACCGCCGCGTCCGCGTCCGAGGCGTCCAGCGCGGGCCACGTCAGCAGGCTCAGCGCGCCGACTCCGCGGAGCACGGTGGAGGTCTGGGTCGGGGTGTTCATCGGGTGGCAGCCTAACGGGGGGCGGCCTGCGCGGCGGCGGATTCGGCGGCGCGCAGGGCGCGCAGCAGGTTCCCGCCGGCCAGCGCGGCGCAGCCGGATTCGGTCCAGCCGCGGCGCAGGAGTTCGGCGAACAGCGCCGGGTAGGCGGAGACGTCCTCCAGGCCGGCCGTCACGTCCGGGGTGCCGTCGAAGTCGCCGCCCAGGCCCACATGCGCCACGCCCGCGACCGTGCGGACATGGTCGATGTGGTCCGCGACCTGGGTGAGCGTCGCCCGGGGCAGCGGATGGGCGCGCTCCCATCCGGGTTTGAGGCGCAGCAGCTGGCCGAAATCCCGCGGGTCCAGGCCGCGGCGCACCGCCTCGGCCTTCAGGCCGGCCGTCCAGTCGGCGCACTCCTGGGAGACGAAACCGGGCACGAACGTCACCATGCAGACGCCGCCATTGCCGGCCAGCCGGGCCAGCACGTCGTCGGGAACGTTACGCGGGGAGTCGCAGAGCGCGCGGGCCGAGGAGTGGCTGAAGATCACCGGCGCCGCGGCCACGTCGAGCGCGTCCCGCATCGTGTCCGGGGAGACGTGCGACAGGTCGACGAGCATGCCGAGCCGCTGCATCTCGCGGACCACGTCCCGGCCGAAGTCGGTCAGCCCGCCGGCCTTCAGCTCGTCGGTGGCCGAATCGGCCCAGCCCACGTTGGCGTTGTGGGTCAGGGTCAGGTACCTGACGCCCAGCGCGTAGAGCATCCGCAGCACGCCGAGCGACCCGGCGATCGCGTGACCGCCCTCGGCGCCGAGCAGCGAGGCCACCCGGCCCTCGGCAAAGATCCGCTCCACGTCGTCCGCGGTCAGCGCGAGTTCCAGCGCCCCGGGATAGCTCGCGATCATCCGGCGGGTCAGGTCGATCTGCTCGAGCACGGCGGCCACCGCGCCGTCCCCGTCCAGCGAGGCCGGCACGTAGACCGACCAGAACTGCGCGCCCATGCCCCCGGCCGCGAGCCTGGGCAGGTCGGTGTGCGTGCCGTCCACCGGCGCGGCCAGGTTGACCGCGCCGGCGGCAGACTCGCCCGGCGAGGTTTCCGGGACCAGGCGCACCTGGCCCGGGTCGCCTCCCGCGCGTTCACGCAGCGCCCAGGGCAGGTCGTTGTGCCCGTCGATCAGCGGGAAGCGCCGGAGCATCTCCCGCGCCTGAGGCTCGAGCTCGGTCATCCCGCCAGCCTACGCAAGCGGGCACGCTCGCGGCGCCGGGGCACGCGCCGGGGCCGTTCGGGCCAGATGATCCGGGCAGCGTCGCGGGCGGGTCAGGGGTCCGTGCGGCGGACGGGCGGGTGAGCCCGCTGGTGGTCAGCCCTTGCGGCGGCGCGGGGCGAGGCGGCGCATCCGGAGCCAGGCGAGCAGGGTGAAGATCACCGCCAGCGCGATCGTGTAGCCCACGTTGCGTAGCCAGGTCGACGCGTCGTGATTCCATACCGGGTCGGTGAAGGTACCCAGGGTGGGGTTGATGACGTTGAGGTTCGCGGTCGAGGCGACCGCGCCGAAGCCCCAGCGGGACGGGGCCGCCATGGCAAGCTGGCTGAGCCCGGCCTTGCCGACCAGCGACAACACGCCGCCGGACAAGATCACCTGGACCATGGTGAGCAGCACGAGGATGGGCATGGCCTTCTCCGACGTGCTGACCAGGGCGGAGACAAGCAGGCCGAGACACATGGACGCGAGGCCGAGCACGGCGATGCCGATCATCAGCTCGATAAGCGGGGCACCGGTGAGGAAGGAGCCCGTGGGCGGCAGCGGCCGTCCCACCAGACCCAGCAGCACCAGCAGAATCGACTGAATCACGCTGATCACGCCGAGGACCAGGAGCTTGGAGCACAAGTAGGCGCCGGAGGTCAGGCCGGCCGCCCGTTCTCGTATGTATATCGAGCGTTCCTTGACCAGCTCCCTGACCGAGATCGCGGCCCCGGCCAGGCAGGTGCTGATGACCAGCATCAGCAGCACTTCCTGCGCGTTCTGGTTGGTATGGGGCGGCCCGGCCAGGCCCTGGCTGGTCCCGACGAAATGGATCAGGACGCCGAGGATGACCGGCAGCAGCCCCATCGACAGCAGGTAGCCTCGGTCCGAGGCGATCACCCGCACGTACCGGCGGGTCAAGGTGGACATCTGGGGCAAGGCGCCGCGCCGCTGCGCCTGCGGCAGCGGCGGCAGGTCCTGGGCATAGTCCTGGACCGGCGGCTTCGGCCGGCCGAGCACGTACTGCTGGTAGGCGGGGGACGCGGCGTACTCGGCGGCCCAGTCGCGGTCCGGGTAGCGCTCGAACGCCTGGAACACCTCGGCCCAGCGGGACTGGCCGAAGTAGCCAAGTCCCTCGTCGGGCGGCCCGTAGAAGGCGATCCTCCCGCCGGGCACCAGGACGAGCAGCCGGTCGCACCGGTCCAGGTTGTCGACGCTGTGCGTGACGACGATGACCGTCCGGCCGTCATGGGCCAGGTCCCGCATCTGCTCCATGACCGACTTGTCCAGGCCCGGGTCCAGCCCCGAGGTCGGCTCGTCCAGGAAGAGCAGGGATGGTTTGGTCAGCAGTTCCTGCGCCACGTTGACCCGCTTGAGCTGACCGCCGGACAGGCGGTCGGCGCGGGTCTGCGCGTGCCTGGTCAGGCCGAGCTCGCTCATCACCCCGTCGACCCGGCCGTCCCGCTCGGCGGCCTTGGTGTCGGCCGGGAAGCGGAGTTCGGCCGAGTACTGCAGCGCGCGGCGTGCGGTCAGCTGGGTGTGCAGTACGCTCTCCTGCGGGACCAAGCCGATGCGATACCTGAGCTCGTTGTAGTTCCGGTACAGGTCGCGGTTGTCGTAGAGCACCGTGCCAGTGGTCGCGGGGCGCATCCCGGTCAGCGCGCCGAGCAGGGTCGACTTGCCCGCGCCGCTCGGACCGATGACGCCGAGCAGGCACTTCTCCGGGATCGGGAACGTCACGTGGTCGAGCAGGACCTTGCCGCCGGCGACCTTGACCACCAGGTCCTGGGCGCTGAACGTGATGTTGCCATCGTCGACGAACTGCCTGAGCTCGCCATCCTTGAGGCGGAAAGTGGAACTTCCGATGCTGACGAGGTTGTGTTCGGTCAGCAGCTGGCGGGTTACCTGGCGACCGTTGACAAAGGTCCCGTTGTGGCTGCCGAGGTCGACGATCTCGTAGCTGCCGGAGGGTGACTTGCGCAATTCGGCGTGGTACCGGGAAACGTTGAGATCGGGAAGGACCAGGTCATTCTTCTCGGGCACGCGGCCGATGCGCATGGCCTTGGCCGGCAGCGGCATCCGCGCCGTGGGCTTGCGGTCCACGCTCGGCCGCAGGTCGGGCTGACCCGACGGAACCGGCGGCACGGGCCGCGCCGGGGCGGATGGCGGCGGTGCCCACGGTCCGTGCCACGGGGCGTAGTCGAGGGGGGCGGGCCGCTCGCGCGGCGCCGGTTCCGGGATGACTTCCGGGACTGGCGGTGCCGGGGTGGCCGACAGGACGGTGCGCGGGTGACCGGGCGGAGCCGAAGCGACCTGGGCTTGGGCCGCCGGGGCCGCGAGCGCCTGGGGCATGCACCGCATCACCGGGCCGTCCTCCGGGTTTCCCAGTCGGACCACGCATTCGGCGACGATCTCGATCCGGTCGAGCCGCTGCGGGCCGAGGAACGTGCCGTTGGTGCTGCCGAGATCCTCGATGATCCAGCCGTCCCCGTCGATCCGGATCTGCCCGTGCCGGAACGAGACGCGCGAGTCGGTCATGACGATGTTGGACTTCGGATCCCGGCCGATGCGATAGGTGGTCCCGGGCTTCAGTTGATGAACCGAGCGCCTGGTCCGCACATCGAGGTCGGGCGAGGCAGGAGCGGCGGAGGCCCCGCCCTGCGGGGGCGTGGCCTCGGCGATCCCGGCCGGCGAGAGCCCGGGTGGATTGGGACTGGCCTGCGGCGGCCGATGACCAGACCAGTCGAAACGCTCGGATGGCATGTTGACAAAGTGTAGGGCTGCAAAGTGTGGGGCTGTCGGGTGTAAACGGGAATCGGGAGAACCATTCGGGTCGACCGCGCGCTTTTGACATATTGGGAGGCGGACACCCCTGATACTGGAACGTCAGAGACTGTGTTTGAACCGCCTGCCAGAAACGCGCCGCATGCCTAACCGTCCAGATGACTCAATGTTATCTCCGGTAACTAATTGACACCTCAGGGGTTGGGGAAATGCGTGCCGTAAATACGTATTGTGAGGATATGGTGACCATGGTCCGCGCCTGTGGGGGTACGGCGTGAGTTCCGATCCGACCCAGCCTGTGCCCGAGTGGTGGAAGCAGCCGGGTCAGGGGTATCCGTCGGGCCAGGGGTTTCAGCGAGATCAGGATTATCCGGGGAACCAAGGGACGCAGCGGATGCCACCGAACCAGGGATTCCCGGGGGCTCAGGCCTACCAGGGGCCGCCGCCGCGGGCGCGGCGGCGAAGGCGGAGATGGCCCCTCATCACGCTGGTCGTGATCATTCTGGTCCTCGTGGTCGGCGACCGGGTCGCCAACGCGTACACCGAGAACCAGATGGCCAGCCAGATACAGTCGTCGCTGGCCCTGTCCGGCAAGCCGAACGTGACCATCCAGGGATTCCCGTTCCTGACCCAGCTGGCCGCCCGTGACTTCCGCACCGTGGACATCAGCGCGAGCAACGAGACCGCGGGGCCGGGCGGGCAGCTCCAGATCGCCAGCCTGACCGCCACGCTGCACGGGATGCACATCCACGGGCTCAACAGCGCCATGGTCGACCAGTTCAACGCGTCGGCGCTGATCACGTTCGCGGAATTGGCCAATGCCGGCGGCATCCCGCAGGGCGTCACGCTGTCCGCGGACGGCCCGAACAAGATCAAGGCGAGCATCGACATCGGCCCGCTCAGCGAATCGGCCGACGCCCAGATCACTCAGACCGGACCGGGGAAGATCAACATCAAGGTCCTCGACGCGGGCGGGATAACGTCGGCCATTCTCGGCAACCTGAACTTCAGCGTTAACATCCCGAAGCTCCCGGCCGGGGTGTCGATCACCAGCGTCAGCGTCACCCAGCAGGGTCTCCGCATCACGGTCGCCGGCAGCAACACCACCCTGAGCCAGTAAAGAGGACGCGCTCCTGGGCGCCGTTCGGCCGTCCAGTCGGCGCGGGCGGCCCCTAGGAGGGGAACCGGGGCGGCGGGTCAGTCGGGGGCGATGGGGTCGCGGTAGGCTCACGGCTGATGCCAGCCACCTGTGTTTTCTGCGCCGTGATCCGCGGCGAGCAGCAGGCCGTGACCGTGCTGGAAACCGAGCGGCTGATCGCATTCCTCGACCACCGGCCGCTGTTTTACGGCCACACCCTGCTCGTGCCGAAACAGCACATGCTGCTGCTCAGCGACCTGCCCGCCGACCAGGTGCCCGAGTTCTTCACCACGGCGCAGCGGCTGGAGCGCGCGGTCGAGGACGGCCTGGGCGCCGACGGGTCGATGGTCCTGGTCAATAACGTGGTGAGCCAGTCCGTCCCGCACCTGCACCTGCACGTGATCCCCCGGAACAAGCGCGACGGCCTGCGGTTCTGGCTGGGCCCGCGGCATAAGTACGACGACGCCCACCCGGCCGCGGCCTATGCGGAGAAGATCAGGGCGGCGCTGCCGGCGGCCTGAACCCGGGGGCGGGTGCCCGGCGATACGGTGGATAGGTAAGCACCGTGTCACGCTGGAGCCACAGGAGAACCCGGGAGACCCCCATGCCCGACGACCTCAACCGCTTCGCGCGTGACCTGTTCGACGGGTTGCCCGCCCGCTACGACCGGCTCGCCGAACTGCTTTCCCTCGGGCAGAACGGGCGATGGCGGGCCGAGATGATCGGTCATGTCGTCCCGGCTGAGGGCGTCATCCTCGACGTCGCGTCCGGCACCGCTGGCGTCGCCTTGCAGCTGGCGGCGCGCAGCTGCAGCGGCGGCGGCGGGCAGCGGCGAGCCCGGGTGGTGGGGGTGGACCTGACCGAGCAGATGCTGCGCCAGGGGCGGCGGCGGGTGGCGGCGGCCGGCCAGCAGGACCGGATCACGCTGGTCACCGGGCGGGCCGAGCAGCTGCCCTTCCCCGACGCCTGCTTCGACGCGCTGACGTTCACGTACCTGCTCAGGTACGTTCGGGATCCGCAGGGCACGCTGACCGAGCTGGCGCGCGTGCTCAAGCCGGGCGGGGTCATGGCCAGCCTGGAGTTCTGCCTACCGACCGGCCCACTATGGCATCCGGCCTGGTGGGCGTACACCCGGCTGGTACTGCCGGCCGGCGGCCTGCTGCTCGGCGGCCGCGAGTGGTACCGGGTGGGCCGCTTCCTCGGCCCCAACATCTCCGCCCATTACCGCAGGTACCCGGTCGCCTGGACGGTGGAGGCCTGGGAGAAGGCGGGCCTGACCGGGGTGAGAACCCGGGTGATGAGCCTCGGCGGCGGCCTGGTCATGTGGGGTACGCGTGCCGGGTGAGCGGGGGGGTCTGCCGGAGGGGTCCGGGGGGATGGAGGCCCCCCGGCTGGGAACAGGCTCGTCCCCCCGGGCCGGCACTGAACCTGAGGCGGCGCGGCCGGCCTACTACGCGGCGCGGTCCGGCGGGTGGCGGGACTGGTGGACGCTGCTGCACCCGCCGTACACGGCCTGGCACCTGTCCTACGTGGTCATCGGCGCCGCGCTGGCGCCGCACGTGCGGCTCAGCTACCTGATCGCGACCCTGCTGGCGTTCTTCCTCGCGGTCGGGCTGGCCGCGCATGCGCTGGACGAACTGCGCGGCCGTCCGCTGCGGACGGCGATCCCGTCCGCCGTGCTGGTCGGCGTGGTCGCGGCCGGGCTGCTGGGAGCGCTGGCGCTCGGGGTGTTCGGGGTGATCCGGGTCGGCTGGACGCTGATCCCGTTCATGGTGGCGGGTCCGGTGCTGGTGATCGCGTACAACGCGGAGCTTTTCGGCGGGCTGATGCACACCGACTTCGGCTTCGCCGCCGCCTGGGGGGCCTTCCCGGTGCTCACTGCCTACACGGCGCAGGCCGGCACGCTGGCGCTGGCACCCGTGCTGGCCGCGGCCGGCGCCTTCGCGCTGTCCGCCGCCCAGCGGCAGCTGAGCACCCCGGCCAGGAACATCCGCCGCCGGGCGGAGCGGGTGGAGGGGAGCGTGACCTTCGCCGACGGGCGGACCGTGCCGGTCACCGCGGACGCCCTGCTCCAGCCGCTCGAGCGGGCGCTGCGCGCGGCTTCCTGGGCCATCATGCTGCTCGCCGCGGCCATGGCCGTGGCCAGCCTGACCTGATCTACCTAGGTGATTTTACCGTGACGGTTAGTCAGCAATTCGCAGCGGGAGAGCCACCCGAACCGGGATGATGCTTACTTCAGGCGAACGTGAAGCTCACTGCAGTATCCTTTCGTCACTAGATTTACGTCAATACGGCATAAACGTGATGTTTTGGTAGAAAGGTGAGTCATCGGAACTCCTGTCTGAACGTGCCGTCCGTGGCTCATAATTGACAGGAGCGCAGCCTGCGATGCCATCAGGAGAAAACGCACGTGACATCCGGCATGTCGGCCAAGGGCAGCGCTCTCGGGGCTGAGGCCCCCGAGAGCGGTGCCCGGACGGACCGCGCCCCGTTGCCTCGAGCCCCTGGCAACGGAACCAAGCGAAGCCGCGAAACCAAGACCGGCACGGACTTCCAGGAGGCCGGGATCATCGAAACCCCCGACGCCTCGCCCGGCAGCGTCACCGCCGAGAGTTCTCATCCGGCTCTTTCCTCGTCGGTAAGGACCCTGATCCTCGGGATCGACTACGACGGGCGTATCGTGCAGCACGACAGGAACGCGGCCCAGATCCTGGCGCGCAAACCCGAGGATCTGCTCGGCGCGCAGCTCATCGAGCTCACCCCGGGCGGCTCGGCGGGCTCGGCCGGCGGCTGGCGGCTGGCTCGGCGGGCTCGGCGGGCTCTACTGGCTCGGCGGGGGACTCCCACGGCGCCAGGGCGGGCGACGGCTCCGCCGCGGCGGTGGCCGGGCTGCTCGAGGCCATCCGTTCGGATCGTGAGGGCAGTGCCATGCTCACGATCGAGACCCGGGACGGCCACCCGGCCGAGGCCGTGGTGACCGTGCACCCGATGCGGGCCGGCGGCACCAGCCTGGCCGCGCTCGCGCTGCTGCGCATTCCTGCCCCCAACGCCGAGCGGTTCGTGGATCCCGCGCTCATGCGCAGGCAGATGCTCGACGACGCGCTCACCAGGATCGGCGACACGCTCGACATCGACGAGGTGGCCCAGGTGCTGCTCGACGCGCTCGTGCCGCATTTCTGCAACGCTGCTGACCTGCTGCTGCTTGAGAGCCTGGCCGGCGACGACGAACTGCCCGCGACCAGCCCCGAGGGGTCGCTGCCGCTGCGCCGGATCGCGCTGCAGCACGACCAGAAGGACCTCGCGTGGGAGGCGGCCTTCCCGACTGGTGAGATCCTGCGCTACCCCCAGCACACGCCGTACTACGAGTGCATGGACACCGGCGCGCCGGTGCTTGAGAGCACCATCAGCGACGTCCAGGCGGGCAAGATCGCCAAGGCCTGGCGGCGCAAGCCGGTGGCCAAGCTGCTTTCCGGCGCCTCCGTACTGATGCTGCCGCTCATCGCGCGCGGCACCATGTGGGGCTTCTTCGCCTGCACCCGGCAGGAAGGGTTCCGCCGATTCGACGCCTACGACGTCGAGATCGGCATGGACTTCGCCTCCCGGGCCGCGGTCTTCATCGACAACGCCCGCCGCTACAGCCGCGAGCACGCCACCGCGCTGACGCTGCAGCGGAGCATGCTGCCGACCGGGCTCTCCGCGCCCTCCTCGGTCGAGGTCAGGCACCGCTACCTGCCCGGCAGCAAGATGATCGAGGTCGGCGGCGACTGGTACGAGTCCATCGCGCTGCCTGGCGGCCGGGTCGCGCTGGTGGTGGGCGATGTGGCCGGGCACGGCGTGCGCGCCGCCGTCACCATGGGCCGGCTGCGCACCGCCATCCACACGCTGGCCATGCTCGAGTTGCCGCCCGCCGATTCGCTGCTCCAGCTCGACGAGCTCATGCACACCCTCGGCGAACGCGAGCCGCACTTCGCCACCTGCGCCTACGCGGTGTTCGACGCGGTGAGCGGCGAGTGCGAGGTCGCCGTGGCGGGCCACCTGCCGCCGCTGCTCGTGCATCCGGACGGCAGCAACGAGCTGCTCGACGTCCCGCCCGCGCCGCCGCTCGGCATCGGCAACGGCGAGGTGGAGACCCGCCGGTTCACGGTGGAGGACGGCAGCCTGTTCGTGCTGTACACCGACGGTCTGGTGGAGAACAAGGGCCAGGACATCAGCGACGGCCTGGCCCGGCTGCGCGGCATCTTCGGCCCGGGCTCGCCGACCAAGCCGCTCGAGGATCTGTGCAAGGCCACGCTGGACGGGGTGTACTCCGACCACCAGCGCGACGACATCGCGGTGCTCATCGCGCGGCTGCGGCGGCTGCCCGAGGACAACCACGCCTCCTGGACGCTCCCGCCGAAGCTGACCTCGGTACGGGAGGCGCGTTCGGTGCTGGCCGAGCCGATGAAGCGGTGGGACCTGGAGGACATGATCCCCACGACCGAGCTGCTCGTCTCCGAGCTGGTGACCAACGCGGTGAAATACTCGCGCAACGAGGTCACGCTCCGGCTCGTCAACGAGAAGGCCCTGGTCTGCGAGGTCCTGGACACCTCGGCCGCGCTGCCCAGGCTGCGCCAGGCCGACGGTGACGCCGAAAGCGGCCGTGGCCTGCAGGTAGTTCGCCAGCTCTCCAAGCGGTGGGGCGCCCGCCGCACGGCGACCGGCAAGGTCGTCTGGTGCGAGCAGCCGCTGCCGGGCAGCGCCAGCGCGATGGACGAGGCGCTGCCCTTCCACTGAGCGGGTCTTACTCGACCGTGACGCTCTTGGCCAGGTTGCGGGGCTTGTCGATGTCGCGGCCCAGCTTGGCCGCCAGGTGGTAGGCCAGCATCTGCAGCGGGACGTTCAGCAGCAGGGGTTCGAGCTCGGGTTCGGCACGGGGAACCCGGATGACCGCGTCGGCCAGGCCCGCGGGCAGGTCGGCGCTGGTCACCGCGATGACCGGGCCGCCGCGGGCCTTGATCTGCTCGATGGTGGAAATATTCTTGGTCAGCAGATCGTCCGCCGGGACGAGGACCACGCTGGGCATCGTGGAGTTGATCAGGGCCAGCGGGCCGTGCTTCAGCTCGGCCGCCTGGTAGGCCTCGGCGTGGACGTAGGAGACCTCCTTCAGCTTCTGCGCACCCTCGCGGGCCACCGGCCAGCCGCGCACCCGGCCGATGAAGAACATATGCTCGGCCGCGGCGAACCGGCGGGCGATCCCGGCGATTTCCTCCTCGGTATTCAGCACCTGCTCGATCTGCCCGGGCAGCGCGCGCATGCCGCCCACGATCCGCTGGCCGGACGCCGAGGACAGGTCGCGGACCCGGCCGAGCAGCAGGGCGAGCATGGCGAACGTGGCCGCCATGTTGGTCAGCGCCTTGGTGGACGCCACGGCGATCTCCGGGCCCGCGTGCAGGAACACCCCGTGGCCGCACTCCCGCCCGATCGCGCTGCCCACCACGTTGACCGTGCCAATGACCTGGCCGCCCTTGCGGCGAAGCTCCTGGACCGCCATCAGCGTGTCGATCGTCTCACCGGACTGGCTGACCGCCACGTAGAGCGTGTCCGGGTCCACTACCGGGTTGCGGTACCTGAACTCCGAGGCCGGCTCGGCGTCGGACGGGATACGGGCCAGCTCCTCGACCAGCACCGCGCCCATCTGGCCGGCGTAGTAGGCGGAACCGCAGCCGAGAAACTTCACCTGCCTGATCGCCCGGAGCTGGCGCGCGTCCAGGTTGATGCCGCCCAGCCTGGCCGTGGCGAACCGCTCGTCGAGCCGGCCGCGCAGCGCGCGGCGCACCGCCTCCGGCTGCTCGTGGATCTCCTTGCGCATGAAATCCTCGAACGGCCCGAGCTCGTAGTCCCCGGCCTCGGCCTCCACGGTGGTGGGTACCTTGGCCTTGTCGGAGCCGCGGCGGTCGCGCTCGTCCAGCGCCGAGGTCAGGTAGTCGGCGGCGTGCACCGTCGTCACCTCGGCATCGTCCAGGTACACGACCTGCTTGGTGTAGCGGACCAGCGCCGCCACGTCGGAGGCGACGAACATCTCCGACTCTCCGATGCCGAGCACGATGGGGCTGCCGTTGCGGGCCACCACCAGTTCGTTCGGGTTCTTGGTGTCCAGCACTACCAGACCGTAGGTACCTTCCACGCGGCGCAGCGTCTGGCGGACCGCGTCCTCCAGGCTGGTGCCCTCCGTCGCCTCGGCGGCGATCATGTGAGCGAGCGCCTCGGTGTCGGTATCGCTGACGAGCTTGACGCCCCGGTTGGTGAGCGCGTCCCTGAGCTGCTCGGCATTCTCGATGATGCCGTTGTGCACGATCGCGATGCGGCCTTCGGCATCGGTGTGCGGATGGGCATTCACCTCGTTCGGCTCGCCGTGGGTGGCCCACCTGGTGTGACCGATGCCGATAGTGGCCTTGGCCCGGTCGCCGACCCGGTCCCTGAGATCCTGGACCCGGCCCGCCGTCTTGGTGACCTGCAGCCGGTTCCGGTAGATCACCGCCAGGCCGGCCGAATCATAGCCGCGGTACTCCAGGCTCCTGAGCCCCTCGAGCAGGACCGGGATGGCGTCCCTGCGGCCGATGTACCCCACGATTCCGCACACTTCATGCTCCCCTGCTGCTTAATCAGGTCCTTTTCGGTCCTTACCTGGTCGTCCTGGTGTGGTCCTTTTCTGGTGTGGTCATCCGTAGACCATGCGCCGGAGCTGGCGTTCGGACAGTCCCGGCGCAGCGAACCTGCGCTGCCCCAGTTCGGCCGCGACCAGCGGCCAGATCTCCTCGTTCTTGTACTGGCGTCGCCGCAGTTCGTCATGGCGCCTGCGGACGAACTCCTCCACCGTCTCGTTGAAGTACGCGGCCACGTCGGCGACGACCCGGACTGCGGTGGGCTGCGGTAGGCCCGTCGAGGCCGCCAGGTAGCGGGCGAGATCCTGCGGGAAGGGGTCGGCGTAGCCTGCGCGGTCCGCGTTGCCCGGGTTGCCTGGGCTCGCGGCATCGCCAGGGTTCGCGGCGTCGCCAGGTCCAGGCATGGCTACTTCTTACTAGCGGACGACGCACTAGGCAAATTTCCTGCCCGATTCCGGGCAGGAAACGTCTCAATTAGCGGCGCTTTTCGATCGTAAATGGCACGAAACCCCTCACGCCGCCCGCCCAAGATCACGGTACCGCGGTCCTTACCCCCACGATGGGGCTGTGAGGTTACTGGCTCGGCGCCGCCCGGCGCGTGTGGCCTGACGGGTCTTCCTGTTGTCCCCGCAGCCTCGCGCGCCCCTATATCCCCGCGCATGACGCCTGGCCCGGAGCTGCGCCCGCCCGCAAACAACGTCGATGTGGCACCGATGTCGCTGGGACAGCAGCGATGTAACATTGCTGCTGCTAGGCAGGCAGATCATCAACCCGCCGAGGTGTCGTACGGCGGTCCGCTATGCCCGTTTCCCGCCGAGATCACGCGACGGGTCAGAATACTGCCATAGCGGCCGTCGCGTTGCCCATTAGTGCCGTAACGTGCCACCATCGGCCCGTGAACCGCGGGCGCGAACGAATCCGCGCGAGGACCGACCGCTCTCGTGACCAGCACTATGCCCCTCATCCGTAACACCGCGGATTCAGTGAATGTGACTCTCTACCGGATCTTCCGGGCAGAGAGGCCCATCCATGGGCTGGCCGGGCACGATCCGGCACACCACGGGTAACCCAAGCCTCCCCAGGCCCTCAGCGGGGCGGACAGGCGCCGGTCATACATCGTGGTTGCGGCAACGTGCACATTCTTTGGTGCACGCTGCCGCAACCATGCATATTCCGGTGCGCTGCCAGCGGCACAGCCCTGTGACGCCAGAGGCCGCTGGGGCCTTACGGCCGGTTCCCGACGTCGCCGAGCCGGTGGATCACAGCGGATAAGCCGCTTCGATCCACAGCCGGCGCGGCAGATCACTAGCACCGATATGGGATTTGGACAACGCCCTCTTCCGGGCTGGCTGCCACAACCACATGGTTCCGAGGTTTCTGGGGCGACCTTGATCCAGACATGCGCGAAATCAGGGTCACATCAGGGTCTTCCCTGATGCCCCGGCCTGGTCCGAGGCGGCACGCTTCAGTCATGACCAGGGCAGCCCCGTCCAGCCAGCCCCGGACGCACGGCCTTGTGCCGCGGCTCCGCTACGGCGCCACCGACCAGCACATCCGCGTCTCAGACGCCGAACGCGCCGACGTGGCCGACCGCCTGGCCGCGCATTTCGGCGAAGGCCGGCTCAACCAGGCCGAGTTCGACGAGCGCCTCGCGCAGGCGATGAACGCCAAGACCCGCGGCGACCTGAGCGGGCTGTTCGATGACCTGCCCGGGCCGGCGGGGCCCCAGGGATGCCGGCGCGCGGCTCGCACAGCCCCGCGCACCCGGTTCGCCCGTACACGAACCCCTTCTTCCTCGTCTTCCTGGTCGTCGTGATCACGGCGGCCGGCACAGCCGGCGAGGCGGTTTTCGGACACGTGCCCGGAGTGAAGACCTGGCTGACGGTCGGACTCCTCACCGCGATCGTCATGTATGCGGCCGGGATGCTGAGCCGCTCCCGTGCTGCTCGCGACAAGTGACGGCCGGCCCCGCATGCTGCGCTGGCAAAGCGGCCCGTCGCTACGAGCTGGGTGTTAGAACGAGTACACAGCCTCCACCACGAGACAGCGCCCTGAGTTGGCCAGACGGCGGCACGGGGACCTGCGCTCCATGAGGGGAGCGCGCCAACTCTGCCAGCGCCCGTCCTGGCCGTCAACTGACCAGTGAAGCCGCCATCGACCGGTGACCGTACAATGTCTGGCGGTGGCCTAGTGCGCAAAGTGTACACTTTGAAGTCATGAACGAGTCCTATAGCCTGACGTCGGCCCGGAGTCATCTGGGCGAACTGGTCTCCCGGGCCCGGTATTCGCATCGTCCGGTCGCGATCACCGAGCATGGCAAGCCCTCGGTCGCCATCATCAACATCGACGACCTCGCCGATCTGGAGGACCGGGCCGCCCTAGCCGCCCATTACGCTGCCCGGCTGGCGGGGGGCAGCGGCGTCCCGCTGGCTGACCTGGATACAGCCCTGGATCGGATTGACGCCGACGACTCTCGATGAGCCTCACCGTCGTCGTGCAGGAGACTGCGCTGCGGACGCTGGCCCGGATCCGCGCCGAGGACAAGGAAGCCTTCGCCTCGATCAGGCGGGCACTTGCAGCGCTGGCTGAGCAACCGCATCCTGACGAGGCGGTGGCGTGGGGAGGCAGCGGAATATACCGCCTGCGCTTGCCCGGCATCCGGATCCTGTACGAGGTGGACGAGGACGCCGCGACCGTCTACGTCATCAACGTTGCCGTCACGGCGTGACAAGCGACTGGAGACCTCGGACATGCGGCCGATCTGAGATCCTCCCCTATGGCAGAGAGGCGTTCACTCCCGGCAAGGTGTAAGAGTTGATACGCAGCCTCGATCACCAGGCGGCGCGCTGACCTGGCCTGATGGTTGTGGACTTACACAACCCGCCTCTATCCGGTAGAGCTTCGTATGACTCGGCCAGACCGCGGCGGGAGCCTTGCTTAAGCGGCGACGCCGCGCGTCCGGCGCGGGCCCGAAATTCCGGCGGTCGCCAGCAGGAGCCCGCCCGCCAGCGTGGCCAGCCACGGCGCCAGCCCGGAGCCGCCTCGGGGCCGTCCCGCCAGCCCGGTGGCCGCGCCGCCCTGGGGTGTTCTGGCTGGCGGCCGCGTCGGTCAGATTGTCGACCTGCAAACCGGAGGCCCCGTCTGCACCACGATGGTGTGGACCGAACCGGCCGGCCGGGCGACGGCCATGGCGGTGTCCTGACTAATGAGAGTTAAGAGGTGATGGATGAGGCTGGCGCGGTGCTGGCCAGGAAGCGGATGCCTGAGGGGTCGCCGGGCTGTCGTTCACCTTCTGCATGCGGATCCCGCACGTCCCTTATGACATCGCCTAGTGGGACCGCGAGCACCCCGGCGAGCAGATTCCCGACGGGCACGTCTTCACCCAGCCCTGGTCGGCCGGGCCGACGGGCGGGCGCCGCGACTAGGCGAGCACGGCTTCGACCACGCTGACTGGGGTGCTGGTCGGCGTGATGGAGGTGACTCGCAGGCCCGCCGAGGCCAGCAGCGCGTGGTACTGCCCGCCGGTGCGTTCCTGGCCGCCGGGCACCGACATCATGACCAGATCGAGCACCTTGCCCGGGTGGGGCTCGTCACCGTCGGGCAGCACCATCTCCACGATCAGCAGTCTGCTCGCGGGTGTCATCGCGGCCCGGCAGGTGGCCAGGATGCGTGCGCAGTCGCCGGAGTCCCAGTCGTGGATGATGTGAGACAGCAGGTAGGCGTCGGCTCCGGACGGCACGGACTCGAAGAAGTTCCCGGCCACCAAGGCGCACCGCGTCTGGACCGCCGGGTCGGCGGGCTGGCGCCGGGCCTGCTCGATGACCGGCGGCTGATCGTAAACGGTGCCTTTGAGGTGCGGATACGCGCTCAGGAGGGTATGGACCATGGTGCCGATGCCGCCGCCGACATCCACCAGGTGCGTGATCGCGGCGAAGTCGTACGCCGCTGCCACGGCGGCTGGCTCGGCACCGTGGAAGCTCTTCATCATGCGGTTGAACTGCGCGCCCTGCTCGGGGTCGTCCTGGAGTACGTCGAAGAACGACCTGCTGAACTCCAGCTCGATGCCCGTCCGGCCCGTCGCGACCGTCTCGTTTATCCGGGCCAGTGCGCGCCACACTGTCGGCCCCGTCATCACCAGGACCATGTCCCGTGTGGCGCTGGGGTGGCCGGCGCACAACGTCTGTCCCAGCTCGGTCAGCCGGACCCGTCCCTGACCGTCCGTGGCGAATGCACCGAAGCCGGTGAGTGTGCGAATCACCTGGGTAAGTGGCCGGACATCGGCGCCGGTCCGCGCGGCCAGCTCCGGGACGGTCCGGGGCTGTTCCGCGAGCAGATCCGGGATCTCGCGCTGCACGATCACTCGTAGCGCCTGCGCCATGAACGTGTTCAGCATGACGTCCAGTACCGGCAGATGCGATGGTGTCTGGTCGGACATGGCGTTAACGATTTCTGGCTCTGGCGGCTGGAGCCGGACCGGGCCGTGGAGGGGCGCCTCGGTCGCGCTGCTCAGCAGCTCGTGATGCTGCATGGGTGTTCCGTTTGCCGCGCTCTCTGGCTTCGCGGACATTCTCATCGTCTCCTGATCTGCGTTCATGCGCACGGCCGTTGGTCGGTTGGTGCGCTGTCAACGGCACGAGTATTGCCCTCGCCTTGGGGCGCGCACATCGGCAGGATCACGGCATCTAAGCCGGCCCCGCTACGTACTTAAGGAGAGCGTGGGTGAGGCTACGCGGGCGGTGAGCGCGACGCGATTTGGGCTATCGGTCTTGGCCAGCAGCCGCTCGACGTGCTTCTCGACCGTCCGCGGAGAGAGATAGAGCCGCGCGGCGATCTGGCGATTGGTCAGACCTTCGGCGAGCAGCAGGAGCACGTCCATCTCGCGCGAGCTGACCCCGGCCGTCGCGAGCTGCGCGGGGACTGTTGCGTGGCCGCGGCCGCGGCGTGGGACGGGCCGCCCGGCGGCACGCAGCAGCGCCCGCGCGGCCTCCGCGGGAGTCGGGGTACCAGCGCGGGCGAAGAAGGCGATCGCCGCGCCGAGTAGTCGCTCGCCCGTCGGCGACCCTGCCGCCAGCAGCCGCTCGCCCACATGGCGGTAGGCGACGGCACGAAACCACGGGGTCGGCTCTAGCAGCGGTTCGGCCCGCGCAAGCAGCGCATCGGCACGCGCGAGATCTTCTTCAGCGGTGGCAACCAGCGCGGCTTTCGCGGCGAGGCAAAGGCCGGCGGTCGTCGGTTGCCAGAGCACACCCCTCTGCTCAAGTCGTTCTCGCACCGGCTCAAACCCGCTCGGATCGATCAAGACAGCCAACAGCACCCACAGGCCAAGGTACGGACGCGGCTCGAGCCGGTGGCGCCACCACAGCTCTGCCGCCTCTTCCAATGCCGTCCATGCGGCATCCAGGTTCTCCTGACCCAGCGCCACCGCGGCACGGACGTGACCGTTCATTAGCGCGCAGCCACGCGGGTTGCCACCGATAATCGGCTCTGCCTCTGCCAGCAGCCGCTCCGCTTCCTCAGGGCTGCCGGTGAGGGCGGCGGCCCATGCCTGCTTCACCAGACCGGCAGCGAGCACCCACCCGAGCCGGTAGCGACGTCCCAGCGTGACCGTGTGCCCCGCCCAGGCGCGCGCGTCCTCCAGCTCAAACCGCAGCATGCTGAGCATCGCAAGGTCATGCGTTGACTCAGCCGCGAGCGCCGCCATGCCCGCGTCGAGTGCCGCCTCACGCGCGAGCGCGACCCGCTCGCGCCCGCCGATGCGCAATACGTCCAGGCGGCCAAGAGCAGCCAGGGCCCGCGCTCGCAGCGTCGCCAGACGTCTACGTTCGGCGAGCGCCAACGCCCGGGAGAACATCTCCTCGGCCCGCTGCACGTCGGCCGCGGCCACACTCTCGCCGGCGAGCAGCCAGGCCTCGCAAGCGGTCGCGTCATCACCACGCGCGGCGGCTCGCACCGCGACCGACCGCGCGATGCGCTCAGCCTCCGTATACCGCAAGCGGCCCACCGCGATTGTCGCCGCTAGCAGCTCCAGCCGCTCGCGCACCGACGAGCCAGCGCCGCCCCGCGCCGCGACCAACCACCGCTCCGCCTCATCCCAGTCCAGCCGGATCAAGGCCGTCTGCGCAAGCGCAAGATGAACCCGCGCCACCTCACCTTCACTGTGGGGGCCAAAAGACAGCCTCTCGCCCAGCTCGCGCGCGCTTTCGAAGCGCCCCGCCGCGACCAGTGACTCGAGCAGCTCGAGCTGCACCACACCTGCAACGCCATCGTCCGCGAGCACGACCGCGCGCTCGAGCGCCTCGACGGCCGCGCCCAGTGCGCCATCGCGGCGCGCCCGTTCGCTCGCGACGCGAAGCAGCGCGACTGCGCGATCATCTCGCCCCGCAAGCTGAGCCAGCTCCACGACCAGACCACACCAGCCGCCGGGCAGCCCCGGATGGGCTCTCTCGACCGCGGCCAGTGCCGCGCCGGCGAGCGCACGCCGCTCGGGCGGCGGCGTGCGCTCGAGCACAGCGTCGCGCACCAGCGCGTGATGAAACCGCATCCTGTCCATACCCAGCTCGCGGTCCACCTCCAGCAAGCGCGCGTCCGCGCACGCGCGCAGAGCCGCCGACACCTCACTGCCTGATAGACCCGTGCACGCCGCAAGCAGCGTCGTGTCGAAGCTCCGTCCCAGCACCGCCGCCGCAGCCAACACGACCGGCGCCGGGCCGGTCAGCACCGTGACCCTCTCTTCCACGCTTGCGACCAAGCTCGAAGGCAAGTGCAGACCGACCCGCTCGTCCGCCTGCCACTCCTCGCCCTGTCGGCGCAGCGCACCGGCCGCGATCAGCCCACCGAGCAACTCCTCGACAAACAGCGGCAGCCCCTCCGCCGTCGCCTGCAAGCGCTCGGACACCGCACTCGGCACCGCTCCTCCCAGCCGAGCCCCAGCCAGGCTGAGCACCTCGGCCCGCGCAAGCCGCCCAAGCTCAAGCCACCGCACCGCCCCCCGCCCCGCAAGATTCCGCAACGACATCAAGGGCACGGACGGCTCATCGTCACGCACCGTCCCCACCACCAGCAGGCGCTCGGTGCCAACATTCTCCGCCAGATACTCCACCAGCGCGAGCGACTCAGGATCCGCCCACTGCAGGTCCTCCAACCCAAGTACGACGCCGCGCGCACCCGCGAGCAGCCGGAGCAGTAGCAACACCCCCTCGGCAAGGAAAACAAGCTCCGGCGCGCTGTCCCTCGTCCGCTCGAACCAGCCGGGCAACATGTGCGCCAGCGCCGGCGCGAAGCTCCGCAAGCTCGTTTCCGGCACGGTGCGCTCACGCAGGCCCCCCGCCAGCGCCTCCGCCACTGCGCGAAACGGCGCTTGTCCGGCCCCCGACGCCGCCCGCCCGCGCAGCACCACCATCCCGGCGCCGCGGGCCCGCAGCGACGCCTCCGCCAACAACCGCGATTTCCCTACCCCCGCCTCCCCCGCCACGACGACCGCGGACCCACCGCCGGCGCGGCATCCAGCTACGGCACGGTCGAGCACACCAAGCTCGGCCTCCCGGGCAACAAACACCCCCGGAACGAGCTCCACCACGTGCCGATGATCCCACACCCCAGCCTCGATCCGCGAGCCTCAGCGGAGATCTGCCCGAACCCCGGAGCCCAGCCCGCTCAGCGGTGATGACTGGCCCCATGTTCCACATCACGGGCCTGAACGTCCAAGGGCTCGGTGCTGAGCGTCGGCGACGTGGGGATGCCGACCAGGCCGTTCATCGGCGCGCCGACAGGCAGCGGAGTCTCCACGAGAGGTGAAGAGCCGCAAGCGCGGATGACAGGGACTATTACTGCTTGGGTCGTCGTAGCCGACCCAACGTTGTTAGCAGGGATAGCGGAGCGAGTAGCTGGCCTCGATCACAAGGCGGCGCGCCGAGCTGGCCAGACCGCTGTGGGATTTATCGAAGACCGCTCTATTGGGCAGCGAACCACATTCACACAGAAACAACAGGCGACGCGGGAGGAGAAACGAGCGGCGAGTTGGCACGCCCGGCCATCGATGATTTCCTAAGCTCGGGATTCGTCCGTGACAAAGCATTTCCTTTTGGCGCGGAGTAGCAGAGACGGGTGGCGCAGGTAAAAGCGGGACGGCTGGGGCGGGCGCAAGCGGACGGGTGGCAGGTCTAAAACGGGACCGGTGGGACAAGCGCAAACGGGACGGGTGGGGCGGAGGTCGGCGCGGCAGACAGGGCGAGCGTGAGTGCCGGCGGGTGGGGCGGGTGTTCTTGGCGTAGCGACGGTCATCGAGGGTAACGGGGCGCAGCAATCCTAGCTGGCCGCAGCGCGGTCGACGGCGGACATCGCGTGCGTCTTGTTGCGGCCGGTCTCCTTGGCGTAGTACAGGGCCGCATCGGCGGCGGCGATCATGTCGGTCAGTTCGCTGCCCGTGTCGTCCAGGGCGGCGACGCCGACCGAGATGGTCAGCTTGATTTGCGGCCCGGACTCGATGTCGTCCCCGATCGGGATGGACATGTTGGCGATGTGGGCGCGCAGGCGCTCGGCCACGTTGACCGCGTCCACTTCGCGGGCGTGCGGCAGCAGGACCACGAATTCCTCGCCGCCGAACCGTCCGGCCAGGTCGTAGGCGCGCAGCTGGCTGCGCAGCGCGTCGGTGACGGCGCGCAGCGCCTTGTCGCCCACCAGGTGACCATAGGTGTCGTTGACCAGCTTGAAGTGGTCGATGTCGACCAGGGCCAGGGCCAGCGGGGAGCCGGTGCGGATGGCCCGGCCGATTTCGGTTACGGCCTCGGCCTCCCAGGTGGACGCGTTGAGCAGGCCCGTCTTGGTGTCGATCCGCGCCTGGGCGAGCAGCTGGCCGTGCATCATGAAGCGGCGGACCAGGAGCCACGTGGGCACGGCGAAGACCGCGAGCACCGGGCTGACGGCCACCACCACGGTGATCAGGACACCCAGGTTGGCCTCGGTGAAGTCGGACTGCAGGCCTTCCCTGGTCAGCAGCTGCTCGGTCAGCCGCACCTTGGGGTCGGATAGCTTGACCGCGGCCATGATGAGCAGGCCATGACCCCGGCCGCCGACGATCTCGCAGATGGCGACGGCTATCGTCCAGGTCACGGCGTGCAGGCCGGTGCCGATGGCCGGGCCGGCGAAGGACGGGGGGAACTGCCGGAACACCAGCGACGCGGCGCCGTAGGCCAGGCCCATGGCGGCGGCGGTGAAAACCCGGCGGTACAGGACGCCCTTGTGCACACGCCACTGGGTGAGCATGAGCAGCGGGATGGGCGTCACCACGGCGAAGACCGGCGGCAGCAAGATCGCCACCGGCAGCACCCAGACGGTGATGAAATCCCTGGTCATCCCGCCCTGCAGGTACGCCGTCCGCGGCGTGGCCGCGACCGAAGCCAGGCCGCAGCCCAGGAGCAGGAGGAATTTCTCCAGGTCGGCGGCGCTCCAGGTGGTCTGCGAGGCCGTGAACGCGGCCAGGGCGACGGCGGCAATTGTTACGACGCCGACGTAGCAGCGCAGCAGCGGCGGGAGCCGCCACCACGCCCAGTGCCAGAAGGCGGCACGTGCCAGCGGCCCGCGTGTGACGGACGAGGCTTCCATGCTCCACCGTTCCGGATGGGACTCGACAGGTTCCTGTCTAGTCGGCAGCTCACCGTAAAGGACTAGCTCCGTATAGCTACCTTAACCCATCTATAGCCATCTTGGGCACTATTGCATCCGATTCGCCTACACCACTACACAAAGAGGGGCTAAATGGTGATTGACGAGCCATGATTACCTGGCGTACATGCGCCGGGAGGCTCCCGCGCAGCTACATATCGGGGACCGGGAGGAGGACAAGTAATGCGCATTGTCTGGTCCTGAGTATTCCAATCGAATCCAGACCGCGCTACCGGAGAGAGGAACCCGCGATGCGCGACACGTGGACTTGAGCCAGACCTGCCATCGTTGCCAGCCGGATCCGCGCTATCCGGATCCGCGCAGCGGCACAGAATTCCTGCTCGCGGTGTCACCACCGGGACGCCGTTGCGCCGCATGCCGTCCGCCGGGTGGTGAAACGTGGCGCCACCTCAGGGTCAGGATGACGGCCACAACCGCACCAATAGCACCTCCGATAGCGATGACCGCCGCCGGGGTAATCACCTCCGCCGCGGCACCGGCCGCCATAAAGGCCAGCCCCTGGGCGACGATCAGGCCCATGGTGGCGATCCCGAAGGCCTGAGACCGCCGTTCGTTCGGCACCCTGACGACGAACGTGGTGTTGGTCACGACCTGGTACACGCCGAACGCAGCCGACAGCGAGAAGATCACCAGTGAGGCGGCGAGTCCCGGCTGGAGGGCCACCAGCACGAGCGTGCCACAGGTCAGCACGGCCAGCGGCCCCATCAGGCTGACCCGCAGGCGCGGGCGGACAAACCGGGAGAACAGCGGGATGACGATCGTCAGGCTGGCCACCGTCGAGGCCAGCACGAGACCGGTCGCAACCGGCCCTCCGCCGAGCCTGGCCGCGTAGGGAGCGGCGATCCCCTCGGGGATCGTGTAGAAGGCCACGAGGCAGGCGAACAGCAGCAGGGTACGCAGCGCCTCATCACCGAACACCAGCCGGAACCCGTCCCGCATCCGGGCCAGCGGCGATGGCTGGGCCGAGTCCGGCTTGGCCGGAGGAGACGGGGCCGGCCGGGCGTGAATGCCCAGGCGGACGAGCAGCGCCGACAGCACGAACGTGATGGCGTCGATGACCAGCGAGGGCCGGACGTCGATGACGGCCACCGCCACTCCCCCGCCGACCGCGCCGATGACCTGGGCGGTGTAGAAGGTCGTGTGGATCACCGCGGTCCCGAGAACGTACTGCTCGCCGTGCAGGATGTCGGGAAGGATGGCGGCCCGCGCCGATTCGAACGGCGGCGCGAACATCGTGGTCAGGAACAGCAGCGCCACCAGGACCCACAGCGGCACGTGCGGCACTGCCATGACCGCGACCAGCCCGGCCCGGACCAGGTCACAGACGACCATGACCGAACGCCGCGGCCGCCGGTCGGCCACGTCGGCCAGGAACAGGCCGCCGATCACCCAGGGCAGGTAGCCGGCCGCATACGTCACCGCCGCGAGCAGCGGTGATCTCGTCCGGTCATAGACGAGCAGGGTGAGGGCGACCAGGGCGAGACGGTCACCCGCTACCGACAGGATCTCGGCGAACCACAGGGCGCGGAACTCGCGGATTGCGAATACATCGCGGAACGTGGCGCGCGGTGAAGCAGCATCTTTCACCGCGCCCCTGCTGTTCCGGCCCGGTACCCGCGGCCCGTTATCTTCACCTCGCCTTCATCATGACTTAGCCGATCCGCAAATCGCAACAAGCCGGTCACCCATGGTTCTTAGTGAGCTCTAGAGTTGAATATGTGTCGCCCGTCGGCATATACAAGGTCTGTGAGCAGGCAGTCCATGCAGGAGCCGACGTTCCTCATCCTGACCGCGCTGGCCGCGGGCGCCCAGCACGGGTACGGGATCATGACCGACGTGGCGCGGATTTCCGGCGGCCGGGTCAGGCTCCGGGCGGGCACCTTGTACGCCGCGCTGGACCGGCTCAATGCGGATGGCCTGGTCACCAGCGACAAAGAGGAGATCGTGGACGGCCGGCTGCGCCGGTATTACCGGATCACCGACAAGGGGACCGAGGACCTCGCGGCCGAGGTAAGCCGGCTGCGGGCCAATGCCGCCGTCGCGGCTAGCCGGCTGGGCCTGGCCGGAGGTACCGCATGAGCCAACGGAAGCGAACGGGGGGAAGAGAGAATCACTACCGGCGGCTGCTCGCCTTGTATCCCAAGGACCACCGGCGCGAGCACGCCGAGGAGATGGTGGGCGTGCTGCTCGCCGCGGCCGGTGCCATGCCGGCCGGGGGACCCAGGCCGGTGGCCTGGGTAGTGCGCCTCGGCCAGGACACGGCGGACAGCGCCGACCTCATCGCCGGCGCGCTGCGGATCCGCGGCCGGATGGCGCTGAACCGGATCCGGCGGGCGCACTGGTTCTCCCGGACCGTGCGTGACCAGCACTGGAGCGACGCGTTGGCCGTGGTCAGCGTGATCGCCCCGCTGCTGCTCGTGGTGGCCGCGCTGGCCGAATTCAGCATCCCGCAGATCGCGGCCAGCTGCATGACCGGTCATGTGCATTCGCGGCTGGACACCTTCGTGAGCCTGTCCGACCTGCCGCTGGCGGTCGGTGCGCCGGTCACCGCCGTGCTGGCGTTCCTGCGGCGGAGGCGGGCCGCCGCGCTCGTCGCGGCGGCCACCGCGATCGGCCTGATCGCCGTCGAGGCCGACCCGGCCCTGGGCGGCTACGCCAGCCCGGCCGTCGCGTTCAGCATCCTGCTCGCCTGCATGGCGGCCGCGGCCCTGCAGCTCTCGCCGGGACCAGCCCGCGGCCTGGCCCTGCTGACCCGGAGCGGCACGGTACTCGTCGGCGTCGGCGGCCTGATCCTCGGCGGGTTCAGCGCGGGCGGCACCGCGTGGTTCGGCCATCCGGACCCGAAGCTCGGTTTCACCAGCTTCAACAGCGAGGTGGCCGGGCTGCCCGCCGACCTGCTGATCGCGGTCGTCTTGGTCGCGGTGGCGGCGTTCTGCCTGCGCGCGCCGGTCAGCCGCCGGGTCCTCGCCCTGCTGGCAATCCCGGTCATCCCCTACGCCTTCTTGTGGCAGGAGAAGCTGGCCGGCGATCTGGTCGGCCCGCTCGGCGGGGCCTCGCGCGTGATCCCGTCCGCGATCCCGCTGCTTTACGTGCCGCCGCTGATCCTGGCCTGCCTCATCGTCGCCGGGACCCGGCTCGCCCGGCACCGGTACGCCGGGCGGACTCGCCAGACGGGTTCCCGGGCTACCCAGGCCGGGCCCCGGGGCGCCGTGCGCGCCTGAAACGCCGAGATCGTGGTGGTGGCGCCGGCCACCGCCGTCGCTGGCGCCGCCACCACCACCCGCTCGGCGTCCCGGTTTATAGATGAGAGATATGCCATTCTCCTAATGCTCCGCGTATCCGCGGCCGCGGCCGCCAAGAGCAGCGTGGTGGCGGGCGTCGCCGTGGCGCACGAACTCGGCTCGGCGGCGCTGCTCGACTCGGTGTGGCATGCGTTCGTGCAGGGCATGGACACGATGCTCTGGGTCTGCGGGGGGATCGCGCTGGTCAGTGCCATCCTCGCGGCCCTGTTCCTGCCGCGCCGGGCGGGCGGGGAAGCCGAGGCCAGCCTGGCCGGAGAGGTTACCGAGGCGGCCGGCCCGGCCGGCCTCGTTCCTGATGAAAACGGCCCGCGGCGGGCAGAATTGGAAGCGTGACAGGAACACCCGGCGCGAGCCCGGCCCCCGCGGCCGGCTCGGGCGGGGCGGAAGGAAGCGTGACCGAGATGCTCAGCCCAGGCGCTGGGCCTGCTGGAGGCGGGCCTGCCGCTGTGAACCCGGTTCCATCCGGCATGCGCGCCGCATACGACCTGCATACGGCATAATGGGCGGTGGTAAGTAAGGCCAGCCGGGAAGTCTGGTCGGCACGATCAAAGCTTGGGGAGCCGGCCATGTACCGCGGCTTTCTGTCATTGGGGCTGGGCTCACACTGGCGCCGGGAGGTGCTGCGCACCAGCCTGTGGTACGTGCCCGCCCTCGAGGTGGGCGCGGCGATCGTGCTGTTCATCGGCACGCTGGCCGCGGACCGTGCCGCCTACCACGGTGACTTCACGGTGCCGGGCTGGGTGATCAGCGGCAGCGCGGACGCGGCCCGGCAGATCCTCACCACCATCGCCGCCGCCATCATCACCGTGGTCGGCGTGGTTTTCTCCATCATCCTGGTCACCCTGACGCTGGCGTCGACCCAGTTCGGCCCGCGGATGCTGCGGAACTTCATCCGCGACCGCGGTACCCAGGTCACCCTGGGCACGTTCGTCGCGACGTTCGTCTACTCGGTGCTGGTGCTGGCCTCGATCGGGGTGGGCTCACACGGGAACTTCGTGCCGCACATCAGCGTGACGGTCACGCTCGCGCTGATGGTCGCCGACCTGGCCGTGCTCATCTACTTCATCCACCACACCGCCGTATCGATCCAGCTTCCCCAGGTCATCGCCAGCATCGCCGCCGACCTGGCCGAGGCGATCAAGGAGCAGGGCAGCGGAAACCCCGATCCGCGCCTGAAGGCCGGGCCGATCGCGGTGGAGCTGGTGGCCCGGACCGAGGCGAGCGGCGCCGTGCTGCTCGCGCCGGCCAGCGGGTACGTGCAGTTCATCCAGCACCAGGACCTGGTCCGGCTGGCCACCGAGGCGGACGCCGTGATCAGCCTGGAGCAGCGGCCCGGGCACTTCATCGTGCGCGGGCACAGGTTCGCCACGGTCTGGCCGCCGGAGGCGGCGCCGCTGGTCCGCCAGGCGCTGGGCCGGGCGCACATCGTGGGCCCGTACCGGACCCTCAGCCAGGACGTGTCGTTCGGCATCGACCAGCTCGTGGAGATCGCCCTACGTGCGCTCTCGACGGCGATCAACGACACGTTCACCGCCCTGACCTGCATCGACTGGCTCGGGGAGAACCTCTGCAAGATCGTGGACCAGTGGCACCCCGCGCGTGTGCACCGAGACGCCAAGGGGTTCATCCGGGTTATCGCGGCCGAACCCTCCTACGAACGGCTGGTGCAGCGGTCCTTCGAGAAGATCAGGCAGTCCAGCCTCGGCAGTCCGGCCGTGATGATCCGCCTGCTCGAGGCGCTGGCCAGGATCATGGCCGAGACCACGACCGAGGGGCAGCGCCGGGTGCTGCTCGACCAGGCGGCCATGATCAACCGGGCCTGCGAGCGCTCGATACCTGAGGCCAGCGACCGGGCCGACATCCAGCGGCGCTACGAGGCCATCCTCACCGTGGAGTCGAGGCTGACCGCGAGCGGCCAGAACGCGTGATTCTTTTTGCCGGGCGGTGTCGGAAACGGCATCGCCCCGATCGTGGAACCGGGTGAGGGGACGCCAGCGTGGCCCCCGCCGAAACTGGAGGCAACCGTGAAGTACGTGATCCTGCTCCTGGACACCGAGGCGGCCAGGAACATGTCCGAGGCCGAGGGCCAGGCCTGGTACGCCGAGATCGGCGCCTGGTACGAGAAGGGCGGCGGCGGCTCGGGCAAACTCGTCGAGGGCGGGCACCAGCTCGCCCCGCCGGCCACGGCCAAGACCGTCCGCGCCAGCGGCGTCACCGACGGCCCGTTCATGGAGACCAAGGAGGCCCTCGGCGGCTACTCGGTGCTGGAAACCGACACCATCGAGGAGGCCGTGGAGATCGCCAGGACCTGGCCGGGGGTGGACCGCGGCTGGATGACCGTCGAGGTCCGGCCCGTGGTGGAGATGTAAGAATCCTCAGAAGGACAGGCGGCGGGCGAGTAGCTCGCGCTCGGCCGGGTTGCCGGCCAGCGCGAGCGCCCGCTCGCTGGCGGCGCGGGCTTCGTCGTCGCGGCCGAGGCCAGCCAGCAGGCCGGCCCGCAGCGCGTGGAAGAGCCGGTAGGAGTCGAGCTCGGCGGCGAGCGGCGTGATCTCGGCCAGCGCGGCCTCGGGGCCGACCACGTAGCGGGTGGCCACGGCCCGGTTGAGCAGCACCACCGGCGACGGCGTCAGCTCCTGCAGCCGGTCGTACAGCATGCGGATCTGCCGCCAGTCGGTGCGGGTGTAGTCGGGCGCCTGCGCGTGCAGTGCGGCGATGGCCGCCTGGACCTGGTAGGGACCGGACGCGCGCTGGGTCAGCGCGCGGTCGAGCAAGCCGGTCGCCTCGGCGATCAGCTCCCGGTTCCACCGGGTCCGGTCCTGGTCCGCCAGCCGGACCAGGCGCCCCCATCCGTCGAACCGGGTCGCGGCGCGGGACTCGTGCAGCAGGAGCAGGGCGAGCAGGCCGAGGACTTCGGGCTCGCGCGGCATCAGCCGGTGCAGCAGCCTGGTCAGCGACACCGCCTGGGCGGCCAGGTCCCGCCGGGCGGGCTGCCGGCCCGCGCTGGCCAGGTAGCCCTCGTTGAAGACCAGGTACACCACGGCCAGCACCTCGGCCAGCCGGTCCGCGAGCTGGTCCGGATCCGGGACGCGCATGTCCGCGTGCGCCGCCCGCAGCGCCTTGCGCGCCCGCAGCAGCCGCTGGGTCATGGCCGGCTCACCGACCAGGAACGCGGCCGCGATCTCGGCCGTGGTCAGGCCGCAGACGGCGCGCAGGGTAAGCGCGATCTGCGATTCGCGCGGCAGCGCCGGGTGGCAGCAGGCGAAGATCATGCCGAGCAACTCGTCGTCGGCCTGGTCATCGCAGGTCTCGGGGTCGGCGCCGGCCTGAAGGCCACCGGTCTGGCCCGCGGGCCCGGCCGCCGCGAGCAGGGCCAGCTTCTCCTGGCCGGCCCGGGCCCGGCGGAGCCGGTCGATCGCCTTGCGGCGGGCCGTGGTGGCCAGCCAGCCGCCCGGATTGGGCGGGACGCCGTTGTCCGGCCAGTGCTCGAGGGCCTCGACGAACGCGTCCTGAACGGCGTCGGCGGCGAGCCCGACGTCGCCGATCCGGGCGGCCAGCGCGGCGGTGATCCGCGGTGCTTCGGCCCGGTAGACGTGCTCGAGCTGGCCCTGGTCCAAGATCTCGACGGGTCCGCGGCTGCTCGGGATCAGGCGCCGCTGAACCGGGGCGGCCGCTTCTCGGCGAAGGCCGCGAGCCCTTCGGCGAAGTCGCCGGAGGCGGCCATCTCCTTCTGGATTCCCGCCTCGAACTCGAGCTGGGCGTCCATGTGCTCATACAGCCACTTGTTGAGCTGGCGCTTGGTCCCGGCGTAGGACCTGGTCGCGCCGGAGGCGAGCCGGTCGAGCAGCTTGGCGGCCTGCCCGGCGAATTCCTCATCCGGCCAGACCTGGTTGATCAGGCCCCAATCCAGGGCCTTGCGAGCGTCCAGCCGCTCCCCCAGCATGGCCAGCTCCGCGGCCCGGGCGAAGCCGACCCGGGACGGCACCAACAGCGACGAGCCCCCGTCGGGCACCAGCCCGATGTTGACGAAGGCGAGCGAGAAGTACGCCGACTCGGCCGCCACCACCAGGTCGCAGGCCAGCGCGAGGGAGAGCCCGATCCCGGCCGCGGGGCCGTTGACGGCGGCGATGACCGGCTTGGGCATCCGCCGGACACCGGTGATCAGCGGATGATACCGCTCGGTCAGGATCTGGTACACGTCGACTGTGCCGCTGCCGGCCTGCTCGGCCGCCTCCTTCAGGTCGGCGCCGCTGGAAAAGGCGCGCCCGGCGCCGGTGATGAGGACCGCACGGACCTCGGGGTTCTCGGTGACCTCACGGATGGCCGCGAGCAGGTCGACGGAGAACTGACGGCTCCAGGCGTTCATCCGCTCCGGCCGGTTCAGCTCGACCTTTGCCCCCGGGCCGCGACGGTAGAGGTTGACCGTCTCATACTGGCGGTAAAGCTCATCATCACTCACGCCGGCCATGCTATCGCGGGGGCCCGTCCCCCCCGAAGGGTCTAGGGTCGTCCTCCGGGCCAGCACAGCGCGGGGCGGCGGCCCGGAACCGGATCGGACGGCCCCCGGCAGCCTCACCGGCCCCGTCGGCCCCACCGGCCCCGCCGCACAGGCCCGAATTCACGTTCGCACCCGCCCGCAAACAGCAGCAATGTGGCATTTGATGTCGTCTGAGCAGCAGCGATGCCACATCGATGCTGTTGAACCTGGGCCTTTGGGGGGCGGCCGGCGGGGGGCGCGCGGGGGCGGCCGGGCGGGGGGCTTTGCATGATCATGCAGTGGCATGCATATAATTTCAATCATGTCCAAGGTGCTCACCTCCCTGCCTGTCGGCGAACGGGTCGGCATCGCCTTCTCCGGCGGTCTCGATACCTCGGTAGCGGTCGCGTGGATGCGCGAGAGGGGCGCGGTGCCCTGCACCTATACCGCCGACATCGGCCAGTACGACGAGCCCGACATCGCGTCGGTGCCCGGACGCGCCGCGGCCTACGGCGCGGCGACGGGCCGGCTGGTCGACTGCCGGGCGGCCCTCGTGGAGGAAGGGCTGGCCGCCCTGGCCTGCGGCGCGTTCCATGTCCGCTCCGGCGGCCGGGCCTACTTCAACACCACCCCGCTCGGGCGGGCGGTGGCCGGCACCCTGCTGGTGCGGGCAATGCTCGAGGACCGCGTGCAGATCTGGGGAGACGGCTCCACCTTCAAGGGCAACGACATCGAGCGGTTCTACCGCTACGGCCTGCTGGCCAACCCGTCCCTGCGGATCTACAAGCCGTGGCTGGACGCCGACTTCGTCCGCGAGCTCGGCGGCCGCAAGGAGATGTCCGAGTGGCTGCTCGCCCACGGCCTGCCCTACCGGGACAGCACCGAGAAGGCGTACTCCACCGACGCGAACATCTGGGGCGCGACCCACGAGGCCAAGGCGCTCGAGCACCTCGAGGTAGGCATCGAGATCGTCGAACCGATCATGGGCGTGCGGTTCTGGGACCCCGACGCCGAGATCGCCGCCGAGGACGTCACCATCGGCTTCGAGCAGGGACGGCCGGTGACGATCAACGGCAAGGAGTTCGCCTCCGCCGTCGACCTGGTGCTGGAGGCCAACGCCATCGGCGGCCGGCACGGCCTGGGCATGTCCGACCAGATCGAGAACCGGGTCATCGAGGCCAAGAGCCGGGGCATCTACGAGGCACCGGGCATGGCGTTGCTGCACGCGGCCTACGAACGGCTGGTCAACGCCATCCACAACGAGGACACCCTGGCCAACTACCACAACGAGGGACGGCGGCTGGGCCGGCTGCTGTACGAGGGCCGCTGGCTGGACCCGCAGGCGCTGATGCTCCGCGAGTCGCTGCAGCGCTGGGTCGGGATGGCGGTCACCGGCGAGGTGACCCTGCGGCTGCGGCGCGGTGAGGACTACTCCATCCTGGACACCTCGGGACCGGCGTTCAGCTACCACCCGGACAAGCTGTCCATGGAACGGACCGAGGACTCGGCTTTCGGGCCGACCGATCGCATCGGCCAGCTGACCATGCGCAACCTCGACATCGCCGACTCCCGCGCCAAGCTGGAGCACTACGCTGGGCTCGGCATGATCGGCATCAGGCACCCGGCGCTGACCGGCGCCGCGCAGGCGGCCTCCACCGGGCTGATCGGCGCGATGCCCGAGGGCGGGGCCGAGGCGATCGCCTCCCGCGGCAAGGTCACCGGCGACGAACTGCTCGACCACGCCGCGATGGAGTCGGGCACCGACTGACCAGGCCGCCGCGGCCGAGCAGGCTACCTGGCCCGGCGCTGGGACACCGGTAGCTGGGCTGGTGTTTACGGCTTTATCGCCGGGCTGGCGGCGGGCGCCGGAAAGGGCATGAAACTATTCCCTGGGAAGGCAGCAGCACGCTCGACTCGACGCGGAGGAGGCGGGACATGACGGTCTTCGGGGGCACACCGCTGCCGGAGCGGAAGGCATGGCAGGCGCTCAGGCGGCACCACGAGGAGATCGCCGGGCAGCACCTGCGCGACCTGTTCGCCTCCGACGCGGGCCGGGGCGAGCGACTGACCGCGGAGGCGGCCGGGTTGTACCTGGACTACTCCAAGAACCGGGTCACCGACGAGACCATGCGGCTGCTGGTCGCGCTGGCCGAGGAGTCCGGCGTGGCCGAGCGCCGGGACGCCATGTTCCGCGGCGAGCACATCAACGTATCCGAGGACCGGGCCGTGCTGCACGTCGCGCTGCGCATGCCGGCCGATGAGCACCTGGTGGCCGACGGGACCGACGTGGTGGCCCAGGTGCACGAGGTGCTCGGCCGGATGGCGGACTTCGCCAACCGGGTCAGGTCGGGCGAGTGGAAGGGCTACACCGGCCAGCCCGTCAGGAACATCGTCAACGTCGGCATCGGCGGGTCCGACCTCGGCCCGGTCATGGCCTACGAGGCGCTGCGGCACTACACGATGCGCGAGCTCACCTTCCGGTTCGTGTCCAACGTCGACTCCACCGACTTCGCCGAGGCGACCCGGGACCTGGACCCGGCGCAGACGCTGTTCATCATCTCGTCCAAGACGTTCGGCACCCTGGAGACGCTGACCAACGCCACCTCCGCGCGAGACTGGATCGTCTCGGCGCTCGGCAGCGAGGACGCGGTGGCCAGGCATTTCGTGGCGGTGTCCACCAACGCGGAGCGGGTGGCGAAGTTCGGCATCGAGGTGGCCAACATGTTCGGCTTCTGGGACTGGGTCGGCGGCCGGTACTCGATGGACTCGGCGATCGGCCTGTCCACCATGGTCGCGCTCGGGCCGGAGCGGTTCGGCGAGATGCTGGCCGGGTTCCACGAGATGGACGAGCACTTCCGCACCGCGCCGCTGGAGCAGAACCTGCCGGTGCTGATGGGCCTGCTGGCGGTGTGGTACCGCGACTTCTTCGGCCTGCAGACCTACGGGGTCATGCCGTACGAGCAGTACCTGAAGCGGTTCCCGGCCTACCTGCAGCAGCTCACCATGGAGTCCAACGGCAAGCACGTCACGCTGACCGGTGCGCATGTTTCCTACGACACCGGCGCGGTCTTCTGGGGCGAGCCTGGCACCAACGGCCAGCACAGCTTCTACCAGCTCATCCACCAGGGGACCACGATCATCCCGGTCGACCTGATCGGGTTCGGCAAGACGCTGAACCCGCTGCGCGACCACCACGACATCCTGTCCTCCAACGTGTTCGCCCAGGCGCAGGCGCTGGCCTTCGGCAAGACCGGGGAGGAGGTCAGGGCCGAGGGCACGCCCGAGCACGTGGTGCCGCACCGGGTGATGGAAGGCAACCGGCCTTCCAACGTGCTGCTGGCCGAGATCCTCACGCCGCGCGTCCTCGGCGCCTTGGTCGCGCTGTACGAGCACAGCGTGTTCACCCAGGGAGCGATCTGGGACATCGACTCGTTCGACCAGTGGGGAGTGGAGCTCGGCAAGGTCCTCGCGGTCAGGATCCTGCCCGAGCTGACCAGCGCGGCCGAGCCCGCGCTCGACCACGACTCGTCCACCAACGCGCTCATCCGCAAGTACCGCGCGCTCAAGGCGCGCTGAGGAGAGGGACGGACAGCCATGCCAACTGACACGCCGATGCAACTGGGGATGATCGGGCTCGGCCGGATGGGCGCGAACCTCGTCCGCCGGCTAATGCGCGACGGGCACCGCTGCGTCGCCTACGACCGGAACCCGGACGTAGTCAAGTCGCTGGAGGCCGAGGGCGCCACCGGCGCGGAGACCCTGGCCGACTTCGCGGCCAAGCTGGAGGCGCCGCGGAACATCTGGATCATGGTGCCGGCTGGCGTCGTCGAGCAGACCCTCAGCCAGCTGCGGCCGCTGCTGGACGCCGACGACATCGTGATCGACGGCGGGAACTCCTACTACCGGGACGACATCACCCGCGCGGCCGAGCTCAAGCGGGACGGGATCCACTACGTCGACTGCGGCACCAGCGGCGGCGTGTGGGGCCTGGACCGCGGCTACTGCCTGATGATCGGCGGCGAGGACGAGCCGGTGCGGCGGCTGAACCCGATATTCCTGACGATCGCGCCGGGCCGCGGCACCGCGGAGCCGACACCCGGCCTCCAGCCGGGCGGCACCGCCGAGCAGGGCTTCCTGCACTGCGGGCCGAACGGCGCCGGGCACTTCGTCAAGATGGTGCACAACGGGGTCGAGTACGGCATGATGGCCGCGATCGCCGAGGGGCTGTCCATTATCAAGCACGCCGACGTGGGCCTGCACCAGGCGCAGTTCGACGCGGAGACCACGCCGCTGCGCAACCCCGAGGCCTACCAGTACACGATCGACGTGGGCGAGGTCGCCGAGGTGTGGCGGCGCGGCTCGGTGATCAGCTCCTGGCTGATCGACCTGACCGCGGCCGCCTTCGCCAAGTCGCCCGACCTGGACGACTTCAGCGGCCGGGTGTCGGACTCCGGCGAGGGCCGGTGGACGGTGCTGGCCGCGGTGGACGAAGGCGTGCCCGCCTCGGTCATCGCCGCCTCGCTGTACGAGCGGTTCGAGTCCAGGGACATGGGCGCGTTCACCGGGAAGATCCTGTCGGCGATGCGGTCGGAGTTCGGCGGCCACATGGAGAAGAAGGCCTGAGGTTCATGGCTGGCAACGAATCCCCGAAGCCGGACAACCACGTCGTCGTGCTGTTCGGCGCCACCGGCGACCTGGCCAAGCGCAAGCTGCTGCCTGGCCTGTTCCACCTGCACGCGGCCGGACTGCTGCCGCGCGAGTACCGGGTCATCGGATCCGCGCCGCCGGATTCGGCGATAACCACCGAGCAGTTCCGGGCGCACGCCGAACAGGCATGTAGCGACTTCTGCATCACCAAGCCCACCGATCCGTCCTGGCCGTCGTTCGCCGAGCGGCTGTCGTTCGCGCCCGCGGAAACCGGCCATACCGACGACCTCACCGAGGCGGTGCAGCGGGCGGAGAAGGAGATCGGCGGGCTCGTTCGGCGTCTCTATCACCTGGCCGTACCGCCCGTCGCGTTCACCTCGGTCATTGGCTTCCTCGGCGCGTCCGGCCTGAGCCAGGACGCGCGGGTGATCGTCGAGAAGCCGTTCGGCACCGACCTGGAGTCGGCCCGGAAGCTGAACCAGGCGGTGCACGCGGTCTTCGACGAGTCGCAGGTGTTCCGCATCGACCACTTCCTGGGCAAGGAATCGGTCGACAACATCCTGGCGTTCCGGTTCGCGAACGGCCTGTTCGAGCCGGTCTGGAACCGCGAGCACATCCGGTACGTGCAGATCGACGTGCCGGAGACGCTGTCCATCGAGGGCCGGGCCGCGTTCTACGACGCGACCGGCGCCTACCGGGACATGATCGTCACGCACCTGTTCCAGGCGATGGGGTTCGCGGCCATGGAGCCGCCCGTGTCGCTGTCGGCCAAGCACCTGCGGGACGAGAAGGAGAAGGTGTTCGAGGCGCTGAAGCCACTTGACGTGCGGCATGTGGTGCGCGGGCAGTACGCCGGCTACCGCTCCGAGCCCGGCGTGCGGGCCGACTCCGACACCGAGACCATGGTGGCGGTGCGGGCCGAGGTGGACAACTGGCGCTGGCACGGCGTGCCGTTCTTCCTCCGCTCGGGCAAGTCGATGGCGGCCTCGCGCCAGATGCTGACCTTCGGTTTCCACGAGCCGCCGCTGCGCATGTTCCGCGCGCACCGGCAGGACATCCCGGCCGGCCGGGTGAACGAGATCGTCATCGACTTCGCCGATCCCGGCACGATCACCGTCGAGTTCCTGGCCAAGGTGCCGGGCCCCGAGATGGTCCTGGGCCAGTCGGCGATGGTGTTCAAATACTCCGACTCGTTCGCCGCGGCGAACGCGCTCGAGGGCTACGAGCGGCTCATCCTGCTCGCCATGCTCGGCGACCAGGCGCTGTTCACTGGGTCCGACGGGATCGAGCGGCTGTGGGAGATCTCCACGCCGCTGCTGGACAACCCGCCGCCGGCCGAACCCTACGAGCCCGGGTCGTGGGGCCCGGCGTCGGTGGACAAGCTGGTCGCGCCGTACCGGTGGCACCTGCCGCAAGCGTAGTCGCGAACAGGTACTCGGCGAGGGCCCGCTGGGCCGCCGAGCCGTAGCCGCGTTTGCGACAGCCAGGCAGCAAATGAGATCCCGATATTCAGCGCCCGGCACGGGAGGCTGGGACCATGCCGCACTGTGAACCAGCTGACGCTTCCGGCCAGCGTCCCGTCCGGCGTCTCCACCGCGAGCGTGCCGGACTCATCGGAGAGCATCCCGTCTTCCGCGAGGCGACGAGCTAGCCTGGCTGCGGCAGGCTACGTTTGCCTCACACCAGGCTTCGCATCTCACGGACCAGGCACCCCCTGCACCTCATGCTTCCCGCCCGGCTTCCGCCGGCGCGCCCGCACCCGCCCGGCTTCCGCCCGGGCGCCCGCACCCGCCCGGCGAACGACATCGCTGCCACATCGATGTCGTCCCAGCATCGCTGCCACATCGATGCTGTTTGACCCGGGCCCCTCAGCCCGGCAGCCTGGCCGCGCCGGTATTGCTGCACCTGGCCGCCAACTGCGCGGCCCCGCTGGCCAGCGTCCTGGCCCGAGCTCTGACAGACGGGCTCAGGTCCTGGAGCCGGCGGCCAGCTCGCACCGGACACTCATAGCTGCACCCGGCACGTCACCTTGCTCGCCACCAGCGCGGTGCTGACACTGGCATTGCCACCGGATTGCGCCGGTCGCGTACCACCACATGATCTGAAAGCGCGGTGCGACTCGATGAGGGATATCGTCACGGCCCGGCTCGCCCTCAGGCCGATTACCTTCGAGGAAGTGTCGGCGGTGCTGACCGGCCAGCGGCGGTCCGACTGGGCCGACGACTTCCCAGCTCCTGGCCGAGCTCGGCGAGCAAGGTGTCAGGAAGCCGGGATAAGAACCTCCGCCAGGCCGGCCAGCCGCGCGGTGAGCTCACCGGCGTCGAACGTGTTGTCCAGGTCGGCCTGATACTCGTTGAAAGCCCAGATCCCGCCGCAGTCCTCCGGCGGTGCCTCCCGCCGCCCGCCGGTACAGCGCGGGTAGGCAATCCCCGGCTCGGCCGGGAGGATCTTCTCCACCACGATGTCGTGCCGCCAGTCGTCACCGAAATCGTAGGCGTACACGACCTTCGCTCGTTCCGTCGCGGCCACCTGCGCCAGCGCGGCGGTGGCCTCATCCTGCCGCTCCGACCAGGGGTCATCGTCATCCGGTGAGCCGAACTCACCGCACGCCGTCTCGAACGCGTGCAGGTGATAGCCATGCCAGCCGAAGGCGACCTGCATGACCTCGTGCACGACATCCAGCCCCATGGCGCTTGGGATCTCGAGCCGCCGCCAGACCGGCGGCTTGGCGCCGTACAGGCTCGCCTTCACGCGGTGCACGGTGGTGGAGGCCTGTTTCGGCAGCTCGGGCAGCTTCTGGATGGCGACGCGCTTGCCGCCGACGGACGTCTGCTGCCCGAACCGGTCCAGCATCTGCTGCATCAGGGCCTGGGTCAATTTCTCCCCGGCCTGCAACACCATTCGTTCGAGTTCATCGAACGTCATCTCGGGCTCGTCCGCCATGCCCGTGATTGTGTCAGGCGCCGTTGCCAGCGCGCCACCCATACCCGGCAAGCATGCCGTTTCCGCGGAAGCGCCTTGCGCAGTTTTTCACAAGCCGTTTCCGCGGAAACGCGCGTTCACCCGGCTACCGAAGGCCACCGCACGGTTCACAGAAATCGTGTTACTGTGAAACTGTGAAGAACATAACGGTTTCGGTTCCCGATGACGTCTACCGCAATGCCAGGATCGCCGCCGCGGAACGTGACACCTCGGTGAGCGCGCTGGTCGTCGCCTACCTTGAGCAGCTGTCCGGCCGGATGGATAAGTTCGCCGGGCTCGAGGCATTGCAGCGCGAGGTCCAGGCCGGGATCGAGCAGTTCCGCGCCGCCGACCGGCTGAGCCGCGAGGAGGCGCATGACCGTGCGGTTCGTTGACACCAACGTCCTGCTCTACGCGATCTCCCGCGATCCGGCGGAGCAGGACAAGGCCAAGCGCGCCAACGACATCCTGGCCGAGCGTGACCTGGCGCTGTCGGTGCAGGTGCTGCAGGAGTTCTATGTCCAGGCGACCCGCGCGAGCCGCCCGGATGCCATCGGCCACCGGCAGGCAGTCCTGCTCGTCGAGTCGTTCCGGCGCTTCCCGGTCCAGGACATCACGAGCGGGATCATGATGGCGGCCCTGGATGCCCGCCAGCGCTTCCAGCTCTCGTACTGGGATGCCGTGATCATCGAGGCATCCCGCACGATGGGCTGCACGCAAGTCCTGTCAGAGGACCTCAGCGACGGCCAGGACTTTGGTGGCGTCCGGGTCACCAACCCGTTCCGCTGAGACCAACAGACGGGTGCTCAGGGTGGGGACCAGAACGGGTCCCGGCCGATGAAACCCAGCAGTCTTGTCTGGGTATCCGCATCGCCGGGTACCTCGACCCGGGGGCCGTACTGGCCGGAGGAGCGGAGGACCTGCTCCATCTGTTCCATCCCGCAGAGGAGCTGAGCACAGAAGTCGGGGTCCAGCCGGTCGTCCTGGCCGGTTGCCCTGGAGAGATCCCAGGTGTGCATGAACACGTCGGCGGTGTAGAACTGGTCGATCGCGGTCTCCAGGGGCAGGTGGCCGAGGTGCGGGTTGGCGAGTTCTCGGTGCGCCGTCTCCGGATCGTCCAGCACCGCCTGCACGCCGTCGCAGTGAACCTGCCATGCGGCGGGCGGGTTCTCGTCCACCGACGGTCCGCGGGGCAGTTCGATGCCGGCGCCGGAGGCAAGAAACCCGGGGAACCATTCGGTCAGGTGACGCACGACGTCGCGGGCGGCCCAGCCGGGGACCGGGGATGGCGCGTCCCAGGAGCGGGTACCGCGGACTCGTTCGGTGAAAAGCCCGGCAACCTGCCGGTGCCGCTCGGCTGGGCGGTCAGACAGCGCCATCGATGAGCATCCTGTCCAGCTTCGCGTAACCTTCGTCGACGCCGACCTCCATACCGCTGCGCAGCCACGCGTCGCGGCCTTCGAAGCTGTCGACCAGCGACTGCGTTTGCAACCGTGTGCGGCCGTCGCCCAGGTCCTCGAACCTCAGCGTCTCCAGCGCGACTCCGTCGGGATCGCCCTCGAACGTGAAGGTCTGCACGATACGGTCCGGCTGTACCTCGTGAAAGCAGCCGTGGAACCCGTACTCCGTATCGTCATGTACCGAGACGTACCGCCAGCTGCCGCCGGTACGCGCGTCCCAGTGCTCGATCCGGGTGGCCATGCCGTCGGGACCCACCCACCGGGCGAACAACGCGGGATCGGTGTGGGCACGGAACAGCTGCCCGGGTGTTGCCGCGAAGTCACGGCTCATCCGGATGACCGGCAGCCTCGGGTCGGCTTCGATGACCGTCTCCGTGATCTTGTTCATCGTCGTCTCCTCTCATCTCCGCCAGGACGGCGTTGAGGCGGCGGTAACGCTGCTCGACGCGGTCCCGGTGGCGCTCGATCCAGGTATCCATCAGGTCCAAGGCCTGGACCTCCAGCCGCACCGGCCGTGGCTGCGGCCCTCGCGGCCGACTGACGAGCCCGGCGTCCTCGAGCACCCGCAAGTGCTTGTAGACGGCCTGCAGCGTCATCCGGTACGGCTCGGCCAGCTGGCTCACGGTCGCGTCGCCCTCCGAGAGCCGGGCCACCATGTCGCGCCGGGTCGGATCCGCGAGGGCGGCGAAAACCCGAGACAGCACCTCCGCGGTCATCGTCCCCCAGTTTCAACTCAATGGTTGAAACGACGGTAGGCCACAGGTTACCTATCTGTCAACCTAGTGGTTGAAAGTGCTGCTTCATGCGGGCGTCGGCGGCGCCGCAGAGTCGCAGCGCGCTCAAGGCTGCGCATGGCCGCTGGGGAGCAGCGGCGTTACGCTTGGCCCGTATTGTGCGAGGGGGGGTGCCGGTGATGACAAGACCGGAAGACCCGGCCGCGGCGGGCCGTGACCGACTCAGGGCGGGCCACGCCGATCATTCCTGGGCTCCCTTGGGCGTTACCGTGGCCTTCTTCGCCCTACTCACGGCACTGGGCATCTTGATCCACGGGGTGGGCACCGCAGTGGGGCAGGGGCGCTGGAAGAGGATCGCGCCGTAGCGTGGCGGCAGCTTACTTCAGCAGGGGCTGCACGGTTCGGCAGGCAGCAGGGCTGACTGCGGGGCTCGGGTTGGCCCACAGGTGGTAGGCCCGGATGCGTTAGCCGACGCTGACCTCGTTGCCGCCGGCGGCGGCGGTGGCGAGGCCCCCGCGCGGGCCGTGGCGGCGCGGGCTTTGGCCGCCAGGATGCCAGTCAGGCCCCCTAGTGAGGCGCGGCCCCCGTTCAGTCACGCCTCGCTACGCGGATCTAGAATATAAGTCGAATCGACTCATTGGAAGAGGACAATGGCGTCTTCCCACGCGACATCTCCCGGCGCGGCGAGGCGTCCGCTGACCGACTTCGAGCAGGTGCTGCTCGGCGTCATCGCCAGCGAGCCGCGTTCCGGGTACGGGCTGAAGAAGATGTTCAGCTCCTCCCCCGCGAGCGTGTACCAGCCCAGCCCGGGTGCGCTGTACCCGGCGCTTCGGCGGCTGGAGGAGCGGAGCCTGCTGCGCGCCGCGAAGCAGGTGTCCAGCGGGCGCCGCGCGCTGCGTCTTTACCACCTGACCGAAGCCGGCCTGGCGGTGCACCTGGAGTGGCTCAGGAAGCCGGTGGTCCCGGAGACGGTGGGGGCGGATCTGGGCCAGCACCTGATGCGCTTCTCGCTGATGGAGAACTATCTGGAGCGTGCCGAGGTGATCGCGTTCCTGGCGGCCTTGGGCGATGCCCTGGACGGATTCGTTCGGGGGATGGAGCAGTTCGTCGCCTCGCGGCAGGGGGCGCTGCGACAGCATGCGGTGCTGGCGCTGGAGCACGGGATCGCCATCCACTGGGCCAGCCTGGAGTGGGTCCGATCGGCGATGGCCGTGCTCGGCGAGACGTCTTCGGCGCCCTAGCGGGCGGCGTAGAAGCTGGCGACGGCGCCGAAGGCCTGGTGAGCTCGCGCGCCTGGTGCCCCTCGTCCCGGAGGTGGCTGCCCCGCTTCAGCCGGGGGCGCACCAGCCGGCCCGCGACCGGTATCCGGTGCAGCGCCACCGACAGCGTGTCCACCTCGCCGAACTCCATGAGTCCGGGGCGGTCCCCGCGGTAGGGGCTGTGCCCGAACTCGGAGTTGACGACCGGCTTGCCCTGGCCGAGATAGCGCCTGATCGTCTCGGCGTAGCGGTGGTCCTCGACCTTGGAGTTGCGGTAGTGGTCGACGCCGATGACGTCGAACAGGCTCCAGTCGACCACCTCGAACGGGGTCGAGGCATAGCTGAGCGGCCCGTGGAACACCGGGCGGACCTGCTGGCTCGCTTCGGCGAGGAACGCCTGGAGCGGCCCGGCATAGGGACTGGATCGCAGGCCCGCGGTCCGTATGTTCGCCACGCGCTGGTCGACCGAACGGCCCGGGACTATCCCCCGGGTGAACAGGCTCGACTCGGTACCCACGCAGAAGACCAGCCGGCCGGGGAACTGCTTTTGCAATGGCTCGGCCGCGGCGGCGGCCCGGACCAGGTAGGCCAGGGTCGTCTCGCGGCTCTGCTCGAACATCTCGGGCGAGAGCCACACCTGCAGGCCCAGCCCCAGCGCGCCGGCGGCCGCCGTCATCAGCCGGGTGATGTCACGGCCCTGGAACCGGACCGCGTTGCAGTGCAGGTCGTCCCGGATGATCTGCAGCTCCCGGCCGGTGGTGACCGGGTTGAAGACCGGGCGGGTAAGGAACCGGCCGCCATAGACCCGCCCCACGTCGTAGCACACGCCCTTGATGTCCATGCGCTCCTCTTCGTACCGCCGGGCGTGCTCACCGTATGCCACCGTCGAGGACATTACGGCCGAGGCGGATGTCTCGCTGCGGACGTTCGGCAACTATTTCTCCAGCAAGTACGCGGCGATCTGCGCCATCGGCACGGACCGCGCCCGGCGGATCGGCGCGACGCTGCTGGCGCGTCCGGCCGACGAGCCGCTGTGGGAGGCGATTGTTGGCGCGATGCTGGCGCACTACGAGGGCGCCGGCCAGGCGCCCGACGAGGAGTGGATGGCCAGGCTCAAGCTCGTCCTGGCCGCGCCCGCCATCCGCGGTGAGTACCTGAAGGTGACCTCGGAAATGCAGGAGCCTCTCGCGGAGGCGATCGCGGCGAGAACCGGAACCGATCTGGAGCAGGACATGTACCCGCGGATCCTGGCGGGCGCCGTCATCGCCGTGGCGCAGGTCGCGGTCAGGCGGTGGTCCGCCGCCGACCCGCCCGTGCCGCTCGGCCCGTTGCTGAAGCGAGCGCTAGAGCAGCTCGCGACGGCCTGCTCCAGGGTGCCGGGCGGTGGGTGAATGAGGAAGAGTTCAAGATCCCGGCCGGGCCAGGCGAGTGAGGCCGAACGGTTGCGGGTGCGCGCCTCCGGTCGGGTGAATGCCCGGGCTGGTTATCTGACGCTGCGCTAGCCTGCCTTGACCCGTCGGCGCGGCCCACGAGGTGAGCCTTACCACTTACAGTAAGTTAGTGAAGATGCTCACTGGCATTCCTCCCCTGCCCGTTCCCTCAAATAAATCGCGTAAAACCACGCGGAATTGCCCTGTAGAATGAGGACTGACGGAGGCATTTATGCGGACTGTAAAAAACGGCACAATGCAGGGGACGAGGGTAGGGGCCGGTCCTGCCGGTGAGCCTTATGGCCGTGGATTCATCGTCGCCAAAGTCGTCGTGCTTTATCACTGCGCGAACAAGCATCAGACCCTCGTGCCGTTCATCTGGACCGTGACGCCACCCCCGCAGTGGGAATGCCGGGTCTGCTCGCAGCCCGCCGGGACCGACCCGCTCGACCCGCCCCCCCGGGTCGCGAGGTTCATGGGCGAGAAGACCCACCTGGGGCGCGTCCGCGACCGGAGGACCCAGGCCGAGGGCGACCGGCTGATGGCCGAATCACTTGCCCGGCGCGACCATCCCGAAGAGTTCAACGTCTGGGCCGGACCCCCAGGCGGAAGGTCTGATCCTGACCGCCGAACGTAACTACGAGGTGGTCAGCTCCGTACTGACAGGGCCACCGCAGCCCTGGGCTCGCAGTTGGCCCAGCGCACCGCCCTGCGGCATCCCGGGCAGGTCCGCAGCATCACCTCCTCGGCCTCACTGCCTGGCGACGCTGGCGCGCAGGATCCGCTGCTGCGCCCGGCCGCCGCGCGGCGCACCGCCGCGGCGATCAGTGGTGCCCGGCTCGTCATCTTGCCCGTCGTCGGGCATTACCTGCCTGCCGCGGTGTACCCGCAGGTAGCCGACGAGGTGCGGGCGCTCGCCGACCGGGGCGCCACGGCCGCGCCGAAGCCGGGCTAGGGCTTGCGCCCGTGGCCCGCGGTAGCACCGGCGGTGTGCTGGGCATGCTTGCAGAGGTGAACGACCCGGTTAGGCTGCTCCGGCGGATCGCGGTCACTGTGGTAGGTACGCTGATCCTCGCCGTCGGCGTGGTGCTGTTGGTGGCACCCGGGCCTGGCCTGGTGGTAATAGCGCTGGCACTGGCCGTGTTCGCCATCGAGTATCAATGGGCCAGGCGCAATCTTGCTGCCGTACAGGAACGCGCCCGTTCGGCGGCCCTCAAGGCGGCCGCCAGCCGCGTTGCTACGGCCTCCGCCGTCCTGTTCGGCGTTGGCGCCATAGGTCTTGGCGTTGTGCTGGTATTCACGGACCTGCTGCCATTGTCCGGCACGGGAACCGGCGTGGGCGCCGCCGTCGGGGGTCTGACCGTGCTGCTGACCACGGCCTACGGCGTCCGGGAAATGCGGAATGCCGAGAAGGCCGAGGAGAGCGAAGACGCTCAATAGGTTCGGGCGGTAGAACCTGGCGGACGCCGGCTGCGCCGAGTGGCGAAAGAGCAGCTACAGCAGCCAGCACGGCAACTGCGTGGATGTAGCCCTTAACCTGCCCGGGCTAGGGGCGGTCCGCGACTCGAAGGCTCGGAGGGCGAAGTTGACGGTCTCACAGGAGACCTGCGAGCATTTCTCAAGACGTTCGTGTCTAGTGACCCATCGACGTAATCTGCCTGGAAGTCTGAGTTGCACCGAGCGGCATCGCTGCCGACCCAGTGGGAAGACAAGACCGGCGACGTCTGGTCCTTCCTCGATAAGGCGCGCGCCGGACAAAACCCTGGCGCCGATTATTCCGGTCTGCCGGTGGGTGGTGCGGACGTAATGCGCCCGGATTCGGGATCACTTATCTGGGCTCTTTGTCCTCGTCCGATTCTTTAAGCCTCACCCGTCACTTCCAACTATTTTATTCGAAAGTGGCCAGAAAAGCTGGCAATTCAGGATCCTATGCGCTATCATATTCGAAGAACAACCCTTCTGCCGAACGGATGTGGCTCATGCCTTCGGTGCCGGCTCCCGCGGACCCCGGACGGGACGAGGATCCCGCCCGGGGTGACCGCGACCCGGTCAGCCCCGAGGACCAGGAGGCGTGGCTGGACCGGGCTGATGGGCCGGGAGCTGCCGCCGGACGAGGTGCTGGCCGCGGATCAGCGGATCAGCTGGCGGGCGGGCGAGCTGCGCAAGGCCGGGCTCGAGGGCGGCATGGATGAGCTGCGCGCCCGCGCCTTCCTGGACCTGATGCTCGGTAAGGACTCCCGCCCCCGCGCCCCCGAGGCCACGGACACCACGGGCCACGATGGTGCTCCCGGCGCAGGTCCCGCCCCGGACACGGGTCCGGCCGGAGGTGCGGCAGGCGGGTTCGCCGGGCGGGTCACGCTGACCGTGCCGCTGGGCACCGCGGCCGGCCTCACGGGCCGGCCCGGCGAGCTGGCCGGCCTGGGCCCGGTCGACCCGTGGCTGGCTCGTGACCTCGTGACCGCAGCTGCGCGGAATCCGAAGACGACCTGGTGCGTGACGGTGACCGACGAGCACGGCCACGCCGTCGGCCACGGCTGCGCGCGGCCCGAACCCAAGAGTCACGGGAAACGCGCTGGGCCAGGGGCGCCGGGCCAGGCCGGGTTCTCCTTCACCCCGGCCAGCCGGGACGGCCCGCCCGGCCGTTACGGCACTTGGCGGCTGCGCGTTCCGCGCGGCGGGCCCGACCTGACCCGCTATCCCATCTAGCGGTCCACGAACTCGGTCATGAAGTCCGGGTTCACGAGGTATCGGCCCAAGAGATCCGGGAGCTGCCGCCGACGCGGCGCCCGTCACCGGCAGTCCTTGACTTCAAGCGCTTGAGGTTTGCTTTGCTGCAGTCATGACGGCTTTCACCATTCAGGATGTCTCCCGGCGCAGCGGGCTCAGCGAGCCGACATTGCGCTACTACGAGGAGGTCGGGCTGATCGGCCCGGTCGACCGGGATGCCAGCAGCGGGCACCGGCGCTACAGCGGCGAGGATGTCGACACGCTCCAGATGCTTGCCTGCCCGCGCGCCATGGGCATGGGCATCGAGGATATGCGCACGTACCAGGCCAACCGGGCGCGCGGACGTGAGGCGCGGCCGAACAGCGCGACCTGCTGCTGCGCCATGCCGAACGGGTCGAAGCGCAGATCGAGACATTGCGCACCCACCTCGACTACCTGCGCGAGAAGGCGGCCGTGTGGGACGCCCGCGACCGCGGCGATGAGCTCGCCGAGGCGCAGGCCTGGGAGCGGGTAAGAGTCGTCGTCGAGCGGATGGAGGTGGCGCGATGAGCCCGGTTCTAGCTGGACGGGACGATGACCGTCCTGCCGCGCCAGCGCTTCGACGTCGCCGACGTGCGCGACGTGGCGGACGCGCACATCAAGGCGATGGCCACGCCCGCGGCGGCCGGCCAGCGCTTCCTGGTACTCGCCGACGGTCCGACCAACACCTACCTGCAGCTGGCCCAGATCCTGCGCGACCGGCTCGGCCAGCTCGCCGAGCGGGTACCGACCGAGGAAGCGCCGGGAGCTGAGCTGCCCGATCTGGTCATTCACAACGACCGCGCCCGCAACGAACTCGGCTGGCGACCGCGTCCCGCCGAGACCACGATCGTGGAAACCGCAGAAAGCCTGTGCGACCTAGGACTCCTGGAGCGGCACCCATGACCCCGGCTTGGGGTGCTGGCGGGCCTCGTAGGCTGGTCTTATTGACTACGACGACGAACTGCAGCGGCACAACGAGATCCTGCGACGGGCATATGGTGTCCAGCCTCGCGAGCGTGTCCTTGACATCGGTTGCGGGAGCGGGCAGACGACCCGTGAGGTCGCGCGTATGGCCCAGGCAGGCAGTGCGCTCGGGGTCGACATCTCTGTGCCTGCCATCGAGCGGGCGCGCGAGCTGGCCGAGGCGCAGGGGGTACGCAACGTCACCTTCGAGCAGGCCGACGCGCAGGTCCACCGCTTTCCGCGGGAGCGTTTCGACCTGGCGATCAGCAGGTTCGGCACGATGTTCTTCGCCGAGCCGGTGGCCGCGTTCACCAACATCGGACGGGCGCTGCGCCCGTCCGGGCGTCTGGTGATGATGGTCTGGCAGGCTCACGATCGCAACGAGTGGGACGTGGCTATCCAGAGGTCCCTGACCGGACCCGAGGGGTCAGCGGCCGTTGCTTCCGCGGGACCGGATCCGTTCTCACTGGCCGATCCGCCGGCCGTGACCAGGATCCTGGAGGCTGCGGGGTTCGCCGACGTCACCTTCACGGACGTCCGCGAACCCATGTACTTCGGCCCGGACGTGGCCACCGCCCTTGACTGGATCCGCGGCTTCGCGTGCACCAGGGAAGCACTCAACCGCCTGGATCGCGCCGCCGCCGCACGCGCGCTCGGGAGGCTGCGCACGATGCTCGCCGCGCACAGCGGCGACAAGGGTGTCAGGTTCGATTCCCGCGCCTGGATCGTCACCGCTCGCCGCTAGTCTCTAGGATCCGGGCAGAATGGCCGGATGGATCTTGGATTGCGCGACAGGGTTTACCTCGTAACCGGCGGCAGCCGCGGTCTCGGATTTGCTGCGGCGCGGGCACTTGTCGCGGACGGGGCTCGCGTCCTGCTCAGCGCCCCACACTAGGCGACCGCCTCCTCGGCCGCGGCACGCCTCGCGCCGGACGCCGCAGCTGACGTTGCCGCCTGGGTCGTCGCGGGTAACGCCGATCCAGCCACCCCGGGCCGGCTCATCGCGGCGGCCAGGGATCGTTTCGGCCGCCTGGACGGCGCGCTGATCAGCGTGGGCGGATCGCCGCCCGGGACCGTCGCGGCCACGTCAGACGAAGCGTGGCGGTCCGCGTTCGAGAGCGTTTTCCTCGGCGCCGTCCGGCTGGCCCGGGCTCTCGCCGCAGATCTGGGCGGCACCGGCGACGGCGGCGCGGTGGGCGGCTCCCTCACCGGAGCGGGCGGCTCGATCGTCTTCGTGCTGGCCTCCTCGGTACGCGTGCCGCTCGCGGAACTGGCCATCTCCAACGGGCTGTTCCCGGGCCTGGCCGGGGTGGTCAAGACGCTCGCCGGCGAACTGGGGCCGGCCGGGGTCCGGATCAACGGGCTACTGCCTGTCAGGATCGCCACCGACCGGGTCCGTGAACTTGATGCCCTGCGCGGCGATCCCGATGAGGTGCGGGCCCGGCTGTCCGGGCACATCCCGCTGCGCCGGTACGGGGAGCCCGAGGAGTTCGGCCGGGCCGCCGCGTTCGTGCTGTCCCCGGCCGCGTCCTACATCACGGGCGCGATGATCCCGATTGACGGCGGCGCCATCAGCTCGATCTGAGGCCGAACGGGCGGCGTGTTTTTCGCTGGTCCCGTGCATCATCTCTGCCATGCCGAACGAGGGCGTGTCCGATATCCCCCGCCGGTGGCGCGACGTTGTGCATCCGCGCAGCCGCCGCGCTCTATTGCCTCGTCCGGCACGGCTGGCACTGGGGACGGGCAGGCCGGCAAACACTGCGTGAGGAGCTGTTCCGGCCGTTCGGCGCCAAGGGACGGGTGGTGCTCACCATCGATCCGGGGGTATCGGCCGTTCTTGACGCGAAGGCAGAACCGGAGCAGACGATCACCGAGCTCACCTTCGAGTCGTCACAGGGCGACCCGGGCGTGTTCAGCGACCTGCCGCTGGTGACCCTCCGCCCGATGCCTGGAGAACTGCCGGGGCTGCCGTCGGGAAGCCCCCAGGCGGTCTCGCCGATCCAGGCACCGGTCGTGTGGCTCGCGTCGAGGGTTGTGCCGCCGACGCTGAGGACGAGCGGGTCGGAGGCGACGAGGCCGACTTCCTTTCTCGGGATGAAGCCGCTCATGCTGCCGTCGAGGGCGTCAATGAGGGCGCACGGCTCCCCCGCCGCGCCGGTGTCGCCCGTGGCCGCGACGACGGTCACGTGGTGGTCGGCATCGGCTTGGGGCGCCGCGTTCAGCTGCGTGAGCTGGGCGTCGTCGACGCAGTGCTCCCCGCCGATCTGGCCCGCCGGGCAGCCGTCAGCACATTGAGTCTGTAGCATCCATAACTGATGGCCAAGAGGTTACTACTATTCGTAGCATCATGGAGTCAGGCGAGTTATAACCGGCGTAGTTGATAATCCGTCACGGAATATTCAGTCCTACTTCCAGACCGGGTCGGCCTGCTGTTGCTGTATCCGCTGCACCGGCAAGCTCTGGTGCTGATACTAGTCATTAGCATGGTCGCCAGCTTCATCGCGCTGCGGCTCTACGAACGGGGTAGAGCGGCTCTGCGCGGGTGCGCTGTCTGCTGAAGAGGTGGCCAAGCCGATCGGGGACAAGCTAAAACTCACCAACGAATTGAAGGGCGACTGGATCTGGATCAGCTTGCTCGCCCTCTGGGCGAGCGTTCGTTGCTTTCGCCGGAAGTGCAGTCCCACAAATCGACCGCGCCGCCATTGACGGCAACACAGTACTTTAGTGTTTGCGGTGTTCCGGGTTATTGCCGCTATCGTGCTCCGTTTCGGTCTTTGAGTCTGGTTGCGTGGTGCCGCCGCGGGAGTGCGGGCATAGTTCTGGCCCGCGTGTCGCGGCGGGGACGGCGCGCGGTTCCACGGTCCGCGGCCCCGGCGGGCGGGGCGGGTTTTGTCCTTCCTGACGGTTCCGGCTTCAGCCGCGGGTTATGAGAAGCCGGGCGCGAATATTGTGACCTGCGGTTTCCCGGTGACGGTCTGCTTGTTCGCGGTGGCGTGCCGGAATTTCGGGCGGGCTTTCTGAGCGCGTTCTGAGTGGCGCTGCCGCCCTGGGACGTTCAGGGTGTGCAGGGCGGCGCGGGCGGCGGCCTCGGCTGCGGCGGCGAGCGCTTCCAGCGACGATGAGGCGGTGACCTGGGATGATGTCATGGAGCGGACCGCGTGGCGCCAGACGGCGGTGAAGGATTCCTCGTCCGCGGTGACCCGGGCATGGCTCTGGCGGCGCAGCGCGCGGGCGGCGGCCGTCTTGCTGCGCAGCGCGGCGGCGGCGCTGGCGCGGACCAGCTGGGTGGCGGTCAGCCAGGCCCAGGCTTCGGAGATGACCAGCCGCGGGGACCCGGACCGCAGCACCGGGCCGGAGGTGCGGTCCCCGGCGCCGGCGATGGTCGCCTTGTCCTCGCCGAAGGTGGTCTCCGATGCGCTCCACCTGGTCAGGTACGTGTCCCGTACCTGGTCCGCGGGCGCGGCCTGGGGATCCAGCAAGGTGGTGATCACGGTGCAGGTCTCCGAGACCTCTTCCGTCCCGCCGCCGCGGGCCAGGACCGCGTTGTGCTCGGCGGCGCGGACCGGGAGCCGGTCTTCTTTCTTCCCGGACGGGGCGTTCAGCCAGGTCCGGCGGGACCCGTCGGGCAGCCAGCCGCCACCGGGCTCCAGCGGCAGCGCGACCGTGGCGCTCACCCGGGCGACGACGTGCCCGCCCGCGTCCAGGATCGCCGTGATCAGCTCATGGCCGGGGAAATTCCGGTCGAAGCAGACGACGCGGCCGGCGAACAGGTCCGGGCGGCGGCGCGCCAGCCGCTTCAGCAGCGTCTGCTCCCCGGCCCGCGTGCTCCCGAGGATCGCGCCGAGCATGGCGCGGCCGGCGCGGGCGGTCAGCGCCACGATCCGCAGCTGCGGGAACGGCGCAGCGGCCTCGCCGTCCTGCTCCGCAGTGCCCGTGCAGCCGAACATCGCCCGGTTCGCCGGGGTGTCCGCCAGGTTCACCAGCATCCCGTCGGCCGCGCACACCGTCATCCCGGCCAGCAGCACCGCCGACGGCTCGTCATCCCCGATCAGCGGCCCGGCCGCCTCCCAGAACACGGACTCCATCACCTCCGCCGGCACCAGCAGCCGCCATTCCGTGACCACCTTCCCCGTCGGGACGTGCCATTCCCGGGCGAACGGGACGTCCGCCAGCAGCCCCGCCAAGCGGGCCAGCGCCTCGCCATACGACCCGTCCGGCATCAGGGTCATCGCGATCATCAGCCGGATCACCAGCGGATACGACATGATCCGCCGCCGCTCCCGCTTCCTCAGCCGCCCTTCCGCGATCGCGGCGTCCGCGACCGACTCGATCACCCCGTCCCCGAGATGACGCTCCAGCTCGCCCAGCCGCACCAGATCAGGAAGCCAGGCGCCCGCCAGCACGCTCCCGTCCCGGCGGACCACGGCCGGGGCCGTCACCACCGGGCGGCAGAACACCGCCGCCTCGCCGGCCGACGGCTGAGCATCCCCCGCCATGACCGTCCCCCCGCGAACCCGCAGGCCAGACGCCCGCACCACCACAGTCCCCGCAGGCGTGCCCGCATCCTGGCAGGCAACGATCCGGCTTGCATCAGCAACGTCAGGCAGATAAGAAAGCACAAGGGCTCCTGGAAAGGGGTGGACATCGACACCCAACCCTTACCGGGAGCCCCGCCCGCGTCCAAACCAGCGCAAAATCCCAGATCACAGCCTCATGGAGCCCAGCGTGCCTTAAATCTCTGGTGTTGGCCATTGACGGCCCCGTTGCGCGCTTCCAGGCACCGCCCGGTGCCGATGTTCTCGAACTTGTAGATGTCGCCGCTCACGGAGACCCGCTGCCACAACTGGCTGGCGCTGGTGTACGTCGTGTCGCAGTTCTGCTGGGTGACCGTCGAGCCCAAGGGACCGCCCAGATCACCCTGCAGGCACAGAGGGTGGTCATACCCTTGCCGTCCCGGTTCCAGGCCAGACCACATCGGATTGCGCGCCCGGCTGTCCTGGACACCTACCGGGTGATCGCTTCGCGGACGGCGGGGACAATTACGCGCTACAGCTGTGCGCGCGACTCCTCGACCTGGCGCCTGATGCGATGAGCGCCGCTGGCCTCGGCGATCGCGCCCGCCTCCTTGAGCAGCGCCAGCGCCTCGTCATGGTCGCCGTCCCCGGCGGCAATGTAAGCCAGCCCCACCAGGTTCGCAGCTACGCCAGGCATGAGCCCGATTTCCCGGCGCAGCCGTACCGACTCCTCCAACCGCTGACGTGCCGTGTCCAGCCGGCCTGCGCGGTGCTCGGCGATGCCCAGGTGCCGGAGCGCCTCGGACATGGTCCGCTTGTCACCGACCTGCGACCCAAGCTCGTACGACTGTTCAAGAATAGGAACCGCGGCGTCGTCGTCCTGCCGAACGACCTGATGGAAGCAGCCGATCCAGAACAGCGACTCACTCTCGCCGCGCACATCGCCGAGCTCGCGATACAGCTTCGTCGCCCGCTCGAACAACGCCAGTTCGCGCGGGTCCTCGGTCAGCCGCTCCAGTTTCTCGTCTAGCTGCGCAAGAAATCGGGTGTGAATGATCCGGCCACGGGCTAGGGCAAGATCAGCCTCGACCGCGTCCAGTTCCCGATCGGCAGTCGCCAGTGCGCTGACATCGCCATCGTAAACGGCGCGTTCGTAGAGCATCCTGGCGCGTTCGATCCGGTCTTCCGCGCTCATCGCTGTCACCGCCTGCCTAGACTCGGGAGTCTAGTCCTCTGGTCGCAACCAGGCCGGATGACGCGCTGCGGCATCAGAGGGGCAGGGGGCGGGCGTCGACGACGCTCTTCATGACCAGGGTGGAGCTAAGGCGCAGGACGCCTGGGAGGGTTGCGAGGCGCTCGTCGTAGAGCTGCCGGTAGGCGGGCAGGTCGCGGGCGACGACGCGCAGGAGGTAGTCCGGTCGCCGAACAGGCGCTGAGCCTGGAGCACGTTCGGGATGTCGGCGACGTGCTCCTCGAAGGCGACGACGGTCTGGCGGTCCGCATAGCGCATGGTGACGAAGACCAGCGCCTCGAAGGTCAGGCCGAGGACGCTGGCGTCGAGCTGGGCGTGGTAGCCGGCAATCGCCCCGGAGCGTTCCAGGGTGCGCAACTGTCAGGCGATCGCTTCGCGGACGGCGGGGACGATCTCGGTGGCCCAGCGGGCCAGGGCCTCGTCGGCGGGGGTGTCGTCGGTGCTGCGGTAGATGAAGCCGGCCGCGTGGTGGTCGAGGAGGCGGTGGTGAGCGGTTCGGGGCTGATGCGGCCGCCGAAGTTGTAGACGCTGACGATCTCGGCCGGGTCCCGGCCCGCCGCGGCCGCGGCGGCGTCGACGCGGGGCGCGACTCGCGGTAGAGCGGGCTCAGCCAGTCCGAGCCTCCCGGCGGGATCCAGCCGTCGGCCAGCTGGCCGGTGACGGCCAGGGACTTCGGGCCGACCGAGCCGGTGAAGACCCGCGGGGCCAGCGCCGCGGCCCGGCCGCGTCGGCGGCATCCGCGCCGTTCCACTGGCCAAGGGAAGCACCGAACAGGACATCGTGATCGGGCACCAGCAATCCTTCCGCCGCAGTTCGCTGGACACTTCGCCGTTCACTGGACATCATGCCGCAGCCGGCATGCTGGAGGTGCTCAGGGTGCTGGCTACTTACGCCGGGTGATAGCAGAGGTAGACGGTGCCGCTGCCGAACCTGTGCTCCTGCGCCAGCGTCAGGTCCAGGCGGACCTGGTCCGGCAGGGCCCGGGTGCCGCCGCCCACGACGGCCGGGACGACGAACAGCTGGTATTCGTCCACCAGGTCGGCCGCAATGGCCCGGGCGGCGAGGTGCGCGCCGCCCACGCTGAGGTCACGTGCGGCCGCTTCCTTCAGCTTGCGGACCTGGTCCGGGTCGAAGTCTCGCTCGACGCGGGTCCTGGCGGTGTCCGGTTCCTGGAGCGTGGTCGAGTACACGATCTTGTCGGCGGCTTGCCAGATCCGCGCGAAGTCGAGCCCGACGGGCGGCTGGGCCGCGATGGTATGCGCGGTCTCCCAGTAGCGCATCGTCTCGTACATCCGCCGCCCGTAGAGATAGCTGCCGACCGGTTGCTCGAGTTTGTTGACGAACGCGTGCACCTCCTCGTCCGGCGCCGCCCACTCGAAGCGTCCGTTCGCGTCGGCGATGTAGCCATCGAGCGACATGATGGCCGAGTAGATCAGCCGGGCCATGCGAGCCTCCTTCAGTCGGGTCTTCCCCTTCAGACCGCGGAGCCGCGAGAAAATCAGCGGTCCGGCTCTTCAACGGGAAGACCTGGATCGACGCGGTGAAGGGCGACTTCCTCTACGTCCCGCAGGGCGGGAGTCGCCGCTGGCCTGGTCAACACCTCGCAGAATTTCGGCGCAGCGATCGGAGTCGCCGTCGCCTCATCCATCGCGGCCTCGTACTCCCACACGCTGGCCCACCACGGATACGCAACCGCCACCGCCCTCACCGGCGGGTTCCAGCGGGCCCTGTGGGTGTGCGGACTGACCGGCCTCGCGGCCATCCCCGTCGCTTTTGTTCTCATCCGCCGCACCGGCAGAAGCTGACGTGCTAGCCGGGTGGCTCCGCCCGCCGACGTGGGTGACGTTCGGGGAACAGCCCGAGCTGATGGCCAGCGGCTTTCGGGGCTCTCCAGGCGCGGCGGGGACTGCTGATCAAGCTTCCCGACGGAACTGCAACATCCACCCCTCGCCTGCCGGGCACTTGTTGCTGGCCCTGCCAGTCGCAGGCGCCGGTACCGGTTGCTGGAGCCGGAGCGGGGCGCCGAGGGCGCCCTGGTCGCGAACCGCGGGACGCCGCGATCAACGAATGGCTCCGCTCCGGCTTCCTAACACGCCCTAGATCTGGCCGGCGTCCTGCGTGCCCAGGGTGAAGTGGGCATTGCCCTGCTCATCGAGCTGCGCGTCGAGGACCTTGTCATCAAGGTAGGCAGCGGCCTGTGGCTCAAGGAACACGCGTGCTCCGGCTGCCTCGATGACCTGGTCGTTTTCACCCGGACCAGCCGCGGCTGCGAGCTGCAGCGCGTCAGTGTCTTCCGGTTCCGGTGCGGAGGATACGATCCGCAGGCCCGTCCCGTCGGGGGTCTGCGGGGTTGAGATGACGGACTTGACGACGCCGGCGGCCGCCTCGGTCAGGACCAGCATGCGTGGTCACCTTTCACTTCTCGTCCAGCAGAAGCGCCCGAGGTTAGCCGGCGATAATGCAGATGGGTAATCAGGCCCACCACCCGGACGAACCGGAGCCATTCAGCCTGGCCGAGGTCAACCGCAAGCTGGCTGCGCTCGGCCGCGAGGCGGAGTGAAGGGGTACCGCTGGTCTTATCGCAGCTCGGGGTGTAGCGGCGGCGGCGTTGCGCAGGCGGTTGATCTGCGTTTGCCTGCGGCATGGGCAGGAGGAACAATCAGGCGATGGGCGCAGCGTCGGCACTGTTGATCCCGGCCGGGGTGGCCGCGGCGCTGCTGGCTTGCGTGGTGTGCAGCCGCCGGCGGGTGCCCGCGGCCGGGGCGGCGCCGATCTGGCTGTGCGCCGTCGCGGTTCTGCTGGCCGGCTGCGGTAGCCCGGGGCAGGCCAGGCCGGGTGCGGCGGGCCCGGGGGGTTCCCGGGCGACCTCGGGTGCGTGGCGGGCGGATGCCAGCGGCACGCGGCAGCCGTTGTACGCGGTGGCCTGCCTCGGCCCGCTGCGGTGCGAGGCAGTGGGGGCGGCAGGTACCATCGTATCCACCGGGGACGGCGGCGCCACGTGGCGGGCACAGGCCAACCCGCTGCGGGGCTCCTCGAAGATCCTTTACCGGATCGCCTGCGTGCCGCCGGGCTCCTGCTATGTCATCGCCAGGCCGGACACCATCCTGGTGACGCACGACGGCGGCGCCTCCTGGAGCAGCCATGTGCTTCCCCTGGCCGGGGTCGGCGCGAGCCTTACCAGCCCGGGGTGTCTGGCGGGTAACGACGCTGACATCCGCGGGCGGCCCGCGCTGTGCCAGCTGGGCCTTCTGGACATCGCTTGCGTCAGCGCCCGCGTCTGCTACGCCGTGGCCACCGGGCTGGCCGGGTACTACTACGGGCCGATTCCCGCCCCGAGCTGGGCCGGGTCGTCGAATGCCCTCTGGATGACCAGTGACGGGGGAACAAGCTGGGCCCGGCAGTCCGTCCCCCCTGGCGTGGGGTGCACGGAGGGCGACTGCGGGAAAGCGCTCTTTAGTTATCCCCTGGAATGGATCTCGTGCCTTGGTAGCGGACTGTGCCGGGCCGGCGGGGGATACTTCGGCGGCTGCGGGGCTTGCGGCGATGTGTACGCCGTCATCGCGGTGACCCGTCCCGGCGGGCCCTGGACGATGCTCACGTGTCCCCAGCCGCCCTATCCGTGCTCGCGCACGATCAGTCCGCCTGCTCGCGGCTCGCCGTTCGCGCCCGACGCGGGCGTCTGCCCCACGGCCGCTCGCTGCTACGGCGTCTTCAGCACGAACCCGTTCGATCCCGGCAACGGCGTGGACTGGTCGACCGATGGCGGGGCACTTTGGTGGTTCGGGCCAAGCGGGGCCAGCAGCATCCGCAACGCCATCGCCTGCCCGGCCGCACGGACCTGCTACACGGCCGGGGACCAGGGGACGATCACCCGGACGGCGAACGGGACCGCCTTCGCGGCCGACGCCCGCCCCACCACTCGCGACCTGTACGGCATCACCTGTGTCGACGCGGTCACCTGCTACGCGGTGGGAGATGGCGGCACCATCGTTTCCCGCCGGTGACCGCGTGCCTCCGCACGGCTCAGGGGACTGCTGGGCCGTCGCGGAGCACGCCGCGTACCTGGTCCAGCGACACTGCTTCAGGCTCGAATTCAGCCAGCCACCAGGTGGCGCCCGCCTTCGCGTAGGGCGCTGGGTCGGTGCCGAGCGGCAAGGCGGCCGCGATGTCGTAGGGCGCGGTCGTGTGCTGGCGGAGGCCGGTGATGGTGGCGGCGATCTCGGCGAGCTGGTCCGGGCGCTGGAGGTTGACCGGGAAGAAGCCGTCGTACCGGGCGGCCCGGCGCAGCGGCCTGATCTTGCCGGGGAACCCCGCGACCCAGACAGGCACCTTCTGCCGGACTGGCCGGGGAAGGAACTGGACCCCGTCGACGGTGTAGTGCTCGCCGTGGTGGTGCACGCTGTGGCCAGACCAGGCAGCGGTAAGGATCTCTAGCGCTTCATCGAGCATCTGGCCGCGCCGCCGGTCATCGAGCTGCTCGCCGGTCGCAGACAGCTCGCCGCCGAAACGGTCGCTGCCCAGGCCGACGCCGAGGGTGAGGCGGCCGCCGCTGAGCCAGTCCAGCGTCACGGTCTCCCGGGCGACTTTGGCCAGCCGCTGGCGGGCCAGCGGCGTGACCATGGGGCCCAGCCGCAGGCGCTCGGTAGCAGTAGCGACCGCCGCCAGGGTGATCCACGGGTCGGCCACCTGCCGCACCGGCGCCCGCCAGCACAGATGATCCCAGAGGAAGAACCCGTGCCAGCCGGCCTCCTCCGCATCGGCGGCCAGCCGCGCGACCACCACCGGGTCAGCGAGATCGCCGAAGGGCGGCACCCACAGCGCCGACCGCAGCCGGGTGGTGGCCGGTTGCGGCCGGCGTGCCGGGTCAGGGCCGGGACGAGCGCACCCCGCGGCGGCGTGGGCACCTCGTGCCCGAGGGCCAGCGGCGGCATGCCGGGGATCGTTTGGCGGGTGATCAGCCATGACAGCCACGCTAGTGCCCGGTGTCGTCGGGTGGTGGGGGTAGCTGAGCAAGTGGCCGAACCGACACGTTTCCGCCCGGCTCTTTCGATCTCATCCATAAACGAGCGGGCTGGCGAAATAAAATCATGAGGATCCTCATTATGAGAGGTATGAACGTGAAGTTCATCAGAGTTAGAAGGGCCAGCGTCAGAGCATGGCAGACAGGCTAGTGATGATTACACCTGAGCAGGTTGGTGAACGGTACCTCGCTGTCCATCACCGGATGCTCCGGGCCGTCAACGATGAGATGAATGGATGCGGTCTGTCGATGGCCCGCACCAAGGTGCTCCGGCGGCTCCACGAGCGGGGGCCGACCAGGCAGAACGTGCTGGCAGCCGATTTCGGGCTATCTCCGCACTCCATCACCGACCTCGTCGACGGGCTGGAGCGCCTCGGCATGGCCGAGCGCCGGCCGGACCCTACGGATCGCCGGGCCAAGCTCGTCGCGATCACCGACGCGGGCGAGGCCGGCCTGGACGTGGCGAACGCTACCCGGGAGTGGCTGCTCAAGCAGATCTTCGGTGCGCTGAGCGAGGCGGACCGGGCGACCTTCCTCCGCCTGCTCGACGGCCTGGACGAGGCAGCCCGGAGGCTGATCTCGGCATCGGCCACGCCGGACGTGCCGGCGACGGTCTCGGCATGACCGCCGGATCCCGTCCCGCCATCACGGCCAGCGCCAGTCACATTTCTCATCGGGGGTATAGCTCGTTATGTCATCCGTCACACTCGTCGCCCGCAGTCAGCGTTCCGCGGAAAGCGACCATCGCTGGCTCATCCTGGTGATCGTGGCTGTCGCCCAGCTCATGGTGGTGCTGGACGCCACCGTGGTGAACATCGCCCTGCCGTCGGCTCAGCATGCGCTGGGGTTTCCGAACAGCGACCGGCAGTGGGTGGTGACCGCTTACGCGCTGGCGTTCGGCAGCCTGCTGCTGCTCGGCGGCCGGTTGGGCGACATGTTCAGCCGCAAGCGGGTCTTCATCACCGGCCTGGCCGGATTCGCGCTCTCCTCGGCGCTCGGCGGCGCCGCCACGTCGTTCGGCATGCTGGTGGCCGCCAGGGCCCTGCAGGGCGCCTTCGGCGCCATTCTCGCGCCTGCCGCCCTGGGCACCCTGGTCAGCACGTTCCGCGACCCGCGCGAGCGCGGGCGGGCGTTCGGCGTCTTCGGGTCCGTCGCGGCCGGCGGGGGGGCCGTGGGCCTGATCCTCGGCGGCGTCCTCACCCAGTATTTCTCCTGGCGCTGGTGCCTGTATGTCAACCTGGTCTTCGCCGCGATCGCCATCGCCGGCGCCCTGGCCTACATGCGGACCAACCGGCCGGACAGCCGTCCGGGGATGGACTGGGCCGGAACCGTGCTGGCCTCGGCCGGGCTGTTCCTCATCGTCTTCGGGTTCTCGCGTGCCGAACTGGCCGGCTGGACCGCTGCCCTGACTATCGGCTCGCTGGCCGGCGGGGTGATCCTGCTGATCGCGTTCGCGTTCGCTGAGAGCAGGGTCAGTCACCCGCTGCTGCCGCTGCGGGTGGTCCTGGACCGGGCCAGGGGCGGCTCCTACATCTCGGTCGGGCTGTCCGGGATCGCGGTCTTCGGCGTCTTCTTGTTCCTCACGTACTACCTGCAGCAGGTCAAGGGCTACAGCCCGGTGACCAGCGGGCTGGCTTTCCTGCCAATGATCGCCTGCATCCTGCTGTCCTCGAACACCTCCAGCATCGTGCTGCTGCCTCGGGTCGGGCCGCGGGCCCTGATCGTGACCGGCATGCTGTTCGGCGGCGGCGCGATGGCCTACCTGACCCAGCTCACCGTGACCTCCAGCTACGCGGGCAGCGTCGTGCCGGCCCTGGTGGTCCTGGGCCTGGGCTTCGGCATGATCTTCTCGCCCGCCATCAACACCGCCACCGCCGGAGTCGCCCGGCGCGACTCCGGCGTGGCCTCGGCGCTGGTCAACACCATGCAGCAGGTGGGCGGCTCGATCGGGACCGCGGCGCTGAGCACGGTGGCGCTCACCGCGACGGCTACCTACCTGGCCGCGCACCACGCCGGACGGCTGGCCCCGGCCACGGCCGCGGTGCACGGTTACACCGTGGCGTTCTCGGTCTCCGCGGCGCTGTTCGGCGTCGGCGCGCTGGCGGCCATCCTGCTGCTGCCGTCCCGGCGCCGGCTAGAGGAGCTGCGGAACATGGAGCCGACGGCGAGTGCCGTGTCGGCGGCCAGCCCCGCCCTGACGGACAGTGTGTCCACCGGGGATGGTGTCCGGGGCTAGCGTTTCAGCCTGGGGCGGATAAGCGGGATCCGGATCGGCCAGGCGCCGAAGTGGGCCGTAACTCAACCTGCCTGGCCGACCTGAACCTTGATCCCCACCGTCGGCGGTAAGCATTCGAGCGACGCTGTATGTCTTGCACGACCACAACACGCTTTGATTCGTCGATCCGGTACAGGATGCGCCGCTGGGTACCGTGCCGTGCACTGTGGAAGCCGGCTAGCTTGTCCCGCACTGGCTTGCCGACCCGGTAGGGCGCCTCCAGGAGCGGGCCGGTGGTGAATTCGACGGCTGCGGCGGCCACGTCCTCCGGAAGTACCTCGGAGATCGCGCGCCGCGCCGGGCGGGTCAGTCCGAGCTCATAGGGCTCGGCCCTCATCGCTTGCGCTCAGCGAGCAGCGCACGCGCAGCTTCGGCTCCGTAGACTACGTCGCCAGCCTGCTCGGATTCGCGGGCTTCTGCCAGGCCCCTGAGCGCGGCCGGGTCGGCGAGAATCTCGGCGGTCTCGCGCATCGAAAGGTACTCCTCGATCGCGACAAGAACCGTCTGCTGCACGCTACGATGCTCGATCTCAGCTACCTGCTTGAGCTGATCCTCCGATCGCCAGCGCGAGCAGCCCGAGCACGGTGAGGTACAGCCCGGCGCCGACGACGGCGCGGGTGACGCCCGAGCCGCTCAGCGACACCTGGACGGGGGGTGCGCACCCGGACCGACTTGTCCGTGCTGCGCGCGATCACATCCTCGGTGCTGGCCTCGGTGATGAGCTTGCCCCGGCCGATGACGATCAGGTAGTCGGCGGTGACCGCCATCTCGTTCATCAGGTGACTGGACACCAGGATGGTAGGCCCTCGGCGGCGAGCCCCTTCATCAGGTTCCTGATCCATAGGACCCCTTCGGGGTCGAGCCCGTTGACCGGCTCGTCGAGCAGCAAGACCTGCGGGTCGCCTAGCATGGCCACGGCCACGCCGAGCCTGGCTCGACCGTGAAGGTCAGGTGATCTACCGCCGCCTTGCGCCCATAGAGCTTGGTCAGATCGCGCGCCTCAATCATGCCGCTGCTCCTTACCGAGCCTGCGTGCACCGTCGACCGACACCAACGGTACCCGGTCAGGGTTTGCGGGCGATGGCGCAGTAGCCCACCAGGCCGCCGGTACTGGGGTCGATCGGGTCGGACAGGCCCCACTGGCTGATGGGGACCAGGCCGGGAGGGAGCAGGTCGAGGCCGTCGAAGAAACGGGCGACCTGGTCGCGGGTGCGGGGGGTGATCGACGCCGAGGCCATCGCGTTGTAGCGGCGGGCCATCTCGGCGGAGGCTTTGGGGGCGATGTCGCTGGCGGCGTGGGCCATGACCAGGTAGCTGCCAGCCGGGACGGCGTCCATCAGGCGCGCCACGATCGCGTAGGGGTCGTCGGCGTCGGGGATGAAATGCAGCACGGCGATCAGCAGGATGGCGACCGGGTGGCTCAGGTCCAGGGTCCGGGCGGCGCCCTTGAGGATCGTGTCGGTGTCCCGCAGGTCGGCCTGGATGTAGTCGGTGTTGCCCTCGGGGCTGCTGGTCAGCAGGGCCCGGGAATGGGTGAGCACCACCGGGTCGTAGTCCACGTAGACGATCCGGGACTCGGGGGCGACGCGCTGGGCGACGTCGTGGGTGTTGTCGGCGGTGGGCAGGCCGGTGCCGATATCGAGGAACTGGCGGATGCCATTCTCGGTCGCCAGTTGGTGCACGGCGTCGATGAGGAACAGGCGCGCGGCCCGGGCGATCAGCGGCATGGAGGGCATCGCCTCGAGGACCCGTCCGGCCAATTCCCGGTCGGCGGTGAAGTTGTCCTTGCCGCCCAGCCAGTAGTTCCACATCCGCGCGGGATTCGGCACGGTGGGGTCGAAGGACGGCAGCTCGCTGCTCGCGGTCCGGCCCGGCGGCGTGCTCTGCGTCACTCGTCTCCCTTGCTGCCCGCCCGTTCGGTCATCGGTAACAGAGTAGTCCGCCGACGGTGCTCTAGACGGATCCGAGGCGGCCCAGGGGGGCTTCCGACGCGCGCGCCAAGGAGCACCATCCGCTATGCCTGACACCGGCAGCGCTCCGGGCGGCGTTTCCGCGGAGACGCCTTGTGCACGATTTCACAAGCCGCTTCCGCGGAAACGCGATACTTGCCGCTTTCAGAGCGACCCGCCCGTTCACTCTTGGCGGCGGAACGGCGCCTCGTTCCGCTCGGCGGCCGGATCGTGTGTCTCCTGGTCGACGAGTGCCGCGGCCTCGGTGAGCGCGGCGGCGCGGGACCGGGCCGCGAAGTCGCCGGTGAGCCCGCTCTGCCCGATGCACCACTGGGTCCACTCCGGCAGCAGGCCGAGCGCCGCGTTAGCGTGCTCGGGGAAGTACCCGTCGCGGATCAGGCGCGCCGCCATCTCGATCCGGTGCGGTGAGCACGCAAAGCGCGAGCTCTCCGCGGGATGTGCCCCAGGTCCCCACTCGTGGAGAATCGTGTCCACAGTGTCGGCCGCGTCCTGCGGGACATCGTCGTGCCGTGCCGCGTACCAGCCCAGGAACGCCTCGCGCACCGGGCCGGGGTCGTCACCGCCGGACAAAGCCGTGTCGGCGCTGGCGGCCGCGGCGCCGGCGAGGTCGCGGGCGCGCCGCCGGAGCCGGTAGTACTCCCGGATGAGTTCCCGGGGCTCGCTTCCCTGCAGCATGTCCGACACCGGCCCGGTCTCCAGGCAGGGTGCCAGCAGCCGGGCGGTCGTCTCGGGCCCGCCCGGCGACAACGCCGTCCCGGCGGCGGGCCCGACGGCGTGCTGCCATTCAGCCAGCGCGTCCTGCGCCGAGCCGAACACCCCGGCTCCCACGACAGTGCGGACCCAGCACGCGTCGATGTCCCAGGCGTACCAGTGGTCCGGCGCCTCCCCGTCGTAGCTAAACGGGGCCACGAGCAGGAACCGGCTGCCGTACGCGTCGCACGCGACCATGGGATCCCCGGCCGCCCGGGAGCCGTCAGCCGGGTGCCCGATGCCGGAAGCCAGCCCGCGGTCTGCCAGCAGCCTGGCGGCCTTGCCCGCTTCGGCCAGCGTGGCCACGTAGGGATCCTTGACGTCGGGGAACTGCGCGCGGGCCAGCTTCGCGGTCTCGCTCTGGGTGTCGCCGGGCGGCACCGTCAGTCCCAGCCCGCACAGCAACGCCCACAGCTGCCGCCAGTCGCCGGTACCGCCGTCTACCGACGCCCTCAGCGCCGCCCCGGTCTCCTCCGCCAGCGCGCGCAGCCACTGGTTCGGGTGCAGCCCGGGCAGCCGCGAGTTGAGCCGCTCATAGAACTCGTCGCCCACGATCCGGCAGGCTTGTGTCTCCAGGTCGACGAGGCGGGACGGCCAGGTAAGAGCGCGGGCGGCGGCGAGAATCCGCTGATGGGACTCGCCCCACCAGGGGCTGGGCTCTGCCCCGCCGGCCAGGGCATAGGCCAGGTCCCGCAGCGGGGAGTCCTCCGCCTTCCCCGACCGGAAGTCCAGCACCAGCGGCGGCAGGTCCGGCTCGCCGGCGGTTGCCCGCCGCTGAGCCAGTTGCTCGGCACGCCGCTGCGGGTTGCCGCTGATGCCCTGGCGAGGCTCTTTGCCTCGCCCGGAACGCCGCTTCTTTGATGCCACGCGGTCAGCGTAGCGATTCGAGACCATGCCCTGCCGGACGGCATATCACGCGTGGACCCGACGTTGCCCATCATCAGGGCCTGATCCGCTGGCGGTGGTTGCTCAGGGCCCTGGGATGGTTCGCGGGCCGGTGGCCCTGGCTCGCAGGGCTTCGAGGGCGGTGGCCTTGCCGGGGCCGTGTAAGACTGACAGCATGTCCCTGGACGGCGTGGACGTCGCCTACTATCTCATCCACTCCCTCGGCACGGACGCGTCGTTCGAACGGCGCGACCGCACCTCGGCGCGGACCTTCGCCGCGGCCGCGAAAGCCGCGGGTGTGCAGCGCATCGTCTACCTGGGCGGCATCATCTCCGGGCAGGCCGGGAAACTGTCCCCGCACCTGCGCTCCCGCGCGGAAGTCAGCCGCACAACAACTCCGACGCCGGGATCGCCGCCCCCGGCACCCGGGCGATCACCGACGCGATGCGGGCAACCGGGGTGCGGCGGATCGTGGCGATCAGCGCCTCTCCCGGCCGCTACCGAACCGCCCGCGGGCAGAACGTGCGCGGCGGGCGGTCCATCCCCCGCGCCGACGTCGCCCATTACATGCTCGCCGTGCTGGCCCAGTCAGATACCATCGGCCAGGTAATCGGGATCGCAACGTAGGGCCGATCTCGGGGGCCTGGTCGGCGGCCCGGCGGACGACCTCGAAGATCGCCCGGCTCGGCCGGTGGGCGTCGCTGCTGCTGGCTGCGCTGATCGCGGCTACGGCGGCTCGTCACGGCCGGACCGTCCTCCACCACGACGCCGACTACCGCACGGTCGCGCGGCACGCTTCGGATCTCAGCGAACACGACATCCGAGACGTCAGCTGACGACGGCGACCCGGGGACGCCCCTGCTGCGTCGCGGGGTTAGGTTGGGGCCTTTGCCTGCGGCCAGCGAGGCCCTGCCATGCGACGGGGCGTGAGGTACGCCCGTTCGGCCCGAATCTGCGGGCGTTCGGGTGCGGCGGTCGCGATTGCTCTGCGGCGGACCTTAGCCGCTGCGGCCGCGCGACCTTAAGGTTAGCTGGAGGGATGCTCGCGACGTCTGGGACAGGAGCAAGCAGCGATGTCCGAAGAGACCGAGTTCGCGATGGGGGCCACGGCCAGTTGCGTGAACGGCCCAGGCGGCAGGGTCAGCCGCGTGATCATCGATCCGGCCACCGAGACGGTGACGCACCTGGTCATCGAGCCGAAGCACCGGCTGGGGGTGGGCAGGCTCGTCCCGATCGACCTGGTCGACACCACGGCGGATGACATCAGGCTGCGCTGCACCGTGGAAGAGTTCGGCAGGCTGGAGCCTGCCCAGGAGACGGAACTGGTCGATGACCTTACCGGTGGCCTGGGGCTCGGCGGCCTGAACGCCCCGATGGGCGTCACATCTCCGGTGCCGCCCATTGTCCAGGACGTTGTCCCGCTGGGCGAGGCAGACGTGGACCGCGGTGAGCCCGTCCATGCCCTCGACGGTGAGATCGGGCAGGTCCAGGGCTTCCTGGTCGACCCGGACGACCACCGGGTGACGCACGTGCTGCTTCAGGAGGGGCATCTGTGGGGGCGCAAGAAGGTCTCCATCCCGGTCAGCGCGGTGACCGGTGTGGACAACGGGATCCGGCTCAGCCTGACCAAGAAGCAGGTAGAAGACCTGCCGCCAGCCGGCTGAACAGGGGGCGGCCCGGCGTACAGTTGGCTGAACGCGACTCGCCGGGGCGAACCTTATGACCGAATCCAGCTCACCGGGGCCAGTGCCGGTGCCGCACGACGTGGCGGCGACAAGCGCGGAGCGGCGATCGTCCGGGAAGGGCGCCCGGAAGCGGGCCCCGCGGGACGCATTGGGGTACTGGGACGAGGGGGACCGCGGGCGTGACGCGCTGCAGGCGATCCTGGCCCAGAACCAGATCCGGGTGCCCGAGCTGGTTCCTCTCCGGCATCAGCGCATGGCGGTTTCTCCGTGGAACTACTACCGGGGTGCCGCCGCCGTCATGGCTGGCGACCTGGCCAGTCAGCCCGACAGCGGGCTGATGGTCCAGTTGTGCGGCGATGCCCATGTCCTGAACTTCGGCCTATGGGCCACGCCGGAGCGGAACTTGTCGTTCGATCTGCGTGACTTCGACGAAACCCTGCCCGGCCCGTTTGAGTGGGACGTCAAGCGTTTCGCGGCCAGCCTGGTGGTGGCAGCGCGGGAGAACCGGGTCAAGCCGGGCCTGGCGGCCGCCGCGGTCACCGCAGGCGTGGAGGCCTACTGCAGGCGCATGCGCCGGTACGCGACGATGCCTGAGCTCGACATCTGGTACGACAGTACCCATGTCGACAGCCTGATCAGCTACTTCGAGCCAGCCGACCGCGGGCGGGTTTCGATTCACATCGAGAAGAAGCGGAAGCGTCGCACCAGCCGGGGAGCCTTCGCCAAGCTCACGACGATGACACACGGGCGCCCCCGGATCACCGAGGATCCTCCCATCCGCGTCACGGTCAGTGACGACGAGCAGGACTACCTGGTCGACCACCTCCTCGCCGAGTACCGGCTGACGCTCCAAGAGGACCGGCGGAGCCTGTTCGACCGGTTCACCGCGGTCGACGTCGTCCGCCAGGTCGTCGGGGTAGGCAGCGTGGGGATGCAGGTCTACCTGGTCCTGCTCGAGGGCCGAACCGGCGCCGATCCGTTGTTCTTGCAGGTCAAGCAGGCTGGACCGGCGGTGTATGAGGCCTACACCCAGCCGAGTCGACACCGCGGCCACGGCGCGCGGGTGATCAATGGCAAGCGGCTGATCCAGAGCGCCACCGACATTTTCGCCGGCTGGGGCTCGCTTCGGGGGAGAGACTACTACGTGCGGCAATTTCGCGACATGAAGATCATCCCGACGACCGACCTGATCGCCCCTCGCCTGGTCCAGTTCGCGACCGCATGCGGCGAGACGCTCGCCCGCGCCCACGCTCGCACTGGCGACCCGATGGCCATCGACGCTTATATCGGACAGGCCACCAAGTTCGCCGCCGCGATCGGCCGGTTCGCCCGCCTGTACGCCGACCAGAACGAGCGGGATCACGCCCAGCTCGTCACGGCCATCGCCACCGGCGCTGTGGAGAGCCTGCCCGGCTAGACGATCGAACCTCGTTTGCGCATTTCGGGGCCGTCGGACCGGAGGATAGCGGGGCAGGTGGGGCTGGCGGGGCGGCAGGTGCGGTGCGGTCGCTCCGTAGTCGGCTGCGGGTGGTTAAGAATTGGTTATGCAGGCAGCCGCGTTTGTGGTTAACCGGACGCTGCTGCGCGATCCGCGGGGATTCCAGCGGCGCTGCGGGGCGGCGGCGAAGGAGCACGGCTGGGAACCCTGGTTCGCCGAGACCAGCGCCGCGGAAAGCGGCCTGGCACTGACCCGCCGGGCGGTGGCGGCCGGGGCCGGCCTGGTGTTCGCAGCCGGAGGCGACGGGACCGTGCGGGCCTGCGCCGAGGCGCTGGCCGGGACCGGCGTGCCGCTGGCGATCGTGCCACTGGGCACCGCGAACCTGACCGCGCGGGCGCTGGGCGTGCCGGGCCGGCCCGAGCGGGCGGTGGAGGCCGGGTTCGGCGGCCGGGACCGCCCGATCGACCTGGGCCGTATCGGGGAGGCCGGCGACGGTGGGACGGGTGCGGGCAGCGGGAGGGGCGCGGGCGGCGCGGACGCTGGCGGGACCGTGTTCACGGCGATGGCGGGGATCGGGCTGGACGCGGCCGTGGTCGCGGCGGCGGGCGCACAGCTCAAGCGGAGGTTCGGCTGGATGGCCTATGCGCTGGCGGGCGCGACGCGGCTGTCGCTGCCGCCGCGTGAGTTCACCGTGCAGCGGGACGACGCCGAACCGATGCGGCGCCGGGCGCGCTGCGTGGTGGTCGCCAACGCCGGCCTGCTACCGGGAGGGTTCACCCTGCTGCCCCAGGCCCGGCTCGACGACGGGCTGCTCGACGTCGGCGTCCTCGCCCCCGCGGGCACCTGGGGCTGGATCCGGGTGGCCGACCGGGTGCTGCTGCGCCGGGGTCAGGACCGCCAGCTCGAGCGCGTCCCGGCCCGGCACGTCCGGATCAGCGCGGAGGTTGAGCTGCCGCGGCAGGTCGACGGCGAGATCGTCAGTCCGGCCCCGGTGCTCGAGGTCTCGGTGTGCCCGGGCGCCCTGATCGTGCGCCAGCCCAGGTAAAACGAGGCAGATTTGGCGGGGCGGATGACCCCGCCCGTTCGGGATAATGACCTTCTTGACTGCTCCCCGCCCTGAAGGACTGGCCCGCCGTACGCGCTCCTCCCGGCCCTGAAGGGCCGGCTTCGCGCTTGATCCAAGTGGTGATCTTACCGGGGCCCGGTTTCGATGCCCGCGGCGCGCAGGCGGGCGGCGTTGCGCTCCTCGGCGGCGGCGTAGGCGCCGCCCTCGTCCGGGCGGAACTCGCGGTCAGCGTCGGCCGGGACCTGGCCGCGGGCCAGCGCGGCCGGGTCGACCTCGGCCCGGTAGACGAACGTGGCGTTGCCCTCCAGGACCGGGTGCCACCGCCGCTGCCGGACCTTGAGCGACACCGTGGCCATCCCGCCGGCGTTGCGCACCGTGACCTCGCGCTCCGGGTCGACCTGGGTGGCGCGAGAGTACACCGCCCGCGAGGCGGCCATGCCGGAGCCGCACGAGGCGGTGAGCCCGGCGCCGCGCTCGAAGGTCCGGACGAAGACCTCGGCGGGCTCGATCGGGAGCAGTACCGACAGGTTCGCGCCGGCCGGGAACACGTCGGGGCGGCTGGCTATTTTCTCTCCCATCGCGATCAGGTCCGACTCGACGTACTTGTCGACGACCGCGATCAGGTGGGGGTTCGGGATGGTGACCGCGGTGAACGCCAGGGCCGGGTCGAGTTCGGGCAGGCGGGCCCCGGCCAGCGGGTTCCGGCCCGTTACCACGGGGGTCCGGGGGGTGAAGTCGACGCCTGGGTGCTCGAGGCTGATCTGGCGGACGCCCTCCGCGGTGGTGACCCCGCGGCTGACCGTGTATTCGGCCTGGCCGCTGCGGATTGTCATGCTGCCGGTCCCGCGCAGGTCCAGGATCACCCGGCCCAGGCAGCGCATGCCGTTGCCGCAGAATTCGGCGGAGGTGCCGTCGGGGTTGAAGAACCAGGCCTCGGGTGTTTGCGGCGCCGCGTCGTAGAAGTAGACGCCGTCCCCGCCGAACGGCCCGGCCCGGTCACACAGCCTGCGGACGAAGGCACGCAGGTCCTCGCCGGAGGCGAAGTCGCGCGGCGTCATCGCGGCCACGAAGATGTCGTTCTTCGAGCCGTGCGCGTTCAGGATCTCGGCCATCTCGGTCAGCCTATCGGGGCTCCCCGGCTCCCCGGCTCCCTGGGCGATGGCCCCTTTGGGGGTCAGGCGCTGAACGCGTCCTGCCAGGGGACGGCGGCCGGCGGCGGCCAGGGGGAGGTGCCGGGCAGTGCGGGGCCGCCGCCGGTGCCGGCCGGGCCGAACGCCGGGTAGGTGGAGAAGCGCATCCCCTCGGCGTAGTTCCGCAGCGCCACCCGGGACCGGTCCAGCATGTTGGTGGGCAGGTTCCCGACCGGGAACCAGCGCGCGCCCGGCGAGGTGTGCTCGCCCTGCCAGCCGGTCACGGTCAGGAAGAACTCCATCCGCCCGCTGCCCGAGACGTCGTGCATGACGTGCGCGAGCGACACGTTCTCGGCGCCGATGGTGATGCCGGCTTCGGCCCAGGCCACCCGGATCGCCGTCTCGATGATCGTCTCCCGGTCCGATAGCTGGCCCGTCGGCGGCTCATACGCGCCGTCGCCATAACCGGTGTTAGCCCTTTCCCGCAATAGGATGCGTCCGTTCCTCATCAGCAGGAGGATGACGTCCACGACGACCCTGCGGCGGTGCTCCACCGTCGCAGCGATCGCGGTGTCGCCGGCTCTGCTCATAATGACCGCCTCGCCGCGCGCCCCAACCCCACCTGGGCCCCTGCCCGGCGCATATAGATTTCATCCGCACTGCCCAGGAGACAGCACGCTACCTCCAGTTCCTTGTGGATTGCCAGGTGGACGAGACCGGGCAACCTGTGGACGGGAAGGGGCAGACGATCTTCCCGGCTGTGGACGCGATCACGGACTCGCCTGGGCAGCAAGGCGCGCGGAGCTGTGGAGGACCAGGCGGCCCATGTGGACGAGCCGGGCCGAGAATAGTTATCGGGTGACCCGGCGGCGCAGCGACCAGAGCTGAGCACCCCGCTCGACCTCGAGCGCGGCGGTCCACGGCAGCCGGGGCGGCCCGAGTTCGGTCCGCAGGCTGGCCGTGGCCTTCCTGGCCAGCTGCGGATCCCGGGCAGGCCGCCGGGCCAGTGCGGCGGCACGCTCCTCGACCTGCTCCGACGGCAGCGCCTCCCAGGCCAGGCCGACCTGCACGGCCCGCAGGCCGGATATCTCCGCGCCGAAGACGCCGGCCGCCGCGGCGGCCTCGGCACCCGCGCGCTCCGCCAGCAGCCCGAAGTGGCCGCCGCCCGGGTGCAGGCCGATCCGCAGGAACCCGCTGATCAGGCGGGCGTCCTCGGCGACAATGCGCAGGTCCGTGGCGAGCATCAGGTTGATCCCGGCTCCGACCGCGGCGCCGCGGACCGCGGCGATGGTCGGCATCTCGAGCTGGCCGACCCGGGTGAAGACCCGGTAGATGCCGCCGAGTGTCGCGTACCGCCCCTCCTCGGCCGGATCGCGGCCGACCTCGTCCAGGTGACCGCGCTCGGCTCCGGAGCAGAACGTGCCGCCGGCGCCCCGGATGACCGCGGCCCCGACCGACGGATCGCGGTCCGCCTCGTCGCAGGCCGCGACGAACTGGCCGGCCAGTTCGTCGCTCAGGGCGTTCCTGGTCGCGGGGTTGTTCAGGGTGATGAACGCGACGCCTTCGGTGATCTCCAGATCGATCATCAGCGTGACTCCTCGGCTCAGTCCCCATCATGCCGTGCCATTGCCCGTGCCACCGCGGGCCTCGGCCGCCATGGCCGAGCTCGTCCTGCACATCAACCGGGGGATGCTGCACCACGGCGCCGAGATCGCACTGCTGCGCGATCTGTACCTGTGGAAGTATGACGGTCACCGTGACGAGCATTGTGACGGGCATCGCGATGGCGGAGGAGCCTGACTTATGTATACGAGGATCCAGGTGGTCTTCGACGCCGCCGAGCCGGAGAAGCTCGCCGAGTTCTGGGGGCTGGCGCTCGGCTACGTCACCGAGCCGCCGCCGGAGGGCTTCGAGAGCTGGGAAGAGTTCGCCCGGTCGGCGGGGATACCGGAGGAGAGGTCCGGCGAGGTGGCCTCGCGGATCGACCCGGCGGGCGAAGGTCCCCGGCTGTTCTTTCAGCGCGTACCCGAAGGCAAGGCCGCCAAGAACCGCGTCCACCTCGACGTCCGGGTGGCCGGGCGCGGGGTCAGAGGCGAGGAGCGCAAGCGGCTGGTCAGCGAGAAGGTGGAGCAGCTGGTACGGGCAGGTGCCAGCCTCGCCTGGGAGAACGATGACATCTTCGGCGACTCGATCGTGCTGCGTGACCCGGAGGGCAACGAGTTCTGCGTGACCTGACCTCTGCGGGCCGCTTGTTCATCCCGTCTGCCCCGCCAGCCCCGCAGGCCCCGCCACTGCTGCCCGGCCTGGCCCGGCGCCTGCCACGCCAGGCTGTCCGACGCGGCCATCACCTACTGGAAGTCCATGGTGGCCACCAGCACCCGGCTGCTCGGATCGGCCCACGCCAACGCCGTGGTGGCCAGGGACCGTCTGGCCGCGGCCTACGATCCCGCAGTACGAGCGCACCTGGCCGACCGGATGGGGGTGCAGGGCGCGGACCACCGCGACACCCTCACCGCGCGCTCCAACCTGGCCGCCTGCTACCAGCAGGCCCGCCGGCTGACCGACGCCATCCCGCAGTACGAGCGCGCCCTGGCCGACAGCGAGCGGATGCTCCGGGGCCGGCGACATCGAGACCCTGACCACCCGGTGCAACCTCGCCACCGCGTACTACACGGCCGGGCGGCTGACCGACGTGGTCACGGTCTTGCAGCGGGCCCTGACCGACTGCGAGCGTTACCTGGGACCAGACCACCAGATGACCCAGACCGTGCGCGAGAACCTCGACGCCGCCACCCAGTCCTGACGGGCGCTCCCCGGCGAGCCAAGGGGCCGCGGCGCTGCCTGGACTGAGCGGCGAGGAACGAGCGACGATGGGAGGCAGCGCCGCAACGGCGCCCCCCGAGGCGAGTGGGAGGACAGAGCACCCATGGCAGCTCACACCTATGACTTCGTCATCGTCGGCGGCGGGTCCGCGGGCAGCGCCCTGGCGAACCGGCTGTCGGCGGACCCGGGCGCGCGCGTGCTCGTGCTCGAGGCCGGCCGCCCGGACTACATCTGGGACCCGTTCATCCACATGCCGGCCGCGCTCACCATCCCCATCGGCAACCGGTTCTACGACTGGAAGTACGAAAGCGAGCCGGAGCCGTACCTGAACGGGCGGCGCGTCTATCACGCCCGCGGCAAGGTCCTGGGCGGTTCGAGCAGCATCAACGGGATGATCTTCCAGCGCGGCAACCCGCTGGACTACGAGCGCTGGGCGGCGGATGCGGGCATGGCCGACTGGGACTACGCGCACTGCCTGCCCTACTTCAAGCGGATGGAGAACTGCCTGGCCGCCGACCCGGACGACCCGTTCCGCGGGCACACCGGGCCGCTGGTGCTCGAGCGGGGCCCGGCCACCAACCCGTTGTTCGGCGCCTTCTTCGCGGCCGTGCAGCAGGCCGGCTACCAGCTCACCGACGACGTGAACGGCTACCGGCAGGAGGGCTTCGCCCCCTTCGACCGGAACGTCCACCGGGGACGGCGGCTGTCCGCCGCGCGCGCCTACCTCTATCCGGTGATGAGCCGGCCGAACCTCACCGTGGCCACCCGCGCCTTCGTCACCAAGATCATCTTCCGGGGCACGCGCGCGGTCGGCGTGGAGTTCCGGCAGGAGGGCAAGGCCAAGCGGGTGCGGTCAGCCGAGCTCATCCTGTGCGGCGGGGCCATCAACTCCCCGCAGCTGCTGCAGCTGTCCGGCGTGGGCAACGCCGGGGAGCTGTCCGGGCTCGGCATCGACGTGGTCGCCGACCTGCCCGGCGTGGGCGAGAACCTGCAGGACCACCTGGAGGTGTACGTCCAGCACGGCTCGAAGCTGCCGGTCTCGGTCGCGCCCGCGCTGAAGTGGCGCAACCGGCCCGTGGTCGGCGCGAAGTGGCTGTTCGGCCGCAGCGGGCCGGGCGCCACCAACCACTTCGAGGGCGGCGGCTTCGCCCGCAGCAACGACGACGTGGTCTACCCGAACCTGATGTTCCACTTCCTGCCCATCGCGATCCGCTACGACGGCTCCCAGCCCGCGGGCGGGCACGGCTACCAGGTGCACATCGGCCCGATGTACTCCGACTCCCGGGGCACCTGCACGATCACCTCGACCGATCCCGCGGTGCATCCGGCGCTGCGGTTCAACTACCTGTCCACGCCGACCGACCGGCGGGAGTGGGTGGAGGCGATTCAGGTCGCCAGGAAGATCCTGACCCAGGCCGCCTTCGACGACTACAACGCGGGCGAGCTGTCGCCCGGGCCCGAGGTGCACACCGACGAGGAGGTCCTGGCCTGGGTGGCCAGGGACGCGGAGACCGCGCTGCACCCCTCCTGCACGGCCAAGATGGGCACGGACGCGATGGCGGTGACCGACCCGGCGTCGCTGCGGGTGCACGGGCTGGCCGGGCTGCGGGTCGTCGACGCCTCGGTCATGCCGTACGTCACCAACGGCAACATTTACGCGCCGGTGATGATGACCGCGGAGAAGGCCGCCGACCTGATCTTGGGCAACACGCCGCTGCCAGCCGAGCCGGTGGACTTCTTCCGCCGGGACCGCGCGCAGGTTCGGGCGGGCGAGAACCCGGTCCGTTCGGATGAATAGAAGGCCCGGAGGTGGCCCGGGCCGGGACAATTTCCCGGACGGACCCGGTGCGTGCCCGGCCGACTCCGGTAAAGCCCCACAACGTGGGATTATTGCAAAAACTAGACAGACCGGCTATTCGTCACCATGATCTAACTGGCACGGGGTAAGACGAGGAGCGATCTGGGATGACCACAGCACACGAGGGCCTTGGCGGCCTCGGCGACAACGCCGCGAGCGACCCGCTGCCCGAGGCGACCGGGCTGGTGCGGGGCGCGGCGGAGGCGGGCTACCAGCTCAAGATCCTCGGCGGCCTCGGAGTCCGGGTCCTGTGTCCCGATTTCCCGCCGCGGCTGCGCGCCGGGCAGGACATCGACCTGGCCTGCCTGGGCAAGAGCCGGCGCAAGATCGCCGACTACCTCCAGAGCGCGGGGTGCGAGCCGGACAAGCGGTTCAACAACCTGAACGGGGACCGGCAGATGTACTTCACCGCGCCGTCCGGACGGCCCGTCGACGTCATCGTGGACCGGCTCTCGATGTGCCACACGCTTGACCTCAAGCCCTCGTTCGGCTCGAGTTCGATGACCCTCGACCCCGCCGACCTGCTGCTGTCCAAGCTCCAGATCGTCGAGCTCAACGCCAAAGACGCGCACGACATCTTCCACCTGCTCTCCGGCCTGCGGGTAGGCCGCGACTCCGCCCGCCCGGCCATCGACCCGGACCGGTTCGGGGCGGTGCTCGCCGCCGACTGGGGCTGGTGGCGGACGGTGACCGGCAACCTGGCCAAGCTGCCGGACCTGCTCTCCTCCCAGCCCGGCCTGACGCCGCCGTACCCGAGGTTCGACGCCCTGACCCAGGCGAAACAGCTGCACGAGGTCGCCGAGACGGTCCCCAAGGGGCTGAAGTGGAAGACCAGGGCCAGGGTGGGCGACCGGGTCCGCTGGTACGAGCTGCCCGAGGAAGTAGATCACTGATTGTGGTTTTCCTGGACCACAAGGAAGGCGCGCCGCGATGAAAGTCTTTTTCGCCACGGACATCCATGGCTCCGAGATCTGCTGGCGGAAATTCCTCAACGCCGCCGCCTTCTACCAGGCCGACATGGTGGTGCTCGGCGGGGATGTGACCATCAACAAGGAGATCCCGGTCGAGTAGGTTTTTCTTGATCGCGAAGGCTTTGGTACTCGCTGCGGTACCAAAGCCTTCGCGTTAGTTCTGGAGGGAGTCGGTGATGAGCGCTGGGCCCGGGCGCACGTTCCTGGTGACGGGGGCCAACACCGGGATCGGGCGGGCGACGGCGACGGCCCTGGCCGCCGAAGGCGGCCGCATGTACGTGGCGTCGCGATCCCGGGCCAAGGGCGAGGAGGCGGTGGCTTCAATCAAGGCGTCTTGTGGTCGCGATACCGTCTGGTTCCTGCCGCTTGACCTGGCCGACCTTACGTCGGTGCGGGCCTGCGCCGACGCCTTCCTGGCCCGGGAGGAGCCGCTGCACGTGCTGGTGAACAACGCCGGCGTGGCGGGGCGGCGGGGCCTGACCAGGCAGGGGTTCGAGCTGATGCTCGGGGTCAACCACCTGGGGCACTTCGCGCTGACCCTGGCCTTGCTTGACCGGCTGACCGAGAGCGGTCCGGCCCGGGTGGTGACGGTGGCCAGCGACGCCCACTACTCGGCCCGGGGCATCGACTTCGAGGCGGTGCGCCGCCCCGCGCGGGGCATCACCGGGCTGCGCGAGTACGCCGTCTCCAAGCTGTGCAACGTGCTGTTCAGCGCCGAACTCGCCCGCCGCACGGCGGGTACCGGGGTCACCACGTATGCGCTGCACCCGGGCGTGGTGGCGTCGGACATCTGGCGGCGGGTGCCGTGGCCGGTCCGCCCGCTGGTCACCCGGCGCATGCTCACCGTGGACGAGGGCGCCGCGACGTCGCTGTACTGCGCGACCTCGGCGGAGGTAGCCCAGGACAGCGGGCTGTTCTACGACAAGTGCGCGCCGCGCGCGGCCAGCAAGGTGGCGACCCCGGAGCTGGCCGCGGAGCTGTGGAAGCGCAGCGAGGAATGGACCGCGGCTTAAGCTGGGGTAGTGGATCTTCCTGTCAACCCGCCGGTGGCGCCGATGCTGGCCAAGCCGGTCGACGGCATCCCGATCGGGGACTACGTGTTCGAGCCGAAGTGGGACGGCTTCCGCTCGGTGGTCTTCCGCGACGGCGACGAGGTGGAGATCGGCAGCCGGAACGAGCGGCCGATGACACGCTACTTCCCCGAGCTGGTGGCCGCGGTCCAGGCCGAACTGCCCGAGCGCTGCGTGATCGACGGGGAGATCGTGATCCCCGACGCCGCGGGGCGGCGCCTTGACTTCGAGGCGCTGCAGCTGCGGATCCACCCCGCGGCCAGCCGGGTGGAGTTGCTCTCGACCCAGACCCCGGGGCACTTCATCGCGTTCGACCTGCTCGCGCTGGGCGACGCCGACTACACGGAACGGCCGTTCACCGAGCGCCGGGCCGCGCTCGAGGGCGTCCTGGCCGCGGCCGGCTCGTCCATCCACCTGACCCCGACCACCACCGACCGCCAACTGGCCGCCGGCTGGTTCAGCCAGTTCGAGGGGGCAGGGCTGGACGGGCTGATCGCCAAGCCGGCGAGGGGGATCTACGAGCCGGACAAGCGGGTGATGAAGAAGATCAAGCACGAGCGCACCGCGGACTGCGTGGTGGCCGGCTACCGGGTGCACAAGAGCGGTGCGGACCGTATCGGGTCCTTGCTGCTCGGCCTGTACAAGGAGGACGGGAAGCTGGCCAGCGTCGGCGTGATCGGCGCGTTCCCGCTGGAGAAGCGGATCGAGCTCTTCGCGGAGATGCAGCCGCTGGTCACCACCTTCGACCGGCATCCGTGGAACTGGGCGGAACACGCGGCCGGCCAGCGGACTCCGCGGGCGGCCATGGCCAGCCGGTGGAATGCGGCCAAGGACCTGTCGTTCATCCCGCTGCGGCCCGAGCGCGTGGTTGAGGTCCGCTACGACCACATGGAGGGACCGCGGTTCCGGCACACCGCGCAGTTCGTCCGCTGGCGCCCGGACCGCGATCCGCGCTCGTGCACCTACGCCCAGCTGGAGGAGCCGGTCAGCTTCAACCTGGCCGAGATCCTGGGGGCCCGTGAGCGTTATTCAGAACCGGCTAGCGAGTGCGGGCCTTCAGGCCCGCACGAGCGGCCGGTGCCGGAGGGCGGCCGGAACCCCGACGTGGATCTGAATAACGCGAACATCCAAAAAGGGCAGAGCCATGGCTGAGCCGAAGGTGGTGCTCGAGCTGGCGGGCCATGGGGTCACGGTCAGCAATCCGAGCAAGGTGTACTTCCCCCGGGCCGGGGTCACCAAGCTGGACATGGTGCGCTACTACCTGGCCGTTTCGGCCGGGGCGCTAGGCGGCGTGCAAGACCGCCCGATGGCGCTCAAGCGGTTCGTGAACGGCGCCGAGGGCGAGCCGTTCTTCCAGAAGCGGGCGCCGGAGAAGCGGCCCGGCTTCGTCCAGACCGTCGAGCTCCGCTTCCCCTCCGGCCGCACCGCGAACGAGGTGGTGGTGACCGACGAGGCCGCGCTGGCCTGGGTGATCAATCTCGGCTGCATCGACCTGAACCCGCATCCGGTGCGCGCCGCGGACCTGGTCCACCCGGACGAGCTCCGGGTGGACCTCGATCCCGTGCCCGGCGTGGCTTGGCCGCAGATCAGGGACGTGGCCATGGTGGCCAGGGAGGTGCTGGCGGATTTCGGGCTGACCGGCTGGCCGAAGACCTCCGGATCGCGCGGCATGCACATCTACGCGCGGATCCTGCCGCGCTGGACGTTCGGCGAGGTGCGCCGGGCGGCGGTGGCGGTGGCGCGGGAGATCGAGCGGCGGGCGCCCGACCTGGCCACGTCGAAATGGTGGAAGGAAGAGCGGCACGGCGTATTCGTGGACTATAACCAGAACGCCAAGGATCGCACGGTCGCCTCGGCCTACTCGCTCCGGCCGGTGCCCGACGTCCGGGTGTCCACGCCGCTGACCTGGGCCGAGGTACCGTCGTGCGATCCGGCCGAGTACACGATCGGCACCGTGCCGACCCGGTTCGCCGCGGCCGGCGATCCCTGGGCGGGCATGGACGAGGCGGCCGGGTCCCTGGACGGCCTGCTCGAGCAGGCCGCGCGCGACGAAGCTGCCGGGCTGCCGGACGCGCCCTGGCCGCCGCACTACGAGAAGCAGGAGAGCGAGGCGCCGCGGGTCCAGCCGTCCAAGCGGCGCGCTGTTGATCCGGGGGGACGACCCCCCGGAACCCCCCGCGACCGGGGGGAATCTACCCCCCCGGACCCCCCCAGAGGCCGGCGGCAGAGCACCATGCCGCTGATCGAGGTGGCCCGCGCGGAGACCAAGGACGAGGCGATGGCCGGCCTGGACCGCTGGAAGGCGAGGCATCCATCGGTCTGGCCGCAGCTAGAGCCGGCCGACGTGCTGGTCGACGCGATGCGCGGGCGCAGCTCGCTGTGGTACCGGATCCGGCTCAACCTGCGGCACGTCCCGGAGGCCGAGCGCCCGCCGCAGGAACCCCTGGAGGTCGACTACGATCCCTGGGCCGGGTTCAGTCCCCGCTGAGGGAACGGCGCTGCGGGGCGATGCCGGCCAAGCTGGCCAGCGTCAGCGGCGCCGGGTGCAGGTGCAGGGCGCGGATCGCCACGAGCAGGGCGGCGAACTGGCCGCCCAGGCCCGGAACCCAGTGCAGGATGACGATCTCGCCCGCCCGCAGCGGCTGGCCGTCCCAGGTCTGGATGGTGTCGCCGGACATGGTGGCGCTCCAGCCGGCCAGGGCCAGCAGCCTGCCCCGGGCCGCCGCCACCTCCACCTTGCGGTTGAAGGCCCCGTAGGGCGGCCGGCCCAGATCGGGTGTCTGGCCGAGCCAGCGGGCCAGTGCGGTCCTGGCCCGCGCCCACTGGGTGGTGGCCTTGCGCAGTGACAGCTTGGTGAGGAACGGGTGGGAGAAGGTGTGGTCCCCGATCAGCCCGCCGGCGGCCACGAACGCCCGCCAGTAGCTCAGGTCCTGCTGGGCGGCCTGCTGGATGAGGAAGGCTGTGACCGGCACGCGGGTCTGGCGCATCAGGGCCAGCACCTCCGCGCTGGGCGTCCAGCCGTCGTCGATGGTGATGTAGACGGCACCCCCGGCCGGGCTGGCGAAGCAGTACAGCTGGGCCACGGCGGGCCGCATGGACCGGGGCAGGGCCGGGATCGTGACCGGGACGACCGCCTGCTCGCCGTCCTGGGCGGTCAGCCGCAGCCGGGCCCGGCAGGCGGTCCCGCCCTCGTACACGGCCACCTGCGCCGCTGCCGTGATGCTGACCTGATCGTCGCCGCACAGGACCGGGTCCGAGGGGGCGCGCAGCGGGCTGGACATATCCACCAGCCACCGGCCGGAGCCGCGGCGGGACCCGATGATGAGCAGGAGCGGCGGGGCGGTGACCGTCACCGTCTCGGTCAGCGACTGCGGGCCGGTAAGCCGGATCAGCAGGCTGGTCCGCCTGCCGGGCGGTACCGGCACCCGCACCATCCCGCCGGCCGCGGACCAGTGCCGGGACGGCCCGCTGGCGTTGTCCGATACGGCCAGCCGGCTGTCGGCCAGCAGCTGAACGGGGGTCGCGGCTGGGTGAGTCAGGTGTACGGTCACGGTGTTCGAGGCCGGCGAGAAGGCCCAGGCCAGGCCGAGCGGGATCGGCGCCGGGCCGGGAGCGCTCAGCACGGCCGCCAGCAGCGTCACCAGCATCAGCAGCGCGATGGCCACGACGCCACGCCGGAACCGGTATTGCCCCGGGGTAGGCCGGGGAGGGCCGGGATATCTGGGATAGGCGCCGGCCGGGCGCGGGAGATGGGCACTGGCCCCCGGATCCACGGCACCATTGTTGCGCCGATGCCGGCTTTTTCAAGGACCGGCGCATGATGATCTTCGCCGTGTCGCCGCCCGGTTCCTGACCGAGGAGCTGGCGCCGGGGCACGCGCCGTCCCTCGTTTGGCGTATCAATCGACATCAACCCAGCCGAGGGTGCGCTGGACGGCCTTGCGCCAGCCGGCATAGCCGCCGGCCTGCCGGCCCGGCGTCCACGACGGGGTCCAGCGCTTCGACTCGTGCCAGTTGGCGCGCAGCTCGGCGGTGTCCCGCCAGAACCCGGTGGCCAGGCCGGCCGCGTACGCCGCGCCGAGCGCGGTGGTCTCGGCCACGACCGGGCGACTCACCGGCACGCCGAGGATGTCGGCCTGCAGCTGCATGGCCAGGTCGTTGGCGGTCACCCCGCCGTCGACCTTGAGCACCTCGAGCCGGACCCCGGAGTCCTGCTCCATCGCCTGCACCACGTCCCTGGTCTGGTAGGCGATGGCCTCCAGGGTGGCGCGGGCCAGGTGCGCGCCGGTGTGGAACCTGGACAGGCCGACGATCGCACCGCGCGCGTCGGCCCGCCAGTACGGCGCGAAAAGCCCGGAAAAGGCCGGCACGAAGTAGATGCCGCCGGTGTCGTCGACCTGGGCGGCGAGCGTCTCGCTCTGGGCGGCGGCGCTGATGATGCCGAGCTGGTCGCGTAGCCACTGCACGGCGGCGCCGGTGACCGCGATCGACCCCTCGAGCGCGAAGACGGCGGGCTGGCCGCCGAACTTGAAGCACACCGTGGTGAGCAGGCCGGTTGCGGAGCGGACGATGTCCGTTCCGGTGTTGAGCAGCAGGAAGTTGCCCGTGCCGTAGGTGTTCTTGGCCTCCCCCGGGGCCAGGCAGACCTGCCCGACCATGGCCGCCTGCTGGTCGCCGAGGGCGCCCGTGATGGGAAGTTCACCGCCGAACGGGCCGGTGTTCGAGGTCACCCCGTAGGGTTCGGGCGTCGAGGAGGGGAGGATCTCCGGCAGCATCGGGCGCGGCACGCCGAAGAAGCCGAGCAGTTCGTCGTCCCAGTCGAGCGTCTGCAGGTTCATCAGCATGGTGCGGCTGGCGTTGGTGACGTCGGTGACGTGAACGCCGCCCCCGGTGCCGCCGGTGCCCCCGGTGCCGCCGGTCAGGTTCCACAGCAGCCAGGTGTCGACGGTGCCGAAGAGGGCGTCGCCGCGTTCGGCGTCGGCCCGCAGGCCGTCGACGTGGTCGAGCATCCACTGCAGCTTGCCGCCGGAGAAATAGGTGGCCGGCGGCAGGCCGGCCTTGCGCCTGATCACGTCGCCCCGGCCGTCCCGGTCCAGGGCGGCGGCGATCCGGTCCGTCCTGGTGTCCTGCCAGACGATCGCGTGGCCGTAGGGGCGCCCGGTGCGCTTGTTCCACGCCAGCGTGGTCTCGCGCTGGTTGGTGAGGCCGAGCGCGGCCAGGTCGCTGACCCGCAGGTTCTGCTCGTTCAGCACGGTCTTGACCACGGCGCAGGTGCGTTCCCAGATCTCGGCGGGGTTGTGCTCCACCCAGCCGGGCCGGGGCATGACCTGCGTGTGTTCCAGCTGGTGCCTGGCCACCTCGGCGCCGGAGGCATCGAACAGCATGAACCTGGTGCTCGTGGTGCCCTGATCGATGGCCCCGACGAAATCGGTCACTCCATTTCCCTTTCCCCGGCGGTTCACCGGGATGTCACGGATTGCGGGTACGTTGACGATGTACATACTCTAGAACCGCGAGCACAGCGAAATCAGGGGGATGGGTGATGGAAAGTAAAGGCGCTCTCGACGCCCGCGACCGGGCCGCGATGCTCAGCCGGCTGGCGGCCGAGCGGTTCGACGTGCTGGTCATCGGCGGTGGCATCACGGGGGCGGGGGCCGCCCTGGACGCCGCGTCCCGGGGCCTGCGGGTGGCCCTGGTGGAGACCCGCGACCTGGCCTCGGGTACCTCGAGCCGGTCGAGCAAGCTCATCCACGGCGGCCTGCGGTACCTGGAGCAGTTCGATTTCAAGCTGGTCTACGAGGCGCTGCGGGAACGCGACCTGCTCGTGTCCAAGCTCGCCCCGCACCTGGTCAAGCCGGTCTCCTTCATGTATCCGCTGTACAAGAAGGTGGTGGAGCGGCCCTACGTGGGCGCGGGCCTGGTCCTGTACGACGCGATGGAGGGCACCCGCCGGCCGGTGCCGCATCACCGGCACCTGTCCGCGCGCGGCGCGCTCAAGCGCGCCCCCGCCCTGTCGCCCGACCGGCTCGCGGGCGCGATGCTCTACTACGACGCGCAGGTCGACGACGCCAGGCACACGCTGACCGTGGCGCGTACCGCGGCGGCGCACAGCGCGGTCGTGGCTACCCGGGTCAGCGCGGTCGGGCTGCTGCGTTCCCCGGACGGGGAGCGCGTCACTGGCGCCCGGGTCCGGGACGAGGAAACCGGGCGCTTGCTCGACGTGTCCGCGGCGGCCGTGGTGGTCTGCGCGGGGGTCTGGACCGACCTGGTGCACGAACTGGCCGGGGTCCGGGCCGGCTACCGGGTCCGGATGTCCAAGGGCGTGCACATCGTGGTGCCGCGGGCGGCGGTGGACGCGGACACCGGGATGATCCTGCGCACCGACAAGAGCGTGCTGTTCTTCATCCCCTGGGGACAGCACTGGATCGTCGGCACCACCGACACCGACTTCGCCGGGGACCGGGCCGAGCCCGCGCCGACCGAGGAAGACGTCGAGTACATCCTGGCCGCCGCGAACCGGGTGCTGGCCCGCCCGCTGACCCGCGCCGACGTCACCGCCGCGTACGCAGGCCTGCGGCCGCTGGTGGATCCGCAGCTGGGTAACGGCTCCAAGCCCACCACCAAGCTGTCCCGGGAGCACGTGGTCGACACCCCGCTGCCCGGGCTGGTCAGCATCGCGGGCGGCAAGTTCACCACCTACCGGCTAATGGCCCGCGACGTGGTGGACACCGCCGTAGCGGACTTCGGCCGCGACGTGCCCGGATCTGTGACCGACCAGGTACCGCTGCTCGGCGCGGACGGGCTGGCCGCGGTGCAGCCCGCGGTCGGCCGGCTGGCCGAGGACTACGGGGTGCCCCGCGCCGCGGTGGAGCACCTGCTCAGCCGGTACGGGACGCTCGCCGCCGAAGTGCTCGAGGAGATCCGGGCCGACACCGGGCTGGCCCGGCCGCTGGCCGAAGGCCACCCGTACCTGCGCGCGGAGGTCGCCTACGCGGTGACCCACGAGAACGCCCTGCACGTGGAGGACGTGCTGATGCGGCGGACGCGCCTGTTCATCGAGTCGGCCGACTCGGGCGCCGAGGCGGCGGCCGAGGTGGCCGCGATCATGGGCCGCCTGCTCGGCTGGAGCCGCCGTCGGCGCGCCGCCGAGACGCGCCGGTACCTGGACCTGGTCGAGGCCGAGAAGACGGTGGCCGCCATGCCCTCCGGCCCGGCACCCGGCGGCTCGGCATCTGGCCCGGCGTCCGGCTCGGTGCCGGGTTCGGCGCCCGGCTCGCCGCCCGGCCGGGCTCTGGCCGCGGCGCGATGAACTCGTCCGGCTCCCGGCGGCTGCTGACCTTCCGGCTCGACCAGGAACGACGGCAGCGGCTCAAGGCGCGGCTGGCGCGGGAGGGCCGGACGATGTCCGAGGTGGTGACGCACGGGCTGCGCCAGTACGTACAGGCGGCGCTGGCCCGGGGGGGCGACAGCGCTAGCCCGGGAGGATCCGTCCCCGCTCTTCCTCCCGGGGAGCCCCTCTCGGGAGGGGCGCTGCGCCCCCCCATACCGCCCCGGCTGGTGCTACCCGAGCGGGTGGCTACCCGGCTGCGCGAGCTGCGCTCCTCCGGACGCAGCGAGCTGTTGTCCGCCACGCTGGCCTCGCTGCACGAGGCGGGCTGGCCGTTGCGCCCGCTCGCCGAGGCTCTCGGCATCAGCCGGCAGGCGGTACAGGCGCGGGTCCGCCGCCGGCGCCCGGCCGGGCCATCCGGGGAACCGGTGGGCTGCGAGCCGCCGCCGCCGTTTCCGCACCGGCGGGTGGCCAGCCCGACCGGCCTGCGGCCGCACCTGACGATCAAGATCGACCATACGCTGCGCGCCTCCGCGCACCGGGCCGCGGCGGACGAGGGCAACTCGCTCACCCAGGTGGTCGAGGCCATCCTGGATGGCTACCTCAGGCACGGCATGGCGGCGGAGGATCAGGCCCCGCGGGAGGCCATCCCATCGCGGTAGCGGTGGTCGCGGTGCAGCCGCTCGCGGTAGGCCGCCACGTGCTGCCTGTTGCCGCAGTTACCCGTGTCGCAGTAGCGGCGGGAACGATTCTTGGACAGGTCGACGAAGACCGCCTCGCAATCAGGCGCCTCGCAATGGCGGACACCGGTTATCGTCATTACCATAACGCGCTTTTGCTCATGACATACCAGGGAGAAACCGCTCATGCCGGTGAAGACGGTGCCGCCGGCGGCGGCGGCCGCGGCCGGAGCGGTCTGCATCTCGAGTTCGGCGGTCCTGATGCGGCTGGCCTCGACCTCGGCCAGCATCACGGCGCTCGGCCGGTGCGCCTTCGCCCTGCCGGTCCTTGGCGCCCTGGCGCTGGTGGAGCGGCGGCGCGGCGCCGCGCCGCTGCCGCCGCGCAGCCGCTGGCTGGCCCGCCTGGCCGGGGTGTTCCTGGCCGCCGACCTCGTCTTGTGGAGCCACGCGATCACCGCCATCGGCGCCGGGCTCGGCACCGTGGTGACCAATCTGCAGGTGCTGATCATCTCCCTGCTGGCCTGGCTTTTCCTCGGCGAGCGGCCGCGCCGGTCCCTGGTCCTGGCGTCCCCGGTCATGCTGGCCGGCCTGGCCCTGGTGGGCGGGCTCGCCGACGGGGGCCGAGCCCGCGCCTACGGCACCGATCCCGCGCTCGGCGTGGTGTACGGCGCCGGCGTGGCCGTCCTGTACGCCATCTACATCCTGATGCTGCGTCAGGCCACCTCCGCCGCCACCTCCGCCGCCGGCGCCCGCCCGGCGGTGGCCGCGCCGCTCTTCGAGGCGACGGCCGGCGCGACGGCCGGTTCCGTGCTGCTCGGGCTGGCCCTGCACGACTTCCGGCTCGGGCCGGCCGCCTCCATCTGGCCCACGCTCGGCTGGCTGGCCCTGCTCGCCCTGACCTCGCAGGTCGTCGGCTGGCTGCTGATCACCGTGTCCATGCCGCGGCTGGCCGCCGGGATGATCGGCGCGCTGCTGCTGATCCAGCCGGCCGGTTCGGTGGCGCTCAGCCGCGTGATCCTGGGCGAGCGCCCGTCCGCCCTCCAGTTGCTCGGCGTGGCGCTGGTGCTGACCGGGGTGGTGGTCGCGGTGAGCCGGCGTGCGCCGGCTTACTCCCGGCCGAGCACCAGGATCATCCGCCACGCGTCGGGGGCGTCGACGGGCGAGTCGGTCTCGAAGTCACCATAGCTGGCCGCGACGGTGAATCCGGCGGCCAGCCTGATGGCGGCGGTCATCTCGGTCGCGGTCCAGAACCGGTTCGGCACCACGTCGGTGACCGTCCGCACCGGCCCGCCGCGCTCGTGGTAGGTGACGCTGACATGTTCCCTGGTCACCTGCGTGACCGGGTCGATCCGGTCTTGCCCGCCCCAGCGCACGCTGACCGTTCCCCCGTCGACCTCGGAGCTCCATTCGCTGCTGGTCCGGCGCTGGGGGGCGAGGAAGTCCGCGGGATGCGCGAGCTCGATGATGTACAGGCCACCTGGCTCCAGGTGGCGCGCCACCGAGGCCAGGTGGCGCAGCATGTCGTCGAGCGAGAGCAGGTGGCACAGCGAGTTGAGCATCGTGATCGCGAGGTCGTAACGGCCGGGGAGGCTGAAGTCCCGCATGTCGTCCTGGACCACGGTCAGCTGGATCCCGGCCGCCGCCGCCAGGTCACGCGCCCGCGCGCACATCGCCGGGCTGAGGTCAAGCGCGGTGGCCTCGAGCCCGCGCCGGGCCAGGGTGCGGGCATGCTCGGCCGGGCCGGCCGCGAGCTCGAGAACCGACCGCAGGCCGGTATCCGCGGTCCGGTGCTTGCCGGACCACCGCAGCAGCGCGTCCACTTCGCCGGGAACGTCACGGTAGGCACATGCGGCCTCGTAGAACTCCGGCGCGTCGTAAATTCCTGGCATTCGACTATGATGCCCGACGCAATTGCCTGGTCGCCGCTCTCCGTGCGGATCGGTCGAAGTCCGGACCCGGGCAAATGAACGTGCACTAGCCTCACGCATCGGCCTGCGGCAGACTGTCCGCATGATGACAGAGACCCAGGCGCTGGAGACCCTGACGCGGGAGGATCCGGAAGCGGCCGGCGACGCGCGGGCGGCCCTGGCCTGGCTGGCCGGCGACGAGGGCCTGGAGACTATCTCGCTGCTGCGCCTGCAGGAGTTCCTCTGGTACGCGCTCCCGGTGAAGTGGCCGATGTCCACGGAGGGCCGGGTCGGCGTGGCGAAGGCTCTCGGCCGCCTGTTCCTGCTGGCGGGCCTGGACCGGTACGCGGGAGTGTGTTCTTCCACGGGCACCGAGCGGATCATCACCGCCTACGCGGACGGGCAGGAGGAAGGAATCGCCGCCTACACCGAGGCGATCGAGGAATCCAACGCGGCACCGCCGGACACCGAGCTGCTGGCCTGGGGTTCGGTGATGGGACCGCAGGAGCGCGCCGCCTACGACGCCTGCGCAGCCGCCCTGGAACTGGCCTTCGCCTCCGGCGAGCTGAGCGCGGGCGCGCGCGGCTGGCGCACCAAGCGCGTGGAAATCGTCAACCGCTGGCTGACCGGCCGTCCCAAGACCGACGACGGACCGGAAAACGTCGCGGAGACGGCCCGGGCGCACGACGGCGCGCCCGGCCGCGACACCTGGCTGGGCCGCATCAGCGCCGAGCGCATCGACGCGTGGGCGCATGGCCGGCCGGGTGAGCGGTCCCGGCTGGCTCAGAGCCTCATCACGCGCCTGCTCGACCCGCCCGCGGTCCCCGACGACCCGCTGCCCACGCTGGGCTGGCTGCTCGGCCACGCCGCCGCGGGCCTGCGCCTCACGGCCAGGCACTACATCGCGCCCGCGCTCGTCACCGAGGCGGTCGAGGAGTTCGGCTGGCGCGACCAGCTCGTCGGTCCGCTACGCCAGGAACTCGACGTGTTCCCGCTGCATACGCTGCGCGGCATGGCGCAGAGCGAGATGGGGGCCGTCCGCCGCAGCCGCACCACCCTGGTGCTCACCAAGACGGGCAAGCTCATGACGGCGGACCCCGCCGCCAGATGGCACATCGGCACGGCCGCGCTGATCGGCCCGGACGACGGCCCGCAGCCGGACTTCTCGGTCGCGGTGCGCGAGGCCGCGCTGATGGTCATCTTGACCAGCGGGCCGACCGGGTACGACGAGCTGACCAGGCTGCTGACCGACATCCACGGCGTCGAGGGCTGGGCGGCCGGGAGCGGCACCGGCCTGGCCAGCGCCGTGCGCACCGAGCTCTACACACTGCGGCACCGGCTGTGGGCGCTGCACCTGCTCGGCTCCGAGCGCAGCTTCAGCGCGCCGATGTCGCTGACCGAGCCTGGCGTGGCGGCGGCGCTGTCCGCCCTGCTGGCCCGGGCGCTGCGGCCGCGGCATCACCTCGGCCTCGGGTAACGACACCCAGTTGAGCGGGAAGTACCCGGTGTAGTTTTCGGCCAGCGTGGTAGCGGCCGCGCGGGACGAGATGACGTAGCGCAGCTGGGAGAGCTGCAGCGCGGCCTCGAACTGATCCGCGTGCGGGTTCACGTGCAGCATGGAGGTCATCCACCAGGAAAAGTGAGTAGCCCGCCAGACCCGGCTCAGGCAGCTGTCCGAGTACGCGTCGGCCAGCTCACTCCGCCCGTCGCTGAGCAGGCTGGTCAGGGCCGTGGCCAGCGCGGTCACGTCGGCGATGGCCAGGTTGAGGCCCTTGGCCCCGGTGGGCGGCACGATGTGCGCGGCGTCGCCCGCCAGGAACAGCCGCCGGTAGCGCATGGGCGCGGCGACGAAGCTGCGCATCGGAGAGATGGCCTTCTCCGTGATCGGGCCCTCCTTCAGGTCCCATCCCGGCACGCCCAGCCGGTGCCGCAGCTCGGCCCAGATACGGTCATCGGACCACCGTTCGATCTCCTCGTCGGCAGGCGCCTGCAGGTACAGCCGGCTGACCTGTGGCGTGCGCATGGTGTGCAGTGCGAATCCGTCCTCGTGCCGGGAGTAGATGAGCTCGTCGGTGGACGGCGGCACGGCGGCCAGGATGCCGAGCCAGGAGTACGGGTAGCCCCGTTCGGCCACCCGGATGAGGCCCGGCGGCATGGAATCCCGGCAGATTCCGTGGAACCCGTCGCAGCCGGCGATCGCGTCGCAGCGGATTTCGCGCCGGGTTCCCGCCGAGTCGGTGAAGCGGAGCACGGGCTGTTCGGTGTCGAGTTGGCCGACTTCGGTATCCGTCACGTCGAACTCGATCATGGCCCCGGCCGCGAGCCTGGCCCGGATCAGGTCCTTGACGATTTCGGTCTGCGCGTAAATGGTCACCCAGCGGCCGCCGGTCAGGTCACGGAAATCGAGGTGATGCCGCTCGCCTTCGAACTGCAGGTAGATCCCGCCGTGCTCGAGGCCCTCGGCGTCCATCCGCGCGCCCAGGCCGACCGCGCGGAGCAGTTCGACCGTGCCGGCCTCGAGCAGGCCTGCTCGCTGCCGTGCCTCGCAGTAGGCCCGGCTGCGGTTCTCCACCACGATCGAGTCGATGCCGCGCAGCGCCAGCAGGTGCGAGAGCAGCAGCCCGGCGGGGCCAGCCCCGACGATGCCGACCTGGGTACGTGAGTTGACCGTCATCTCGCCTTCCAGGTTAATCGCCGGTCCCCCGCGTACGTAGGACGCACGATAGTTCAGCAAGCGAACGCACCCTGCCAGGTCTATGATGTCATCGACCGAGCCGGGAGGCCCTCATTGACTGACAACCAGGAGCAAAGTCATGACGGGGACTTCGTCCAGTCGCTGGAGCGCGGTCTGTCCGTGATCCGCGCTTTCGATGCGGAGCACCCGAAGCTAACCCTGAGCGAGGTGGCCGCGAGCACCGGACTGAGCCGGGCCGCCGCCCGCAGGTTCCTGCGCACGCTGGTCCAGCTCGGATACATGCGCAGCGACGGGAGCAGGTTCGCGCTCCGGCCGAAGATCCTCGAACTCGGCTACGCGTACCTGTCCAGCCTGACCCTGCCCGAGGTGGCCATGCCGCACCTGGAGCAGCTGGTGGAGCAGGTACATGAGTCCTCATCGGTGTCCGAGCTCGACGGCGACGACGTCGTCTATATCGCCCGCGTCCCGACCAAGCGGATCATGACCGTGACGATCAGCGTCGGGACCCGGTTCCCCGCGTACGCGACCTCGATGGGCCGGGTGATGCTGGCTGCCCAGCCGGACGAGCGGCTCGACGAGTACCTCGAATCGGCCAGCTTGCGCGGCCTCACCGGGCACACCATTACTAGTGCGACCGCGCTCCGGCGCGAGCTGCGGAAGATCCGCGCTCAGGGCTGGGCCCTGGTGGACCAGGAGCTCGAGGAGGGGCTGCGGTCCATCGCGGCCCCCATCCGCGATGCCGACGGCCAGGTCATCGCGGCCGTCAACGTCTCCACCCACGCCGGCCGGCGGACGCTGGACAGCATCGTGGAGGAACTGCTGCAGCCGCTGCTCGCCACCGCCCGCCGCATCGAGCTGGACCTGGCCCGCTCCCGCGCGTCGGCCCGCGCCCGCCCCGAAGCCTGACCGCGAGCCCCGCGACCCCGGCGCGAGCCACGCGAGCCCGGCGCGAGCCACGCGGCGGCGCGAGGGGTCATCGGGCGGTTGGCGGTGCCACATTGGGGCGGGGGTGCCACACTGCTTGCTATGCGTACGCTCGTCATCGACCATCCCCTGGTTACCCACAAGCTCACCGCGCTGCGCGACGAGGCCAGCGACACCGCCACCTTCCGCAGCCTGACGGCCGAACTGGTGACCCTGCTCGCCTACGAGGCGACCCGCGAGATGCGGGTGCAGCCCGTGTCGGTCACCACGCCGGTGGGCGAGGCCCGGGGCGTCAAGCTGGCCCGGCCGGTGCCGCTCATCGTGCCGGTGCTGCGGGCGGGCATCGGCATGCTCGACGGCATGACCCGGCTGCTGCCGATGGCCGACGTCGGCTTCGTCGGGCTGCGCCGGGATGAGGAGTCACTGGTCGCGTCGACCTACGCGGACCGGCTGCCCGCCGACCTGACCAACCGGGACACGTTCGTGCTCGACCCGATGCTGGCTACCGGCGGAACGCTCGCCACCGTGATCCGGATGCTCGCCACCCGCGGCGCCGCGTCGGTGACGGCGATCTGCCTGCTGGCCTCGCCCGAGGGCCTGCGGCACGTCGAGTCGGCCTTCGGCGCCGACGAGATACGGGTGGTGACCGCCTCGGTCGACGAGCGGCTGAACGACCGGGGATACATCGTGCCGGGTCTGGGCGACGCGGGCGACCGCCTGTTCGGGAAAATCTGAGCCCCGTCATTACGGGCAGGGCACCGGGCTCCGTCGCGGCCATATCTCGACATCGCCAGAAGTCCGGGACTGGCCCCCCACATCCACGGTGGCGATGCCTGCCGCCGAGCCCGGCACCCTGCCACCTGGTAGTGAATCAGTACTCATCCTCTCGTGGGTATCCCCGAGTCCGGGGTTACCCCGGGCCCGGCCAGCGGACAGAATCCGGCCTAGACTAACGAAATCACGCTCCGTCAAGGCTCTTAGCAGGCAGGAAACGATGCCACTCAGCACCCACGTCAGCACGGCGCCGGGCCAGAAGAGGTTCGTCGCGGAGGGCAGCCGGCTGGTCTTCGGCCGTGGCCCCGAGGTGGACCTGATCATCGCGGCCGGCCGGGGACTCTCCCGGCGGGCCGGCCTGGTGATCGCGATGCCGGCCTGCGCGTGGATCGCCAACATCAGCCGCACCCACGCGCTGTACGTCGAGGGTGACGGGTACCAGGTCAGGCTGCCGCGGATGGAGGACGACGGCGAGCCCGCCAACGGCTGGTTCGTGCACGCGGGCACGGCCATGGTCGGTTCGCGCACCATGCTCGACGAAGGGCAGTCGCTGGTGGTGACGGTCACCGGAGAATACGAGCAGGCGGCCGAGGGGCGGGCGGCCGGGTGGGACGGCAGGCCCCGGCTGGCCGACGACGTGGAGCGCACCGACGGGGTCGCTCCGGCGATCGCGGCGAGGGCGACCGGGGCCGGAGCGACCGGGGCTGCTCAGGCCGAGGCGGAGGACGCCGGGCTGTCCGGGGCCGGGCTGGCTTACGCCGGGGCGGCGGCCGCCGGGGTGATGGCCGGCGCGATGCCTCAGGGCGGCGGGGCTCCGCCGGGTACCGGCCAGGCCGCCCCGGAGGCGGCCGGCTGGGGCGGGGCGAGCGATGGGGCCGGGCTGGCGGCCCGGGACGGGGACGGGACGCTGCTGCCGTTCTACCTGGACCCGATGACCAAGCTCTTCCTGGTCGCGCTGATCTGGTGCCGGCCGTGGCTGGTCGACCCGAGCGCCACCAGGCCGCTGCCGCGCACGCCGGAGATCGCCCGGGGCGCGCTCGAGGTCACCGGCGCTTATCACGAACTGGAACGGTTCGACGCCGACCCGGAATACCACGACCTGCTGTCGGCCCGCGTGGCCGAGCACATCAAGGTGCTGCGGCGGAAGATCGCCGATCGCGGGCTGGCCCCCGCCGCCGTCCGGCTCTCGGACGAGGTGGCGGTGCGGATCCTGATCGAGCACGGCATCGTCACCTCCGCCGACCTGAGCCGACTCGACGACCCGGCGTGGCGCTCGCGCCAGGAAGACCTGTGGTGGACGCAGAGCTAGCTAGCTCGGTATCACGATGAACTCGGTGGTGGCCCTGCGGCTGCCCGGTCCGGTCACCCGCACGCCGAACAAGCCGGGCTGGAGCTGGCCGGGAAAGAGCTTGCCGATGTCCAGCCGGAGCGTCCCGTCTGGCCCGGCGACCGGCCTGACCGGGGCCGGGTGGCTGACCGTCTTGGCCGGCCCGACCTGCGGCGGGCTGTTGAAGCTCAGCGAGACCGTGACCGGTTGCCCCGGCGCGAAGCCGGTGGCCTGGACGATCCACGGGGTATCGGCCGTACCCAGGCTCTGGGCCACCATGCACAGGTGAGGTCCGCCGCCGGCGGCGCCGGAGGAGCCGCACACGGTCTTCGGGGCCTGCGGGGGACCGCCGGGCGGCGGGGCGCCGACCGCGGTCCGCGGGCCGGGGCTGCTCGAACTGCTGAGCGCGGCGCCGAGGATGACGCCCACCACGACCAGGGCGGCTCCGACCGCGGCCCAGCCGACCCAGGCCATGCGCCCGCGCAGCCGGCGCTCCCGGCCGGATCCGGCGGCCGGCCGGGTAAAGGCACTGCCGTGGCCGGGCTTGCGGCGGGCGGGCTTGTAGGCGGCAGGAAGTTCGGTGTAGGACGCGGAGGTGGCGTCGTCGCCGGACCCGCCCTCCGGCTGGCCGACGACGGCCAGCTGGGGGGTGCGCTGGTACTCAGTGATCAGCGTCATCGCCGTTTCCGGTAGGTAGGAATGCTCCTCGTCCGGGCCGGCCTGGGCCACGGTGAAGTCACCAAGCTGGGCCAGGATGGAGGAGGAGGTCGGCCGGTGCCGCGGGGTGCGCTGCATGCAGGCGGTGACCAGCCCGGCGAGCTCGCCCGGCAGGCCGGTCAGGTCCGGCTCCTCGGTGGCCAGCCGGGCCAGCACGTCCATCACCGTGGCGCCCGCATACGGCGGATGCCCGGTCGCGGCGAACAGCAGCGTCGCGCCGAGGGAGTAGATGTCGCTGGCCACCGAGGCCTCACGGGTGTCCCTGGCCTGCTCGGGCGCCATGTACGCGGGCGTGCCGACGGCCCCGCGGGCGGTGGTCAGCCCCATCCGCTCGGCCGCCCGGGCCACGCCGAAGTCGATCACCCGCGGGCCGTCCGGCGCGACCAGCACGTTGGACGGCTTCAGGTCGCGGTGCACCAGGCCAGTCCCGTGGATGGAGGCCAGCGCCTCCGCGCAGCCGGCGGCCAGCCACCGCACCGCCGGGACCGGCAGCGGGCCGCAGGCCAGCACCAGCCGGGCCAGCGACGGCGCCGGCACGTACGCCGTGGCCAGCCAGGGCAGGTCAGCCTCCGGGTCGGCCTCGACCACCGCGGCGGTGAACACGCCGCTCACCTTCCGCGCGGCCGCCCCCTCCTGCGCGAACCGGTGCCGGAAACCGGCCTCCTCCGCCAGCTCCACCCGGATCGTCTTGACCGCGACCAGCCTCCCGGCCGCCGAACGACCCAGGTACACCTGGCCCATCGACCCGGAGCCCAGGCGGCCCAGGACGGTGTACGGCCCGATCCGATCCGGATCCCACTTACGCAGTGTCTCCCGGTCGGGTGTCTCCCAACCGGACTGCGACACCATTGTCAGCCCTCCCTCACCCCCGCTCCGCTAGAAGCCCTGTTCCATAATGCCGAAACGTTCCCGCAATGTGCACCGTCTTCTCGTGTTTGTGGCAGGTGATAAGGGAGAGAAAACCCCACATCCGTTCGGAATTATTGTTCGTCTCAGCCCGGTTGATGCCCGGTACCGAGCAGGCCGGCCGGCACCACCGCGTCGCTCATCGCGCGGGCCGTGGCGAATCCCGGTTTGATGACGGTGTTGATCAGGCGCAACCGCTCGTCGAATCCCGCGAACGCGCTTTTCATCGCGTTCACCGTGAGCCATTCGATGTCGGACCAGCCGTAGCCGAATTCCTCGGCCAGCCGGCGGAATTCCGAGCTCAGCGTGACCTGGCTCATCAGCCGGTTGTCGGTGTTCACGGTCACCCGGAACTGCAACTGGCGGAGCAGCCGCAGCGGGTGCAGCGCCACCGACGGGGCCGCGCCGGTCTGGACGTTCGAGGTCGGGCACATCTCCAGCGGGATCCGGCGGTCGCGGATGTAGGCCGCCAGGCGGCCGAGCCGCACGCTGCCCTCCGGGCTGATCTGGACGTCGTCCACGATGCGGACCCCGTGGCCCAGCCGCTCCGTGCCGCAGTACTGCACCGCCTCCCAGATTGACGGCAGCCCGAACGCCTCGCCCGCGTGGATGGTGAAGTGGAAATTCTCCCGCTTGAGGTACTGGAACGCGTCCAGGTGCCGGCTCGGCGGCCAGCCCGCCTCGGCGCCCGCGATGTCGAACCCGACCACGCCATGGTCGCGGTGGCGGACCGCGAGCTCGGCTATCTCCAGCGACCTAGCGGCCGTGCGCATGGCCGTGAGCAGCGCGTACACCGTGATCGGCCGCCTGGCGCTACCGTCGCGGAAGCCGTCGAGCACGGCCTGGACCACCTCGTCGAGGCTCAGCCCGCGCTCGGTGTGCAGTTCGGGCGCGAACCGCACCTCGGCGTAGACCACGCCGTCGGCGGCCAGGTCCTCGGCGCACTCCGCGGCCACCCGCCGCAGCGCCTCGGCGGTCTGCATGACCGCGACCGTATGCCGGAACGCGTCCAGGTAGATCTCGAGGTGACCGCGGTGCGCGCCCTCGGTCAGCCGCTTTGTCAGTTCCTCGACGTTGTCGCCGGGCAGCTCGGCGTAGCCCGTCTCACGCGCCAGTTCGAGGACGGTCTGCGGGCGCAGGCCGCCGTCCAGGTGGTCGTGCAGCAGGACCTTCGGGACAGCCCGGATCTCGGCGAGGGTCGGCATCCCCCTATTGTGCCCGGGCCGGGGGCCAGCGGGTACGGGGGGCGGGGAGCCCCCCGTAACGGGGGGTCTGGGGGGCCGTCCCCGCGCGGATAACACAGTCTCGATGACCGGGGAGACCGGCGTGGGCGGGCCGTCCGTGCTGATCGCCGCCGCGCCGTCCAGGGCGGTCAGCGCCGGGCCGAAGCGGCCGGGGTCGTCGGCGCGGAGCTCGAGCAGCGGCTGGCCGGCCCGCACCGCCTCGCCCGGCTTAGCCAGGCAGAGGATGCCCGCGGCGGCGCTGACCGCATCCTCCTTGCGGGCCCGGCCCGCGCCGAGCCGCCAGGCCGCGATGCCCACCTTGAGGGCGTCCAGGGCGGTCAGCCAGCCATCGGCGGCCGCGGTCACGACCTGGGTGTGCGCCGCCCGGGGCAGCGGGGCGTCCGGGTCGCCGCCCTGCGCGCGGACCATGGCCCGCCAGGCGGCCAGCGCCCGGCCATCCGCGATGGCGGCGGCGGGGTCGGCGTCCAGCCCAGCCAGGCCGAGCATCTCCCGGGCCAGGGCGAAGGTGACCTCCATCAGGTCGGCGGGGCCTTCGCCGCGCAGCGCCTGGACGGACTCCTCGACCTCCACGGCATTACCCACGGCGCGGCCCAGCGGGACGTCCATCCTGGTCAGCACGGCCCGGGTGCGCACCCCGTGTTCCTCGCCCAGGGCGACCATGGTCTCGGCGAGCTCGCGCGCCCGGTCGTAGCTGGTCATGAACGCGCCGGTGCCGACCTTGACGTCGAGGACCAGCGCGCCGGTGCCCTCGGCGATCTTCTTCGACATGATCGAGCTGGCGATGAGCGGGATGGACTCGACCGTCCCGGTGACGTCACGCAGCGCGTAGAGCCTGCGGTCCGCGGGGGCCAGGCCCGAGCCTGCGGCGCAGATCACGCAACCGGCGGTGGTGAGGACCTCGAGAGTCTGCGCCGGGGTCAGCCCGGTGCGGAAACCCGGGATGGACTCGAGCTTGTCCAGGGTGCCGCCGGTATGGCCGAGCCCGCGCCCGGACAGCTGCGGCACGGCGGCGCCGCAGCTCGCGACCAGGGGCGCCAGGATCAGGCTGACCTTGTCGCCCACCCCGCCGGTGGAGTGCTTGTCCACGGTCGGCCTGGTGATGGCGCCGAGGTCCAGCCGGTCGCCGGAGGCGATCATGGCCGCGGTCCACGTCCTCAGCTCCGCGCCGTCCAGGCCGCGGAAGTAGATCGCCATCAGCAGCGCGGACATCTGCTCGTCCGCCACCTCGTGCCTGGCGTAGGCCCCGAACAGCCACTGGATGTCGTCGTCGGCGAGCCTGCGCCCGTCTCGTTTGGCCCGGATGACGGAGACCGCGTTGGTCATCGTGCCTCCCGGCGGCCAGCCAGGTCGGTTCCGCTGAAGGCGGCCGGGAGCAGGGTGTCGAGCCGGACCGGGCCGTTCGCGGTGTCCACCAGCAGGCCGGGGCCGCCGGCCTCGAGCAGCAGCTGGCGGCAGCGGCCGCAGGGCAGCAGCGGCTCGCCGTCGCCGGCCACCACGGCCACGGCCCGCAGCGGCTCTCCGGCGCCGGCGGCGTGGCTGGCGCCGGTCACGTGGGGCACCCCCGCGCCGGTCAGGTGGGGCACCCCCGCGCCGGCCGCGTGCAGGGCGGAGACCAGGCCGCATTCGGCGCACAGAGTCAGGCCGTAGGAGGCGTTCTCCACGTTGCAGCCGGTGACGACCTGCCCGTCGGCCGCCAAGCCGGCCGCGCCGACCCGGAGCCCCGAGTACGGAGCGTAGGCACGCCCGGCCGCGGCCACGGCGGCGGCGCGCAGCGCGGCCCAGTCGATGATCACGTGACGACTCTAGACGACTGAGGGTCCGCGCGAGCCTGGGCCCGGGCCTGGCCAGGCCTTGTAGGAAGGCACCAACGGAGCCGGGCGGAAACCCGGTTGTATGTCTGGCGGGCCAGAAATCCTGTCATGATCGGGTTCCGATTCGGCAACGAGCAGGTCAGATAGCCGTGTGTCCCCTTCCCAGGCGCAGACCCCCAGGCATAGCCTGCGGGACAACCCAGGATGAATGGTCAGGCCAGGCGCCCTAGCGTGCTGGCCCAGTGGAGGTAAGCGTGAAACACAGCGCATGGGCCACGGCGGCGCTGGCCGTGTCGGCGACGGTGGTCCTCGCCGCGTGCGGCAGCAGCCACAGTAGCGCGTCGGGCGGCACCAGCACCTCGGCGAGTTCGTCGGCCAGCTCTAGCAGCACCGCGGCGACGACGACGGGCAAATTCCTCGGCTGCATGGTCACCGACACGGGCGGCATCAACGACCGGTCGTTCAACGCCTCGTCGTGGTCAGGCATGCAGGCCGCGGCGTCGGCCAACAGCAACATCACCGTCAAGTACCTGCAGTCCACGACACAGAGCGACTACACGCCGAACATCAACACGTTCATCGGCGAGAAGTGCAACATCATCGTCACCGTCGGCTTCCTGATGGGCGCCGCGACGGAGTTGGCGGCCAAGGCGAACCCGAGCCAGAAGTTCGCGATCGTGGACTGCTCCTACAAGACAGGCTGCCTGACCGGCACCAAGGAACCCAACATCGACCAGCTGACGTACAACACCGTGCAGGACGGCTTCCTCGCCGGCTACCTGGCCGCGGGCATGACCAAGACCGGCAAGGTCGCGACGTTCGGCGGGATCGAGCTGCCGACCGTGACCATCTACATGGACGGCTACTGGGACGGCGTGCAGTACTACAACTCCAAGCACGGCACGCACGTGCAGGTCCTCGGCTGGAACGAGCAGACCCAGAAGGGCTCGTTCACCGGAGACTTCACCAACCAGACCAAGGGCCAGACGCTGACCCAGACGTTCATCAGCGAGGGCGCGGACATCATCTTCCCGGTCGCGGGCAACGTCGGGCTCGGCGCGGCCAAGGCGGTGCAGAGCGCGAACAGCTCGGCGGGCGGCGACAAGGTGAACATGGAATGGGTGGACGTCGACGGATGCGTCAGCGCGGCGACGTACTGCCCGGTCTTCATCACCAGCGTGGAGAAGGGCATCGTGGCATCGGTCAAGGCCACCGTGCTGAGCGCGGCCGGCGGCACGTTCAAGGGTGGCACCTACGTCGGCACGCTGGCCAACGGCGGGGCCGTGCTCGCCCCGTTCCACGACTGGACCAGCAAGGTCCCGGCGTCCCTGAAGAACGAACTCTCGCAGGTGGCCACCGGCATCGCGAACGGTTCCATCCCGGCGCCGACCAAGAGCCCGGTGTAGATCCGGGCGGCAAGTCGCGACACAATGTGGCAGCGGTGCGTATCGTCGCGCGCCGCTGCCACATCGGCGCTCTTGACCTAGGGGACCGGACGTGGAACTTGAGCTGAAGGGCATCACCAAGCGCTTCGGGTCGCTGGTGGCCAACGACCGGATTGACCTCGCCGTGGCCCCCGGCCAGGTGCACGCCCTGCTCGGCGAGAACGGCGCGGGCAAGTCGACCCTGATGAACGTGCTGTACGGGCTGCTGCAGCCGGACGAGGGCGAGATCCTGATCGACGGCCAGGCGGTCCGGTTCCACTCCCCCAGGGACGCCATCGCGGCCGGCATCGGCATGGTGCACCAGCACTTCATGCTGGTGCCGGTATTCACCGTCGCGGAGAACGTGACCCTCGGCATCGAGGAGACCCGCCCGTCCGGGCTGCTCGACCGGCGCAGGACCCGCAAGGACGTCCGGGAGCTTTCCCGCCGCTACGGGCTCGACATCGACCCGGACGCGCTGGTGGAGAACCTGCCAGTCGGCATCCAGCAGCGGGTCGAGATCGTCAAGGCGCTGGTCAGGGAGGCCAGGGTGCTGATCCTCGACGAGCCCACCGCGGTGCTCACCCCGGCCGAGACCGAGGACCTGTTCCGGATCATCAGGCAGCTGAAGTCCGGCGGCACCTCGGTCGTGTTCATCTCGCACAAGCTCAAGGAAGTCCAGGCCATCGCGGACACGATCACCGTGCTGCGGCGCGGCGCGGTGGCCGGGGAGAAACCGCCGTCCGCGACCGAGGACGAGCTCGCCGCCATGATGGTCGGCCGGAACGTGCAGCTGCGGGTCAGCAAGACCGAGGCCAAGCCCGGCGGGGTGGTGCTCGACGTATCCGGCCTGACGGTGGCCGACGAGACCGGCCGGGTCTGGGTGAACGACATGTCCTTCCGGGTCCGGGCGGGCGAGATCCTGGGCGTGGCCGGCGTGCAGGGCAACGGGCAGACCGAGCTGTGCGAGGCGCTGATGGGCCTGCGGGCCACCGCCGCCGGGCACGTCTCGCTGAACGGCCGCGACCTGACCCACGACACCCCGGCCCAGCGGCTACGCGCCGGGGTCGCCTACGTCCCGGAGGACCGGCAGGAAGACGGGCTGATCGGCGCCTTCTCGGTGGCCGACAACATGGTGCTCGACGTGTACAAGCGGCCCCCGTTCGCCTCGGGCATCCGGCTCAACCTGGACGCGATCGCCGCGAACGCGGCCGAACGCGTCAAGGAATTCGACGTCCGCACCACCTCGGCGCAGACCCCGGTCGGCACGCTGTCCGGCGGCAACCAGCAGAAGGTGATCCTGGCCCGCGAGCTCGGGCACGAGCACAAGGTGCTCATCGCCAGCCAGCCGACCCGCGGACTCGACGTGGGCTCGATCGAGTTCGTGCACCGCCGCATCGTGGAGCAGCGCGACCACGGCGTGGCCGTGCTCATCGTGTCCGCCGAACTCGACGAGATCTACGCGCTCGCGGACCGGATCGCGGTCATGTATGAAGGCAAGATCACCGGCTTCCGGCCGCCGACCGTGCCAGCCGAGGAACTCGGGCGGCTGATGGCGGGCGGAGCTGACGAGGTCGCCGGGGCTCCGCCCGCTCCGGGGGGGACGACCCCCCCGAGCCCCCCCGGGGCCGAGCCGGCCAGGGAACCGCCGCCCACGCCGGCTCCCTCGCCGGGAGCAGCGCCACCGGGAGCAGCGCCACCGGGAGCAGGCGAATGAGGCCGACGGGAGGCACAACATGAGCGAGCAAGGGCCCGCCGCGGATCCCCCGGGCTCATCCAGCCCGGCGGGCACCACCACCGAACCGAAGAAAGCCGGGGAAAAGGCAGAACGCGCCTCGTTCGGCCAGATCCTCCGGCAGTCGTTCCTGGAGGGCAATTCCTTCACCGTCATTGTCCTGGCCCTGTTCACCGCGCTGGTGGTGGGCGGGCTGATCAACGCGTTCACCAACGCGGCCGTGCTACATGCCTGGAGCAACCTGTTCTCGGCGCCCGGTCACGCGTTCGCGCAGGCCTGGAGCACCGCGGTGGGCGCCTACGTGGAGATGTTCGAGGGCTCGATCTTCAACCCGCACACGGTCTCGGAGCTGTTCCAGCAGGCCTCGATCGGCACGGCCATCCACGACGGCTACCTCAGCGCGGTGTTCTACCCGCTGTCCGAGACGTGCGTGCAGGCCACGCCGCTGATACTGGCCGGGCTCGCGGTCGCGCTGCCGTACCAGGCGGGCATGTTCAACATCGGCGGGCAGAGCCAGTTCATCGGCGGCGCGATCCTCGCCACCTACGTGGGCTACGCGATCAGCATGCCGCCGGTCATCCACGTGATCGTCTGCGTGATCGCCGGTTTCGTGGGCGGCGCGGCCATCGGCTGGATCCCGGGCGAACTCAAGGCGCGGACCGGCGCGCACGAGGTGATCGTCACGATCATGCTCAACTACATCATGGCCTACCTCCTGGCCTACCTGCTCTCCTACCACTACCTGATGCAGGCGCCGGGGACGGTCAACCCGATCACCTTGCCCATCGCGGGCGACGCGCACCTGCCGCTGCTTTTCGGCTCGCACCTGCGCATCAACGCGGGCTTCCTGATCGCGCTGGCCTGCGCGTTCGGCGTCTGGTGGCTGCTGGGCCGGACCACCACCGGCTTCGAGTTCCGCGGCATCGGCAAGAACCCGAACGCGGCCCGGGTGGCGGGCATCAACGTGGAGCGGAACTGGGTCCTGGTCATGGTCATCGCCGGCGGGCTGGCCGGGCTGGCCGCCTCCACGGTCATCCAGGGCACCGACTTCACCCTCAACAACCAGAGCTTCGGCACCTACGGCATCGACGCCATCACGGTCGCGCTGCTCGGCCTGGGCCGGCCGCTCGGCGTGGTGCTGGCCGGCCTGCTGTTCGGCGCGCTGCACGCGGGGGCACCGCTCATGCAGGCCGCGACCGGCACGCCGGTGGACATGGTGGAGGTGCTGCAGGGGGTCGTCGTCTTGTTCATCGCGGCTCCGCCGCTGATCCGGGCCATGTACCGATTGCGCGCGGCCCGGGGCGGCGGCATCGAGGTGCTGGCCAGGGGGTGGAACGCATGACGATCACCGAACGCGAGCCCACCGTGCTAGCGGAAGGCGCCGCGCCGGTCAGCGCCTTCCGGCGGTGGCTGGCCCCGGCCACCTTCCTGCTCTTCGGGCTGATCAACATCTTCGTGCTCGGCAAGTTCTCCCACCCCGGCCACGCCACCTTCGCCTTTTCCCAGGCGTTCGCCAAGGTCACGGTGCCGAACCTCACCCTGCCCGCCGCGCTCACGTGCTACGTGTGCGGCGCGATCACCATCGCGATCGCGGCGGCGCGGGCCTTCCTGCCAATGGGCGTCGTGCTGCGCCGGGTGTGCATGGCGGTGGTCACGTTCCTGTTCGTCGTCTCGCTGCTGTGCTGGGCCGACGCCGGGCAGAGCACCTCGTTCAACATCGTGAACCTGCTGCAGGGCACGCTGGCCGGATCGATCCCGATCATGCTCGGCGCGCTGACCGGGGTCATCTGTTCCCGGTCCGGGGTGATCAACATCGCCATCGAGGGCCAGTTGCTGCTCGGCGCGTTCACCGCCGCGATCGTGGCCAGCGGCACCGGCTCGCTGTGGCTGGGGCTGCTGTCCGGCGCGCTGGCCGGATCACTGGTGGCGGCGCTGCTGGCGGTCTTCGCCATTGCCTACCGGGTGGACCAGGTCGTTCTGGGCGTGGTCATCAACACGCTGATCCTCGGCCTCACCGGGTACCTCTACGACGCCGTCATGATCCCGTACCAGAACACGCTGAACTCCCCGGCCACGTTCTCCGCCATCAAGATCCCGCTGCTCGGCGACATCCCGATCATCGGGCCGGTCTTCTTCGACTCGACGATCTTCCTGTACCTGACCTACATCGCGCTGGCCAGCGTCCAGGTGGGCATGTTCAGCACGCGGTGGGGCCTGCGCACCCGGGCCATCGGCGAGCACCCGGTCGCGGCCGACACGGTGGGCATCCGGGTGATCGCGATGAGGTACCGCAACGTCATCGCGGCCGGGATCATCGCCGGCATCGGCGGGGCCTACTTCACGATTGGCTCGGTCGGCTCGTTCGGCAAGGACATGTCCTCGGGCGAGGGATACATCGCGCTGGCCGCGATGATCTTCGGCCGGTACACGCCGTTCGGCGCCGTCGCCGCGGCGCTGCTATTCGGCTTCTCGACCCAGCTGCAGTCAATAATGTCCACGCTGAACACGCCGATCCAGTCAAACCTGCTGCTGATGACCCCGTACATCGTCACGATCGTGGTGCTGGCCGGGCTGGTCGGCAAGGTCCGCGGTCCCAAGGCCGAGGGCATCCCCTACGTCAAGGCCTGAATTCATGCCGAACGGGCGGCGTGCGTGCCCCGTGTCCCCAGGGCGCCCCGGATGGCGGGAGTGCCTTGGCGCCGGAAGCGGCATGGTAGCGGAGGGGCTCGGCGGCGGAGGGGCTCGGCGGCGGAGTGGCATGGCGGCGGAGTGGCATGGCGGAGTGGGGCGGAGGGGCTCGGTGGCGGAGTGGCTCGGCGGCGGAGTGGCATGGCGGAGGGGCTCGGTGGCGGAGTGGCTCGGTGGCGGAGTGGCTCGTGTGACTGCAGTGGCGGCCTTCGGCTGCGGAGCGCCGTTTATCCGGGAGATTTCTGGCTTCGGGGAGGATTTGGGCGTCTCTAGGGCCCCAAATCCTCCCCGGAGCCCGAATCCTCCCCGTTAGTGGTGATGGATGAGGGTGAAGTGACGGCTGGGGCTGAGTTGCGGGCGGCGGTCGAGGCCTGGATCGCGGACGACCCCGATGCGGGTGACCGGGCCGAATTGCGGGCGCTGCTCGACCGCGCCTTCGGCGGCGCGGGGGCGGCGGACGCGATGGGGGAACTGCGGGACCGGTTCGCGGACCGGCTGCATTTCGGGACGGCCGGGCTACGTGGAGTGGTGGCCGCGGGACCGAACCGGATGAACCGCGCCGTGGTCCGGGCGGCGACCGCCGCGGTAGCCGGGTGGCTGCTCGCGGGTCCGGCGGGCGGCGCTTCCCGGGTCAGCGTCGTGGTGGGCTGTGACGCGCGGCACCGTTCGGCGGAGTTCGCCGACGAGGTGGCCGGGGTGCTGGCCGGGGCGGGCATCGCGGTGCACATGCTGCCGCGGCCCGGGCCCACTCCCCTGCTCGCGTTCGCGGTCCGCCACCTGGGCACGGCGGCCGGAGTGATGGTCACCGCGAGCCACAACCCGGCCGCGGACAACGGGTACAAGCTCTACCTGAGCGACGGTGCCCAGGTCATCCCCCCCGTCGACGCCGAGATCGAGCAGCGGATCGCCGCCCTCGGGCCGCTGGCGCAGATCCCGGTGGCCGGCCCGGGAAGCCCGCTGATCAGCTGGCACGGCGACGAGGTAGCGCGGGCCTACCTGGACGCGGTGACCGGATCCGCCGGGGCCACTGGGGGCAGGGGGGCCACTGGGGATGGCGAGGCCACTGGGGATGGGGAGGCCACTGGGGACGGGGGGACCTCCGGGGCCGGGAACTCGCGGTCCGCCGGGGTCTCCGGGGCCGGGGGCGGGGGGACCTCCGGGGAGACGCCGCTGACCATCGTCTACACGCCGATGCACGGGGTGGCCGGGGCGCTCATGCTGCGCGCGCTGCGGCGGGCGGGTTTCGCGGCGCCGCACGTGGTGGCCGCGCAGGCGGAGCCCGACCCCGACTTCCCGACCGTCGCGTTCCCCAACCCGGAGGAGCCGGGCGCGCTCGACCTGGCGCTGGCCGACGCGCGGCGGCTCGGCGCCGACCTGGTGGTGGCCAGCGACCCGGACGGGGACCGGCTGGCCGTGGCCGTACCCGGCTCTGCTGGCCGAGGCCAGGGCACGGGCGGCTGGCGGGTGCTGACCGGCGACCAGGTAGGCGCGATGCTCGGTGCTTACCTGCTGGAACAGATGTCGGATCAGGCTGCGCCACGGCAGCAGCTGGTGGCGTCCACGGTGGTCTCGGCCACGCTGCTGGCCAAGATCGCCGCGGCGGCCGGGGTCCGCTACGCCGAGACCCTGACCGGGTTCAAGTGGATCGCCCGGGCGGCCGACGGCCAGCCGGGCACGCGGTTCGTGTTCGGTTACGAGGAGGCCCTCGGCTACGCCGTCGGTGACGTGGTGCGCGACAAGGACGGGATCGGCGCCGCGCTGGCCATGCTCCGGCTCTCCGCGGAGGCGAAATCGCGGGGCCGTTCGGTCATCGAGGTCTACGACGACCTGGAACGGGCCTACGGTGTGCACCTGACCTCCCAGCTCACCCTGCGGACCGCCGACCAGGAGCAGGTCATGGGCCGGCTCAGGTCGGCCCCGCCGGCCGCGTTCGGTGACGAGCCGGTGTCCGTGGTCACCGACCTGGCCGCGGCCGGGGGCGAGCGGGGTGCGGCGGTGCCGCGGGCCGACGTGCTGATCTTCCGGCTGCCCGGCGCGCGGGTAGTGCTGCGCCCGAGCGGCACCGAGCCGAAGATCAAGTGTTACATCGAGATCACCGAACCGCTGGCCGGCCGTCCCCTCGCGGCCGCCCGCGAGGCCGCCGCCGAGCGCCTGCCGCCGCTCCGGGCCGCGCTCGAAGCGATGCTGGCCGGTGGTATCACCTCAGGATGAGACAGACGGCTGGACTCCGGCCTGCTAGCCAGGGGAGCGCCGCTGTGAACGACATTGTCCGACTTCGGGAGGTCACGCAGGAGCGCTTCCATCGACGGGACGGCCATCGACAAGGTCCTGCGGGATGCGGTGGATTCCGGCGCTGTGGGCTACTGGTTCTGGAGCGAGGACCTGGTCAAGTGGGAGAAGGTCACCGGGGTGCCGAACGTGGTGGCGGGCTCCCGGGCTTCCTTCAGCGCGCCGATGCTGGCCGATCCCGGCGAGGCCTTCATCTACGGCATTTCCATTGACTGGCTCGGCAAGGTCGTCGAAGCGGTCGCCGGGACCGGCCTGGACGTGGCCATCAAGGAGGGCATGACGGGCCGCTCGGCATGGACCAGACCACGTTCCTGATGACCGACGAGCAGCGGCCGAACTCCACCCCGGTGCACGTCAAGGGCGAGGACGGCAGCTGGGCGAACATCGGCGAGATACTGAACCAGCCGCCGGACTACTGGGCCGGCGGGCACGGGCTGTACGGGCCGCCGAGCGACTACATCAAGTTCCAGCGGGCACTGCTGCACGGCGGCGAGCTGGACGGCACCAGGATCCTGCGGCAGTCCACGGTCGACGAGGTCTTCACCAACCAGATCGGCGAGCTGGATTTCCCCGCCCAGGTGCCGACCGCCGACCCCGCCGCGACCTGCGACTTCAACGCGGGTCCCGGGTTCAAGTGGGGCTACGGGCTGCTGCTCAACACCGCGGACGACTTCGAGCGGGCGCTGTACGCGTCGCTGTGATTCGTTATTGCGGGGTCGCCAGCCAGGGACCGACGCGGCCGAGCAGGAGGAACCCGAGCAGGACGCCGACCACCAGGCTGGCGGCGATCAGCCACTGCCGCGGGCCGGCCCCGGTGACGTCGCGGCGCGTGCGGCGCAGCCAGTCGCGCGGGGCCAGCCTGAATACCTCGCCCAGGTGGCCGAGCACGTGGATGGTCATCGCGCCGAACCAGAGAACGAAGCTGGCCTTGTGCACCTTGAGCAGCAGTGGCAGCCAGGACCGGCCCGCCAGGAGCAGGCCCACGCCGCTGGCCAGCAGCACGAGGGTGAGGATGACCAGCGCCGGGCCGAGCAGGCGCAGCAGGATCGGCGGCGGTCCCTTGCGCCGGTAGGCCGGAGCGCCGCGGTAATAGCGGGCGAAACGCCAGGTGGTGCTGGCCACCTTGAGCAGCACCGGCGGTATGAGCACCATGCCGACGAACACGTGCGGTGTGAGCAGCGCGCGGACCCGCAGGACCGTGACGCCCTCGATGGCCAGCAGGACCAGCAGGACCGCGGCGTTCGCCGCGGTCAGCCGGGCATTGCCGGCCACGCCGGCCTCGTCCCTGCGGGCCCGGCGCTGCGCGCGGCCCGGCCCGCGGGGTGCGGCCGGCTGGTCGGGCAGGTCAGGCCAAGAGTGGCGGCTGGTCCTGTCCCGCCCGTCCACTCCCACGCGAGCACAGTATGAGACGAGCATGACGGCGGCATGAAGACGCCGGGGCGTCCGGCCGGTGCCGGGCGGGCGGTCAGCCGGCGGTGCGGGCGCGGGCCTGGACCACGTCTTCGCGCATCTGGGTGACCAGGGCCTCGACGGAATCGAACCGCTCGATGGCGCGGAGCCTGGCGGCGAAGTCGATGGCGGCGTGGGTACCGTACAGGTCCAGGTCGTCACGGTCGAGCGCGTACGCCTCGACGCTGCGGTCGCCGATGCCGAAGGTCGGGTTGGTGCCGACCGAGATCGCGGCCGGCCAGCGGCTGGTCTCGGCGCCGTCCAGGTCCAGCTGGGCCAGCCAGCCGGCGTACACCCCGTCGGCGGGGATCGCGGTGTGCGGCGGGGTGGCCAGGTTGGCCGTCGGGAAGCCCAGCCCGCGCCCGCGCAGGTGACCGCGGACGACCACCCCTTCCACCCGGTGCGGGCGACCGAGCGCGCTGGCGGCGGCGGCCACGTCGCCGGCGGCCAGCTGCTCCCTGATGTAGGACGAGGAGATCGTCACGCCGTCCGCCACCAGCAGCGGCACCCCCTCGGCGGTGAAGTCGTACTTCTCGCCCAGCCGGGCCAGCAGCGGCACATCGCCCGCGGCCTTGTGGCCGAACCTGAAGTTCTCCCCCACCACCACGGCCGCGGCGTGCAGCCGCTCCGACAGCACCACCCGGACGAACTCGTCCGGGCTGAGCCGGGAGAACTCCACGCTGAACGGGAGCACGCAGAGGGCGTCGGCGCCGAGGCCGGCCAGGAGTTCGGCCTGGCGGCGCGGGGAGGTGAGAAGCGGCGGATGCGAGCCGGGCCTGACGACCTCGTCCGGGTGCGGGTCGAAGGTGACCACCACGACCGGCAGGTGCCTCGTCCGCGCGACCTGCTGAGCGCGGGCGATGATGCGCTGGTGGCCGCGGTGCACGCCGTCGAACACGCCGATGATCGCGACGCACTCGCCCCAGTCCGAGGGCACCTCGGCCAAGCCGTACCAGCGGTACACGTTCCCCGTTCCTCCTTCGCCGCCGACCCTGCTGCCGGTCCTGCCGCTGGCGCGCCGCCAGCCTTGCCGTCAGACCACCACAAGCCTAAGGCCTCAGGCGAAGACGACCAGCGGCTTGGCCTGTCCCGACTCCTCGGTGACCAGGGCGATCAAGGTGCCGTCGGGAGCGTAGGCGGCGGCTGGGCCGGAGCAGGCCGCCGGGGTTTCCGTGACGGCAGCCGGGGTTTCCGTGACGGTCGCCGGCGTTCTCGCGGAAACGCCCGCCGGGGCCAGCCGGCCGCCGTTGGCCAGGCGGCGGGCCTCGTCCGCGGTCAGCTCCCGCCGCGGGAAAACCGCCGAGGCCGCCTGGGCCAGCGGCAGCACTTCGAACCTGTCAGCCAGCTGTTCCAGCGTGCGGGCGTCCTCGACCCGGTACCCGCCCACCCGGGTGCGGCGCAGCCGGGTCAGGTGGCCGCCGGTGCCCAGGGCCGTGCCCAGGTCGCGGGCCAGCGCCCTGATGTAGGTGCCGCTCGAGCAGCGGACGGTGGCGTCGACGTCGAGGAAGTCCCCGCCGCGGCGGACCGCGGTGACCGCGAACTCGTAGACCGTCACCGGCCGGGCCCTGAGCTCGGGCGCGGCCCCCGCCCGGGTCAGCCGGTAGGCGCGCTGCCCGCCCACCTTGATCGCGCTGACCGCGGGCGGCACCTGCTGGATCTCCCCGGTGAGCCCGGCCGTCGCGGCGGCCAGGGTTCCCGCGGACACGGCCACGGCCGACGCGGTGCCGGTGACCTCGCCTTCCGCGTCGTCGGTGCTGGTCGACTGGCCGAGCCTGATCGTGGCGGCGTACTGCTTCTCGGTCAGCGTCAGGTACCCGAGCAGCCTGGTGGCCTTCTCCACGCCGACCACCAGCACGCCGGTCGCCATCGGGTCCAGGGTCCCGGCATGCCCCACCTTCCGGGTCCCGGCCAGCCGCCGGACCCGCGCCACCACGTCATGCGACGTCATGCCGCCGGGCTTGTCAATTATCACGAGCCCGCTCGCCTTGGGCTCGCGGGCGGGGGGACTCACTCGTCCTCGTCGTCGATGTCGTCGGCGGGCTTGCGGTAGGGATCGGGGTCGCCGGCGTGCTTGGCGCCCTCACGGGCGCGGGCGAGTTCGGCGTCGGCGTGCCTGGCCTGCGTGACCAGTTCCTCGATCCGCTGGGCATTGTCCGGGAGCACGTCGGCCACGAACTCCAGCGACGGGGTGTGCCGCAGGCCCAGTTGCCTGCCCACCTCCGACCTGATGATGCCGGTGGCGCTGTGCAGCGCCGCCGCGGTATCGGCCCGCTCCTGATCAGATCCGTACACCGTGTAGAACACGGTGGCCTCGCGCAGGTCGTTGGTCAGCCGGGCTTCGGTGACGGTCACGAAGCCCAGCCTGGGGTCCTTGATCCGGCGCTCCAGCATCTCCGCGACGATCTGGCTGATCCGGTCGGCCAGCTTACGCGCCCTGGCGGCGTCCATGATCCGTCACTCCTCCTCATTGAACAGCCGCTGCCGGGCCGACAGCAGCTCGATCTCGGGGTGCCGGGCCACCAGGCGCTCGCACTCGTCGAGCACGCTCATCGCGTTCTGCGCCGTGGCGGACACGACCGCCACGCCTATCTCGGCCCGCCGGTGCAGATCCAGGTGCCCGGTCTCAGCGACCGCGGCACCTGGATAGCACCGGCGCAGCTCGGCGACCAGCGGCCGGACGACACCCCGCTTGGCCTTCAGCGAGTGCACGTCGCCGAGCAGCACGTCCAGCGTCAGCGCGGCGACGTACATAGCGGCACCCCGCTCCTGCCCGGGCACCCGCCCGGACGCCCGGTCACGTCCTCGGCTTCTCCCTCATCTCGAAGGTCTCGATCGTGTCGCCGATCCTGACATCGTTGTAGCCGATGCCGATACCGCACTCGTAGCCCTCACGGACCTCGGTCGCGTCCTCCTTGAACCGGCGCAGCGACTCCACCGTCAGGTTGCCGGAGATCACCACGCCGTCCCGGATCAGCCGCGCCTTGCCGCCGCGGTGGATCGAGCCGCTGCGCACGATGCACCCGGCCACGTTGCCGACCCGGGGTACCCGGAAGACCTCCCTGATCTCCGCGGTGCCGAGCTGAGCCTCCTCGAACTCGGGCTTGAGCATGCCCTTGAGCGCGGCCTCGACCTCCTCGATCGCCTGGTAGATGATCGAGTAGTAGCGGATGTCCACGCCCTCGCGCTGCGCCAGCTCGCCCGCCCGGCCAGCCGGCCGGACGTTGAAGCCGATGATCACCGCGTCCGAGGCGATGGCCAGGTTCACGTCGTCCTGGGTGATCGCGCCGACGCCGCGGCCGATCACCCGCAGGCTGACCTCCTCGCCGACATCCAGCTTGAGCAGTGCGTCCTCCAGGGCCTCCACCGAGCCGGACACGTCGCCCTTGATGATGAGCAGCAGTTCCTCGCGCTCGCCGGCCTTGAACGCCGACTCCAGGTCCTCCAGCGTGACCCGGCGCCGACCCTGGGCGAACTGGGCGACCCGCTCGCGCGCCTCCCGGCGCTCGGCGATCTGCCTGGCCATCCGGTCGTCGGAGACGACCAGGAAGTTGTCACCCGCGCCGGGGACGGCGGTCAGGCCGAGCACCAGGACCGGCCGGGACGGCGGGGCCTCGGTGATCGTCTCGCCGTTCTCGTCGAGCATGGCCCGCACCCGGCCGAACGCCTCGCCGCAGACGATCGAGTCACCCACGTGCAGCGTGCCGCGCTGCACCAGCACCGTGGCCACCGGGCCCCGGCCCTTGTCCAGGTGCGCTTCCAGGGCCACGCCCTGGGCGTCCTGATCCGGGTTGGCCCGCAGGTCGAGCTCGGCGTCGGCGGTCAGGATGATCGCCTCGAGCAGGTCGCCGATGCCGCTGCGCTGGGTGGCGGAAACGTTCACGAACTGCGTGTCGCCGCCGAACTCCTCGGCCACCAGCCCGTACTCGGTCAGCTGGGCCCGGACCCGCTGCGGGTCGGCGCCCTCCTTGTCGACCTTGTTGACGGCCACCACGATGGGCACGCCCGCCGCCTGCGCGTGGTTCAGCGCCTCGGTAGTCTGCGGCTTCACGCCGTCGTCGGCCGCCACCACCAGCACCACCAGGTCGGTGGTCTCGGCGCCGCGGGCCCGCATGGCCGTGAATGCCTCGTGACCCGGGGTGTCGATAAAGGTGATCTTGCGTTCCTCGTCGTCCACCTCGGTGGTCACCTGGTACGCGCCGATGTGCTGGGTGATGCCGCCGGCCTCGCGGGCCACCATGTTGGTGTGCCTGATCGCGTCGAGCAGCTTGGTCTTGCCGTGGTCGACATGACCCATCACGGTGACGACCGGCGGCCGGGCCACCAGGTCGGCTTCGCCGCCCTCGTCCTGGCCGAACTCGATGTCGAACGACTCGAGCAGCTCGCGGTCCTCTTCCTCGGGCGAGACGACCTGGACGTTGTAGTTCAGCTCGGCGCCGAGCAGCTGCAGCGTCTCGTCGTTCACCGATTGGGTCGCGGTCACCATCTCGCCGAGGTGCAGCATGACCTGCACCAGCGAAGCGGGGTTGGCACCGATCTTGTCGGCGAAGTCGGCCAGCGACGCGCCGCGCGACAGCCGGACCACCTGGCCGTTGCCGCGGGGGACCTGGACGCCGCCGATCGTCGGCGCCTGCATGTTGTCGAACTCCTGGCGCCGCTGCGACCTGGACTTCCTGGCCCGCGACGGGCGTCCGCCGGGACGCCCGAAGGCACCCTGGGTACCGCCGCGGCCACGCCCGCCACCCGGGCGCGGCGGGCCGCCGCCGGTCCCGGCCCGGGGAGCGCCGCCAGGACCGCCTCCGGTCCGCGGGCCGCCGCCGGCACCGCCGCGGTTGCCGCCGCCGGAACCGCCGGGCCGGGTACCGGCTCCGGCTCCGGCTCCGGGGCCACCGCGGCCGCCACCAGGTCCGCCTCGTCCGCCGCTGGGCGGCGCCGACCGGGAGGGCATGTTCATCGGGCTCGGCCGGGGACCGCCCGGACGCGGGCCACCGGGGCCGCCGGGACGCGGACCGCCGTCTGACCCGCCGGGACGACCTGGGCCGCGCCCGCCCGGACGCGGGCCACCGGGGCCGCCAGCGGCCCCGGCCGACGGGCCGGGACGGCCGGGCTGGCCGGGTGCGCCCGCACCCGGCGGCCTGGCCGGCGTTGATCCCATGCCGGTCGCGGTCGAGCTGAACGGGTTGTTGCCCGGCCTGGGGCCGGGACGGGGGGCACCCGGACGGGGACCGGGCGCGGACGGCCGGGGCGCGCCCGGCCGGGGAGCACCAGGCTCCTGGGTCCGCGGCGCGGACGGCCGCGTCCCCTGACCGCCGCGGCCTGGCTGGTCGGGACGGCCGGCGGGGCCGCCCGGACGCTGCCCCGCCGGGCCGGCCGGCGCGCCGGGGCGCGGGGCGGAGGGCCGGGCTGTGCCCGTGCCCTGGCCCGTGCCCTGGCCCGTCCCCGGGCTGCGGAAGTCGGCCGGAGTAGCCGACGGCCTCGGCGCCCGCGGGCCGCTGGGAACGGCCGGTGTCCCCTGGGTCCTCGGCTCCCTCGGCTCCCTCGGTTCGGGACCGGGCCGGGACGCGGGCGACGGCGGGACCGGCGGCAGCCGGCGGCCCGGCGCGTCGGGAGCCGTCCCGCTCGCGGCGGCGCCATCGGGCGCGGCCGCGCGCTCGGCGGAGCCGTTGGCCGCCTCGTCAGGTGCGGTCCTGGGGGCAGGCGGAGCCCCGGCCGCCGCCGCCGCGGCGCCGCCGCGGACCGCCGCGCCCGCTCCTGGACGCGGCCGGGCGCCGGCCGCGGAACCTCCCGGTGCAGCCGCGACCGCACCCTCGCGCGGCGTCGACGGCACCGCGGGCGTGGCCCCTTGGGACCCTTGAGTTGATTGTTCTGGCGCCTTGGAGGCGAACGCCTCCTTGAGCCGCCGTACCACGGGTGCCTCGATCGTCGAGGACGCTGACCTTACGAACTCGCCCATTTCCTTGAGCTGGTCCATGACGGCCTTGCTCTCGACCCCAAATTCCTTCGCGAGTTCGTAAACCCGGACCTTCGCCACTACGCTCCTTCTCGGCCCGTTTCACCGGACCTGTTACCCGGACCCCGGCCCGGGCAGAGCGTGCTCCGGGTCGGCCTCAGCCTATGGTGATCATCGCCGCGTGCTCATCGAGCGCTCATCAGCTTCTCGACCTGCTTTCCGACAGGTGGTTTCCTCGCCTTTTACAGCGTGCTGCCCAGCCAGGTTGTTCCGCCGCCAGTAATGCTATTCCCGGGATTCCGCACCGCAAAGGTACTCAGCCAGTGGTTCGAGGCTGAGCGACCCCGCGACGCGCAAGGCCCGGGGGAACGCCCGGCGCCGCCGCGCGAGTTCCAGGCAGGCCGGGCTGGGATGCAGGTACGCACCCCGGCCAGGCAGCCGGGCCCGCGGGTCGGGCTTGATGACGTCCCCAGCCGCTACGAGGCGAAGGAGGCTGGACTTGACCGCACGCTCCTTGCAGCCTACACAGGTACGCATCGGGGGCACACCCGGGATATGCTGCTCGGCTCGCGTGGCCATTACAGCATTAGTCTACCGTGTCCGCGGTCTTGCGAACGCAGCCGGAAACTGCGCCGACCGGCTGGTATCGCCGAAGCGGCGAGGGGCGGGCGGGACAGATGACTACTCAGACGTCTGCGCCATGGGCGCGGCCGCCGCTGTCGGCTCGGCGGGTCCCGGGCCGGCCGGTCCCGGGCCGTCCGCGGCCGGGGCCGCGTCGGGCCTGATGTCGATGCGCCAGCCGGTAAGCCTGGCGGCCAGCCTGGCGTTCTGCCCCTCTTTGCCTATGGCCAGCGACAACTGGTAGTCGGGCACGATGACCTGGGCTTCCCTGGCGGCCGCGTCTACCACGTGGACCCGGCTCACCCGGGCCGGCGACAGCGCGTTGGCCACGAAGCCGGCCGGGTCGTCGGAGTAGTCCACGATGTCGATCTTCTCGCCGTGCAGCTCGTTCATCACGTTCCGCACCCGGCTGCCCATGGGGCCGATGCAGGCGCCCTTGGCGTTGACGCCCTGCTGATGCGACCGGACCGCGATCTTGGTGCGGTGCCCGGCCTCGCGGGCGATCGCGACGATCTCCACCGCGCCGGCCGCGATCTCGGGCACCTCCAGCGCGAACAGCTTCTTGACCAGGCCCGGATGGGTGCGCGACAGGGTGACCGAAGGCCCGCGGTGCCCCTTGCGCACGTGCAGCACGTAGCAGCGGATCCGCTCGCCGTGGACGTAACGCTCGCCGGGCACCTGCTCGTTGGGCGGCAGCACCGCCTCGAGCTTGCCCAGGTCGACCAGTACCGTCCTGGGGTCCTTGCCCTGCTGGATCACCCCGGCCACGATGTCGCCCTCGCGGCCCGCGTACTCGCCGAAGGTCAGCTCGTCCTCGACGTCGCGCAGCCGCTGCAGGATCACCTGGCGCGCGGTGGTCGCGGCGATCCGGCCGAAGCCGGCCGGGGTGTCGTCGTACTCCCGGACCGTGGTCCCGTCCGGGCCGGTCTGGATGGCCCACACGGTGACGTGCCCGCTCTTCCTGTCCACCTCGACGCGCGCCGACGCCGAGGCACCCTCGGACTTGTGGTACGCGACGAGCAGGGCGTCCTCGATGGCCTTGATGGCCTGGTCCAGCGAGATGTCCTTCTCGCTCTCCAGGCTCCGCAGCACGCTCAGGTCAATGTCCATCGCGGGTCGCTCCCAGCTCCGTGTGCGGGTGCCCGAACTCCACCTGGACAGCGCCGGCCCCGAGCGCGGCGTAACCGAAGCGGCGCCGGGCCCCCTCGACCTCCATCGTCACCCCGTCCGAGTCGGCCGCGACCACGCGGCCGGAGATGGGACCGGCATCCGTGACGGTGACCTGGACCAGGCGCCCCACCGCGCGCCGCCAGTGCCTCGGATCGGTCAGCGGGCGATCCACGCCGGGCGAGGAGACCTCGAGCGTGTAGGGGAAGTCGCCCATGACGGCGACCGTGTCGAGCGCGCCGGACAGCTGGCGGCTGATCGCCGCCGCGTCGTCCAGGCTCACGCCCCCGTCGCGGTCCACGACCACCCGCAACAGCCGCCGCCTGCCCGCGGCGCTCACCCGGACCGACTCCAGGTCCATGCCCGCGGCGTCGAGCACGGGCCGGATGACATCCGCGATCCTGTCCTCATCGACCGACCCCCCAGCGACCGCCTGGCGCGAGCTCGGCTGACCGGATCGGGGCGGCTGGCTGGCTCGGCGCTGGTCGGATCTGGGCGCGTGACGCTGGCCTCCTGGCATCACGACCTCCTCGTCCACGACCTGCGGGATTGGACCTAGCCTATCCGGGGTTGGGCCCAGAAGCGGATAGGACCGGCCGGACCCTTAAAACCCCGCGAAACCTGAGATGGTAGCTTGCCCGTGTGCCCGACATCGTGCCGCGGCGCCGCGTCCTGCTCGCCTCGGCGGCGGCGCTGCCGATGCTGCTCGCCACCGCGGGCTGCCGGTCGCAGGATGTGTTCGCCGGCCCCGATCCGCTGGCGGGCCGCCCGCCCCTCGGTCACGACGTGCTGACCTTGCAGGCGGTCATCGCGGCGGAGGAAAAGCTGGTCGGGATGTATCGGACGGCTGTCGTCGCCGACCCGCGGGCGACCGTCCGGGCGCGCCTGCTCGGGTCGCTGCTCGCCCAGCACGAGCAGCATCTCGCGCAGCTGCGGGCCCGGCTCGTCGAGCCGCCCGGGCAGGCGTCACCCAGTCCGGCGGCCCGGCCGTCCGCGACCCCGGCCGGTCCCCCGCCGGGCCCGGGGCCGCGGCGTCGGCATCCCCCAGCTGCGCGCCGCGGAGCGCGCCTCGGCGGCCCGCCTGGTCCAGCAGCTGGCTACCGTGCCGCCGGCCCTGGCCCAGCTGTTCGCGAGCATCGCCGCCTCGGACGCGGCCCACGTGACGGCGCTGGGCGGATAGGACCAGATGACCACGGCGATATCCGCGCTGCAGGCCGCGCTCGCGGCCGAAGACGCGGCCGGCTACGGCTACGGGGTGGCGGGCGCGTACCTGACCGGGAGCAGCCTGGCCGCGGCGATGAGGGACTGGACCGGGCACAACGCGGCCCGCGACACGCTGACCGCGATGATCTCCCGGCTGGGCGCCAGGCCGGCCGCCGCGCAGGCCTTCTACCGGCTTCCCTTCCGGGTGCACGACGCGGCCAGTGCGATGGCGCTCGCGGCCCGCCTGGAAGACGGCGTAACCGCGGCCTACCTCGGCCTGGTCGCGGTCAGCGACCCGCGGCTCAGGCGCTTCGGCGCGGTGGCCATGCAGGGCGCGGCGCAGCGCGCCGCGTTCTGGCGCGGCGGCACCGAGGCCTTCCCCGGCCTCAGCGGGTGAGCCGGGGCCGGCGTCAGTCGTCGCGGCGCAGCGAGGCCAGCACCCGCACGATCGTGCCGGTGGCCTGATCAACGTCGTCGGCGACGGCGATCCGCTCCGCCCACGACCACCAGAACCACCACAAGCCGTCCTTACCGCAACCGACGTACACATTCTCCTCAAGAGCCCGCGCGGCCGGGTTGACCACGTACAGGCTCGGCCGGCGTCCCGGCGGTGCCATCAGCCACGCCTCGAGCCCGCGATCGGTCAGCTCGTCGGCTAGCTTCTCCAGGTAGGTCGCCTGCATCTGGTCCGGATCGCCGGTCCGTTCGACTTCCACCGTTATCACCGTCGTAACTTATAGGAGTCAGATGAGGACTAAATGCTGCCTCTTCCAGCATGCCGTCGCGGCGGCGGCCGCGCAACGCACATCGGGAAAGTCCCGGTCCGGGATCCCGGCGCGCACCCTACTCAGGAGACCCGGCGGCCCGCCCATCGGTTCACTATAAGACCATTAATCGGGTAGCGGCGCCGGGAGCGGCTCGGAGTGCAGGACGGTCAGCCGCGAGACCGCCCGGGTGAGCGCCACGTACAGCCGCTGCAGGCCCCTGGCGCCGGCGCTGGCGATGCGCGCGGGCTCGACCACGATGACATGATCGTATTCGAGTCCCTTGGCCAGGGTCACCGGAACCAGCGTGAGCCGCGCGTCCGCGCCCGGCGCCCCGTACTCCACGGCCCCCGCGTCGAGCGCGCGGCCCAGGGCGGCCAGCTGCGGATCGGCGGCGATGACGGCCACAGAACCGGGCCGCGAGCAGGCCTGCCGGCACGCGCTGACCAGGGCCGCGCCGAGTGCGCCGGCCGGCACCCGCACCAGGTCGAGCGCGCCGGAGTCGGCCCGCAGCGACGAGGCCGGGCGCAGTTCGGGCGCGATCGCCGCGAGCAGCCTCGAGGCGTAGTCCAGGATCTGCCGGGGCACGCGGTAGCCCACCGAAAGCTCCCTGATCTCGGTGTCCGGCTTGCCCAGGTTGGCCAGCAGCGACGGCCAGGACGGCGCCGCCCACGGCGTGGTGCCCTGAGCCAGGTCGCCGAGCACGGTGGCCGACCCGGTGGAGCACCGGCGGCCGAGCGCCCGGCACTCCATCGGGGACAGGTCCTGGGCCTCGTCCACCACCACGTGGGCCAGGCTGGGCGTCCGGGTGATCAGGTCGCGCGCCTCGTCGATGAGCACCAGGTCCGCCGCCGACCAGCGGGCCGAGCCGGGTCCGCGGGGCGTCGCGGGCCACACGATGGCGGCCTGCTCGGCGTCGGTCAGCACGCCCGCGGCCGCCTCGGCCAGGGCCTCGGCCGAGGACAGCAGGCCGAACACCAGCCGCACCGGGTCCACCTTGGGCCACATCGCGTCCACCGCGGCGCGCACCGGCCGGGACCGGCGCACCGCCTCGTGGGTACGGTCGTCGCAGGCCTCCCCCGCGGCCTCCATCCGGGTCAGGATCACGTGCGCGATCCGGTGCTCGAGCAGTTCGCGGGCCGCGCCGTAGCGGACGCCCCGGTGCCGCAGCTCGTGCACGAGCTCCTCGAGCTCCCAGGCGGCCACCCGCCAGCGCCGCGAGCCGCGCGGCAGCACCACCGGCGCCGCGGGCGTCCGGACCGACGCCCACAGCGCCCGCCGCAGCACCTCCGCCATCCGCGCGTCGCCCTTGACGATCGCGGCCGCCTCGTCATCGGCGCCGCGCACGGCGAGCGGCCGGGCGGCCCCGTCGGAGCTGACCAGCTCGCCGACGGTGGTCTGGGTGACGTCGAGCTCACCGAGCGCGGGCAGGACGTTGCGAATATAGGAAAGGAAGGCCCGGTTCGGCCCGACCATGACCACCCCGCGCCGCCGGACCTGCTCCCGGTACGCGTACAGCAGGTAGGCGACCCGGTGCAGCCCGACCGCGGTCTTCCCGGTGCCCGGCGCCCCCTGCACGCAGACCGTCTCGGCGGCCCCGGCGCGGACGATGTCGTCCTGGTCCGGCTGGATGGTGGCGACGATGTCCCGCATGGGACCTGACCGCGGCCGCTCGATCTCCTCGATCAGGATCCGGCTCGGCCCGGTTCCCGTCCTCGGGGCCGAACGGTCCTGGTTCTCCGCCCCGGCGCCCCCTCCTGCCCCGGCGGCGAAGAACTCGTCCTCGTAGGCGGTCAGCTCGCCGCCGGAGAAGCCGAAACGCCGGCGCAGCGCGAGGTTCATCGGGTCCGCCGCGCTGGCCCGGTAGAACGGCCGGGACAGCGGCGCCCGCCAGTCGATCACGGCGGGAGTGCCGTCCGGCGCGTGCACGTGCCTGCGGCCGATGTGAAAGCTGTGCCCCGCGATCCCGTCGTCCTCGGATATTCCGGTCTCGTAATTTCCGGGAATGGCGTAGTCGAGGCGGCCGAAGAACAGCGGGGCGTCGGGGATGTCCTTCAGGGCTTCGGCCCGGTAGTACAGGTCGGCCTTGAGGTACTCCTCCGAGACCGGGTCGCCGCCCATGGCCCGCAGCGACAGCACGTCCTCGCGCATCAGCCGCAGGAACTCGCGAGAGCGCCGGAGCTGGTCCCGCTCGGCGGTCAGGACGGCGTCTGAGCCACCCCGTTCGGCATCATGGTCTTCTGCTCGTGACGCAACCACAAGGTCGGGAAGTTACCAGGTAGTCACGGAGAAGTCACGCGGTTTTCTCCTCGGGCGCGGGCCAGGCGCCGAGCCCGCGCGGAGTCAGGAACGCGTCGAAGACGAGCTCGGACGCGCCGGTCAGCGCGCCGAGGTCGCCCAGCGTGGACGGCAGCAGCGCGGGCGGTTCGGCCCGGCGGAAACGCATCAGCGTGGCCAGGTAACCGGCCCGGACCGCGGCCGGCGCCGCCTGGTAGACCTCGGCGGCCAGGCCGGACAGCCCGACCGCCTCCGGGTCCTGCGCGTTGACCAGCGCTCCGATGCCGCGGCCGAGGGCCCAGGCCGCTCGCTCCAGGGCCTGCCCGCAGCCGGGGTCGGTGCGCGCCGCCGCGATGACCTGCTCGGCGCGGAGCATCCGGTCGCCCTCCTCGGGCTGGCCCACCGCGCGGAGCAGCCCGCGGGCGCCCGCGTCGAGCTCCCAGCAGCCCACGCTGCCGCAGCGGCACGGCTCGCTGCCGCCGGTAAGCGGCATGTGCCCGAACTCCCCGGCTGCGCCGTGCGCACCGTTGACCGGCCGGCCGTCGGCCAGCAGCACGCCGCCGATGCCGGTCGCGACGTGCAGGTGCAGGGCGACCGAGATCCCGCGCAGCACGCCGCGGCGGGCCTCGGCCAGCCCGGCCAGCGTGGCGTCGTTGCCGGCCAGCACCAGTCCCTCGGTCTCCCCGTCCCCGAGCACGCCGGCCACGTCGACGTCCTGCCAGTCCGGCAGGGTCGGCTGCACCATCTGGCCCGCGCTCACCGGGGAGGGTACCGCGACCCCGACGCCCACCGCGCGATCGCCGAACCGGCGGCGGTGGATCTTCAGCCGGGCCGCGACCTGGGCCAGCACTCCGGTTCCCGTGCCCGTGTCCCGCTCCTGGCGGTCGAGCACGGTGCAGCGTCCGGTCAGCTCGAAGGCGGCCATGGTGAACGAGTCGTCCCGGAGATCGACCGCGAGCACGACCGGACCCAGCGGATGCGCCGAAGGCACGCCGGTCGGACGTCCCCGGGTACGCGGCACCTTGACGTCGCCCGGCGCGGCGGCCGGGCTGCTCAGCTCCTCGATGAGCTGGCGTCCGGCCAGGTCCCTGACCAGGACGGTGGCGGTCCCCCGGGCCAGGTTGAGCTGCCTGGTCAGTTCGGCCCGGGTGAGCTGTCCGCCGCCGTCGTGGACCGCGCGCAGCAGCCGCGCGAGATTGTGCGCGCGCAATTCGGCACTAGTGGTCGCCGCCCCCTCGTCCTTCCGCACACTCCGATGGTGCCACGCCTGGTCCCCGCTCCGGCGCGCGGCGTGTCTGTCCGGGGAAAAGGCCGGGCAGCTCTTACCGGGCGAGAACGGGCACTGGCTACCAGTCCCAGTGGAGCCGACGACGGTCTTCTCGGCCAGGCTTGGCCAGCAGCATATCCATCACGAAAAGCTCGGCCATGGGCCCGCGAGGCGGTGTCCTTCAGCTGCCTGGGCAGGACGTCGACGTCGCCCGCGGCCCGCGGATGCTCCCAGAGGTAATGTTTGTCAGCCATGCTATTCCCGTTCCCGCGGGCAGGGCACTGCCGTTCCGCTTCCGAAGACCCCGGCCAGGGGTAATGCTGTCGCCGTAGCGGCGCGACACGGGTAGATTCGTGTTATGCACGGGACCGACGGACAGCCTCGCTGGCTGAGCCCTGATGAGCAGCAGGCCTGGCGCGCCACCGTCCATCTGGCCCAGCTGCTCTTCCGTCAGCTCGACCGCGACCTGGATGCCCAGGGGCTGAACCAGCACGATTACGAGATCCTGGTCGAGCTGTCCGAGGCGCCGGATCAGCGGCTGCGGATGACCGAGCTCGCCGACGCCACCAGCCAGTCACGGAGCCGTCTGTCCCATCAGATAACCCGGATGGAAAGCCGCGGCCTGGTCCGGCGGGACGAATGCGAAGGCGACAAGCGGGGCACGTTCGCGGTGCTGACCGCCGAAGGCATGAACGTCATCGAGCGGGTCGCGCCGGATCACGTGGAGAACGTCCGGCGGCATTTCATCGACCGGCTGTCGCCACGCCAGCTCGAGCAGATCAGGGATGCCTTCGAGCCGATCGTCGAGTACCTGCGCAAGATCCGCGAACGGGACTAGAACAGCACGCTCATCAGGTGGCCGGCCTCGGTGAAGCCGACCCGCCGGTAGGCCGCGCGGGCCGGGGTGTTGAAGTCGTTGACGTACAGCGACACCAGCGGCGCGATGGAGCGGGCCGCCTCGACCACGACCGCGGCCATGCCCGGCGCGGCCAGGCCCTGACCACGGGACCGCGGCTGCACCCAGACGCCCTGCACCTGGCATACCTGCGGCGTGACCGCGCCGATCTCCGCCTTGAAGACGACCTGGCCGTCTTCGATCCTGGCGAACGCCCGGCCACTGCGGATGAGCTGCTCGAGCCGGGCCCGGTAGGACGCGCCGCCGTCGCCGGCGATCGGGGAGACGCCGACCTCTTCGGTGAACATGGCCACGCAGGCCGGCCACAGGATGTCGATCTCGTCCGGGCGGACCCGGCGGACCAGCGGGTCGGGCGGCACCAGCGGCGGTCCCGGCGTGATCATCACCGGCTGCACCGCCCGGACCTCCCGGGCCGGACCCCAGTGCGGCCGCAGCAGGGCCCACAGGGCCTGGACGTCCGCGGCCGGGCCGACCACGGACGAGCACCGCCGCCCCTGCCGCAGGGCCCGGTCCGCGAACGCCACCACGGCATCCGGGGTGGCAGCGACGGGGACCAGGTTGGCGCCCGAGTAGCAGAGGGATTCCAGCCGCCCGCCGGGCGCGTGCCCCCACATCTGCGCGCCGAGCCGGCCGGGCTCCAGGCCCAGCGCGCGGACCCGGGAACTGACGAAGACGTTCGTGACCGGATCACGGTCGCAGATGGCAAGCACGACACCGCGATCCCGCTCGTCGAGCAGCCGCACCGAGGCGGACCAGGGCGGCTTTACCCGCAACATAGCCTCAGCCTACACGGGTTCAGCTTCCGGGCGTCGGCGCGGGCACGGCCGGACAGGTGGCGTTGACCAGGCCGGACGCCCCGGGCAGGACCCCGGTGCCGAGGTAGGCGTTCAGGTAGTTCTGCACGCAGGAGTCTGACGGCTGTTCCATCGACTGGCCGTGGTTGCCGCCGCCCTCGACCACGACCATCCGCGCGGAGGGCAGCAGTTTGTGCGCGTCCTGGGCGCCCGCGTAGGGGGTGGCCGGATCCAGCGTGCCCTGCAGCATCAAGATGCCAGCCAGCCCGGCTCCGTTGATCTGCAGCGGCTTGGCCGGCCCCTTCACCGGCCAGAACGCGCACGCGGCGTTGAACCAGGCGTTGTCCCAGGCCTGGAACGGGGCCTTGGTGTAGATCCGTTCGGTGTCCGAGGTCCAGAAGGACCAGTTACGCGGCCAGCTCACGTCCGAGCACTGCACCGCGTTGTAGACGGCGAACTCGTTCTCGTTGTAGTTCTGCGGAGCGGCCGTCTGGTACTGGGCGACCAGGTTGCCGGTCTGCCCGCCGTTCAGGTAGGACGACAGGGCCTGGGCCAGGCCGGGCCAGAGCTGATCCAGGTAACCGCCCAGCTGGAAGGTGTCGTCGAACTCGTCGGCCCCGATCCGCCCGTCGATGGGGTGGGCGAGCAGCCGGTCCCGGGCCCTGTACCAGGCCGCCTGCACCTGACCGGCGGTGCTGCCGAGGTCATAGACGCTGTCGTATTTAGCTGCCCAGGCGAAAAACGCCGCTATTCTTCCCTGGAACGCGTAATCCTGCCGCACATTGTCCGAATACCAGACCCCGGTGGGATCGACGGTACTGTCCAGGACCATGCGGCGGATTCGTCCGGGGAAAAGAGTGGCGTAGACCTGGCCCATATAGGTGCCGTAAGAGAACGCATAATAGTTTATTTTCGATACGCCGAATGCCGCGCGTATGGTATCCATATCGCGGGCCACGTCCTGCGTCGTCATGTAGGGCAGCAGCCAGCCGAACCGCTGCTCGCAGTCGTTGGCATACGTTTTCGCCCGGTCGACGAGGACCTGTTCGGCGGCGGCGTTCGCCGGGATGTAGTCCGGCCGCACGCCGGAGAAGAAGCCGGGATCGCAGCTGAGCGCGGGCACCGAGGACCCGACGCCACGCGGGTCGAAGCCCACGATGTCGTAGTCGGCGGCCACACGAGGGCTGAGGCCCTGCGCTAGCGCGGGCGCCCACGGCAGCCCGGAAACGCCGGGACCGCCCGGATTGACCAGCATGACGCCCTGCTGCTGGCTGCGCGGCGCGGTGGCCGGGACCATGTTGAGGGCCAGGCTGATATGCCGGCCGCCGGGATCAGCGTAGTTGAGCGGGACGCTCAGCATGGCGCAGTCCCGCACGCCGTCGGCGGCGAGCTGGCCGGAGCAGGAATGCCAGTGCAGCGCGCTGTGCGCCGGGATGATGGACCCGGTGGCCTGCTGCGTGCTCCCGTTTCCGGCCGGGGTGCTCCCGGCGGGCGGGCTCGTGCGCGGGCTGGAGGACGACGAGGTTGCGGAACAGGCGCTCGTCCCGAGTAGGGCGGTTACCGTGAGGACAACCGCGGCAGCCCAGCCCGTTCGGCCCCGTTGACTACCTTCAGCCCGGCGGCCGGCCACCCGAGTGATCGACATGCCCCCCATCATGCCCGACATGATCAGGTGGCCCGGACCGGCCAGAGTCAGGACGCGGCGCGGTGGCGCTCCTCGAGCGCCTTGCGGTACTCGGCGACGACTATCTCGGTCAGTTCCTCGACCGAGGTGTCCCGGCTGTACTTGTCGAAGGTGATCTGGCCGCTTTGCAGCAGGTTCACCCGGTCGACCACCGGGAACACCTGGCCGTAGTTGTGCGCGATGATGATGATCGACATGCCCTGGTCCTTGAGGTCGCGCACCAGGTCCAGGATCATCGCGCCTTCCTTGACGCCCATCGCGGCCAGCGGCTCGTCCAGCAGCAGGACCTTGGCGTCGGAGAACACCGAGCGGGCCACCGCGATGGCCTGCCGCTGGCCGCCGGACAGGCTGGCCACCTCGAGGTCCACCGACTTCAGGGTCTTGATCCCCATGGAGTCCAGGTGCTCCTGGGCCTCCTTGCGCATCTGCTTCTTGCGCAGCAGCGGCCAGCGCACCGGCTCGCGGTTCAGGAACATGTTCTCGTACACGGTGAGCTGGTTGACCAGCGCGAGATCCTGGTAGACGATGTTGATGCCCATCGAGCGGGCGTGCTTCACCGAGCCGAACGTGACCTCCTCGCCGTTGAGCAGGAGCCGCCCGCCGGTCGGCGGCTGGAAGCCGCAGATGATCTTCAGCAGGGTGGACTTGCCCGCGCCGTTGTCACCGACCAGGGCGAGCACCTCGCCGCGCTCCAGCCGCAGGTTCACGTCGACCAGCGCCGTCACCGCGCCGTACCGCTTGGAGATGTGCTCGACCCGCAGAATGTCGTCGGTCTGCGCCGGGGTCTCGGTGCTCACTTAGCCGCCTCCGTACGGGGTGTCACGACTTTGCTTGCAGCCGGCCCGCGTTGCGCAGCCGGGCGAGGTAGGTGTTGGCGATCATCGCGAGCAGGATCGCCGCGCCCAGGATGATCTGGTACTTGTTCGAGCTGATGCCGCGCAGGTTGAACCCGTCGAACAAGATGGCGAGCACGAGCATGCCCAGCCACATGCCGATCATGGTGCCGGAGCCGCCGGCCATGGCGGTACCGCCGATCACCGCCCCGGCCAGGGCGATCAGCAGCACCGGGAGCTGGCCGGCGCTCGGGTCGATGATGTTGTTCTTGAAGGCCTCGATGATCCCGGCGAGCGCACCGAGCCCGCTGCACATCATGAAGTTGCCGATCTTGATCTGGTTGACCTTGATGCCGGCTTCCTTGGCGCCGAGCAGGTTGCCGCCGACCGAGACCGTGTACAGGCCCCACCTGGTCCTGGTCAGGATCACGTGGAAGATCAGGACCAGGACGGTGGCCCAGGTGAACTCCGACCACGCCTCGAAGCCGAACCAGTGGCCGAGCCCCAGCGAACTCGTGGGAATGTTCACCTGCTGCGCGGAGGAGATCGTCAGCGCGTAGCCGAAGACGATGAAGCCGGTGGCGAGCGTGGTGATCAGCGACGGGACGCCGAAGATGGTGGTGGCGACCCCGTTGATCCCGCCGATGACGACCGCCAGGATCACCACCGTGATCACGATGGCGAGGAAGGTCGGCACGCCGGAATCGACGAAGAACCGCATGACGAACGGCGACAGCATCCAGACGAACCCGACCGACAGGTCGATCTCCAGGCAGACCATCAGCAGCACCAGCCCGATGCCGATGATCACGTACGGGGCCATGTACTGGGTAATGACGACGAAGCTACCGTGGCTGACGAAATGCCCGGTGGTCGCCGCGAAATAGATGAACAGCACCACGGCGATGATCAGGACGCTCGCCTCGCGCTGCCGCAGCAAGAAGGCGCCGCCCCGGCTGAGTATGCTTCCTGCGCCGTTCCCGCCTCGGCCTGCGGGGCCGGTGCCGATTGTTTCCGGGCTACGTTCGGCAGTCTCGCTCACGTCGTTCATCCCCATTGTGCTGCTTCGCCGGATGCCTGCGCTCTCCAGTCATACCCAGGTGCCGCGGCGGCTCACCCGTGGGGTAGCCGCCGGCGAGCCGCCGCGGACCTGTACTTCCCAGTGTCGCGCGTCCAGGCGATCAGGTCGAGATCGCCCCGGTGTGCTTGACGTAGGTCTGGCTCGCCGTCGAGCCCTCGAACCGGGTCGGCGTCGCGGTGTACGGGCCGACGTTGCTCTTCGTGACGAACTTCAGGCCGGTGTCCGTGGCCGGCGGCGACACCAGGCCGCCGGAGAGCTGGAACAGGTACATGTACAGCGTGGGCAGGAAGCCCTGCAGGTACGGGGACTGGTCGACGGTGAAGTCGATCTGGCCCGCCTTGATCGCGGTCAGGGTCTGCGGCTCCAGGTCGAAACCGCCGGCGTGCACCTTGCCGACCAGGCCGTACTTCTGCAGCGAGGTGCCGAGCAGGGCGGTGTCACCGCCGTCGACCGCGAAGGCGCCCTGGATGCTGGAGCCGTGCGACTGGAGGTAGGCCGGCAGCACCTGAGCTTCCTGCGTCGCGGAGGCGCCCGTGTCGATACCCTTGTTGCCGGCCAGCACCTTCATGCCCGCCGCCTCCAGGGCCTGCGTCGCGCCGTCCAGGCGCGGCTGGATGTTGAGCCCGCCGGGCTGGGCGATGAAGCCGACCGCCGTGTCGCCGGACTTCATCAGCGAGGCCAGCCGCTTGCCCACCTCCTGGCCCGACAGCAGCAGCTCCTGGCCGACGTAGCCGAGACCGTTGGTGGGATTGTCGCTGGCGCCGTTGGCGTTGTAGGTGACCACGGGGATGCCGGCCTGCAGCGCGCTGTTGATGGGGGCGACGAACGAGGTGGCCGAGACCACGGTGGTCGCGATGCCCGGCGAGCCCGCCGTGACCGCGGCGTTGAAGGACGACAGCATGGTGGGCACCGTCGGCTGGGTGGACAGCGCGCCGGTCCAGGCCGGCGTGGGCAGGCCGAGCAGGGCGGCGCAGTCCTGGAACCCGTACTGGGTCGGGGTGAAGAACGAGTTGTCCGTGACGTGGTTGACGAAGGTGAACTTCCACTTGGGGGTGGTGGGGAAGTTACCCGCGGCAGCCTTCGCCGTCGAAGACGTCGAAGTCGGGGCGGCGCCGCTGGAGCTCGATGAACTGCAGGCGGCGATCAGCGCCGAGGCGGCGGCCGTCGCGCTGAACAGGCCCGCCCCCTCGAGCAGCCGACGGCGACTGGGCCCGTCCTTCATGTTCAGGGTCTCAATCGCTTCGTCGACTACCGGGTCGATCTTTTTCCTCATCTAAGGACCTCCATGGAATTTTCCCTGGGACGGGATACTCGCCCGAGCCAAGCCCGCAGCGTGCGCGGCGAGTCCCGTCGACTTCGTTGCGAGCAGATAACGCGAAGACACTCGTATTCCGGCGGGTCGCCCAGCGTGACTGCGCCGTGGCCGGTATTCGGCGCAATCTGGCGAACCGCCGCTGACGCTAAGTCTGTTCATGATCACCTGTCAAGGCACCACGCAAGCCCGATAAACGAACGAGCCCGTTTCGATATCAGCCTCAGCACGAGCGCATAGATGCCCTTCAAGCGAAACGGGCAAGCGTCGCCGTGAGCCTCGTTTGCCACAGCCCCCCTTCGCGACGCAGCCGGAACGACCAGCCTCCGGGGTCGTGCCCGTGGCCGCAGCCTCTTGACTCACTGGTAACTCCACGTAACCAGAGCCTCGCCCACACCGCAGTAATCAATTCATCACAGACAAGAACATGTGCGACGATGTTAGCGCTAACAAGTCACTATACGGCAACGAACGCGAAACACCCTCGATACGCTCCCCGCTCACTCGCGGGTTGCTGGGACGGGGCTTGAGGGGCGCGGGACACGGGCTCGCTTGCTCGACGGCACTGCCGCATGGCGCGGTTTGGGTCGCTCGGTCAAGGTGGCTTCGGCGGGAGGGCGGGTGCCACGTTGCTGGGATTCATGTGGCTAATGGGGCTTGATGCCGGGTGGCTGATCGAGCGGCCAGGGTTGCCCGGGCAGCTGACGGCATCGGCGGTGGCTGATACGCGTTCGCTAGGGGTGTGTGCCCCTGACCCCGCGGGATGAGGCGGGGCCGCGGGCGCCGACGTGGGCTGAAAATCGCAGCTATTCCTACATGCGCGCCCGGAACCGAACACGGATGGCAAACGTCTCATTTTATACGGATGACGAAATCCGGGGCCGACCGCCCGTCCCCGGCGCCATCCGGTAAGAAGGAGGGGAAGCTCATATGCTTGCCAGACACCGCCAGTCGCTCATCCTGCAGGCCGTCAGGAGCGATGGCAGTGCACGTGTCAGTGACCTCACTCAGCGGCTCGGCGTCTCGGACATGACCATTCGCAGGGATCTCGAGGTGCTCGCCAGGGACGGCCTGGTAGAAAAGGTTCACGGCGGCGCGGTCCTGCCCGGTACGCCCGCCAGTCACGAGCTCGGCTTCGAGGCGAAGCTGGTACTCGAGCAGCCGGAGAAGACCGGCATCGCCCGCGCCGCCGCGAGCCTGGTCACGCCGGGCACCGCGATCGCGGTGGCCGCGGGAACGACCACGTTCGCGCTGGCCCAGTGCCTGCTCGACGTGCCCGGGCTGACCATCGTCACGAACTCGCTGCGGGTGACAAACCTGTTCGGCGGCACGGCCGACTCGGTCGTGCTGACCGGCGGCGTGCGTACTCCCGCGGACGCGCTGGTCGGCCCGGTGGCCGACCTGACCATCCGGTCTCTCCACTTCGACCTGCTGTTCCTGGGCTGCTACGGCTTCGACACCGACGCCGGGCTGACCACGCCCCACCTAGCCGAGGCGGAGACCAACCGCGCCCTGATGCGGGTAGCGCGCCGCGTCGTCGTGCTGGCCGACCACACCAAGTGGAGTCTGGTTAGCCTGACCTCGTTCGCCCGGCTTAGCGAGGTGGACGTACTCATCACCGACGACATGCTGCCGACGGATGCCCGGGCTCAGGTCGAGGACCAGGTTGGCCAGGTCATCTACGCCGAGAGCATGCTGGCCAGCCACATTACGCGGCAGTCGGCCTGAGCCGGGGATGGGGGTCAGTAGGTCGTGACGACGGGCTGGCCGCCGGTGCCTTCGGCTCCCTCGGTGACGGCGGCCTGATCGGCGAGGCGCATCGCCTCCTCGATCAGCGTCTCCACGATCCGGGATTCGGGCACGGTGGCGATCACCTTGCCGCGGACGAAGATCTGGCCCTTGCCGTTACCCGAGGCGACGCCGAGGTCGGCCTCGCGGGCCTCGCCCGGACCGTTGACCACGCAGCCCATGACCGCGACGCGCAGCGGCACCTCCATGCCCTCCAGCCCGGCGGTCACCTCCTCGGCCAGCTTGTACACGTCGACCTGGGCGCGGCCGCAGGACGGGCAGGACACGATCTCCAGGCCGCGCTGGCGCATGCCGAGCGACTCCAGGATCGAGATGCCGACCTTGACTTCCTCAACGGGCGGCGCGGACAGGGAGACCCGGATCGTGTCGCCGATGCCCTCGGCCAGCAGGGCGCCGAAGGCGACCGCGGACTTGACCGTGCCCTGGAACGCGGGCCCGGCCTCGGTCACGCCGAGGTGCAGCGGGTAGTCGCACTGGCGGGCGAGCTGGCGGTAGGCGTTGATCATCACCACCGGGTCGTGGTGCTTCACCGAGATCTTGATGTCGCGGAAGCCGTGCTCCTCGAACAGGGAGCATTCCCACAGCGCCGACTCGACCAGCGCTTCCGGGGTGGCCTTGCCGTACTTGGCCAGCAGCCGCTTGTCCAGCGAGCCGGCGTTGACACCGATCCTGATCGGGACCCCGGCGTCGCTGGCCGCGCGGGCGATCTCGGCCACCTTGTCGTCGAACTGCTTGATGTTGCCCGGGTTCACCCGGACCGCGGCGCAGCCGGCGTCGATCGCGGCGAACACGTATTTCGGCTGGAAGTGGATGTCGGCGATGACCGGGATCTGCGACTTCTTCGCGATGGCGGGCAGCGCCTCGGCGTCGTCCTGGGACGGCACCGCGACCCGGACGATCTGGCACCCGGAGGCGGTCAGCTCGGCGATCTGCTGCAGCGTGGCGTTCACGTTCGCGGTCAGCGTCGTGGTCATCGACTGTACCGACACCGGCGCTCCCCCGCCGACCGGCACCGAGCCCACCATGATCTGGCGGGACTGCCTGCGCTCGGCCAGTGGCGCGGGTGGCACTGGCGGCATTCCCAGGTCGATACTCATGGCCCCCATCCGTTCCTGTAGGCAGACCCCGGATCTTCCACCCCGCCATTGAACCATCCCCCGGCGACCGGCCGGGGCCCGACGCTGACGGGCGCGTCGGATATCGTCCCGCCGGTAAACGGCCCGGGCAACCGGCGTTAACCTGCGATATTCACCGGGTTCACGATGTCGGCCAGGACCAGGACGACGCCGAAGAACATCAGCACCATGAAGATGCTGAAGCTGACCGGCAGCAGCTTGGCCATGTCCACCAGGCCCGGGTCGGGACGGCCGCGCAGCCGGGCGAACCAGGCCCGGATCCGCTCCCAGACGATCACCGCGACGTGCCCGCCGTCCAGCGGCAGCAGCGGCAGCATGTTGAAGACGCCGACGAAGATGTTGAGCGAGGCGATCAGCAGCAGCACGAAGCTGACCTTGAACTGCCAGCCGACGTTGGCCGCCACCGCCGCGCCGGTGGCCTCGGCCGCGCCGACCACGCTGCTCACCTGGCCGCCCGCCGTGCTGCCCCGGTCCTTGCTGAACAGCTTGGGCAGCGCCCCGGGCAGCGCCGCGACCGCCTTGGCCGAGCCGGCGATGACCTGCCCGAACGCCGACCCCGCGTACTTGACGGCCTGGACCGGGCTGGCCACCTGGAACACCACGCTCGGGGCGATGCCCAGGTAGCCGCCGCTGCGGCCGTTCACCGCGGCCAGCGTGGTGTGCCGGGTCAGCGTCTGGCCGTCGCGGTTCACGGTGATGGTGACGGGCGCGCCGGCCGGCGCGCGCCGGATCGCGTCGCCGAGCTGGTTCCAGTTGCTCACCGGCGCGCCGTCGAAGGCGATCACCTGGTCGCCGGGCCGCAGCCCGGCCAGCTTGGCCGGCGACTCGTGGTCCGAGGCGGTGCAGGTGCCGTTGTTCAGCTGGGTGACGTTCGCGGCCACACACGGGCTGATCGTGCCCAGCTGGGTGGTGTTGACGTTCTCGATGCCGATGCCGAGGGCCAGCCCGAAGATGAGCAGGAAGGCCAGCACGAAGTGCATGAACGAGCCCGCGCACAGGACCAGGATGCGCTGCCAGGCCGGGTGGCGGCGGAACGACCTCGGCTCGTCGGCCGGATCGTCCACGTCGTCCAGCGAGTGCATGCCGATGATCTTGACGAAGCCGCCGACCGGCAGCGCCTTGATCCCGTACTCGGTCTCGCCCCGGCGGGTGGACCAGATCGTCGGGCCGAACCCGACGAAGTACCTGGTGGCCTTCATGCCGAACTTCTTGGCCAGCACGAAGTGCCCGGTCTCGTGCAGCATCACGGAGAAGAGCAGGGCAACGATGAAGATGACCCAGCCGATCAGGTCCATCCGTTCGCCCTTCCTTTGCTCGCTAAATCCGGGAATTCAGCTCCCGGGCCCGCCGCCGGGCCCAGTCGTCCACCGCCAGCACGTCCGCCACGGTGGTGACGGCCGTGCGCGCGGCGTCGTGCTCAGAGACTATCCGGGCCACGGTGTCAACAATCCGCGCGAAGCTGATGCTTCCCGCCTGGAAGTCCGCCACGCACGCCTCGTTGGCCGCGTTGTACACGGCAGGCGCGGTGCCCCCGGCCGTGGCCGCCTCCCGGGCCAGCGCGACCGCGGGGAAGGCCGCGTCGTCGAGCGGCTCGAACGTCCAGGTCGCCGCCGTCGACCAGTCAAGGCCCGGGGCGGCGTCCGGCACCCGGTCGGGCCAGGCCAGGCCGAGCGAGATCGGCAGCCGCATGTCCGGCGGGGATGCCTGGATGATCGTGGCGCCGTCGGAGAACTCCACCATCGAGTGCACGATCGACTGCGGGTGCACCACCACGTCGATGTGGTCGAGCCCGAAGCCGAACAGCAGATGCGCCTCGATCACCTCCAGGCCCTTGTTCACCAGCGTGGCGGAATTGATCGTGACCAGCGGGCCCATGTTCCAGGTGGGATGGGCGAGGGCCTGCTCCGGCGTCACGCCGTCGAGCCGGTCGCGGCTCCAGCCGCGGAACGGGCCGCCGCTCGCGGTCAGCACCAGGCGCCGTACCTCGCAGTCGCGGCCGGCCCGCAGGCACTGGGCGATGGTGGAGTGTTCGGAGTCGACCGGGACGATCTGCCCGGGCTTGGCCCGGCTGGTCACCAGCGGGCCGCCGATGATCAGCGACTCCTTGTTGGCCAGCGCCAGCACCCGCCCGGCGTCCAGGGCAGCCAGCGTGGCCCGCAGTCCGGCCGCGCCGGTCACGCCGTTGAGCACCACGTCACACGGCCACGCCGCCACTTCGGTAACCGCGTCCGGCCCGGAAAGGACCTGGGGCTGGGGCTGGGGCTGGAGGGGAGGGTGGGGTTGGGGCTGGGGGCGGGGAGGCGCGGAGGGGGTGTCGGGGCTGGTGGCCCCGCTCGTTCGGGACGAAAAAGAGCGGAGTGCGGCCTGGACCTCGGCGGCGGCGGCCGGGGTGGCCACGGCCACCGCCGCCACCCCGAACTCGGCCGCCTGCCGGGCCAGGAGCTCCGGCTGGCCGCCGCCCGCGGCCAGGGCCACCACCCGGAACCGGCCGGGATTGCGCCGGACGATGTCCAGCGCCTGGGTGCCGATGGAGCCGGTCGAGCCGAGGATCACGACCTCGCGGGGCTGGGGGTCCGCCTGGGAGTCCACCCGCCTATTGTCGGTCACCGGCGAGACGGCCGCGCCGCCGCCCTGACATTCGTGTCGGACGGCGGCGCGGCCTGCGATCAACTCAGAGGTGCTTGGCCAGCGCCCCGGCAGAGGCGATGACCGCCTGGCAGGCGACCGTCTGGCCCGCCGCGCCGGCGACCGGCCGGTCGCCGAACGCGGCCGCTTCGAGCTCGCCCTTGATCCGCAGGGCGAGCGCGTCGCGCAGGTGGTCGAGGGCGGTCAGCGCGGCGTTGACGGTCTTGTACTCGCCGTCGCCGGCCGTGCTCGACTCGACGGCCGCCGTCGAGGCCCGCAGGGTGCTATTCCTCTCACGGGTAAAGCGCGGTCCGCCCATCCGCACCGCGCGAGCCTACGATGCCACGCTTTCAGCCAACTCATCAGAGTCTTTCAGGTGTCTTTTGTTCAAATCTGGTGAAACAGCGACCGCAGCCCGGCGGCAGCGATGTGACACCGATGCTGTTTTCGGCGGCGGGAGCGATTTATGCGGACAGGGCGGAGATCTGGCGGGCCAGGGCGAAGTCGCTGGCGGTCAGACCGCCCGCCGAGTGGCTGCTGAGGGTCAGCGTCACCTTGTTCCACTGGATGGTGACGTCCGGGTGGTGGTTGGCGGTCTCGGCCAGGTAGGCGACGGCTCCGACGTAGAGCAGGGCGTCGCGGAAGTCCTGGCGCTGGGTGAGAGTGGTGATGGCGTCGCCGTCACGGATCCACGCGGGAACCGTGGCGAGCTCGTCGCTGATCTGGGACTCGGTGAGAAGGCTCATGGTTCCGGAATACCATTCGCAGATGACGACAGCAGCGGAACCGCCGAGACAGACCCCGTTGCGCGCGACCCACGAGCGGCTCGGCGCGATCATGACATCCTTCGCCGGCTGGCAGATGCCGCTGCGCTACACCAGCGAGACCGCCGAGCACCAGGCGGTGCGGCACGCGGCCGGCCTGTTCGACCTGTCCCACATGGGCGAGATCGGCGTGAGCGGGCCCAGTGCCGGGGCGGCCCTGGACTACGCGCTGACCGGGCACCTGTCCGCGCTGCGGCCAGGCCGGGCCAGGTACACGATGATCTGCGCGGCCGACGGCGGCGTGCTCGACGACCTGGTGGTGTACCGGCAGGGCGAGGACGAGTTCCTGGTCATCGCCAACGCCTCCAACACGGCGGTGGTGTTCGGCCAGCTCCGCGAGCGGGCGTCCGGGTTCGGCGCCACGGTCACCGACGCGACCGCCGACTACGCGCTCATCGCCGTGCAGGGGCCGGAGGCGGCCGGGATCCTGGCGCCGCTTGCGGCCGGGCTCGACCTGTCCGGCGTGCGGTATTACGCCGGGGCGTTCGGCGAGGTAGCCGGGCGCGAGGCCTGGGTGGCGCGCACCGGGTACACCGGCGAGGACGGCTTCGAGGTGTTCTGCCGCCCGGAGGACGCTGCCCATGTCTGGGACGCGCTGGCGGCCGGGGGCGCCGCGGCCGGCCTGGTCCCCGCGGGCCTGGCCGCCCGCGATACGCTCCGGCTTGAGGCCGGCATGCCGCTGTACGGCAACGAGCTCGGCCCGGACATGACACCTTTCGAAGCGGGCCTGGGGCGGGTGGTGAAGTTCGACAAGCCGGCTGAATTCGTCGGCCGCGAGGCCCTGGCCGGCCGCGTCTCGTCCGGGCCGCTCCGGCACCTGGTCGGGCTGACCATCCAGTCTCGCCGGATCGCCCGGCACGGGTATCCCGTCCTGGCGGACGGACAGCCCGCCGGGACAGTGACCAGCGGCGCGCCGTCGCCCACCCTCGGCGTGCCGATCGCCCTGGCGTACCTGGAACCCGGGGTCGGCGCGGATCGTGTGATGGCTGTGGGCATCAGGGGTGAAGCGGTGCCCGCTCAACTGACAGACCTGCCGTTTTACCGGAGGAGACAATAACGATGAGTGTTCCAGCCGAACTGCGCTACACCGCCGAGCACGAGTGGGTATCCGTCGAGGGCACCTTGGCGTCGGTCGGCATCACCGAGCACGCGGCCCAGCAGCTCGGCGACGTGGTCTACGTTTCCCTGCCGGCGCCCGGCTCGACCGTCGCCGCCGCCGAGCCGTGCGGCGAGGTGGAATCGGTCAAGTCCGTCAGCGACCTGTACTCCCCCGTGGACGGCGAGGTCGCCGAGGTCAACACCGAGCTTGAAGACGACCCGTCGCTGGTCAACGCCGAGCCGTACTCGGCCGGCTGGATGTTCCGGGTCCGGGTGCCCCAGGACGGCAACGGCGACGCCGCGCTGCCGCCCGACCTGCTGTCCGCCGCGGAGTACGAGGAGCTGACCAAGAGCGCCGGCTGACTCGGCTAGCGGCTGCGGCGCCAGACGACCACAACGGTCACGCCGGCGACCACCACGACGGCGGCGGCCGCGCGGCCGGCCATGACAGGATCGACTTGGCTGGCGCGCTGGCGGCCCTGCGTGATGGCCCGGTCAGCCTGCTGGCGGGCCTGCGTGATGGCCCGGTCAGCCTGCTGGCGGGCCTGCGTGATGGCCCGGTCAGCCTGCTGGCGGGCCTGCGTGATGGCCCGGTCGGCCCGCTGGCGGGCCTGCTCAATCGCCCGGTCGGCCCGCTGGCGGGCCTGCTCAATCGCCCGGGCGAAGTTCTTCTTCGGGCTCACCCGGTCGGCGATGGCGTCGATGGTGCGCGCCAGCTGCGCCCGGGTGCGATCGATGTCCGCCACCAGCTCGTCCTGGTTGACGGGCTTCGCGTCGGTGTCCGCCATCACATAACTCCCTTTGCTGGACCGGGTTGGACGGGCATGAACCTGAACCAGGGCTGTCAGCAGGCCCGTTCGGGATAAAAAGCTATTTTGTCAGGTCCGCCACGACCTTTACATCATCTGGCTGCCTGATCAGCGCCTGCGATCACTCCGGCAGCGGGACGCGGCGGCTGATCAGGCCGCCGAGCCAGGCCGGGTCGGCCCGGCCCAGCGCGTCGTCGGCTGGGGCGAGCGTGGAAGGGGACAGCTATGGGCCTTACGTTTCCGCGATCCGGCGGCGGAGGAACCGGCGTTCGGGCTCGGTGCGGGCCAGCGCGAGCGCCTCGCGGTAGGCGGCCCGGGCCTGGTCGGCGCGGCCGAGGCGGCGGAGTAGTTCGGCCCGGGTGGAGTGCCAGTACTGGTAGCCGGGCAGGTCCAGGCCATCGACGACGGCGAGGGCTGCTGCCGGGCCTTCGGCTTCGGCGATCGCCACCGCCCCGTTCAGCCGGACCACGGGCGAGCCGGTCCGGTCGGCGAGTTCGGCGTAGAGCAGCGCCAGCAAGCCGAGCACCTCGGGCTCGGCCGGCAACAGCGCGGCCAGGATCCGGCCGAGCCGGATCGCCTCTTTGGCCAGGCCGTTGTTCTCTCCGGCGCGGCGCGGAATGGGCCGCACGTGTTATTCGGCCTGGCCGTGCTGGTCGCGACGGGAGTGGCTCTGGCCAGGGAACGTTCGGGCAGGCGCGAGCGCGGAATGAGGAAGAGTGCGGGCGGGGGGATTCGAACCCCCACGATGTCGCCACCAACAGGACCTAAACCTGCCGCGTATGCCATTTCGCCACGCCCGCCGAGCCAGCATGTGGCTGGTCGCTAGTAACGGTACCGCCCGCACGCCGGACGCGGTTCGCCAGGCATGGCCCGCCGTTCGGCTCGTGCCGCGGCAGATTGCGTTTGCCCGGCCGGGGTTCTTCGCGGGGTTCTGGCCGGGGGGCCGGGCTGGTGACGGGCGGCTGGGGTGCGCGGGACCAGTGCGGACAGTGGCGGCCCACCGCGTCTGCTGCGGACGGTAATTGTGACGGTGCGCTTACGATCATGGGCCGCCACTGCCCTCCCCGCGGGCCCGGCGGAACAATCGTCACATCCCGTGCAGAGCCGGATACGCGGGATGGGGCCGGGTTCCTGTTACCGCGGTGAAGGCTGGGAGGAACATGACGGCACGAGCGCACGACACCACCACCACCACGACCACGGCGGCGCGCCGGGCTCGGCGCGCGGATGCCGGGAGTATCCGGCTGTCCCAGCGGGATATCGACGGGCTCCTGCTGTGCGGGGAGCATTACGGGGTCCCGTCCGACCTGCTCGCCGCGGCGCTCCGGGTCCCGGCCGCCCAACTGCGCGCGATCACCGTGCGGTGGCGCCGGGCCGGGTACGCGGCGACCGGGCGGCTGGGGCCGGGGCCGGGGTGGTGCTGGCTGACCCGGGACGGGATGGCCGCCACCGGCCTGCGGTTCCCCGCCGGACGCCCCTCCCTGGGGCGCCTGGCCCATATCCGCGCCGTGCTTGCCGCCCGGCTGTGGCTGCAAGCAGGCGAGACCTGGCAGCAGGGCCGGGCCTGGTGGCACAGCGAACGGCGGTTGCGCGCGGACCTGCCTGCGGCCGGCCGCCGCGAGCACGTCCCGGACGCGGAGATCCACTGGCCTTCCCTCCCCGGCAGCCCGTATGCCGGGCAGGTGTGGGCGGTCGAGGCGGAGCTGACGCCCAAGCCGCTGGAGCGGACCGGGCGGATCATGGCCGGGCTGCTGTCCCCGCTGCGGTATGCGCAGGTCATCTACCTGACCGCCCCGGCCGCCCGGCCCGTGGTGACGCGTGCGGCCGCGTCGCTGCCCCCAGGGGACCAGGCCAGGATGGTCATCCGGGACCTGCCGCGGTACGCGTTCACCCCGGAGGCGGCGCGGTGAGCGTGTGGGGGTTCCTGAAGCTGACCGTGTGCCTGTGGCTGATCCGCAAAGCATTCAAGCTGTTCTGGTGGCTGCTGCTGGCGGTGGCCGCGGTCGCGGCCTGGCCGGTCACGCTGGTGGCCGCGGCGGGGTACGGGGCGGCGTGGCTGCGCGGCTGGCCCCCGGTCCGGCTGTACCGGGCCGCGACCTATTCGCTGCTGGTCACCGCGGCGTGGCTGACCGCCCTGGAGATCCGCGTGCCCGGCTGGCTCGCCACCAGGGAGCCCGGCCGCACCTGGACGGGCGGCTTTGACCACCTGACCTGGGCGGGCCTGGCCCGGACCTTCGCCTCGCTGGCCCCGGCCGCGGTCCCGGCCGGGCTGGCGCTGGGCGGGCTGGTGTGGGCGTGGCGGAACTATGCCATCACCGCCGGGCTGGGCGGGCGGATGGCCTCCGCCCCGATTACTTTTGATGCCCGGCAGTGGCGGCGGCAGGTCCGCACGGCCAAGGGCCTGACCGCCGCGCCCGGCGCGGTGCCGCTGACGCGACGGGGCGGGCGGATCCCAGTCGGCGGGACCATCCGCGCCGTCGGCCACCGCTGGCATCCCGTGTTCAGCCTGGACCCGGCGGCGTGCGCCCGGCACATGGTGATCGTGGGCTCGACCGGGTCGGGGAAGACCAACCTGATGATCCGGCTGCAGTCCGGCTGGTTCGCCGCCACGTTGTCCGCGGCGCGGGCCGGGCGGGCCGGGCGGCCGCTGCTGGTCGTGCTGGACTGCAAGGGCGGCCGCGACGCCCGCCGCAAGGCCGACCGCACCCGCCGACTGCTCTACGGCGCCGGCGCCCGCCGGGTCGCCATCTGGCCCGACGAGGCCCGCCTGTCCGTGTGGGAGCTGCCCCCGCAGGACCTGGCGGTGCTGCTGTACCAGATGATCGAGTCCGGCACCGGCGCGGCCGCCTACTACGCCGACATCCTGTACGCCGCGGTGGTCCTGGCCGTCACCGCGCCCGGCGCGCCGCCGGTGAACGCCGCCGGGTTCCTGGACCGGCTGGACGCCCGGTGGCTGGGCGCGGCGTGGGATCCGGCCCGGTACCCGGTCGAGGCGGGCCGGGTCCGGGCCGCGGCGAAGCACCTGCCGGACATCCAGCTGCGGTACGCCACGCTGCTGGACCGGCTGGGCCCCGCCCTGGACGGCCCCGGCCGTCTTGAGGAGGCCGACGCCTGGTACTTCATCCTGGAAGGCACCCGCGAGCCCTCGGTCGCCGAGACCCAGGCCATGGCCATTACCGAGCTCGCCGCCCGCGCCGCCACCGGCCTTTCCGGGGAGCAGCGGACGATGCTGCTGGCCGCCGATGACTACTCGGCCGTGTCGCGGCGGGTGCCGATGTCCAACCTGTACGAGCGGGGCCGCTCCCTCGGCATCGGGGTCCAGGTGTCCGCGCAATCCTGGGAGGGGCTGGGGGCCGATGAGGACGAGCGGTACCGGATCGCGGCCACCGCCGACGGCGGCATCTTCGTCCTTAACACCCCGCATCCCGAGCCGCTGGTCGGCCTGGCCGGGATGCGGCGGGTGCTGGAGACCGCGCACAAGCTGATCGGGAACACCTGGGGCGAGGAGGGCACGACCCGCGAGCAGCGCGCCTGGACCGCCGATCCCGACCTCATCCGCCACCTCCAGGTCGGCCAGGCCTGCTACATCCACCACGGCGCGGCCACGTTCATCCAGGTCGCCCGGCCGGCCGCGTCCCCGCTTACCCTGCTGCCCCCGCCCGCCTCGGGACCGCCGACGTCCTGGGTGCCCGAGCCCCGCCACGAACCCGCAGCCCCGGCCTGGCCGGACCAGGGCAGCTTTGATGACATCTTCGGGCATGGAGCCCCCCGATGAGCACGAACCCGTTCGAGACCCTGGGCCTGCCGGTGCGCCGGGACCTGGCTGATGAGCAGGTCCGCGCCGCCTGGCGGCAGATCGCCGCCGCCACCCACCCCGACCGGCCCGACGGCGGCGACCTGGCCCGCTACACCCAGGCCTCCGCCGCGTACGCCGAGCTGCGCACCCCCTGGGGCCGGTCGGAGGCCTACGCCGACCTGGCCGAGCAGGCCTGGGCCCAGGGCCGCGACTTCCCCGACAGCGGCCCCGCCGAGCCGGACACCTCACCGCTGCCCGTGGTGCCCGCCCCGGACGTGCCGCCGGGTGCCGTGCTCGCGCATCCGCTGGCCGCATTGTGGCAGCTGCCGTCCCGGATCGTCCGCGGCCGCCCCCGCCGCCTGCTCATCCGCGCCGCCATCGCCGCGCTGCTCTCGCTGGTCGTGCTGCCGCTGATCCCCGGCAGCCCAGCCGCCCCCGCCGACGTGTTCGGGCTGGTCTTGTGGTTCGTGCTGACCGGGCGCAGGGACCTGGCACCCCCGCCCGAACATTAGGGTGGCGTCACCGACCTCGGTGCGCTGGGCGCCTGGTTCGGTTGACTAGGCGCCGACCTCGGTGCGCAGCCGGGCGACGTGGCCGGTGGCCTTGACGCCGTACATCGCCTTCTCGATCCGGCCGTCCGCGCCGACCACGAACGTGGACCTGATCACGCCGACCGTGGCCTTGCCGTAGAGCTTCTTCTCTCCGTAGGCGCCATAGGCCTCGAGGACGGCGTGATCGGGATCGGAGAGCAGCGGGAAGGTCAGGCCCTCCTTCTCCCGGAACCTGGCCAGCTTGGCCGGCTGATCCGGCGAGATGCCGAGCACCGTGATGCCCGCGGAGTTCAGGTCGGCCAGGCTGTCGCGGAAATCGCAGGCTTCCTTGGTACAGCCGGGGGTCATCGCAGCCGGGTAGAAATACACGATCACCCGCTGGCCGCGGAACGAGGACAGCGAGACCTCTTTCCGGTCGGCATCCAGCAGGGTGAAGTCGGGAGCCGGGTCGCCAGACGCGAGTCGCTTGTCCGTCACGTGCCCTCCCATGGGTCCAGCGGAACCACCAACGCTACCGCCTCGGCGGCGCCCGGCCGAACCGGCCGCGCTGATGGCGGGGACAGCTCAGGGTCCGTGGCCCGCCGCGGTGATGAACGGGGTCAGCGCGCGGAAGGCGCGGCCGCGGTGGCTGATGGCGTCCTTGGCTTCGGCGGTCATCTCGGCGGTGGTCTGGTCGAACCCGTCGGGCAGGAAGATCGGGTCGTAGCCGAACCCTCCGCTGCCGCGTGGCGTCCTGATCAGCCGGCCTTCGACCTGCCTGGTCACGACCCACTCGCGGGCGCCGGGACCCGGCACGACCAACGCGGCGGCGCAGACGAACTGCGCGCCGAGGCGGGTGTCGGGCACGGCGGCCACCTGGGCCAGGACCAGCTCCAGGTTGGCCCGGTCGTTGCCGTGGCTGCCCGCCCAGCGGGCGGACAGCACGCCGGGCATACCGTTGAGCGCGTCGACGCACAAGCCGGAATCGTCGGCGACGGCGGTCAGGCCGGTGAACGTCGCGATCGCGCGCGCCTTGAGCAACGCGTTCTGCTCGAACGTGGCCCCCGTCTCCGGCACGTCGGGCGCGCCGGGGAACTCGTCCAGACCAGCCAGCTTGATCTGCACGCCGCCGGGGTCGCCGACGCCCAGGATCCGGGCCAGCTCGCGTAGCTTGCCGACGTTCCTGGTGGCCAGGACTACGGTGTTACCGGCCATGGCAGTCACATCCGGACCGGCGGGAAAGCCCGCTCGTTCGGCCGTAAGGAAAGGGCCTCATGCTGCAGCCTGGTCAGCTCACCGCAGCCCGCTACGGCGAGATCGAGCAGCTGGCCGAGCAGGTCGCGGCTGAACGGCTCGCGCTCGGCGGTGCCCTGGATCTCCACGAAGTCGCCGCTGGCGGTGCACACCACGTTCATGTCGGTCTGCGCGGCCACGTCCTCTTCGTAGCACAGGTCGAGCCGGGGCTCGCCGTCCACGATGCCGACGCTGACCGCGGATACCGAGGTGAGCAGCGGGTCGCCCTTGGTCCGCTGGCGGCCCTTGAGCCAGGTCACCGCGTCGGCCAGGGCGACATACCCGCCGGTCACCGCCGCGGTGCGGGTGCCGCCGTCGGCCTGCAGCACGTCGCAGTCGATGACGATGGTGTTCTCGCCCAGCGCCTTGTAGTCCACGCAGGCCCGCAACGAGCGGCCGACCAGGCGTGATATTTCCTGGGTGCGACCGCCCAGGCGTCCTCTGACCGACTCGCGGTCGCCGCGGGTGTTGGTCGCCCGGGGCAGCATGGCGTACTCGGCGGTGACCCAGCCGAGCCCGCCGCCACGCCGCCAGCGCGGCACCTCTTCGGCGACACTCGCCGCGCACAGCACCCTGGTGCGGCCGAATTCCACCAGCACGGACCCCTCGGCATGGTCAAGCCAGCCCCGGGTCAGCTTGACCGGCCGCAGTTCGGTGATGGATCGTCCGTCGGGTCGTGACATGTCGCACAGCCTATCGGCCGGCGGAGGGCGGGGTGCCGGAGGCGGCGGAGGGCAGGGTGTCCTCGGCGAGCACCAGGCCGGAGGTGGCCAGGGACAGCGGGCCGTGGTACGCCTCGGCGGCCTCGGCCAGCGCCCGCTGCCTTGTGTTCCATGGCACCAGGTGGGTGAGCACCAGCCGGCCGACCCCTGCGCGGGTGGCGTGTGCGGCCGCCTGGCGCGCGGTGAGGTGCAGGTCCGGCGGGTTATCCAGGCCGTCGAGGAAGGAGGCCTCGCACAGCAGCAGGTCCGCGCCCTCGGCCAGCCGGACCAGCGTGTCGGACTCCCCGGTATCGGCCGAGTAGGCGACCCGCCAGCCGTCGTGCTCCACCCGGAACCCGAACGTCTCCACCGGATGGTTCACGTGATCGGCGGTGAACCGGAACGGCCCGATCTCGAAGGCACCGGGCGCGAGGTCGCAGACGGCGAAACGGGCCAGGACCGCCTGCGTATCCTCACCGCCCAAACCCGCCACTCGGTCGGCGGTGCCCGGCGGCCCGTACACCGGGATGGGCGGACGCGGCCCGTCCGGCGCGTATTGCCGCGCGACCCAGTAGGAGCCGAGGTCGACGCAGTGGTCGGCGTGCAGGTGGCTCAGGCAGATCGCGTCGAGGTCGTACAGTCCGGCGAAACGCTGCAGCACCCCGAGGGCGCCGTTGCCGAAGTCCATGACCAGCCGGAACCCCTCGGCTTCCAGCAGATAACAGGATGCCGGGCTATCCGGTCCGGGAAAGCTCCCCGCACACCCGATCACCGTCACGCGCATGCTCGCCATTATCCAGGTCTTGAAGAACGGGTAGGCACATTGGAAGAAGACGTGCCGCCGCTCCGCGAGCCAAAGGGCGCCGGCCCTGTCTGGACTGAGGAGCGAGAAGCGAGGAACGAGCGACGAGCGACGAGGGAAGACAGGGCCTTAAAGGGCGCCCGGAGGCGAGCGGGAGAGCAGAGCGAGCGGGGCTTAGAAAGTCACGCCCAGAGTTGGCCTTCTAGGCGGGTTTCGGCTTCGTCGAGGGTGCCGGAGTAGGCGCCGGTGGACAGGTACTTCCAGCCGCCGTCGGCGACCAGGACCACGATGTCGGCGCGCTCACCCTCGGCCACGGCCTTGGCGGCCATGCCGAGCCCGGCGTGCAGGGCGGCGCCGGCCGAGATGCCCGCGAAGATACCCTCGGCGGCGATCAGCTCCCTGGTCCGGCGCAGCGCGTCGGCCGAGGAGACGGAGAACCGGGTGGTCAGGACGGACTCGTCGTAGAGTTCGGGGACGAAGCCCTCGTCCACGTTCCGCAGCCCGTAGACCAGCTCGCCGTAGCGCGGCTCGGCCGCGACGACCTTCACGTCCGGCTTGTGCTCGCGCAGGTAGCGGCCCGCGCCCATGAGCGTGCCCGTGGTGCCCAGGCCGGCCACGAAGTGGGTGATCTCCGGCAGGTCGGCCAGGATCTCCGGCCCGGTCGTCTCGTAGTGCGCCCTGGTGTTGGCCTCGTTGCCGTACTGGTAGAGCATGACCCAGTCGGGGTGTTCGGCGGCGATCTGCTTAGCCACCCGGACGGCCTCGTTGGAGCCGCCCGCGGCGGGCGAGCCGATGATCTCGGCGCCGTACATCCGCAGCAGCTGGCGCCGCTCCTCGCTGGTGTTCTCCGGCATGACCACGATCAGCCGGTAGCCGCGCAGCTTCGCCACCATGGCTAGCGATATGCCGGTGTTCCCCGAGGTCGGCTCCAGGATCACCGAACCGGGCTGGAGCAGGCCTTCCTTCTCTGCCTGGGCGACCATGAAGAACGCCGCGCGGTCCTTGACCGAACCCGTCGGGTTCCTGTCCTCCAGCTTGGCCCACAGCCGGACGTCGGCGGAGGGTGACAGCCGGGGCAGCCCGACCAGGGGCGTCTGGCCGAGCGAGTCGAGCAGGTTGTCGTAACGCATGTGCCCCGGTCCGTTCGGGAAAATTAAAGGCCGCCGGCCACCGCGGGCAGGACGGTCACCGTGTCGCCGTCCTTGACCGGCGTCTCCAGGCCGGCCAGGAACCGGACGTCCTCGTCGTTCAGGTACACGTTGACGAAGCGCCGCAGGCCGCCGTGGTCGACCAGGCGGTCGCGCAGGCCGCCGTGCCGCTGCTCCAGATCGGTGATCAGCTCGTCAAGGGTGGACCCGGTTCCCTCGACTTGCTTGGCGCCGTCGGTGTACGTACGCAGGATCGTCGGGATGCGAACCTCGATGGCCATGAACAACGCTCCACTGGGTTATCTGGTCAGTCCTTGGCGTCCAACCCGCCCGGGACCCGAATCATTCCACCACGGTGACGGGTTCCTCGGTGACCTGGCCGTCCACGATGCGGTACGAGCGGAACTCGGTTTCGTCCTCGTCCCTGGTCGACACCAGCACGTAGTGCGCCTGCGGCTCGCTGGCGTAGGAGATGTCGGTGCGGGACGGGCAGGCCTCGGTGGCGGTGTGCGAATGGTAGATCACGACCGGTTCCTCGTCCCGGTCGTCCATCTCCCGCCAGACCCGGAACTGCTCGGCGGAGTCGAAGCGGTAGAAGGTCGGGGACCGTTCGGCGTTGATCATGGCGATGAACCGTTCCGGGCGGTCGCGGCCGGCCGGCCCGGCGATGACGCCGCATGCCTCGTCCGGATGATCGGCCCGGGCGTGGGCCACGATCTTGTCATGCAGCGCGCGCGGGATGGTCAGCATGCCCTGAGAGGGTACGCGTTCTCTAAATTGATCGCTTGGACCAGGGATTCCTGCACGGCACCGAGCCAGGCGTAGACCTCGAACGCGGCCCACTGCGGGTCGTCCGGCTTCAGCCGGCCCCACTGCTCCTCGAACTCCTCGGTGACGCCGAGCCGGACGCCGAGCGCGAGCCGGACGTCGTTCAGCGCCTTGAGCCAGGACAGGGCCTGGTCCTGGGTGAGCTGGATGCGGCCGCCGGTCTCGGGCAGCGTGTCCAGCATCTCCTGGGCGGCCTGGTGCTTGGCGCTGCGCAGCGCGGGCTCGGTGTACTTGCGGAACTCCCCGGCCGCTTCCGGGTCGTCGCGGTACCCGTCGGGCAGCAGCCGGGCCAGCACCGGGTCCTCGGGCGGCTCGTCCGCGCCCGGCCCGTGCACCATGGCCTCGAGGGCGGCCACCTCGTCGTCGGGTGCCGCGCGGTCGTCACTGTCGTCCGGCTCGACCAGGGCCATGACCTGGCCGACCAGGCTGCGCAGGAGGCAGGCTTCGGCTGCGGCGAGCCAGGCGCGCGCACCGCCGCCGCGAACCGACCGGAACGGCTCCATCGGGGCGGGCTACGCGTCCTGCTTCACCGTCGCCCACAGGCCGTAGCCGTGCAGGATCTCGGCGTTGTGCTCCATCGCTTCCCTGGCCCCGGCGGCGACGACGGCCTTGCCCTTGTGATGCACGTCGAGCATCAGCTTGGTGGCCTTCTTCTTCGGGTAGCCGAACACGTGCTGGAATACGTACGTCACGTACGACATCAGGTTGACCGGATCGTTCCAGACGATCGTGACCCAGGGCTTGTCGGATACTGGATTGTCGGCGGATCGCGGAAGATCCACCTCAGCGGGCGCCGTGCTCACACCTACCCACCTCCCACTCCGTAGTCTTCCACCTGTGACTGATCCCGTGAACCACCAGCCCCCGCCCTTCGACGGGACAGCGCTGCTGACCGACCACTACGAGCTCACCATGCTGGAGGCGTCGCTGCGCAGCGGCGCGGCCGACCGCAGAGCCATCTTCGAGGTGTTCGCCAGGCACCTGCCGCACGGCCGCAGGTACGGCGTGGTAGCGGGCACCGGACGGCTGCTCCACGCGATAGAGCGGTTCCGCTTCGCCCCGGCCGACCTGGAGTTCCTGGACGACGCGGGCATCGTGGACTCCCCGACGCTGGAGTTCCTGGAATCCTACCGTTTCCGCGGAAACATCTGGGGTTACTCCGAGGGTGATTGTTACTTCCCCGGCTCGCCGATCCTGGTCGTCGAGGGCACGTTCGCCGAGGCGGTACTGCTGGAGACCGTCACCTTGTCCATCCTCAACCACGACTGCGCGATCGCCTCGGCTGCGTCCCGGATGGTGACCGCGGCCGGCGACCGCCCGCTGATCGAGATGGGCTCGCGGCGGACCCACGAGCGGGCCGCCGTGGCCAGCGCGCGGGCGGCCTACATCGCCGGCTTCGCCTCCACGTCCAACCTGCGCGCCCGCTACGAGCACGGCATCCCGAGCGCGGGTACCAGCGCGCACGCGTTCACCCTGGTGCACGACAGCGAGCGGCACGCGTTCGAGACCCAGCTCGAGGCGCTCGGCAAGGCGACGACGCTGCTGGTGGACACGTACGACGTGCCGCGCGCGGTGCGCACCGCGGTCGAGGTGGCGGGCCGCGACCTGGGCGCGGTGCGGATCGACAGCGGCGACCTGCCGGTGCTGGCCCGGCAGGTCCGGGCGCTGCTCGACGAGCTCGGCGCGGTGCACACCAGGATCATCCTCACCGGCGACCTGGACGAGTACTCCATCGCGGCGCTCGGTGCGGTCCCGGTGAACGGGTACGGGGTGGGCACGTCGCTGGTCACCGGTTCGGGCGCGCCGACGGCGGCGCTGGTGTACAAGCTGGTGGCCCGCACTTCGGGCGATGACGGCGAGCTGGAACCGGTGGCCAAGCGCTCCGTGGGCAAGCCGGGACGTGGCGGCCGCAAGTGGGCGGTGCGGCATCGCGACGACCAAGGCATCGCGCAGGCCGAGCGGATCAGCCTGTCGCCGCCCGAACCCGGGCCGCTGGACCGCGAGCTGCTCGTGCCGCTGGTGACCGCGGGCGAGGTCGTCGGTCGCACCGGGGCCGAGGGGGTGGAGGAGGCCCGGACGTGGCACCGCGAGGCGCTGGCCGAGCTGCCGCCGTACGCGCTGCAGCTGTCCCGCGGCTACCCCGCCATCCCCACCGTGTTCGAGCCGGACGGCGGGGAGCCGTAGGCCAGGAGCCGGCGCGGGGCCGGCGTGATTAGCATGTCGGATAACTAGGGAAATCACGACGAGGAGAACCATATGGGTCATCCCGCAGGCCACGACATCGACCCGACCTTCTACCGCAGTCCGGCCGACGCGATCAGCGCCCCGCCCGAGCAGCTGGCCTACGTGGTCGTCTTCGACCGCGCGGCGGAGCAGCCGGACGCGCTCGCCGTGCTCGACACCGACCCGGCCTCGGCCGGATACGGCCAGGTCGTCGGCTGGGCCGACCTGCCGACCCGCGGCGACGAGCTGCACCATTTCGGCTGGAACGCGTGCAGCAGCGCGTTCGCGCACGCCGGACACCACACCGGCGGGCTGCAGCGGCGGTATCTGCTGCTGCCCGGGCTGCGCTCGTCCAACATCCACGTCTACGACACCCACCCCGATCCCCGGCAGCCCACGCTGGTGAAGACGATCACCGCGGCCGAGCTGGCGGCCAGGGCCGGCTACTCGCGACCGCACACCCTGCACTGCGGGCCGGACGGGATCTTCGTTTCCTGCCTCGGCGGCGGGAACGGCGCGGATGGCCCGGGCGGAATCGCCCTGCTCGACCACGACACGTTCGACGTGCTGCGCGCCTGGGAAACCGACCGCGGAGACCAGTACCTGGCCTACGACGCCTGGTGGCACCTGAACCAGAACACGCTGATCACCAGCGAGTGGGGCACCCCGTCGATGATCGAGGACGGCGTCAACCCCGAGCTGCTGCTCGGCCAGAAGTACGGGCACCGGCTGCATTTCTGGGACCTGGCCGCGGGCAAGCTCCAGCAGACGGTCGACCTGGGCGCGCAGCACCAGATGGCCCTGGAGCTGCGCCCGTCGCACGACCCCGAGGCGACCTGGGGCTTCGTCGGCGTCGTGGTCAGCACCGAGGACCTGTCCGCGTCGGTGTGGCGGTGGAGCCGCGAGAACGGCAGCTGGCGGGCCGACAAGGTGATCACGATCCCGGCCGAACCCGCGGACCCGTCCACGCTGCCGCCGGCCCTGCAGCCGTTCGGCGCGGTGCCGCCGCTGGTCACCGACATCAACCTGGCCGTGGACGACCAGTTCCTCTACGTCTCCTGCTGGGGCACCGGCGAGCTGAAACAATACGACGTGAGCGACCCGGCGCACCCGCGCGAGGCCGATTCGGTCCGGCTCGGCGGCGTCACCGGCCGGGTCGCGCACCCGGCCGCGCCGGGCGAGCCGCTGGCCGGCGGCCCGCAGATGGTCGAGGTCAGCCGGGACGGCAAGCGGGTCTACCTGACCAACTCGCTGTACGGGGCGTGGGACGACCAGTTCTACCCGGACGGCGTGGGCAGCTGGTTCGCCAAGATGGACACGGACCCGGCCGCGGGCGGGGGGCTTCGGCTGGACGAGAAGTTCTTCCCGCACGGCGCGGAGTTCCGCGGCCGGCGGGCGCACCAGGTCCGGCTGGGCGGCGGCGATGCCTCCTCGGACTCCTACTGCTACCGGTCGTAATAACGGTTCGCCGGGGCGGCGCCGCCCCGGCTAGCCTGCTCGCATGCCAGTTGACTTCGCGAAATTCGCCGCCGTGCTCCGTGACCTTGACGTCCCGGGCGAAGTGCGGGAGCTGCCGGAGAGCGCGCCGACCGCCGCGACGGCGGCCGCCCAGCTCGGCTGCCAACCCGGCGCGATCGCGAACAGCCTCGTGTTCAGCGCCGACGGGGCGCCGCTGCTCATCATGACCAGCGGCGCTCACCGCGTGGACACCGCCCGGGTGGCCGCGCTGATCGGGGTCTCCGCGGTGCGACGAGCCGACGCCCGTTCGGTCCGGGAATGGACGGGCCAGGCCATCGGCGGTGTCGCCCCCGTCGGCCACCCCCGCCCGATCAGGACCCTGGTGGACGTCTGGCTGGATTCCTACGACGTGATCTGGGCTGCGGCGGGTCATCCGCACACCGTGTTCCCCACCACGTATGGCGAGCTCCTCCGCATCACCGACGGCACTCCCGCCGACGTCGGCGAGTAGCTGCTGGGTCCGGAGGATACCGTTGGCCCCATGCGCGCACTCATCATCGTCGACGTCCAGAACGACTTCTGCGAGGGCGGCTCGCTCGCCGTGACCGGCGGCGCGGCGGTGGCGCGCTCGATCAGTGAGTACGTGGCGGGCGGGCCAGGCTACGGGCACGTGGTCGCGACCAAGGACTTCCACGTCGACCCCGGGGCTCACTTCTCCGACCACCCGGACTACGCGGCCTCCTGGCCGCCGCACTGCGTGGCCGGGACGGCCGGCGCGGACTTCCACCCGAACCTGGACACGGCGCCCGTGGAGACGGTATTCCTTAAGGGCGCGCACGCGGCGGCCTACAGCGGGTTCGAGGGCGCCGACGAGGCCGGGACGATGCTGGCCGACTGGCTGCGCGCCCACGACGCCGACGAGATCGACGTGGCCGGCATCGCCACCGACTACTGCGTGCACGCCACGGCCGCCGACGCGGCCCGGGCGGGCTTCGCCACCCGGGTCCTGCTCGACCTCACCGCGGGCGTCGCCCCCGAGTCCAGCACGAAGGCCATCGAGGACCTTCGGGCCCTCAACGTGGCCCTCACCGGCACCCCCGCAGGCACCTCCTAGCCTGCGGGGGTGATGTGGCAGCCACGCCGCTAGCGGCCGGCGATGGCCCAGCGGCGGATCATGTCGATGCGGGCGCGGATCTGGTCCGCGGTCGCCTGCGGCAACGGCGGACCGCCGCAGGTGCGGCGCAGTTCGGAGTGGATGACGCCGTGTGGCTGGCCGGTGCGGTGGCTCCACGCACCGACCAGGCCGTTGAGGTCCTTTCGCAGGGCCGCCAGGGCCTGACGGCTCACCGGCGGCGCGACGGGAGAAGTTTGCGGGGCTGGTGGGGTAATTGAGGCGCCAGGGACATAAGCGGAGGGGGCGGAGGTGGGAGCGGAGGCGGAGGCGGCGGTTTTCGTGGGGCGGGAGCGGGCGGCTTGCTGGGCTTCCTGGCGCTTGCGGAGCAGGGCGCGGACCTGGTCGGGGTCGAGCAGGCCGGGCAGGCCGAGGAAGTCCTCTTCCTCCGGCGAGCCGGCCGCCGTAGCGGTGCCGAACTCGCCGCCGTCGTACAGCACCCGGTCGAAATGCGCGGACGCGTTGAGGGCCTGGAAGGCCGGCTCCTCCAGTGGGGCATCGGGCGTGCCGCGTTCCCGCTGGGCCTCGGCGAGCAGGTCCTCTTCCGGCGTCTCGCCGGGAGCGCGCAGCACATGGTCCCGTTCGGCCTCGAGTTCGGCGGCGTAGGACAGCAGCACGGGCACCGATGGCAGGAACACCGACGCGGTCTCGCCGCGCTGCCTGGCCCGGACGAACCGGCCGACCGCCTGGGCGAAGAACAGGGCGGTGGACACGCTGGTGGCGTACACGCCCACGGCCAGCCGCGGGATGTCCACGCCCTCGGAGACCATCCGCACCGCCACCATCCAGCGCTCGCCCGACGCGGCGAACGCGGCGATCTTCCGGCTCGCGGTCTTGTCGTCGGACAGCACCACGACCGGGCGCTTCCCGGTCAGGCCGCGCAGCAGCGCGGCGTAGGCCCGGGCGTCGTCGTGGTCGCCCGCGATGACCAGGCCGGCCGCGTCGGGCATGCCCCGGCGCACCTCGGTCAGCCGCTTGTCGGCGGCCTCGAGCACCCGGCTGACCCACTCCCCCGCCGGGTCGAGCGCGGTCCGCCAGGCCTGCGCGATCTGATCCTTGGTCATCGGCGTGCCCAGGGTGGCGGTGATCTCGTCCCCGGCCCGGGTGCGCCAGCGCATCTCGCCGGAGTAGGCGAGGAAGATCACCGGCCGGACCACGCAGTCCTCGAGCGCGGGACCGTAGCCGTAGACGTAGTCCGAGGCACTGCGCTTGCCGCCGCCCGGTTCGTCGGCGTAGGTGACGAACGGGATCGGGTTGGTGTCACTGCGGAACGGCGTGCCGGTCAGCGCGACCCGGCGCCGGGCCGGGTCGAACGCGTCGGTGACCGCGTCTCCCCAGGACAGCGCGTCGCCCGCGTGGTGGATCTCGTCGAAGATGACCAGCGTCCGCCGGTTCGCTGTGCGCTGCCTGTGCAGCGCCGGGTGCGCGGCGACCTGGGCGTAGGTGACGGCCACCCCGGCGAAGTCGGCGCTGGCCCGCCCCTGGGCGTTCCGGTAGGCCGGGTCGATCGCGATGCCGAACCCGGCGGCCGCCCGCGCCCACTGGTGCTTGAGGTGCTCGGTCGGCGTGACGACGGTGAGCGCCGCGACCTCACGCCGGGCGAGCAGTTCGGCCGCGATGGTCAGGGCGTACGCCGTCTTACCCGCGCCCGGCGTCGCGACCAGCAGGAAGTCACGCCGCGGAAACCGGAAATACTCGTCGTAGGCATCCTTCTGCCAACCCCGCAGACCAGGAAGAAGATCATCCCGAACGGGCGGGGCGGGGGGCTCTGCGGCCGGCTGGGCGTGGCCGCGGGCGAGGGCCAGGGCGGGGCGCTCGCCCGGCTCCGGGTGGCGGTGGCCGACGGACTCGGTGTGGCGCTGGGGGTCAGCGGCGTCAGATCGAGAGGTGGTCACGAGGCGGAAATGTTACCGGCGCGGGCCCCGCCGCGCCCGGAAAACCACGCGGGGAGCCGGGTGCGGAATAACTCGCCGCTGTCGTCGCCCGGGGGGAGCTGCTCGTAGATCTCCTTGCAGGTGGGGCAGACCGGGTAGCGCTTCGGGTCCCGGCTGGGCACCCACACCTTGCCGCAGAGCGCGGTGACCGGCGTGCCCGTGACCATGCTGTCGACGATCTTGCTCTTGTCGACGTAGTGGGCGAACCGCTCGTGATCGCCATCGCCATGCGACGTCTTGGGCCGCACGTCCTCGTGGACCCGCGTCTTCTGCTCGGGAAGGACCTCAGTCTCGCTCACGGTACGTGAGTCTAGTCGCTAGTTCAGGCCGGGGTCGTCGGGGTAGGTGGCCACGTAGGCGAGCTCGCCGCCCTGGCGGCGCAGCACGGCCGGCCACAGCTGCCCCGGCTCGGCGCAGAACGCGTCGGACGGCTCGGCCGCCACCACGTACCAGGCGCCCTCCTCGATCTCCGCCTGGAGCTGGCCGGCGCTCCAGCCGGCGTAGCCCGCGTAGACCCGCAGCGAGACGATCGCGGCGGCGAGCAGGCCCGGCGGGGCGTCCAGGTCGACCAGGCCGAGCCGGGCCATGGCGGGCGCGCCCTCCAGCGGGTGCCAGCCGACCGGCTCGTCGGTGCCCGGCACGTGGGCGAGGGCGAGCGCGCTGTTCGGCGCGACGGGGCCGCCGGTGAACACCACGGAGGGGTCGGTGACCAGGTTGGTCCACGGCTCGAGCACCTGGCCGACCGGGACCTTGGTCGGCCGGTTCAGCACCACGCCGAGGGTGCCCTGCTCGGGCTCGTGCTCCACGACCAGGACGACGGTGCGGCGGAAGTTGGGGTCCCCGAGCACGGGGGTGGCGACGAGCAGGCGGCCCGCCAGGGCTTCCGAGGGCATTTCGTCCATATTTCTATCATCGGCCAGGATCGCGGGTCGCCGCGTCACGCACGGCGACGGCGACCGACGACGCGACCTCGGGGTGGAACACCGAGGGGATGATGTAGTGCGGGCCGATCTCGTCCGGCGACACCACGTCCGCGAGCGCCTGCGCGGCCGCGATCAGCATGTCGTCGGTGACATGCCGGCTCTGCGCGTCGAGCAGGCCGCGGAACACGCCGGGGAAGGCCAGCACGTTGTTGATCTGGTTCGGGTAGTCGCTGCGGCCGGTGGCCACCACGGCCGCGTACTGGCTGGCCGCGTCCGGGTCGACCTCGGGATCGGGGTTGGCCAGCGCGAACACGATGGCGTCGGCGGCCATGGCCGCGACGTCGTCCGCGGACAGGATGCCCGGGGCGGAAAGCCCGACGAACACGTCGGCGCCGCGCACCGCCCCGGCCAGGTTCCCCGCGTAACCGGCCCGGTTGGTGTTCTCCGCGATCCAGCGCAGGGGTTCGTCCAGGCCCGGCCGGCCCCGGTACACGGCGCCCTTGTCGTCGCAGACGACCACGTTGGTGGCTCCGGCCCCCCCATTAGCAGCGAGCAGCAGCTTGAGCACGGCGGTGCCGGCCGCGCCCGCGCCCGCCATCGCGATGCGCACCTCGGGCAGTTTCTTGCCCACCACCCGCAGCGCGTTGGTCAGCGCCGCCATCACCACGATCGCGGTGCCGTGCTGGTCGTCGTGGAACACCGGGACGTCGAGCAGCCCGCGCAGCCTGCGCTCCACCTCGAAGCAGCGCGGCGCGCTGATGTCCTCCAGGTTGATGCCGCCGAACCCGGGCGCGATCAGCTGCACCGCCCGCACGATCTCATCGGTGTCCTGGCTGTCCAGGCAGATCGGCCAGGCGTCGATGTCGGCGAACTGCTTGAACAGGGCGGCCTTGCCCTCCATGACGGGCAGCGCGGCGTACGGGCCGATGTTGCCCAGGCCGAGCACGGCCGAGCCGTCGGTGACCACGGCCACCGAGTTCCGCTTAATGGTCAGGCGGCGGGCGTCCTCACGGTTCCCGGCGATGGCCATGGCGACCCGGCCCACGCCGGGGGTGTAGGCCATGGACAGGTCGTCCCGGTTACGCAGCGGTACCTTGGAGCGCATCTCGATCTTGCCGCCCAGGTGCAGCAGGAACGTGCGGTCGCTGACCTTGTGCACGGTCACGCCGTCGATGCCGGCCAGCGCGGTCACCAGGGCTTCGGCGTGTTCGGTGTCCCGCGCGGCGCAGGTGACGTCGACCCGCAGCCGGCCGCTGCGCCCGGCGGTCACGTCGAGCGCCGTCACGACGCCGCCGGACTGCTCCACGGCCCGGGTGATCTCGCTGACCGCGCGGCCGCGGCTGACCACCTCGAGCCGCACGGTAATGGAATAGGAGACGCTCGGCGCCATCGCCACGTTGGTTCCCGCCTTTCCGCTGCCCTCCAGGGTAATGGCCCGTACCGCGTAGGCTGGAGAGGTGAGCACGGAATCGGTCGTCACCGTGAACTCCGGCGAGACGCACGGGGACGGGCCCGCGGTCGACGTCACCCGGCTGCGGGTGGCGCTGGCCCGGCTGTCCCGGCGGCTGCGCAAGCACGAGCTGGCCGGCCTGACGCCTACCCAGCTCGCCGCGCTGGCCACCGTCGAGCGGTCCGGGCCGATGCGGCTCGGCGACCTGGCCGCGGCCGAGGGCATCGCGCCGTCCACGCTCACCCGGCTGGTGACCGCGCTTGAGGACAGCGGCTACGTGCGGCGCTACGCCGACCCCAGTGACGCGCGCGCCAGCACGCTGACCATCACCCCGCGCGGCCACGACCTGCTGGAGCGGCTGCGGACCGAGAGCACGCTGGAGCTGGCCGCGAGCCTGCGGCTGCTCACGCCGACGCAGCGTTCGGCGCTGGCCGAGGCGCTGCCGGTCCTGGAACAGCTGGCCGAGGTACCCGGCCCGGATTCCGAACGCAGCCGGTGACGCCGGGCCCGCACCGGACCCGTTCGGGATAAAACGTTTTCAGAGCAGTTCGGCCAGCCTGCGGGCCAGTTCGTCGCGTTCCCTGGTCACCGCGGCGAGCCGTCGCTCCAGCTCGATGATGCGGCGGATTGCCTGCAGCGTGATGCCCTCGCCGGCCATCGAGACCACCTGCTGGATGACGCGGATCTCGTAGCGCGTGTAGCGGCGCTGGCCGCCGGGCGACCGCTGCGGCGAGACCACCTGCAGCTCGTCCACGCGGCGCAGGAAGGCCTGCTTGATGGCGAGCATCTCGGCGACCTGCCCCACCGTGTAGAGCGGGGTGTTCTCGTCGTCGAACGGCGACGGTGCCATGGCAGTGCCTCCTTCCCGGCTCACCTCCTGCCCAGATGGTAAGCGGCCGGCGGGACGCATCCGCGCCCGCCGGCCGCTAGTTTGAGCTCCGCTGACCGCCGGGTCAGGCGGCGAGCTCGCCCTGGTCGTCCGCCTGGGTGATCTCGACCTTGCGGATCTCGATCTTGCGCGGCTTCGCCTGCTCGGTGACCGGAATCCGGACCTCGAGGACGCCGTTCGCGTAGCTGGCCTCGACCGCGTTGGCGTTCAGGGTCTCCGGCAGCCGCAGGCGACGGGTGAACGTGCCCATCGTGCGCTCCCGCACGAAGAACTTGTCGTTCTCCGTCCGCTCCTCCTCCCGCTTCCCGCTGACCGTCAGGATCCCGCGGTCCACGGTGACCTCGAGCTGCTCGGGGTCGATGCCGGGGACGTCAAGCCGCAGCGTGACGTCGTTCTCGTGCCGGACGATGTCCAGCGCCGCGCGGGGGAACTGGCCGTACGCGCGGCGGGCCAGCTGGCGCTGGAAGTCCCGGGCGAACGGGTCGAAACTCGTGAAGTACATCCTTGCCTCACCTCCGAAAAGTGTTTTCTGGAGGATTCGGCCCGGATGCCCGGTCTTCACCCTCCATCGACAAGTAACTTACAACTCAAGTTGTATATTCCTTGCTCTGCGGAAGGAGGCTCTGGCGTTCAGAACAGCAGCGCGGACAGGGCCGAACGGGCCTTCTTGACCTGCGGATCGTTCGGCGGCAGCAGGTCGAACAGGCTGACCAGGTGCGCACGGGCCTGGTCGCGCTCCTCGCCCGACGTCCGCCGCACCACGCCGAGCAGCCGGTCGAACGCCTCCTCGGCGCGCCCGGAGGCCAGCTCGATGTCGGCCACCCGGGTCTGCGCGGCCACGTCACCGGGGCGCTCGGCCGCCTCCCGGCGGACCTTGGCCTGGTCGTAGGAGCCGACCCGGCGGATCAGGTTGACCTGGGCCAGCCCGGTCCTGGCCAGCGGGTCGCCCGGGTTGGCCGCCAGTTCCTGCTCGAACGCCTTGGCCGCGGCGTCCAGGTCGCCGCGCTCCATGGCCGCGCGGGCCTCGGCGTAGGCCGGCGGGATCCCGCCCGCGACGCCCGGGCCCGCGGCGGTGCGGGGGTCGCGCGGTCCGGGGGCCCCGCGGCCGGGGCCGGTCCGGGGGTCGCGCGGTCCGGGGGTCGCGCGGCCGGCGGCCGGGTGACCGGCGGGCAGCCCGGCCTGGTCGTCGGCGGCCTGATCCTCGTCGTCCGCGGCGGCGGACCCGTTGCCCGCCAGCTCCATGCCCATCTTCTCCGCGACCGCCAGGACCTGGCCGATCCACTGGCGGACCTGGGCCTCGGGCATGGCACCGAGGAAGCCGTCCACCAGCTGACCGCCGAGGACCGCCACCACCATGGGGATGCTCTGCACTTGCAGCGCCGCGCTCAGCTGGGGGTTGGCGTCCACGTCCACCTTGGCCAGGATCCACTGGCCCGCCGCCTCTGCGGCGAGCTTCTCGAGGACCGGCGAGAGCTGCTTGCACGGGCCGCACCACTCGGCCCACAGGTCCATGATCACCGGCGTGGTGCGGGAACGTTCCACCACGTCGGTGTTAAAGGTCTCCTCGGTGACCTCGATGACGAACGAGGTCTCCTCGGTGACCTCGATGACGAACCCGCCGTCCGGCGCTGCGGACCCACCGGGCTGAGATTGAGACTGGGCCGTCTGCTGCCTGCGCTGCGCGGCGGCCTGCCGTGCGCCCAGATCGACGGCTCCGTAGAGCGAAAAATCTCGCGGCTGCATGATCCCATCCTGCCGTATTGGCGCCACTAGCTGATCCGGGCCGGTGCTTTTAGCCGGGGCCGGGCGCCGTGAAATTAGAACTCCCAGGGCGTTGTAACGCTCGGGGACCGGGTTTCATGTCCTGGGCGCGACGGGCGGTCGTCACAGTGCGCGGCCGAGGTAGGCGACGCCTTCGTCGGCGCTGTGGGGCAATCTTTGACCAAGCCCGGCACAAGCGCCGCCGCTCAGAACGAGGCAAGCCCCGGGTGCGCGTCGAGCGCGGGAACCACGTGCCTGCCATGACAGTAATCCTCCGAAGTTGTCAGCCGCACTGGAGGAATCCCCTGTCCATCTGGGCGGGGGAGGACGTCAATATAGTCAGAGAATGGCCATAATCGAGGCGATCCGGCGGTTCGGCCCGCCCGGGGCCAGAGTCAGGAGCCTGCGTGCGGCTTAACCTGGGCTCCAGTTGATGACGGCCTCGGCCATCCAAATCGGCGTGCGCGACCCGCGGGACCCCGGCGCCCGGCACTGCCTGCGGGCCTATGTCCAGGAACTGGCCGGGCGCTTCGACGGCGGCTTCGACCCGGCCCGCAGCATCTCCGCCGCCGACCACGAGATGACCCCGCCCGCGGGCCTGTTCCTGGTCGCGACGCTGCACGGCGAGCCGGTTGGCTGCGGCGCGCTGAAGTTCCACTACCCGGGCGAGCCCGCCGAGATCAAGCGGATGTGGGTGGCCGGTTCGGTCCGCGGGCTCGGCCTGGGCCGCCGGCTGCTGGCCGAGCTCGAGGCACGCGCCGTCGCGCACGGCGTCCGGGTGCTGCGGCTGGAGACCAACCGGACGCTGAGCGAGGCGGTCGCCCTGTACCGTTCGGCCGGGTACCGCGAGGTGGCGGCGTTCAACGACGAGCCCTACGCGCACCACTGGTTCGAGAAAATCCTCTGACGTGCGATGGTTTCCGGGCGGCCCGGGCGTCCTCAGTGGCGGGAGGTCTTTGATGGATGAAGCCGTGCGTCGCTACATCGACGCGGTCGACCCGGCGCACCGTGCGCTGTTCGACCGGGTCCACAACCTGATCCTGACCGCGTACCCGGACGCCGACGTGGTGCTTTCCTACCAGATGCCGACCTACAAGGTCGGCAAGCGCCGACTGTTCGCCGGCGCCTGGCAGCACGGGATCTCGATCTACGGCTGGGGGCAGGGCCGTGACGGCGGCTTCGCCGACCGCCATCCCGAGCTGCGGGCCAGCAAAGGCACGATCAGGCTGCGGCCCGAGGACGCGGCGGCCATCACCGACGACGAGTTGCTCGGCCTGGTCAGCGCCGCCCTGGAACCCTGATTCTGACCAGGTCACTTACCTGAGTCCGGCCGGCTCGCGCACCTGAGTCTGGCAGCGATGTTGCCCTGGCGACATCGCTGTGGCATCGATGCTGTTTCCCGGCCGGAGCGGGCTTGAGCGGCGGGGCTGGTGCGGCTCGCGGGGCAGGCGGGAAAGCGCGCAGCGGGCCGGATGGGCGGATACGCGCTAGGGCGGCCGGAGCGGATGCGCGCTAGGGCGGCCGGAGCGGATGCGCGCCACGGCGGCCGGAGCGGATGCGCGCTAGCGCGGCGGGCTACGGCGGCGGGGCGGTGGCGTGCGGCGCGTGGATGGGGTCGAGGTCGGGTTGGCGAGGTGGGCATGCCAGGTGGCGAGGATCTGGACGTCCATGCTGCCCGCGGGGGGACGGGGAGGGACCGCCCCCCGCGGGGGCTTGCTCATAGCTGGGTGGTGACGGCTCGGCTAGCGGCCGCGGCTCGCCGGTGATGGCGAGCTGCACGGCCAGGTCCCCGGCCGCGCGGTACTGCGCGGCCAGCGAGGACAGCTGGTCGGGCAGCGGCGCCGCGTCCTCGCGCAGGGCCAGCACGGCCCGGCGGGCCGCGGCCAGGCCCTCCCTGGTCAGCGTCCCGGCCCGGTCGATGCACTCGATCGCCTTGGTGAGTTCGGGATTGTCCGCGGGCAATGAGTCCGCGGCCAGCAGGCCCTCGGCGGCCTGCAGGTTGACCGAGACCGCGGCCAGCGAGTGGGCGAGCACGTCGTGGATGTCACGGGCGATCCTGGCCCGTTCGGCGAGCGCGGCCGCGTGCATCTCGGCCTCCCGGGCCCGGCGGGTCTCGGCCAGCATGTGCTCGGCCTGCTCGGCCCGGACCAGGTAGGCGCGGCGGGTCAGTTACGACGCGCCGACCGGCCGGGTGGTCTCGCACGCGGGCCTGCCCTACGCGCTGGTCTGGATCGCCGTGGTGGGCGGCCGGCTGTACTTCGCCTACGGTTCCAGCCACGTGTTCGGCGCCTCGCTCGGCCACTGGATGGTCACCAGCCAGATCACCGTGGGGGCCCTGACCGACAGCCTCATCTTCATGGCCATCGCGATGCTGCTCGCCCGGACCGGCATGCTCGCGGCCAGGGCCCGCGGGGCTGTGGCTCGGGGTCGGCAGGCCGAGGTCTTCGCCGGTTCTGCGATTGGCCGTGACGCCGGCCGTGCGGTCAGCGCCCGGTAACGCCGACGGGGGCGGTGCCCCGCGGGCCTTCCTGGCCCGCGGGGCACTTCGTTTTCCGTATGGTGGCCTTGGTCGCGATGGTGGCCTGGGTCGCGGTGGTGGCGTGGGTCTGGCAGACGGAAGGATGGGATGGGATGACAACGCCGACGCTGAGGTTCGGCCTGGTCGGCACCGGCTACTGGGCGCGCGTCGCGCACGCGCCCGCGCTCGCTTCTGCCGAGGGCATCGAGCTGGTCGCGGTCTGGGGCCGGAACCCGCAAGCCGCGGCGCGGCTTGCGGCCGGGTTCGACGCCACGGCCTACGAGGAGTTCGACGCGTTCCTGGCCGCGGTCGACGGCGTCGCATTCGCGATCCCGCCGGACGTGCAGGCGCCCATCGCCATGTCCGCCGCCCGGGCCGGCAAGCACCTGCTGCTGGAGAAGCCCGTCGCCGTCTCCGAGGCCGAGGCGGACGACCTGGTCGCGGCGGTCACCCAAAGCCAGGTCGCGTCTATCGTCTTCTTCACCCTCAGGTTCCGGGCGGAGATCCGGGCGTGGCTGGCCGACGTGACGGCACGCGGCGGGTGGACGGGCGGCGTCGCGTCCTGGTTCGGGTCCTCATTGCTCGAGTCCAGCCCGTTCAACACCCCGTGGCGGCGACAGAAGGGCGCGCTGTGGGACATCGCCCCGCACGTGGTCTCGCTGCTGTGGGCGGCCCTCGGACCGGTGAGCGCTGTGACCGCCGACGCGGGCCCGGGCGACGTCAGCCACCTGATCCTGCACCACCAGGGCGGGGCGAGCAGCGCGGTGACCGTCTCGCAGGGCGCGGGCGACAAGGCCGCGGGCTTCGAGGCGTTTGTCTGGGGAGAGGCCGGCCGGTCGGCCGCGCCCACCGGGACGAACGATCCCGCGCCGCCGCTGCGCACCGCGCTGGCCGAGCTGACCGCCAACATTCGTTCGGGCCGCACGGGGCATCCATGTGACGTCCGGTTCGGACGGGACGTGGGGCGCGTCATCGCCGAGGCTCAGCGCCAGATCGACCGGCGCCAGGGCGGGGAAGGGGCGTAGCGTTCGCGCGGTGTGACGCTGGGCAGCGTGAGCGTGGCGCTTGGCGGCGCCGGCCTGGCGCGGGCGTGGCGCTTGGCGGCGCGGGCGTGGCGCGGCGTGGAGCCGACGCGATGCTTCGGCGCTGGCGCATCATCCATCACGGTAGCATCCTTTGTGCTACGGTGGCACGATGAGTGACACTCCGGGACGCGATCCGGTTCCGGCGAGCGCGGGGCGGCGCGAACCGGGCCTGGCCACCAGCGAAGGCCGGGGTGCCGGGTCCAGAGAACCCGGCCGGCCCGCGTCGCGCGCGGAGGCCACCGGGCGGACCCCGGCCCGGCATCGCATCGGGATCAGGGAACTGCGCCAGCACGCGAGCGTCTACGTTGACCTCGCGGAGAAGGGTTACACGGTGGACATCACCAACCGGGGACGGCTGGTGGCCCAGCTCGTGCCGGCCGGAGAGCCGGGCAGCCCGCTGGAACGGCTGATCGCGGCGGGGATCACGGAGCCGGCCGAAGAACCGGGCGGCGTCGGCGACTTGGAGCCCTACCCGGCGCAGGCGACCGGTCCGCCGAGCAGCCGGGCCGCGGGTGGCGGGACGGCGGGCGGCGTCGTGGCCCAGGGACGGGGCAAGGCGAAGGGCCGGCGATGAGTGCCGACGAGACCGAAGGGCGGGCCAAGGCGGAGGGCCGGCGGTGATCTACCTCGACTCCTCCGCATTGGTCAAGCTGGCCGTGACCGAGCCCGAATCCGCGGCGCTGGCGCACTGGCTCGCCGAGCGGGCCGGCCAGCCGCTGGTGTCGAGTGCGCTGCACCGGGCGGAGCTGCCGCGAGCCGTCTGGCGGGCCGAGCCCGGTGCGCTGCCGCGCAGCTACAAGGTGCTCAAGCGGATAGCGCGGGTCGCGCTGAGCGCCGACGTGCTCGACGACTCCGCCACCTTGCCCCCGCAAGATCTGAGCCCGGCACAAGCCATCCACCTGGCCTCGGCGCTGGCGGTGAGGCGGGACCTGACCGCGTTCGTGAGCTACGACGAGCGCCTGCTCAGTGCCGCCAAGGATGCCAGGCTGCCGGTTGCGTCTCCCGGCCTACCTTAGAGCGACTCATCCCGCTTCGCGGGCCTGAGTTATGTGCCCCATGTTGTGCGAGTGACCCATGGCGCGCCCAATCAGAAGAAGATCTTGGAGGAAATGGTCTCCGGGGAGACTTTTGTACCCTATAGACTCCCAAATCCTCCCAGGAGCCCGAATCCTCCACGTTAATTTCCAGATCGTCGAATAAATATACGTGAGGCTGTTACTGGTGTGATCGAGGGAGCCAATGAGACATCGGCTGAGCGCCAGGCCGGAAGCTTGATGCAGAACCACCGGGCGCAGGCTACGCGGGCGGCTGTGCTTGCGAGTCGCGCATACTGCCCGGGTGGAGCGGGGCAGTGCAGGCGGGTGGAGCGGGGCAGGCGTTTTGGTCAGAAGGCGGCGGGCTCGGTGTAGGCGCCCCATTCGGTGCGCAGGGCGCCGCAGATCTCGCCGAGGGTGGCTTCGGCGCGGGCGGCGTCCAGCATCGGCGGGACCAGGTTCTCCTCGGTGCGCGCCGCGGCGACCAGCGCGGATAGGGTCGCGTCCACGGCCAGCTGGTCACGTCCGGCCCGGCGGCGGGCTAGTGCGCGGCCCTGCTCGCGTTCCACCTCGGGGCTGATCCGCAGGATCTCCAACGGCTTGGCCACCGTGTTGACGTGGGCGTTCACGCCCACGATCTTCTTCTCGCCCTTCTCCAGCTTCTGCTGGTAGGCGAACGAGGCCTCGGCGATCTCGCCGATGAACCAGCCGTTCTCGATGCCCTGCAGGATCCCGTCGGTCATCGAGCCGTCCGAGCTCATCTCGCGGATCCGGGCGAACACCGCCTCCGCTTCGGCCTCGATCCGGTCGGTCAGCGCCTCCACGTACCAGGACCCGCCGAGCGGGTCGGAGACGTTCACCACCCCGGTCTCCTCCATGATCACCTGCTGGGTGCGCAGCGCGGTCTCGGCCGCCGCCTCGCCGGGCAGCGCCAGTACCTCGTCCAGGGCGTTGGTGTGCAGCGAGTTGGTGCCGCCGAGCACGGCGGCCAACGCCTCGACCGCGGTCCGGACGATGTTGTTGTCCGGCTGTTGCGCGGTCAGCGAGACGCCCGCCGTCTGGGTGTGGAAGCGCAGCCACTGGGCCCGCTCGGTACGCGCGCCGTAGACGTCGCGCAGCCAGCGGGCCCAGATCCGCCGGGCGGCGCGGAACTTGGCGATCTCCTCGAAGAAGTCGACGTGCGCGTCGAAGAAGAACGACAGGCCCGGCGCGAACTCGTCCACGTCCAGGCCGCGGGAGAGGCCGAGTTCCACGTAGCCGAACCCGTCGGCCAGCGTGAACGCCAGTTCCTGGGCGGCCGTCGAGCCCGCCTCCCTGATGTGGTAGCCGGACACCGACAGCGGCTTGTAGCGGGGGATGTTCCGGCCGCAGTACTCCATCAGGTCACCGATGAGGCGCAGGTGCGGCTTCGGCGCGAACAGCCACTCCTTCTGCGCGATGTACTCCTTGAAGATGTCGGTCTGCAGCGTGCCGTCCAGCTTGGACAGGTCCGCGCCCTGGCGCTCGGCGGCCACCAGGTACATGCAGAAGATCGGCACGGCCGGCCCGCTGATCGTCATCGAGGTGGTGGTGTCGGCCAGCGGGATGCCCTCGAACAGCACGTCCATGTCGGCGGCCGAGTCGATGGCCACGCCGCAGTGCCCCACCTCGCCCAGCGAACGCGGGTCGTCGGAGTCGCGGCCCATCAGGGTGGGCATGTCGAAGGCCACCGAGAGCCCCGCGCCCCCGGCCGCCAGCAGCATCTTGTACCGCTCGTTGGTCTGCTGCGCGTTGCCGAACCCGGAGAACTGGCGGACCGTCCACGGCTTGCCGCGGTACCCAGTGGCGTGGATGCCCCGGGTGAACGGGAACTCCCCCGGCCAGCCGATCCGGTCGAAGTCCGGCACCACCGCACCGTTCGGTGGCCCGTAGACCGGATCGACCTCGAGGCCGGACAGCGTGGTGAAGTCCGCGTCGCGCTTGGCCGCCTGGTCGAACCGGCGGCGCCAGCGCTCCCGCCCTGCGTTCATGATCCCCTCCGGGTGCTGCATCGAGATAGTAGGACGTCCTACTATTTTCAGTGTAACCCGCCGCGGGGACGGGGCGGGAATGGACCGGCACCGAGGCGAGGCACGGGGCGGGCGAGGCACGGGGCGGGCGAGGCACGGGGCGGGCGAGGCACGGGGCGAGGCGGGCACGGGGCGAGGCGGGCACGGGGCGAGGCGGGCACGGGGCGAGGCGGGCACGGGGCGAGGCGGGCACGGGGCGAGGCGGGCACGGGGCGAGGCACGGGGCGAGGCGCGGGGCGAGGCGGGCACGGGGCGAGGCGCGGGGCGAGGCGCGGGGTTTGGGAGGTGGTGGCGGCGGGGCACGCGGCCGGATCGTTCGGGAAAAGAGGTTTCTGTGCAACCGATGAGGGAGTTGTACCGTCTCTTAAGAGCATGAGGCCGAGAACGGCGTCGTGCCGCGGGGCCCGGACGTCACGGGGACGCGCCCGGGCCAGACACCAATGGACCCCAGGAAACCCGGCTGAACCGAAGGCAACCAGCAGGCGGCGCCGGGTGCAGTCGCCGGACGGGGATGTGGTTAAAGTTGCCGTATCACTCGGGTGTTCTCGAGAGCGCCCCGACCGGCCCCGACATGATCATCATGCCGGGCGGTGGACGCGCGGGGCGTGACGCCGCGGTGTTCCCGCCCCCTGCCGGGAACTTCATCAAGGGAGATCCGGTGGGCGGCGCTGGTGAGGTTGACCGGGGCGAAGGAGATGCGGAAAGGGGTGCCGCAGACGCGGCCGAAGAGCTGTTCAAGGCGGTCTACCCCAAGCTGGCCGGCTGGGTCAGGCGGCTGGTCGACGACGACGACACCGCGCACGAGATCGCGTCCGAGGCGTTCGTCCGGCTGCTGTCCCGGTGGACCAGGGTGGACAGCCCGCAGAGCTATCTGTACATGATCGCCACCAACCTGATACGCGACCACTGGCGCAAGACCGAACGGGAGCGGCGGGCCATCCGCAGCGTCACCGCGGGCGCCGCGGTGGATCCGGTGGCCTACCCGGACCAGGACGTCGACGTGCGGAACCTCATCGCCTCGCTGCCGCCGCGGCTGCGTGACCCGTTCCTGCTGCACTACTACGGCGGGTTCGGCATCCGGGAGGTCGCGACGCTGCTGCACCGGCCGGAGGGCACCATCAAGGCGGACCTGTTCGCGGCGCGCGCCAAGCTCAAGACGGCGCTGGGGAGACGCGATGGCTGACCGACGCGACGACGTGGACGCCTGGCTGAGCGAGCGGATCGAGCCGCTCCCACCGCCGCCGGGCACGTTCGAGCTGATCAAGCGCAGGGCCCGGCGCCGCAAATACCGCCGGCTGGTCCTCACTGCGGCCTCGGCGGCGGCAGTCGTGGCCGCGGCGGTGACCGTGCCCCAGGTGGTCAACCTGCCGGTGCTGAGCCCAAGCCCTACGTCGAGCGTGGCGGCCGGCCAGTCCTCCGCTAAGCCCGCCACGCCGGCCGGATCGGGAAACGGGCAGAGCGAGTCCTCGGCGGCCGCGAGCATACCGCCGTCGAAGGCGGCGGGGCTGGGGCCTGTGCCGGTTAACTTCCGGCCCACGTCGGTCACCTTCATCGGCACCAGGACCGGCTGGACGATCGGCCAGGCCGCCTCCCCCGGCCACTGCGCCACCCAGTACTGCACCTCGGTGGCGCGCACCGACGACGCAGGCCAGGCCTGGTCCGGCGGGCCCGCGCCGCTCACCGGCGGGCCCGACGGGGCCACCGGGGTGAGCCAGATCAGGTTCCTTAACACCGATGACGGGTGGGCGTACGGCCCCGGGCTGTTCGGCACCCACGACGGCGGCCAGACCTGGACGCGGGTCGACACCGGCGGGCTCCGGGTGACGGACCTGGAGACCGTGGGCGGCCGGGTGTTCGCCCTGTGGGCGTCGTGCACCGGCAGCGGGCCTGCCTACGGCAGCCAGTGCACCAGCTTCACGCTGTACTCCGCCCCCGCCGCCGGCGGCGGCTGGGCGCCGGTCGGCGCCGCGACCACCGGGCTGACCGACGGCACCGCCAGCGAGGCCGCCACCCTGGTGCTCACCGGCGGCCTGGGCTACCTGCTCGGCCCGGACGGGACCCTGTACTCCGGCCCGGTCGACGGGCCCGCGCCGTGGCAGCGGGCGGGCTCGCTGGTCTCCGGGTGCACCGTGGGGACGGCCCGGGCGGACGGCCAGCCGACCGGGGTGCTGCTCGGCGCGGTCAGCGCCAGGGAGCTGGTCATGGCGTGCGTCTCCGGCAGCAGCGGCGGGAACCCCGGTGTCTCGACGCAGCAGAAGCTGATCTTCTCCTCACCGAACGGCGGGGCCAGCTGGCTGCAGATGGCCCAGGCCCCGGAGGCGGGAACCGCCTACGGGCTGGCCGCCAGCCCGTCGGGGAGCGTCGTCCTGGCCACCGGCCGGGGCATCGACCTGCTGCCCGCGGGCGACATCGCCTGGCAGGCGGCCACGGTGACCGGAGGCAGCCCGGCCGAGGGGTTCGGGTACGTGGGCATGACCACTGACGAGCAGGGTGTCGCGCTGCCCGCTGACCTGTCCTTCGGCACGGTCTGGTTCACCTTCGATGGCGGGCACACCTGGGTGCCTTCGCACCTGGACGGCTAGGCCCCGGCCTCGGGAACGAAGTCGCCGGCCGCCAGGCGCAGCTCGCGGAACAGGTCGAAGATCTCCTTGAGCTGACCCGGCTGGTAGCCGCCGAGGCCGAACTCCGCCGCCATGAGGTCCCGGGTGGCGCGCTCCACCACGGCCCGGCCGGCCTCGGTGATCTCGGCGAGCCGGCCCCGGCCGTCGGCCGGGTTCGGCCTGCGGATCACCAGCTGCTGGCGTTCCAGGCGGCTGATGATGTTGGTGACGCTGGTGGGGTGCACCATCAGGCGCTGGCCGATCATCCCGAGCGGCAGCGTGCCGCGGCGGCTGAAGGTGAGCAGCACCAGCGCCTCGTAGCGGGCGAACGTCAGCCCGTACGGCCGCAGCAGCGCGTCGAGTTCGGCCAGCAGGATCTGCTGGGCGCGCATGATCGAGGTGACCGCCGCCATCGACGGCGAAGGACCGAACCGGCGCGCCCAGATCTGCGCGGCCCGGTCGATGGGGTCAAAGGGCAATTCCAGCGGCTTACCCACGGGTACAACCGTATGCCGTGGACGGCTCTGTTACTGGTCAAGTAGCTCATCGGCGGCCTGGAAGGGGTCCAGGTCGCCGTCCGCGACCCGGCCGGCCAGCTCATCCAGGCGGCTCGCGGCCAGCCGGCCGCGGAGTTCCGCGAAGGCCAGCGCGGTGAGCTCCTCGCGCGCCCGGGCCTGGCGCCGGTGCTTCAGCTCGCCGGTGTCGTTGAGCCAGGACCAGTGCTGGTTCAGCCGGCTGATCAGCTCCTGTATCCCCTCGTCCCGGACCGCCACGGTGGTGATGATGGGCGGCTTCCAGTCCTCTTCGCCCCGGTCGGCCAGCGCGATCATGTTGCGCAGGTCCCTGACCACCTGCTGGGCGTCCGGCTTGTCCGCCTTGTTCACCACGAACAGGTCGGCGACCTCGAGGATGCCGGCCTTGGCCGCCTGGACCGCATCGCCCATGCCGGGCGCGAGCAGCACCACCACGGAATCCGCGAGCGAGGCGATGGCCACCTCGGCCTGCCCCACGCCGATCGTCTCGATGATGATCAGCCCGAACCCGGCCGCGTCGAGCACCCGGATGGCCTGCGGCGTCGAGGCGGCCAGCCCGCCCAGGTGGCCCCGGCTCGCCATCGACCTGATGAAGACCTGGTCGTCGACGGCGTGCTGCTGCATCCGGATCCGGTCACCGAGCAGCGCGCCGCCGGTGAACGGCGAGGTGGGGTCGACCGCGAGCACCGCCACCCGGAAGCCGGCCGCGCGGTACGCGCCGACCAGCGCGCTGGTCGCGGTGGACTTGCCGACACCGGGCGCGCCGGTCAGGCCGATGATCCGGGCCCCGCCAGTGTTCGGCAGAAGGTCCCTTATGACCGAACGGACCTGGGGTGAGCCGTCCTCGACCAGGGAAAGCAGCCGCGCGACGGCACGGACGTCCCCGGCGCGAGCCTGGTCGAGCTCGGCGCCCGCCCGCGGGAACGGCCGGCTTGCCTCGGCGGCCACGGGCCGGCTAGCCGCGGACCCACAGCAGCAGCGCCTCGCCCTGGCCACCGCCGCCGCACAGGCCGGCCGCGCCGAGCCCGCCGCCGCGCCGGGCGAGTTCGTGGCACAGGTGCACCGCGAGCCGGGCGCCGGAGGCCCCGATCGGGTGGCCGATGGCGATGGCGCCGCCGTCGACGTTCACCACGTCGGGGCCGACGCCCAGGTCGCGCATGGACTGGATGGCCACGGCCGCGAACGCCTCGTTGATCTCGATCAGGTCCAGGTCGGACACACTCAGGCCGGCCTTGGCCAGCGCCTGCTTGATGGCGTTGGACGGCTGGGAGTGCAGCGAGTTGTCCGGGCCTGCCACGTTGCCGTGCGCCCCGATCTCCGCGATGGCGGAAAGCCCGGCCCGTTCGGCATAATCTGCGGACGTCACCACGACGGCGGCGGCACCGTCCGAGATCTGGGACGCAGTGCCGGCCGTGATCGTGCCGTCTTGGCCGAAGGCCGGCTTGAGCTTGGCCAGCGTCTCCTTGGTGGTGTTGGGGCGGATGCCGTCGTCCTCGGTTATGGCCAGGGTCTCGCCGCCCTTTTGCGGAACGGAGACGGCAGCGATCTCGGCAGCGAACACGCCGTTCTTGGTGGCCTCGGCCGCGCGCTGGTGGGACATGGCGGCGAACTCGTCCTGCTGCTCGCGGGTGATGCCGAGCTTGCGCCCGCTGCGTTCGGTGGACTCGCCCATGGACAGGTGGTCGAAGGCGTCGGTCAGGCCGTCCAGGGCCATCGAGTCCTCGACGGTGACCGGGCCGTACTTGTAGCCGGACCGGGAATTCTTGAGCAGGTGCGGCGCCTGGGTCATGGACTCCATGCCGCCGGCCACGATGACGTCGTACTCGCCCAGCCGGACCAGCTGCGACGCGAGCGCGATGGCGTCCAGGCCGGACAGGCAGACCTTGTTCACGGTCAGCGCGGGAACGTCCATTCCGATGCCGGCCCGCACCGCGGCCTGCCGCGCGGTGATCTGGCCCGCGCCCGCCTGCAGCACCTGCCCCATGATCACGTACTGGACCCGGTCTGGGGCGACGCCGGCCCGGTCCAGGGCCGCGACGATCGCGACGCCGCCGAGTTCGCTGGCAGACTTGCTGGCGAGGGATCCGAGCAGGCGGCCTACCGGTGTCCTCGCCGCGCCGACTATGACCGGCTGACGTGGTTCGCTCATAACCGCAACCTTACCTAGTGGGTACCGGAAGGAAATATGGCGCCACCGCTGCTGACCCGCCTCGACCACGTCGGCATCGCCTGCCGGGACCTGGACCGGACGGTTGGCTTGTACCGGGAAACGTTCGGGCTGGAGGTGGTGAGCCTGGAGGTGAACGAGGAGCAGGGGGTGCGGGAGGCCATGCTGGCAGTCGGGCCTGCGCCGGGCGTCGGCCCGTCCGGGGCGGGCGTCGGCCCTTCCGGGGCGGGCGTGGGCGGGCTCGGGGTGGGCTACGTCCAGCTGCTCCAGCCGCTGGACCCGAATACGCCGGTGGGCAAGTTCCTCGCCCGGCGCGGCGAGGGGATCCACCACGTCGGGTACGGTGTAGACGACGTCAGCCAGGCCCTGGCCGCGATCGCCGGGACCGGCGTCCGCCTGGTCGACCAGCGGCCCAGGCACGGGTCTATGGGCGCGTCCATCGCCTTCCTGCACCCGGCCGATCTGGGCGGCGTGCTGACCGAGCTTGTGCAGGCCGCCAGGTCGGCGTTATGCCCCATACTGTCGATAAGTGGAATCAACCGGACGCGTAGGATAGAGACTTCCGAAGGACGCACCAAGCCACCCAAGGAAGAGTAGTCTCCTGCACATCGGGCGAGAGTCGTTACCCGTCATGGCTGACACCCCGCCGTAAAATTCCGTCGCCTTCACGTCTAGCCAGGATTAGGCCATATGCAATCGGACATTGACGCCCAGCTCACCAACTTCTTCGAGGACGCTCCGCCGCGCGAGTTCGCCACCGTGATGCGGGGCTACGACCGTCACCAGGTCGACGAGCACATCAGGCAGATCGAAACCGAGGTGCGCCAGCACCGCGAGCAGGTTCAGACCATGCGGCGGGAACTGTCCGAGGCGCATCGCCAGATCCAGGAGCAGGAACGCCCCACCTACTCCGGCCTCGGTGCCCGCATTGAGCAGTTGCTGAGACTGGCCGAAGAGCAGGCCACGGAGCTTGTCCAGGCGGCCAGGTCGGAGGCAAACGAGATCAAGGCCGCGGCCAAGGTTGACGCGGCGGAGTTCCGGGGCGCCGCCGAGAACGAGGCTTCCGAGCTGCGGGCCAACGCCAAGCGTGAAACCGACGACCTGCACGGCGCGGCCGAGCGCGATGCCGACTCGATCCGGACCACCGCCCGGCGTGAGACCGACGAGTTGACTTCCACCACCGAGCGCGAGGTGGCCAAGTTGCGGGCCACCGCCGACCACGAGGTTGCTGACAAGCGGGCCGCTGCCGAGCGTGACATCGCCAAGCTGCGCACCAGCGCCGAGCGCGAGGTGGCCCAGCTGAAGGCCACGGCCAAGCGGGAGCGGGACGAGATCCTCACCACCTCCAAGCGCCAGGCCGACGAGATGCGCAGCCAGGCCCAGCGGATTCTGGAGGAGAGCGAGGCCCAGCGGGCCCAGGCCGAGGCCGAGTTCGAGATCCAGCTCGCGGCGCGCCGGGAAGAGGCCGAACGCCAGGAAGCCGAACGGCTCGCCGCCGCCCAGTCCGCCACGCAGAAGCTCGTCTCCGAGGCCGAGCAGCGCGCCTCCACCGCCGAGCAGCGCGCGGCCAAAGCCTCCGCGCAGGCCGACCAGACCCGGCGGGACGCCGACTCGCACGCCCGGCAGCTGGTCAGCAACGCCAAGAAGAACGCCGACCAGATCGTCACCCAGGCCAAGACGCAGGCCGAGCAGTTGCTCGCCGAGACCAAGGCCGACGCCGAACGCCGCCGGACGGCCGTGCAGCGCGAGGTCGACGAGCTCACCAGGCAGAAGGACAGCATCGCCGCCCACCTGGCCCAGGTGCGCCAGCTGCTCGGCGGGCAGCTGCCCGGCATGAGCGAGCCCGCGGTGCAGGCGCCGGCGCCGAAGCCGGCCATCGCAGCCGACCAGGCCCCTTCGGCTGCTTCGGCCCCGTCAGCCCCGTCAGCCCCGCAGGCTCCGCGCAACGGCACCTCCGCGGTGCCTCCCACCACGGTGCAGCCGGTACCGCCGTCCGCCACGCGCCAGGCCATCCAGGTGTCCCCGGCGCCCACCCAGGCCCAGCAGCGCCCGGCCAACGGCGGCGCCCCGGCCCCAGCGTCGGCCGCCGCCGCGTCGGCCAGCGCCGCGTCGGCCAGCGCCAAGCAGGCCGCCAACGGCAAGGAAGACGACGAGGACTGGTGGACTGAGTAACGCCGCGTCCGTTTGCAGGGGCGCGCGGCAGGCCCGCGCCCCTGTTTTCATTGCTGGGGCTCCGGCATCGGCGCGGATGGGTGTTTCAGGTCGCCCCTTGGCGCTTCGACTGCCGCTTGGTATCTAGGTTGGCGCCTGGTATCGGTTGGCGCCTGGTATATCGGCTGCCGCGAGGGCACTCGGAGCGTAAGGGGCACCGGCAGCCATCCCGGACCACTGTCTCGCAAATGCCGCAAAATACGCTTTTCCGGACGAATTGTCACACGGCTGATCGTAATCTAACGAGGCGGGGCGGGGGCGCCGTAGCGGGTGGCGGGGGTTACTGGTGGTGAGAGTGGTTTTGGTGGGGTTAGGTGACCGGGACGATGGCGGCCTTGGTGAGGCGCCCGGCGTCGATCTCGAGGACGCCGAGCGTGCCGTGTGGCTGACGGCGGCGGTCCGTCGGCGATCCCGGGTTGAAGATCCGCAAACCGGGCCCGGACTCGTCGAGCGGGATGTGGGAGTGCCCGAACACCACCAGGTCCGCCGCCGGGAACCGGCGGCGCATCCGGGCCCGCCGCCCCGCGGCGGGCCCACTGTCGTGCACCACGGCCACGCCGAGCCCGTCCAGGTCGAGTCCGGCTGTCTCGGTAGCGCCCCAGTCGGCGACGTCGGACCCGTCGTTATTGCCGAGCACGGCGACGACCGGGGCGTACTCGGCGAGTTCGGTCAGGACCGAGGCGGTGCAGACGTCCCCGGCGTGCAGGATCAGGTCCGCCCCGCGCAGGTGTGCGGCCACCCGGGACGGGCAGGCCCGCCACCGCCGCGGCGCATGAGTGTCGGCCAGGACCACTACCCGCACGATGGGGGCGACGCTCTGTCGGGCCGGGAGGCGGGGCCGGGCCGGGAGGCGGGGCCGGTCCGGGAGGCGGGGCCGGGCCGGGAGGCGGGACCGGGCCGGGAGGCGGGGTCGCGCCGGTCGGCGGGGTGGGACGGGTGGACGGTGGCGGCCCGCTGGACTGGTTGGCCGACCGTGCGCGTGTCCATGTCGTGGATGGTCGGCATGACCGAGGTGAGCGCTCCGCTGGCCTGTTCGGCCGCCTGCCGCTGACTGGCCGCGGCCTCCGCCTGAGCCGCGGCGGCGGCGAGTCGCTCGGAGGCCTCGCGGCGGCGGAGGCCGCGCTTGATCGCCTTGACTGCCCGGTCGGCGGCGAGCAGCAGCAGGGAAACGAAAAGGACAATCACGACAGCGATCAGCACTCGCACAGGCCTCTACCGTTTCGTCGTTCGGAGCAGTCCGCCTGATCAGTTAAGCCGGTGCTCACAGCATTTCCAAACCGTACTTATGTGGCTACATCGGGCGAGTGAGGCTCGCTGGCTGTCACGATGCTTGCTCCGGCGACCCAGTGCGCCGACGCCGGAGGGGAACTGGCGCCACCCGGTTGAACGGGCCGGCGGCCCGAGCACCCGATTCGCTCAACTAGCCCGCGACCAGGCGCGAAGCCCACGCAAGCTCAGTCCGGAAACTCGGTCCCTGGCTCAAGTCCCGGAGTTCAGTCCTTGAGCAGGCCGAGGAGCCAGCCAGGGCCGGCCACTGTGGCGCCGGCCGCCGCCACGCGCGCGCGCAGTTCCCGGTCGGCGGTCACGACCACGCGCCGGCCGGGCAGTTCGCGCACCACGGCCACGATCGCGTCGTCCCCGGAGCCGCGCGCCTGCACCACGCGCACCTCCCCGGACCGCGGGGGACCCGCCGCCCCGGATCCGCCGTGACCGGGCGGATCGAGCCCGGGCGCGCCGAGACCTTGCCCGGCGAGACCTTGCCCGCCGAGACCGGGCTGATCTGGACCGGGCTGATCTGGACCGGGCTGATCTGGACCGGGCTGATCTGGACCGGGCGGAGCGGGCTCTCCGGACGAGATGCGGGCGGCGGCGGCCTTGGCGGCGCCCTCGAGCACTATGACGAACCCTGGTCGTTCGGCCGCCCCCGGCGGGCGGGCGTCGTCGGGCAGGGTCGCGCGGCCGCTGGCGGCCAGGCGGGTGATCTGGTCGTGCAGCCGGACGGCGGCGCCGGCCCGGTCCCGCCACCAGCCGTCGGGACGCGAGCCCATCACGTTCGCGACATCTACGACGATCGTCACCGGATGTCCGCCGATCCCGATCTCCTCCGCACCGTAAGCTGGCCGCATGGCAGACGTGCAACTCGCCCGGCAAATCACCGAACAGGTCTCCAGGCTATGGCAGCGCCAGACGGCGCCGCTGATTCTCGAGCTCGATCTGACCGACGGGATCGCCGAGGGGCCGGTCATGGACCCGCTGTCCGCGTTCATGTCCCGGCGCAAGTTGCGGCTGCCCGACCTCATCGAGGGACTGCACCGGGCGCGCCAGGACGACCGGGTTCGCGCGCTGGTGGTCAAGGTGAGCGGCGGCCGGATCGGGCTGGCCCGGATACAGGAGATCCGCGAGGCGATCGCCGAATTCCGCGAGTCGGGCAAGCTCACCGTGGCCTGGGCCGAGACCTTCGGCGAGTTCACCCACGGCAACGTACCTTATTACCTGGCCACCGCGTTCGACCGGATCTACCTGCAGCCGTCCGGCTCGGTCGGGCTCACCGGCGTCGCGGTCGAGCAGTTGTTCCTGCACGACGCGCTGGCCAAGATCGGCGTCGGCTTCCAGAGCGCCAAACGGTACGAGTACAAGTCGGCCGCGGACAACCTGACCGAGCGCGGCTTCACCGGCCCGGCCCGGGAGGCAGCCGAACGGCTGGCGGTCTCGGTCGCCGAGCAGATCACCGCGGCCATCGCCGAACACCGCGGCAAGACCGCCGAACAGGCCCGCGATCTGCTCGACCGCGGGCCGTTCCTGGCCGCCGACGCGCTGGCCGAAGGCCTGGTGGACGCGCTCGGCTACCGGGACGAGGTGTACGCGGACGTGCGCAAGGAGGCAGGCAAGGACGCGATCCTGCAGTACGTCGCGCGCTACCAGCGGGCGCACACGCTGGCCCAGCGGGCGCGCAGGCTGCCCAACCCGCGCGAGCGCTTCGTCGCGGTGATCTACGCGTCCGGGCCGATCAGGCAGGGGCGCAGCAGCCGGAGCCCGATCGGCGGCAGCTCGATCGGCTCCGACACGGTGTCCTCCGCGCTGCGCTCGGCCACCTCGGACGACCGGGTCCGCGCGGTGGTGCTGCGGGTCAACAGCCCCGGCGGTTCGGCCGTCGCGTCCGACACGATCTGGCGCGAGGTGGTCAGGACCCGCGCGGCGGGCAAGCCGGTCGTGGTGTCGATGAGCGACGTGGCGGCCTCCGGCGGGTACTACATCTCGATGGCGGCCGACGTCATCGTGGCGCAGCCGGGCACGCTGACCGGGTTGATCGGCGTGATCGCCGGGAAGCCCGTGTTCGAGGAGGCGTTCGGCCGGGCCGGCATCACCACCGATTCGGTGTCCGTGGGCCAGAATGCGACCATGTTCACGCCCACCCACCCGTTCAGCGAGGAGGAGTGGCAGCGGCTCAACACCTGGCTCGACGCGACCTACCGCGACTTCACCGCGAAGGTGGCCGAGGGCCGCCGGATGACGGTGGAGCGGGTGCACGAGATCGCCCGGGGCCGGGTCTGGACCGGCGCCGACGCCGCGCATAACGGCCTGGTCGACGAGCTCGGCGGGATGGCGGCCGCGACCGAGATCGCCCGCCGCCGGGCCGGGCTGCCCGCCGCCGCGCCGCTGCGCGTCTTCCCCCGGCTGACCCCGCTGGATCAGGTGCGCCCGCCGGAGTCGAGCGAATCGCGCCCCGCCGCGGCCGCCCTCGACCTCGGCTTCGCCGACGCCTGGGGCCCCGCCGGGCGGCTCGCGGCCCGGGCCGGCCTGTCGCCGTACGGGCCGCTGACGCTCCCGGGCCGGTGGATAATCCATTGACCGAACGGACCGGCTCTGATGCCCCGGTAACGGCAGGGGCGGATGCGGCCGGGGCGTGGGACGCGTGGGCGGGTGCGGTCACGCTGCTGACGGTGGCCGACGGCCGGGACGACGTCGGGGCGACGGTCAGCGCGTTCTGCCCGGTGTCGGCGGATCCGCCGCTGGCGCTGGTGTCGCTGATGGACGGGTCGTATCCGGCGGAGCTGTTCGGCCGGGCGGAGCAGCCGGTCAGGCGATTCGCGGTCACCCTGCTCTCGGCCGGGCAGCGGATGCTGGCCGGGCGGTTCGCCGCCGCGGGCCGGCCCGGCGCCCGGCGGATGCTCGACGACGTGCCGTACCGGCGCGGCCCGGCCTCCGGGGCGCTGATCCCAGACGGCGGCCTGGCCGCGCTGGAGTGCTCGGCCGAGCGGCTCATCCCGGCCGGGGATCACCTGCTGGTCATCGCCCGGATCAGCGGCGTCCCCTACGTGGCCGCCTCGGGTGCGCCGCTCGTCCGCTTCCGCCGCCATTACCTGAGCCCGCAGCCCTGATCCGCGGGCCCGGCTACGGAACCGCGCCCGCGACCAGGCGGCCGGCCTGCCAGACGGCGGCGATCTGCGGGACGCCGGGGCGGTAGGCCAGGTAGGCGTGGGACGGCGCGTCCAGCAGGATCAGGTCGGCCCGGGCGCCCGGGCCGAGATGGCCGATGTCGGTCCGGCGCAGCGCCCGGGCGCCGCCCGCGGTGGCGGCCCAGACCGCCTCCTCGGTGGTCATCCGCATCTCGCGGACCGCGAGCGCGATACAGAACGGCATGCTGCTGGTGAACGACGAACCCGGGTTGCAGTCGGTGGCCAGGGCCACCGTGACGCCCGCGTCGAGCAGCCGGCGCGCGTCGGGGAACGGCTGCCTGGTGCCGAACTCCGCACCGGGCAGCAGCGTCGCGACCACCGACGCCGAGGCCAGCGCGTCCACGTCGGCGCCGGTCAGGAACGTGCAGTGGTCGGCCGAGGCGGCTCCCGCCTCGGCCGCCACCCGGACGCCCGGGCCCGGCCCGAGCTGATTCGCGTGCACCCGGGCGCCCAGGCCCGCAGCCCGGCCCGCCGCCAGCACCGCCGTGGCCGCGTCGGCGCCGAACGCCCCGTCCTCGCAGAACACGTCGACCCAGCGGGCCGACGGCGCGCAGGCGTCCAGCATCGGGCCGCACACCAGGTCGACGTAGCCGGCCGGGTCGCCGGCGTACTCGGGTGGCAGCACGTGCGCGCCGAGGTAGGTGACCTCGGGGGTGACCTCGGCGGCGAGCGCCAGCCCGCGCGCCTCGTCCGGCACGGTGAGCCCGTACCCGGACTTGCACTCGAACGTGGTCGTGCCCTGGCGGAGCATCTCGGCGGCCAGCCGCCGCAGGTTCGCGCGCAGCACGGCGTCGGAGGCGGCGCGGGTCGCCTCGACCGTGACCAGGATGCCGCCGGCCCGGTACGGGCGGCCCGCCATCCGGGCGGCGAACTCCGCGCTCCGCTCCCCCGCGAAGACCAGGTGCGCGTGCGAGTCGGCGAACCCGGGCAGCACGGCCCGCCCGGCCGCGTCCACCGCCGCGTCGGCGGCAGGAGCCCGGGACGCTGGCCCGGTCCACGCCACCGTGCCCCCGGCCATGACCAGCGCCGCGTCGGTCAGCGCGGCGTAGCCACCGCCGTCGTTGGTGACCAGTTCGCCGATGCCGGTGATCAGCGTGCTTTCCCGCGCCTGGCTCTGATTCGGGGGCATGGCGCTAGCCCACGCAGGCCAGCAGGATGGCGCGGATGTCGTCGGTGTCCGGCGGGCGCGGGGCGCCGGCCAGCATCTCGTCGTCCAGGGCGGCGGCAGCGATCCGGCCGAAGTCGGCCTCGGTGACGCCGAGATCGCCGATCCCCCCGCTCAGCCCCACCTCGTCCCGCAGCGCGGTGACGGCACCGATGGCGGCCTCGGCGTTGACCCAGGTGTCCGCCTCGGTGTCACCGGCACCGAGGGCGAAGGCGACGTCGGCCATCCGCTGGGCCCGCACCGGCAGGTTGAAGCGGAGCACCTCGGGCAGCAGCGCGGCCAGCGCCGCCCCGGGCGCGACGTCTGGCCGGCCGCCGAGCGAGTGGCCGATCGCGTAGCACAGGCCCGGGCGGCTGTTGGCCGTCGCGACGCCCGCCATGTGCGCGGCCAGCAGCAGCTGCGACCGGGCCGCCAGGTCCGTGCCGTCCGCGCAGGCGCGCGGCAGGTGCCTGGCGATCATGCGGATCACCTGCAGCGCGATCCCGTCCGACCACGGGTTGGGGCGCACGGACAGGTAGGACTCCAGCGCGCTGGTCAGGGCGTCCAGGCCGGCCGCGGCGGTCAGCGCGGGCGGCAGGCCCACGGTCAGCGCCGGGTCGAGGATGGCGGCGGCCGGCATCGAGCTCGCGTGGCCGACGTAGAACTTGCGGCCGGCCGCCGGGTCGGTCACCGCGGCGAAGGCGTTGGTCTCCGCGCCCGGCCCGGCCGTCGTGGGCACCGCCACGACGCGCAGCGCGGGCACGGTGACACCCCGGCGGTAGTCCAGGTCCCGGCCGCGCTCCGGGTTGACCGCGGCGATCGCGATACCCTTGGCCGCGTCGATGGCTGATCCCCCGCCCACCGCGACCAGCGCGATCCGCGTGGCCAGCGGCGCCGCGGGGGCGGACCGCGCCCGGCGGACCGAAGCGGGCGGGGCAGCCAGGGGCGCGGAGGGTCTCAGGGTCGCGGCGACGGCGGCGGCCTTGACGACGGCGGCGGCGCCCGCGGCCGCTTCGGCCACCGCGGCGGCGCCCGCGGCCAGGTCGTCGGTGGTGAGGTTCGGGTGCACGCCGGAGAACATCCGGGCCGGCAGGCCGGCCTCGGCCAGCATGGCCCTGACCGTCGCGATCACCGGCGTCGACGCCAGCGCCTCGTCGGTCACCACGACCACGGCTTCCGCGCCGGCCCCGCGGACGATGGACGGCAGTTGCCCAATCGCGCCGGCGCCGAAGTGCGCCGCCGGCTTCGGCACGATCACAAACCCGTCAATGGCTGACACAAACGGCTCCTGGGGGTCGGGCGCGACCATCGGTCATCGCCTGCGTAGCGGCGGGTCCTGACCGCACCATGGTGCACCGGTTGGGCGGGGCAGGGCCAGTGTCGTGGTCGGAGTACCCCTCGCCGACCGCGTGGAGGTGCACGCCGATGGCGAGGTGTTCACCGCCGGGACCCTCAGCAGACCCGCCGGCCATCCCGGCCACCTGCTGGCCGGCCAGCAGATGTCCGGCGGGTTCGGCGGCGTGGTGCCGGCGGAACGGCACGGATCCGGCTCACGCGGCCGGGGTCAGGTCTCCCCTGGTGATCAGCTCGACCAGCGGCTCCAGGTCGGCCGGCAGCGTGCTGTCGGCCGGGGTGAACGGGACGAGCTCCCGGATCATCCGGTAGGCGCGGTCCGTGCCGAGGCCGAGCGGGCCCCCATCCGCCGCGGACAGTGCGCGCAGGTCGATGGCCTGAGCGGCGACGACGAACTCGATCGCGGCCACCCGGGCGCACAGCTGGACCATGTCGGCCAGCCGGCGCGCCGACAGCGGCGCCATCGTGGCCCGGTCCTCGATGCCCTCCCCCTTGACCGAGCTGGCCATCTCGTAGGACACCGGATGGGCCAGCGTGCGGGCCTCCATGGTGATGGCCTGGCCCGAGGTGGCCAGCTCGGACAGCGCGTCGTCGGGCGTAGCGGCGGCGGCCGCCAGGCCGGCGGCCAGCCCGGAGAAGGGCGCCTGCAGGAGCTTGACCGCGCGCTCGTTCGCGCTGGTCACCACCGGGGCGAGCGCGATGCGGAGGAAGTCGAGCGCGGCGGCGAGCGGGCCGATGTCGAAGTTGCCGACCGAGACGATCCGGCCCGGCTCATTTCCGGCGGGCATCACCACGACCGGGTTGGACTGCGAGGAGTTCAGCTCGACCTGCAAGATGTTCCGCGTGTAGGCCAGCGCGTCCCTGGCCGCGCCGTGAATGTGCGGGATGCAGCGGAAGGTCAGCGGGTCCTGCAGGAACCTGGCTGCGCCCGCCCGCCACAGGTAGCTGCCCCGCAGCAGGAGGCGCAGTTCGCGCAGCGTGGCCGCCAGTCCGGGGAACGGGCGGGTCTGCTCGATGACCGGGTGCAGGCAGGCAAGGTTGGCGCCGAACGCCTCCAGGTCCAGCGCGCCCGCCACGTCGAACACGTCCAGCAAGGTCTGCGCGTCGGCGATGGCCATGCAGGCCCAGGCCGTGGTGAAGGCGTTGCTGCTGACCAGGGCCAGTCCCTCGTTCTCGGCCACCTCGAAGCCGCTGCGGGAAATCAGCCCGTGGGCCAGGTCGGCCATCGGGCCGAGGTCCCCCTGGCCGACCGAGCCCAGCCGGCGCACCGCCGGCGCGAACCCCTCGTTGAGCAGCGTGACGATCATCTCGGCCAGTTCGGGGCGGACGCCGGTCACTCCCTTGGCGTAGCTGTTGGCCAGGCAGAGCATCGCGCCGCGGACCACGTTGGCCGGGGCGACGTCGCCCTGCGCGATCCGGTGGTTGAGCACCAGGCGGTGGTTGAACCGCTGCCGTTCGGCCGGGTCGAGCAGGTACGCCTTACGCTCGCCGACCCCCGTGGTCAGGCCGTAAACTGGCTCGCCCTGCCCCAGTGCCGCCTGCACCACCGTGCGCGCCTGGCGCATGGCCGCGATGGCCCCGGGCGCCAGCGCGACGGCCTCACCGTGCCGGGCAGCCGCGATGACCTGGGTAACAGTCAGGTCACTTCCGTTGAGCGTGATCGTCATTGATTGCTCACCCATCTATAACTGAGCTAAGCTCTGCCGCCCAAGGATGTGCCACGTGAGGCGGCCCAGCATCAAGGAGGCCAGAGATGGCTATGTTCCTTCTGAGGCGCCTCGGGCTGATGATCCTTACGCTGTGGATTCTCAGCTTGATCGTATTCTGCGCGGGCCAGATCCTCCCCGGCGATCCCGGCCGCGCCACCCTCGGCAACCTCGCCTCGCCAAGCTCCGTGCAGGCCCTCGATCACCAGCTCGGCGTGGACCGGCCGCTGCTGACCAGGTACCTGAGCTGGCTCGGCGGCCTGCTGCACGGGAATTTCGGCACGTCGTACACCTACCGGAGCGCGGTCGAGCCGTTTGTCCGGGCCGCGCTGATCAACTCGGTGAAGCTGGCCCTGCTCGCGTTCGTGATCGTGGTACCGCTCGGCATCATCGGCGGCGTGACCGCCGCGCTCTACGCCGGCCGCGGGGTGGACCGGGTCATTTCGGTGACCGGGCTCTCGCTGTCCAGCGTGCCCGAGTTCGTGTCCGGCATCGTGGTCATCGTGGTGTTCGGCGTGGCGCTGAAGGCGCTGCCGGTCACCGCCTCGGCGGGGGCCGGTGCCGGAGCCTGGAGCCAGTTCCGGCACTTGATCTTGCCGGTGATACCGCTCGTTTTCGTCTTGTTCGGCTACATTGCTCGTATGGCCAGGGCGGGGACCATCGAGGCGCTGAACTCGGACTACGCCCGCACCGCGGTGCTCAAGGGGCTGCCGCGGAGCACGGTGATCCGCCGGCATATCCTGCGTAACTCGCTGCTGCCAACCATCACGGTGATCGCGACCCAGACCGGTTACCTGATCGGCGGCCTGGTGGTGGTGGAGACGCTGTTCAACTACCAGGGCCTGGGGAACCTGATCTACAAGGCCGCCCAGGCCAAGGACTTCGCGATGCTGGAGGCCGGGGTCCTCGTTATCGGCGTGGTCTACGTGCTGGCCACGCTGGCCGCGGACCTGCTGCTGACCTTGCTCAACCCGCGGCTGCGGATCGGCGGCGCGGAATGAGCGGCTCCGTCCCGCAGCCGGGCATTCCGTCGCCCGTGGACCCGGTGGCGCCGCTGGATCGTACCGGCGGGTATCTCGGGCCGGACACGCAGGCGGCGGTGGCGGCGGCCAGCCGGGCCACGCCGACCCGGTGGCGGCTGCTGCTGCGCAGGCCGACGTTCCTCGTCGGCGCGGGGATCCTGCTGTTCTGGGTGATCTGCGCCGTCTTCGGGCACCTGATCGCGCCGTACAACCCGCTGGCTCAGCAGCTGCTCAACTCCAACACCGCCCCGTCCTCGGCGCACTGGTTCGGCACCGACCCGCTCGGCCGGGACGTGCTGTCCCGGGTCATCACCGGCGCCAGGGACATCCTGATCATTACCCCGCTGGCCACTATCCTCGGCACCATCCTCGGCACTGTTCTCGGTCTAGCCATGGCCTACTTCGGCGGCTGGTTCGACACGGCGGTCAGCCGGATCGTGGAGGCCGTCCTCGCGCTGCCCCTGGTGATCATCGCGTTCCTGTTCATCGTGGCCCTGGGCCCGTCGGTGACAACGCTGATCGTCGTCGTCGGCCTCGTCTTCACGCCGCTGATCGCGCGCACGGTCCGGGCGGCGGTGCTGGTCGAGCGGAACCAGGATTACGTGTCCGCGTCCCGGCTGCTGGGCGAGAACTCGGCCCGGGTCATGTTCGGCGAGATCCTGCCCAACGTCATGCCCGCCATCCTGGTCGAGTTCACGGTGCGGCTGGGCTACGCCGTGTTCGCGCTGGCCACGCTCTCCTTCCTCGGCTTCGGCATCCAGCCGCCCACGCCCGACTGGGGCGCGGACATCGCGGCCAACTACAGCGGCCTGCTGGCCGGCTACTGGTGGCAGACGCTGTTCCCGGCACTCGCCATCGCCTCGCTGGTGACCGCCGTCACCCTGATCGCGGACTCGATTGAGCAGGTGCTGAGCTCATGACCGCTGAACCGGCGTCCTCGGTGTCCTCGGCTTCCGCGCCCTCCGGGCCGGCCCTGGTCGTTTCGCACATGGACGTCGCCTACCGGGTGCGTGGCCAGGACCGCCTCGCCCTGCGTGACGTGTCTTTTTCCATCGGGCGCGGCGAGTCCTACGGGCTGGTGGGCGAGTCCGGGTCCGGCAAGTCCACGGCGGCGCTGGCGCTGGTCCGGTACCTGCCAAGAAACGGCCGGGTGAGCGCCGGGACGATCAGCATCAACGGGCAGGATCCGCTGTCGATGGGCGCGGGAGCGCTGCGCCAGCTGCGGGCCCGGACCGTGTTGATGGTGTACCAGGAGCCTGGGCGGGCGCTGAACCCGTCGCTGCGGGTGGGCCGGCAGATCGCCGAGGTGTTCGAGATCGCCGGCGAGTCGTCGGACGCGGCCCTGGCCTCGGCCGAGGAGATGCTGCGGCAGGTCCAGATATCCGACCCGGGACGGGTCATGCGGCGGTATCCGCACGAGCTGTCCGGCGGGATGGCGCAGCGGGCGTTGATCGCGATGGCGCTGGCCGCCTCGCCGTCGCTGCTCATCCTGGACGAGCCGACCACTGCGCTGGACGCGACCGTGGAAGCCGAGGTGCTCGACCTGGTCGCCGCGCTGCGCCAGGAATTCGACACCTCGATCCTGTTCATCAGCCACAACTTGGCGGTGATCGCCAAGATGTGCGACCGCGTCGGGGTGCTCTACGCGGGCGAGCTGGTCGAGGAAGGCCCGGCGCGCCAGGTGTTCGACCAGCCGCGGCACCCGTACACGGTCGGGCTGCTGCGCTGCATCCCGCGCCGCGGCCAGCGCAAGGACAGCGACCGGCTGGACACCATCCCCGGCTTCCTGCCCCCGCCCGGTCACGCGCTGACCGGTTGCGTGTTCGCGCCGCGCTGCGCCCTGGCCAGGGATCGGTGCCGGGAATCCAGGCCTGAGCTGTTCGACGTCGGCGACCTGCGCACTTCGCGCTGCTTCTACCACGAGCTGGCCCAGGACTTGCCCCGCGCCACCCCAGCCTCGGTGGCCACGCTGTCGGGCGAGGTAACCGGCAGCCCGCAGGTGGTCGCCGAGGGAGTATCGAAGACCTTCGCGGGTTCCGTTAAGGCCCTGGTCGGCGTCGATCTGTCCATTCACCGGGGCGAGACGCTCGGCCTGGTCGGCGAGTCGGGCAGCGGCAAGACCACGCTGGCGCGCGTCCTGCTCGGGCTCACTCCGCCCGACCAGGGCTCGGTCGTCACCCTCGACGGCAAGCCGCTTCCCCCGGACGCCCGGCGGCGGCCACGGGAGACCCTGCGCGCGCTGCAGATCGTCTTCCAGAACCCGGACTCGGCGCTCAACCGCCGGCATACGGTGCGCAGCCTCATCAGCCGCCCGCTGGCCCGGCTGGCCGGGCTCTCCGGCTCGGCGCTGCGGGACCGGCTGGCCGACCTGATCGGCTCCGTCCGACTGGAGGACCGCCACCTGCCGCTGCGGCCGGCCCAGCTGTCCGGCGGCCTCAAGCAGCGGGTCGCGATCGCCCGCGCCTTCGCCGGCGGCCCCGACGTGGTGGTCTGCGACGAGCCGACGTCGGCGCTCGACGTGTCCGTGCAGGCGGCCATCCTCAACCTGCTCGCCGACCTGCAGAAGGCCGAGCGCGTCAGCTACCTGTTCATCTCCCATGACCTGGGCCTGGTCAGGTACCTGTCGGACCGCATCGTGGTGCTGTACCTCGGGCGGGTCATGGAGGTCGGGCCGGCCGAAGCCGTCTTCGCCGGGCCGCACCACCCCTACACCGAGGCGCTATTCTCCGCGGTGCCATCGCTTGACGGCCAGCGTCCGGACCGGATCAGGCTGGAGGGCGAGATCCCGTCTGCCGCCCACCCGCCAACGGGTTGCGTCTTCCATACCCGCTGTCCGCGCAAGCTGACCAGCGGCATCTGCGAGTCCACCGAACCGCCTCTGCTCGAAGAAGAACCGGGTCACCTGATCCGCTGTCATATCCCGATCGCCGAACTGCGAATTCTCCAGCGCAGTGAATCCGCCCCATCACAGGGAGGCTCTGCATGACCAGGAATATCGATCACCGCCGGCTCGGGCGCCTGCGCCAGGGCCAGGGTGAGGTCGCTAATCACATCATCGACGAGTTCGCCGCGGGACGGCTTTCCCGCCGCGACTTCATCCGCCGGGCGAGCGTGGTCGGCATCTCCGCGCCACTGCTCGGGTCGATCCTCGCGGCCTGCAGCAGCAGCTCGTCGAGCCCGGCGGCGGCGGGCTCGTCGTCCGCCTCGGCCACGGGCAAGCCCGGCGCGGTGATCAAGGCCGGCATCATCACGCCGACCGGGGCAATCAACCCGGTGACCGTGGCCGACCAGGGCGGCCTGGACATGCTCGCGCAGACCGGCGAGTACCTGGTCCTGTCCGGGCAGACGCTGAACCTCAAGCCCGTGCTGGCGACCAGCTGGTCGCCGAACAGCGCCGCCGACGTCTGGACGTTCAAGATCCGCCAGGGGGTGAAGTTCCACAACGGCGCCCCGCTGACCGCCGATGACGTGGTGTACACCTTCCAGCTGCACACCAACCCCACGACCGGGTCCCCCTCGCTGTCCACGCTGCCCGCCACCGTGCTGAAGCCGTCGGGCGTGGTGAAGGTCGACGACTACACGGTCGCCTTCCACCTGGAGGCCCCGAACGGCAGCTTCCCCTACCTGGTGTCCTCGGACAACTACAACGTGATCATCCTGCCGAAAGGCTATCCCCCGGCCCAGTGGCAGAGCAGCTTCGTCGGCACCGGGCCGTTCGTCAAGAGCTCCTACACGCCCAAGTCGGGGGCCGTGTTCACCCCCAACACGTCGTACTGGGGCACCAAGGCACTGCCGTCGCAGACCCAGTTCACGTTCTACGACGAACAGAGCGCTTCGGTCGTGGCGCTGACCGGCGGGACGATCGACGTCGTCGGGCAGTTCTCCGTGGCCGGCGGCCAGGCCCTGCTCAACGGCAGCTACAACGTCATCAAGCTGAAGTCCAGCGCGCACCGCGAGCTTTCCATGCGCACCGATCAGGCGCCGTTCACCGACCCGCGGGTGCGGCAGGCGATCGCGCTCACGCTCAGCCGGCCGCAGATCGTGCAGGCGCTGTTCAAGGGCTTCGCTGATCTCGGTAACGACAGCCCGTTCGCGCCGGTCTTCCCGGCCACCAACACCAGCGTGGCGCAGCGCGCGCAGGATGTCGCCAAGGCCAAGTCGCTGCTCGCCGCGGCCGGGCATCCTAACGGATTCAGCACCCAGCTGATCACCGAGATGGTGCAGGAGATCCCTGATTTCGCCCAGATCGTGGTGGAGTCGGCGGCGGCCATCGGCGTGAAGATCAACCTCAAGGTGGAGAGCTCCGCGCAGTACTACGGCAAGTCCACGATCGGGAACTCCGACTGGCTGGACGCCACCATGAGCCTGGTCGACTACGGGCACCGCGGCGTGCCGAACACGTTCCTCGGCGCGCCGCTGCTGACGCCTCCGCCGAAGGGCACCGGTGTGTGGAACGCCGCCCGCTTCAGCAATTCGCAGTATGACAAGCTGGTCGCGCAGTATGTCGCCGCCACCAACTTGCCCACCCAACGAAGCGTGGCCGGGCAGATCGAGACGCTGCTGCTGGACCAGACGCCGATCATCTTCGCGTACTTCTACAACTACCTGACGGCGACGGCGCAGGGCGTGACCGGTGTCTACCCGACCGCGATCGGGCACCTGTTCCTGAACAACGCGTCGAAGAGCTGACCCTCGAGCCTGGCGTGCGGTGCGCCGGCCGCGGCGCACCGCATGGGTTGCCCCCGGTAGCCTGCTTCCGAGCCGTGCTGATGTGATGGGCCTGGAGTGCGACGGCGCGGAGAGGGAAGGCAGTCTGGATGGCCACAGAAGACCAAGCCCGGACCGGCAAGCACCCACACGACCACGGGCACGACCATGGTCACCACCACCGGGACGTGTCCGGCGGCTGGCTGCGGCCGGCCGTGTTCGGGGCCATGGACGGGCTGGTCACCAACGTGTCGCTGATCGCCGGGGTCGGCGGTGGCGGCGGGAGCGCGCACACGATCGTGCTCACCGGCCTGGCCGGGCTGGCCGCCGGCGCCTGCTCGATGGCGGCCGGGGAGTATGTCTCCGTCTCCTCGCAGAACGAGCTCGTCCAGGCCGAGGTCAACAAGGAACGTCTCGAGCTGGAGAACAATCCCGTCTTCGAGCAGGCGGAGCTGGCCACCATGCTGCGGGCCCGCGGCGTCAGCGCGGCCACGGCGCGGCAGGCGGCCGCGGAGATCTCGGCGAACCCGGACAAGGCACTGGCCGTGCACGCGCTGGAGGAGCTCGGAGTGGATCCCGGCGAGCTGCCCTCGCCGGTGGTGGCGGCGGGCGCCTCGCTGGCCTCGTTCTCGGTCGGCGCGGTCATCCCGCTCATCCCGTACCTAGCCGGCCTGCATGTGCTGGCCGTCGCGCTCGGCCTCGCCGCCGTCGCCGCGATCGCCGGCGGGGGCATCGTGGCCCGGCTGACCGACCGGCCGTTCTGGCGGGGTGCCATGCGGCAGCTGCTGCTGGGCGCCGCCGCCGTCGCGATCACCTACCTGATCGGCACGGCCGTCGGCCACGTGGCCGGCTGACGCCCGGCGCCCGCCGTGGGGACCGGCTGACGGCCGGCTCCGGCCGCGGCGGGTCACGATCAGGGCGGTGGCCACGGTCGCGGTGAGCACGGCGGTCAGGTGCCCGACCGCGGCCACGTCGAGCTGGCTCAGCCCGGCGAAGATATGCCCGGCGAAGACCAGCACCGCGAAATCGATCACCGCGGCCGCCCGCGCGAGCCAGGTGCCGCACAGCACCGCGATCACGATGGCCGACACCACCACGTAGGACGGCCCGACGTCGGTGAGGTACCGGTCCGCGGCGGGCAACTGGCCCGCGTCCACCCGGTAGGCCACGATGCCCTCGCTGACCAGGGACCCGACCACGTGGCCGGCCAGGCAGACCAGCGCCGTCCGGGCGTTGCCGAGCGCCCGGTTCGCGCCGAACAGGGCCAGCGCGATCAGCACCGGCCAGACCAGCGGGTTCCCGGGCATGACGAACGCGGACAGCACCAGCGAGCCGGGCTCGTGCTCCAGGTTCGCCACGTCGGTGCTGGCCCACGCGACCAGCCGGGCCTGGGCGTCCGGGCTCAGCCGGGCGTAGTCGACCTGGACGGCGAGGAAGCAGGCCAGGTAGGCGGCGGCGAACCCGTACCGGCCGAGCGCGCGCCGCATCAACGGGCCCGGTTGACCAGGGCCTGGCCCGTGACCGGGGCGCCACGCTGCAGGACCAGCCAGATGCGGGCGGGGTCGCGGAGCACGGCCGGCTCGGTCAGCGGGTCGCCGTCCACGATGATCAGGTCGGCCAGCTTGCCCTCGGCCACGGTGCCGATGTGCCCGTCCAGGCCGAGCGCCTCGGCCGCGGTCAGCGTCGCGGCGACCAGGGCCTCGGCCGGGGTGAGCCCGTGCTGCGCCATCCGCTCGACCTCCAGCCCGGTGGCCAGGCTCACGTCGCTGCCGAGCGCGATCTTGACACCAGCCTGGCGGGCGGCCCGCATGCTGGCCGCGCCCTCCTCCAGGTTGCGCCGGGCCAGCTCGGTCAGCACCGGAGGCATGCCGGGATCGGCGTGCGCGCTGGCCGGATCGGCCGCCGCGGCGCGGCCCGGGTCGGCGTGCCCGGCGGCCGGCTCGACGGCCTCGCCCAGGCCGGCCATCCAGTAGTAGCCCGACAGCGTGGGCACCAGGGCCTGGCCCGCGGCGGCCATCGCCTCCAGCAGGTCCGGCCGCCGGTGCAGGTGCATGCCGTGCTCGACGGTGTCCGCGCCGTGCCTGATCGCCGCCGCGCAGCCGTCCAGGCCCTCGGCGTGCGCCGCCACCCGGTAGCCGAGCCGGTGCGCCTCGTCGGTGACCGCGGTCAGTTCCGGCTCGGTGAGCTGGAGCGGCTCCGGGTCCTCGAGCTCGTTGGAGCGGGCCCCGGTCGTCATCACCTTGACGAAGTCCGCGCCGGCCCTGATCTGCTCCCTGACCGCGCGCCTCATGTCGTCCGGACCGTCGGCCTCGCGGTACATGTCGCCGTAGAAACGCCCGCCCGGCGCCGTCGCCGAGATGATCTTCCCGCAGGTCAGCAGCCGCGGGCCACGGAACGCGCCGTAGCGCATGGCCTGCCTGGCCTGCTGCGGCATCAGCCCCTGCGACCCGCAGACCCGGATGGTGGTGACGCCGAGGCGGAGGTAGTCGCGCAGTTCGGCCTGCAGGAAGTGCGCCGCGACCCCCGGCAGCGGCTCCTCCGCGCCCTTCGCGGGGTGCGGCACCCGGCCGGACGCGTGGGTGTGCGCGTCGGTCAGCCCCGGCATCAGCACCCGCTGGCCCACGTCCACCGGCCGGGCGCCGTCCGGGCACCGCTCCCGGTCGTCCGCGACCCGCCGGATGACGCCGTCCTCGACCAGGACCGCGGTGTTCTCGCGCAGCGCCGTCCCGGTCCCGTCGAACAGGCGCGCCCCGGTCAGCCAGAGCCGCCCCGGGGCCGGGGCCGGAGCCGCAATCAGCGCCGGGAACCTATGCGTCACGTGGGCACCCCTTTCGCGCCGTCCCGGAACTGTTGTAACGCAAATCCCGGTGCCAGCTCAAAGCGGGATCCCGGGCTGACGGCTGCCGGGGATGGTGTGCGGCTTGAGCCGGCCCGGGCACGCGGGGGCGCCGGGCACGCACCACGCCCGTTTGGGATAAAGATCGGTGCGCGAGGTAACCAGGGTTCACCTGGGGCCGCTCCGGAAGCCGTGGGCTACTGGGTGGTATGGTGCCCCGTGGTCATTGTGAACCGGCCGCTGCGCATCGCGTTGCTTTCGTACCGCAGCAAGCCGCACTGCGGCGGCCAGGGTGTTTACGTCCGCCACCTGAGCCGGGAACTTCATGCGCTGGGCCACCACGTCGAAGTGTTCTCCGGTCAGCCGTATCCCGATCTGGACTCTGGCCCGGTGCTGCGCGAGATCCCCAGCCTCGACCTGTACCGCGACGACGACCCGTTCCGCACGCCGCGCTGGGGCGAGTACCGGGACTGGGCGGACGTGCTTGAGACCGCGATGATGTGGGGCGGCGCCTTCCCCGAGCCGCTGACGTTCAGCATCCGGGCGCTGCGGGCGCTGGCCGCGCGGGCCGCGGACTTCGACGTGGTCCACGACAACCAGGGGCTCGGCTACGGGATGCTCGGCGTGCGGCGGCTCGGGCTGCCGCTGGTGGCCAGCATCCACCACCCGATCAGCGTGGACCGGCGGATCGACCTGGCCTCCTCGGGCCGGCTCGCCGCGCTGAACAAGCGGCGCTGGTACGGGTTCGTCCGGATGCAGGCCCGGGTGGCGCGCCGGGTGGCCAGATCCGGCGCGGTGATCACCGTGTCCTCCTCGTCCAAGCGCGACATCTGCCGCGACTTCGGTGTCCGGCCCGGGCAGGTGCACATCATCCCGCTGGGGGTGGATACCCGGATGTTCCGCCCGCCAGCCCAGCCCCGGGTCCCCGGCCGGATCGTCGCGGTGGCCAGCGCCGACTCCCCGGTCAAGGGGATCGCCACGCTGCTGCGCGCGGTGGGAAAGCTGGCCACGGACACCGACGCGCACCTGGTCATCGTGGGCAAGCCGGCGCCCGCCACGCAGCGGCTGGCCGCCCAGTTGTCCCTCGCCGACCGGGTCACGTTCACCCACGGCCTGTCCGACCAGGCGTTCTCCGCGCTGCTGGCCAGCGCGGAGACGGCCGTGGTGCCCTCACTGTACGAGGGGTTCTCGCTGCCCGCGGTGGAGCACATGGCCTCGGGCACCCCGCTGGTGGCCAGCCGCACCGGGGCGCTGCCTGAGGTCACCGGCGACGCCGCCGTCCTGGTCACGCCGGGGGATGACGAGGAACTCGCCGCCGTGCTGCGGCGGCTGCATAGCTCGCCCGCCGAGCGGGCCGCGCTCGCGGACCGGGCGCTGCGCCGGGTCGGCGAGCGGTTCGCCTGGTCCGCGGTGGCGAAGGCCACCGCGGACCGGTATGTGAAGGCCATGGGGAGGCAGCCGCCGTGCTGACGGTCGACTTCCGCCGGTTCCCGGTCCGGCCCGGCCACCGCGTGCTCGACCTGGGCTGCGGGGGCGGGCGGCACGCGTTCGAGGTGTACCGCCGCGGCGCGGACGTGGTCGCGTTCGACCTCGACCCGGCCGAACTTACCCCGGTGACCGGGATGTTCGGCGCGATGCGCGAGGCGGGCGAGGCCGGGCCACAGACCGGAGCGAGCGCCGTCTCCGGGGACGCCACCGCCATGCCGTTCGGGGACGGCGCGTTCGACCGGATCGTCGCGGCCGAGGTCCTCGAGCACATCGGCGACGACCAGCGGGCGATGAACGAGCTGGCCCGGGTGCTGCGGCCGGGCGGCCTCGCCGCGATCACCGTGCCGAGCTTCCTGCCCGAACGCATCTGCTGGGCGCTGTCCGATGAGTATCACGAGGTCCCGGGGGGGCATGTGCGCATCTACACACGGGTCGAACTGGAAGCCAAGCTGGCCAGGGCGGGGCTGACCGCGCTCTGGCACCACCACGCGCACGGGCTGCACTCGCCCTACTGGTGGCTCAAGTGCGCGGTCGGCGTGCACGACGACAAGCACCGGCTGGCCAGCGCGTATCACCGGCTGCTGGTCTGGGACATCAGGCGCAGGCCGGCCTTCACCCGGCTGGCCGAGCGGGCGCTGAACCCAGTCATCGGAAAGAGCCTGGTGGTGTACGCCGTCAAGCCGGAGTCCGGGCGAAAGGATGGCTGAAGGGCGGCAGCTGGACCGGGCCGAGGTGCTCGCCACCGCTGCGGCCATCGCCCGGGTGCAGGAACGATCCGGGGCGATCGCGTGGCCGGACGGGCACGTCGACGCCTGGGACCACATCGAGTGCGCGATGGCGCTGAGCGCCTGCGGGCTGCGCGAGCCCGCCCGCCGGGCGTACCGGTGGCTGCGCAAGAGCCAGCGGGCCGACGGATCGTGGCCTCGTTCGGTCATCTCCGGGCGGGTCGCCGACCCGGCGGCGGAAAGCCATCACGCCGCGTACGTGGCCGTCGGCGCCTGGCACGAGTACCTGGTGACCGGTGACGAGGGGCACTGCCACCTGATGTGGCCCACGGTGCGCCGCGCGGTGGAGTGGGCGCTGGCGCTGCGCACGCCGCGCGGCGAGATCCGCTGGGAGCGCGACGCGGCCGGCCTGCCGGGGGCGTACGCGCTGCTGTCCGGGTGCGCGAGCATCCACCAGAGCCTGCGCTGCGCGATCGCGCTGGCCAAGCTGGCCGACGACCCGCGGCCCGACTGGGAGCTCGCCGCGGACCGGCTCGGCCACCTGGTGGCCCGTTATCCGGACGCGTTCGCGGACAAGAGCCGGTTCGCCATGGACTGGTACTACCCGGTGCTCGGCGGCGCGCTCCGCGGGCCGGACGCGGCCCGCCGGCTGGTGTCCGGCTGGGACACGTTCGTGGTGCCCGGCCTGGGCGTCCGCTGCGTGCGCGACCAGTCGTGGGTCACCGCGGCCGAGACCTGCGAGCTGGTCATCGCGCTCGACGCCTGCGGGCGGCGCGAGGCGGCCCGGGAGGTGTTCGGGAGCGTCCATCATCTGCGCCATCCGGACGGCTCCTACTGGACCGGCTGGCAGTTCGCCAACCGGGCGCCGTTCCCGCGGGAGCGGTCGAGCTGGACCGCGGCCGCGGTAGTGCTGGCCGCCGACGCGCTGGCGGGATTCAGCGGCGGCGCGGGGATCTTCCGGGACGCCGGGTCAGCCGATCCCGTCGCCGGTGCGCTCTAGCAGGCGGAGCGAGCCCTCGCCGGGGACTTCGGTGAACGCGCCGGACTGCTGCGCCCGCTGGTAGATCCGGTACGGCGCCTGGCCGCCCTCGGCCGGGTCGGAGAACACGTCGTGGATGGCCAGCACGCCGCCCGGCGCCAGCCACGGCGCCCAGCCTTCGTAGTCGGACTGCGCCGCGGCGTCGGTGTGGCCGCCGTCGATGAACAGCATGCCGAGCGGAGTGCGCCACAGCGAGGCCACAGCCGCGGACCGGCCCACCACGACCACCACGTCGTCTTCAAGGCCGGCCGCGGCCAGGGTGGCCCGCAGGCTGGGCAGCGTGTCCAGGCGGCCGGTGGCCGGGTCGACCAGATGCGGGTTGTGGTACTCCCAGCCGGGCTGGTGCTCCTCCGAGCCGCGGTGGTGGTCGACGGTGACGACCGCCTGGCCGACCTCGCGGGCCGCCGCGGCCAGGTAGATCGTGGACTTGCCGCAGTAGCTGCCGATCTCGAGCACCGGCCCGCGGGCGGCGTAGCGCGCGGCCGCTTCGAACAGCGCGAGTCCTTCGGCGGCGGGCATGAAACCCTCGGCCGCCTCGGCGGCCCTTCGTTGCCCCGCATCCATCAGCCTGAGCCCCCTATCCGGTCAGCTTGGCCAGCCGGCGCAGGGCCTCGGTCAGCACCTCGGGGCGCTTGCAGAAGGCGAACCGGACGTGGCTGCGGGCCGCTTCCGGGTGGTCGTAGAAGATGGCGGTGGGGATGGCGACCACGCCCGCGCGGTCCGGCAGCGCCCGGCAGAACTCGACGCCATCGTGGTAGCCCAGGGCCTTGATGTCGGCGGTGACGAAGTAGGTGCCCTGCGGCTCGTACACCTCGAAGCCGATCTCGCGCAGCCCGGAGGTGAGCAGGTCGCGCTGGGCCAGCAGGCCGGTGCGGAGCCCGGCGTAGTACGCGTCCGGCAGGGCCAGCGCCTCGGCCACCGCGTACTGGAACGGGCCGCCGCTGACGAAGGTGAGGAACTGCTTGGCCGTCTTCACCGCGGTGACCAGCTCCGGCGCCGCCTTGACCCAGCCGATCTTCCAGCCGGTAAACGAGAACGTCTTGCCGGCCGAGGACACCGAGATCGTTCGGTCCTTCATGCCGGGAAAGCCGGCGATGGGCACGTGCTCGCCGTCGAAGACCAGGTGCTCGTAGACCTCGTCGGTGACCACGAGCAGGTCGTGCTCGACGGCCAGGGCCGCGATCGCGGCGAGCTCGTCGCGGGTGAACACCGAGCCGGTCGGGTTGTGCGGGGAGTTGAGCAGGATGAGCCGGGTGCGCTGGCTGATCGCGTTGGCCAGCTCGGTGATGTCGGGGCGGAAGTCCGGCGGCCGCAGCGTGACCGGGACGCGGACACCGCCGGCCATCGCGATGTTCGCGGCGTAGGAGTCATAGTAGGGCTCGAACGCGATCACCTCGTCGTCCGGCTCGACCAGGGCGAGCATGGCCGCGGCGATCGCCTCGGTGGCGCCCGCGGTGACCAGCACCTCGCTGTCCGGGTCGTAGCGCAGCCGGTAGAACCGCTCGTCGTGCGCGGTGATGGCCCGGCGCAGCTCGGGGATGCCCGGGCCGGGCGGGTACTGGTTGCCCCGGCCCTCGAGGATGGCGTCGGCGGCGGCCCGGGCGACTTCGGCCGGGCCGTCCCGGTCGGGGAAGCCCTGGCCCAGGTTGATCGATCCGGTCGCGACCGCGCGCGCGGACATCTCGGCGAAGATCGTGGTGCCGAGGCCCGCCAGGCGCCGGTTAAGCAGTGGTCGGCTCACCTGCCTATGACATCACGTGGCGACCTCACACCGGGCCGGGCTGACGCGCAACCGGTTCCTGCTGCAACTGGAAGGACATCACCCGGGAGCCTTTCTTAGCGGCGAGGCTCACGTTCGGCGGCGCCGGGACGTTTACCTCACGTGAGCGTCAAACCGCCCTTCGAGTCCGTCGTCGCGACGCACGGCCCGGTGGTCCTGCGGGTCTGCCGGGCCGTGCTGGGCCGGGCCGACGCCGACGACGCCTGGTCGGAGACATTCCTAGCCGCGCTGCGGGCCTACCCGGAGCTTCCCGCGGACGCCAACGTGGAGGCCTGGCTGGTACGGATCGCCCACAACAAGGCGATCGACGCCACCCGCGCCGCCGCCCGTCACGCCGTCCCGGTCGCCGAGCTGCCCGAGCACCCGTCCGCGCCCGGCGCCGGCCAGCGTGACCTGGATCTGCACTCGTCTCTGGCCGCCCTGCCGCGCAAGCAGCGAGAGGCCGTCGCCTACCACTACCTGGCGGGCCTGCCCTACGCCGAGGTCGCGGCGATCATCGGCGGCAGCGCCGAGGCCGCCAGGAAGTCAGCCTCCGACGGCATCGCCCGGCTGCGCCGCTCCTACCCGACCACGGAGGATTCTCATGACCACTGACCTTGACGGGCAGGCCGCCGGCCTGCCCGGGGCGCCGTCCCCCGTGACGGAGGCGGAACTGCGTGCCCTGCACGACCGCCTGGCCGAACGGGCCGAGGCGGCGGGCCTGCTCGACCTGGCCTACTGCACCATCGGCACCCCGGTAGGAACGCTGCTGCTCGCCGCCACCCCGCAGGGCCTGGTCCGGGTGGCCTACGCCAGCGAGGATCACGACGCCGTGCTGGCCGCGCTGGCCGCCCGGATCAGCTCGCGGATGCTGAACGCCCCGCGGCGTCTTGACGACGCCGCGCGCGAGCTCGACGAGTACTTCGCCGGCACGCGCCGCCGCTTCGACCTGCCGCTGGACTTCCGCCTGACGGCCGGCTTCGCCGGGCCGTACTGAGCCAGCTGCCCGGCATCGGCTACGGTCACACCGCCAGCTACGCCGCCGTGGCCGCCGCGGCGGGCAGCCCCCGCGCCGTCCGGGCGGTCGGCACCGCGTGCGCGACCAACCCGCTGCCCATCGTGGTGCCCTGCCACCGCGTCATCCGTTCCGACGGGTCACCCGGCCGCTACCTCGGCGGCCCGGCCGCCAAGCAACTGCTCCTGAACCTGGAGGCACCATGACCGGCACGCAGACATACCCCGGCCAGTGGGCGGACCGAGTGGACGCCGCCGACTGGGACCAGCTGACCGAGCAGGTCGACGCCTACGGCTGCGCCCTGACCCCGCAACTGCTGACCCCGGACGAGACCGACGAGATCGGCGCGCTTTACGACCGCGACGAACGCTTCCGGGCCACTGTCGACATGAGCAGGCACCGCTTCGGGCAAGGCGAATACCGCTACTTCCGGCGGCCGTTCCCCGAGCCGGTCGAGCACCTGCGCCGGGCGCTGTACCGGCGGCTGCTGCCGATCGCCCGGGACTGGCACCACAAGCTCGGCCGTCCCGCCCCGTGGCCAGGCACGCTGGACGAATGGCTGGACATGTGCCATGCGGCCGGCCAGGGCAAGCCCACGCCGATCCTGCTGAAATACCAGCAGGGCGACTGGAACGCCCTGCACCGCGACCTGTACGGCGATCTGGTGTTCCCGCTGCAGGCCGTGATCAACCTGAGCAGGCCGGGCACCGATCACGCCGGCGGGGAGTTCCTGCTGGTCGAGCAGCGGCCGCGGGCCCAGTCCCGCGGCACCGCCACGCTCATCCCGCATGGCCACGGCCTGGTCTTCAGCACCCGCGACCGGCCGGTCCGGTCCCAGCGCGGCTGGAGCGCCGCGCCGGTCCGGCACGGCGTGTCGGTCATCCGCAGCGGCCAGCGGTTCACCCTTGGGCTCGTCCTGCACGACGCCGCGTGACCCGCTACACCCGGACCGGACCCGACGGCGGCCTGGCCGGCCGGTGCCGGGCGTGGGAAAACCGGCACGGATTAAGCTGCTGGTATGCGCGTCGCACTGTGCCAGATACCGGTCAGCTCACGGCCCGAGGTTAACTCCGGGCGGGTCAGGGACGCCCTGGCCGAGGCCGCGGAGCGGGGCGCCGAGCTGGCGGTGTTCCCCGAGGCCACCCAGGTCAGGTTCGGCTCAGAGCTGCGTGCCGCGGCCGAGCCACTGGACGGGCCGTTCTGCTCGGGGCTGGCCGCCGCGGCCAAGCAAACCGGGGTGGCGCTGGTCGCCGGGGTCTTCGAGCCCGCCCCGGACGGCCGGGTGTACAACACCGCGGTAGCCTACGACGGCGCCGGCGAACTGGTCGCCTCCTACCGCAAGCTGCACCTGTTCGACGCGTTCGGCCACCGCGAGTCCGAACAGGTGGCGCCGGGCACCGTGCCGGTCATGTGCACGCTGGCCGGGGTGCACGCCGGCCTGGCGATCTGCTACGACGTGCGGTTCGGCGAGCTGTCCCGGGCACTCGCGGTGGCCGGGGCCGAACTGCTCGTGCTGCCCGCCGCCTGGGCCGCCGGGCTGTTCAAGGAGGAGCACTGGGTCACGCTGGTGCGGGCGCGCGCCATCGAGAACACCGTGTGGGTCGCCGCCGTCGGGCAGGTGCCCGACCCGGACGAGCGGCCCACCCGGGCCGCGACCGGCATCGGGCGCAGCATGCTCGTCGACCCGCTCGGCGTGGTCCGGGCCGACCTCGGGCCCGCGCCCGGCGTGACGGTCGCCGAGGTCGACACGGACCTGATCGGCGCCGTCCGGGCCACCCTGCCCAGCCTCGGCAACCGCCGCGACGACGTGTTCGGCCCCCCGCCCCCCGTCCGCAACGCATAACCACCCCGCGGACCACGGTCGCTGAGCATCAAGCACGGCCAGCGGCGGTTCCCGCGGCGGGAGTCTGCACCACGTGTCACTGCCGTCACGGCAGTCATCATCTCTCCCGCCGCGTCGTCCCCGAGGCCGCGGCAATACAGCATCGATGTGGCAGCGATGTCGCCCCAGCTGCATCGATGTGGCATCGATGTCGTCTGCGGGCGGGGGGCCGACGGCGGTGCGGCGTTGCGTGTAGGGATGGCGGGGTGCATGGGTCTGATGAGGCTATCTGATGGGGGACTGCCAGAAGACGGGTTGTTCGGCGGCGGGGGAGGCGGTGAAGCCGACGCCGGTCAGCGTGCTGCCGGAGACGGTGAGGCTGGTGATGGCCTGGATGCCCGGGCCGGCCAGGCCCTGCCCGGCGGGCTCGGCCGTCCTCCAGGTCAGCCCGTTCGGCGACGTCCACACGACCACGTCCTGGTGGCCGGGGGTACTGCCGTAGGTCCCGGTGGCGGTGAAGGTGCCGCCTGCGGCGGCCAGGGCGGTGACCGACGCCAGGCCCGCGGGCGCCGGGAGCGCCGAGGAGGTCCAGCTGGCACCGCCGTCGGACGAACTGGCCGCGAAGGGGACCTCACGGCCGGTAGCAGTGACCGCGGTGCCCACGGCGGCCACGGCGCGGCCGTTGCTCGCGACGTGCTGCAGCACCGCCCGGGTGGTCCCGGCCGGGCGGGGCAGGTCAGCTTGCCGCCAGGTGCGGCCGTCCGCCGAGATCCAGGCCGACGGCCGGTCACCGCGCGAGCCCACCGCCACGAAGCCGGCCGGGTCGGCGGTGACGGCCAGCATCTGCCCGCCCCCGGGTCCGTCGAGCGCGCCCGCGACAGCGTCCCCGGCGCGCTGCCAGCCGGTCAGGCCGGCCGCATACCAGGCCACGGCCACGGTGACCGTGCCGCCGCCGGCCCGCCTGAGGTTCTGGTGGCCGACGATGACGTAGCCCTGGCCGTCGGCCGCCGCCGCGACGGTGAACAGGCCCGGCGCGGCGAATGGGCGCGCACGGTCGGCCGCCTGCCAGGTCCGGCCGTCCGCCGAGACGACGACGATCGGATGCTGGGCGCCATTCCGGTTGAACACTGTCGCCGTGACCCCGCCCACGGCGAGCCAGCCCATGCCGCCATGCGTCACGCTGGTCAGCTGCTGCGTCCCGGGCCGGGTGAACACCGCCGGGGCGGCGCCGGCCGCGCGGGTCCATGAATTGCCGCCGTCAACCGAGGTCCACGCGGCGGGAAAGCCGTTGGCGCCGCCCACCGCGACCTGCATGCTGCCCTGCGCGGCGAGCCCGTTGACGGCCAGCTGCGGCTCGGTCGCGCCCGGGATCCTGGCGAGGTCCACCCGGACCGCCCCGGCGTTGGTCCCGGTCAGCGTGAGCACCGGCTCGCGACGGTCCGGCGCCGCGCCGGTGCCCGCCGTGACCACGGCGCCGTCCGGGCTCAGCGCCACGCCGGAGACCGTTTCGGCTGTCGCGGTGCCCAGGGACCGGGTTTGCCGCCAGGTCCGGCCGTTCGCGGAGACGAACGCGGTCAGCGTCCGGCCCTGGCCGGCCTTCGCCCCGGCGACCCCTTCCCGCCCGGTAAGCACCGCGCCGTCCGGACCGCCGCTGGCCACCCCGGCGGCGAACCCGGTCGATGCGCCGAGGGTGGCCTGGAACGTGAAGGCCAGTCCGTTCGGTGAAAAATAGGCGTCGACCACCGTCCGGTGGGCCACGGTGGCCGACCGGAGCAGGACGAACCCCTGCCCCGCCGCGGCCACCCCGGCCACCTGGGGCTGCGCGCCGGGGCCGGGCGGCGCCAGGACCGGGCCGCCGACCGGCGTCCAGGTCGCGCCGCCGTCGCTGCTCCGCCAGGCGGCGCCGGCCCGGACCGTCGCCGTCCGCCCGGGCTTGCCGGTAACGGCGACGTCGCCGGCGATCAGGATCCGCTGGCCCGTAGCCGCAGCGTAGCTGAGATCCAGCACGCGGCCGGCACCCGCGGGCGGGCGCAGCCGCGCCGCGTCGAGCCGTTGCCAGCTGGTCCCGTCGGCCGACAGCAAGATCAGCGGAATGGACCTGGCCTGGTCGCCGGCGGGCACGTTCGCGCCGACCGCGATGAAACCGGCCGCCGTCCGCTGCACCGCGCTGATCTGGTCGCCGGGCCGCAGCGGCAGGCCGCCGCCGGGCGCCAGCGTCCAGGTCCGGCCGTCCGCGCTGGTCCAGATGGAGCCGGGGCCGAGAGCGACCCAGGCGCCCCGTCCGCCGGCCACCAAGGCGGCGCCGTGCCCGGGCGGCGGCACGCCGCCGGACGCGTCCCGGACCGGGCCCATCGTCCAGGTGCGCCCGCCGTCCGCGGACACGAAGAACTGGGCCCGGGCGATGCGCGCGCCGGCCTGCGAGCCGACCGCCACGATCTCGTCGCCGTCGCTGGCCACCCGGCCCAGCGTCTGGCTGATGCCGCGGCCGGTGTCCGCCACGGTGAAGTCGCTGCCCGCCAGTGTCGCGGGCGGGAAGCCGAGGGAGGTGGCGGGCGGCGTGGAACCCGCGTTGCGGCTGTTCGCGCCCGCCATCACGACGACGGCCACGCCGAACACGACCATGGCCAGGATCGGGATTGCCACCCTGATCCCCCAGCCGCGGAACTCGAGCCCCTCCAGGAACTGCCGCGACCACCGGCGTTTGACCGGCTCGGGGACGAGCGAACGGAGCAGCCCGGCCCATTCGGCGGCGGCCGTCGGCTGCTGGGGGCCGGGTTCGCTGGGGCCGAGGGGCGCGCGGCGGCCGGGAGGCGCGCGGCGGCCGGGAGGCGCGCGGAACTCGAATCCGGGCGTGCAGGCCGGCTCGTCCGGCCAGTCCTGCGGCGGCGCGGACAGCGACTGGCTGACCGTCGGCGTGTACCGGAAACGCCGCGGTTCGCCCGCCGGGTCGTCGCGGCGCGGGGCCTGGGGTGCGGGTCTGGGGCCGAGCGGCGGGCGGTGGCGCCGGCCCTCGAACTCGAACCCGGGGGTGGTGCCGCGCCACGGATCCGGGCCGGCCGGATCTGGGCCGGCCGGATCTGCGCCGACCAGAACGCGCGGGATCGGGCCGGCCGCGGCACCGGGCATGGGGCCGGTAGCGGCGCGCGAGGGCCGGGGACGCGGGGGACCCGATGGCCCCCGGGCGCCGTCAGCCTCGGGATGGCCGTTCGGTTCCCTGGTCACCTGTGCCTTTGCCGTCAGAGGATGCTTCCGGGAAAGCACAGCCAGCGGGGCTGGACCCGGAAAACCCTTACGCCATTCCCGCCGATGGTACCGGCCGGAACCGGGCGCGACAGGGACTTTCGGCACGCCGTGCCGCGGTGTGCGCGGACGCGGGCGGCGCGTGATCCAGGCCAGACACCGCACCGACGGGCGGCTGCGGATCTCCCTGCCCTGGCCCGGATGACGGCAGGTAGCCTAGATGGGCGGAAGCAACTAAACGTTTACACATCTTCGGAAGAAGGTTTCGGGGACGATGTCCGCCGTGTCTTCACCAGAGCCCGGGCCATCACAGCAGCCAGCCGACGCGTCGCGGCCGGGAACCGCACCGGATCCCGCCGCAGGCCAGGCCGATTTCGGCGCCAACGAATGGCTGGTCGAGGAGCTGTACCAGCGGTATCTGGCCGACCCTGGTTCGGTGGACCGGGCCTGGTGGAGCTTCTTCGCCGACTACCAGCCCACCCTCCCGAACGGCACCGGGCCGCAGCCCGCCCAGCGGGCCGTCCCGGCGGCGCCGGCGCCGCCCGCCCAGGCGGGCCAGGCGGCCCCGCCCCGGACCCCCGCGCCGCCGAACGCTCCGGCCGCCCCGCAGACCCCGGCGCCGCCGGCGCCGCCCGCGCCGGCTCGGCCTGCTCCCCCTGACCCAGCTCTGCATGCGCCCCCTGACCCACCCGAGGGGACCGAGGTCAGCAGGCTGCGCGGCGCCGCGGCCCGCGCGGTCAGCAACATGACAGCCAGCCTGGCCGTGCCCACCGCGACCAGCGTCCGCGAGATCCCGGCCAAGCTGCTGATCGACAACCGGATCGTGATCAACAACCACCTGCGCCGCGGCCGCGGCGGCAAGGTCTCGTTCACCCACCTGATCGGCTACGCCGTGGTCGCCGCGCTCAAGGCGATGCCGGAGATGAACCGGGCCTACGCCGAGGAGAACGGCAAGCCGGCCGTGGCCCGGCCCGACCACGTCAACCTGGGCCTGGCCATCGACGTGCGGACCGCCGACGGTACCAGGCAGCTGCTCGTGCCGAACGTCAAGGCCGCGGAGGAGCTGGACTTCCGCCAGTTCTGGACGACCTACGAGGACGTCGTGCGCCGGGCCCGCGCGGGCAAGCTCGCGGTCACCGACTTCCAGGGCACCACCGCGACGCTCACCAACCCCGGCACGATCGGCACCGTCCACTCGGTGCCGCGGCTGATGCCCGGCCAGGGCGTCATCGTGGGCGTCGGCGCGATGGAGTACCCCGCCGCCTACGCCGGGGCGTCCGAGGAGACCCTGGCCCGGCTGGCCGTCAGCAAGGCGGTCACGCTCACCTCGACCTACGACCACCGGATCATCCAGGGCGCCCAGTCGGGCGAGTTCCTGCAGCGGATCCACCGGCTGCTGCTCGGCGAGGACGGCTTCTACGACGAGATCTTCGCCGCACTGCGCATCCCGTACGAGCCGGTCCGCTGGGTCAAGGACTTCCCGGTCGGGCACGAGGACGATGTCACCAGGTCGGCCCGGGTGCAGGAGCTGATCCACGCCTACCGGGTGCGCGGTCACCTGATGGCCGACACCAACCCGCTCGAGGTCACCCAGCGCAAGCACCCGGACCTGGACATCAACCAGCACGGCCTCACCCTGTGGGACCTGGAGCGCGACTTCCCCACCGACGGGTTCGGCGGCAAGCCGCGGATGAAGCTGCGGGACATCCTGGGCGTGCTGCGCGACTCGTACTGCCGCACCGTCGGCACCGAGTACATGCACATCCAGGACCCCGAAGAGCGCCGCTGGCTGCAGGACCGGATCGAGGTCCCGCACCCCCGGGCCGAACACGGCGAGCAGATCCGCATCCTGTCCCGGCTCAACGTGGCCGAGGCGTTCGAGATGTTCCTGCAGACGAAGTTCGTCGGCCAGCGCCGGTTCTCCCTGGAGGGCGCGGAGGCGCTCATCCCGCTGATCGACGCGGTGCTCACCGAGGCCGCCCGGGAGCACCTGGACGAGGCCGTGATCGGCATGGCCCACCGCGGCCGGCTGAACGTGCTGGCCAACATCGTCGGCAAGTCCTACGCGCAGATCTTCAAGGAATTCGAGGGCAACCTGGACCCGAGCAGCGCGCAGGGCTCCGGTGACGTCAAGTACCACCTCGGCGCGGAGGGGACCTTCCGCACCCCCGACGGCGGCCAGATCGAGACCTCCCTGGTGGCCAACCCGAGCCACCTGGAGGCGGTCGACCCGGTGCTCGAGGGCGTAGTCCGGGCCAAGCAGGACGTCATCGACAAGGGCGAGCCGGGCTTCACCGTGCTGCCCGTGCTCATCCACGGCGACGCCGCGTTCGCCGGGCAGGGCGTGGTCGCCGAGACGCTGAACCTGTCCCTGCTGCGCGGGTACCGCACCGGCGGCACCATGCACATCATCGTGAACAACCAGGTGGGTTTCACCACCGCGCCGCAGTACTCGCGGTCCAGCGTGTACGCGACCGACGTGGCCAGGATGATCCAGGCGCCGATCTTCCACGTCAACGGCGACGACCCCGAGGCCGTCGTGCGCATCGCGCGGCTGGCCTTCGACTACCGGCAGGCGTTCAAGAAGGACGTCGTCGTCGACATGATCTGCTACCGCAAGCGGGGCCACAACGAGACCGACAACCCGTCATTCACCCAGCCGCTCATGTACGACCTGGTCGAGGCCAAGCGCTCGACCCGCAAGGTGTACACCGAATCGCTGATCGCCCGCGGCGACATCACCATGGAGGAGGCCGAAGCCGCGCTGCGCGACTACCAGCAGCAGCTCGAGCGGGTCTTCACCGAGACCAGGGACGCGGCCGACCGGCCACCCGAGCCGGGCAGCGTGCTGCGGCCCGAGCCGGAAGACCGCCCGGTCAACCACGAGGCGGTGCCGACCGCGGTGCCCCCCGAGGTGGTCAAGCGGATCATCGATACGCAGGTCAACCTGCCCGCCGACTTCACCCCGCACCCACGGCTGAAGCCGCTGCTCGACCGCCGCGCCGCCATGATCGAGGATGACGCCATCGACTGGGCGACCGGTGAGCTGCTGGCGTTCGGCGCGCTGGTCATCGACGGGCATCCGGTGCGGCTGGTCGGCCAGGACAGCAGGCGCGGCACGTTCGGCCAGCGGCACGCGGTCCTGGTGGACCGGCACACCGGCCGGGAGTACACGCCGCTGAAGCAGTTCGAGTCCGGGCCGGCGAAGTTCTTCGCGCACGACTCCCTGCTGTCGGAGTTCGCGGCCATCGGCTTCGAATACGGCTACTCGGTGGCCCGGCCCGACGCGCTGGTCTGCTGGGAGGCCCAGTTCGGCGACTTCTTCAACGGCGGCCAGACAATCGTCGACGAGTTCATCAGCTCCGGCGAGCAGAAGTGGGGGCAGCGCTCCGGCGTGGTGCTGCTGCTGCCGCACGGCTACGACGGCCAGGGGCCCGACCACTCCTCGGCCCGGGTGGAGCGGTTCTTGTCGCTGTGCGCCCAGGACAACATGACCGTGGCCATACCGACCACGCCGGGCAACTACTTCCACCTGCTCCGCTGGCAGGGTCTTTCCGGCCGGCACAAGCCGCTGGTCGTGTTCACCCCCAAGTCGATGCTGCGGCTGAAGGCGGCCGCCTCGCCGGTCAGCGAGTTCACCACCGGGTCGTTCCGGGCGCTGGCCGGATCGGTGCAGGAGTCCGACGCCGACGTCCGCCGGGTGCTGCTGTGCGCGGGCAAGGTGTACTACGACCTGGCCGCGCGGCGCCAGCAGGTCGGCGCGACGGACACGGCGATCGCCCGGGTCGAGCGCCTGTACCCGCTGCCGGTCTCCGAGCTGTGCGCCGAACTGGCCCGCTACCCGCGGGTCGAGTCGGTCACCTGGGTGCAGGAGGAGCCGGCCAACATGGGCGCCTGGCCGACCATGGCGCTGAAGCTGCCCCGGGTGCTGAACCGCGAGATCGGCGTGATCTCGCTGCCCGCCAGTTCCGCGCCCGCGGCCGGCTCGGCGGCCGCGCACGCCACCACCCACCGGGAGATCATCGAGACGGCGATCCCGCAGGGGAACTGATGTACTTCACCGACCGCGGCATCGAGGAACTGGCGGACCGGCGCGGCGACGAGCAGGTCGTCATGGCCTGGCTGGCCGAGCGGCTGCGCGACTTCGTCGACCTCAACCCCGACTTCGAGGTCGCCGTGGACCGGCTGGCCAGCTGGCTGGCCCGGCTCGACGACGAGGACTGAACCCGAAGACCTTCGCGCCGAACGGCCCGGCTTCCCCGCCCCGCCGACCCGCCGCGCCCGGCTTGGAGAGTGAATCGCGATACATCTTGACTTTGCCAGGATGAGATATATCGTTAGGTGTACCGACCGGGCCGCGGGGAAGGACGGGTGGAATGCCGATGTCCCAGTGGACTATCGAGGCGTCTCGTAGCGTCAGCGGTAGCCTTGGCGCCGGCTCGGGGCAGGTTTCGGTGAACACCATGTCCGGCCGGGTGATGCTGCTGCGACGCGCCGGGCGCGGAACGGCACCGCAGGATGTACGGGCAGGCGAACTGCCTGATAATAAGGATGAGATGGAAGGCGAGGCCAGTTGAGTCCGGTATTCCGCCACGGCAGCCTCCGGCTGTACCTGCTGCGGCTCCTCGACGAGGAGCCCAGGCACGGCTATGAGGTCATCCGGCTGCTGCGCGACCGGTTCATGGGCGTGTACTCGCCCTCGCCGGGCACGATCTACCCGCGGCTGGCCCGGCTCGAGGAAGAGGGCCTGGTCACGCACGACGAGGCGGACGGGCGCAAGGTCTACCGGATCACCGAAGCCGGCCGCGAGGAGCTGCGCAGCCGCAGCGACGAGCTCGACGAGCTCGAGGAAGAGCTGTCCGCGTCGGTCAGCGACATCGTCCGCGAGGTCAGGGAGGACGTCAGGCAGACCGTGCGCAGCCTGCGCGAGGAGCTGACCTGGGCGGCCCGCGAGTCCCACCGGGTGGGCCGGGACGCGGCCGCCGACGTCCGCGAGCAGGCCAGGCAGGCTAGGGACGAGGCCAGGGAGCAGGCCAGGCAGGCCCGCGAAGACGCCCGCGACCAGGCCAGGCAGGCCAAGGAGCAGGCCCGCGAGCAAGCGCGGCAGCCCCGCGGGGATGCACGTGAGCAGTGGGCGCAGGCGACCGCCGAGGAGGCCCAGGACGAAGGGCCCAGGAACGAGAGGCTGGGCGACCAGAGCTCCGACGCGGCCTGGCGGGTGCACGAGCAGGCCCGGCGGCTTCGCAACGAAGCCGCCCAGGCGGGCGCCCGGTTCCGGGCCGAGGACCAGGACTGGGGCGGGAGCTGGGATCCCGGGCCGGGCTGGACGGACTGGCCCGGGCGGCTCAACTGGGAGGACTGGGCGCGGATGCGCAGCCGGTCCGGCTGGACCGGGCCGCTCGACTTCGGCACGCTGCGCGACCTGGAGCGGCTGGCCGTCCAGTTCACCTCCGACGTGAGGAAGCTGGCCATGCAGTCCTCGGTAGTCGGCGAGAACGTGATCGGCGACCTGCGCGCCATCCTGGAAGACGCGCTCGAGCGCATCAAGTCCGAGATCTTCGGTCCGGGCCACCCGGGTCAGGAACCGAAGGCCGACGACTCCGCTAAGCAGGAATAGCCCTCAGGACGTAAAGACGACCTTGCCGAACAGGTCGCCCGCGACCATGGCCGCGAAACCGTCGCGGGCTTGCGCCAGCGGCAGCACCCGGTCGATCAGCGGGCGGACCCCGGTCTGCTCGCAGAACCGGACCAGCCGGCCCAGCTGGTCGCGGGAGCCCATGGTCGAGCCGGTCACGGTCAGCTGGTTGAAGAAGACCCGGGTCAGTTCGGCCTGCGGGGCATCGCCGCTGGTCGCGCCCGCGATCACGATCCGGCCGCCGGGCTTGAGCGACCGGACCGAATGCGCCCAGGTGGCCTGCCCGACGGTCTCCATGACCACGTTGACCCGCTCCGGCAGCCGGGCCCCGGCCGGGAAGACCTGGTCGGCGCCGAGCTCGAGGGCCCGTTCGCGCTTGGCCTCGCTGCGGCTGGTCGCCCACACCCGGTAGCCCGCCGCCCGGCCGAGCAGGATGAGCGCGGTCGCCACCCCGCCGCCCGCGCCCTGCACGAGCAGGCTCGCGCCGGGCTGGACGCCGGACTTCTCGAACAGCATCTTGTACGCGGTCAGGTACGCCGTCGGCAGGCAGGCGGCCTGCTCGAAGGACAGCGCCGACGGTTTCGGCACCAGGTTGCGGCGCGGCACGCAGACCCGCTCGGCGAAGACGCCATCGTGCCGTTCGGACAGCAGCGACCGGCGCGGATCGAGGGTTTCGTCGCCGCCGCCCGCGTCAGGGTCGCCGATGACCGCATGCACCACGACCTCGCGGCCGTCTTCGTCGAATCCGGCCGCGTCGCAGCCGAGCACGATCGGCAGCCGGTCCGCGGGGATGCCCACCCCGCGCAGCGTCCAGACATCATGATGGTTGAGCGCGGCCGCTTTGACCGTCACCGTCGTCCACCCGTCCGGGGCCGCCGGCTCCGGGCGCTCGCCGAGCTCGAGCCCGGACAGCGGATCATCGGCGTCGATACGGGCGGCAGTCGCGGCAAACATGTCCCACACCCTACCCACCCGTCGCCGCTCGCGGGTAGCTCAGCGGCATTGCCGGTGTAGTCGAGTTGCCACGGGGCGCCGGCCTGCTGGTGGCGTCTGTCCCGCCGATGGTGTAATACTCGATACCGGCCCCAGGCCATTACACGATCAACTTCCCCGTAACTGGGACGACAGCCAGGGAACGGGAGTGGACCTCAACTCCTACGCTGAGCTCGCGGTCCGGCTGGTCAACACGGCCGGCGCCGGGGGCGAGGACGGTGACAGGCTCGCCAGCCTGGACGGGTTGCGTGCGCTTGTCGCCGACCGTGAGCACCTCAACCAGGGGGTGAGCCGCAGCGACCTCGATTCGCTGCGCAGCCTGCGCACGGAGCTCCGTGCCTTCTTCGTGGCCTGCGCCGACGGCGACGGCGAGGACGCCGCCGCCCGGCTGAACGCGCTGCTCATCCAGCATCCCGTGCACCCGCAGCTGTCCGGCCACGACGGCCAGCCCTGGCACGTGCACTACACCGAGAGCGGTTCGGTCGCGGACAAGTATGCGGCCGGCGCGGTGATGGGCCTGGCCGTCCGGCTGACCGACGCGGGCATCGACCGGTTCGGCATCTGCCAGGCGGCCGGCTGCCAGGGCGTGTTCATCGACACCAGCACCAGCAACACCCGGCGCTACTGCTCCGACCGCTGCACGAACCGGGCCAACGTGGCCGCGTATCGCGCCCGCAAGCGCGGCGAGGACGACGGAGATGCGAAGGTGCCGACGGTCACCGCCTAGCGCGGCCGGTCCGGTCTGCCGCCAGCGGCCGGCAGGGGCCCCGGGAACGCGGCGGGAGCCTTCCGCGGCATGCTCATGGGCTCGGTGTCGACGCACGCCGTGCACCAGGCGCACTGCCCAGTCGTCGTCGTCAGGGGCGAAGACTGACACGGCCAGGAGCCGCGCAAACGGCGGGGGCCGGACCGGAAAGGTCCGGTCCCCGCCTTGGTGTATCAGAGGAGCGGCGTGTCCAGTTCGATGGACGCCTCGCTCTCCACCTCCTCGACGGCCACGCGGATCTTCTCGCGCGGCAGGGTGCTCCGCACGGCCCAGTAGAAGATCGCCAGGCTGAAGGCGGCGATGACAACAAGGTCCCACCAGTTCGGGAGGTGCTTGGTGGCCAGCAGGGTCACGCCGAACACCGTGGGCGGCGAGCCGTCGTAGCGGCCCAGCCAGGAGATGATGATGAGGCCGGCCAGCCACGGCAGGATCCACACTGCCGCGTGCCAGTCGATGACTGTCCGGCGTGCCGCCGGCAGGGCCGCCTGGTAAAGGGCGAAGGCGATGAAGCCGATGGCGACCAGCACGTAGAGCCAGAAGATCGTGCTGAAGCCGGCGAAGTACACGATGAGGTCCGCGCAGATGAACGCGAGCGGGCAGAGCACGCCCGCGGCGGGCAGCCGGTAGCCCCGGGGCCGGTCGGGGTCCCCGCGCCGCAGTCCGGCCAGGGTCGGCGGGGCCATCGCGTACATGATCACGGTGGCCGAGGTGACCAGCCCGACCAGGCCGCTCCAGCTGGGGAAGGGCAGGAAGACCAGCATGCCGACCACGAACGCGATGACGATGGAGACGAACGGGACGCCGCGCCTGCTGATCTGGCTGATGATCCTGGGGAAGTAGCCGTTCTTGCCCAGGCCGTACGACAGGCGGGAGGACGTCCCGATGTAGACCAGTCCGGTGCCGGCGGCGATATCACCGCGTCGATGATGAGCAGCGTGGACAGCCAGCCCAGGCCCGCCGTGGTGGCCAGCGTCGCGTAGGGACCGAACGCCTTGACGCCGCTGATCGGAGCCGACCAGCCGTGCGTCAGGCTGGCCGGATTGAGCGCGGTGATGAACGCGACCTCGAGCAGCAGGTAGATGACGATCCCGATGATCATGGACATGATCACCGCGCGGGGGATGTTCCGCTGCGGGTTCTCGGCCTCGCCGCCGACCTGGATGGCCTGCTCGAATCCCTCGGCCGCGAAGATGATGCCGAGCGGGAGGGCCGCGAAGATCCCGTGGAACCCGTAGGGGGCGAATCCGCCGCCGGCGGTGAAGTTACCCCAGTGGGTCACCGCGACCATCAGCGCGACGATCGTGATCAGCGGGATCGCGATCTTCCAGATGACGGCGATGGAATTGGTCTCGGCCAGCCACTTCACGCCCATCGTGTTGATGATCGAGAAGATGAGCAGGAACCCGGCGCCGACCGCGATACCCTTGGGGTCCAGCGTGCCGTTGGCTCTGACGAGGCCTATGTCGAACTTCGAGTTGAGGTAGCCGAGCGTCGCCTCGACCTCGATCGGCGCGATCGTCACGGCCTGCAGCCAGGCCATCCAGCCGCCGGTGAACCCGCCGAGCGCGCCGAAGGCCATGAACGGGAACCTGGCGGTCCCGCCGGATACCGGGTACGTGGACCCGAGTTCCGCGTGGACCAGCGCCAGCAGCCCCAGGACGAGGCCGGCCAGGATCCACGAGATGATCGATGCGCCGCCGGCCACCTTGGCCGCGGTGAGGGCACCGAGGAGCCAGCCCGACCCGATGATGGAGCCCAGCGAGATCATGGTGAGCCCGCGAAGCCCGACCGCCCGGTGGAGATGGTTCTCGCCGGATTCCGTTGGCCTGACACCAGGAGAGGTCGTCGCCATTGTTTTCCTCCCATATGCTCGCCCGGCAAGCTCACAAGCAGCCTCGGGAACCGACCGGCAGACAGTTGGCCCGATGTGCTGCATTGTTCCCCTAGTGCCGGTGTTATGCACATACCAACCGCTGCATGAACCGGGCCAATCGCGCCGATCGAGTGCTTCGCGTTCACGCAGTACGCCTCCTACTACTGGCCGAGCCTCTGTGTTCAGCCTGATCATCTGGTTCTGGGCGATGCGCACCAAGCTGCCGCGCGAGGAAATGCTCCTGCTGGTCAACCGGCAAAGCGGAGAGGAAGAGCTGCCGGACACCGGCATTCACCACTGAGTTCCGGGGTACGCGAGCGGCCCCGTCGCCCGGCGGGGCCGCTCGGCGTGTGCGCGGGGCGTGACACCCTCCCCGTTCGGTATAAAAAAATCCGGGGGCGCCAGTAGCGGCCCAGGACGCAGCCCTGGACGAGCGGTTCGGGCACCGGCCCGAACCGGCGGCTATCCACCGCGCCGGCCCCGGGGTTGTCCGATTCGAGCCACCACCCGCCGTCGACCCGGCGGGCGGCGCGCTTGACGATGAGCAGTTCTGGGCGGCCCGGGTGCGTGGCCAGGACGATCTGGCCGGGGCGGATCCGGCGGGTGCGGCGGACCAGCAGCCAGTCGCCGGGACGCAGGGCGGGTTCCATGGACCGTTCGGCGACCTTAACCCGCGTGATGGGCCAGTGCACGGATCCCTCCAGGTGTTGGCGCAGGACGCAGGGGTAGGGTCGGGTCTGCAAGTCACCAAGCTGGAGAAAGGGAATCGATGAGGCTGCTCACACGCCTGCTCGAGCCGAAGGCCACCGCCCACGCCCACTGCGACCTGCCGTGCGGAGTATACGACCCGGCGCAGGCCCGGATCGAGGCGGAATCGGTCAAGGGTATCGCGGAGAAGTACCAGCAGAACACGGACCCCGAGTTCCGCGCCCGCGCGCTGATCATCAAGGAACAGCGCTCCGAGCTGGTCAAGCACCACCTGTGGGTGCTGTGGACCGACTACTTCAAGCCGCCGCACTTCGAGAAGTACCCGCAGCTGCACCAGCTGTTCAACGAGGCCACCAAGCTCGCCGGGGCTTCGGGGACCAAGGGCAGCACCGACCCGGCCAAGGCGGACGAACTGCTGGCCAAAATCGAGGAGATCAGCAAGATCTTCTGGGAGACCAAGCAGGGTTAGCCGCCACCGCGGGCCCGCCCAGCGCGGTGACCCGCGCCTGGATTGTCATGGATGTGGCAACCTGCACAATAGAACGTGCAGGTTGCCACATCCATACGTAACCCAGCCGCGCGGAGCGTGTTGCGCTGTGGCGGGGGGTGGTGACGGGGCGGATGGTGCGTGCCACATGAGGCCTGGGTTTCGCGGCGTCCCGGAAGGCGCGGCGCGTTTCTCGTCCTGGGCCGGGGGCGGTAGGTTGCTTCCGTGAGCGTTACCCAGGACCGGCTGGCCGGAGGAGGCACGTGACCGAGGACACCGCCGCGACGACCGTCTCCGGGTCCGTGCCGGGCCAGCGGGGTCGCGAGACCACCCCAGACCACGTGACGGTCGGCATGCCCGCCGAGGGCGCCTACCTGTCCGTGCTGCGGACGGCGACGGCGGGCCTGGCCGCCCGGCTCGACTTCACGCTGGACGAGATCGAGGACCTGCGCATCGCCGTGGACGAGGCCTGCGCGATGCTGCTCTCCCAGGCCATACCGGGCACCAACCTGGAATGCGCCTTCGACCTCGGCGACGAGGAGATGACGATCACCGTGTCGGTGACCGCCGCGGAGCCGCGCATCCCCGCCAAGGACACGTTCGCCTGGACCGTGCTGTCCGCCCTGGCCGGGACGGTCGATTCCCGGCTCGGTGACGACGACCAGGTCTCCATCGTGCTGCGCAAGCGGAGGGAGAACCTGAGTCCCGGGTCCGGGGTAGCAGGGAACTCCGGGTGAGCAGCGAATTCGAGGTCCAGGTGACCGAGGACTTCGAGGTTGTCCAGGCGACCGCCGAAACCGTCCGGATCGAGCACTCCTCACCGGACCGGGCGCGGGCCCGGGAGCTGTTCGAGCGGCTGGCGGAGCTGCCGCCGGAGGACCCGGAGCGGGCGCGGATCCGGGGCTACCTGGTCGAGCTGCACCTGCCGCTGGTGGAGTACCTCGCGCGCCGGTTCCGCAACCGCGGCGAATGGCTCGACGACCTGACCCAGGTCGCCACCATCGGGCTGATCAAGTCGATCGACCGGTTCGACCTCGAGCGCGGGGTGGAGTTCTCCACCTACGCCACGCCCACCATCGTGGGCGAGATCAAGCGGCACTTCCGGGACAAGGGCTGGGCCGTTCGCGTGCCGCGCCGCCTGCAGGAACTCAAGCTGTCCCTGACCAAGGCCGTCGGCGACCTGGCCCAGCGCGAGGGCCGTGCGCCCACGGTTTCCGAGCTCGCGGCCCACCTGCAGATGAGCGAGGAAGAGGTACTCGAGGGCCTGGAATCGGCCAACGCCTACTCCACCGTCTCGCTGGACGCCCCCGACTCCGGCGACGAGGACGCGCCCGCGGTGGCCGACTCGCTCGGCATACTCGACGACGCGCTGGAAGGCGTGGAGTACCGTGAGTCGCTCAAGCCGCTGCTCGAGCAGTTGCCGCCGCGCGAGAAGAAGATCCTGCTGCTGCGCTTCTTCGGCAACATGACCCAGTCCCAGATCGCGGCCGAGCTGGGCATCTCCCAGATGCACGTGTCCCGGCTGCTCGCCCGCACCCTTACCCAGCTCCGCGAGGGCCTGACCACCGAGGAATGAATCAGGGCCGTCCGGGCCCTCAGGGCCGGGGCGGGCGGTTGAGGGCGCGCAGGCTGGCCGGGGTGAACATGGCGACCAGGCAGCCGGCGGCGAGCAGCAGGGCGGGCACTCCCCACTCGGGCCGGTGCCCGTCCAGCAGGGTGATCCCGGCGATGATCACGAACAGCTGGGTCATGACGACCGGGATCCTGGTCCACGGCCTGGCCCGGGCCAGGTTCACCGCGAAGATGGCGAACCCGACAGCCACGCCCGCCGCGATCAGCGTCAGCGCGATGCCGCTGGCCCGCTGGTAGGACTGGCCAGCCGCGGTCGCGACCGCGGCGAACGCGGCCGCCACCAGCATGCCGACGGCCTCGACGGCCTGCACGGCCGCGGCCACGCGGAGCGCGCGCGGGGGCGCGACGGCTCCGGCAGGTGCGTGCGGGGGCGCGGCGGGTCCGCTGGGTCCGGCGGATTCCCCGCGTTCCCCGGCGCGCCGGGGATTGCCGGTCCGGCTGGCCTTAGCCGGTCGCGTCGCCATGTCGTCACTCCACTCCGTGATCCGGGGGTCGCGCAGGTTTCCAGCTTAGGCGGCGGCTAGCCTGGGCGCGTGCGGGGACTGCTGATCGTCAACCGGCATGCGACCTCGATGACCGGGACGGTCACCGACCTCGCCGTCCGGTCCCTGGCCGGGCTGGTGGACCTGGACGTGCAGCCGACCCGGTACCGCGGCCACGCGCGCGAGCTGGCCGCGGCGGCGCGCCAGGACATCGTCATCGTGCTCGGCGGCGACGGCTCCGTCAACGAGGTGGTCAACGGCGTCATGGGCCGGGGCTATCCGCCCGGGAACGGGCCGGCCGGGGGCGAGCCGCCGCTGATCGCGGTCATCCCCGGCGGCGGGGCCAACGTCCTGGCCCGGGCGCTCGGCCTGCCGGTCGACGCCGCCGCGGCGATACGCCAGGTCCAGGAGGTCATCGCGGCAGGCCGCTACCGGACGATCGGGCTCGGGCTGGCCGCCGACCGGTACTTCACGTTCAGCGCGGGCCTGGGCATGGACGCCGAGGTGGTGCGGGAAGTGGACCGGCTGCGGGGCGAGGGACGCCGGGAAAGCGCGTCGCTGTTCCTGCGGACGATGATGCGGCGGTATTACCGCGGCACCGACCGGCGCCGGCCCTGACCCTGGAACGCGACGGCGAGCCTCCGGTCAGCGACTTGTTCATGACCATCATCACGAACCGCTCACCGTGGACCTATTTCCGCGACCTCCCGCTGCTGCCAGTTCCTAATCCGGATTTCAACTCCGGTCTTGACCTGCTGGCGCTGCGCCGGATCCGGCTGATCACCATCTTCAACGTGGTCGGCCAGATGCTCTACATAAGCAGCCGTCCGCCGCGCGGGCGGGACCTGCTATCCGTGCTCGGCTCGGAATCGCTCACGATCCGTTCGGCCCGGCCGATCGCGTTTCAGGTCGACGGCGAATATCTCGGGGAAACCGAGGCGGTTAAATTCCAGTTCGTGCCGCGCGCGCTTCGCATCGCGGGCTGAGCTGGGCTGGCCAACTGGACGCGGCGCGAGCAAAATGTGATCGATCTGACATTAAAATTCAGCTGAAGGGTCGCCGTGGCCTCTTGCGCTTGTCAAGCGACGTTGAGAGGCTTTACGTGATGCCTGGTACGGGGGCGTTTCGGTACGTGTCATCTACTCGGATGACGGCTGAGCCGCCTTCGGGGGCACGGCCGGGTCGCCTGGCGGCCCAGTCGGGTTACCGCTTGGCATCATAGTCCCGGGCAACTTGGGGCGACGCTGAAAGACGGCAAGGCTCGTGAAAAGCTTCACAAGCTGGAGATAGACGTGGACACCGGGCGCATCCGCAAGCGCCCGGCCGCCGAGAAGGAGTGGACAATCATGGACTGGCGCCACGAAGCCGCCTGTCGTGAGGTGGACCCGGAGCTGTTCTTCCCCATCGGGAACAGCGGCCCGGCGCTGCTCCAGATTGACGAAGCGAAACAGGTGTGCCGCCGCTGCTCGGTGATGGACGAGTGCCTGCGCTGGGCGATCGACTCCGGCCAGGACGCCGGGGTCTGGGGCGGGATGAGCGAGGACGAGCGCCGCGCGCTCAAGCGCCGGACGATCAGGCTGCGCGCCCGGGCACACGTTTAACCGGATTGAGTGAACGCTCACCGGTCGGGTTCGTAGCCGACCGGAAGGTCCGTCACCGCCTCGGTACCGCCGCCGGGCCTCGGTTTGATCCGCAGCCGCCCGCCGAGTTCCCCCACCACTAGCGTGCGGACGATCTGCAGGCCGAGGCTGGTGGCCGAGTCCAGGTCGAACCCCTCGGGCAGGCCCACGCCGGTGTCCGCCACGGTCACCGTCAGCCGGTCGGGCTCGCGGACCACCACCACCTCGAGCAGCCCTTGCTCCCGGGCCACCAGCGGGTCGGCGAAGCCGTGCTGCAGCGCGTTCTGCAGCAGTTCGGTCAGGACCATGGCCAGCGGCGTCGCCACCGCCGCGGGCAGCTGGCCGAACGACCCGGTTATCTTCGGGATCACCCGGACCTCGGCGGCCGACACCTCGCCCGCCATCATGGCCACCCGGTCGGCGATGTCGTCGAATTCGACGACCTCCTCCGGCGCGTGGGACAGCATCTCGTGCACGACCGCGATCGAGCCCACCCGGCGGACCGCCTCGTCCAGCGCGGCGCGTGCCTCGGGCGCGCGCAGCCGCCGGGACTGCAGCCGGAGCAGGGCGGCCACCGTCTGGAGGTTGTTCTTCACCCGGTGGTGGATCTCCCGGATCGTGGCGTCCTTGGTCATCAGCTCGCGCTCGCGGCGGCGCAGTTCGGTGACGTCGCGCACCAGCACCAGCGCGCCGGTCCGGCTTCCGCCCACGATCAGCGGAATCGAGCGTAGCTGGACCACCGAGCCGTTGCCGTCCACCTCGGCCTCGCGCGGCGCGCGGCCCGCCGCCACCGTCATCAGTGACTCATCCAGCGGCCCGCCGGACACCACCAGCCCGGCCGTGACCACGCTGAGCTCGGCGCCGATCAGGTCGGCGGCCAGGCCGAGGCGGCGGTAGGCCGACTGCGCGTTCGGGCTGGCGTAGATGACCCGCCCGGACTTGCCCAGCCGGAGCAGGCCGTCGCCGACCCGCGGCGACCGGACCAGCATGGCGCCGGCGCCGGGGAACGGGAACGTTCCCTCGGCCACCATCCGGGCCAGGTCATCAGCGCCCTGCAGGTAGGTGAGCTCGAGCCGGCTCGGGGTGCGGGCCGAGTTCAGGTTGGTGCACCGCTCGATGACGGCGATCACCCGGTTGGCCCGGGTCACCGGGATGCCCTCGGTGCGCACCGGGACGCCGTTGGTCCAGTCCGGGTCGCTCTCCCGCCAGATGCGCCGCTCGTCCCGGGACACGTCGAGCAGGCGCTGGTCGTCCGGGCCGGCGAAGGTACCCACCACGTCGTCCTGGAGCGAGGTGGGCCCGGTGGTCGGGCGCATCTGCGCGATGGCCAGCCAGCCGGTGCCGTCCTGGGCCGGGGCCCACAGGATCAGGTCGGCGAACGACAGGTCGGCGAGCAGCTGCCAGTCCGACACCAGCGAGTGCAGGTGCTCGACGTCGGCTTCGCCGAGGCTCGTGTGACTCCTGGCCAGGTCGTTCAGGGTGGGCACAGCAACATCATCGCATCCGGGGCGCAGATCATTCCCCATGCGCCTTCGCGTTGCGCGACGATGGATAGTTGACGTTAACGCTGCCTTAAGGAAATGATGCCGGATGACCGCTTCCCTGCTTTCGGCCGATGCCGCGCCCGGCGAACCCGGCCCGGGCCCCGATGTGGGTTCTGTGCCGAGGCTGCCCAAGTACTACCAGGTGAAGCGCCAGCTGCTCGAGCTCACCCGCACTCTGGACGCCGGCAGCCCGGTACCGCCGGAGCGAGAGCTCGCGCGTTCGTACGGCACCTCGCGGACCACGGTCAGGCAAGCGCTCGCCGAGCTGGTCATCGAGGGCCGGCTGCTGCGCATGCAGGGCAAGGGCACCTTCGTGGCCAAGCCGAAGGTGGCCCAGCCGCTCGAGCTGGCCAGCTACACCGAGGGCATGCGCGCGCACGGCCTGCACCCGCAGACCAAGATTCTCGACATCGGGTACGTCGCCACCGACGAGCCGCTCGCCCTGCTGCTCGGCATCCGGCCGGGCGGCCGCGCGCTGCGCATCCACCGGCTGCGGCTCGCCGACGGCGAGCCGATGTCCATCGACACCTCGCACCTGCCCGCCCGGCGCTTTCCCGGCCTGCGCAAGCAGCTGGAGCGGCACCGGTCGCTGTACGAGACGCTGCGCTCGGCGTACGGCATCCAGCTGGCGGAGGCGGAGGAGACGATCGAGACCGTGCTCGCCGACCCGCACGACGCCCGGCTGCTCGGGGTGGACGCCGGCCTGCCCTTGCTGCTGCTGTCCAGGCACGCGTACGACGTCACCGGGGAACCGGTGGAGTGGGCGCAGTCGTGGTACCGAGGCGACCGGTACAAGTTCGTGACCAGGCTGCGCCGGTGAGCGTCGGCCCGGCCGGGAATTCGGCGGTACTTTTCATGGCCAAACTAATTGATCCTCATTAGATGAGAATCATCAGGCGAGGCGCGTCCTCGCTCTATTAGAGCGCTCGCCGGCCCCTTCGCCTGGCGTTCCCCAGCGTGCCTTAATGCTGAGACGGCGCGACGGCGGTAACGGGCCGCGGAAATCGGCGCTCCGCTGGCCAGGTGACAATTTCCTCATTGTGCTCGCCAGGCATTGCCGAATCATGGTTTGGGGCGGAACATATATGGAACCTGGGTGATACCAGTCACCCGGAGAGGCTGTCCTCCGACGAGAGGAGAACCATGACCCAGCCGCGCGTCTCGTCCAGGAGTCCCGGAGGTTCCCGGTCACCCGTAGCCGCCCATCCGGTCACCTCGGCGGTCATCGCCATCTTCATCATCGCCTCGATCTTTTTCGCGGTGTACGTGCCGCTCTACGCCAGCGTCACCCCGAAGGTGGGCGACTTCCCCTTCTTCTACTTCTTCTTGCTCGCCTACATGCCCGTGCTGGGGATCGTGATGTGGATCGTCATCACGCTGCAGCGCCGACTGCGGCCTGAGCCGGGCGCCGAGGGCCCGCAGGCCGCCCATCCCGGCGAGGTGGCCAAGTGAGCAACGTCAACTACGTCACGTTCACCATCGTCGTCGTCCTCTTCCTCGTCGTCACGCTGGTCGGCTTCGCGGCCGCGCGGTGGCGTCGCGCGGAGGACATGCTGCACCTGAACGAGTGGGGCCTGGGCGGGCGCGGCTTCGGCACCTTCGTCGCCTGGTTCCTGCTCGGCGGCGACCTGTACACCGCGTACACGTTCATCGCGGTGCCCGCGGCGATGTTCGGCGCCGGCGCGGTCCAGGGCTGGTTCGCGGTGTCGTACACGGTCATCGTGTTCCCGATCGCGCTTATCTTCCTGCCCCGGCTGTGGTCGATCGCCCGGGCGCACAACTATGTCACGCCCGCCGACTTCGTCCGCGGCCGGTACGGGTCACGCGGCCTGTCGCTGGCCATCGCCTGCACCGGCATCCTGGCGCTGATGCCCTACATCGCGCTGCAGCTGGTCGGCATCCAGGCCGTGCTCACCGTGATGGGCGTCGGCACCTCCTCGACCAGCTCGTTCGTCAAGGACCTGCCGCTATTCATCGCGTTCCTGGTGCTGGCGATCTTCACCTTCGTGTCCGGGCTGCGGGCGCCCGCGCTGATCGCGTTCATCAAGGACACCCTGGTCTACGTCATGATCATCGTGGCGGTGTTCTACATCCCGACCAGGATCGGCGGCTGGGGGCACATCTTCGCCTCCGGTGCGGCGCACATGAAGGCGATCAACCCGACGACGGGCAAGCCGAACGGCGTGTTCATCCCCACCACGGGCAACAGCCAGCTCGCCTTCTCCACCCTGGCCCTCGGCTCCGCGCTGGCCCTGATGGTCTACCCGCACGCCGTCACCGGCGTGCTGTCCACCAAGCGGCGCGACATCATCAAGCGCAACATGGCGCTGCTGCCCCTCTACTCGGTCATGCTCGGCTTCATCGCGCTGCTCGGCTACATGGCCCTGGCCGACAAGCCCACCGCCGCGAGCGTCAAGAAGTCGGGCAACCCACAGCTCGCGGTGCCGTACCTGTTCCAGCATCTGTTCCCGAGCTGGTTCACCGGCATCGCCTTCTCGGCCATCGTCATCGGCGCGCTGGTCCCAGCCGCGATCATGGCCATCGCCGCGGCCAACCTGTTCACCCGCAACATCTTCACGGAATTCTTCAAGCCGGACGCCAGCCCGCGGCTCCAGACCAGGGTCTCCCAGTGGGCCTCGCTGCTCGTCAAGGTGGGCGCGCTGCTGTTCGCGGTCACGTTGCCCAAGACGTTCTCCATCAACCTGCAGCTGCTCGGCGGCATCTGGATCCTGCAGACCTTCCCCACCCTGGTGGCCGGCCTGTTCACCCGGTGGTTCCACCGCTGGGCCCTGCTGCTCGGATGGCTGGCTGGCATGCTCTTCGGCACCATCGCCGCCTACAACGTGTCGAGTCCCACCGCGTCGCACTGGGCCGGGTCCGTGGACACGCTGTTCGGCCATACGATCTACATCGGCCTGTCCGCGATCATCCTCAACCTCGCCGTCGCGGTGATCCTGACCCTCATCTTCAAGGCGGTCAGGGCGCCCGAGGGGCCCGACGAGACCCTCCCGCACGAGTACAAGGCCGACCCGGCCGAGGCCCCGGCCGCCACTCCGGCCGCCGTCGGCGTCGTGGGAACGCCCGGGGACTTCACCGTGGACTAGGGGCGCGGGCGTTCAGCGCTCGCGGAACGATTCTTCCATGGCCGACAGCGAGTCCGTCAGGGAGAATACCGGGCTGGACAGGATGTCCGCCGGCTCGATGCGCATGAGATCGTCCTTGCTGCGGCTCAGTTCCGGCTCGGAGGCGAGACGGTGCGCGTGGCGGAGCCGGGCGCGCTCCAGCTCGTTGCGGACGCTGCGGGCGTTGGCGAATCGCGGCTGAGCCATCCGGAGGGTCAGGTAGTCCCGGAAGGCCGCTTCCGCCTCGCCGGACAGGTAATAGGACGTCCGGTCCAGCATGACCCGCCCGATGGCCATCAGCTCGTCGAGTTCGTACGGGGCGAAGTCGATGTGGTGAGCGATCCGCGAACTCATGCCGGGATTGCACTCGAAGAACTCGTCCATGCGGTTCTTGTAGCCGGCCAGGATCACCACCAGTTTGTCGCGGTCATTCTCCATTACCTGGAGCAGGATATCGATACATTCCTGGCCGTAGTCTTTTGAGTCGGTGGCCCGGTATAGGTAATAGGCTTCGTCAATGAAAAGGACGCCGCCCATGGCGCGCTCGAGAACCTGCTTGGTTTTCGGCGCTGTCTGCCCGATGTACTCACCGACGAGATCATCGCGCATGGCGTGGACGAGATGTCCCTTTTCCAGGTAGCCGAGCCGGAACAGCAGATCGGCCATCTGCAGCGCCACCGTGGTCTTCCCTGTGCCCGGCTCGCCGGTGAAGCACATATGCATATTCGGCCGGGGGGCCCGCAGGCCGAACCGCTGCCGTACCCGGTCGACCAGCAGCAGCGAGGCGATCTGCTCGACCTTCTGCTTCACCGGGATCAGGCCGACCAGTTGATCGTCCAGGGCGGCGAAGATCTCGTCGACGCCCGCGGCCCGGCGCTCCGCGGAAAAGGTCACGGTGGCGTCCGGGTGCAGCACCTCGGCGCGCCGGCCGCGGGCATTCGCCGCCGGGCGGGGCCGGGCGCGCTCCCGTGACCGTGACACCGCGACCGAAGGCAACTGCCGGGGCGGGGGCGGCGGGGTACGGCCGGCTTCGCGGGACTGCCGCCAGGTGTCCCGGCCGATCGTGAGCCCCAGCGATATGAGGAACACGCTCACCGCAATTAGCAGGAACAAAGAAAACGCCACGAACCAGGAAATCACCAGGGCAGCCGCGGCCGTCAGCGGGAACACGGCAATTTTGAGGTATTTCACCCGGCCACCCTCCAAATACGAAATCGAGGGTAACTAGCCGGGCCGCCGCAGGTCAAGCGAACCTGGCCCGCTGCCAGCCGCGGCTACCGGCTGGTAACGTCGCCCTCATGGTGCGGCTATCTGGTCACGGCGGCGTGCACGCGCTGGCGGCGGCACGGCAGCATGGCGTGTCGGTCCTGTTCACCCTCTCCGGCGGTCATGTGTTCCCGCTCTACGACGCGGCGGTGAAGAGCGACCCGCCGCTGCGGTTGGTGGACGTGCGGCACGAGCAGACCGCCGTCTTCGCCGCCGAGGCGACCGCGCGGCTGACCCGGGTCCCCGGGCTGGCTGTGGTCACCGCCGGCCCGGGCGTGACCAACTCGGTCAGCGCGGTGACAACCGCCTGGTTCAACGGCGCGCCGGTGGTGGTGCTGGCCGGGCGCGCCCCCGACTACCGCTGGGGCGCGGGCAGCCTGCAGGAGATGGACCATCCGCCGCTGCTCGCTCCGGTGACCAAGCGGGCCGGGACCGAGCACGACACGGCCCGGGTGGCCGCGTCGGTGGACGAGGCCTTCCGGCTGGCGATGAGCCCGCACCGCGGGCCGGTGTTCCTGGACATCTCGCTCGAGGCGCTCTACGGCCAGGCCGAGGCGGACCTGCCGGCGGGCGGGGCCGGCGGGCGGGGACGGGCCCGGGGGCGGAGCGCTGGGAGGCGGGGTTGCCCCCGGCGCCGCGGACGTCGACCGGATCGGCGGGCTGCTGCGGGTGGCCCGGCGGCCGGTGCTCGTGCTGGGATCGGACGTGTGGCTGGGCGGCGCCGAGGACGCGGCCCGGCGGGCGGCGGAGGAACTGCGCCTGCCGGTGATCGCCAACGGGCAGGCCCGCGGCGTGCTGCCCCGCGGTCACGAACTGCTGGTGACCCGGGCCAGGTCGGTGGCGCTGCGCGAGGCCGACCTGGTCATCGTGGCCGGGACGCCGCTCGACTTCCGGCTTGGCTACGGATCGTTCGGGCCGAAGGACGCGCCGGCCCGGGTGGTGCACGTGGCCGACGCGGCCGCCGGGCTCGCGACGCACGTCCCGCTGGCCGCGTCGGCGGCCGGCGACCTGGCTGAGTTCTTCACCGCGCTGGCCGCGTTCCCCTCCGGGGCCGGCCCGGACTGGGTGCCGTCGCTGGCCGAGGCGGTCCGCGGCGCGCTGGCACTCGACGGCCCGCTGCTGGCCAGCGACGCCGACCCGGTGCATCCGGCCCGCGTCTACGGCGAACTGCTCAAGATCCTGGACGACGACGCGGTGGTCATCGGGGACGGCGGCGATTTCGTCTCCTTCGCGGGCAAATACGTCGAGCCCGAACGGCCCGGCGGGTGGCTGGACCCGGGGCCGTTCGGCTGCCTGGGCACCGGGCTCGGCTACGCGATGGCGGCCCGGCTCGCCCGCCCGAGCGCGCAGGTCGTCCTGCTGCTCGGCGACGGCGCGGCCGGCTTCTCGCTGATGGATGCGGACACGCTGGTCCGGCACGGGCTGCCGGTGGTAATCGTCTGCGGCAACAACTCCGGCTGGGGCCTGGAGCGGCACCCGATGCGGTCCCTGTACGGCTACGAGGTGGCCGCCGACCTGCAGCCGGCCTGCCGCTATGACGAGGTGGTCCGCGCCCTCGGCGGCGCCGGGGAACTCGTCAGCGCGCCTGCGGACATCGCCCCGGCCCTGCGCCGCGCCTTCGCCGCCGAGGCACCGTACCTGGTCAACGTCGTCACCGACCCCGAGATCGCGTACCCGCGCTCGACCACCGGCGTGTGACCGCGGATCAGCCGATAGTGGCGATCAGGTCGCCTTCGTGGACCACGTCGCCCTCGGTCACGTGCATCGTGGTGACCACGCCCGCGCCCTCGGCCAGAACCGGGATCTCCATCTTCATCGACTCGAGGATCACCAGGGTGTCGCCGTCGGCGACGTGATCGCCCTCCGCCGCGACCACCTTCCACACATGCGCGACCATCTCCGCGCGGACCTCAGCCACCGATGGCTCCTTCTGTCAGACCGGACGCAGCTTGCTCACCAGGGATGTATCGTAATCCCCCGCGGCGGATCGACGCTGCTAGGGCCGGGCTCCGCCGCGCGAGACGTGATGCGCAGGGTGCGGAAAACTGGTAACGGGACGGCTGGTACGTACCGTAGAAGAGGCGAGCACCGTCCCGGGACGGCTAGAGCAAGACGGAGCGGCGGGTGACCACGCGGCTGAGGGCCTCGACGGCGGCCGGGTCGTATTCGCTGGCCACCTCCAGCCGCAGCCGCTGCACCGCCGCCGCGGCCCGGCCGGGGTCCAGCGAGCTGCCCACCAGGTCGTCGAAGGCATTGGCCGCCTTGATGATGCGGCTGCTCAGCGGCGGCGCGAGCGGGACGGTGTGACCGGCGTGACCGTTGGGCCCGAAGCTGGCTGGCACTGCGTCGGCGTCCCGGTACGGCTCGTTCTGCCTGCGGACGATTTCGGCCACCGAACCGAGCACCTGTGCCTGCTGGATCACGTCGGCGCCGAGCTCGGCGATGCGCCGCTGGTCCGGCCGGGAAACCAGGACGGTGGCACCGCCGGGGATCGGCTCGGGCAGCGACAGCTGGCCGATGTCGTGCATGAGCGCGGCGTACTCGAGCTCGAGCAGCTGCGGCTCATGGATGCCAAGCTCCCGGCCGACGGCGACCGCGAGCCGGCTGACCCGTTCGGAATGACCTGGCTCGACGTACCCGCCGATCTCGGTCACCTTAGCCAGGGCGCGGACGGTCTGCAGGTAGGTGGCCTTGATGCCGGCGTACCGGCGCAACGCGACCTGGGTGACCAGCAGCGGCGCGGTGAAGGTGGCCAGCGCGGCCAGCCCCATCACCTCCGCAGCGAACGCGATGAGCAGCGCCGAGGCGCCCACCGCCGCGCCCAGCGGCAGCTGGACGCGCATCTCGTCCACCAGCGCCACCCGGAACCTGGCCCGCTGCTCGTCGACCCGAAGCAGGGCGATGAGCACCGCCTCGAGCAGCAGGGCGAGCACGGTCAGCGAGGTCATCAGCGAGAAGGCCAGGCCCCAGTGCCGGTCCACGGCGGTGTTGCCAGCCAGCGGGCGGAAGACGCAGGCGACGCAGGCGACGCAGAGCAGCCGCGTGGCCATGCCGCTGACCCGGGCGGGCCGGCCGACGGCCAGGTGCGGCAGCGCGCCGACGATCATGCCGATGGCGGCGACGGTCACCACCTGCTCGGCGCTGGTGTGCACGACGTGGGTGCCGACCGAGATGAGCAGGGCGTAGGCGAGCGCCCCGGCGAACCCGATCGGGGCGGCCTCGCGGTCGCCCGGCAGGTTGAGCCGGAGCACCTCACCGAACGCGATCAGCGCGCCGAACGCGACCGCGATCCGGGGATCCTTGAGCCCTTCCGCCGCGGTCTGCGCCACCGCGGCCACCAGCCACACCCCGGCGGCCACCACGAGCAGCAGCTGGCCGGAGTCCCTGACCCGCCAGGGGTACCGGCGGGGCTCGTGCCGTCTCTCGCTCATGATGGGGTCACTAGCGGCTCTCGGTCACCCGGAGGGGGGCGCCCGGATCGTCGTGATCCTGTGCCGTCATTTCCCGGGGGGACGACCCCGCAAGCCCGCTGCCGTAGTATCGCGCGGCTGGGGGGCTCTGCTCGCTCCCCCGAGCCCACCCCGGATCCCCCGCATGCCGCGCGATCGGCCGCAGCCAGCCCTCGCGGTTGAGCGCGGCCACGAACGCGTCCACGAAGGCCGGGTCGAACTGGGTGCCCGACCATTTCCTCAGCTCCTCGATGGCCTCGTGGACCGGGCGCGCGCCGCGGTAGGACCGGGTCGAGGTCATCGAGTCGAAGGCGTCGGCGACGGCCAGCACCCGGGCGAACTCGGGGATCTCGTGCCCGGCCAGGCCCATCGGGTAGCCCCGGCCGTCGATCCGCTCGTGATGGTGCATGATCCCGGCCAGCGCCTCGTCCAGGAACCCGATCTCCCGGACGATGTCCAGGCCGCGCATCGGGTGCAACTGGATGGCCTCGTACTCCTCCTGGGTCAGCTTGCCGGTCTTCTGCAGGACCTTGGTCGGCACGCCCAGCTTGCCGACGTCGTGCAGCATCCCCGCGTACCTGATCGCCTCGACGCGCTCGGTCCGCATGCCGATCTCGCGCGCGATCATGACCGAACCGCGCGACACCCGGTCGCTGTGGCCGCGAGTGTAGAAGTCCTTGGTCTCGACCGCCTGGCACAGCGCGCCCATCGTGGCCTCGTAGGCCTTCTCCTGCTCGGCGAACTGCGTCACCGCCCAGCGGGCGACGAACAGCGGGATCAGCACGAGCAGCGGCGCGAAGAAGCCGACCACGCTCCACAGAGCGGCGATCAGCAGCCCGTAGGCGGCGTAGCCGAGGTCGGAGAGCAGCAGCCGCACGCTCAGCCCGATGCCCTGGCCGCCGGGGGCTCCGGCGGGCCCGCGGTCGGGGTTTCTGGTCAGCCAGAGCACGCCGCTGAGCAACCCGTGATTGGCCGCGACAAGGACCAGGGCGGCACCCGTGAACGGCGCGATGATATCGGGAAAAGACTTTTCATCGGGCAGCCCGACATGACCGCCGAGCGCTATAAAAGCACGGCCCGCTAGGTACGCGCTGAGTGCGTACATCGCGGTATTGAAAAGGCGCTGCAGGACGGACGGGCCGCGGCGAAGGCCCAATGCGGTACAGGCCCCGACAATGGCGGCGCCAGCCGGGCCGACCAGGACAACCGAGGCCAGCATCGCGGCCGAACTCGAGGACCACGTTAGCTGCCCCTCGCGCAGTTGCGTGGCCCTGGATTCCGAGACAATAACCAGGATTCCGAGAAAAACGACGTATTGCCAGCTCAGGCCGGTGAACGGCCCCATGGCCACCAAGACTACGGCGGTGGCCACCACCGCACCGATGTAGACCAGCGCGGCCCGCGAGAGCTTGCCCAAACTTCCCCCTCGCAGTCAGGAGTACGTACGCCGCGAACCTGGATCGGGAACGTCAGCCCCAGGCCACGCCGCGGGCGCGCGGCCCGCCGGGAACGCCGCCGAGGTGCGCGTGCTGGCCAGCTTTGACATCACCGCCTGTACGCATGAGGCGAACCTCCCCTGGGGCGAAAATTGCGTTTGCCGCATCGTGTTGTAATCGTTCAGCCACAGGATAACGCGATCGCTGACATCCGCGCAGGCCCAAATCTCATCGTAAACAAACCGTGAGCATAACCGTCACGATGAGCAATCAAGGATGACACTTGTAGCGCAATTTGCCGCGGCCCGGGCGAATCAGAACGCCGCGGCCCGTGCCGTTACTCCGCGAAACCGTTACCCGGGAAGGCGTTACTCGGCGAACTCGATAGTCGCGCGGACTTCCCTGATGCGGACGAGAATCTTGGCGCGCAGGTCGGCCGGCGCCGGGTCGCAGCCGCAGTGCCGCTGCACCAGTTGCTTGACCGCCTTATCCAGGCCGTACTCACGCAGGCAGGGGCCGCATTCGTCCAGGTGCTGGCGGATCTTGGCGCAGTCCAGGTCGTCCAGCTCGCCGTCGAGGTAGCCGTAGACCCGGTCCAGCACCTCGGTACACGGGGTCTCGTGGGGGTTTCCGCAGCTCATCGCCCTTCCTCCGCGCCGTCTGAGGCGGTCCGCGCCAGGCCGCGCTCCGCCGCGTAATCCTGCAGCAGCTCCCGTAGCTGGCGGCGGCCGCGGTGCAGGCGCGACATGACGGTGCCGATGGGCGTGTCCATGATCTCGGCGATCTCCTTGTACGCGAAGCCTTCCACGTCGGCCAGGTAGACCGCGATCCTGAACTCCTCGGGCAGCGCCTGCAGCGCCTCCTTGATGTCGGAATCGGGCAGCCGCTCCAGCGCGGCCGCCTCGGCCGACTTCAGTCCCTCTGAGGTATGCGAGGCCGCCCGGGCCAGCTGCCAGTCCTCGACCTCTTCCGCGCCCGACCGCTGCGGCTCGCGCTGGCGCTTGCGGTAGGTGTTGATGAAGGTGTTGGTCAGGATCCGGAACAGCCACGCCTTCAGGTTGGTGCCCTGCTGGAACTGATGGAAGGACGCGTAGGCCTTGGCGAAGGTCTCCTGCACCAGGTCTTCCGCATCCGCCGGGTTGCGGGTCATCCGAAGCCCTGCGGAGTACAGCTGATCCAGGTAGGGCAGCACCTCCTGCTCGAAGCGCTCACCGCGCTCTTCGAGAGTCTCCGGAACGGGACCCACCCCCTCTGGGTAGTACGGGGCCGGCCCGCGGGCATGCAGACCGTATGGGGGGGAGGATACCGCGCCGGTGCCAGCAGAATCCGTCAGCATGCCACGAGGTGGCGCAGCGACTGCCATGCCGCGTTCAACACGGCGGCTCACCCGCTCATTCCGCGACCGGGCCAATGAGGGCCGTTCGCCGGCATAAGGCCGGCCGGACCGGGGAAGGATTAGGAGGCCAGGCGTCCGCAGCGGCGCCGAGTCAGGAGTTCTGGACCCGTGCAGCATGCGGCCAGCGCGATCACCGCGCCGGACACGGATCAGCTTCCGGTTTACTGGCAGTTCCACCAGGCGGTGACGCGCGCCCAGGTGGCGGAGTGGCTGCCGACGGGACGGCACTTCCTGGTCGACGTGTCGGGAGCACGCGCGCCCGCCGCCGAACTGGCCGCCAAGGCCGGGCACACGGTGCTACGCGTGGTCGACCCAGCGGGACGCACGCCGTGGCCGGTGGCGGCGGCTGACGGGGCGACGGGAAAGATCGTCCCGGTGGTCGCCGACTCGTCGCGGCTGATGTTCCTGGCGGACGGCTGCGCCGACGGCGTCATCGCCGACGACCGGGCGCTGTCCGTGCACCTGGCCGCCGAGACCATGATCGCCGAGATCGCCCGCGTGCTGCGCCCGGCCGGCCGGGTACTCGCCTGCGTCGACTCCCTGGTGCTCGGCATGGCCGTGCTCGCCGACCAGCATCACTGGGCCCACCTGGTCGACCTGCCGCACGCCGAGGTGGTGCTGATCCCCTGGCCGGACGGCACGATCACCAGGTGCTTCGGCCCGGATCAGGCCCGTGAGCTGTTCACCGGGGCCGGCTTGCGGGTCAACTGGATGCGCTCGCGGACCGTGTTCTCCGAGTCGGTGGTGACGCACTGGCTGCGGCGCGACCCTGGCGGCCTGGACAAGCTCGTCCGCGCCGAACTGGCGGCCAGGTCCGACGAGTCGCTCGGCGCGCAGCTGGTCATCTCGGCCAGCAAGCCCCGGCCCCGGGGGGCCCAGGGGGGTCGAGGGGGGGCGGGCAGCCCCTCCCAAGGGGGGTCCGGGGGGATGGGTCCCTCCCAAGGGGGGTCCGGGGGGATGGGTCCCTCCCAAGGGGGTCCGGGGGGATGGGTCCCCCCAAGGGGGGTCCGGGGGGATGGGTCCCCCCGGAAGGAAGCGAAAAGGCGGGGGGGTCTGGGGGGGTCGTCCCCCCGGGGTAACAGAGCTAACGGTGCCGCTTGGCCCACTTATCCTGGCAGCCGACGCACCGGGCGGCGTCGGGCCGCGCGTCGAGCCGGCCCTCGGGGATCTCGCGGCCGCAGTCGACGCACTGCCCGTAGGTGTTGTCGTCGATGCGGGTGAGCGCGGCGAGCACCTCGTCGCGCTGGCCGCGGGCGGAGTGGAGGATGGCCTCGGTCCGGTCGGCCTCGGACAGGATGGACCCCGCGTCGGCCGAGTCCTGCGGATAGCCCGCGCCCGCCACGGGCCCGGGCCGCTCGCCCTGCAGGACCGCTATCGTCCGGTCCAGATCGTCGCGCATCTCCTCAAGGCGCTTGCGGGCGACGGTCGTCTCCACTGGTGTCCTCGCCTCCCGTCCGCGTGCACTGGGCAGCCCAGGCTCATCTCGAACTCCGGCTGCGCGCCCGCGGACTCAGAACTACTCGCCGGGCGGCCGCTGCTTGCCGGCGGACGCCGCGGCTGACCCATCGGTGCTCTCGAGGGGCGTGATGAGCTCCGGTCCGTTGTTCCGCACGGAATTAACGGCCATGGATACGGGATGCGACGTCAGGCCGCCCGCCATGGCGGGCAGCATCGCCGCCTGAAGCTGACCCGGTTCGGTGTTGCCCGGGTCGAGCCAGTCTGCCCAGTGCTCACGGGTGATCACCATGGGCATGCGATCGTGGATCTGGCCGACGTCGTCGGTTGCCTGGGTCGTGATAATCGCGGCCGTCCACAGCCAGGCACGTTCGTGATCCTCCGGGACCGCGTCGTCCCGCCAGAGCTCGTAGATTCCAGCGAAGGCGAGGGTTCCCCCATCCGTTCGGTAGATAAAATAAGGCTGCTTCCGCTTCTTTCCCCCGTCCGAGATGGCCTGCCACTCGTAGTAGCCGTCGGCCGGGATGATGCACCGGCGCCTGGCGAAGGCGCGCCGGTAGGCCGGCTTGACCGCCACGGTCTCGGCCCGGGCGTTGATCATGCGGCTGCCGATCGAGGCGTCCTTGGCCCAGGAGGGCACCAGGCCCCAGCGCACCACGCGCAGCTCACGGGCCTGCGGCTGGTCCCCGTGGGCGGGCCTTTCGACCACCGCGCGGATCCTCCTGGTCGGGGCCACGTTGTAGTCGGCTTCCGGCTCCGGGTCGGGCGAGGCGGCCACGCGGTCACGCTCCACGCCGAACTCCTCGAGGAGTTCAAGGCGCTTGCGCGCCGAAACAAAACGACCGCACATGCAATCTTCCTCAACTGGATGCAGTCTGGACACGTCCCGTTAAGCCTGGATTGGCAGTTCATAACCGCAAACCAGGCCGGCCAAACGTCCCGGGCGAGCCGCGGGGGCGGCCCCCGCGGCCAGCACAGTACGCTCAACCGTATGCAGCCGGATAACAACCAGGAGCGGGCCTGGGCGTCCCCGGCGGCCGCGGGGCCGGTCAGCGCCCGGGTCCGGCTGCCGGCCTCCAAGTCGGTCACCAACCGGGCGCTGGTCCTGGCCGCGCTCGGCGACGGCCCTTCGGTGATCGCCAACCCGCTGCGGGCCCGGGACACCACGCTGGCCGCCGGGGCGCTGCGGGCGCTGGGGAACTCGATCGATGAGACCCGAACGGGCTGGCGTGTCACGCCCGGGCCACCCGCCCCCGGCTCCGGGGTGAACGTGGACGTGGGCAACGCGGGCACGGTCATGCGGTTCCTGCCCGCGCTGGCCGCGCTGACCTCGGCCGGGGTCCGGTTCGACGGCGACGCGCGGGCCAGGCAGCGTCCGGTCGGGCCGATTCTCGCGGCGCTGCGGCGGCTCGGCGCGGACATCGAGGACGGCGGCCGGGGCGCGGTCCCGTTCATCGTGCACGGCCACGGCGCGGTCCGCGGCGGGTTCGTGCAGCTGGACGCGTCGGGGTCGTCGCAGCTGATCTCGGGGCTGCTGCTGGCGGCGCCCCGGTTCGCCGACGGCATCGAGGTGCGGCACGAGGGCCCGCCGGTGCCTTCGGCGCCGCACATCGCGATGACCGTGCGGATGCTCCGCGCGGCGGGTGTGTCGGTGCAGGAGCTTGCTGTGTCGTCTGGGCGGCTCGTGTCGTCCGGGCGGCCGGAGGCCTGGCGGGTGCGGCCCGGGCGGCTCCGCCTGGGGTCGGTCACGGTGGAGCCGGACCTGTCCAACGCCGGCCCGTTCCTGGCCGCGGCGCTGGTGACCGGGGGCACGGTCACCATTCCCGGCTGGCCGCGGGACAGCCTGCAGGCGGCCGGGGCGATCCTGGACGTGCTGACCCGGATGGGCGCGCGGTGCGAGGTCGGCGCGGACGGGCTCGTGGTGTCAGGTGGCGGCCGGATCCACGGCATCACCGCGGACCTGCGCGACGTGGCCGAGCTCGCGCCGGTGCTCACCGCGGTGGCCGCGGTGGCCTCGTCGCCGTCGGTATTCACCGGCCTGGCGCACATCCGGGCACACGAGACGGACCGGCTGGCCGCGCTGGCGAAGGAGATCAACGCGCTCGGCGGCGACATCACCGAACTGCCCGACGGGCTGGCGATCAGGCCCCGGCCGCTGCGGACTTCGGCTTCGGCCGAGCCGTTCGGGACCTACCACGATCACCGGATGGTGATGGCGGCGGCCGTGCTCGGCCTGGTCGTGCCCGGCCTGCGGGTGGCCGGCCCGGACACCGTGGCCAAGACCTTCCCGGACTTCACCGACGTGTGGACTTCGATGCTGGGCCGGGAACCCTGACCCGGTCATGAGCCCGCGGGGCAGCTACTCGCGGCTCGACGAGGACGACGTGCGGGTCCGCCCCGGGCGCGGCTCCCGGCCGCGCACCCGGCGCCGCCCGGCGCACTCCAGCGCCGTCGAGGGCTTCGTGACCAGTGTGGACCGGGGCCGGTATGGCTGCATGGCCGACGGCAGGCTGGTCGTGGCCATGAAGGCGCGCGAGCTCGGCCGGGGCTCGGTGGTGGTAGGCGACCGGGTGGCGCTGGCCGGCGACACCTCCGGCGCAGAGGGGATGCTGGCCCGGATCGTCCGGGTCGAGCCGCGGACCAGCGCGCTGCGCAGGTCGGCCGACGACACTGACCCAGCCGAACGGATCATCGTGGCCAACGCCGACCAGATGGTAATCGTCTGCTCGCTGGCCTCGCCAGCACCGAATCTCCGCTTCGTCGACCGCTGCCTGGTCGCCGCGTACGACGCCGGGCTCGATCCGCTGCTCCTGCTGACCAAGGCCGACCTGGCCTCGCCGCGTCGCGTGCGGGCCTTCTACCGGCCGCTCGGCCTGCCGATGCTGACCACCAGGCGGCCACTGCCGCCGCGCACCCTGGCCCGGGTGCGGCACGTGCTCACCGGCCGGGTCAGCGTGCTCATCGGCCAGTCCGGCGTAGGCAAGTCCACGCTGGTGAACACGCTGGTGCCGGAGGCTGCGCGGTCGGTCGGCGCGGTTAACCCGGTGACCGGGCGGGGGCGGCATACGTCGTCGTCCGCGGTGGCGCTGCCGCTGGGCGACGGGTGGCTGATCGACACGCCTGGGCTGCGCGGGTTCGGGCTGGGACACGTGAGCGCGGAGCGCGTCGTGGAGTCGTTCGGGGACCTGGCCGAGGGGACTGTGGCGTGCCCGCCCGGCTGCGACCACCTCTCCCCCGGCTGCGCGCTGGACGAGTGGGCCCGCGAGCACCACGCCGAGGCGCGCCTGGACTCGCTGCGCCGCCTGCTGCGCAGCCGCGAAGGCACAGACTAGGCGTTCGATGGTTGCTGCTCGCCGGCCGCTTTGCCGCCTGGCCGGGCGACCGGCAAGCGCGCCCGGCGACCGGTCCCGGGCGGCGCGGCGGGGCTACCGCCCCGGTCCGCGCCCCGGTCCCGCCTCAGGAGTTCCGCTAGCCCCAGCAATCACAACCTGGCCGAGAAAACCGCACGCCATAACTGCATCAATGTGGCAACGATATCGCCAGGACAGCATCGTGAGAACCCATGTGGGCGTGACCCTAGAGGATCCGCGGCGGCTTTTCGGGGGATTGGCCGATATCGGGGCGCGTCGTTAGCTGACGGTGCCGCCGGCCCGCCAGTAGACGCCGTCCGCGTTACGGGACATGAACCCCTCGTCGACCAGGTACCGGCGCAGCGCGCAGTGGTCGTCGAAGATCGACTTGAGGACCGCGTCCACCTCGGCCTCCGGATACTTGCGGCCGGGCTCGAACGCCTGGGCCACCTGGTCGAGCAGCAGACGGCGGCGGGCGCGCTTGGCCGGCACCGCGGTGATCCTGCCGTCACGGATGAACGCCCGCAGGTGCTCCGGCGGGTCGGCGAGCAGGTCACCGGCGTTATGGCCCATCAGTGTCAGTATGACGCGGACGCGCCGGATCTGGCCAGCGAGATATTCCAGGCGGTACCGTTCCGGGGTGGCACGTTATGACGATGACCTGCGTTTCGCGCACGTCCTCGCGGACAACGCCGACGACATCACCAGCCGTCGGTTCCGGGCGCTCGACCTGAGGGTCGACACCAAACCCGACCTCACACCGGTGTCCGATGCCGACCGGACGGCCGAGGATTCGCTCCGCAACGTCCTGCGCCGGTCCCGTCCGCGCGACGCCGTGCTCGGCGAGGAAACCGGCCGGACCGGTTCGGGACCGCGGTGCTGGATCATCGACCCGATCGACGGGACGAAGAACTACGTGCGCGGCGTCCCGGTCTGGGCCACGCTGATCGGGCTGATGGACGGCCCGGACGTGGTGGTCGGGGTGGTGTCCGCGCCCGCCCTGGGCCGGCGCTGGTGGGCTGCCCTCGGCGGCGGCGCCTGGTCCGGGCGCAGCCTGACCAAGGCGTCGCCCTGCCGCGTGTCCGGGGTGACCAAGCTGGGCGACGCGTCGATGTCCTACTCCGGGCTCGGCGGCTGGTCCGAACGGGGGCTGCTTGACAACTTCATCGGCCTGACCAGGTTGGTGTGGCGGACCCGGGCGTTCGGCGACTTCTGGTCGCACATGCTGGTCGCCGAGGGCGCCTGCGACGTCTCCGCGGAACCCGAGGTGAACCTGTGGGACCTGGCCGCGCTCCAGATCATCGTCACCGAGGCCGGCGGCCGGTTCACCTCGCTGGAGGGCGAGGCCACGCCGGACGGCGGCAGCGTGGTGTGCACCAACGGCCACCTGCACGACGAGGTGCTGGCCCGGCTAAGCGATTCTTACCAGTGAATAACTCGCCCGGCTGAGAAATCCGGGGCTTGCCCTCGAGGGTGGATTAGCCGATGCTTATGGGACGTCACAAGTGCACAAGCGTCGGAACCAGGGGTGTTACTCGTGAAGGTACGAGACGGCATGTCCCACCTAGTCCTCACCATCGGGCCCACGCATACGCTGCGGCAGGCGGCGCGCATGATGTCGGCGCGCCGCATCGGCGCCGCCGTCGTGATCGACCCGGAGCACGCTGGCATCGGCATCCTCACCGAACGTGACATCCTGGACTCGGTGGCCGCGGGCGAGGACCCGGACGCCGAACTGGCCGCGCAGCACCGCACTGAGCGCCTCACCTTCGCCTCGCCGGACTGGACCCTGGAGGAAGCCGCCGCGGCGATGATCCGGGGCGGGTTCCGGCACCTCGTTGTGCTAGAGGAGCATGACGTGGCGGGGTTGCTCTCCATGCGTGACATCGTCCGGTGCTGGACGGACGCCGCGCCGAACCAGTCGGCCGAACCGCAGCCCGCCGCCACCCCGGCCTAGACCGGGGATCTCCGGGCGGTCCCGGGGATGGCGGACACTTAGGACATGAACCGCGAGGGCGCGGAAACATACCTGCGACTGCTGGCCGAGGCCCAGCTGCGCGGCTGGCTGGCGGCTGCCCCGCGGGCGCCCTGGACGGCCGGGCCGGGCAGCAGCCGGGCCCGGATGATGGCGGTGGGGCAGGCGCTGACGGCGGTCGGAGCGCTCGGCACCGGCGCCGTGGAGGAGATCCTGGCCGACTTCGGCCTGGCCGTGAGCGTGCGGCAGATCCATGACCAGGCGAGTCAGCGCGGTCAGGCGAGTCAGGGCGGTCAAGCCAGTCAGCGCGGCCAGCCGAGCCAGGGACCGGGCCCGGGCGGCGCCGTGACCGGCTCGGCCGCGGGCGTTACCGGGCAGGCGCCTGCCGGAAGCATGGGCGCCGCCGCGATGGCGCGCTGGACCGCGCAGAGCCAGGCCGTCCGGGCCGCGCCGCTGATCAAGGCGAGCATGCTGGCGCGCACCGGGCCGCCCGGGCGGACTGCGTGGCCGGATCCGGCCGGGCCAGCCCCGGACCGGAGCGGACCCGACCGGTTCGTCCCGGTCGGGCTGACCGTCCCGTTCCGCGGCGAGGGCTGCGGCGGCGAACTGCACCTCATGTCGTACGCGCACACATGCTCGGGGGCGCGGTTCATCGCGGTCTGGGCCATCCACACCGTGTCGCTGCAGCGCCAGATGGGCCTGGAGCACCCCGACCTGATCCCGTTCGGGCAGTTCACGGTGACCGACGACCGGGGTGCCCGGTACGAGCTGGAGTTCACGCCCGGCGGCGGCCCCGAGTGGATCAGCCAGATCAGCCTGTGCCCCACCCCGCCGGACGACATCCGCTGGCTCGACGTCGCGGGGCCGCTCGGCCCGGTGACACGCATCGGCCTGGCCCCGCCCGACTCGCCAAGCACCGCGACCGACCCGCCGCCAGACGCCGAGCCGCAGGTCAGCGACGTGACGCTGAGCCCGGGCGAGCATCTGCTGACCATGCTCGCGGAGCGGCTGCTCACGGTGGCCCCGGATTTCCCGCACCATCCGCGAGGGCCGCTGACCGCGATGTCGCCGGGACCGCTGCAGGCCATGGCGGCCGCGCTCGGCGACATCGTCGCCGCGCTCGAGGCGGCCGACGTCCTGCCGCCGGCCAGCCCGCTCCCCGCCCGGCTGGCCACGCTGTGCGCCAGCCTGGGCATCGACGAGCACGGGATCACCGTGCCGCCCGCGCGTGACCTGCCCGAACCCTGGCTCAGCCTGCTGGCGCACTACCGGCGCAGGAAACCCGACGTGGCGCCGGCCCGCGACGGCTGCGCGGCGCTGGCCGCCGACCTGCCCGAGGTGGACGGCATCCGGCTGGCCCTGCTCGGCCTGCATACCACCGAGGGAAGCTCGTCCCTGCACGTGCTGGCCCGGGGCCTGACCGCGGACGGCCGTCCCGGGCCCCTCGGCATCGACCTGGACTTCCCGCTGTCCATCTGGCTCAGGGACAGCGGCGGCCGGTGGCACGCCGCCTGCCCGGCCGGCTGGCAGCGGCCCGGACCGGGGAACCGCGAGTGCACGGTCCGGCTGCGGCTGGTGCCGCCGCTGCCCCGGTCCACGCCCTGGGTCGAGGTGCTGGCCGGCGGGCGTTCGGCCGAGGTGCGCACCAGACTGCCGCTGCGCTGGGGGTTCCCGTGATCGACGGGCCAAACGATCCATGGTTCAGCTGCCTGCCCAGCTGCGAGACCCAGCTGCCGTGTGGCCCGGGCCGGCACGTCGTTCGGTGGGAAGCCGGGGAGCTACGGCTGGCCGAACACGACGACCCCGAGGCCGAACTGGTGCTGGCCGCGCTCGGCGGGGAGAAGACCAGGTGCATCGAGGTGGCCGAGGCATGGGCGCGGCACGCCGCCGACCTGACCGTGCTGGGGATCGGCCCGCGCGGCCCGGCCGACGAGATCACGATCGGCTGGGACGACGTCGACGCGGCCGCGCAGGCCGGTGCCCGCGGCATGCTGCCGCCGCACCGGCCGAGGCGGCTGGCCAGTCCGCCGGTGGCGGCGATCGCCCGGGCGGCCGCCAGGCACGCGCACTTCCAGCAGGAAACCGAGCAGGCCGGCCGGCGCCGGAACGACATGCTGTCGCTGCTCGCGCTGGGCTACGGATTCCAGGTCCGGCTGATCGGGCACGTGGCCGCGGCGCACGAGGGCCGCCTGGACGACGAGGACGAGCAGGGACGCGGCAGCCGGCCGGCGCTGACCGCCGCGCTGGCCGCGGCTGGCGCCGGTCGCCGAGCAGTGGCTCGGCATCGATCCCGACCAGGTCGTGGTGGGGCTGCACCGCGGGTCAGGATGGGGCTCGGTCGAGCTGACCGGGCGGGGCGAGCAGCGGCGGCTGCGGGTCAGCCTGCCCGCGGCCTGGCTCGCCCGGGTGTGGGCGCCCGGCCTGGCCCTGGCCGGCCGGCACCTGGTCGTCGCGGTGCACCGGGCGGGCTGGCCCGACGCGCAGGTCCTGGGCCTGCACGCGCCGGGCACCGAACCCGTGCTGCTCGACGTGCACGCCGGCGACGGCCCGTCTGGTGCCGCGGATATACCACACTGGAACCTATGAGCCCGCGCAATCCGGCGGTCGAGGCGCTCGGGGTCGCGGTCGCGGCCCGGGTGCCGGTGCTGCTGTGGGGCGCGCCCGGCACCGGCAAGACGTCCGCGATCCGGGCCATGGCCGAGGTCATGGGCCTGCCCTGCGAGACGGTGATCGCCTCCATCCGGGAGCCGTCCGACTTCGCCGGGCTGCCCATCGTGGTCGGCGCCGAGGTCCGGTTCGCTCCCCCGGCCTGGGCCCGGCGGCTGGCCGAGGCGGGACACGGGCTGCTGTTCCTCGACGAGCTGTCCACCGCGCCGCCCGCGGTCCAGGCCGCCCTGCTCCGGGTGGTGCTCGAGCGGGCCGTCGGCGACCTCACGCTGCCCGACGAGGTGGCCGTCGTGGCCGCGGCCAACCCGCCGGAGCAGGCCGCCGACGGCTGGGACCTGTCGGCGCCGCTGGCCAACCGGCTCTGCCACCTGGCCTGGCGGACCGACCCGCGGGCGGTGGCGGACGGGCTGGCCGGCGGCTGGGCGGCCCCGATGGTGCCGGTGCTACCCGACGGCTGGCAGGCGGAGGAGATCTTGTCCCGCGGCCTGGTCGCCGCGTTCCTGCACGTCCGGCCCGGGCTGGCCTGCGCGCCGCCGTCCGACGCGGCGGCCGCGGGGCGCGGCTGGCCGTCCCCGCGGACCTGGGAGATGGCGGCCCGCCTGATGGCCGCCGCGGGTGCCGCCGGGACCGGGGACGAGGCCCGTTCGGCGCTGATCATGGGCGCCGTCGGCGAGGGGGCGGGGGTGGAGTTCCTGGCCTGGCTGGTGGAGATGGACCTGCCCGACCCGGAGCGGGTGCTCGCCGACCCGGCCTCGTTCCGGCTGCCCGACCGGGGCGACCGGGCCTACGCCGCGCTGGCCGCGATCGCGGCCGCGGTGGCCGCGGACCCGACGCCCGAGCGCTGGACGGCCGGCTGGCAGGTCCTCGGGCTGGCCGCGGACGCCGCGCCGGACGTGGCCGCCGTGGCCGCGCGCGTGCTGGCCCGGTGCCGTCCGGACGGCACGGCGCTGCCGGCCGAGATCCACCTGTTCGCCCCGGTGCTGCGGGACGCCGGGCTGCTGGGCCAGGGGGGTACGGGGGGGCGGGGAGCCCCCCCGTGAGCGGGGGGGGCTGGGGGGGTCGTCCCCCCGGGCTAGCACAGCTCGCGGCGGCGCGGCTGTGGGCAGCCATGAAGTTCCCCTACCTGGCCACCGGGGTGTTCGGCGCCCGGGTGATCGCCGAGCCCGGCAGCGGCACCGTGTCGGTGGACGAGGGCTGGCGGATGCGCGCCGACCCGGAGCTGGCCGCGCGGTGGACCGCGGCGGAACTGGGCAGCGTCCTGGTCCACCACGTCTGCCACCTGCTCCGTACCCACGGCGAGCGGGCCCAGGCGGCGGGAGTCCGGCCGGACGAGGCCCGCACCTGGGTGCGCGCCGCCGACGCCGAGATCAACGACGACCTGGTGACGGCCGGGCTCGACCTGCCCGGCCGGCCGGTGCTGCCGCGTGACCTGCGCGCCGAGGACGGCCTGCTGGCCGAGCAGTACTTCGACGCGATCCGCCGCGCCGGGTCGGCGCCGAGCGGGGGCGGGGCGGGCGCCGGGGACCGTCCGGGCCAGCAAGCGGGGAGCGGGCGGGGAGGCGAGAGCCAGGATCGTTCGGCCTCATCATCGGGGGCACCGGACGCGGCGGGGACCTGGCTTGACTGCGGCAGCGGCGCGGACGGGATGCCCCGGCCCGGCGAGGGTCCTGGCGGGCTGTCCGGCTGGCAGGCCGACCTGCTCAGGCGGCAGGTCGCGGAGGAGGTCATGGCGCACGGCAAGCAGCCCGGGACCGTGCCGGCCGGGCTGCTGCGCTGGGCGGAGGAGGTGCTCGCCCCGAAGGTCAACTGGCGCGCGCTGCTCGCGGCCGAACTGCGCCGGGCCGTCGCCGAGGTCGCCGGGGCGGTCGACTACTCCTACCGGCGGCCATCCCGGCGGTCCGCGGTGTCCGGCCAGGTGGTGCTGCCGGCGCTGCGCCGCCCGGTGCCCGAGGTGGCCGTGGTCTGCGACACGTCGGGCAGCATGACCGAGGACCTGCTCGCCATGGTGCTGGCCGAGGTGGAGGGCCTGCTGCGGGCGCTCGGGCTGGCCCGCCAGGTCCGCGTGCTGGCCTGCGACACCGCGGTCGCCCCAGCCCAGCGGGTCAGCTCGGCCCGCCAGGTGCAGCTGGTGGGCGGCGGCGGGACCGACATGGGCGCCGGCATCGCCGCGGCGGCCGCGCTGCGCCCCCGGCCGGCCGTCACCGTTGTCCTGACCGACGGCTACACGCCGTGGCCGCTAGCCCCGCCCAAGGGCATGCGGGTGGTGGTCGGCCTGCTCGGCGAGCGGGCGCCGGAGGCACCGCCGTGGGCGCGTTCGGTCCGGGTAGAGCCGGACTGACTGGCTGGAACATCCGGGCTTCGGCGGGGGCCGGTTTGCCCGCGGAGGGCCCGGGGTGATCTGATTCTGGCGATGAAAAGCAGGCCAAGACAGCAGATCCTGACGCTGATCGCGATCGCGCTCACCTTCGGGTCCGGCGCCACGGACGTGGCCAGCTTCACCCGGCTGGGCGGCGTCTTCGCCAGCGTCATGACCGGCAACATCGTGCTGTGGGGCCTGTCCGCGGCGGAGCGGTCGGTGGAGCTGGCCAGCCACACCGCGGTGTCGATCGCGGGCTACATTGCCGGGGTGGCCGGCGGCACCTGGGTCGCGCACGGGTTCAAGGCGGCCAGCCAGGGGAAACCCGCCGGCGAGGAGAGGCGGCCCAGCGTGCTGCCCGGCCACGTGAACTGGACCTTGTCCGGGGAACTCGTCCTGCTGGCCGGGCTCACCGCCGGCTGGGCGGTCACCGGCGCCCGCCCGGCCGGGTGGGTGCAGTTCTGCCTGCTCGCGGTGACGGCGGCGGCCATGGGGATGCAGTCCTCCGCGGTCAACGAGATGGGGCTGACCAGCGTGTCCACCACCTTCCTCACCGGCACCCTGACCGGGCTGGTCAGCTCGCTGGTCAGCCCGGGCCAGGACACGCCGCAGGGGCTGCGGCGGTCCGGCGTGCTGATCGGGCTGGCGGCCGGCGCCGGGCTGTGCGGGCTGCTGGTGGCGACCGCGGCGGACCTCGTCCCGATCCTGCCGCTGGGCGCGCTGCTCACCACGCTGGTGCTGGCTTCGGTGCCGCTGCCTGGTCCCGCGCGCTAGCCGGGACCAGGCGAGGGCGGTCCGGCGGGACAGAATGTCACTGGGCGATGGCAGCATGCCACCATGAGGCCGGCATTGAAGGCGGGACTGCTGCCGCTGTGGCGGGACCGCGACACGCTGCAGCTTGGCGTGGATCCGCGGCGGGCGGTCGCGGTGGCCGGGGTCGGCCAGACCGCGGCGGTGCTCGGCCTGCTCGACGGAAGCCGTGACCGCGGCGCGGTCATCGCCGCGGCGCGGGAGCGCGGGGTGCCGCCCGAGGCGGCCGACCGGGTGCTCGCGATGCTGGCCGCCGCGGGCGTGCTCGACGACTTCCCGGCCCGGCTGCACGCCTCGCTCCCCGGCCAACTGCGCGCCCGGCTGACGCCGGAGATGGCCACCGCGTCGCTGGCCTACGCGGACGGCGACGGCGGGGCGCGCACGCTGGCCCGGCGGCGGGACGCCTACGTCCGGGTGCACGGGGCGGGCCGGACCGGCGCGTGCGTGGCCAGCTTGCTGGCCGCCTCCGGCGTCGGGCACGTCAGCTGCGCCGACCCGGAACCGGCCGAGCCCGCCGACCTCGGGCCGGCCGGGCTGGTCCTGGCCGACCTGGGTGCGCCCCGGCAGGACGGAGCCGCGCGGGCGGTGCAGCGCGCCGCGCCTGAGGTCAGCACCACCGACGACGGCACCGTGCCGGACCTGGTCATCCTCACCGGGCCGACGCTGCCGGACCTGACCGACCAGCTGATGTGCACCCGGGTGCCGCACCTGGCGCTGCGGGCCGGAGAGGCGATCGGGGTGGTGGGGCCGCTGGTGCAGCCGGGGAGTTCGGCCTGCCTGACCTGCCTGGACCTGCACAAGGCCGAAGCCGACCCGCAGTGGCCGAAGATCCTGGCCCAGGCTACTTTCGCCCGGGCCGGGACGCGGGCCTGCGACACCGTGCTCGCGGCCATGACGGCCACCCTGGCGTCGGCGCAGGCGCTGGCGTACCTGGACCGGCCGGGGACCGTTCCGGTGACCGCGGACGGCACGCTGGAGCTGGTGCTGCCCGGCTGGCAGTGGCGCCGCCGGACCTGGCCGCCGCACCCGGCGTGTTCCTGCGGGGCGGCCCTGCGCCAGGCGAGCCGCGACCCCGAGTGGACCTTCGCTCAGGCCCGCCCCACCATGCGCTGAGCCCGCACCAATATCGCCCGCGCCAGGTACCGGATGCGCCCCGCGATGCGGGACAATGTCGGTGTGAACAACGTGCCCAAGAACCCGGTGACCCGTGCCGCGAAGATGGCCAGGCTGCCGATCGGGCTGGCGGGACGCACGGCCGTCGGGATGGGAAAGCGGATCGGCGGGCGGCCGGCCGAGATCGTCGCGCAGGAAATCCAGCAGCGCACCGCCGACCAGATCTTCCGCGTGCTCGGCGAGCTCAAGGGCGGCGCGATGAAGCTGGGCCAGGCGCTGTCGATCTTCGAGGCGGCGCTGCCGCCCGAGCTCGCCGGGCCGTACCGGGCCACGCTGACCAGGCTGCAGGAGTCCGCGCCGCCGCTGCCCGCGCGCACCGTACACCAGGTGCTGGCCCGGGAGCTGGGCGAGGACTGGCGGGACAACTTCGCCGAGTTCAACGACACCCCAGCCGCCGCGGCCTCCATCGGCCAGGTGCACGAGGCCGTCTGGCGGGACGGCCGGCGGGTAGCGGTGAAGATCCAGTATCCGGGGGCGGGCCGCGCGCTGATCAGCGACTTCACCCAGCTGAGCCGGGCCGGGCGGCTGTTCGGCCTGCTGATGCCGGGCCTTGAGGTGAAGCCGCTGCTCGACGAGCTGAAGGACCGGGTGGCCGAGGAGCTCAACTACGAGCTCGAGGCGTTGTCCCAGCAGATGTTCGCCGACGCGTACCGGGACGACCCGGACATCTACGTGCCCGATGTCATCCTGGGCACGGACCAGATCCTGATCTCCGATTGGATGGACGGCACTCCGCTGTCGAAGATCATCAGCGACGGGAGCAAGGAAGACCGTGACCGGGCGGGCATCCTGCTGGTCCGGTTCCTGTTCTCCGGTCCGTCGCGGGCCGGGCTGCTGCACGCGGACCCGCACCCGGGTAACTTCCGGCTGCTCGACGACGGCCGGCTGGGCGTGCTCGACTTCGGCGCGGTGGACCGGCTGCCAGGCGGGCTGCCCCCGTTCCTCGGCCGGCTGCTGCGGATCATGCACGACGACGACGCGGACATCGAGGAGGTGGAGCGCGAACTGCGCGAACACGGGTTCCTGCGGCCCGGCATCGACGTGGACCTGGACGCGCTGCATGCCTTCCTGGCGCCGCTGGCCGAGCCGTCCAAGGTGGACTGCTTCAAGTTCAGCCGCGAATGGCTGCGCGAGGAGGCCACCCGCGTCACCGACCTGCGGGCCAGCAACATCACCCGGCGGTTCAACCTGCCGCCGTCCTACGTGCTCATCCACCGGGTGTCCACGGCCGGCGTCGGGGTGCTGTGCCAGCTCGAGTGCGAAGGTGAGTTCCGGGCCGAGGTGCTCCAGTGGGTGCCGGGCTACTTCGACCCCCCGCCGGAGAGGCTGGATCTGGAGGACCCGGCGGTGTAGCTGAGCCCGTCGCCCTGGACGATGCCATGCCTCTGGCGGCCGGGTTTGTCCTGGGCGCCTAGGGCTGGTTGTCGGGGACCTCGCGGCCCATGGCCAGCCGCTGGGCTTCCTGTTCCTTGCGGATGACGTGCATGACCGCGTTGATCAGGGCCAGGTGCGTGAAGGCCTGCGGGAAGTTACCCAGGTGGCGGCCGGACCGCGGGTCGATCTCCTCGCCGTAGAGCAGCAGCGGGCTGGCGTAGGACAGGATCTTCTCGCAGATGTCCCGGGCCTGCTGGTGCTCGCCGATCTCGGTCAGCGCCGAGACCAGCCAGAACGAGCAGATCGTGAACGTGCCCTCCTCGCCGGCCAGGCCGTCGTCGGTCTCGTCCACCTGGTAGCGCAGCACCAGGCCGTCCCGGGTCAGTTCGTCGGCGATGGCCAGCACGGTGGCCCGGATCCGCGGGTCATCCGGCGGCAGGAACCGCAGCAGCGGCATCAGCAGCAGCGACGCGTCCAGGGCGGTGGTGTCGTAGTGCTGGCAGAACACGCCGCGGTCGTCGAGCGCGTTCGCGCAGATGTCCGCGTGGATCTCGTCGGCGGCCTTGCGCCAGGTCCGGGCCAGGTCCTTGTCCTCGTGGAGCGTGGCCAGCCGCGCTCCCCGGTCGGCCGCCACCCAGCACATCATCTTCGAGGAGGTGAAGTGCCTGGGCTCGCCGCGCACCTCCCAGATGCCCCGGTCGGGCTCGCGCCAGCGTTCCAGCGCCCGTTCCACCTGCTGGCGGGTCATCTTCCAGACCCGGTTGTCGAGCCGGTCGCGCGACTTGGTGTGCAGGTAGATCGAATCCAGGACCACGCCCCAGACATCATGCTGGGCCTGCTCGTAGGCCGCGTTGCCGATGCGCACCGGCCGGGCGCCCTGGTAGCCGTTCAGGTGGTCGAGCACCTGCTCGCCCAGTTCGCGCCGGCCGTCGATGCCGTAGACGATCTGCAGGTCGCCCCGGTCTCGCTCGACCAGGTCGCACAGGAAGGCGAAGTAGTCGCTGGCCTCCCACTCGAAGCCGAGGGTGTACAGGCCCCACAGCGCGAACGTGGCGTCCCGCATCCAGGTGTACCGGTAATCCCAGTTCCGCTCGCCGCCCGGCGTCTCGGGCAGCGAGGTGGTCGCGGCGGCCGCGATGGAACCAGTGGGCGCGAACGTCAGGCCCTTGAGGGTCAGGGCGCTGCGGGCCAGGTGGCCACGCCAGCGGTGGTCGGGGAAGCGACCGCGGGCCAGCCAGTGCTGCCAGTGGTGCGCGGTCCACACCAGCCGCCGGTACGCGTCCTGGTAGCTCTCCGGCACCTGCCGCCCCCAGGACAGCGCGCAGAAACGGGTGTCGCCCTCCTTCAGCAGCGTCCGCCCCCGGGCGCCCGACCCTTCCAGGCCGAGGCGGATATCGGAGGTCAGGGTGAGGGTTAGGTCCAGGCCTCCCGGTTCGATGACCGCCTGGGTGTAGCCGCGCTCGGTGTGCCGCCAGCGGGCGTGCTGACGCCCGTAGTCGAAGACCGGCACGCAGTCCAGGGTGAGCTGCGCCTGGCCTTCGACGCAGCGCACCGTCCGCACCAGGATGTGCTCGGCGTCATAGTCGGTCGGCGGCCTGATGTGCGTGCTGCCCTCGGGCTGGTCGTGCTGCCACGGCCCCATCACCAGGCACTCCCGCACGACGAGCCAGCCCTGGCCGCAGTCCCAGCTGGTCTCGAGCACCATGGTCCCGGGCAGGTAGCGGCGGTCGCTCGGCACCCCCATGTCGTCCGGGCCGAACCGGAACCACCCGGCGTCCCGGTCCAGGACCGCGCTGAAGACGCTGGGGCCGTCCATCTTCGGCAGGCACATCCACTCGACCGAGCCGCTGGGCGCCACCAGCGCGGTCACCTCGCAGTCGGACAGGAACGCGTAGTCAGCTATCGGCGGGTACGGGGAAAACTCGTCGAAGCTGCCCGCCGGCCGCTGACGGGAGCTGTCCGACAGCGCCCCGAGGGGCATGGCGTTCTGTGCTGCCACTGCGATCACCTCTGTCTCGTCCGGATGCCGATCCGGGCTGCGGCGTTTTCTCCCGGGCCTATGCCAAAATAGTAGGCTGACTAAATGGTTTCTAACTAGAGGGAACTTTTCGGACAACAGTTCGTGAACGAGGGCGGCCGGCGCGCGGTCGGCCTGCTGGCGCACGCGGTCCTGCACGCCCCCGGTTTCACGCTGCGCGGCCGTTCCGGGAACGTTACGAGACAACCCGGGACGTAAGCGGCCCTCGAAGGTGGCCCGGCGCGGGTCGTGCTCGAGCAGCGAGGCCAGCCCCGGGGCGCGCAGATCACCAGTTCGGCCACGTCGCCGGCTCGTTCCAGGTGCGCCTTGGCCACGTTGCACTCCTCATGCGGCGCCACCGGTAAGGCCGGACGGACGGACTGGGGGCGGACAGCCCAGCCCGTTCGGCCTCAAGGGTTTTTGGGGTTTTACGCGGGTTCCTCGTACTTGAAGGAGAGCCGCAGCTTGGTCCTGAAGATGACCTCGCCGCTGTCCTCCACGTGCAGGTCCTGCGTCACCACCTCGGCCACCCGCAGGTCGCGGAGCGACTTGCGGGCGGTGCTGACCGCGGTCAGCGCGGCGTCTTCCCAGGACTGGCCGCTCGTCCCGATGACGTCGATCACCCGGTACACGCTCATGGCATCCTCCTTGATTCGGGAGCTCGTCTTAGTCAGGCTCCCCGGGAATCGGGGCTGGTATGCCGGACTGGCCTGACCCGGTAATGTGGGCGGGCAGCGCAGCCCGCGCTGTGATGCACCGTCTCGGGGTGGAGCCGCGATGAGCGAGCCCGGCTACCACGACGCGCTCCGTGTCTTGTGCCATGATGCCGGCGGTGACGTGCGCCGTGTGCTGGCGGCGGCGTGCGAGCCGATGCCGGCCTGGGATCCGGTGGTGTACCTGGCTGACTTCGCCCACCAGGTGCTGTACCCGCTGGCCGCCGGCGTGGCCGGGCAGGACGTGGCGGGGACGATGGCGGGCCGGGCGTTCACCACGGGCCAGCCGGTGATCAGCCGGCGGGACGGCTCGGTCCGGGTCTGGGTCCCGGTGGTGGAGCAGACCACCAGGACCGGGGTGCTGGCGGTCACGGTCCCGCACGCAGGCCCGCAGATGCTGGCCCAGGCCCAGTCGCTCGGCGTCTTCGCCGGCCTGGTCGTGGCCTCGGCCACGCGGGTCAGCGACGTCCCGTACGTGCGGCGCCGGGGCCGGGCCATGTCGCTGCCGGCGGGCATGCAATGGGATCTGCTGCCGCCGCTGAGCGCGCGCACCGCGGGCGCGCTGATCGCCGGGGTGCTCGAGCCGGCCTACGATATCGCCGGCGACGCGTTCGACTACGCGGTCAACGGCGCCGATCTGCATTTCGCGATCATCGACGGCCTGGGACACGGCATCGGCTCCACGCTGCTGACCGGCCTGGCGGTCGGCGCGTACCGGCACGCGCGCCGGGCCGGGGCCCCGGTGGCCGGCATGCACGTGGCCGTCGATGCGGCCCTGGCCGGGTTCTACGACGACGTTTCGTTCGCCACCGGCATCATCGCCCGGCTGGACACCGGATCGGGACGGCTGGAGTGGTCGTGTGCCGGACACCCGCGGCCGCTGCTGCTGCGCGGCCGCAAGGTGGTCGCCGAGCTCAGCAGCGGCCCGGTGCTGCCGTTCGGGCTCGGCGACGGTGCCCCCGAGCCGGTTATCGAGGAGCTCGAGCCGGACGACGTGGTGCTGATGTACACCGACGGGGTGACCGAAGCGCGGACCCCGGACGGGGAGTTGTTCGGGCTGGACCGGCTGGCCGATCTGCTTGAGCGGGAAGCCGCCAGCGGCCGGACAGCCGAAGAACTGCTGCGGCGCCTGGTACAGTCCGTGCTCGACCATCAGTCCGGCGGCCTGCGCGATGACGCCACGCTGCTGCTGGTGCAGTGGACTGGTACCTGATAAGACCGGCGGAGATCAGATCAGCCCGTGGTACAACCGAAGCGCCGCCGTTTCTCCAATTTCATGGTAACGTAATGGCATGCGTTCAACCATCGATAAGGCAGGACGATTGGTTATCCCGAAGGCCCTGCGGGACAGCCTCGGCCTGGTGCCCGGCGAGGTGGAGGTAATCCCGGACGGAGCTGGCCTGCGCATCGAGCCGCTCGCCGGCGACCAGCTCGACGACGAAGACGGCCTCCTTGTCATCCCCGCCGCCGACGTCACCATCAGCGATGACCTCGTCCGGACGCTGCGCGATGCCGGCCAGCGATGACCGTCCCCAGCTCCTGATCGACACCAGCGTCGCCGTCGCCCTCGTCGCCGCCGGGCACGAACATCATGAGGCCACCAGGAAAGCCGTCGGCGGCCGCAGCTGCGGCCTCAGCGGTCACGCGGCCTTCGAAACCTTCTCGGTCCTCACCCGGCTGCCGCCGCCGATCCGGCGGACACCGCGCGCGGTCACCCGCCTGCTCGCCCGCGACTTCCCCGGCTCCCGGTTCCTCAGCGCCCGGGGCGCAGAACGGCTCCAGGCCAGGCTGGCACAGCTCGGGATCGCGGGCGGTGCCGTCTACGACGCGCTCGTCGCCGCCGCAGCCGCCGAACACGGCATCACGCTGGCCACCCGAGACCGGCGAGCGGCCGAGACCTACCGGGCCCTCGACATCGGGTTCGAACTCATCGATTAGCGGCGACCGCCGGCCTGCGCGAACGGGTCTGCGTGCCGGGATAGCACGTCGGGCCGCCGGTCCTGCTGTTCGTGCCGGGCCCGGGCATCGTGGTCAAGGCGGTGACGAACTCGCTCGCGGCTCAGGCGTTGCGGCCGCAGCCGGCCGACCGCGTGGTCCAGCGTTATGACCTCGGCGTACTTGGCCTGGAGGTCGAACAGGTTGGCCTGGTGCGGGCGGGGGTCGCGGTCGCCGCAGGCGTCGGCCACCACGAACGGCGCGAACCCGTACTGCAGGGCGTCGACCGCGGACGCGCGGACGCAGCCGCTGGTGGTCAGCCCGCAGATCAGCACGGTGTCGGTGCCCGTGGCGTACGTCAGCCACGGTCCGGCTGGTCTGCTGGCGCTGGGCATTATGCATCCGGGCCGCCGGGCGGAATCGTCCGGTGCAGGTCGGTGAGGACGGCGCGGGCGGCCCTGCGGCCGGAGACCAGGGCGCCCTGGATGGAGGGGGTGTCACGGTGGTCGCCGCAGACGTAGCGGCCGGCCCCGAGCCGGACCGGGCGGGCCAGGGACTGGCCCGCCCGCAGGACGGGCAGGGCGCGGGGTACGGGGTAGACGTCCAGGAGTTCCCAGTGCCTGAACCCGGGCGGCTTGTCCATCGCCATCGGCGTTGCCTTCCTGGTATCGGTATCGGGCACAAGCCCCGGGCACACCGCCCGGGCCGGCGTCCACGCGGACTGTCCGGGCCAACGGCAGCCAAACGTGGCCGCACGTGTGGCGGCTAGCCTTGGACAGTCGGGCGGATGGTGATGTCGCCGATTTCGACGTCATAGGGCTGTTCGATGGCGAAGGCGATGACGCGGGCGACGGCTTCGGGCGGGATGGCGAACTCGTCCCGGCTGCGACGGATCTGCTCGCGGATTGCGGGATTGTCGATGGAGTCGGCAAGTTCGGTGCGGACAAACCCCGGCGATATCGCGGTGGTCCGCAGCACGCCGTCGGTCGATTCCTGCCGCAGTCCTTCCAGGAGGGTGCGGACGGCGTTCTTGGTCGCGGCGTAGACCGCCTGCGTGGGGACGATTTTCAGGCCCGCGGTGGATAGCGTGGTCACCAGGTGGCCGCGCCCCTGGCGGCGGAATACCGGCAGCGCGGCGGCGATGCCGTGGAGCACGCCCCGGAGGTTGACGTCGATCATCGCCTGCCAGCCGTCGGCGTCGAGGTCGGCGATCAGCCCGATCGTGCTGATGCCGGCGTTGCTGACCAGCACGTCGAGCCGGCCGAACTCCGCGACGGCCCGTCCGGCTAGCCGCTGGAGGTCGCCGGGCCGGGTGACGTCCGTGGTACAGGTGATGGCGCGCAGCCTCCGGGCCGACGCCGCCGGTAACCGCGCACGGATCATCGCGGCCGCGCGGGCGGCGATCACGGACGCGGGCGAGGTGAAGCTCAACGCGATCGCCAGGCAGGCCGGGGTCGGCCAGGGCACCCTCTACCGCCACTTCCCGACCCGCGAGGACCTGCTCGCCGAGGTCTACCGGCAGGACGTCGACGCGCTCGTAGCCGCGGCTCCGGCGCTGCTCGCCGAGCATGAGCCGCTTCACGCGCTCGCCCGTTGGCTCGACCGGGTAGCCGACTACGCGCGAGTCAAGCGCGGAGTCTTCGGCGTCGTCGAAGCGGCAGTATCGCAGGACCTCGCCGCGCACAGCCTCGGGCCGATCGGCGAGGCGCTAACCGCGCTCCTCGACGCCGGCAAAGCCGACGGCGCCATCCGCCCCGACATCGACGCCCGGGACGTCATCCTCCTCATCGGCTACCTGACCCGCCTCGACCAGGCCGAATGGGCTGCCCGAGCCCGGCACTTGCTCCACGTGGTCCTGGACGGACTGCGCCGACACGACCAGGATCAGCAGCGCCCCATATAGATGTGGCCCATATCAACTGTTCCGCATAGCCCGGGAACACTCGCCGATGCCCGGGTTACCTGGCCGGCGCGGCGCTTCTGGCCCGCGTGCGGAACGTCCCGGTCTGGTCGGCGTTCAGGTCACCGAGGGAGATCATGCTGACCCCGTTCCTGGCCAGCAGCCAGACCTCGTAGAACCCGGGCGCCCTGGGCGCGTGCAAGGTGATGACCATCAGCTGCTGGCTGGCGCTTGCCCGCATCACGGCGGTTCCCGTGCTGTCCTGGAACTGCGAGAAGGCGGGTAGCGGGAGCAGCTCGACCTGGGCCACGACGCTGGTGGCCGGAGCCTTGGTGAGTTGGACGATGCCGGCCGTTCCGCCGATCCCGATGATCAGGCCCGCGGCCAGCCCGGCCAGGGCCGTGGCCAGTCGCCCGCGCGGCCAGCGAGCCCGCAGGCCGCGGCGCGCCGCCGGCGACCTGGAGCACCCGGCTCTCCCGCTGCCGTTCCCGCAGCGCGTCGGCGACCTTGTTGCGGGTGATGGTGACTAGCCATCCGCCCAGCGTGCCGCGCCTGCGGTCGAAGCTGTCCCGGCTGCGCCAGGCCGACACGAAGACCTGCTGGGTCACGTCCTCGGCGTCGGACCTGACGCCCAGGGAGCGCTGCGCGATGCTGTAGACCAGCGGGCCGAAGCGCTCGTAGACAAGCTTGAGCGCGTCCGGCTGCCCCCCGCTGAAGGCCGTCGCGACGTCCTCATCCGACACCTCGTCCACGAAAACAATACTAAATTACACTAAAATGGGCCGGAAGCCGCCCCGGCCGGACAGCGCGGCCTCCTCGGTGCCCAGGTCCACGATGTACGTGCCGAGGCCGCCGAACCGCTCCGGTACCAGGTGCCCCCTACTGGCCTTTCCAGACCGGGGCGCGTTTCTCGGCGAACGCCCGGGCGCCTTCCCGCGCGTCTTCGGAGGTGAACACCGGCTGCACCAGCCGGGCCATCCGGTCCCAGCGTTCGGCCGCAGTCCAGTCGCCGCCGCCGACGGAGATCTCCTTGGTGGCGATCAGCGCCAGCGGCCCGTTAGCGGCGATCGTTTCGGCCAGCTCCAGCGCCGTCTGCAGCGCTTGGCCGTCGTCGATGACGCGGTTGACCAGGCCGATTTCGGCGGCCCGGGCGGCGGTTACCGGTTCGCCGGTGAGCAGCATCTCCAGCGCGAGCGCCCGGGGTATCCGCTGGGCCAGCAGCAGCGCGCCGCCCGCGCCCGCGACCAGGGCCCGCTTGACCTCCGGCACGCCGAATCGGGCCGACGCGCCGGCCACCACCAGGTCGCAGGCCAGCACCAGCTCGAACCCGCCGGCCAGGGCCCAGCCCTCGGCCGCGGCGATCATCGGCTTGCGCGGCGGGGTCTGGGTGATGCCGCACAGCCCGCGGCCGGGGAACGAGGGCGTCTCGCCCTTCAGGAACGCCTTGAGGTCCATGCCCGAGGAGAACGTGCCGCCCGCCCCGGTGAGCACGCCCACCCGCAGACTTGTGTCGGCGTCGAGTTCGTCGGCCGCGTCGCGGATCCCGGTCGCGACCGTCCCGTTCAGGGCGTTGCGGGCCTCCGGCCGGTTGATGGTGATGACCTGCACCGCGCCGTGGCGCTCGACCAGAACCTCGTCGCTCATCCCGTCTCCACCCTGCTCGCGTTTGCTTGTGAATACATCAAATGGACTCGTCCGGCGTGGCGGGCCGACGTCCCTGGCCGCCCCTCCCGGCCAGGGTAACAAGAGGTGTGCCGTCTCGCCGTCTCGCGTCGTCCCGGAGGGCCCATCAGCCCCATCGGCCCCCATACCGCGGGCCGGTTCCAGGTCGCCGCCCGCGCGAAAACAACATCGCTGCCCCATCGCTGTCGCCAGGGCAGCATCGCTGCCACATCGATGCTGCTTACCCGGGCCGCGGGCGGTGAGGCGGGGGGCTAGTCGCGTTTGGGCAGGGTGGCGAGCTTGCGGAAGTCCCAGCTGGTGATCTTGCCCGGGGTGATGCGCAGCCAGGCGTGCCGGCCGTCGTGGACCATGTTGCCTCCGCCGTGGTACTTGACATCCATCAGGCGCTCGGGCTCGGCGAGTTCGGGCGTCCCGGGGTCGGTGTCGCCGGTCCGCGGGACCGGGCCGACGACGGCGGCCTCGCCCTCGATCTCGGCGCCGTGCAGTTCGTGGTAGTGATGGCCCGCGTCGATCACCGCCGCCGCCCGGGGGTCGCGCTGCAGGTCGGTCCAGCGCTGGCTGCGGGTCAGCGAGTAGACCCATAGGGCGCCGCCGTGCCAGATGAACCAGACCGGCGAGACGTGCGGGCCGCCCGGCCCGAGGGTGGCCAGCCGGCAGGTCCGCTGCTCGCCGAGGAACGAGTCCAGTTCTTCCGGGCTCATCGCGATCACCCGGCTGCGCCGCTGCTCCCGCATCACAAACCTCACTCCCGATAGGCGCGATACTTCTCTGAGACGATAATGGCCGATGAGGACGAGCACATCGGGGAGCATCATGGCCGACTCGCCACCGCCCGCCGGGACCGTCGCACCCCCGGACGAGCTCAGCCCGCTGGATTACCTGCTGCACCGCGGTGAGGCTCACCCGGCCACTCGTTCGGCGTTCCTGAACCTGGAGATCCTGGACCGTCCGGCCGACTGGGGCCGCCTGCGCGAGGCCATGGACCGGGCCAGCCGGGTGGTCATCAGGATGCGGCAGAAGGTGGTGGTCCCGCCGGTCCCGGCCACGCCGCCGCGGTGGGTGGTCGACCCCGACTTCGACCTGGACTACCACCTGCGCCGGATCGCGCTGCCCGCCCCGGGCACGCTGCGCCAGCTTCTCGACTTCGCCGAGGTCACGCTGCAGTCGCCGCTGGACACCTCGCGCGCCCTGTGGGAGGCGGTGTACGTGGAAGGCCTGGAGGGCGGCCGCGCGGCGCTGCTGACCAAGCTCAGCCACGCGGTCACCGACGGGCTGGGCGGGATCGCCCTGTTCGAGCAGATCTACGACACCGAGCGGGAGCCGCCGCCGCGGCCGATGCCGCCGGTGCCGGTGCCGCGCGACCTGAGCGGCGACGACCTGCTGCGCGGCAGCCTGCGGCGGCTGCCCGAGACCACCCTGTCGGCCGGGCGCAAGTGGCTGGGTCTCGCGGCGGGCACCGCGACGCGCCTGGTCACGCAGCCCGGTCCCACGCTCGGGCACGCTCTCGGCTTTGCCGATTCGGCCCGGCGGGTGCTCGGCCCGCCGCCGGCCGAACCGTCGCCGCTGCTGCGCCGCCGCAGCCTGGTGAGCCGCACCCAGGTGCTGGAATTGCCGCTCGCCGACCTGCGGGCGGCGGCCAAGGCGGTCGGGATTCCGGGGGGGCGCGGCACGGCTTCGGTCAACGACGCCTACCTCGCGGCGCTGTGCGGCGGGCTGGGCCGGTACCACGGGGTGCTCGGGGTGCCGGTCGACGCCCTCCCGCTGGCCCTGCCGGTGAGCCTGCGCGGCGCGGACGACCCGGCCGCCGGGAACAGGTTCGCCGGCGTCACGATCGCCGCGCCGGTCGGCGAATCCGATCCGGTGCAGCGGATGAAGCAGATCCGCGAGCAGGTGATCGCACGCCGGAGCGAGCCGGCCATCGACGTGATCGCCCAGTTCGCGCCGGTCCTCAGCCTGCTGCCCGACGACACGCTGCAAGGGGTCTTCGACCGGATCCCGCGGGCGGACGTCCAGGCCAGCAACGTGCCCGGCTATGCCCAGGAGACGTTCCTGGCCGGGGCGAGGGTGGACCGGCAGTACGGTCTCGGGCCGCTGCCCCGGGTGGGCATGATGGCGGTCCTGGTCTCCCGGGCGGGCACGTGCACGGTGGCGTTCCGCTACGACACGGCCTCGTTCACCGCGTCCGACCAGCTCGAGAAGTGCCTGCAGGCCGGCTTCGACGAGATCGTGGAACTGGGGCGGGCCGGATGAGCGCGCCACCGCGCCGCACCCGGGGCCGGCAGCTGCGGCTGCCCGGTTCGGTGGCCGAAGTGGACGCGAGCCCGGAGGGACCGAAGGTCGGCGCCTTCTTCGACCTGGACGGGACGCTGGTGGCCGGGTTCACCGTCGCGGCCATCACCAGGGACCGGCTGCGGCACCGGGAGGTCGGGGCGGCCGAGTTCCTGCACATGCTGCAGCTCGCGGTGGAGTACCGGCTCGGCCGGAACCAGTTCGAGAACGTGATCGAGGGGGCGGTGCGCTCGGCCAAGGGGCGGCTGGCCGAGGACGTGGAGGAGGTGGGCGAGCGGATCTTCCAGCAGTCCATCGCCGACCTGATCTACCCGGAGATGCGCGATCTGGTCCGCGCCCACCAGCGCCGCGGCCACACCGTGGTGCTGAGCTCGTCGGCGCTGACCATGCAGGCCGAGCCGGTGGCCGGTTACCTCGGCGTCGACCACGTGGTGTGCAACCGGTTCGCCGTCGACGAGGCCGGCATCCTGACCGGCGAGATCGTGCGCCCGGTGATCTGGGGCACCAGCAAGGCCACCAGCGTGCAGCGGTTCGCCGCCGGGCACGGGGTCGACCTGCGGCTGAGCTACTTCTACGCGGACGGCGACGAGGACCTCGCCCTGATGCACCTGGTGGGCAATCCGCGGCCGGTCAACCCCGGGCCTGCGCTGGCCAAGGTGGCCGAGCGCCGCGGCTGGCCTATCCTGCGGCTCAGCAGCCGGGGCGGCGGCGGGCCGCTGGACCGGATCCGCAGCCTGGCCTCGATCGGCTCGCTCGCCCCGGTGGCCACAGGAGCGCTCAGCCTCGGCCTGCTGACCAGGAACAAGCGCGTCGGGCTCAACTTCCTGACCAGGACCTGGCCGGAGATCGTACTCACGCTGAACGGCGTCCATCTGAACGTCCTCGGCGAGGAGAACCTGACCGCGCAACGGCCCGCCGTGTTCGTGTTCAACCACCGCAACAACTTCGACATCTTCATGGTGGCCGCGCTGGTCAAGGACAACTGGACCGGGATCGCGAAGAAGGAGCTTGAGAGCAACCCGCTGGTCGGCCCGCTCGGCAAGCTGCTCGACGCCGCGTTCATCGACCGGGCCGATACCGCCGCCGCGGTGGCCGCGCTCCAGCCCATCGAGGAGGCCGCGCGCAAGGGCCTGTCGATCGTGGTCGCCCCGGAGGGCACCCGGCTGGACACTCAGTCGGTCGGCCCGTTCAAGAAGGGGGCCTTCCGGATCGCCATGGCGACCGGCCTGCCGGTCGTCCCCATCGTGATCAGGAACTCCGACTCGGTGGCGGGCCGCAACTCCACCACGCTGCATCCCGGCACGGTCGACATCGCGGTGCTGCCGCCGGTCAGCACCGCCGGCTGGACGGTGGAGAACCTGCGCGACCGGATCGAGCAGATCAGGTCGCGCTACGTGGACCTGCTCGCCGACTGGCCGTGGAGCGGGCTCGGCGGCGGGAGCGCGGCCTCGTGACCGCCGAGCCCGACCTCGCCGGGCTGCTGGCCGACCGGGCCGGCACGGTGGTGCTCACCCAGGCCTCTACCCCGACCGAGGCGCGGCTGATCCGGGACCGGCTCGCCGCCTCGGGGGGCACCGGCCGGCCGCCGGTCAGCCTGGGGCCGCCGGGCGACGGGGCCGCCCCGCTCCCCCGGTCGCTGCTGGACGGTGACCAGGATCTGCGGCTGGTCCCGGTGCGGGTGGCCTGGCTGCCGGAAGAGCACGCGGGCCGGCGCGCGGCCCGGCTGCACGACATGCTGCCCGGCCACGACCCGTACCATCCGTCCGAGCGCCAGCAGCAGCGGATCCTGGCCCGCCAGCCGGGCCGGGCCACCGTGCTGGTCGGCGAGCCCGCGACCGTGGGCGACCTGCGGCAGTACTGGACCGAGACGACCGGGGGCGAGGACCCGGACGACTTCCCCGGCTACGTGGCCCGGCGGGCCACGCTGGCGCTGGACCGGGCCGAGTACAAGCTGCTCGGCCCCAGGTACAAGACGCCGAGCCTGGTAAAGGACGAGATCTTGTCCTCCCGCCGGTTCCGCGCCGGGCTGCGCCAGGTGCGGCGCGGCACCGGCGGCGCGGCGCCGTCACTGGCGGAGGCCGGCGCCGTCCTCGACGAGCTCGCCGCGGGCTGGAGCCGGCGCCTCATCGACGTCATGCCGGCCATCGGGCGGCTGATCTTCCAGCGCGGCTTCGACCCGCAGATCGACTACGACCAGAGCCAGATCGAGCGGCTGCACGCGGCGACCGAGCGCTACCCGTGCGTCTTCCTGTGGTCACACCGGTCGAATCTGGACACGCTGGTGCTCGCCGCGGCCATGCAGGAAAACGGGCTGCCGCCGGCCCACCTGTTCGCCGGGGTCAACATGGCGTTCGGGCCGATGGGCGCGATCATGCGCCGGGCCGGGGTGATCTTCATCAGGCGCTCGACCGGCGACGACTCGCTGTACAAGTACGTGCTGCGGGAATACGTCGGCTACGTGCTCGAGAAGCGGTTCAACCTGTCCTGGTCGATCGAGGGCACCCGCTCGCGTACCGGGAAGATGCTCCCGCCGCGGCTTGGCCTGCTGTCTTATGCGGCCGACGCCTACCTGCAGGGCCGCGTCGACGACATCCTGCTGCTGCCGGTGTCGATCACCTTCGACCAGCTGCACGAGATCACCGAGTACGCCGAGTACGCGCGCGGCGGGACGAAGAAGCCCGAGGGGTTCGGCTGGCTGTACGGCTTCATCAAGGCGCAGGGTGCCCGGCACTACGGCAAGGTCTACGTGCGGTTCGGCGAGCCGGTGGCGCTGAGCTCGTTCCTCGGGCCGCCCTCCGGTCCGGTGGCGGGCGATCCGGCGGCCCGGCGGCTGGCGCTGCAGAAGACCGCCTTCGAGGTGGCGTGGCGGATAAATCAGGGCATGCCGGTCACCGCGACGGCCCTGGTCACCACCGTCCTGCTGGCCATGCAGGGGGCCGCCCTGACCTTCGGCCAGATCCGGCTGGGCCTGGCCGACGCGCTGGACTACCTGCAGAGCCGTTCGGTGCCGAGGACGGCGAGCGCGCGGGCGCTGTCCGGCGCCGGGCCGGTCCGGGCCACGCTGGACGCGCTGGTGGCGGGCGGGGTGGTGACCTCCGTCGGGGAGGGCCGCGAGCCGGTCTGGCTGATCGGTCCTGACCAGCAGCTCGCCGCCACCTTCTACCGGAACTCGCTGATCCACTTCCTGCTCGATCAGGCGGTGTGCGAGCTGGCCGTGCTCCGGGCCAGGGACGCGGCCGCGGACCCGGTGAGGGCGTTCTGGGCCGAGATCGCGCGGCTGCGCGACCTGCTGAAGTTCGAGTTTAACTTCCAGGATCGGGACGAGCACCGGCGCCAGGTGCGCGAGGAGATGAACCGGCACGACCCGGCCTGGGCAGACCGGCTGCAGGCCGGCCCGGCGGCGGCGGACGCGCTGCTCGCCAGGATGCGGCCGCTGGTGTCGCACGTCATCGTGCGGCCCTTCGTCGAGGCCTACCGGATCGTCGCTGACGTGCTGGTCAACGACGACGCGCTGGCCGACGACCCGGAGGTGACCCGCCGGGCGCTCGGCCTCGGCCGCCAGTACGTGGCCCAGCGCCGGCTGCGCAGCTCGGAGTCCGTCTCGGTGCTGCTGTTCCAGACGGCGCTGCAGCTGGCCAGGAACCGGGGCCTGTTCGAGCGGGGGGACGATCTCGCCGCGCGACGGGCGGCCTTCCTGGCCGAACTGCGTGACCTGATCCGCAGGCTCGACCAGATCGAGGACCTGACCATCCGGCGCTACATCAAGGACGCCGTGACCGCCGTGCCCGCCGACTAACGGCGGGCCGCCGCTGAGAGATGGCCGAGTTGGTGCGTCGCGTTTCCGCGGAGACGCTTGACGCAATTGGGTGCGACCTTTCCGCGGAGCCGCGGACGGCAGGGCGCGCGGTGACTGGCGCGCCCTGCCGCTGGATCACACCTCGGCGGCGTCGAGGCTGGCGCTCTGATCGGGCGCGGCAGGCACCGGCTCGGACTCGGCGGGCAGGCCGCGGGCCGCCAGCGACCTGGCCCGGAGCATGGTCACGATCATCCAGCTCAGCCACGCGGCGATGTGCGCGCGCTGGGCCACACCGAACCAGGCGCCCGGCGCGAGCGGGATGCTGACGAAGGTGGCCGCCGCGACGATGGCCCAGGCCAGCGTCGGCCGGGCGTAACTCCGCCAGGCCGGATCCCGGCGGAAGCGCCGCGCGAACACGAACATCGCCGCGATGACGGCCAGGAACCCCAGCACGCCGGCCAGCTGGTGCACGTCGTCGGCCGTGCTGGCGGGCGCGTTGTCCGGTGCCGCGTCGACCAGGCCGGACACGACGGAGGCGCAGCCGAAGAACCCGATCAGCAGCGGGCCGGCCACCGCTTTGGTCACGCTGCGGCGCAGCACCCAGGCGGCGGTGAGGGAGGCGACGCCGCCGAGGACGAACGCCACGTTGAGGGCCAGTCCGCCCCGGCCCAGGGCGAGCAGGCTGATGGCGTCGGTGGCCGGATCGTAGTGACCGAGCTGCACGAGGTTCAGGACGACGACGGTCACCGGGAAGAGGGTCATCAGCGCGACCACCGCCCCGGCGGCGCGCCGGCCTAGACGGCTAGGTTGGCTCCATGGGTGTGCTGCTGCTCGTCCGGCACGGTCAGGCCTCGCTCGGCACGGCGGACTACGACCGGCTCTCCGACGTGGGCCTGCGCCAGGCCGAGGTCCTGGGGGCCCGGCTGGCCCGGACCGACCTGAGGTTCGACCGGGTGGTGTCCGGCGCGCTGACCCGGCAGCGCGACACCGCCCAGGCCGTGCTGGCCGCGCTCGGCCGGCCCGGATCGCAGCTGCGGACCGACGACCGGCTCGACGAGTACGACCACGTTGAGGTCATGGCCCGGCACACGACGGAGGTCACCTTCGCCACCGCCACGGCGAGCGGCGCGGCGGGCCGGGCGCTGCAATCCACGCTGGAAGAGGCGATCGGCCGGTGGATCTCCGGGGAGACGGGCTACACGGAAAGCCACGACTCGTTCATCGAGCGCGTGCTGGACGCGGCCGGCCACCTGGTCGCCGAGCCGGGCGGGACCGTCGCGGTAACCTCCGGGGGGGTCATCGCCGCCTTCTGCGCCCAGGCTCTCGGGCTGCCCGAGGAGCGCTGGCCCAGCCTGGCCCGGCTGATCGTCAACGCCAGCATCACCAAGGTCATCAGCGGCCACACCGGAACGAGCCTGGTGACGTTCAACGATCACGCGCACCTGGAATCCGAGCGCGCCCTGATCACCTACCGGTAAGGCCTGCACGGCGGCGCCGCAGGCGACCAGGTTGGGCAAGTCGGCCAGGCCCCATTCGGTGAGCGCCTCGGTGGTGTGCTGGCCGGGCGCGGGCGCCGGGTCCGGCAGCTCACCCGGGGTACGGGAGAACCGCGGCGCGGGCGCGGGCTCGGTGCAGCCGTCCCGGTCGACGTAGGTCCCCCGCGCGGTCAGGTGCTCGTCGGCGGCGGCTTCGCGCAGCGACAGCACCGGCTCGGCGCAGGCTTCGGTGCCGGCGAAGGTGGCCGCCCACTCGTCCCTGGTCCGGTCGGCGAACCGGGCCGCGAACAGCGCGCGCAGCTCCGGCCAGTTCCGCGGGTCGGCGCGGTCGGGTGCCCAGGGCAGGCCGAGCCCCTCGAGCAGCGCGGCGTAGAACCGCGGCTCGAGCGCGCCGACGGCCATCCACTTGCTGTCCCTGGTCTGGTACACGTTGTACCAGGGCACGCCGCCGTCGAGCAGGTTCACCCCGCGCTCGTCCCGCCAGTGCCCCTGGGCCAGCAACATCAGCGGCATGGTCAGCAGCGACGCCACCCCGTCCACGATGGCCGCGTCCACCACCTGGCCCCGGCCCGAACCGGCCCGCTCGACCAGCGCCGCGCAGATGCCGTAGGCCATCAGCATCCCGCCGCCGCCGAAGTCGCCGAGCAGGTTCGCCGGGAACTGCGGCGGTCCGCCGGCCCGGCCCAGGGCGTGCAGCGCGCCGGTGCGGGCGATGTAGCCGATGTCGTGCCCCACCGTGGCGGCCAGCGGGCCGTCCTGGCCCCAGCCCGTCATCCGCGCGTACACCAGCCGCGGGTTGCGGGCCAGGCAGACTTCGGGGCCCACGCCGAGGCGCTCGGTCACCCCCGGCCGGAGGCCCTCGAGCAGCACGTCCGCGGTGTCGGCCAGCCGGAGCAGCGCGTCCACCGCGCGCGGGTGCTTCAGGTCGAGCACGGCGGACTTGCGGCCGCGGTTCATCAGGTCCCGCTCCGGCCGCACCGGGGCCGGGCCGGGCCGGTCGATGCGCAGCACGGTCGCGCCCTGGTCGGCCAGCAGCATGGCGCAGAACGGCCCGGGCCCGATGCCGGCCAGCTCGAGCACCCGCAGGCCGGCCAGCGGCCCGCGTCGGGTTCGTCCCGGCATCGCCACGCTTCCACCTCCACGGCTGGAGTCGTCTAACCCAGTACACTATTTGATACGTCATCCGCCGCCCGGAGGTACCGTGCCCAGTCGGCCTGCGCCCGGCGCGACCTCGTCGCGCTGGGACGGGGGCGGGGCTCCCGGACCAGGTTGTTCGGCATAAAGACGGTCAGAGGTCGAGGCGGTCTTTGCCTGCGCGCATCCCGGCCAGGAGCCGCTCCACCCCCTCCCGCGACAGCGAGCGCTGCCATTCGCCCAGCGTCCCCCGCATGACGAAGCCGCCCGCCGCGGCTTCCACCGAGGTGAGCATGGCCCCGCCGGGCAGCATGGGCAGGTCCACGGTGAAGGTCGGGGACCACAGCGACAGGCGCAGGTCGCCCAGGCGCAGGGCGCGCGGGCGGATGTGCACGGACCGCCCGCCCCCGTCCGCCTGCACCTCGAGCCGGGCCCACGGCGCGCCCAGCACGCCGACCTGGGGCACGCCATCGGTCAGGACCAGTTCGAGCTGGGACGATATGCTGGCCAGCCAGCGGGACGCGGCCGCGGCCGGCATGAAGCCCTCGCAGTGCACCGGCGCGGCCACCAGCGTCGGCCGCGACCCCGGCCGCAGGTGCACGTTCCTGACCCGTATCTCCATCCGCTCGAACTGGTAGCCGCCCCACTCGACGTCCCGGGCCAGGATCCGCACCTGGCCGTACTGGCCGATGATCCGGGCCAGGTCCGAGCCTTCCACCGAGATGTCCACCAGGACCATGGTGAGGTCCCCCTCAGGGAACCGGAACGTCCGCTTCTTCCCGATCAGCCAGGTGCTGGCGGCGTCCACCAGCATGCCGAACGGGTCGCCGGGCAGCGTTCCCAGCTGGGGCAGGCCGAGCGACGCGGCGGCGGAGGAAGACGCCGAGATCAGCCCGGCGAAGCCGCGCTTCCATTCATCGACCCGGGAACTGTCGAACCGCCACCAGTCAGTCATGGCCACATGCTGACATAGCGTGCCGGGCCGGGCAACGCGGCGGGCGGCTCACCCGGGCTCGCGTTCGTGGCCGGCCTCGATGCGCAGGCCGCGGTAAGCCTCCGACGCGGGGATCTCCCCGGACAGGACCCGGTAGACCTCCCGGCAGACCGGCATCTCCACGCCGTAGCGTCCGGCCAGTTCGTGCACGGTGAACGCGGTCCCGACGCCCTCGGCCACGGTCCTGGTCGCGCCGAGGATCTCCGTCAGCGTCTTGCCCGTGCCGAGTTGCTCGCCGAGCGTGCGGTTGCGGCTCAGCGGGCTCATGCAGGTGGCGATGAGGTCGCCCATGCCGGCCAGGCCGGCGAAGGTCGCCGCCTCGCCGCCCATGGCCACACCGAGCCGGGTGAGTTCGGCCAGGCCGCGGACGACCACCGCGGCGCGGGTGTTGTCACCCACGCCAAGCCCCTGCGCGACGCCGGTGGCGATCGCCACCACGTTCTTCATCGCTCCGCCGAGCTCGCAGCCGATCACGTCGTGGTTGACGTAAATCCGGAACAGGCCGCGGCGCATGACAGCCTGCAGCGCGCGGGCCACCGCGAGGTCCTCGGTCGCGATGACGCTGGCCGCGGCCTGCCCAGCCATGATCTCCTTGGCCAGGTTCGGCCCGGTCAGGACGGCGGGCGGATGGCCGGGCAGTTCCTCCCGGATGAGCTGGGTCATCCGCAGCAGCGAGTCGCGCTCGAAGCCCTTAGCCAGGCTGACCACGGGGATCCACGGCCGCAGGTAGGGCCTGGTGTCGGCGAGAATGGCCCGGAACCCGTGCGTCGGCACGCCGACGACCAGCAGGTCGGTGTCGTGCACAGCCTTTTCCAGGTCTGCCGTGGCCTTCAGGTTGGACGGCAGCGCGAATCCGGGCAGGTAGCGCGAGTTGGCGTCGCGTTCGTAGATCTCCCTGGCCAGTTCGGGGTCACGGGCCCAGACGGTGCAATCGTGGTGGCCAGCCAGCAAGGAGGCGACGGTCGTGCCCCACGACCCGGCGCCAAGCACTGCGATGCGCATACTTGAGTCTTAGCCAGGCCGGCCTGCCTTCGTCTAGCCCTGGGGGCTGGGTCCCCCCAGGGAGCCCAGGGAATGCGTGACCGGCGGCATGCGGCACAATGGGGGCCGGGTTAAGCCGAGGGAGGCGGGAATGACGGGACGGGCCCTGTCCGGGCGCCGGGTCGTGGTGCTCGGCGGCACCGGCAACCTCGGCCGCGCGGTCACCGCGCGGCTGCGGGACGACGGCGCGTCGGTGCTGGCCGCCGACGCCCGGCCGGCGGCCGAGGAGACCAGGCAGCCGGGCGTGGACTACACCACGGTGGACGTGCTGGACGAGGCCAGCGTCGCGACGGCTTTTGCCATGTCCCCGCCGCCGACGGCCGTGGTCAACCTGATCGGCGGGTACACCCCGCCGCAGCCGCTGGCCGAGCTGGACGTCTCCGTGCTGCGCGAGCAGCTCGAGCTGAACATGGTCACCGCCGCGGTCGTGACCAAGCACGCTATGCCGGTCCTGGCCGGGCGGGGCGGCGGGGCGATTGTGCACGTGTCCAGCCGGGTGGCGGTCCAGAACGGCGAGAACGGCTTCGCCTACAGCGTGAGCAAGCTCGGGGTGGTACGCCTGGTCGAAGCGGCGGCCGCGGAAGGCCGCGAGCAGGGGGTACGGGTCAACTGCATCATGCCGAGCATCATCGACACGCCGGTCAACCGGGCGGCCATGCCGAACGCCCGGCACCACCGGTGGCCGAAGCCGGACCAGCTGGCCGCCGTCCTGGCCTTCCTCGTCTCCGACGATGCCACCCTGATCTCCGGGACGGCCATCCCCGTCTACGGCCTGGCCTAGCCGCGCCCGAGGTACCCGGTAGCCTGGCGGGCATGGACCACCGCGCCGAGGCCTGGCACCGCCGCCGGACCTCGCACTGGCGGGACGCCGACCTGACCCAGTGGGGTCCGCACTTCGTCACCGGACTGCTCGGGCCGCTGCTCGCCGAGCCGGACGTACAGCTGGTCAAGGGGTTCTATGCGCGGGTGCGGACAGAGGCGGATGGTTCGGTCTCCACCGAGGGCGGGCGGGTCACCGAACTGGTCGCGCGGCCCGTGCTGAGCCTGTGGTGGCCGCACCTGGCCGGCGTGGTGCAGCCGCTGGCCGGGCAGTGGGCGGGCCGCCGGAGCCTGATCGAATCGCTGAGCCTCCTGGTCGGCTACGGCGTGGAGCTGGCCACGCTGCTCGACACCGCGGCCCGGCACGGCCTGAACACGCTCGCCCAGGTCGACCTGGGCTCCCGCGCCCACAAGCACCAGGCGAACCACGACCTGGCGGTGATGGCAGCCGAACTGCTCGCCGTGGCGGCCAGGCGCCGCAGCGGACCTCACCAGCTGGTCCCCGGCCTGGCGCTCGAGCAGTACGACCGGGAGGACGGGCAGGTGCGCCGGCGCACCCGGCCGGTGCCCACCGACGAGCGACCGCCCGCGAGCACCGTGCGGCCCGACCTCCTCCTCGTCGCCGAATGAGCGGGGCATGAGCGCGGCGGGCGGCCCTGGCCCGGACGGCGCCGCAGTGGACGGCGCTGGTGTGGAGGGCGCCGGGCCGGCGGGCGCCGCGGCGAGCAGCGGCGGGGAGCAGCGGGACTTCCGGCTCGGCAGGCGCGTGTTCCGGCCGGATCAGCTGCTGGTCATGGCGATCGTCAACCGGACCCCAGACTCGTTCTACCGGCCGGGCGTGACCTGGGATCCGGCGGCCGCGCTGGACCGTGTGCACGCGGTGATGAACGAGGGCGCGGACATCGTCGACATCGGTGGCGTGCCGGCCCGGCCCGGCGACGACGTAGACGTGCGCGAGGAGATCCGGCGCACCGTCCCGTTCATCGCCGCAGTCCGCGACGCCTATCCCGACCTCGTCATCAGCGCGGACACCTGGCGGCACGAGGTCGGCCGCGAGGCCTGCGCGGTCGGCGCCGACCTGCTCAACGACAGCTGGGGCGGCTGGGACAGCCGGCTGGCCGAGGTGGCGGCGGAGTTCGGCGCGGGGATCGTCTGCTCGCACACGGGGGGCCTGCCGCCGCGGACCCGCCCGTTCCGGGTGGCGTACGACGACGTGGTGCGGGACGTGCTGGCCGGTACGCTCGCGCTGGCCGCCCGCGCCGTGGCCGCCGGGGTGGACCGGGAGCGGATCCTCATCGACCCGGCTCACGACTTCGGCAAGAACACCTGGCACTCGCTGGAGGTCACTCGGCGGCTGGCCGAGCTGTCCGCCACCGGCTGGCCGGTGCTGGTCTCGATGTCCAACAAGGACTTCATCGGCGAGACTCTTGATGTCCCGGTGGATGAGCGCCTGGCCGGGACGCTGGCCGCGACCGCCGTCAGCGCGTGGCTCGGGGCCCGCGTGTTCCGGGCGCATCACGTGCGCGAGACCCGCCACGTGCTGAACACGGTCTCGGTGATCCGCGGCGACCTCCCGCCCGCGCGCGTGGTCCGAGGGCTGGCCTAGCCGGTGAACCGCATCGTGCCGCCGACGCCGCGCCGGTGATCACCGCCGCGGCGCTATGCCCGTCTCCCCCGTTGCTGCACCCGGCCCTCACCGGCCGCGCCGCGGTCGTTCCCGAGCTGCGCGCGGCCTGCGCCCAGGCGGCCTCGCGGCTGGTCCGGGACGATCCCGGCGAAATCGTGGTCGTGGGGCCGGCCAGCGCCACCGGCGAGTGGGACACGGCCTGGCCTGGACCCGGCGGCCTTCGCCCCGGGGGCCGACGGCACGAGATCCCGCACGGCACCGCTGCCGCCCTCGGTGCCGCCGTCGTCGGCACCGCTGCCGCTGTCGCTCGGTCTCGGCGTCATGCTTCTGGATCAGGCGGGGTACCGCGGGCGGCGCCGCCTGCTCGGAGTCGGCCGGGACGAGCCAGCGTCCGCATGCGCCGGGCTCGGAGCCGGGCTCGGCTCGGGGGCCGTCCGCACCGCGCTGCTGGTGATGGGCGACGGTAGCGCCCGGCGAACGCTCAAGGCGCCCGGCTACCTGGACCCGCGGGCCGCGGGCTTCGACGCGGAGGTGGAGCGGGCGGTCCGGGCCGGCGAACTCGACGCGCTACTCCGGCTCGACCAAGGCCTGGCCCGCGAGCTGATGGCCACCGGCCGTCCCGGCTGGCAGGTGCTGGCCGGCGCGATGCGGGAAACGGTCCTGATGGCCGAGGTGCTCTACCGCGGGGATCCGTTCGGCGTGGCGTACCTGGTCGCCTGCCTGCAGCCGCGGGCCCGGGCTCAGTAGTCGATGGATTCCAGGGCACCGCGCAGTTCCGCGGCGCGGCGCCACGCCTGGAGCACCCGGCGCTCGGCCCGGTGCTCCAGGCGCCTGGCCCGGCGGAGCGCCTGCAGCCGGCGGGAGTATCGCATTCGCTCCGCTTCTTCTAGGTAGGCGCGGGTCCGTTCCCGCGCCAGCATTTCGGTATACATGTCTTTCCCCTGAACGTTGTGGACAGCACGCGGCCGCGTGGCTCCCGGTCGGCCGCGCGGCCGCTACTGGCGTGGCCGCCGGCTACGCGGCCACCTCGGTCTTGCGAGGACGCCCCCGTGGGCGCTTACGCGGCACGATCGCGCCGCGCATCAGCAGCTCGCCGCCCCAGACACCCCAGGGCTCCCTGCGCTCGAGCGCACCGGTCAGGCAGGCCAACCTGGCCTTGCATCCCCGGCACATCGCCTTGGCCGTCTCCACGTCCTCGGGAGATTCGGCGAAGAACAGCTCAGGGTCCCCCGTGCACGGAAGATCCAGGCCTACCGGGAGCGCGGTCGCCGAACCGGCCACCGCGACGATGCCAACCTCATCCACTGCCTGCCTGACGTCTGGCTCCTGCCGCGCCGTCACGGTTGCGGGCGCCTCGAACCCCGTTGCGCCCGTCACGCTGACGGTGGCATCGCGCCATTGCATCGGTGCCATCCCCTCTCGCTTGCCGGTCCTAGTTGTGGTCACGGCGATTTCTCGCCCCGTCCTGGGACCTAGGCCTTGCATCACTAAGGCCGCGGACCCTGGGTTCGGATCCGCGGCCTCAAGGGGATCTTGTGGCCGGTCTGGCTAGACCGGTTCCCTATATGGAGGCGGACCCGATGCGCCCTCACCAACGGCGGGGACGCCGGTCATGTAGTTGTTGACATTCGTCTGGCCGAACAGCGTCGCGACGGCGTCCGGCTGCGGCTGGGCGGAGACCGTGACCTTGCCGCGGACACGCGGAAGCGCGTGCGGGGCGGCGGACGCCGCGATGCCACTGGAGACACCGAGCACACCCGTACCGAGGAGGCCGACACGCGGGCAGGAAGCACCCAAGCGCGAAGCCCAGTTCAGCTCGGGCAGAGCGATCGAGATGGTGTTCGTCACGTCAGGCACCTCCCTCCGGAGTGGTCTACAACTAACCCCACGGACATGTAGGCAGCTTACATCGGGGTCCTCTACAGCGGTCAACCGAATTATCTGGCTCATACCGCGACCTGGTGTAAACACCTACCGCTCTCTACCGCGTGTGTTGGGCCCACATGGCCTGTTGCTCCCGGCTTCTGCTCCCGGCGGGAGGTGGTCACGGTGACCGTCAGCCCCTGCGGCCAGCCCCTGAGCGACCTGCGTGATCACGCCACGGTCTAAGGACGCTGGCCATGTTCCGGCGCAGGAGGTGAGTGATGAATCAGGGTGCCGGCGAGGAATGCGGGCCGGTACCCGGGCTGTTATACAAGCGCTGGCATGGAGCCAGACGGCCCATGGCGGGCCACGAGACATGACCCGAGGAGGGTGATCCCCATGGCGGGGAACGAGAAGAAGTCTGCGCAGGTCACGATGGTGCTCAACATCTTTGTGGACTCGGCTAACCCGCGGCGCATCCACAAGTGGACGGCAGGCACCAACAGCGCGGATAACGGCAGCTTCACCTACGACGGCAAGCCGGGATTCCAGGACAACTACTCCTGCGACCCGGACTCAGCGGACTACGACCCGTCCAACTACAACCGGTGCCTCACGTTCCTGCACGACCAGAGCATCGCGCTCGACACGCCTCTGGCCCCTGTTCGCCCGCGAAGGCTCCGGGACCGGTGGCCGCTGCTGTCGCCGGGCTTGAAGCTCCAGATCCTGCGCAAGCTGCTGGCGGTCTGAAAGGGCGGTGCACAGGATGACGGAATACGTCCTGACCGTGCGTGAGCTGGACACTGGCTGCCTCGCCATCGACGGCCTGCCGAAGGACCGCACCGAGCGGCAGTCGGTGACCTGGCGGCTGCGGGACACGCTGCGCGCGGTGCAGCACGCGAGCCTCAACCGGCCCGAGGTCTGGCGCGACTGGGCCGGGGACCGCGGACGGGCATATGCCCGGGGGAGCGTCCTGCGCGTCTACGAGCGGCCGGACGGCCGCATCGGCGTTAAGGGCCTGCCCCTGGCCCTCCGTTACCGCGTGCGGCTGCTCGGGCGGCTGCTTGACGCGCTGAGGGAAATCCAGGACGCCGACGACATCCTCCACGAGGGCAGCGGTGTGCTGTGGCAGCGCTACGCGAAGTCCAGCTACACCTCGGGCTGGCTGCCCGAGGCCACGGTGCGGCTCGTACGCGCCAGCCGCTGAACGCGCGTAAGAGCGCCTGGAGCGCCTCGCTGGCCGCGGCTGGCGGGGCGCTCTTGCGTGGCAGTCAGGGGACTACGGTGCGAATCGGCCTGCTCCAGGAGTTGCGCGTCGTAAAATGGCTGGTCATCGGCATCGGGGCCTATTTCCTGTCATCCGGCCTGGGCTGATGGCTCAATAGCGGCAGCCCTTCACGCGGTCGCCTGGTTTCTACTTGGAACTATCGGGCGAGGATGTAGCTGATGCTTGATCTCCGGCGGGCGCGCCGCCACTGCTAGCAGTGTCCTGGACACTCACAGACGGAGGGGGTGGAGGAAGTTCCGAGACGGTACGCCTACCCGCGCTGTAGCCGCCCCTCTCGATGTCGGGCTTCTCGACTTTAGCGACTTCGGTGACGTTTTGGACTCTGCTGGTCTCGGTGGGGGCCTCGCTCACCGATCTCCCTCCTGAGCAAGTTCAGCGGCTGCGGTTATCAACAAACTCAAGGTACATGACTTCTTCCCAGCGTATGAGGACGCCGACCCCTCGAAGGCGAGGTTGCCCGTCGTCATCGAGTACGAACCTTCCTGTCTGGGGCTCACACTCTGCGGTTTCGACCAGATACAGGTCTTGGGCATCTGGATACCCAGCGGCATAGGACCGAAGGCGGCGGTTGCTACTGGTGGCATACGCACCGACGATCCATTCCTCGTTCTTGAGTCTGAGACGCACCCACCCGGTGAGGTCGTGTGCCGAGAACAGGTGATCCCACGCCCGTGGAGCTGGAGACCGGCCAGCAATGAACCGGGTCCACCTCTTGCCGACCGCAGTAGCCGCTCCAACTACCGACCCTGCAATTAGGGGGACTGCTACATAGAGCACCGGTACCAGCCAGAGCCAGAGTGAAAGTGGCCTTCCTTGTGCCAGTCGACCTGTGATCACATAGTCGCGGTAGGCGATGTAGGTAAGCGGTGTCACCAGAACGTGGAAGATTGCCGAGAATCCCACGAAGCGCAGGAGCCGATCGGTAGCTCCGAGTCCCCACCCGCCTGCTTCCCGCTCGAAGGCCCATACGTAGAGCGCACCAGGAAGAAACGCAAGCAGCAGAACTCCGAGGGCCTGGAACGTACCGACCATCTCGTCACCCTTCTGTCTGACTTCGTGCGCCAGCAGTCTTCCACCTGCCGATGGCTAGGACTCGGCGTTCAGTCGCCAGACCCGATCGATATCGGCCTGGTTGCTGCACATCGCTGCTGCATACGTTCGACGTGCGCCTTCCGGGTCTGGCCTCTGCCTGGCCCCCGCCGTCAGGCCCGCTGGGCTGGCTCCGGGTCAAAGGTTCTGAGCGCCGCGCAGGTGAGCCCGGCTGGCTGACGTGGCCTAGCTCCGCCCGGCCCGGAACGTTCCCCACCGTGGCACCACCCGCACCAGCCCCTCGTCCGCGAGGATGCGCAGCGTCCGGGTGACCGTGGCCTTGGACACGCCGTAGTGCTCAGCGAGCGCGGCGACGGTCGGCAGCGCCTCGCCGGGCTGCCACTCGCCCGCCGCGATGCGCCGCCGCAGGTCGGCGGCGACCATCTCGAACGGCCGCTCTGGTCCCCGTGGCACACCATGATCATTCCCGCTGGTGATCGGCCTGCGCGACCTGGCCGCCTTCATTCTCTTGAGTGAGCTGATTCATCTGTCCTAGGCTGACTCATAGGGTGTTTACGCCAAGCATTAAGACGGCCCCGGCCGGTGCGCGAACACCGTGCCGGGGCCTCGGCCACCACCTGCCGGAACAGGAGACAGCCGTGAGCACATTCAACACCAGTGACTGGGAAGGGCCGCTTGACGAGCTGAGGTGGCATTATGGCGATGCGTACCTGATCAGCTATTTCGAGCCCGATACCTGGCTGGCGCAGCGCCGGGACAACAACGAGACGATGCGGTCGGACAGCCCGGTCGGCCTGCTCGACCTTATCCGCGCCGACTACGCCGCTCATCCGGTGAGCAGGCGGACACACGGGCCAGGCCGCCCGGAGACGCCAAGCTGCCGGTTCCTGCCCGAAGGCTAGTGGGAGCGCGCGGCGGCCGGGAAGGCTCACTGCTAGGGCCGCCGCGCTCAGGCCGTGCCGACACTGACGGCCAGCGCGCCGAGCGCCGGTCTGGTCATCGTGCCCACACCCAGCTTGCTGCTCGCCGCTGGCGCGAGCGCCACCCTTGAGCCTATCCGCGTAACGTCCGGTGACCCTGCGTAGCTGCAACGAGGGTTGCAGGTCTCGATGATCCGGTGTCAGGGAACGACGAAGCCCTGGTAGAAGTAGGTCTTACCTAGAGATCAACTTCATGCCGAGAGGCTCCGCGTGGCTCCCAGTTTCACATACACCGCAACGCTCAAGACACGCCGGGAGACCGTCCAGTACCTGGCGGCGTTGCTGCACGCCAAGCGGGTCGAGGTGGGGACCAGGGCGGGGACGCGGGCGCTGGGCCCCTACGAGCAGGCGGTGATGGTGATCCGCTGGTTCCTCGACGGCACCCGCGTCGCCGACCTCGGCCACGACAACCACATCGTCCGCTCCACCGCCTATGACTACCTCCACGAGGGCATCGACGTGCTCGCCGCGAAAGCCCCCGGCCTGGACGCGGCACTGGCCGCCGCCCGCGCGGCCGGCTGCGCGCACCTGAACCTGGACGGCACCGTGATCCGCACCGACCGCATCGCCGCCCTCGGCCCCAACGGTGCCGACCTGTGGTGGTCCGGGAAACACAAGCACCACGGCGGGAACGTCCAGGTGCTGTCGGACCCGCTCGGCTGGCCGCTGTGGACCTCCGACGTACGTCCCGGCAGTGAACACGACACCACCTGCGCTCGCGCCGCGACAGGACTGATCGCAGGACTCGAAGCCGCCGCCCACGGCATCCCGACCCTGACCGATCTGGGCTACCTCCACGTCAGCACCGCGATCCGTACCCCGGTCAAGAAGTCCAAGGGCGGCGAGCTGAACGACGCCCAGAAGCAGTACAACCTACTGATCCGCGGCGTCCACGCCCCGGCTGAACGGGCGAACTCCCTACTCAAGACGACCTTCAAAGCCCTGCGACGGGTCAGCCTCGACCCGATGTGCATCACCGCGATCACCCGAGCTGCCCACGTCCTGCTCCACCTCGAACACCAGCGCCCCTCCCCGGCCCAGCGCTTGGGTACCCGACCCCAGCCAGCAAGTAACCCGCAAGTAACTTAGGGGCGAGTGTTGTCAGCTCGCGGCTAGTTGGATGGTCTTAGCGGGCTGCGTCGTGTTCCTCTTGCTCAAACGGCTCAAGGTCGTCCTCGTCTTCTGGGTCCTCGTCGTCGTCGTCGTAGAGGCCGGCGTACGCCGCGGGGCGCGGGTCCGGTTACGTCGAGTTTCGCATCGGCGACTACCAGCACGAGCTGGACATCATCGACCGGCGGTTCGCCCCGCCCGAACTCGCCGCCGAACCAGGCGGCGTGGTCATCTACTGGCACGTCGACGACGTGGCGGCCACACTGGACCGGCTAGTGTCGCTGGGCGCCAGGCAGCTCGAGGCAGTCACCGAGCGCGGCCCAGGGTTCGTCACCGCCTCGGTCGCTGACCCGTTCGGCATCGTGGGCATCATGTACAACCGCCACTACCTCGATATCCTGGGCAACTGCGGAGGGAGCGCAGTAGGCGACCCTCTCCGGCCGTAGGAGTCACGCGTGTCGACGAAGCCTGCCGTCAACGAAGCCGTGGTGATCGCGTTCCGCGACGCAGCGGAGTTCGGGGCCTGGCTGGACGCGCATGTCGACCTGCGGGCCGGTGTCTGGCTGAAGATCGCGAAGCAGGGATCGGGCGTCCCGTCGTTGACCGATGACGAGGCGGTCGACCTCGGCCTGTGCTACGGCTGGATCTCCGGCCAGCGCAAGTCCTACGACGACGTTTACTACCTGCAGAAGTACGTGCCCCGCCGGCCACGCAGCCGCTGGTCGCAGGTCAACGTGGCCAAGGTCGAGGAACTGATCGCGGCCGGGCGGATGCGACCGTCCGGCCTGGCCGAGGTCGAGGCCGCGAAGGCCGACGGCAGGTGGGCCGCCGCCTACCAGTCGCAGCGCAACGCCACCGTCCCACCCGATCTCGCCGCCGCCCTGGCGGGGAGCCCGCAGGTGGCGCAGGCGTTCGACGCACTGAGCAAGACCCAGCGGTACGCCGTGATCCTGAAACTCGTTACCGCCCGCACCGCCACGGCCCGCGCCGCCGGGCTCCGCAGAGCGATGACCGCGCTCGAAGCACGCGGGCGCCTTGTGAATTGAACTGGAAGCTGGGCGCCGACCCGGCGCGGTCATCCGCCGGAACGCCGTTGTTCGGGGGCGCCTGCTGGGTCGGCTCGACCAATGCGAGCGGGGCCTGAAAGTGGTCACGCTGCTTCGACCAGGCGGCCGCGATCGAGCACGGGGGAAGCATCCGGCCGCAGGAGCAGCCGGTGGCGGTGCTCCAGTGTCCGGCGAGCACGGCCCCATCCCCGGCGCCCTCATCGCTCACACAGCGTGAGATGTCGTTACGCGGAAAGACTCCTTGACTGTGACCTTCCTCGGCAAGACCAGGCACCCAGCAGGAGGACAGGAAGTCTCTTGAGGCTACGTCGATGATCACTCAGCGCCCAGGATTGAAACGCAGAACAAACCAATCCGCGACTTCGCAAGCAACACCCTTGAGCTGAATAGCCTTTGTTTGGTTGATTCCCTCGCTCATTCCGTGAGCAATCCTGTTGCGGCGGTCCACTAGTAAGGCAGCCGCATTTGGCGCCGTGAACTGGGCAAAGAGGCCTGGTTTGGTTGATGGGCCTTGTTACGGGTGGGCTGATGTGAGGACAGCCGCCTCGTGATCATGTCTGTGTGACGAGTACAAGAACAGAGGCGGCTGCTGCCGTCAGCATAGGTGCCGGGCTGGCCCTGCGGAAACGGGATGAGCTGCTGGCTCTGCTGCGGCCGTGCTTTGCCCGGACCGAGCCGTGGCTGCAGGCGGGCAAGTACGTATCGGCGCTGGCCAGCGAGCTGCCCCGGGTGAACGGATGGAGCATCGCCCGGCGCGGCGGGGACCGGACGCCGGACCGGACCCAGCGGCTGCTGAACCACGCCAGCTGGGACACCTCCGCCGCGATGAGCGTGATACGCCGGTTCGCGGCTGCTGGCCTGGAGGTGGCGGCCCGGCGAGGGCGGCGGGGCAGGCTGGTGATCGGCGCGATCGACGAGACGGGGCAGGAAAAGGCCGGCCAGGCCACCGCGGGCGTGAAACGCCAGTACCTGGGGTGCGCGGGCCGGGTGGCCAACGGGATCAACACCGTGCACCTGGCCTGCGTACGCGAGAAGACCGGGCACGCGCTGATCGGCGCCCGGCAGTGGATTCCCCGCGAGCACGTCGAGGACCCAGTGAAATCCCTGCTCATGGGGCTGCCGCTGGACCTTGGGTTCCGCACCAAGGGACAGCTGGCCATCGACATCTGCGCCAGCGCGTACGCCGACGGTCTCCGGTTCGACTTCGCCTGCGGCGACGAGGTTCTACGGCAACTGCACCCAGCTGCGCGAGTTCTTCGAGGCCGAAGGCCAGGCCTACGTACTGCGGGTACCGTCGAACTTCACCCTCACCCTGGCCGCGGGCACCAAGCTGACCTGCGCGGAAGCGGTCGCGGCGCTGCTGAAGCACGAGCGGCGCTGGGAGATCCGCTCCGCCGGGAGCGGCTCCAAAGGCGAGCGCTGGTACGCCTGGGCCTGGCTCGCCACCGCCAGCCCGCGGCACCACCTGCTCATCCGCCGCCACCTGCGGACCGGGGAGCTGGCCTTTCACTACTGCTACGTGCCAGAAGGCCAGCTGCTGACCAAGGCCCGGCTGATCAGGGCGGCAGGGCTGCGCTGGCCGGTTGAAGAAGATTTCGCCTTCGGCAACGTGTCCGTTGCGCATTGCGCGTTCGTCTCCTCAGGGGTTCTCGAAGGGTCCAGCGTGGCCGGGTTTTACCTGGATACGCAGGCCGCTGCGGCGTCCGCGGCGGACGTGGACGGCGGCGAGTTCGCCGCGTTGGACCTTATGCAAAACGGTCTGCCGGGCGATGCCGAGGGCGGCGGCGGCTTGCTGCAGCGGTAGCCAGCCCTCTGGGGCGTGGTCGGTGACCTTGGCGCGCAGCGTGTCGTCGAGCCGGATGCGCCAGGGCGCGCCGGGGGTGAGCTGCTCGCCGGCGATGAACCCGTCGGCGAGCCACCGGTAGAGGGTGGAGATCCCGACGCCCAGTTCGGCCGCGGCCTTGGTGATGCTGACCACGTTGCCATCATGGCAGGCGGGTGCGGGGTGTGCACTGGAGGCGGGGATGCGGTGGTTGCGGCGCACCTCGGCAACCCTGGCCTTGGTGAAGGTCAGGCCGGTGCCGGTGCGGCGGTGCTGGCGGGCGAGCACGCCCGCGATCGTGGCGTCGTCGTAGTATGCGGCGAGGCGGCGGATGAGGTCCACGGTGGGTGCCGGGGTGGTCCGCCACGGGGCGCCGAGCCGGGGCAGCGCCACGGTCTGGTCGGTGATGGCCCCGCCTTCCCAGCACAGCGTGAGCGCGGCGGTGCGGGCCTGCCGGTCCACGGTGAGGGTGACCTCCGTGAGCAGGGCGCGGATGAGCTGCTTGCGTTCCCGGGGCGTGGTGTCAGGTGCCTCGAAGATCGCCCGGATGTCGGCCCCGGCCCGGGTCAGCCAGCCGATCTCCTCGGCCGATAGCGGGCTGGGCTGGCGGGCCCGCTCGGTAGCCAGCGCGGCCTCGGCTCGGGTGACCGCGGCCAGCTTGTCCTCCCAGGCTGCCTCCAGCGACCGGGCCACCAGCCGGTTCTCCGGCTCGCAGGCGTCGTACTGGCGGCGGGCGCGGTCAGCTTCATAGCGGGCCCTCTCGGCGGCCAGCTCGAAGGCCCGCAGCCGCTCGGCCCGGGCGGCCTCGGCGTCGGCGAGCGCTTGGGCGGTGGCGGCCAGCGCGGCCGGCTCCAGCACGGCGAGCACCTCACCGACCACGGCCTGCTCGATCTGCCGGCCGCCGACGCCCTGGCAGTAGGCCCGGCGGCCGAAGTAGGTACCCTCGGCCGCGCAGTAATAGCGCGGCAGGTGCTTGTGGCGGCTGCCCTGATAGCCGACCCGCATCATCCGGCCGCAGCGGCCACAGCGCACGATGCCCTGCAGCAGCCCGCGGCCCTCCCGCACCGCGCCGCCGCCTTGGCCCCGCGGCGCGGAGCAGTTCGCCTGCAGCCGCTCCTGGTTGGCCAGGTAGTCCTCCCAGGAGATGTAGCCGGGGTGATGGCCGCAGATCAGCACCTCCCACTGCGGCATCGGCACCGGCCGGCGGCCGCAGGCCGGCCCCTGCGCCCCGGCCCGGCCGGCCGTGCGGGTGCGGCCGAACGCAAACGCGCCCGCGTAACACGGGTTGGTCAGCACGCAGATGACGGCGCCGTAGCTGGCCGGCGCCCATACCACGCGCCCGCCGGCCCGGCGCCGCGGCAGCTCCAGCCCGTCGGCGAGCAGGGACAGCATCACCTGGCGGGCCGAGCCGAGCTCGGCGAATCGCCGGAACACCGTCGCGATCGCCTCGCGGACCGCCTCATCGGCGCAGACGGCAGGCCGGCCGTCCTGGCCGTACTCCAGGCCCGCCGGGAGAGCGACCCGCAGCTCGCCCTTGGCCGCCTTGTGCCGCATCCCGGCGATCAGCCGGCCCTTCAGCAGGTGCAATTCTGCCTCGCTGAGGGTGCCTTTAAGGCCCAGCACCAGCCGGTCGGAGTAGGCCGCCGGGTCGTAGATGCCGTCGCCGTCAGCGATCAGCGTGTCGGTCATCCCGCACAGGTCCAGTAGCTGATACCAGTCGGAGTTGCTCCTGGCGAGCCGGCTCGCCTCCAGGCCCACGATGAGCCCGACCCGGCCCAGCGCGACCTGGGCCACCAGCTCCTGGAAGCCCTCACGGTTGGCGGCCTGCGCCCCGGACAGGCCCAGGTCGGCGTCCACCACCTGGACCTGGCCCGGGCTCCAGCCCAGCGCCACCGCCCGCCCGGCCAGCTCGTACTGGCGCTCCAGGCTCTCCGTGTTCGCCCTGGTCTGGGCCAGCGTGCTCTGCCGGACATAGACCACGCACAGGCGGCTACGGTGCGATGCGGTGATCTTCGAGGCGTCGGTCATGATTCCTCCCCCCGGATGCCGGTATCGATCACGCCCTTGGCGATCATCCGGGCCAGCAGGGCGAGCGCCTGCCGGCGAGCGGCCTCTGGCAGGCCTGCCCACACCTCGCGGTGAGGGGCCGGCGAGCCGCCGGCCAGGCCCAGCCCGGCCGGCCGGGCTATCCTGAGTGTGCGCATGGCTTACCTCCGGGATTCGTTGGCTGCGGTTCCCGGGGGTGAGCCTACGTGCGCTTCTCCCTCTGCCCCGCTGCGCCGGTCCCGCCCCAGCGCCGGGCACTCCCCGGCCGGCGCAGCAGCCCGCCCGGGGACCAGAGCACGCAGCCGCCGGATCCCGGACACCGACAAGACAGTCGCCCCCGTCCCGGCCACCTGAGCTCCGCCGAGATCGGTGTCCTGCACCGGGATCCTCGCCGGATAACCATCAGGAAACATGACCGTCAGCCAAGCCCGGCCATGCCAGCGGTACCCAGACACCACCCGCACCCGCTGACCAGCCAAAGGATGCCGAGGATTGGTGATCTCTACTTCTGCTGGAAGCCGGCGGGAGTGGTCCTGCAGTGTGCCACCGACTTCAAGGACTGCTTCGGACTTGACCAGTGCCAGGCCCGGCTCTACACCGCCATCGCCCGCCACGCCGTGCTGGTCATGGCCGCCCTGGCCATCTGCGCTATCACTGCCGCCCAGGTCAAGGACCGCACTGATACCCAGGCGCCGCCCCCGGCCCGGCCCGGCCAGCCGCCACCTGCCGAGCCCGGCATGATCCCGCTGACCATCCCGGAAATCAAGCGGCTGCTCGCCGCCCTCACCACCCGGCCCCTGCCCCGGTGGCTCGTCATCCACTGGGACGCCTGGACCCGCCGCCACCAGGCCCGCTCACGATGGTTCCACAAACGTGCCAGGCTAGCCCGCCAGCTCGAATTCGCCCAGGTCAAACTATGAAATGCGGCTGCCTTACTAGAAAATCTACTTCCCGCCCCAATCGCCCATCTGATTCCTCCATGAACTGTTCAAATTCTTCAGACATAATCGAATCGAAGCGGCCGACGAGAGTTTTGAGATAGCCAGGGTTTGGATTGCCGCTACGCTCGAGCCAGGAATGAGCGAAGGATCGGACTGGGCCACCAGATCGACCCCTCACGTAAGCGCGGCAGATCTCAATGGTTGACCTTTCAAGGTACCCACAGGAGCGTACGACGAGAAACCGGCACAATGACTGATGAACTTCGAGATTCCGGTCAAGGTCATACTCGGGATACTGGACTAGCTGACATATGTCATCCAGGCTTTTCCTTAGACGGCTCACTTCCAACGGCGGCCAGCGTTCTACAGCCATCCAACTGCTCTCGTCTAGACGGCCGCGAAGGCTCGGGTCGCCAAGGCCAGGCGGGTGCGCACGCTATCCTCGTCGGCTGTAGCCCGAGCGATTGTGGGTTCTAGTGCTGAATCGGCCAGTAGATTTCTTATGGCCGTAGCAACGGTTGCAGGGGAGATATCAGCATCTGCATCCAGTCTACGCATTAGACCAACCAGTATGGCCTCACTGAGAGCGGCATTAACCTGATTTGACTGCCAGCGCAAGGCTTGAGGTCCGGCATCATCCAATATGAGACGACAAGCGGTCTTGAAGAGGTCAGATATTCGCGCACGATCGATATTATGCAAATATCTATTTTCACCGACGAAGTTGTTAAGGAACTTTTTCAGAGGTCTCTTATATGTTCCTGGAGATACGTACAGCGCTACAACCCTTAGAACAATTTCCTGGTCTCGTAGGCGTGGAGAACGCCCACCATAGAGTTCACGCCAGGCCGAATCATCATTGAGTTCAGTTAGCAAATCAATAAATGGTCCCGCATAAAGTGCTTGGCGGATCTCATGGGGAGTGAGCTGCGTTCCGCCGGAATTCAGCCTCTCGAAAACCTGGTAAACAGAATCTAGTGACTCTGTTGATCCGTCAGTCTCCACGATAGTGGCCTGGATAAATGTGCTGTCGAGAGTGCGACGAAGCTCGGCGGGCAATGTACGGTAAGTAAGACCATTAAATTCATCCGCAACGTTATGGAGAGAAAACTCCCGGCCGCCGTGAACTCCGGCGTAAAAGGCGGCAAGCGTCGTTAGCCGCTGCTGCCCGTCCAGCACGAGATATCGTCTATCTGCTTGCTGGACCAGAAAGATGCCTGGTATTGGATAACCGAGTAGAAGCGACTCGATAAAACGGTCCATTTGTGGTCTCGTCCAGACGAAGCCTCGCTGAAAGCGAGCCGTCTCTATCGGCAATTCGTCATCGTGCCCGAATGTCGGGACAATGACATCGCCGCGATTAAGCCGTCTAACCAGTCCTTCAACATCAAAATCGGATCCTTTGTAGGATACCTGAGACGGATTTGGATCGGCCTCCTCGAGGGTCTCGAGATCTTGGGGTTCGAGTTCCTGTGTGTCGGCACTCTGGCTCGAAGGAGTGCCATCAGCAGTCGCAGCCACCGGCTCAGCGTACTCTCGTGACGGCAACTTTCGAGCCCCCACACTGAGCACTCGGCGGGCCGCCTGCCGTTTGCAGGCGTCAGTTGGTGCTCGACGGAGTTTCCACCCGGTCCAGCGGCTGGCTGAGCTTTGGTGGCTGATCCACAGGAGAATGCCGCGTAGCTACCGCTGCGGTGCGATCGAGCAGGCGTACGACGCAGATCCGACGTACAGGACGCCGCCGACCTCTTGGGGGCTTCCCGCGAAGTCGGTGACACGCGTCGTCGCGTACCAGAGGAAACTGCCGGGCCACTTGCGCTCCGATTCGCTCTGGTTCGCTCCTCCGGTTTCGGGATGCCATGCCGTGAACGTGCAGTTGACCTGGTAGGCGGCGGGGACGCATAGGGGCAGGCAGCCCCCGGAAGCACAACGATGACGATGAGCGGAGTATGGATCGCGGCGTTCGTCATCTTCGGCTTGTGGCTGATCATCGCCCTGGCCCGCAGTGGCACGCCCGAGGGGAAGGCAAGGACGGCGCGGTACTGCACCAAGCACGTCATCGCCAAGCCCATGGTCCCGGGCGGCCCTGAGAAGCTGGTGTGGGTATACGGCCCGCACCGCAACCCACGGCAACCAGTGCGACGGCCCGGAGCACCGCCGGGAAGAGCGGATGGTGGTAGCGATGGGTTTTACATCCGCCCGCTGCCCGGCGTGAAGATCCGGCTGAGCAAGCGCGGCACCCGGGTTGGCGTCGGGCCGAGGTGGCTGCGGGTGTGGACCGGTGGGCCCAGGGGCATCCTGGTCGCGGGCAGGGGTCGACGGCCTTGGCGAGGGGCTATGTGGTGCGTGGATGGACAGTGACTGGTTACCACCTACACCGTGCATGTATCCGGATATTTGTCAGTCCAGGTAGGTCATGACTTTCTTCCCTGGAATGCTGTCGGAAGCGGCACGATACTGAGAGGACGGTTGGGTGAACATACCGGGAGAGGCTGACGGTGGCTGTTGACATCGAGCGACTGCAGCCAGGCATTCAGGTCCGGTTTCCTGATCGCACGGAGCCTGTGACGCTGATAGCGGTGCGCCCAGGGCCGTTCTGGGAGTTCTACTTCGACGGGCCGTCCGGGCCGGGCAAGCGCGTACTCGCCGAGTCAGAGCTGGCGGGTGTGGAAGTCATCGAGACGATGGGTGAGCTGCGGTTTGACGGGAACCCGGTACCGTTCCGCCTGGGCGTGGAGGCCCGCCGCATCGACATCGCGTTCGTGTATGAGATGGCAGCCGTGGCAGTGTCCAACATCCAGCCTCTGCCCCATCAGCTTGAAGCCGTGTATGAGTGCTTCTTGCGGGAGCCCAGGCTGCGCTTCTTGCTCGCCGATGATCCTGGGGCGGGCAAGACCATCATGGCGGGCCTGTACATGAAGGAGCTGATCTTGCGCCGGGCGGGGGACCGGATCCTCGTGGTGGCTCCGGCGAGTCTGCGGCCGCAGTGGGTCCGGGAGCTGGCCGAGCGGTTTCAGCTGAACTTTGTACAGCTGGACGCCAGCCACTTCGACGCATCGCTGGCGGAGAATCCGTGGGACCAGTTCGACAAGATCGTGGTCAGCCGGGACTTCCTGCGCACCGACCGGGCCCTGCAGGCATTCGACGCTGCCGACAAGGAGTGGGACCTGGCGGTAGTCGACGAGGCGCACGGGTTCACCATCTCGGTTGATGGCAAGGGTTACATCAGCAAGAAAAGCGAACGCTACAAGGCAGCGGAAGCGGTGGCGCGCCGTAGCCACCGGCTCGTCCTCATGACGGCCACGCCGCACTCGGGGCGGGACTACAGCCTGTGGGCACTTTTGCGGCTGCTGGACCTGGATGCCTGGGGGGACCGGTGCCCGCCCAGAATCGAGGTGCCTGCTCAGCAGTTCCGCAAGGTATCCAAGGAGATCATGCGGGACATGGCCGGGGACAAGCTGTTTAAGGATCGCCATCCACAGCGTGTTGAGTATGAGATCACGGGCCGCGAATGGGACCTGTACAGCCAGGTCACCGAGTTCGTGTCCGGGAAGCTCCGCGAGATCCGCGGGGAGCAGTCCAAGACCACTGCCGGGTTCGCGTTGACGACCATGCAGCGCCGGGTCGCCTCCAGCACCAGGGCGATCCGGCGGACGCTGCAGCGGCGGCTTGAGCGGATAGAGAAAGCTTTGGAGGACCCGGCCACCTACTTGCGGGCGCGGAGAGCGTTCCAGGACACGCTGTTCGCTGACGTCGAGGACTTGGAGGACCTAGACGAGAAGTCCCGCTGGGAGGTGGAGGAAGCAGCCCTGGAGGAGTGGCTGCCCAGCACCGTCGGAGAGCTGGACGCTGAGCGTGAGGCGGTGCGGCCTCTGCTGGCTCTGGCGCAGGAGGTTGAGGACAGCCGCAGCGAGCGCAAGTTGACCGAGCTGCTTGATGTTGTCGCCAGCCTGGGCCTGAGAGAGGACCGGCGCAGGCAGCTGCTGATCTTCACCGAGCACAAGGACACCCTGGATTATCTGGTAGAGAACCTGTCCAAGGACTTCGAGGTCGCCCAGATTCACGGGCAAATGAAACTGCCGGACCGGATCGCCCAGGAACGTTACTTCCGGGAGACCGCCCAGATCATGGTCGCGACCGAGGCGGCCGGGGAGGGCATCAACCTCCAGTTCTGCCACTTGATGGTCAACTATGACATCCCCTGGAACCCCAACCGGCTGGAGCAGCGGATGGGCCGCATCCACCGGATCGGGCAGACTGAGGACGTTTACATTTTCAACCTGGTGGCCAGCAACACCCGCGAAGGCTACGTTCTGAGCGTCTTGCTGAAGAAGATGGAGAACATGGGCGTCGCGCTCGGCGACAAGGTGTTCGACGTGGTGGGTCAGGCCATCGGCACCAACCTGCGGGAAGTCCTCGAAGCAGTTATCACAGGCGAGATCACCAAGGAGGAAGCGGCGGAAAGTTTCGGCGGTGCGGAGGCCGACCCAGCTACCAAGGCCAGGGCCGAGGAGCTGCTGGAAAGCGCGCTCGCCCGTGACCACCTTGACTGGGAAACCGAACGGGACCGCGCGGCCCGAGCCGAGGAACGTCGGCTGCCCCCCAGCTACTTCGAACGGTTCTTCGCCGACGCCACCATTTACGCTGGCGGAAAGATCACCAAGAGGCTGGACCCGGGCACCTGGCGGGTCGACCGTTCCCCGAATGTCCTCGTCGCCCGGAGTCGCACCGCGTCCGGGCTCCGCCAGATCGCTCCCGAGTACAAGCGCCTCACCTTCGACAAGTCCATCGCCACCCGCCCGCGTCTCAGCGAGGACGAAGCCGCTCTGCCAGCAGCCGAGCTGTGCGGCCCAGGCCACCCGCTGTTCGACGCCCTCGTTGTCTACGTGATCGAGCGCACCGCACCTGAGGTTGCCAAGGGCGCGGTGTTCTTCGACCCTGACATCGGCGAGCCCACCGTCCTGAGGTTCCTCACCGGGGACGTCGCCGACGGCAACGGAGAGATCGTCCGCCGCGCACTCGCAGCTGTCCGGGTCCAGCCAGATGGGCGCATCGAGCCCGCTCCCGCTGCCTCGCTGTTCGACGTGGTGCCACCCACCGACGAGATCCAGCCGCCGCCGGAGGGCCCCATTTCTGCGGCCCCAGAGGCCGACAGTCAACTGATCATGTGGGCACGCCAGCACCTGTTCGAACGGGTCTTCGCGGACGCCAAGGCCGAACGGGAGCATGTCGCCGCCATCCAGGAAGACTTCCTCAAGCGTTCTTTCAACTCCCTGCTCGCCCAGGCGGACTCGGCCATCATCGCTGCGGAAGAAGAGATCGACCGGGGCATCCAGGGCGCCGAGGGTCGGCTCCGCAAGGCCGAACTGGTCAAGGAACAACACCAGCAGCGCAGTCGGCTGCGTCTGGAAGAGGCACAACGGGGCCGCAACGTCGTGCGCGGGGACGTGACCGTGATCGGCAGTGCACTGCTTCTCCCGCTGCCGCTTCCAAGTGAATGCGAGGAGCGCGGCACGCCAGGTGATGCGGGCGCGTTGAGCGACGATGAGATTGAGCAGATCGCCGTCCGGGCTGCCCGCCGCTATGAGATCGGCCGCGGCGCTACGGTGCGGTCTGTCGAGGACGAGCACGTCGGCTTCGATCTGTTGTCCACCCGCGGCCTGGAACGTCGCTGCATCGAGGTCAAGGGACGCGCAGGCGTTGCCCGTGTGGAGCTGACCTGGAGCGAATTCGCCAAGAGCCAGGAACTCGGCGACGACTACTGGCTCTACGTCGTCCTCGACTGCGCCCAGCCTGCACCTCGCCTCTACCGGGTGCAGAATCCAGCCCGAGCACTAGCGGGCGCATGGGAGCCTTCACTGGACGTCCGCTACGGCGTTGCCCCTGAACCCGTCATCGAAGCCTCCAGAGGAGCACCCGCGTGACCGACCGCCGCCTTATCGAAGAGGCACTTCCGCTCAAGGAGGTCAACGCCGCATCGGCCCGCGAGAAGTCGCTGCGTCACGGCAACATCTCCACCATGCACCTGTGGTGGGCGCGCCGCCCGCTCGCCATGAGCCGGGCGGTCGTGTTCGGCGCTCTTCTTCCCAACCCGGGCGGCGACGTCGAGCGCAACGAGGTCCTCAGGCTCCTCTCGGCAGCGTCCTCCTTCGAGGCGTCGACAGACTCCAGGCGCATTAATCCACTCCGCAGGCTACTCGCCGAGGCTTACCCTGACGGACCGCCTAAGGTTCTTGACTGCTTTGCTGGCGGCGGCGCCATCCCCCTCGAAGCCCTCCGCCTTGGCTGTGACACCACTGCCATCGATCTCAACCCGGTTGCCTACCTGATCGAGAAGTGCGTTCTTGAGTATCCGCAGCGCTTCGGCCAGCCCGGTCAGTTCGGTGAAAACCCGCTCGCGGAGGACTTCGTTAAATGGGCAGGATGGGTACGGGACTGCGTAGGGCCGAAGCTGGCCAAGGTCTTTGCAGCTGATGCAACAGGCCGTCGACCAACCGCCTACTTCTGGGCGCGGACGATGGTGTGCCCGAATCCAGCCTGCCGGGCAGAGATCCCGTTGCTTTCGTCTTTCTGGCTCGCCAAGAGCACACGACGTACCGTGTGGATCGATGTCGACGGCCGACCAGGAAAGATCGACCTCCGGATCAGAACTGGACCGCCGCCCGTGGGTCTCGAGATCTACGACGGTACCGTGAAGGCCAGCTCCGTCGCCTGTCCTGGATGTGGAACTCCGACGCCCGCGAGGGACGTCCGCGAATACGCCAAGAAAATCGGCTTCGGTCGAATCCTCTACGCGGTGCTTGATATTGCTGGTGGCGGTCGCACGTACCGAGTGCCACGTTCGTATGAGATTGAGGGGGCGGAGGCACTTGCCACGGTGCTACTCGACGATCTGGACGAGATGCCAGACGGGACATCCGCGCTACCCGACGAACAAATTACAAAGTCGCAGTTCCGCATCCTGCGGAGCCTCGTTTACGGGATCGACAACTTCCGTGACCTATTCAATGATCGCCAGCTTTACGTTATCGGCTCGCTCTGCGAGGGAGTGCGAGCCGCACACCACGAGATGCTCAGTGAAGGGGTGGAGCCTGAACGGGCCATCGCCATCGCTACATACCTTGGCCTATGCGTGGACCGAATCGCAGATCGAAATTCGTCGTTTTGCGGATGGGACATTGGGTACGAAAAGGTGCGAAATACGTTCCCGCAGCAGGCAATAAGGATGACCTGGGATTACACAGAGATCGATCCTCTATGCGGTGGATCAGGCAGTTGGGAGGGCGCGGTTAGGTGGATCGAACTAGCGATTCGACATTGCTCGGCATCCAGCGCTACACCAGCGAAGGTCCAGCGAGGCGACGCGCAACACCTCACCTTTGCGAACGAGACCTTCGATGCCGTGATCGTCGACCCTCCCTATTACGACGCATTCCAGTACGGTGATCTTTCTGACTTCTTCTATGTCTGGCTGAAACGGAGTATCGGTCAGCTTTACCCAACGCTGTTTGCCCTTCCGCTCACCCCGAAGCAGCAAGAAGTCATCGAAAGCCGAGCCGACAAGAAATCCCCTGAGTACGTCTCGCACGAGGAGTTCGAGCGACGACTCCAGAACGCGCTCAACGAAATGGCGCGGGTTGTGAAATCCACGGGTATTGTCGCGATTGTGTTCGCTCACACAGACGTTGAGGCATGGGAATGCCTGCTACGTGCGCTTCGCTCGGCAAATCTGGTCGTGACAACGTCATGGCCGATGCGCTCCGAGTTGGCGAACCGCCCAACCGCGCAGATCAGTGCTGTTCTGGGCTCATCGGTCGTACTCGTCTGTCGGCCACGAGGCGCGGGCCAAGAGGGTTTCTACGATGACGTGGTGCGAGCGCTGGAGGAACGCATCGCCGAGCGGCTGGACGCTTTTGAGGAGATGGGCCTCATGGGCGCTGATTACTTCGTGTCAGCCATCGGTCCAGCGTTCGAGGTGTTCGCCCAGTACTCGCGAATTGTGAAGCTCTCTGGCGACGAGGTTGATGTCTCGGAGTTGATGGTCCTCGCACGGCAGGCTGTGGCCCGCCACGCGATGCGCCGACTCCTGGGAGCTGACTCGCTTGCTACGCTGGACCCGGAGTCACTCTTCTACTTGACTTGGCGGTGGGCTTACCTCACCGCTTCGATTCCGGCTGATGAGGCGTACAAGCTGGAGAAAGCGTTCGATGTCGACCTCGGCCACTTGTGCCGCCCCCGCGGTTTCGCGCGGCAGTCCGGCTCCAACTTCACCCTGCTCGGACCGCAGGACCGGAAGGGCCTCAAGCTGACGGCCGCCCCGTCGCTGATCGATGTCCTGCATCTCGCCTGCCAGCTCTGGGACGCTGGCCGCCGACGAGAGCTGGAGGAGCTGCTGGGCGCCACGGGCATGGGGTTGAACCAGGATTCTGGGCTCTGGCCCGGGCTCTTGCCGAGATCCTGCCTGACGACAACCGGGAGCGCATGATGCTGCTCGGATTGACAGGCAACCGGGATGCCTTGTCGCAAGCGGCCGCGCGGTCCACGACCACGTTTGAGGAACTCACGCTATTTGATGTGGAGTCATCGTGATGGCACCCTCGATTTCGCTGCCGCATAAGGAGCCGCTGCGATGACTGACTTGAAGCCCTGGTTGGAGGTTGCCGAGCCACGGCGTGATATCGCTGACGGTTCTTTTGACGAGTCACTGTTCGCCGCGGACCTTGGCCTGGTAGATCGAGACCGGGGCCCGGCTGACTACCTGGACCCGGTGACGTTCTGCGAGAAGACGTACCTGACCGAGAACCTGCTGGCGTTCCTGCGGGAACTGACAGCCCGTCTGTCAGGTGACATGGCCGCGGCCGGTATATACCGGCTCCAGACCGAGTTTGGCGGGGGGAAAACCCATACGCTGCTTGCCGCCTATCACCTGTTCCGTGATCCGGCCCGAGTTGCCGGCACGGCCTTCGCCAGCGAACTGGCTGCCAAACTGGGGCGGTCCAGCTTCCCCCGAGGCGAAAGTCGTCGTTCTTGAGGGCGGGGCGCTTGGGGCAGGAGAGATCGACTCACACATCAAAGACGCTCAGGTCCGGACCTTGCTAGGCCAGCTCGCCTACCGGCTTGGCGGGCCGTCCGGCTTCGCCAAGGTGGAGGAGCAGGACCGGAACCTGCGTGGCTCATCGACCACGCAGATCGCTGATCTGCTAGAGGCGAATGCTCCCTGTCTGATTCTGCTGGATGAACTGCTGCAGTATCTGACCAAGGCGCTCGCGGTGCCGACCCACGACGGGAACCTAGCTGCCACCACGCTGACCTTCATCAAGGAACTCTGCACGGCGGCAGCCAGTGTTCCCCGCGTCGCGGTCGTGGCCACGCTGACCAGCTCCAACCTGGAGGACTATGCGAGCGTCGCCGGGGAGGAGATGCAGGAACGCCTGTCCAAGGTGGAGGCCGGACCGAGAACATCGTCACTCCTGTTGAAGGTGATGACATATTCCCGATCTTGCACCGACGCTTGTTCACCACCATCGGTACCGGGATGCATCGGCGCGCGGTTGCCGATGCATACGCCGACTGGTACGAATCACTGAGCGATGCCGTTCCAGCAAGCTACCGGGAGGCCAGCTACCGCGATCGGCTGGCCACAGCTTTCCCTTTCCATCCCGAGCTAGTCGACATTCTCACCAACCGCTGGGGGTCGCTGTCGGGTTTCCAGCGGACCCGGGGTGCGCTGAGGACGCTTGCCCACACGGTTAAGGCTCTGTCCCAGCGACGGAGCAAAGCCCTCCTCATCCATCCAGGCGATGTCACGCTCAGCGATCCGGGCATCCGCGGGGAGGTCCTTCGTTTTGCCGGAGAGAGCTACAAGGCTGCCCTGAACGCCGACATCATCCGTCCCGACTCGATGGCCCCGGAGGAAGACCGGCGGCGGGGAGGCGTAGTCGAAACCTTCGGCTTGGCCACGGGACTGGCCACGACGGCATTCTTGAACTCGTTCGGCTCCGACCGTGTCCTGGGCGCGTCAGCCGTGCAGATGCTGATCGGGGTCGGCCGTCCGGGGCTGTCACGCGGGCTCGTCGAGGACGTGCGTGATGGCCTCGAAGGGTCCCTGTGGTATATGCGCCTGGAAGGTGGGCGGTACCGCTTCACCACCGAGCCCAACCTCAACAAGGTCGTCCTCGAACGCGAGGGCGCCATCAACGAAGACCGGATCGAGACCCTGCTGCGTGAGGCGGTCGGGGCCGTGGCCCCCAGCACCCCCGAACTACGGGTCGAACCGCGCGTCGAGGCATCCGCCGACCTGCCGGACAACCAGCAGCTTGTGCTCGGCATCCTCGACTTCAGCCTGCGTGTCAGCGGGAATGCGCCCGAAGTGACGACACGGGCAGCCAGGGAGATCCTGGAGCATCGCGGCGGTAGCTGGCGGTCCAACAAGAACGCCGCCATGCTGATCGCCGCTGACGCCCCGGCGATCGCCAAGGCCAGGGCCACGGCACGCACCCTCGCCGCGCTCCGCGACCTGAAAGACGACCGGCACCGGCTGGCACGGTTCAACGCAGAACAGCGCGAGCAGCTCGGCAAGCGACTTACGGGAGCTGAGGAACGCCTCCCCCAGCAGGTAACCATGGCCTACCGGCACCTGATGCTGCTCGGGGAAGGTAACGACGGCGGCCCCAAACTCGACCACCTCGACCTCGGGCCCGCGCGGATCGATGCCACCATCGGCGGCCGGGTACTGGAGTACCTGCGCTCCGCCGACCGGCTGATCGAGACCAGCCTCGCACCCGCCGCGCTCCTGGCTACCCGTTTCGGGCTGCTCCCCGAAGGCAGTGACGCGGTTGAGATCGACACGCTGCTGGGTTACTTCTACCGGCTACCGCGCCTGCCCAAGCTCGCCAGCGCTCACGTTCTACGCCAGGCACTGGCCGAAGGAGTGCGTCAGGCACTATTCGGCCTGGCCAGCGGGTCCACCTGGGACGCCGAGGACTCCGTTCTGAGGTTCGGCGGATTCGTTGACCCTGGCGAGATCCAGTTCCAGCCCGGAACCTGGCTTGTCCGGGCCGCGGCCATCAAGGAACTGATCACAATCCGCAAGCCTGCCGAGCCACCAGGCCCAGGCGAGGCCGGAGAGCCAAGCCCAGGCGTAGCAGTGGTGCCTGAAAATGAAGGGCCCATGCCCGGCGGCGAGACTGCTGGTGTGAAAGAACGTCCCGCACCGCGGTCGGCGACGCTTCTGGGATTGACCCTGCACATCCGGGGCGTCCCAGGCAGCAAGGTCCGAGACGTGATAAAGGTCGCGGTGCTCCCCCTCAGCGCGGCCAGCCCGGAAGTGACCGTTGACATGGTCATCCGAGCCGAAGGAGGGATGGTCGGCATTCCCCGAGAGACCCTCGATCTGGTTGTCCTAGAAGGGCTACGGCAGCTTGGCTTGAAGGAAGTGGAGGTCGACACTCAAGGTGACGGTAATCTCACGTAAACCGTCTAGGCTCGACCTCACACCGATCAGGTACTGGACGCCCGGCGCCCGACAGGATGCGGATCTGCTCGGTGATCATGTCCTCGGACCAGCGCAGCCGCAGGCTGGCCCGCGCCCGCAGCCGGGCCATGACCTCGGCTGGCGTAGTCGTGCGCTGCTCGATCGCCAGCCGGGGCGCTCGTGGTCGCCAGGTGCGGACGCGGGCCAGGCGGTCGGCGGGCTCGACCGCCTCAATGACGCCTGCCTGGACGAGCCCGCCGACCGCCAGCGCCCTGCTGCCTGCGGCGTGCACCCGGAGGCGGCGGCGATGAGGGCGTCAGAGCGGCCGGGTAACGCCGCAGCTCGGCCTCGGCCCAGTCGCGGGGACCAGGGTTGCGTGATCCTGGCATGACACCAGTGTGCATTCACCCCGAGCAAAGCCTAGCCGCCCTGGTGTGCTGAGCTGCGCAGATCATGCCGTCAGGCTCCCGGCTACGGCTCCCGGTGCTGCTCGTCATGGCGCTGACCTGCCCAGATGCCGGGCGTGGACATGCGAGTCTGGCATGTACGCCCCGTTTCAGCCAGTCTGCTGCCACCCCGATGGCGGCGGCTGCGGACGCAGCGGCCGGGACAGCAAGCCGACTACGGCCATCGTGTCCTTGGCCGCGTCGTTCAGGAGGTCGGCCTCGCTCTCGAAGTCGCGCTCGGACAGCCAGCTGGCCGCCCTGTTCAGCTCGAATCCCAGCCGTTCCAGGTGGTCGAGCGCGGTCACGTGCTCGTAAATGCTCAGTCGCTTGTCATCCATCATCGTCAGCCATCAGGACCGCGATCAGCTCCGACTGGTACCGGACCAGCTTCAGCAGCCGCCTGATCATGTCGCGGTCGGCCAGCCGCCTGTCCATCATCACCATGATCAGCTGGGCATCGGGATCGAGGCTGGTCATCAGGCGTCCAGGTCGAGCAGATGCAGCACTTCCGGGCTCCGGTCGCCATCCTGGTAGCGGAACCACGCGGTCATCAGCTCGACCCGGCGTTCCTCCACCAGGCGCATGATGTGGCGACGGTACTCGACCCTGCGCATGAACCCCGAGCAGTGGGTCTTGCACGTGGGCGGGTCGCTGTACCGGATCGCGTACTGAAGGCAGCCGGGCCTGCGGCACAGCCGGAAGCCGCAGACGGCCTCGGCCGCCTCCAGCTGGTCCGGCGGAACGTGGTGCAGGCAGTGATCGAACCCGAGGACCACCCAGTCCAGGCAGGGCCGCCCAGCCCGGGTCGTGCCCGAGCACTGCGCGGCGCCCCTGCCCGGCGGGATCATGATGCGCACCGCGGGCACGTCCACCAGGTCAGGTCCTTGTGGACCTGGCCGAGGGAACGCCGGATGCCGTGCTGGGTCAGCATGGCGGCCTGGGTGGCGCGGATCGACAGGCCCTGGCGGCAGTGCAGGTCGTGGGCCAGCGCCCGGAGCCGCTGGCGCTCGTCTGGGGGGCGCGGGAGCCCGGCGGGGTACTTCTTCCCGTCCCGGCCGCGCACCACCTCGACCACTACCGCGTCCACGTGACCAGTATCGGTCACTGATGCGGTCACCTGCGATCAGGCCCGCCGAGGCATCCCGGGGCCTAACATTGCCGGGTCCGGGTCCGGGCGATTCGTGCGACAGGGCGGCGCGGGTCCTGACCGCCTGGACGAGGTGTTCACGTCTGGCCGGGGAGTGATGTTCCGGGTGAAAGTCCCCGGCAGTATTCCCGCAGGCAGCCGCCGGAAGTGATAAAAGTGACTTCCGGCCCCTATCTACCCTCCTACACACACGCGCGTACGAGCGTAGATGTATGTGCGAGTCACTTTTATCACTTCCCCGGCACCCTCAAGGCTCTGACCTGCGGAAAACGGAAGTGACTTTCCAAGTGACTTCTCAGCCCGGACCCCGGCCCTCCATCAGCCACAATCCCGGGTAGCCGGGCCAGCCGTTGTGCCTAGTCTCCCCGAACCGCTCCTTCAGCAGGGCGTAAATCTCCTGCCGCTTCCTCGGGTTCCTCAGGCCCGATTCGTCGGACCACAGTTTGTAGCTGGCGTAGGCGTTCCGCCGGTCGGTCCAGCACCGCTGGTCGGGCAAGGCCCAGCAGCACTCGGCCATCCACAGGGCCAGCGGTTCCTGGCGGGCGGCGAAGTCGGCCCTGGCCGCCTCTCCCGCCGCCGTCCGGGTGAACGCCGGGGGCGTCCGGGCCATCAGCTCCCGCAGTGACCGCACCCCCTTCGCCGCGATGCCCTCCAACTCGGCCTCGTGCCTCAGCCTGGGCTCCAGGGCGGGGTCGTGGGCGAAGGTGTTGGGGAAGGTGAACACCTCCCAGCGGTCCCGCCAGCCCTGGCTGGTGTCCGCTGAGGTGGGCATCTCGTTGGCGGAAAACACCGGCACCGCCCAGTTGGTGAACTGGGTGGCATCGCGGAACTTGTGCTTGGCGCTTACCAGGTCCTCTCCGGTGAGCTGCTTGAGCAGGCCGGTCTTCTCGATGTAGGTGGCGTCGATGTCACCGCAGATGTTGGCGATCCTGCCCATCAGCTTCACCCGGGTGAACCGGTCCTCGGCCAGCGAGTGCAGGGACACGCTGGACACGTTGCCCTTGCCGAGCATCGCGGTGATCGTCCGCAGCAGCACCCCCTTGCCGTTGAAGCCGCGGCCGAACAGCAGGATGATCTTGTGCAAGGGGTTGCCGGACAGCATCAGGTAGCCGATGACCTCCCACATCCGGGCCACGTCCCCGGGCACCAGGACCCCGGCCAGGAAGTCATCGAACGCCGGGCAGGTGGCCGCCGGGTTCCAGCTCACCGCCATCTGCACGGTGGACAGCACCGCCGGGTCGTGCAGGCGCAGCTGGTCCTCCCCGCGCCAGTACAGCAGGCCGTCGCGGAAGTTGATCACGTCCGGCACCGGATCGCAGCGCAGGTATCCCGCCCGCGCCCGGATGACCTCGCGGATATTGGTCTCATGGGCTCCGCGGTAGCGGTCACCGAGCAGGCGGTGGACACGGGTGTGCACCACGTCATGCTCCTTTTCCTCGCCGGGCACCCAGGTGCCGTGCTCCCAGGCCCACAGCTTGTTGTCCGCGCCCCACATCAGCGGCCCCTGCCCGAGCACCCACCTGGCCGCCGTATCCGCCAGCAGCCCGCCCTTTTTGTCGATCACGGACGGCGGCTGCACCACGGTGCCCGCCAGGACGCCACCGCCCGGCGCCACCGCAGCCGGGCTGGTCACCGTGCCCTGCGCCCACTGCTCCCCGCCCGGGGTCAGCTCTGCCACCTTGCCGAACTCCTTCCGCTGCGCGCCCTTCCAGTGCCGCCTGAAGTCACCGGAGGTGAACGGGTCGCCGGAGTCCTCGGTCTTGTCCGCCACGGCCCGCCACACCTGGTACGCCTCGGCCTCGGCCTCGCCCTGGGCGGCGAGCCGGGCAGCCAGTCGGGCCAGGGTGTTGTCGTGCCCCATGCCGTCCGGCACGCCGTGCTCCAGCAGGTAGGCGGTCGGGGGCAGCTCGTCCGGGTCCTCCATGCTGCTGCCGCCGCCGTTCCCGGACCCGGACCCAGCGGGCCTGGACGGCAGGGCGCTGACCGCCTCCAGCAGCACGGGCGGGCACAGCGCCACCCGCTGCGGCCCCGCCAGCTGGTAGACGCCGTACAGCTCGGGCAGCCTGGGCCTTCGCTCCCCCGGGTAGAGCGGACGGCTCAGGGTGAGCATCTGCCACAGCTGGTCACGTTCGGGCGCCCACTCCGGGGGCGTCCAGCCCCGCGGCTTCAGCCGCGCCCTGGTCGGCGGGAGGGCGACGAAGTGCCCGCCGTCGCCCAGGAAGTCCACATTGGGCAGGTGCCTGGTCGGCACCGTCACGCCGGACGGCGTGGCCAGGTAGATGTGCAGGCCGCCGTTGGGCGTGTGCGCGTACATGGTGTCCGGGATGGCCAGGTTCACGCTCGCCAGCCACCGGTTCAGCTCGGCCAGGCCGTCACCTCGCCTGGTGTCAACGTCGATGACCAGCCCCAGCAGGTGGCGGTTGACTGATCCGGTGATCCCGCCCCAGCCGCAGCCCGGGTGTTCTTCGGCGTGCTTCCTGATGACCGCGGGGTCCTTGCTCCGCGCGTTCGGCCAGTCCTCGATGACGGGCCTGTTGGTGCCGGGGATGAGCGGGATGATCTCAACGTCCCGTTCTGCCCAGCCCAGGCCGAAGTCGAGCAACGTGCGCAGCGGCGCGGTCACCTGGTCACCTCGCGCAAGATGTAGCCGGTGGCCAGGTACGGAGACCGCGGCGAGGTGCAGTGCGCGACCCGGTGTCCGTTGCCTGCGCCAACCGGGCAGGTGCACGGGCCGCGGCGCTGGTAGTCGGCGTGCAGCTCGCAGCCGCAGCCGGTGCAGTCACCGTGGGCACCGTGGTAGTGCCTGGTTCTGCACAAGGAACAGTAGAACACGAGCTGCTTGCCGTCGCGGACGGCCGGGATGACGAACTCGGGCTCGGGGTGCGGCACGGACAGGTCGATGGGCTCGCGCGACACGCTGCCATCGCTCCAGAGCACCCACCCGGCGGCGCCCGTAGTTACACTTCTGAACATGATGTCCTTACTGGAGAAGGTCATCTAGACCAGCTCCTTCCTGGTCAAGGCACCTTCCTGGTCAGACGGGTGCCGTGGTTGATGATCGGCGCGGGCCGGTGCTACGGCACCGGCCTCGCTGCTGTCCGGCCCCCCTAAATGCGCAATGCTGATCAGCCATCCATCGTCTGGCTCATCAGCATCGTGATCGTGGGGGGGATGAAGTTGTACCTGGGTCAGCCGCCCGTTCGGCGGCTAGCTATCTTCACGCTCCAGGGCTTCCAGGACGACCTGGCGCAAGAACTCAGACCGGGTTATCCCGGCCTGCTCGGCCAGCTCGATGACGCCCTCGGCGTCCGGTCTGGGCACCTTGGTCGTCAGCCGTGCGTTGTTCGGCCGGTCCGGGTCAGCTGCGGGGCGGCTCATGTGGTCCACCAAACCTCTCTACTCGCCCGGCGCAAGCGACACACCGGGGGTTTTCTTGGCGAATATTCGGTGTAAACACCTCCCTGACCAGGCCGTGTAAACACTGTTACTGCGCCAGGCGGGTGACTTGCGCAGCCCGCAGCAGGGCCAGCTCGGTGCGTGCCCGTGCCAGTTCGGCGGCATAGTGGCTTGCCATTGTCGGCTGCGGGTCTGGCTTGCGCTTGGCGACCGCCGCGCTCCGCTTGCCTCGCTGGCGGGCACGGTAGCGGCGCATGCGCTCGGCCGCCAATGCGTTCGACCGCGCCCGGCGGCCCTCTCCGAGCGTTACGGACACGGGAGGGAGTTCGTAACCCAGGAACGCGGCTGCGGCCAGGCCGGTGAGTACCGAGTAGGCAGGCGGGATGGATTCGGACAGTTCGCCCGTCGTCATCCACCACGCGCCCATCGCGGCCCGTGCATAGTCCACATCGCCGGTGTGCCCGGCAACCGTGATGATGTCGCCGGGAGATGGCGGTCGGCCTGTCCTGAGGCGGCTCCCGTTGTGCGCAGGATGCTCGGGCTGCGGGAGCGGGAACGATGCCTCGAACAGGCGGTGCCGCCAGACCTTCAGCCCGAACATCCCGCCGCACCGCGTCACCGGGTCTTTCATCCACGGGGCGGCTCCCTCGATCAGCCACGGCCTGGTGCTCGCGGTCAGCAGCTCGCGGACGGGGCCGATCAGATCGGGGTACTCCGCGGCGAGGCCAGGGCGGCACCTGCTCATCTGCGAGTAGTACTGGCAGGGGGCTGGCGTGGATGAGGCCGAAGCGGGCGAGGAAAGCCGTGTCTGCGAGCACTTCCAGCGCGTCGGCCTGGATGAAGGTGAACGGGAACCGCGGCTGCGGTGCGGAATCCACGCCGGTCACCTCATACCCCGGCCAGGTGGTAGCCGTAGGCAGCCCCACCACCCCCGCAGAACAAGTCGAGAAGGCGGGGCGTGCGCTCACGCTGCCCCCTGGCCCGCGGCCTTGTCGGCACGCAGGCTGTCGATATACGCATCCACCGCGTCCTCGGGGATGCGCCTGGCCCAGCCGATCTTGACGCTTTCCAGCTCCCCGGACGCGATCAGCTTCCAGATGGTCGCCGGGGACAGGCGCGTCATCTCGGCCACCTCGGCCGCGGTGCGCATCTTCACCGGGGGACTGGTGCCCGCCGCCTTGCTCATCTTGCTCTCTCCTTGCCGTGCTCGTGTCCTGTCCTGTCCCTATGAGCGCAGCCGACGACCACGCTCATCGTGATCGTCAGCTGCCGGGCGGGACCTGGACGGCACCGCAAGCGAGCTGTGCACATCATATGCCATAGAGTGCGGTACCACGCAAACGCGAATTTCCGCATCAGCCCAGCTAGACAGGTGGTGTAAACACCTTGTTCGCCACTACCGTGGTAGCTATTTTGGTGGTACATTGGTGGCATGGCTGCTGACGAGATCAAGATGAGCATCCGGCTCAGCCCGGACCTGCATGCGCGACTGAAGCAGGCCGCCAAGCGCGATCACCGGTCCATGCACGCCGAGATGGTCGCGCTCATCGAGAGATGCCTCGACCAGGACGAGGCCAAGACCAGGAAGGAACAGCGATCACGATGATCGCCAGGCGACACCGGGGACGCGGTGATGGCTCGGTCTACCAGGACAAGGCCGGGAAGTGGTGGGCGTCGGTCAGCCTGCCGATGGATCCGGGCACCGGCAGGCGGCCGAGGCGCAAGATGGGCGCCCCGGACCAGGCCACCGCGAAGAAGAACCTGGCGAAGCTGCTGGCCGAGCTGGAGGACACCGGCACGGTCAGCGCGAAGAACGTCACCGTGGCCCAGGCGGTGGCCGACTACATGGCGCATCCGCCGTCCACCTGGAAGACGACCAGCACGCTGGCGGTCAACAGGACCCACGCCGAGCACCTGACCCGCGGGCTCGGCCAGACGCTGCTGACCAGGCTGACGGTGCAGCAGGTGGAAGACCACCTGGCCGCCGAGGCCAGGCGGGGCATGTCCAGGAGCACGGTCGGGGATCAGCTGTTCCTTTTGCGGCTGGTGATCCGGCGGGCGCAGAAGCGGGACCTGGTGAGCCGGAACGTGGCCGAGCTGGCCGACGTGCTCGCCGGGCTGCCCGTCCGCCGGTCCAAGTCGATGACCGTCGAGCAGAAGGATGCGCTGCTGGATCTGGACGCGACCGCCATGCAGAATCTGGCGCTGAACCCCGCCTGGTGGCATGCCTGGCTATCCGTGGCCACGCTGTGCGGCACCCGGCCGGGCGAGACCGGCGCGCTGCGGTGGGACGACATCCGCGATGGGGTGCTGTACATCCGCCACGGCCTCCAGGAGACCGGGGCCGGGCTGGTGGTCGGGGACCTGAAGAATGAGCACAGCAAAGGCGCGATGCAGATACCGGACGATGCGGCCGAGGCGCTGGCCGCCTGGCGCAAGGAGCAGGCCCGGCAGCGACTCGCGGCCGGGGCGCTCTGGCATGACCTCGGCCTAATCTTCACCGATGAGGCCGGGCGCCCGGTCAACCGGCAGCGGCTGAACCGCGGGTTCCGGGCGGTGTGCGAGGCCGCCGGGCTCGGGCGGGACTGGCAGCCCAGAGAGTGCAGGCACACCTTCGTGTCCGTGCTGAACGCCGAGGGCGCGGACATCGAGGAAGTCTCCGACGCCGTGCGGCACATCAACTCGACGGTGACCAAGAAGGTCTAACGCCACCAGATCAGCCCCGTCGTCACCTCGGTGGCGAAGCGGATGAACGACAGGAAGAGGGGTGCATCATGAACTGCTCCCGGGAATTGCTCCCGGCCAGGCATCGCCGCAGGTCAGCGGGCCGCTGGACATGTAGGCAGCCTAACCGTTGCCCCCAGTAGCGGCAACGGTTTTTTGACCTGCGACTTCAGCGTCGGCTTGTCCGGATCAGGCCCTCCTGCACCACGGACACGACGAGCTGGCCCTCGGCGGTGAACACCTGGCCGCAGGCCAGGCCGCGGGCGCCGGAGGCCACCGGCGACTCCTGCGCGTACAGCAGCCACCGGTCGGCCCGGAACGACCGGTGGAACCACATGGCGTGGTCCAGGCTGGCGCCCGACGTGCGGCCGTCCAGCCAGGACAGGCCGTGTCCGGTGAGCACCGGATCCAGCAGCGTCATGTCCGAGGCGTAGGTCATCAGGCAGACGTGCAGCAGCGGGTCATCCGGCAGTTCGCCGTCGACCCGTAGCCAGATGAGGTTCCTGGTGCTGCGCAGCGCCGGGTCGCCCGCGGCCTCGACGGACAGCGGCCCGACCGACCGAACGTCGATGGGCGGCTCGAACACCTGCCCCTCGGCGGCCTCGCCCCGGATCCGGCGCCACCGGTCCGAGCTCGGTTCCACCGCCTCCGGCGGCGGCGCCGCGGGCATCGGGTCGGCATGCTCGGGACCGGGTTCGGGCTGGTGGAAGGACGCGGAGAGGGTGAAGATGGCCTTGCCGTGCTGGACCGCCGACACCCGGCGGGTGGTGAAGGACCGCCCGTCCCGCACCCGGTCCACCAGGTACACGATCGGCACCGTGGTGTCGCCCGGCCGGATGAAGTACGCGTGCAGCGAGTGCACCGGGCGGTCCGCGGGCACGGTCCGGCCCGCCGCGACCAGTGCCTGCCCGGCGACCTGGCCGCCGAACACCCGCTGCCGCCGCTCGTCCGGGCTCCGGCCGCGGAAGATGTTCACCTCGATCTGCTCCAGGTCGAGCAGGTCGAGCAGGTGATCGAGCGCGTTGGCCATGGTTACCGCCCCAGCCGGATGCCGTCGAGGAAACGCGACCGCGGCCGCCCTCCCGGTGAATGGGTGGCCCGGGCGCGGCCCGACGCGGCCCCGGGCGCCCGGACCAGCGCCCAGGACAGGTACAGGTGCTCGCGCGCCCTGGTCACCGCCACATACAGGAGCCGCCGCTCCTCCTCGACCGCCTCGGGTGTCCGGGCGTGCACGATCGGCATGAGCCCCTCGACCAGGCCGGGCAGCAGCACCGCGTCCCATTCCAGGCCCTTGGCCGCGTGCATCGACGCCAGCGTCACCGCGTCCACGGCCGGCGCGTGGCCGAGCTCGGCCCGCTGGGTCAGTTCGGCCGCGAAGTCGGCCAGCGTCGTCTCCGGGCGCAAGGCGTGCAGGTCGTCCGCGAGCTGAGCGATGGCGGTGAGCGACTCCCAGCGTTCCCTGGTGGCCGGGCCCGCGCCCGGCGGGGCAGCCGTGAGGCCGATCCCGGTCAGCACGTGCCGGACCGACTCCGGCAGCGGATCGGAGGAACCGGCGGGCGCCGCCGCTTCTCCCCGGGCGGCGCCGCGCAGCAGCACCAGCGCCTGGCGCACCTCCGGCCGCTCGTAGAACCGCTCGGCGCCGCGCACCACGTAGGGCAGGCCGGCTTCGGCCAGCGCCAGCTCGAACCGCTCGGTGTCCGCGTTGACCCGGACCAGCACCGCGATCTGATGAGCCGGCACCCCCGCGGCCCGCAGCACCTGGATCTGCACGGCCAGCCCGGCCGCCTCCGCGCTGTCGTCGGGGTACTCGGTGAGCACCGCCCGCGGCCCGGCCGGCCGCTGCGCCACGAGCGGTGCGGCCGAGCGCGACAGCTGGTTGGCCACCGCGACCACCTGCGGCGTGGACCGGTAGTCGCGCACCAGCCGGACCACGGTCGCACCGGGGAACTCGGCGGTGAAACTGGTCAGGTAGGCCGGGCTGGCCCCGGTGAAGGAGTAGATCACCTGGTGCGGGTCGCCGACCACGCACAGGTCGTCGCGATCGCCGAGCCAGGCGTCGAGCAGCAGCTTCTGCAACGGGTTCACGTCCTGGTACTCGTCCACGACGAAGTGCCTGAACATGTCGCGCACCTGGTCCGCCGCGGCCCGGTTGTCGATCAGGATGGCGGCGGTCAGCTCGAGCACGGACTCGAAGTCGATCAGGTGCCGCTCCCGCCGCAGCTCCTCGTAGGCGGCGTAGACCGCGGCCAGGTGGTCCCGCCCGGCCGCGGGCGCGCGGCCCGCGGCGGCCGCGGCGCGCGCGTACCCGTCCGGTCGGACCTGGGTCACCTTGGCCCACTCGATCTCGGCGGCGGCGTCGGCGAGGGCTCCCCCGCCCGGCCCACCGGAGGTGCCGCCGTCGAGCCGGACCCGGGCCCGCTTCGCGGCCTCGCGGACCAGGCTGGCCTTGGCGTCGACAAGCCGCGGCGGCCGCCCGCCGACGACCCGCGGCCAGAAGTAGTTGAGCTGGCGTAGCGCGGCGGCGTGGAACGTGGACGCGCGCACCACCCCGACGCCCAGCTGCCTGAGCCGGCCGCGCAGCTCCCCGGCCGCCCGCACGGTGAAGGTGAGAGCCAGCACGTGCGCCGGGTTCACCAGGCCGGCCGCGGTCGCGTAGGCGATCCGGTAGGTGATGGCCCGCGTCTTGCCGGTGCCCGCGCCGGCCAGCACGCAGACCGGGCCGCGGCCGGCCAGGGCTACCTCGCGCTGCTCCGGGTCGAGCCCGGCCAGCAGCGCCTCGGCGGTGCCGACGATCGCGTCAGTCACCTTGCCATCCTGCCGCATCCGGGAAGGCGGGAGACCCCGCCGGTGTTACAACCACCTGGAATCTTCAACCAGTCTCGAGGAGGCGGCGGGTGTCCGGCCAGCTGACGATGTACACCACCCCATGGTGCGGCTTCTGCCGCAACCTGAAGCGGCAGCTGGCCCGGGACGGGATCGACATGGTGGAAATCGACATCGAGCGCGACGAGGCCGCCGCCAGGTTCGTGATGTCGGTGAACGGCGGCAACCAGACCGTGCCCACCGTGGTGTTCGCCGACGGCACCGCGCTGACCAACCCGTCGGCGGCGCAGGTCAAGGCGCAGCTGGCCGCCAGGCCTGGTAAGACCGCCGGGCTGGCGTGATACCCGGCCCGTTCGGGGTCAAGGATTTAAGATTCCGAACGAGGCGGCTGCTAGCCACGGGACAGGCGGGACGCACGAACGGCCGGGCCGCCGGACGGAAGGGCGTGGGGCCATGGCCAGTGAACCGGGGACAGCCGCTGAGCGCGAGCAGCGGGCTCATCATGCCGAGGTCGCGTTGCGGTCGATGGGCCAGCCGAACGCGGTGGCCAGGCAGTTCGACTTCTGGGACGACAGCTACGAGGGACGCCGGCTGTTCTCCGAGCTGCTCGGCACCTTCTTCCTGGTGCTGGTCGCGGTCGGCGGGGGGATGGTCAACGCCAGGTTCGGCGGGCACGCCGTCCCGTACACCGCCCTGGTGGTGGCGCCGGCCCTGATGGTGGCGGCCATCATCCTGTTCATGGGCGCCGTCTCCGGAGCGCACCTGAACCCGGCCGTGAGCATTGCCTTCGCGCTGCGCGGTGACTTCCCCTGGAAACGCGTCCCGGCCTACATCGTGACGCAGTTCGCCGGCGCCGTCCTGGCCACCGTGCTGCTGTGGGCGCTGATCGGCAAGCAGGGCAGCGCCGGCCTGACCCTGCCGGGCCATGGCATCCCGGCGGGCACCGCGCTGGCCTGGGAGCTTGTCCTGACCACCGGGCTGGTCAGCGTGATCCTGGGCACCGCGTCCGGGGCGCAGCAACTGGGGCCGCTGGCCGCGGTCGGGGTCGGCGGCTACATCGCCCTGGCCGGGCTGTGGGGTTCCCCGGTCAGCGGCGCGTCCATGAACCCGGCCCGGTCGCTCGGGCCCGCCCTGGTGCTGGGCGACTGGACGGCCTGGTGGGCCTACCTGATCGGCCCGGTGGCCGGCGGGATCATCGCCGTCGGCATCGCCTGGGTGCTGCGGGGCCCGGGCGGAGGCGTCAGCGGCACCGCGGCCGGGACGGGCACGCTGGGCACCCGCTGGCGTCCCGGGCGGATCGGCGGTGGCGGCCTGGGCTGAGTCATCGCAGGTCACGGAGCGGGATGGTGGTACTCCACATGCTGTGGATAACGGCGGGACAACGGCGATCCCGCCGGTGGAAACCTGGTCCGCGACGGCCGTCTGCGGCTGCCTTTCTGGGCCGCGTTAACCTCCAGGTCGGGCGATCGGCTACCGAAATGCCGCGGACGCTGCGATAATGCCGGGATGACAGGGCTGACCATCGCCCTGGCCAATCTGAAGCCGGGCACAGGCAAGACCACATCAGCGGTATGGCTGGCACACGTGTTCGCGCAGGCCGGGAACAGCGTGCTCCTGGTGGACGCGGACCCCTCGGGCAGCGCGCTCGAGTGGTCCGATCTGGCCGCCATGGACCCGCACCTCGCCGCGCCGGAGGCAGCCTTCCCGTTCCGGATCGTGGCCCTGCCCTCGCGCGAACTGCACCGCCGCGTGCCCGAGATCGCCCAATCCGATGACGTGGTGATCATCGACACGCCGCAACTTGAGGACCATATCGGCATCGCCAGGTCGGCGCTGCGGTACGCCGACGAGATCCTCATCCCGTGCGCGCCGAGCCCGATCGAGATCAACCGCACCACGCCGGTGCGCGACGAGATCGCCGATATCACGCCGGTCCGGGACAAGCCCGCCCGCTCCGCCGTCCTGCTGAACCGCTGCATCGCGCGGGCCCACTCCACCACGGATGCCCGCGAGGCGCTCGAGCACCTCGGCTACGACGTGCTGGATACGGCGGTACCGCGGCTCGAGGTCTACGCTCAGAGTTTCGGCCTGCCGATCAAGCAGGTCGGCTGCGAGATCTGGCGGCAGGTGGCCAGGAACCTCATCGACCGGTGTGCTCCCCTATGCTCGATACGGTCTTGACCGAGTCCGGGACGACTGACGGGCGAGCAGGAGCCGCGTCGTGACCAGTCAGCGAGAACAGCGCAAGGCGCAGTACGCCGCCGCGGCGGCACGGCGCGCCGAACCCAACGCGCATCCAGCGGGCCGCACCGCGATCAGGTCCAAGCCGGTCAGGATCACCCTGGACCTGAGCCCCGAACTGTACCGGCAGCTGACCGCCTGGGCCGATGCGGCCGCGGTGACGCTCGACGTGCCCCGGGTGACGCTGGCCGACGCGGTGCGCGCGATGATCCGGGTCGCGGCCGACAACCCCGGCGACGTCCTCGACCGGCTGCGCCGCGACCGGGATCAGTAACGCTTCGATACGCCGCGCCGATGGGTGTGGGCGCTTTCAGGTGGCGCGCGAGGCGCGGGCGCGGAGGCGGGCGCGCTCCCTGGCGTCCAGGACGGTCTTGCGCAGGCGCACCGCGGCGGCGGTGACCTCCACGCACTCGTCGTCGGCGCAGAATTCGAGGGCCTGCTCCAGGCTGAGCAGCCGCGGCGGCACCAGCCGCTCGAGTTCCTCCCCGGTGGACTGGCGCACGTTGGTGACCTTGCGCTCGCGGCAGATGTTCACGTCCATGTCGTCGGGCCGGGAATTCTCCCCGACGATCATCCCCTCATACACCTCGGTGCCCGGGGGGACGAACAGCGACCCGCGCTCCTGCAGGTTGAACATGGCGTACGGGGACGCGCTGCCGGCCCGGTCGGCGACCAGGGATCCGGTCGCGCGGCCGCGCAGGGCGCCCGACCACGGCTCGTACTTCTCGAACACGTGGTGCGCGATTCCGGTGCCGCGGGTCTCGGTCAGGAACTGGGTGCGGAAACCGATCAGGCCGCGCGCGGGCACCACGAACTCGAGCCTGACCCAGCCGGTGCCGTGGTTGGTCATCGACTCCATCCGACCGCGCCGCACCGAGACCAGCGAGGTCACCGTGCCCAGGTACTCCTCGGGCACGTCCACGCTCAGCCGCTCGGCCGGCTCGTAGACGGCGCCGTCGATCTCGCGGGTGACGGCGGCGGGCCGTCCCACGGTCAGCTCGTAGCCCTCCCGGCGCATCGTCTCGACCAGCACGGCCAGCGCGAGCTCGCCGCGACCGCGGACCTCCCAGGTGTCGGTGCGTTCGGTGGGCAGCACGGCCAGCGACACGTTGCCGACCAGTTCGCGGTCGAGCCGGTCGCGGACCAGGCGCGCGGTGACCTTGGCGGCCGCCTTCTGCCCGGCCAGCGGCGAGGTGTTCACGCCGATCGTCATCGAGATGGCCGGCTCGTCCACGGTGATGAGCGGCAGCGGGCGCGGGTCATCCACGTCGGCCAGGGTTTCCCCGATCATGATGTCCGGGATGCCGGCGATGGCCACGATGTCCCCGGGGCCGGCCGAATCGGCCGGGACGCGCTCGAGCGCCTCGGTCCGGTAAAGCTCGGAGATCTTGACCTTCTCGATGGAGCCGTCCCGGCGGCACCAGGCGGCCTGCTGACCGCGGGAGATCGTGCCGTTGCGGATCCGGCACAGCGCGATCCGGCCCAGGTAGGAGCTCGCGTCCAGGTTGGTGACGTGAGCCTGCAACGGCGCGCCGACCTCGTAGGCGGGCGCCGGCACGGTGGCCTGCAACGCGGCGAACAGCGGCTCCAGGTCGGGCGAGCCGGGCATCTCGCCGTCGGCGGGCCGGTTCAGCGAGGCCCGCCCGGCCCGCGCGGAGGCGTACACGATGGGGAACTCGATCTGCTCCTCGGTCGCGTCCAGGTCGATGAACAGCTCGTAGCAGGCGTCCACCACCTCGGCGATCCGCGCGTCGGGCCGGTCTACCTTGTTGACCACGAGGATCACCGGCAGGCCGGCGGCCAGCGTCTTGCGCAGCACGAACCTGGTCTGCGGCAGCGGGCCCTCGCTGGCGTCCACCAGCAGCAGCACGCCGTCGACCATGGACAGGCCGCGCTCCACCTCGCCGCCGAAGTCCGCGTGACCCGGCGTGTCCACGATGTTGATGGTCAGCCCGGCATGCCGTACCGCGGTGTTCTTGGCCAGGATCGTGATGCCCTTCTCCCGCTCCAGGTCGCCGGAATCGAGCACCCGCTCGGCCACGTTCGCGTTGGCGCGGAACGCGCCCGACTGCCACAGCATGGCGTCCACCAGCGTGGTCTTGCCGTGGTCCACGTGCGCGATGATGGCTACGTTGCGCAGGTCGTCCCTGGTCGCGATCGTGGCCTGGTGCTGGGTGGGCATGCTTGATTCTCGTTCGTCCGGGGTCTGGGAGCGTGCACCGATCAGGTGACTGGCTTCCAGTGTAGTGAACGCTCGACCGGCGGGTCAGGGGCGGGTCGCCGGGCGGGAGAGGCGCGCCGGGCAGGCGTGTTACCGGGCCGGGCGGCCGTGCTTGGCCAGGTACTGGCGGATCTGCTCGAGGTTGCGGACCGAGGACTCGCGGGCGCGTTCCTCCCAGGCGAAGACGCAGACGGTGGCGATGCCGTCGAAGTCCAGCTCGTCGAGGGTGCGGAAGAAGACGTCCCAGTCCACCTCGCCCTGGCCGATGTCCAGGTGCTGGTGGATGCGGGCGGGCGAGCCTGGCGGGTTCACGATGTAGCGCAGGCCGGACGAGGCGCGGTGGTCGAACGAATCGGCGATGTGCACGTGCGTCAGCAGCGGGCCGGCGTACTTCATGATGCCCTCGATGTCGCCGCCCTGGTGGAAGGTGTGCGGCGCGCAGTACAGGAACGACACCCAGTCCTTGTCGATGCCGCGGATGAGGTCGACGGCGGCCCGGCCGTCCTCGATGAAGTCGTCCGGGTGCGGTTCGAGCACCAGCCGGACCCCCTCGCGCTCGAAGACGGGGAGCAGTTCCTCCATCGACCGCCAGAACTGGGCCTCGCTGGCCGAGGCCGCCTCGGGCCGGCCGTTGAACTCGGAGTTCATCACGTCCGCGCCGAGGTCCACGGCGATCTGGATGGCCCGCTTCCAGTTGCGCACCGCGGCCTGCCGTTCGTCCTCGTCCGGGCCTGACCACCGGTACAGCGGCAGCACCGAGGCGACGTGCACTCCCGCCGCGTCCAGGGCCTTCCTGAACGCGGCGATCTGCGCCTTGCCTGCCCGCGGGTGCAGGAAGAACGGCAGGAAGTCCGCGCGCGGCGACAGCTCGATGTAGTCATAGCCGAGATCCGCGACCAGGCCGGGCAGGTCGGTCAGCGGTACCCGGCGGAACATGTACGGGTCGAGGGTGATCTTCATTCACTCCGCCTTCGCGTAGCAGCCGGGGCGCTCCGGCAGGGTCACCACGGTGCGCTGCCCGCTCTGGAGTGCCTCGAGGGCGGCGTCGGTGACCGCGGCCGCGGCGAGGCCGTCCCATGACGTCGGGCCTGCCGAGGTGCCAGCGGCCACCGCGTTCAGCCATTCCTGCAGCTCAGTGTCGTAGGCCCGGATGAACCGGTCCCGCCAGTCGACGGGCACGCGGACGCCGCGCCGGCTGGCGGCGGAAAGCGTCGTCTCGCCGACGTCGGCGAGCGCCACGGTTCCGCTCTCGCAGACGACCTCGCCGCGCACGTCGTAGCCGTAACCGGCGTTGACGAACACCTCGTCGTCGACGAGGATGCCGCTGGCCAGCTCGAACTGGATGATCAGCGGATCCTGCAGGCCGTCGCCCGCCCGGCTGCTCCGCCGCGGCTTGAACACGTTCGTGGCCACGATCTCGTCGTCGAACAGCCAGCGCACCAGGTCCATCTCGTGCACGGCCGAGTCGCTGATGATCATTTCGGTGGTGAAGCCGTACGGCGGCACCGACGGGTTGCGGTGCGCGCAGTGCATCAGCAGCGGGGCGCCGATGCTGCCATCGTCCAGCGTGGCTTTCATGGCCCGGTAGGCCGCGTCGTACCGGCGCATGAAGCCGACCTGCACCAGCCTGCGGCCGCGGGCTATCTCGGCCGCCATGATGCGCAGGCAGGCGCCGGAGGCCGGCGCGAGCGGCTTCTCGCAGAACACCGGCTTGCCGGCGGCGATCGCGGCGAGGACCTGCTCCTCGTGGGCCGCGCCCCAGGAGGCGACCAGCACCGCGTCCACGTTGTCGTCGGCGATGAGATCCTGCGCGGTGGAGTGGGTAGTCGCGCCGGGCAGGACCGCCGCGACCTGCCCGGCGCGCGCCGCGTCGACATCGTTGACCGCCGTGACGGACCCGCCCGTGAGGACCTGGGTGATCCTGCGGATGTGGTCCTGGCCGATCATCCCCACTCCGATGACGCCGACGCGGACGTTCATGGCTGTTCCTCCCGGCCGATGCCGATGCTGCGCAGGTAGGCGTAGGTGCGCTGGGCGATGGGCTTCGGCTGGCCGAAGTCGCACGGGTACATGTCCTGTTCGACGACCACGAACAGGTCCCGGTCGAGGTCGCGCAGCGCCTTGGCCACGTCCTCGACCGCGGGTTCGCCGCGGGGCGGCTCGCAGCTGGCGCCCATGGCCACGGCCTGACCGAAGGCCAGGCCCTCCCGGTCGGCCTTGGCCACGATGGCCGGGTCCATCTGCTTGACGTGCACGTACCCGATCCGGTCGGGGTAGCGGTTGATGATGGCCACGTTGTCCGCGTGCCGGTAGGCTAGGTGGCCGGTGTCCAGGCAGAGCGAGACGTAACGGGGATCGGTGTCGTCCAGGAACCGTTCGGTCTGTGCCTGGGTCTCCACGTGACTGTCGGCGTGCGGGTGGAATTCCAGCCGCAGGCCGTACTCCTCGGCGACGATCCTGCCCAGCTCATCGGTGGCCCGGATCATGGTCTGCCACTGGCCGGGGTCGAGTTCGGCCGGTTCGAGGAAGGCGCCGGTGGAGTCGTCACGGTAGCCGGGCACCGGCACGAAGATCACGTGCCGCCCGCCGGCCGCGGCGGTGAGCTCGGACACCTGCCGGGTGATCCGGACGATGTCCGCCCAGTCGTCCGGCCGGTGCAGGCCGCTGAACCCGTGGACGGTGCCGCCCGCCACGGCCAGGCCGCGCCGGCTGAGCTCGTCGGCCAGCCGGGCCTGGTCCGCGGGCAGATAGCCGAACGGGCCCAGCTCCAGCCATCGGTACCCCACCTCCGCTACCTCGTCGAGGAAGCGCTCCCAGGGGGTCTGGAGCGGGTCGTCGGCGAACCATACTCCCCAGGAGTCGGGACAGGTGCCCAGCCGGAGGCGCGCGTGGTCGCGCGCCTCCGCCGCGGCGGCCATGGCGGGCTGGCTCATGGGCGGGGTTGTCCTTCCTGGCCGGTGGTGGCCGACGCGGAGTCGGTGCCGGTCCTGGGTTGGGGGGCGATGCCCAGGTCGGCGACTTCTTCGGAGAGCACGTGGCCGATGTCGGCGGCGGCGCCGCCTTCGCCTTCCAGTTCGTGGGAGAGCTGCTCGAGCTCGGAGCCGCCGGCCATCAGGCCGGTGAGCTCGTCCCTGGTGACCTGGCTTTTCTCGTAGTTGCCGATGGAGGCGCCGCGGTTCAGCAGCAGGAACCGGTCGCCGACCGGGTAGGCATGGTGCGGGTTGTGGGTGATGAAGATGACGCCCAGGCCGCGTTCGCGGGCCTGGATGATGTACTTCAGCACCACCCCGGACTGCTTGACGCCGAGGGCGGCGGTGGGCTCGTCCAGGATCAGCACCTTGGCGCCGAAGTGGACGGCGCGGGAGATGGCCACGCACTGCCGCTCCCCGCCGGACAGCGTGCCGATGGGCTGATCCACGTCGCGCAGGTCGATGCCCATGGCCAGCAGCTCGTCCTTGCACATCTTCTTCATGGCCGCGATGTCTATCCGGGGGCCCTTGCGGATCTCGTTGCCGAGGAAGAAGTTCCGCCAGACTGGCATCAGCGGGACCACGGCCAGGTCCTGGTAGACGGTGGCGATGCCGCGTTCGAGCGCCTCGCGGGGAGAGGAGAAATGGACCGGGGTGCCCTCCACCTCGTAGCTGCCCGTGGACGGCTGGTGCAGCCCGGCGATGATCTTGATCAGGGTGGACTTGCCGGCCCCGTTGTCACCCAGCACGCAGGTGACCTCGCCGGCCGAGACTTCCATGTTGATGTCGTGCAGCGCGATCACCGCGCCGTAGCGTTTGCCCGCGTTGACCAGGCGGACCAGCGGCGCGCCGCCGCTGCCGTTACCGTTGCGGGCCGGGGCGGTGTCCTGCCCGGCGCGGTGCTTGCCGGCCGGGGTGTCGTGTGGGGTACTCATATCGCTGCCTCCGCGCGGCGCCGGATGTAGGTGTTCAGCAAGATCGCGCCGAGCAGCAGCGCGCCGACGAAGAACTGGAACCAGTCCGGGTTCCAGCCGGCGTAGACGATGCCCTGGTTGACCATGCCGAAGATCAGCGCGCCGATGGCCGCGCCGACCACGGACCCGTACCCGCCGGTCAGCAGGCAGCCGCCGACCACTGCCGCGATGATGTAGACGAACTCGTTGCCGACGCCCTGGCCGGACTGGATGGTGTTGAACAGGAACAGCGTGTGCATGCCGGTGAACCAGGCCATGAACCCGACCGCCATGAACAGGCCGATCTTCACCTTGCCCACCGGTACGCCGACCGCCCGGGCGCTGACCGCGTTGCCGCCGACGGAGAAGATCCAGTTCCCCACCCGGCTGCGCATCAAGATCCAGGTCCCGATGATCACGAACACCAGCCAGTAGATGATCGAGGTCCTGATGTTCACCCCGCCGATGGTCCAGCTGGCCGAGAACACCTTCTGCGCCGAGCTGAACCCCTGCAGGGTGGAGATGTCCGGGCTGGCCACCTGGTTGGTGATGGTCTGGGTCAGCGCGATGTTGATGCCCTGCAGCATGAAGAACGTGCCCAGCGTGACCAGGAAGGACGGGATCCCGGTCTTGACCACGATCCACCCGTTGATGAACCCGATCGCCAGCGACAGGGCCAGCGCGACCAGCACCCCGACCCAGGCGTTGGTGGTGAACTCATAGGAGAACAGCGAGGCGCACAACGCCGAGGAGGTCACCGCGACGCCGGCCGACAGGTCGAACTCCCCGCCGATCATCAGCAGCGCGACCGGCGTGGCCATCAGCCCGTACGTCGAGGTCACGTACAGCACCGAGGAGAACGAGGACGCGTTCCGGAACGGCGGCGCGATGATGAAGAAGAACACGTAAATCACGATCGCGCCGGCGATCGCGCCCGCCTCCGGCCGGGCCAGCAGCCGGGCCAGCGGGGACTTACGCCCTACCCGCTCATCAGCTCTGGGCGGCGGCGCGACCGGCGCTTCAGTTGTCTGAGCCATGGAAACCATTTCCTTTCGGGGTCTGCACCGGGGAGCCCCCGTTCCGGGGGTTCCGGGGGCCCGGGGTACGGGGGCCCCCGTACCCGGGCGGTCACCGGGGGGTCATCCCCCCCGGGAAAAACTCAGCGGTTGCCCGCTGCCGCGTACTTGGCCACCTGGTCCACGTTGCTGGCGTCGACGAACGACGGGCCGGTCAGCACGGTCAGGTTGCCGCCCAGGACGTTGGCGTTGGTCAGGTACAGCCACAGCGAGTCGACCGACTCATAGCCCTGCAGGTACGGCTGCTGGTCCACCGCCCACTGCACCGCCCCGGACTTGATCTTGGCGATCTCGGCGGCGCTGGTGTCGAAGGTGTACAGCTTGGCGCTGCTGTGGGCCTGGTTGAGGGCCTGGATGGCGATCAGCGCGAACTGCGCGCCGAGCGTGATGACCGCGTCGTAGTTCTTGTTCCTGGTGAGCTCGGCGCTCAGCGAGGACAGCACGGCCGAGTTGTCGGTGCCGTTCACGTACAGCTTGCTCATCGTGCCCTCAGAGCCCAGGCCCTGCTTCACGCCCGCACACCGGGCCTCGAGCTGGGCCTGCCCCTGGGCCTGCAGCACGCACAGCACGTCCTTCTTGCCCGCCGCGGCCAGCCGCTTGCCCGCCGCGACTCCCGCGATGGCCTCGTCCTGGCCGAAGTACTCCATCCCGCCGCACGACTGCCAGCTGGAGTAGCCCGCGTTGAACATGACCACCGGGATGCCGGCCGCCTTGGCCTTCTGGATCGTCGGGCACAGCGCGCCGGGGTTGGGGTCGGTGACCGCGATGCCGTTGACGTGGCTGTTGACCGCGTCCGTGATCAGCTGGGCCTGCTTGGTCGGATCGGGGTCGCTGGAGTACTTCAGCGTGATGTTGTCCTTGGCCGCCGCGGCGGTGGCGCCGTTCCTGATGATGTCCCAGAACGTGTCGCCCGGCGACGCGTGGGTGATCATCGCGACCGTGTAGTGCGGCGTGTTGGCATGGCCCGCCGCCACGCCCGCGCCGCCGCCGCCGGCGGCGGCCTCGGCGGCCTTCTTGCCGCCGGTCGCGGAGCAGGCGCCCAGGACGAGCGGGAGGACCATGAACAACGCGATGGCGAGGGCACGTCTTCTGGATCTGAACATCTGCGATACCTCCGGGGTGAGGATGATTTCTAGCTGGCGGTCGGGAAGTGCATGTGCGAACGGTGGTGCTCTTGGTAGGCGTTGTCGGGCCAGCGGCTGGTGATGGCCTTGGCCCGGGTGTAGAAGCGGATGCCTTCCGGGCCGTGCATGTGGGTGTCGCCGAACAGGGAGTCCTTCCAGCCCCCGAAGGAGTAGAAGGCCATCGGCACCGGGATCGGGACGTTGACGCCGATCATCCCGACCTGCACATGCCGCTGGAACGTGCGCGCGGCCTGGCCGCTGGAGGTGAAGATGGCGGTGCCGTTGCCGTAGGGGTTGGCGTTGACGATGGCGATGGCCTCGTCGAAGGTCTCGGCCCGCACGATGACCAGGACCGGGCCGAAGATCTCGTCGGTGTAGATGTCCATGTCGGTGGTGACGTGGTTGAACAGGGTCGGGCCGACGAAGAAGCCGTTCTCGTGCCCGTCGACGACCAGGCCGCGGCCGTCGACCACGAGGGTGGCCCCGGCCTCGGCGCCGCGGTCGACGTAGCCGGTGATGCGGTCCCGGGCCTGCGGGGTGACGACCGGGCCCATGTCGGAGGACACCTCCCGGCCCGGGCCGACCGTGACCTCCTCGGCCTTGGCCTTCAGCCTGGCGACCAGGGCGTCGCCCGCGTCGCCCACGGCGACGACCGCGGAGATGGCCATGCACCGCTGGCCGGCCGATCCGTAGCCGGCCGCGGTGATGTGGTTGGCGGCGAACTCCATGTCCGCGTCCGGCAGCACCACGGCGTGGTTCTTGGCCCCGCCGAGGGCCTGCACCCGCTGGCCGGCCTGCGAGGCCCGCTGGTGCACGTACTTCGCGATCGGCGTCGAGCCGACGAAGCTGACCGCCGCGATGTCCGGGTGGTCCAGGATCGCGTCGACGGCCGCCTTGTCCCCGTGCACCACGTTGAAGACGCCCTCGGGCAGCCCGGCCTCGGCGTACAGGCGGGCGATGAAGTTGGACGCGGACGGGTCGCGCTCGCTCGGCTTGAGCACGAAGGTGTTCCCGGCGGCGATGGCGACCGGGTGCATCCACATCGGCACCATGACCGGGAAGTTGAACGGCGTGATCCCGGCGCAGACACCCAGCGGCTGCCGGAACGAGTAAGCGTCCACGTCGGTGGAGACCTGCTCGGAGAACTCGCCCTTGAGCAGGGTCGGGATGCCGCAGGCGTACTCCACCACCTCCAGGCCGCGGATGACCTCGCCCTTGGCGTCGGAAACGACCTTGCCGTGCTCGTCGGCGAGCAGTTCGGCCAGTTCGTCGGTGTGCCGCTCGATCAGGTCGCGCAGGGCGAACATGACCCGGGCGCGGCGGATGAGCGACACGTCGCGCCACTGTTCGAACGCCTTCGCCGCCGCCGCCACCGCGGCGTCGACGTCGGCCGGCTCGGCCAGCGCCACCTGGGCCTGCTGCTGTCCGGTCGCCGGGTTCCAGACGGGGCCGAACCGGGTCGAGGCTCCGGTCGTCTCGGCGCCGGCAATCCAGTGCTGGATAGTACGCATCCGTAAATTTCAGCCCTTTCTCACAGGTAAATCCGCTGATCGCGCTGGGCCGCCTGGTAGGCCAGGCGGGCCTGCCGGGTGGACTCCAGCGCGGAGGTTTCCGATACCGGCACGTCCCACCAGCTCTGCGAGGACGGGACGGGGGCCAGCGGGTCCGTCTCGACGTGCACGACCGTGGTCCGGTCCGACGCCCGGGACTGCTCCAGCGCGACCTGGAATTCCTTGACGGTGCGGGCCCGGATGACGTCGGCGCCCAGGCTGGCCGCGTTGGCCGCCAGGTCGACCGGGAGCACGTCGCCGTCCAGCCGCCCGGTGGCCGGGTCGCGGTAGCGGTAGCGGGTGCCGAACCGCTGCGAGCCGAGCAGTTCCGACAGCGCGCCGATGGAGGCGAAGCCCTGATTCTGCACCAGGATGATGTTCAGCTTGATCCCCTCGGCCACCGCGGTGACGATCTCGGTCGCCATCATCAGGTAGGACCCGTCGCCGACCAGCGCGAACACCTCGCGGTCCGGCGCGGCCAGCTTGGCGCCCAGGGCGCCGGCGATCTCGTACCCCATGCACGAGTAGCCGTACTCGACGTGGTAGGACTTCGGGTCCCGGGCGCGCCACAGCATCTGCAGGTCCCCGGGCATGCTCCCGGCCGCCTGCACCACCACGTCCCGGTCATCCATGAACTCGTTCAGGGCCCCGAGGACCTCGGTCTGCGCCGGCAGCGGCTGGTGACCCAGGTGGTACGCCTCGTCCACCACCGGCCGCCAGCGCGCGTCGTGCTCGCGGAACGCCGCGACCTGCGCCGGGTCGACGTGGTAGCCGGCCAGCGCCGCGGTCAGCGCCGCCAGGCCGGCCCGCGCGTCGGCGACCAGGGGGGTGCCCGCGTGCTTGCCCGCGTCGAAGGCCGCGATGTTGAGGTTGACGAACCGCACGCCCGGGCGGGCGAACGCGGTCCGCGAGGCGGTGGTGAAGTCGCTGTACCTGGTGCCGATGCCCAGCACCACGTCGGCCTCACGGGCCAGCGCGTTGGCCACCGGCGACCCGGTCGCGCCGACCCCGCCGACGGCGCACGGGTGGTCCCAGGCCAGCGCGCCCTTGCCCGCCTGGGTGTCGGCCACCGGGATGCCGGTCGCCTCGGCGAACTCGCGCAGCGCCGCGCTGGCCTCGGAGTAGATGACGCCGCCGCCGGCGACTATCAGCGGCCTGCGGGCGCCGCGCAGGACCGCCACGGCGCGGCCGAGAGCGGCGGGCTCGGGCAGCGGGCGGGGCACGTACCAGGTTCGTTCGGTGAAAAGCTCTTCGGGCCAGTCGCGGGCCTCGGCCTGCACATCCTGCGGGAGGGCCAGCGTCACCGCGCCGGTCTCGGCCGGGTCGGTCAGCACCCGCATCGCGGCCAGCAGCGCCGACGGCAGCTGCTCCGGCCGGTTGATCCGGTCCCAGAACCGCGACACCGGCTTGAACGCGTCGTTGACGCTGACGTCGGCCGAGCGCGGGTCCTCCAGTTCCTGCAGCACCGGGCTGGCCGCGCGGGTGGCGAACAAGTCACTGGGCAGCAGCAGGACGGGGATCCGGTTGATGGTGGCCAGCGCCGCCCCGGTGACCATGTTGGTCGAGCCGGGGCCGATCGAGGCGGTGCAGGCGAAGGCCTGCAGCCGGTTCCGCATCCGGGCGAAGCCGACCGAGGCGTGCACCATGGCCTGTTCGTTGCGGGCCAGGTAGTACGTCAGGTCCGCGTCGCCGGTCTGCTCCGCCTGGAGCAGCGCCTGGCCGACGCCGGCCACGTTGCCGTGGCCGAAGATGCCCCAGCAGCCCGCGATGAGCCGCCGGCGTACCCCGTCCCGCTCGCTGTACTGGGCGGCCAGGAAGCGGACCAGGGCCTGGGCCACGGTCAGGCGCACGGTCATCGCTGGTTCTCCGTCGTCGAGCTCATCGGCAACCGGGAGTCGATCTGCTGGTCCGCCCAGGTGCCGCGGATCCAGGCGTGGGCCGGGTCGTCGCAGAACCGCCAGGCTCGCTCCGGCTCCGGGCCCGCCATGACGTTGAGGTAGTACAGGTCGTATCCGGGAGCGGCGATCGACGGGCCGTGCCAGCCGTGCGGGATGAGCACCACGTCGCCGGGGCCGACCTCGGCCAGCACGTCGATGGGGCGGCCCGGCGTGCCGTACACCCGCTGGTAGGCCAGGCCCTGGGTGTCGAAGTAGTAGATCTCCTCGAGTTCGGCCTCGTCCGGGCGCGTCTCGTCGTGCTTGTGCGGCGGGTAGGAGGACCAGTTCCCGCCCGGGGTGAGTACCTCGACCGCGATGAGCTTGTCGGCCCCGAAGGCCTCCGGCGAGCAGAAGTTGTTCACCTGCCGGCTGGCCCGGCCGGCTCCGCGCAGTTCCACCGGCACGTTTTCGGCCGGGCCGTAGCGCGGTTCCAGCCGGTGCGCGCAGCGGGCGGACGGGATGGCGAACGTGCCGCCGTCCGCGGAGGTCACGGTGACGGTGGCGTCGCGGGGGGCATAGCAGAAGTCGCTGACCCGGGAGAACACGGTGCGCCGGCCTTGCAGGTCGAAGGTCGTGTGGTCGCACGTCACCGTGCACGAGCCGGACAGCGGCAGGACGAGGATCTCATCCTCGCCGGTGGCCCAGCTGTGCGACTGGGCGGGCCGCAGGTTCAGCACCTTCAGGCCGCTGTAGGTCCAGCCGGCCTGTTCGGGCGTGACCACGAGGGCGAACGGGCCGTCCTGGCTGGTTCCCTGGCGGAGGTGGAGCTTGTCGTCCACGCCTCACCCCCGCACCATGGTGACGACGGTGTCCACCGCGCCGGCCACGTCGTCACCGGGCGGGAACAGCAGGGACCGGCCGATGACCAGCCCGTGCACCGACGGGATCTGCAGTGCCTTGCGCCAGCTCTCGAAGGCGGCGTCCTGGTCTGCGCTGACCTCGCCGCCGAGCAGCAGGACCGGCAGCATCGAGGCGGCCAGGACCCGTTCCATCTCCTCCACCACCGGCAGCTTGAGCCAGGTGTAAGCCGAGGTGGTGCCCAGGCCGGCCGCCACCGCGATGGAGCGGATCACCGCCTCGGGCGACAGGTCGTTGCGGACCCGGCCGTCCACCCGGTGCGAGATGAACGGCTCGATCATGGCCATCAGGCCGCGGCCGGCCAGGTCGCTGATGGCCCGGGCGCAGGATTCCATGGTCAGCACGGTGGCGGGATCGTCCGGGTCGATGCGGAACAGCATCTTGCCGCCGTCGAACCCCATCCGGTCGATGGCATCCGCGTCGTACCCGGTGAACCGGTCGTCCAGCTCGAAGGCGGTCCCGGCCAGGCCGCCGCGGTTCATCGAGCCGATGACGACCTTGTCCTCCAGCGCGCCCAGCAGCAGCAGGTCCTCGATGATGTCCGCGGTGCCGAGCACGCCGTCGACACCGGGCCTGCGCAGCGCCAGCGACATCCGCTCGAGCAGGTCGGCCCGGTCGGCCATGGCCATCGGCCGGTCGCCGGCCCGCAGCGCGCCGCGCGCCGGATGGTCGGCGGCGATGATGAACAGCTGGCCGTCCTCGCCGAGCAGCGACGTCCGGCGCTTGCGCTGGCCGGCCGCCTCGGCGACGGCCTTCGGGCGGCGCGCGCGCGCCTGGAGGATGGCCTTGAGCTGGTCATGCACGGGAAGCCTCCATGAGTTCGTCGACCTCGGCCGCGGTCGGCATGGCGTCGGAGCAGGCGAGCCGCGACGCCACGATGGCCCCGGCGGCGTTCGCGAAGCGCATTACGCGCTCGACGTCCCAGCCGGCCAGCAGCCCGTGGCACAGCGCCCCGCCGAACGCGTCGCCGGCGCCGAGGCCGTTCAGCACGGTGACCGGCACCGGGGACACTTCCACGGCGGTGCTCGTATCGTGCGCGAGGACGCCCTTGGGGCCCTGTTTGACGACGGCGAGCTTGACGCCGAACTCGTGCAGTTTCCGCGCCGCGGCCAGCGGCTCCCGCTCCCCCACCGCGGTGTCGCACTCGTCCAGGTTGCCCACGGCCACGGTCACGTGCGGCAGCGCCTGCTGCACCCAGTGCCTGGCCTCCTCCCGGGACGGCCAGAACATCGGCCGGTAGTCCAGGTCCAGCACGGTGATGTCCTGGCGGGCTCGCGCTTCCAGGGCGGCCAGGGTGGCGGCGCGGCTCGGCTCCTGCGACAGCCCGGTGACCGTCACCCAGAAGACGCCGGCTTGTCCGATGGCGTCCAGGTCGAGTTCGCCGGGGTAGATCTCCAGGTCTGGCGCCTTCGGCCAGCGGTAGAAGTACAGCGGGAAGTCATCGGGCGGGAAGATCTCGCAGAACGTCACCGGCGTGGGCAGGCTGGGGACCGCGGTGACGTAGCGGTCGTCGACGCCGTAGCCGCGCAGCGCCGTGTGCAGGAACGTGCCGAACGGGTCCTCGCCGGTGCGGGTGATGACCGCCGCGCGCCGGCCGTACCTGGCCGCCGCCACCGCGACGTTGGCGGCGCTGCCGCCGAGGAACTTGCCGAACGTCTCCACTTCGGCCAGGCTCACGCCGACTTGCTGCGGGTACAGGTCGACACCGATCCGGCCCATGGTGAGCACCTCGAACGCCGTCATGCCGTGCCTTCCGTCTGGCTCTGGGTGGAAGGTTCAACGCGCATCGAGACTGCCTCCCCGGATCTTCGCGATTAGACCTAGTGAGTTGCTAACTTTTTACGCCTGCATTTCGGTCAGGTCAAGAGTATGTCTAGACATATTTACGTCTTAATCTGCTGGCAACCGGGTGACCAGGGGGACATAATGGGATCGTTATCGAATTGATCCCGCCGCAAGGGATAGTCCGTGAGCCGTGCCGCCATGCCCATCCGGGTCGACCGGAGCAGTCCGGTCCCCCTTTACTTCCAGGTGGCGCAACATCTGGAACACATGATCGAGTCTGGCGAGCTACCGATGGGAACGCGGCTCGAGAACGAGATCGACCTGGCCGACCAGCTCGGCCTGTCCCGGCCGACCATGCGCCGGGCCATCGAGTACCTGGTGGGCCGCGGGCTGCTGGTCCGCAAGCGCGGGATCGGGACGCAGGTCGTGCACGCCAAGGTCACCCGCGAGGTGGAGCTGACCAGCCTGTACGACGACCTGGCCAAGACCGGCCGGGTCCCGTCCACCAGGGTGCTCAGCTTCCGGACCGAGGACGCGCCCGATGCCCTCGCCGTCAAGCTCGGCATCGCGCCAGGCACGCCGGTGCACGCCTTCGAGCGACTGCGGTACGCCGACGGGGAGCCGCTCGCGCTGATGTGCAACTACGTTCCGGCGCAGTGCATGAGCCTGACCGCGGCCGACCTGGAGGGGCAGGGGCTCTACAACCTGTTCCGCGCGAACGGCATCGCCCTGCGGATCGCCAAGCAGGCTATCGGGGCGCGGGCCGCGACCGCCGCCGAGGCCCGCGCGCTCGGCGAGAGACGGGGAGCGCCGCTGCTGACCATGGAACGTTCGGCCTACGACGACCAGGGACGGGCGGTAGAGCACGGTCAGCACCTGTACCGGGCCTCGCGTTACAGCTTCGACCTGACGCTGAACGCCTGGTAACCGGCCCTGACCTGGGCTAAGACGGCTTAGGCCGGTGGCCGGGGACTTAGCCGGGGTTAAGCCCTTTTCCGGGGCGGAAGATAAGGCATCCGCCCGATGCGGGGAGTGGGGCCTTACCGCGAACCTTGAGGATGTGGGAGCCAGAGGAGGTTCCCCGGGGGCCGAGGAGGAACCATGCATCCCGAGTTTCTGCGTGCAATGAGCGACCAGCGCGGCCGCGAGATGCGGGCGCGGGCGCGCGAGGCCAGGCTCGCCCGGCTGGCTCGCCTGGTGCGCCGCGGCGGTGCCCGCCGTGGCGGCGGCCAGCCCGGCTCGGTGGCCGACGAGTTCGTCATCCCCGACTACGTGGACGGGTCGTTCCGGACCGAGCCCGCGGCCGGCGAGCCGACCGCAGGCGAGGCTGTGACCGGGGCGGGCCAGGCGACTGGCGCCCGCCACGCCGCCTGAGGCGGCCATGACCGCCCCGCGCGCCGCCGGCGAACTCTCCGCAATGTCAGACCCTCGTGGCATGCTGACGGCAGAGATGAGCGGGCGAGCGTCCAGTCCCGTCCTGGTCGGGCGGGACGAGCAGATGGCCGCCCTGGATGCCGCTTTCGCCAGCGTGCGCCAGGGCGGGCCGTCTGCCGTGCTGCTGGGCGGGGAGGCGGGTGTCGGCAAGTCCAGGCTGGTCAGCGACTTCGGCCGCCGCGCCGCGGCGGCGGGTGCCCGGGTGCTGACCGGGGGCTGCCTGGAGCTGGGCACCGACGGGCTGCCGTTCGCGCCGTTCACGGCGGTGCTGCGCGACCTGGTGCACGAGATGGGCGCGGACGCGGTGGCCGCGATGCTGCCCGGCCGGACCACGCGGGGGCTGGCCCGGCTGCTGCCCGAGCTCGGCGACCCGGACACCGGCGGCGACCCGGCCGAGGCCCGGGCCCGGCTGTTCGAGGAGGTGCTCAGCGCGCTCGACCACCTGACCAGGCACTCGCCGGTGGTGCTGATGATCGAGGACGCGCACTGGGCGGACCGGTCGAGCCGGGACCTGCTGACGTTCCTGATCGGCAACCAGCGCGCCCTGCCCGGGCTGCTCATCGTGGTCACGTTCCGCTCCGACGAGCTGCACCGCACTCACCCGCTCCGCCCGCTGCTGGCCTCACTGGGCCGGATCGCCTGGGTGGAGCGGATCGAGCTGCCCCGGCTGACCAGGCACGACACCGGCGAGCTGGTCGTCAGGATCCTCGGCCGCGAGCAGGCCGGCGACCTGGCCGACGCGCTTTACCACCGGTCGGAGGGCAACCCGCTGTTCGTGGAGGCGCTGCTGTGCCGCGACGGCGAGCTGAGCGTTGAGCTGCCGGAATCCCTGCGTGACCTGCTCCTGGAGAGCGTGCGCAGGCTGCCGGAGGACACCCAGGAGGTGCTCCGGGTGGCCAGCGCCGGCGGGGAGGCGACCGGGCACGTGCTGCTCGGCGTGGTGAGCGGCCTGGACGACGCGACGCTGACCCGCGCGGTGCGGCCCGCGGTGACCGCCAACGTGCTGCACCCCCGCGGCAACGGCTACGCGTTCCGGCACGAGCTGATCCGCGAGGCCGTGCATGACGATCTGCTGCCCGGCGAGCACGGCCGCCTGCACAGCCGTTTCGCCGAGGCCATCGACGCCGACCCGGGGCTGGTCCCTCCCGGCCGGGCCGCCATCGAGATGGCGCACCACTGGCACTCGGCGCACGACTCGGCCTGGGCACTGATCGGCGCCTGGCGGGCGGCGGCGCAGGCGGGGCGGGCGGTCGCGGCCGCCGAGCGGCTATCCCTGCTGGCCCGCGTGCTGGAGCTGTGGGATCAGGTGCCCGATGCCGCCGAGCGGATCGGCGCGGACCACGCTCAGGTGCTCGAGGAGGCCACCTCGGCGGCCCACGACGCCGGGGAATTCGAGCGCGGGATCGCGCTGGCCACCTCGGCGCTCAAGGAGCTGGACCCGGCCGCCGAACCGGTCCGGGTGGCCACGCTGCTCGGCAGCCGCGGCAGTTTCCGGATGAAGCTCGGCCGCCCGGACTACGCCACGGACCTGCAAAGGGCGCTGGATTACGTCCCCGCCGAGGTGTCGTCGGCGACCCGGGTGCAGATCCTGCTCACGCTGGCCCACTGCCCGCCCAAGATCACCAACGAGCGCTGCTACGCCGAGGAGGCGCTGGCGCTCGCCCGCAAGACCGGCGACGAGGCCAGCGAGGCGAACGCGCTGCTGACCCTGGCCATGTTCAACGCCTACGCGGGCCAGCAGGCGCCCTTGGGCAGCGGCCCGATCGAGCTGATCGCACAGGCCCGCGCCATGGGCGAGCACCGGGGTGCCGACGAGGTGCTGCAGCAGGCGGCGGTCAACGAATCGCACCTGCTCGAGGGCGCGGGGGAGCATGAACTCGCCGTCGCGGCGGCCCGCCGCGGCGGCGCAGGCCTGGACGCCCAGCGCCTCTCCCGTAACTGGGGCAGCCTGCTGGCCATCAACCAGGCCGAACCGCTGTTCGCGCTCGGCTGCTGGGACGAGGCCGTGCGGACGATCAGCGGGGCCACGGACCTGTACCTCGCCCCCAGCCCGATGCACCGGGCCCTGCTGCACGTCATCGCCGGCTCGGTCGCGCTGGGCCGGGGCGACCTGGCCACGGCGGCGCAGCACATGATGACGGCCCGGGACGCGCTGCGCCCGGCCCGGTATGAGGACCAGCACCAGCTTCCGCTGGCGCGGCTGGAGATCCTGCTCGCGCTGGAGAAGGACGGCCCGGCCGCCGCGCTCGCGGCCGCGTCGCGGACCATGGACCGCTACGACCTATCCGGCAGCACCCCGCGGTACGCGTGGCCCGTGGTCGCCGCCGGGGCGGCCGCGGTGCTGGCCGCCGCCGGGCGGGCCGGCCTGGCCCATGACGAGCAACTCCGGCGCGACGGCTTGGCCCTGGCGGAACGGTTGCGGACGGTGGGCAAGAAGCTGGAGACGTTCGGCCCGGCCCAGCACGCCTGGCAGCTGACCTTCGCCGCGGCCGACGCGCACGCCGCCTTCGTGCTGGCCGCCGAGCTTGGCGCCCGGCCGTTCGGCGAGGAGGCCGAGGCTGCGGGCGTTCCCGGCAAGCTGATGGCCGGCTGGGACGAGGCCGCCGCGGCGTGGGCCAGCCTGAGCGAGCCCTATCCGCAGGCTCAGGCGCTGCTCTCCGCGGCGGAGACCGCGCTGGCCCACGGCGACCGCGACGGCGCGGCCGGGCGGCTGCGCCGGGCCGCCCCGCTGGCCGCCGGGCTTGGCGCCCGGCCGCTCGGCGAGCAGATCGCCCTCCTGGCCCGGCGGGCCAGGATCCGGCTGGACGGCGACGGCGCCGAGGCGGCCGGGCAGGCGCCGGGAGGCCAGGGCGACGGCGAGTCCGGGCTTACCGAGCGCGAGCTCGAGGTGCTCAGCCTGGTCGCGGCCGGGCGCAGCAACCGGGAGATCGCCGCCGAGCTGTTCATCTCGCCCAAGACCGCCAGCGTGCACGTGTCCAACATCCTCGGCAAGCTGAGCGTGGCCAGCCGCGGCGAGGCCGCGGCCCGGGCGCACGCCCTGCGCCTGTTCGGCATCACGTAACCGGCCCGGGAAGCCCGCTGCTCGCCCCGCTGCTGACCATCTGCGGCCTGTCCGACGTCACCTCCGTGCAATTACCGTACGGCCATGGGCATCCCCCTGCAGCGCATCGGCGCTGCGCCCGATGCGGTCCGCGGGTGGTGGAGAGGCTACCGCCTGATGGAGGCGCTGGCGGACGCGGGCGCCGACGCCACCGCCATGGTGCGGGTGGAGGCGCGGGCTGCCGACCTGCCGCAGGTTTTCCTGAGCCGCCCCCGCCGGTCTTCTGAACCGCCGGCGGACAGCCCGGCGTCGGCTGCTCATAGAATACAGGTTCGATAATCGGGTATACTAGTTTCGTGGTCACGTATACGCCGCCGGGATGGCCAGCCGGGGTGCATCCGCCGGGCAGCGACGACTTCGAATCCACCGCCGTCGGCTGGCTGCTGGACGTAGTGCCGCCCGACTACCGGCTGCACGGGGTGCTGCGCCGCTACCCAGTCGCGCTGGCCACCATGGCCAGGTACCACTCCAAGGCGTGTGTGGAGGGCGCGCGCGAAGGTTACCGGACGGCCCGGACCGAACTGGCGGACGCGCTGCCACCGCACGCAGTCGACACCGTGCTGGCCGCCTACCGCAAGGAGGGCGCACGACTCGCCGCCGTCGCCCGCGCGGTGGACCTGGTCGAGCGGGCGCTGCGCGGCGAGGTCTTCCCGCCGGGGATGGGCGCCCCGCCGACCGCAGAGCGCAGGCCAGCGCCCCCGAAGACCGCACAGCCCAGGCCAGCCGAGGCCAGGCAGGGCGAACCCAGGCAGGCCGAGTCCAAGTCAGCCGGATCCAAAACGGGCGCCCCGAGGGCGGTCAGCCCCAAGACGGCCGGCTTGAAGACAGGCGATGCGAAGCCGGACGCCGACACGGCGCGAGCCGACCCGGGCCGGGCAGGCGCAGCGCGAGCCGGTACGGGCCGGGCAGACGCGACGCGAGCGACTGTGAGGGCTGGGGCTGGGCGAGCCGGTGGGGCACGGCGTGACCTGGGTGAGCAGCAGGAACCTGAGCGCCATCGACCCGCGCGTCAACGCAAAAGGTAGCAGCTGGCCGGGACGGGAGACGATGGCATCAGGCCAGCCGGAGGTGGGCTGCTGGGCCGGCGGGCAGCATAAGGTGGTGAGCCGGCTAGCCGGCCGGGTCGGCAGGCTGCGGGACGCCCTCGACGCGTTCGGCGGCGGCCAGAGCTGAGGGGGGAACCGAGGGGGACCCGGCGGCCAGGGCTGAGCGGGGAGCTGCGGGTGGGCCGGCCGGGGGGGAGAGCGGCGACCAGCCGTCGCCGGGCACGTAGGACCTGACCACCCGGGCCGGGACGCCGGCTACCACGCAGTGGTCGGGCACCGTGCCGCGCACCACCGAACCGGCCGCGATCACCACGTTGCGGCCGATGTGCGCGCCCGGAAGCACGACCGCGCCCGCCCCGAGCCAGCTGCCCGAGCCGATGCTGACCGCGGAGTTCAGCGGCATCTGGCGGCCGATGGGGACGTCCGGGTCCGCGTAGGAGTGGTTCTGGTCGGTGATGTAGACGTACGGGCCGGTGAACACGTCGTCCCCGATCACCAGGGAATGGTGCGCGACGATGTGACTGCCCCGGCCGATCACGCAGCGGTCGCCGATCCGCAGCACCGGCACCGGCCCGAGGTCCTGGCCGGGCACCATCCCGGCGGACAGGGACACGAAGGCGCCGATGAGGGTGCCCGCACCGATGGTGATCCAGCGCTCCCCGAAGACCGAACCGGGCGGGAAGGTCGCCATCGAGCCCCGGCCGAACGCGGCGAACCGGCGGGCGGCCGGGGAATCGGCGGTCACCACCCCGTCCCGCCGGGCCGTCTCCCAGGCCCAGTGCACGGCCCGCCAGCGCAGCCGGCGGAGCCAGGTCCGGTTCATCGCGGGCCGGGGACCAGGGCCGAAGCGGCCAGCTGGCCGCAGGCGCCGTCGATCTCGCGGCCCCGCGTGTCGCGCACCGTGACCGGGACGCCGTGCGCCTCCAGGCCGCGGACGAACTCGCGCTGCGCGGCCGGGCGCGACGCCGTCCACTTCGACCCGGGGGTCGGGTTGAGCGGGATCAAGTTGACGTGCGCGAGCCGCCCGGCCAGCAGCGAGCCGAGCAGATCGGCCCGCCAGGCCTGGTCGTTAATGTCCCTGATCAGCGCGTACTCGATGGAAACCCGGCGGCCGGTGGCCGCGGCGTAGTCCCATGCGGCGGCCAGCACCTCGCCGACCGGCCAGCGCCGGTTGACCGGCACCAGCGTGTCCCGCAACTCGTCGTCCGGGGCGTGCAGGGACACGGCCAGGGTGACGGAGAGACGTTCGGCGGCGAGCCGGGCGATGGCGGGCACCAGGCCCACCGTGGACACGGTGACCGAGCGCCGGGAGATGCCCATGCCGTCGGGCACCGGCTCGGTCAGCCGGCGGACCGCGGCCACGACGCTGGCGTAGTTGGCCAGCGGCTCCCCCATGCCCATGAACACCACGTTGGAGAGCCGGCCGACTCCCTGCCGACTCCGGGGGGGACGACCCCCCCGAGCCCCCCCGGGACTAGGGGGCACCTCGCCGTCCGCGAGCAGCCGCGCGCCCGCCACCACCTGGGCGACGATCTCGGCCGTGGACAGGTTGCGGGTCAGGCCCGCCTGCCCGGTGGCGCAGAACGGGCAGGCCATCCCGCAGCCCGCCTGCGACGACACGCACATCGTGACCCGGTCCGGATAGCGCATCAGCACCGACTCCACCAGCGCCCCGTCGAACGTGCGCCACAGCGTCTTGCGCGTGCTCCCGGCGTCGCAGGACAGCTCGCGCTCGGCGGTCAGCAGCCGGGGCAGCAGGGCCTGCACCAGCGGTTCGCGCGCGGCCCGGGGCAGGTCGCTCATCTCCTCCGGCCGGTCGGTGTACCGGCCGAAGAAGTGCCTGGACAGCTGGCTGGCCCGGAACGGCGGCTGGCCGAGGTCGGCTACTGCCGCACGACGTTCGGCCGAAGGCAGGTCAGCCAGGTGCCGCGGCGGCTTGCCCGCCGCCCGGCGACCGCGGGCCAGGGCAAGCGGCAGCGGTTCCGCGGATCCGGCTGATCCGGCCGGACCCGCCGGATCTGGTGCGGTCGGGGAAGCTGACACCCCACTCCGTTCGGGAAAAAGATCTTCCTGCTGCCACACCAAGGATAGGCGCGGGGTTCAGGGCCGTGGCGATGGTTTGTGCGGCGCAGCCAAGTCAGTACATTTCGTGTCATGGGCACCTCGCACCCAGATCCCGCCGGGCCACGCCCGCCGGTCACCCTGCTCGAGAGCCTCAGCCCCTATGGGAGCCGCCGGGTGACGGTCGAGTACGACGGCCTGACCACGGCCGCCTACCTGCACAACGGCAGCTCGGCGATATCGGCCACCTGGATCGCCAACCACCGGGCCGCCCCCCGGTCCACCGATCAGGCCTGGCTGGATGCCGGGCGGGCGCCGCTGATGCCCGCCGCGCGGACCAGGCACCCGGGCGGCCGCGCGCCGCTGCGGGCCGACGCGCTCGAGGCGCTGTGGTTCGAGGAAGGGGACGGGGTCGCGATCCTGGAAGACGGGCGGCCGCTCGCGGTCATCGCGGGCTGGTCCGACGCCGACCGCGGCATGCCCGGCTACAGCAGCGACGTGATCGGCCAGACGCCATTCGGGTGGTCGCTGGAGGAGGCCATGGAAGGGCTTGCTCCCCGGCTGGAACGCTCCCGGGCCTACTGGCGCTGGCGGCAGTCGGCCAGCGGCTTGGCGCAGTTCCAGCGGGCGCTGCTCGGCCACCTGCAGCCGCGCCTCGGCCCGGGCGGGCACTACTGGGACGCGTCGGCGGGCCAGCAGCCGCTCACCGGGGTGACCGAACGGCCCCCGGGCCCGCATCGCCGGTACACGATCCTGTCCACGGTCGGCATGAGCTGCCAGCGGATGCCCGGGGTGGAGCAGGTGCTCGACGACCCGAGCGGGTACGCCAGGATCGAGCTCGCCGTGGCCACCACGCTGCCGGGCGCCCAGGCGGCCCGGGTGTTCGGCTGGCTCGCGACCTACCCGTGGCGGGCGGTGACCTGGTTCGGGCCGGGCCACAGCGTGCGCTGGTATCACGAGCCCGCCACGTTCCCGCTGGGCGAGGGGTCCTTCGGCGCGGTGCTGCTGCTGGACTCCCCCGGCTCGCTGCGGGGGCCCGAGCCGCCGGACCTGTCCGGGTTCGCCTTCGGCGGCGACCCGGTCCGCTGGCTGTGGATTATCCCGATTTCCGAACGGGACCGGCAACTAGCCAAGGAACATGGATCAGCCACGCTGGTCGGCCGCCTCGCCGCGGAGGGGCGAAGCTGGATCGTCGGGCCGTAGCGCGGGGACTGGGCCGCTAGCGGACAGGGATGAAAACGTAGAGCAGGAGCCACACCACGGGGGCCACGACCAGGAGCGAGTCGAGCCGGTCGAGCAGCCCGCCGTGGCCGGGCAGCAGCGTGCCCATGTCCTTGATCTCCAGGTCCCGCTTGATCATGGATTCGGTCAGGTCGCCGAGGGTGGCCGCGAGCACGGCGGCCGCCCCGGTGAGCAGTCCCTGCCAGGCGTGGCCGTGCAGCATCAGCGTGACGCAGAGCCAGCCCGCGACCAGGCAGGCGGCGGCCGAGCCGGCGAAGCCCTCCCAGGTCTTCTTCGGACTGATCACCGGGGCCATCGGGTGGCGGCCGCCGCGGCCGAGCGTGATCCCGGCGAAGTAGCCGCCGATGTCGCTGCTGATGGTGAGGATGACGAAGGTGAGCACGCGCCGCGGGCCGTCGGCGGGAACCAGCATGGCCGCCACGAACGTGCCCGGGAACGGCAGGTAGACCGCGGCGAACACGCCGCCCGTCACGTCCCTCAGGTAGCCGCCGGGGCCGTCCGGCAGCCGCCAGGCGAAGATGGCGACCACGGTCAGCGCGAGCGCGGCCAGCGCGGCCTGCGGCCCGATCCAGTACATGCAGGTCAGCATCGCGGCCCCGCCGGCCGTCACCGGGATCACCGGGATCTTGATGTCGCGCTTGGCGGCGGCTGCGGTCAGTTCCCTGAGGGCGATGAACAGGGCGGCCCCGACGTACAGCAGGAACGTGGCCTTGAGGGTGAGCAGGGTGAGCAGCACCAAGCCGCCGAGGACCGCGCCCACGCCGAGGGCGACGGGCAGGTTGCGCCCGGTCCGCGAGGGCTTGCCCGGGGCCTCGCTGGCCTGGCTGGCCTCCGGGGCCTCGCTGGCCTCCGGGGCCTCGCTGGCCTCCGGGGCCTCGCTGGCGTTCTGGTGCGGTCCGGCTGGCTCGGTGCCCAACTAGACCTCGAGGAGCTCGGCTTCCTTGTGCTTGAGCAGCTCGTCCACCTGCGCCTCGTAGGTGTGGGTGAGGTCGCCGAGCTCACGTTCGGCCCGGCGCACCTCGTCCTCGCCCGCTTCCCCGCTCCTGATCATCCTGGTCAGGGTGTCCTTGGCGTGGCGCCTGATGTTCCTGATCGCGACGCGGCCGTCCTCGGCCTTGTGCCGGGCGGTCTTGATGTACTCGCGCCGGCGCTCCTCGGTCAGCTCGGGCAGGACGATCCTGATGATGGTGCCGTCGTTCGCCGGGTTCACGCTCAGGTCGCTGTTCCTGATGGCCCGCTCGATGGCGGCCAGCGAGTTCTTGTCGAACGGCTGGATGACCACCATCCTCGGCTCCGGCACGTGGAACGAGGCCAGCTGGTTCACCGGGGTCTGCGTGCCGTAGTACTCGACCGTGATCTTGCTGAACATGCCCGGGTGGGCCCGACCGGTGCGGATGACGCTGAACTCTTCCTTGGCGACAGAAACCGCCTTGTCCATCTTCTCCTCGGCTTCGAGGAGCGTGTCATCGATCATTGTTCGGCTCCGTAGTGCTCGCCATGCCTATGCGAGCTTAGCGGTCCGCCGGTCTTAGTCGGCATGATCCCCGCGGTATTCGTCGTCTAGGCCCTCGAGATCGTCCTCTGGGCCGTCTTCCAGCCCGTCCCCTGGGTCCTTTTTCAGCCCGTCCTCCAGGCGGCAGATCAGCGTGCCGACCTCCTCGCCGCGGATGGCCCGGACCACGTTCCCCTCCCCCATCAGGGCGAACACCACGATCGGCAGCCCGTTGTCCATGCACAGGCTGACCGCCGTGGTATCCATCACCTTAAGCGCACGGCTGAGGTACTCGCCGTAGTCCAGCCGGCTGAAGCGGACCGCATCGGGGTTCTTGTGCGGGTCCGAGTCGTAGACTCCGTCGACCTTGGTGCCCTTGAGGACCGCGTTGGCGCCGATCTCCAGAGCCCGCTGCGCCGCGGCGGTGTCCGTCGAGAAGAACGGGGCGCCCAGCCCGGCCCCGAAGATCACCACCCGGCCCTTCTCCAGGTGCCTGACCGCCCGGCGCGGGATGTACGGCTCGGCTACCTGGCGCATGGTGATGGCGGTCTGCACCCGGGTCTCGACGCCGCGCTTCTCCAGCACGTCCTGCAGGGCCAGGCAGTTGATGACCGTGCTGAGCATGCCCATGTAGTCGGCGCGGGCCCGGTCGATACCCCGTTCGGCCAGGGCCGCGCCGCGGAACATGTTGCCGCCGCCCACCACGGCGGCGACCTGGACGCCGTCCTTCACCGCGGCGATGATCTCCGCCGCCAGGTGGGCCACCACGTCCGGCGAGATGCCCAGGGGCTCGGTGCCCGCGAACAGCCCGCCGGACAACTTCAGCACCACCCGACGCCAGCTCGGATGAGGCACTCCCGCGGATCCGGATTCCGGCATCAAGCCCTTTCTCCCGGGTCTTTCTGCTGGTCTAATGGCCTGAGACCCGGCCGAGCCTGGTGGCCTTTGGCCTGCGAGCCTGGCCGAGCCTGGTGGCCTCAGGCCTGGCCGACCTGGAACCTGGCGAAGCCGGTGACCTCTACGCCATTCTGTGCCAGGACCTGCTTGATCGTGGTCTTCTGGTCCTTCACGAACGCCTGCTCGACCAGTACGACGTCCTTGAAGTAGGCGTTCAGCCTGCCCTCCACGATCTTCGGGACGGCCTGCTCGGGCTTGCCCTCGTCGCGGGTGATCTGCTCCGCGATCCGGCGCTCCTTCTCCACCACGTCGGCGGGGACATCCTCGCGGGTCGCGTACAGCGGCCGCATCGCGGCGACCTGCTGGGCGAGGTCCCTGGCCACCTCGCCGTTGTCCTGGTCGAGCTGGACCAGCACGCCGAGGGTCGGCGGCAGCGCCGCGTCGCTGCGATGCAGGTAGCTGGCTACGTAACCGCCCTCGAAGCGGGCGAACCGGCCGAGCTCGAGCTTCTCCTTCAGGCTGGCGCTCGCCTCGTCGATCAGCTGCTCGACGGTGACGCCCGGCCGGGCCTCGGTGGTCAGCAGCGTCAGCCGGTCGGCGACCTTGGCCTTGATCGCCGCCTTGGCGATCTCGGCTGCCACCTGCTGGAACAGGTCGGTCTTGGCCACGAAGTCGGTCTCGCAGTTCAGCTCGACGAGCACGCCGACCTGGGTCCCGTCGAGTTCGGCCGCGACCAGCCCGTTGGCCGCGGTGCGAGTGGCCCGCTTGTTCACGTCCTTGGCGCCCTTGAGCCGGAGCAGCTCGATCGCGGCCTCCAGATCGCCATCGGCCTCGGCCAGCGCGTTCTTGCAGTCCATCATGCCGGCACCAGTCTGCTGGCGCAGCCGCTTCACGTCAGCGGCGGTGAAATTCGCCATGTCCTCGTCTCTCACTCAGTCTTTTCGGCCTCTTCGGCGGCCTCGGCGAGGCCCGCCAGGTCGTCGGCCTCGTCGATGGCCGCGGCGGCCTCACTGGTCGGCGCCGACTCAGCGTTGATCTCCCGGTCGGCAGCCCCTTCGGCCTCGGCGGCCGCCACGATCGGCGTGTCAGGCGGCGTGACCGTGGCGGACGGTGCCGCGGTACCGGCGGTGGATGGGACAGCGCCGTCCGCTGCCGGGGCAGCTGCGGCTGAGGCGGCCACGCTGTCCTCGGCCGGGGCGGCCGTGTTGCCTGCGGCCGGGGCGGGCGCGTTGCCCGCGGCTGGGGCGGGCGCGCTGCCCCTGGCCGAGCCCTCGAGCAGCTCGCGCTCCCATTCGGCCAGGGGCTCCTCGGTGCCGAGCTGGTTGGCGGCGGGCTTCTCGTCGCCGGTGGCCGCACCCGCCCGGGCGATCAAGCCCTCGGCGACGGCATCGGCTACCACCCGGGTGAGCAGAGCGACGCTGCGTATCGCGTCGTCGTTGCCCGGGATCGGGTAGTTGACCTCGTCCGGGTCGCAGTTGGTGTCGAGGATCGCGACCACCGGGATGCCCAGCTTGCGGGCCTCATTGACGGCGATGTGCTCCTTCTTGGTGTCGACCACCCAGATCGCGCTCGGCACCCGGGCCATGTCCCTGATCCCGCCCAGCGTCCGGTCGAGCTTGTCGTGCTCGCGGCGCAGCTGCAGGAGCTCCTTCTTGGTCATGCCGGAGGAGGCCACGTCGTTAAAGTCGATCTCCTCGAGCTCCTTGAGCCGCTGCAGCCGCTTGTACACCGTGGAGAAGTTGGTCAGCATGCCACCTAGCCACCGCTGGTTCACGAACGGCATCCCGACCCGGCGAGCCTGTTCGGCGATGGCCTCCTGCGCCTGCTTCTTGGTGCCGACATACAGGATGGTCCCGCCGTGCGCGACGGTCTCCTTGATGAACTCATACGCACGGTCGATGTAATCCAGCGACTGCTGCAGGTCGATGATGTAGATGCCGTTGCGCTCAGTGAAGATGTAGCGCTTCATCTTCGGGTTCCAGCGCCTGGTCTGGTGACCGAAATGAACACCGCTCTCCAGGAGCTGCTTCATGGTGACGACCTGAGCCATTGGCACGGTCCCCTTCTTTCGTGCGCCGTGCTGTTCGTGGACACGGCGCTGCCCGGTTGGTTCCTGGTGCCCGTGACACAACGCGCCTGCGGTCGGCCTGGCGGCCGACGGACCGAGCGGCGCGTCCCGCCGAGATGCTTGTGTTCCCTCGTCCCGGAGAGCAAGCGGGCACGCGATTTTGGCCGCTGGGCACGCACCATCATGGCGCGGCTTTGGCGACCATCACCAAGGATACTGGACGTTCGCGGGCTGGCGCGCATTCCCTGGGTCGGGCGGCGCCTTTGCGCCCCCCCGGACCGCGGGCTGGGCGGCGCCTTCGCGTTGGGCGGCGGGCCGGACGGCGCCTTTGCGCAGGGGCCGCGGTTCCGGGATCCGGGCGTCGCGGCGGCGGCGTGGGTTAGAGCGGCTGTCGACGCCGGGGCCCTGTGGCCTGCGCTACCGGGGCGGTCGGCGGCTCGGGTCCGGTCTACTCAGGCTACCCGGTGCGGACCTCGGCTCGCCGCACCCAAGCTACTGGAGGTGCCGGTGTGCACGACCGCTCGCACGATCCAGTCATCGAGGGACCAAAACACTGTGCACGGCGATGTAGTTCGGGCACCCCAGGGTTCCCGGGGACAGGGATGCGCACATCACCCGTCCCTGTTTCACAGCCCGGGTCATCGTGGACCGTAACCTGCGTTTTCCGCAGGTTACGGTCCACGACGTGATCGGACGCGGGAGCGGGCCGAGGCGAGCAGCCAGCAAGCCCGCAAGCTAATAACCTGCGGTCTCCTTGGCTAAAGATGATCATGACACGGCCCGGCGGCCCCTTAGCGTCGCCTCTGACGTCCCGCCGTCCCCCATCCCTCGCGCACCTCCAGTCCGCATCGGCACGCCCGCAGGCCCTGCCCGAACAGCATCGATGTGGCAGGGGTGCATTTCCTCTGGAGTGAGGGTCAGGCGGCGAGGGTGTAGCTGGCGGTGTGGTTGCGGTGGTGTTCGCGGTGGAGGTGATAGGCCCAGTATTGGTCGAAGTCGCCGTTGGCGTGCAGGGCGCGGAGTTTGAGGATGGCTTCGGCGGTGTCGGTACCCCAGCGGGCGCCGGTGATGTCCATGCGGTCTTTGACGAGGTAGCGGCAGGCGCCTTCGATGACGCCGGTGGAGATGGGCCACCCGGCGGCCAGGGCGGTGGGGTAGTCCAGGTAGGGGGCCTTGGCCTGGAGGTAGCGGGCGGTTTTCCCGATGGTTTTGCGTTTGGCCTTGCTGAGGCCGGCGGTGATGGCATCCGCGTGGAGGGCGGCGGCGACGCCGGCGGCGTGGCCGCCCAGGATGGCCTTGGCGCGGGCGCGGACCCAGGGGCCGGCGTCGGGGCTGGCTTCGGGGAAGTAGCACCGGGCGGCGTCCCAGAGGTATTCGGTGACGTGGATGAAGTCGCAGATGATGGTGACCTGGGTGTTCCGGGCGGCGGCCTGGGCGCGGATCCACCTGATCTGGTCCTTGTTCCCGTCGGCCAGCGCGATCCAGGTCCGCTCCCGTGCCGGGTCGCGGCGGCTGGCCTCGGCGAACGCGGCGGCCACGACGTCGGCGGCATCGGCGGTGATGCTGGCGGTCAGCCACTTGCGCGCGGCCCGGGGGCCGGGCGGGCGCGGGCCGGGCTCGAGGATGTCCTGCGCGGTGCGGGGGACGGGGGCCAGGTCGAACACCGCGGCGACCTCGGCCATCCGCCTGCGGGTGCGGACCTCGCCGCGGGAGATCCGCCCGTCTTGCTTCGGGACGGCCTTGCGGGCCAGCCGTTCGGCGCGGGGGCGCAGCTGCCCGGGCCGCACCGCGATGCCCTTGCCGTCACAGGAGATGACCAGCACGTCGCCGGGCGCGCCGCCGGGCGGGGGCCGGCGGCCGGCGTAGAACTCCTCGAAGTCAGCCGCGGCGGCCCGGGCCAGCTGCTGGCACTGCCGGGTGCCCAGCGCGCACCCGGTCGCCGCGGTGACCTGCGCGCACGCGGCCGCCAGCGACTCGCGCGGCGCCGCCGCCGCGACCAGCCGGGACAGCCCGTGCGAGTGCTTCTCCGGCGGCAGGTTCAGCTGGGCATCCGCCGGATGCGCTACCACGACATAAAAGAAGGAGCTCCAGAGGAAACACACCCATTGCACGATGCTGTCCTGGCAGCATCGCTGCCACATCCATGTCGTTTGCCAGGTGGGCTCCGGCCCGGATCCGGTCCCGCGGAAGGAGGCGGGCGAGGCGAGTGAGGCGGATAGGGCAGGTGAGACCAACAGAGCGAGTGAAGCGGAAGGGTGGGTGCACGGGACGGGCCGACCGTAGCCAGGCCGCCGACCCCAAATGCTCGGGTAACGGGCCATGGTTATGGTTCGGCCAGGTGCGGACCCGGCTCGACGAGGCGTAGGGGTAAGTGGGACAGCTGAGGTCGGTAGAAACGCCATTGTGACGGTAGGCGTCCCCACAGGGGCCTAGGCGCGGGGATGGGCCTGGCGGTAGCTGGACTTGAGGCGCTCGATCGAGACATGCGTGTAGATCTGGGTGGTCGCGGGCGAGGAGTGGCCGAGGATCTCCTGGACACTGCGCAGGTCGGCGCCACCCTCAAGCAGGTGGGTCGCCGCGCTGTGACGGATTCCGTGCGGACCGGTGTCCCGGCCCGTTCCCGCCTCACGCAGGCGGGCGTGCACAATCCGGCGGGCGGCGCGCGGGTCCAGGCGCCCGCCGCGGACCCCGAGGAACAATGCCGGCCCGCTGAACGCGGTGGCGAGCACCGGACGACCCGCGGCCAGCCAGCGGTTCACCGCACGGAGCGCGGGCACGCCAACCGGCACGGTGCGTTCCTTGTCGCCCTTTCCCCTGACTCGAACAGTGCGGCGGCCGTGGTCGAGGTGACTCGCGTCCAGCCCGCACAGCTCGCTGACCCGTATCCCGGTCGCGTAGAACAGTTCGAGGACGGCGGAGTCGCGCAGGACTACCGCGGCTTCGGTGCGCGCCGGCACGTCGATTCTGTCTTCCGCGCCGCTGCCCGACCTGGCGGCTGTCCCGCAGGCCGCCCTGGTGGCGGCCTCGCCGGGCGCCTCGGTGGCGGCCTCGGCCTGGCGGCTGGCCCGGTCCAGTCCGGCCAGCACGGCTGCCATTTCGTCCTGGCGCAGCACACGGGGCAGGGCCCGACGGGTCTTCAGCGTCCCGAGCCGTGGCCCCGGGTCGGTAGCTAGCCAGCCGCGACGGTACGCGAAGGCGGTGAACGCCCTGGCCGCCGCCCCGCGCCGGGCCAGGGTGGCCCGGGCCGCCCCCGACTCGTGCTGGATCGCCAGCCAGCCGCGCAACTCGCTCACGCCCAGGCCGTCCGGGGCGTCGACGCCCTGGAGATGGGCGTGCTCGAGCAGAGACCGCACATCCCCGATGTAAGCGCGGACGGTGTGCGCCGACAGCGAGCGCTCGGACCGGAGGTGACGCTCGAAGGCGGTCAGGGCTGCGATCATCTCGGGAGACAGCGGCGCGGCAAGTTCCCCGTCATCCTTCATATGCCCAGTGTGCACCGCGGATCCCCGCGAATACCGGAAAGGCCAGGCGACACGGCAATCGTGAGTAATTTCGCATCGGGACACGCCGATCGAACTGAAGTTTGACATGCGGCGGTCCTTGCGGAAGGGTGAGCAATGCGCTCAGCCACCAGGGCCTCCGGCATCGCAACGGCAATGTGACGAGGCCGCCGAACGCGCTCGCACCAGCGCCTTAGAGAGGGATCGAGCATGGGTCAGAAGACTGTCCGGTTCAGCGACCTGAGCGGCCAGCTCATCATGCATGACGACGCACTGGCACGCATCGTGGTGCACGAGCACCCCGAACTTGGCGATGGCCCGGTCGAGATCGAGGCACTCACCGACGAAGCCGAGGCCTTGGAAGAGTCCGCCCTGCGGGTCGCGGTCATCGAGGTGTACCTGCCCGACGACATCGAGCCGCGCCGCATCGTCCTGGAGGCCGATGCTTTCGATAAGCTGGCCACGCATAACCCGATGGACGAGTTGCTCACCGCCGCGCGGCCGGTCAGGCGCAGCACGCGGTCGTCGGCCAGCAGCTCACGCGGGGAACGCCTCGACTACGCGACCCGCGAGCATGCGGGCAAGCCACACAAGGGCAAGATCACCGATACGGAGAAGCGACTGGTCCGCGACCACCTCGACGAGATCAACGAGCGGCTGGCCGGCCATGGAGTCCGGACGATCAGCCTTACCGATCCCGACCACGTTCGAGCGCTATGGCCTGCAGCAACTGGCCGGGGAGCGCAATGTTGAGCTCGGGTTCGAGTTCGGCGACACGGACCAGGCCGAGGCCGGCGACCGGGGCCGGGCGGCCCTGGAGGGCGAGATCAGCTTCGAGGACGATATGGCGGCCGAGGTGGCGTAGCAGCGGGACGCGGAGCGATCCTGGCGGCCCGCCGCCAGGATCGCCGGACCGCCCAGGATCAGCTGGGGATGGCCAAGTAAGCCGAGATAGCCGGGTCAGCCGGGACGGCGGGGTCGGGTGGACCGATCGGGTCGGCGCAGGCGCCAGCCGCCGTCGCCGCGCTCGATGAAACCGTAACCGGCCAGCCGTCCGAGGCACCGCAGCACGGTATCGAGGTCCACCCCCGCGGCGACCGCGATGGTCGAGGTTCCTGCGCCGCCACGTGCAGGCAGCGCGTCGAGCACCCGGGCGCTATCGGCGTCGAGGCCATCGCGGGATAGCTCCCAGCCCGGGCCGGGCGGCTCCGAGCCTGGGCCTGGCGGCGCGGAGTCCGGCGGCTCCAGGCCAGCGCCGGGCGCCAGCGGATCCGGGACGCTGAGCGGCGAGAGCATCTCGATGATGTCGTCGGCCCGGGTGACGCAGGTGGCACCCCACTCCCTGATGATCCGGTGGCACCCGGCGGACTGAGCCGAAGTCACCGGACCGGGTACCGCCATCAGAGGCTTGCCCAGGTCGGCGGCGTGCCGTGCGGTGTTCAGGGCGCCGCTGCGCTCGCCCGCCTCCACGATCACAGTGCCGCAGGCGAGCGCGGCGATTACCCGGTTACGGACCAGGAAGCGCACCCGGGCCGGGTGACGTCCTGGCGGCCATTCGCTCATCACCAGGCCCTGGGCGGCGATCGCCTGGAACAGGTCCGCGTGACCCGCCGGGTAGGGATAGTCCACCCCGCAGGCCAGCACCGCGACCGTTATCGCCTCCGCAGCCAGCGCGCCGCGGTGCGCGGCGGCGTCGATCCCGAAGGCGCCGCCCGAGACGATCGCCCAGCCTCGCTCGCCGAGATCGGCGGCGATTTCGCCCGCGACGTGGCCGCCGTACCCGGTGGCGGCCCGCGACCCCACCATCGCCACCGAGCGCGAGCAGGCAAAGCGCAGTTCCGCGTTTCCGCGGATCCAGAGCGCGTACGGCCGGACCAGGCCGAGCTGGTCGAGCGCGGCGGGCCACTCGGTCTCCCCGGGGCAGACCAGCCTGATGCCGTCGCGGCAGGCGCCCGCGATGCCCTCGTCGTCCGGCAGGCCAGGCAGCCGGACCTGCCACCGGCCGAGCGCGCGCTCCAGCGCCGCCCGGCTCGCCGGGGTGTCGCCGCACCCGGGGCCGGTCCCGGGCAGCAGGCCAGCCCTGATTGCGGCCAGCACCTCGGCGGGCCGGCAGATCCCGAGCAGCGCCCCCAGTGCGGGATCGCCGGGCTCGGCCAGGTAGGTAAGCGCCGCCCGGGCCAGCTTTTCCTCGCCGAGCCCGGCCGGCGAGGTCGCCCGGCTCACCGGCGAACCCCGAGCCACAGGCCGAGCGCGGCATCGCAGTCATCCTTGCCCGGGCGCGGCCGTCCAGCCAGGTCGGCGATGGTCCAGGCGACACGGATGACCTTGACGACGCCGCGAGCGCTGATCTGGCCGCGCTCCAGGGAACGCTCTACTGCGGCGAGAGCACCTGAGATGGGCGGCCAGGTCCGGCGCAACTCCGATCCGGGGACCTCGGCATTCAGGCGCCACGGTGTGCCGCGTAGCCGGTGGGCGGTCCGGTCCCTAGCTTGACCTACCCGCATGGCTACAACTCGGCTCGGCTCGGCGAATGTTCTGTCGCTCAGCAATTCCTTACGGGTTACCGGCTCAAGCTCGATCTTCACGTCTACTCGGTCGAGCAGCGGGCCCGAGATCCGCCCCAGGTACCTGCGACGCGTGGACGGACTACAACGACAGCCTTCCTTTGGCCCTGCCGTCTTCGCGCACGGACACGGATTTGCAGCTACGACCAGGGTGAACTTTGCTGGAAACCTTGCGATGACTCCCAATCTGGCAACCACGACCTCGCCCGCTTCAAGCGGTTGCCTTAGCGCGTCGAGCACGTCCTTGTCGAACTCTGGCGCTTCGTCCAGAAACAACACCCCCCGGTGGGCAAGCGACGCAGAACCAGGGAGGATGATGCCACTGCCACCGCCAACGATCGCTGCCTTGGTGGCAGTGTGGTGCGGGGCCATAAACGGCGGATCAGTCAGCAATGGAATTTCTGGGGGCAACGTGCCGGCTACCGAATGAATAGCCGTGACCTCCAGCGCCGCCGTCGTGTCGAGTCTGGGCAAGATGGTGGGGATCCGTTCAGCCAGCATTGTTTTGCCAACACCGGGTGGCCCGAGCAACGACAGGTGGTGCCCACCGGCCGCACACACCTCAGCGGCCCGGCGCGCCAATGACTGGCCGAGCACCTCGGCGAGGTCGGGGGTTATCGCGTTCCGTACTTCGCTTTCTCGAGCGGCAGAACCAGGGGAGGGCTTGCTGCCAGCGCCTAGGCGTCCACCCGGACGCATACACGCCTGCCGGGCCGACAATTCCTGGCCGCCTTCGTACTCGGCCGCGGCTGGGCCGCCATCAGGGCCAGGCAGGCCGCGAAACCAGTCGGCCGCCGCGGTCAAACTGCTAGCTGCGATAACGCGCACGCCGGGCACTAGGACGGCTTCCGCCGCATTTTGCTCGGCCACCATCACTGTGCCGAACCCTTGATCCACCGCGGCCGCCACCGCAGGTAGCACACCGCGGACGGGCCGCAACTGCCCGTCCAGACCTAGCTCGCCGAAGAACATCACCTCGGCTGCCGCCGATGTGGGCAGCCTGCCCGCAGCGGCGAGTATCCCGACCGCTATTGCCAGGTCGAACCAGCTGCCCCGCTTGGGCAAGCTGGCCGGGGAGAGCCCGACCGTGATCTTCCGCTGCGGCCACTCCTCGCCGCTATTGACGATCGCCGCCCGGATCCGGTCCCGCGCCTCCCGCAGCGCAGTATCAGGCAAGCCGACCAGGATCATCCCGACCAGGCCGTTCGCGATATCTGCCTCGACCTCGACCACTTGGCCGTTCACGCCGATCAATGCCACTGAATATGTCCGGGCCAGCGGCACGGCTACCCCACCCCTCGGATGTGCTCGATGCTGAACCCGCCGGTGCCGTCGTACACCAGACCGACCACGTCGATCCGGACCTGATCGAACCGGACTCCGTGGGCGTTCAGCCACTGCACCGCCAGCCTGCGCAGCCGGGCCCGCTTGGCCCGGCCGACAGCCTCGAGCGGGCTGCCGTAACGCACCCCCGTCCGGGACTTGACCTCCACCACCACCAGCGCGTACCGCTCCGCAGCCACGATGTCGATCTCGCCGACAGCGCAGCGCCAGTTGCGGTCCAGGATCCGCAGGCCGCGCGACTCCAGGTATTCGGCCGCCGCCTGCTCACCGGATTTGCCTAGCATGTCCTTGGCACGCATCGCTATCACCTCCGGCTCCGACGATCGCGGTAACCAGGGGCCGCCCGCAGGGTGCCATCTCCAGCTGTGGAAAACCCGGGTGAAGCTTCGCGTTTGTGGAGACCGGGCCAAGAATGTCGGTGCTCGGTGATCTAATCCGCTGGGGACGACCAACAAGCGCTGGGAATGCCCTGGATGTGCAACCAGACGTCCCGGCCCCGGAGCGCATACTTGGCAGAAGCAGTCCGTGGGCCGATAACCCGAAACCGAAAACACATCATGACCGGTCTCCACTAAGGCGGTCGGCTCCATCGCGCTATGGCGACCCTAAGCGGTGGCTGAACGGACAGGCAGAGAGTGGGGTGCCCACAGGCCGAACACCAGCTCTAGTTCGTAATCGTGGGAACGGTACTGCGATACCGATTCCAGGACCCCGAGGTTCTGCACGGTCAGTTGCCGCACCTGCGCGAACTCACGTGCCTGCCCATAGGCGGGCATCCAGAATCCTGGGCAGGGAATCGTGCCACGGACCCTAAGAGGCCTGGATCGGTTACCCGCCGCGGCTGTACGGGGGGCGCCCCGGCGGCTGCTCGGGGCGCGGCCCCGCAGTCACCGGCGGGATTTCGCGTTGCACGGCCTTCTTGCCGAGCTTGAACTCCTTGCCGTGGTGGACGATGGACAACGGCTCGCCGTCGAGCAGCTCGTATTTGGCCCGGCCCGAGGTGACGGCGACGCGCAGCCTCCGGCCTCGGTAGCGCAGCCGGAACGTCAGCTGCGATATGCCGCCGGGCAGGTGCGGGCTGAAGGCCAGCGTCCCATCCCCCGCGCGCATCCCGCCGAACCCGGCGACCAGCGCTATCCACGCCCCGGCCAGCGACGCCATGTGCACGCCGTCTGAAGTGTTGTGCTCCACGTCCCTCAGGTCCATGAGCGCGGCCTCGGCCAGGTAGTCGTGAGCGAGCTCGAGCTGGCCGACCTCGGCGGCCACCACCGCCTGGGTGCACGCCGACAGCGAGGAATCCCGCACGGTGAGCGGCTCGTAGTAGGCGAAGTTCCTGGCCTTCTGCTCGGCGGTGAAGGCGTCGGGTCGCAGGTACATGGCCAGCGCCAGGTCCGCCTGCTTGACCACCTGCTTGCGGTACAGCTGGAAATACGGGTAGTGCAGCAGCAGCGGATAGTGGTCCTCGGGGGTGCTCTGGAAGTCCCACCGGGCGTAGTCGGTGAATCCCTCGTGCTGCGGGTGGACGCCGAGGCGCTGGTCGAACGGGATGTACATCGCGGCCGCCGCATCGCGCCAGGACGCGGCCTCCTCGGTCGTCACTCCGAGTGCCTCGGCGGCGTCGGGCAGCTTGACGGCCAGGTAGGCGGCGGTGGCCATGTTCCGCTGCGCCATCAGGTTGGTGTAGATGTTGTTGTCCTTGACCGCGCTGTACTCGTCCGGCCCGGTGACGCCCTCGATCCTGAAGTGGCCCATGGCGTCGTGCTGGCCGAGCGACCGCCACAGCCGCGCGGTCTCGACCAGCAATTCGAGCGCGACCTCCTGCTCGAACTTGGCGTCCTCGGTGGCGTCCAGGTAGCGGATGACGGCGTTGGCGATGTCGGCGTTGATGTGGAACGCCGCGGTCCCGGCGGGCCAGTAGCCGGAGCACTCCTGGCCCCGGATCGTGCGCCACGGGAACGCGGCCCCGGCCAGGCCGAGGTCGGCCGCGTGCCGCTTGGCCTCGGGCAGCACCAGATGCCGCCAGCGCAGCGCGTCGGCCGCGGCGGTGGGCTGGGTGTACATGAGCACCGGCAGCACGAACGTCTCGGTGTCCCAGAACGTGTGGCCGTCGTAACCGGTCCCGGTCAGGCCCTTGGCCGCGATGGGCCGGTACTCGGCCCGCGCTCCGGCCTGCAGGATATGGAAGAGCCCGAACCGCACCGCCTGCTGGATCTCGGCGTCGCCGTCCGCCTCGACGTCGGCGCCTTCCCAGAACTCGTTCAGGAAGGCTTGCTGCTCGGCCAGCAGGCCGTCCCAGCCGACCAGGTGGGCGGCCGCCAGCGCGCCGGATACCTGGTCGATGAGGGCGGGCTTGGACCGCTGGCTCGACCAGCCGTAGCCGATGTACTTGACGATGTGCAGCTGTTCGCCGGGGGCGACCTCGGCCGCCACGGTGGCCCGGGCCAGATCGGGAAAGGACTCGATCCGGTGGGTCATCTTCTCGGTGCCGGTTATCTCGTGAGACATCGCGGCCGCGATCCGCAGCCCGCTGACCCGTGTCTTGTGCACCAGTACCGCCCGGCCCGGCCCGCCGTCGTTGGAACACTGGTGTTCCTCGCTGACCAGCGGGTTCTCCAGGACGGCCGCCACCCGGGGATCCTTCCCCCGCTGCGGCAGTTCCTCGTTCGCGACGATCTCGGACTGCAGCACGAGACGCAGCTTCTGATCCACCGGCTCGACCGTGTAGCTGATCGCCGCGATCGCGCGCTGGGTCAGCGACACCATCCGCACCGAGGTCACCTTGACCCTGGCCCCGGCCGGCGACGACCAGTCCGCCTCCCGGGCCAGCGTGCCTGCCCGCAGGTCCAGGACACGCTCATGCGAATGCAGCGTGCCGTACCTGATGTCGAAGGGCTCGTCGTCGACGAGCAACCGGATGATCTTGCCATTGGTCACGTTGATGACGGTCTGACCGTCATCGGGAAAGCCGTAGCCGGCCTCGGCATAGGGCAGCGGCCGGACCTCATACATCGAGTTCAGGTAGCTGCCCGGCAGGCCGTGCGGGTCCCCCTCGTCGAGGTTGCCGCGCAGTCCGATGTGCCCGTTGGACAGGGCGAAGACCGACTCGCTCTGCGCCAGCAGATCCAGGTCGAGGCTCTTCTCGACGAGCCGCCAGGGCTCGGTCCCGTACGCGGACTGCTTGATCATCGGGCACCCTGGCCCGGCTGGCCGTCCTGGCCGAGGAGTTCGGCGACGTCCTGCACCACGACGTCGGCACCGTGCTCCCTGAGCGCGGCCGCCTGGCCAACCCGGTCCACGCCGACCACGAGCGCGAAATGACCGGCGCGGCCCGCCTCGACCCCGGCCAGCGCGTCCTCGAACACCACCGCGCGGCTAGCAGGCACGCTGAGCGCCTCGGCCGCGGCCAGGAAGGTGTCCGGCGCCGGCTTGCCGCGCAGGCCGCGCTGCTTGGCGACCAACCCGTCCACCCGCACGTCGAACAGTGCAGTCAGGCCCGCGGAATCGAGCACCTGCTGGGTGTTCGCGCTGGACGACACGATCCCCGTCGAGATGCCCTTTTCACGAACCGAACGGATGTAGGTGACAGTCCCCTGGTAAACCTGAACGCCTCCGGCCGCCAGCTTCGCCAGGACCAGGTCGTTCTTGCGGTTGCTCAGCCCGTATACGGTCGGTGTCCCCGGCGGGTCATCCGGCGTGCCCTCCGGAAGGTCGATACCCCGGGACTCGAGGAACGACCTGGTGCCGTCCAGCCTGGGCTTGCCGTCGACGTAAGCGTCGTAATCGGCGTGCGGATCGAACGGGACGAACTCGGTTCCCGTGCTCTCGGCTCGCTGGCGGAGGAAGTCGTCGAACATCTCCTTCCACGCCGCCGCGTGCACCACCGCAGTCTGGGTCACCACGCCGTCCATGTCAAACAGGCAGGCTGCTACCTCGTCCGGGAGCCCGAACATCGCCCCTCCGCCCATGCAAGCTACGCCGGGAAGTCCGGCTTGTCCTCTGGCACCTCTAGGTCGGCCTTGGCGAGTTCCTCGATGTTGACGTCCTTGAAGGTGACCACCCGCACGTTCTTGACAAACCTGGCCGGGCGGTACATATCCCAGACCCAGGCATCCCGCATCGTAACTTCGAAGAAGACCTCACCGTTGTCACTTGACCGAATATTCAGCTCGACGTCATTCGTGAGGTAGAACCGGCGTTCGGTCTCGACCACGTGCGTGAACAACCCGACGACGTTGCGGTACTCGCGATAGAGCTGAAGCTCCATCTCCGCCTCGTACTTCTCAAGGTCCTCCGCGCTCATGAGTCCATTCTCCTCTCGTTCTCCTCCCATGCACCCGCTGGGCTGAATCCCGAGGCCACCAGGCCCTCGGGAGGGCCGGCGACAGCGGGATCGCCCGGGAACTCCGCGGAGCCCGTAAGCTCTGCCGGGTCCGCGGGCGCCAGCGGGTGCACAGAATTAGCCAGGCCCGCCACCCTGGTTACGTTCACGAACGAGTACCGGTGCACCGGGCTCGGTCCGTGTTCGGCCAGGGCTCGTACATGGTCATCGGTGACATATCCCTTGTGCCGGTCGAAGCCGTATAGGGGATAACGTTCGTGCAGGTCCCGCATCATCCGGTCCCGGCTGACCTTGGCCAGGACCGAGGCCGCCGCCACCGAGGCCGTGACCCGGTCCCCCTTCCAGACCGCGAGCCCGGGGACGCCCAGGCCGCGGACCGGGAAGCCATCGGTGAGCACGTAACCGGGCGCGGCGCGCAGGCCCGCGCAGGCCCGGCGCATGCCCGAGACGTTGCACACATGCAGCCCGATGGCATCGATCTGGTCGGCGCCGATGACCACGACGTGCCAGTCGATGGCCCAGCGGAGCACCTCGGCGTAGGCCTCCTCGCGGGCCTGAGGGGTCAGCAGCTTGGAGTCGGCCAGTCCGGGCATGCGCCGGATGCTGGCGGGATCGAGTACGACGGCCGCCACCACGAGCGGCCCCGCGCAGGCCCCCCGCCCCGCCTCGTCGATACCGGCCACAGGGCTGAAACCGGCCCGGGCGAGCGCGGTTTCGTACGCGCCCAGGCCACCGTCGCGCCGAGGCGTATAGCGCGGATACCTGGGATACATGTTCCGGAATGAAACCTGCGAGCCGGAAGGAAGCGGAGGGGTTACGGTTGCCTGCGAGGCCGGTTGGCTGGCTGTCGGCGCACCACGATGGCGGGTCATGACACTGCGAAGAGTACGCCAGTTACCGGGGTCACGCGGACATAGCGGGCCGCGGCGAGGCCGCACAGGGTGGGACGGGAAGAGGCGAGGCCGGGATTACTGGCCGGAGCCTCGGGCGCGGTCCTGGCCGGGCAGGCGACGCCGCGCCGCGCGGCGGCGGGCGACCCGCAGCCGCAGCCGACGCTGGAGCCAGGTCACCGGGACGGCTGCAGCGAAGCCGAGGGTCAGCGGCAGCACCGGGGTCGACGGCTCCAGCCGGGCCGACAGCTGGCCGGCCGCATCCTGGGCCGCCGGGGCCCCCGTGGCTGCCGCCGCGGCGTTCAGCTTCGGCTGCTGGAACGTGCCGGGTATCGGCAGCACCCGCCACCGGCTCGGCGGCCAGATGATGACGAAGGCCCGGCCGATCACCGCGCTTTCCGGGATCGTGCCACCGCCGGGGGAGCCCTGATGATCCCGGGAGTCATCGGAGATGAGCCGGTGGTCTCCCATGACCCACAGCCGGCCGGGCTGCACGACGATGCTGAACTTGATCTCGGAGGGGACGTTGCCGGGATACAGGTAGGAGCCCTCGTTCAATGGGACGCCGCTGACGGTGACCCGGCCCTGCGCGTCGCAGCAGGCCACACGGTCTCCGGGCAGGCCGATAACCCGCTTGATGAGGATGTCGCCCGGGTGCCCGAAGCCGAACATGCTGGCAAAGCCGTCGGCGAACTGCACGACGAAATTGGTGCTAGCCGGAACGGTGCCCGGATCCCATGAGCCGTCCCCGTTGAAGACCACGATGTCGCCGCGGTGAATGCCGCGAGTGTGATAGACGATCTTGTTGACGAGCACCCGGTCGTTTATCTCGAGCGTGTTCTGCATCGAGCCGGACGGTATGAAGAACGCCTGGATCGCGTACGTCTTGATGACCACCGCGAGCAGCAGCGCGACGGCGACCAGGATCGGAAACTCGCGCCAGAACGATCGCCTTTTGCGCGGCCGCCGGGCCGCCCGCCGGCCGCCGGACCGTGACCCGGGCTGGTCCGCAGACGCCGCCCCGTCATCCGGCGGCGCCCCGGCCGGACCGGCACCGGCATCCGCACTGCTGGCATCGGCCTTCGCTTGGTCGACCGCGGGCCCTGGCGTCTCGGATCCGCTGTCCGCCCTGGCCGGCCGGCCCGGCCCGGGCGCCGGTGACGCCGCGCTCTCACCCGAATCGGCCCCCGGTGTCACGCCCCGGCCAGCGCCGCCCATTTGCGCCCCTTCCGCAGCGTGCACCGCTCACCCGGATACGTTCCCGGGTTCGGCAGGCCGAACGCCGCGGGTACCGGACCGAGACGGCTCACGCAGACCCACGCCCCTCGTCGGGGTACACCGTCATCGAATTGAGCTTAGCGCCATATCGCGACCGGAACACCGCCGGACCCGCGCGCGGCGGTCAGTGCCGTCTGGTCCTGGACCGTGGTCGACCCTGGCCGGCGCGGCGGCGACGCAGGAGGAGCAGGGGCGCGCCGATGACCCCGGCGGCGCCGGCCACTCCCGCGACTGGAGCGGGCGCCATGGCGCTCACCGCGGCCTGGGCGAATGTCGACGGGATGGGCAGATCGCGAAACTGCGACAGCGGCCAGATGATCAGGAACGCCCGGCCCACGACCTGGTTCTCCGGTATCGCGCCGCCGCCCGGGTCATCCGGGTGGTAGCGCGAGTCGTCGGAGTCGCTGCGGTGGTCTCCCATGACCCACAGGTGACCACGCGGGACGACCTCGTTGAACTTGACGGAGGGCGGATTGCCGGGATACACGTACCCGCCCTCGTCGAGCGGGACGCCGTTGACCGTGACCCGGCCCCGCACGTCGCAGCAGGCCACGTGGTCACCGGGCAGCCCGATCACGCGCTTGATGTAGTAGGTCTGGTCATTGTTCAGCCCGAGGCCGGAAAGCACGTCGTCGAACACCCGGACCACCGGGTCGCCCGACGGCGGCGGGGCATCGGGTCCCCACGAGTCCTGCCCGCTGAAGACGATGATGTCGCCGCGGTCGATGCCGCGGAAATGATAGACGACCTTGTTCACCAGGACCCGGTCGCCGACCTGGAGCGTGTTCTCCATCGACGCGGACGGGATCCGGTACACCTGGACGACGAACGCCTTCACCAGCAAGGTGAGGACGGCGGCGGCCAGGACGATGGTCAGCAGTTCGCGGCCCAGGCTCTTCTTTTTCCTGGCCGCCGGAGCGCTCGTGCCAGGTTCCCCGGCGCCCGGGCCGGCGGCTGGCTCAGAAGTGCGAGCCGACGCGAGCGGGCCGGGATCCTGCTGATCGTCCATCAGCTGCCGGTCTGGTCGCGACGCTCCTTGATGCGGGCCGCCTTGCCGCGCAGTTCCCTCAGGTAATACAGCTTGGCCCGGCGCACCTGGCCCCGGGTGACCCGCTCGATCTTGTCAATCGACGGGCTGTGCACCGGGAAGGTCCGCTCGACGCCCACGCCGTAGCTGACCTTGCGCACGGTGAAGGTTTCCCGAGCCCCGCTGCCCTGGCGCCGGATCACCACGCCCTGGAAGACCTGGATCCGTGAGCGGTTCCCTTCCGTAACCCGGACGTGGACCCTGAGCGTGTCCCCGGGCCTGAAGTCCGGGATGTCAGAACCGGGTCTGGGCCTGCTCGATTTCGGCGATCGCGGTATGCATGACAGCAGTTTCCTCGGTGGTGGTCGGGTGCGGGCACCCGGCAGCGGCCGGCTCGCGCCAGGGGACCTCGCGGGATCCCGGGCCAGGTGCCTGAAAAAAACAGCGGACTTCAGTGTGCCATATCTTTGCCGCTAACCGGAAAAGCCAGCGGCCGGCGGTCCCTCCGCGGCGACGGGAAACCCCGCCTCGGCCAGGATCTGCCGGTCGCGCCGATCCAGTTCCCCCAGGGCCGGGATGAGATCCGGACGGTGGGCGGCGGTCCGGCGCAGCGCCATGTCACGGCGCCAGCGCGCGATCGCGGCATGATTACCGGACAGCAGCACCTCGGGCACCTCACGCTCGCGCCAGGCCCGCGGCCGGGTGTAGACGGGGCCCTCGAGCAGCCCGTGCATGGCCCCGCCCGCGCCTGCGCCGCCGCCGAACGAGTCGTCCCCGGCCGAGGACGCGTTGCCCAGGACGCCGGGCAGCAACCGCCCTACCGCCTCGAGCATCACCAGCGCCGCGGCTTCGCCGCCGGCCAGCACGTAGTCGCCGATGCTCACCTCGTCGACCGGCATCCGCAGGCGCATCACCTCGACCAGCCGACCGTCGATGCCCTCGTAGCGGCCGCAGGCGAATACCAGCCGCGGCTCGGCCGCGTAGCGGGCCGCCATCTGCTGCGAAAACGGCACTCCGCTCGGCGTCGGCACGACCAGCCGGGCGGCCCCGGCCGGCCCGGGCGGGACGATCTCATCGAGGGCGTCCCCCCAGACGTCCGCCTTCATCACCATGCCGGGGCCGCCGCCGAACGGCAGGTCATCGACGGTGTGATGGATGTCCCTGGCCCAGCGGCGCAGGTCGTGCACGTGGAACTCGATGTCGCCCCGCGCCGCCGCCTTGCCGATCAGCGACACCCCGAGCGGGCTGCCGAAATACCCGGGGAAGATCGTCACGATGTCGATGCGCAGTGCTATTTTCCGGCCCACGTCCTCTCCTTATTCCTCACCCAGAACGGGCCGCGGTTCGGCTACTGCGCCTGCGCGGAGTCGAGCAGGCCGGGCGGCGGGTCGATGACCACGACGCCACCCGGCAGGTCGACCTCGGACACGATGGCCTTCACGAACGGCACCAGGCACTCCTCGTCCTGGCCGGCCGCGCGCCGCACCACCAGCAGATCCTGCCCGTAGTGCAGCACGTCGGTGACCACGCCCACGGGGTCGCCCGCCGAGGTCCGCACGGACAGGCCGATCAGCTGGTGATCGCGGAACTCATCCGGATCGGGGATTTCCGGCAGCTGGCTCGAATCCACGCTCAGCCAGCTGCCGGTCAGCTCCGCGGCCGCGGTCCGGTCGGTGATCCCGGCGAACGCGACGAGGAGCTGCCCCGAGTGCCAGCGCGCCGAAGCAACCGTGAGCGGCTCGCCGGCCGCGGGCCCGTCCTGCCGGTCGGCAAGGCCGAGGGTGGCGCCCACGGCAAACCTGAGGTCAGGCTCGTCCGTCCTGACCCCGATCACGACCTGGCCGCGGATTCCGTGCGGACGACCGACGCGGCCGACGATTACCCGCATCAGGGTCAGCGGACCTCGTCGGCGTCCAGCAGGTCTACCCGGACATAGCGGCCCGCGGCCAGGGCGCCGATCACGGTACGCAGCGCCTTGGCGGTGCGTCCGCCCCGGCCGATGACCTTACCGAGATCCTCCGGATGCACACGCACCTCCAGGACGCTGCCCCGGCGCAGCGGCCTGCTGGCGACCTGGACGTCGTCCGGATACTGGACGATGCCCCGGACCAGGTGCTCGAGGGCTTCCTCAAGCACGTCAGGCTCCGGTCCCCGCCTCATCAGCCACGGCCTCCGCCGCGGCGGCCTCGGTGCCCGCCTCGGCCTTGGCCGTACCGCCCTTGGCGGCACCGTCCTTGGCGGCACCGTCCTTAGCGGCACCGTCCTTAGCGGCACCGTCCCTCGCGGGCTTGGCCGCCCTGGACTGCGATCCGGCCTTGCTCTCCCTGGACCCTTCCTTGGCGTCCTTGCTGGCCTGGCTCTCCTTGGCGGCGGCCGCGAAGCGCTCCTTCTTGTCCGCGCGCGGCTCCGCCGTCCGGAGCGTGCCTTCCGTCCCCGGTTCCCCGGTGAACTTCTGCCAGTCCCCGGTGATCTTGAGCAGGACGCGGACCGGATCGGTGGGCTGCGCGCCCACCGAGAGCCAGTGCTGCACCCGCTCGGAGTTCACTTCGATGAGCGAGGGCTCGGCCTTCGGGTGATACTTGCCGATCTCCTCGATGGCGCGCCCGTCGCGCTTGGTGCGCGCATCCGCGACGACGATCCGGTAGTAAGGTTCCCGGATCTTGCCCAGGCGCTTCAGCTTGATCTTGACAGCCACGACTGTGGTCTTCTCCCAGCGATAGATGCGAGGCGGCGGACCCGCGCCGACCGGGGGACAGCCGACGTGACCGCACAGATGAGCTAGGCCGGGCGAACGAGGAGAGGGCGTCGCATGGCCTAGCGGTCAGCATCACATTGTGCCAGACAACCGTCGCTGACTAGTAATCCATTCGCATGCTCCTGGCAAATTGTTGACAATTTTGTCCAATATTTCTAGGATCGCGCCGTGGCAGGGAGCGAGGACCCGGCACCGGCCGAGGCCGATGACCAGCCGGCGCAGGCTCAGGACGGCGGCCACCCGGCGCAGGCAGGGGCCGGCGCGTCCGGGAGCGCGCTGCTGGGCGGGGCGACCGGACGGCGGCTGGCGGTCGAGCGGCTGCGGCAGGCGATCCTGGCCGGGGACATGGCGCCCGGGCAGCGGCTGGTCGAGGAGGAGCTGGCCGGGATGCTGGCGGTGACCCGGGCCAGCCTGCGCGCGGCGCTGTTCGACCTGGCCGCAGAGGGACTGGTGGAGCGGGTTCCCAACCGCGGCGCCCGGGTCCGGGTTATCACCGCGGCCGAGGCGGTCGCCATCACCGAGTGCCGGATGGCGCTGGAAGGGCTGTGCGCGGCCAAGGCGGCCGAGCGGCTGACCGCCGCCCAGGCGGCGCGGCTGGAGGAACTGGGCGGGCAGATGCGGGCGGCCGTGGCCGACGGGGAGCCGGTGAAGTACTCCGCCCTCAATCAGGAGCTGCACCGGCTGGTGCGGGAATTCTCCCGGCAGACGGTGGCGGCCGGGCTGATCGAGCGGCTGAACGGGCAGCTGGTCCGGCACCAGTTCCAGCTGTCGCTGCGCCCGGGCCGGCCGCAGGTCTCCCTGGCCGAGCACCTGGCCATCATCGCCGCGATCACCGCCCGGCGGCCTGCCGAGGCCGAGCAAGCCATCCGCCGGCACCTGGCCAGCGTCATCACCGCCCTGCTCAGCCAGCCGGGGAACCGCGCCGGCACGGAAGCGGGTCCGGCACCCTGACCGGCGCCCGGTCAACCCCGCTACCTCGGGATATCACAATATGAAACAGTTGCATAACGTGCGTTGACGAGCGCCGAACAGGCACCCTAGCGTTGCCATACTGTTCTTCATATGTACGTTCGTTCGCACAGCGCACGAACCAGCGACGCGAGAGCCCGGACGCAACTCTCGCATAGTGATAGGAGTCCGCACATTAGGTACTCGCATCGAGGCCCTGAACCCGATGAGGTCAAGCGCCCATTGCCTTCGCTTACAGCGCTCCCTCATCGGATTTAGGTGATGTTAGCCTCTTGACATCCTCCACCCGCCTGAAAGCGGGGGATTCCAGCCGCGGTTCGCGCCGCGCTGTAAGGTTCGCGGTTCACCGGCCGGGTAACCCCGTCGCCTCCCCGCGCAGCCACGGCATGCCCTGCCGCGGTATGGGTCATGGGTGGCACATTTGCCCGCTTGATTATCGCAGAAATATTCGATTATACCACCATGCGGGAGGGGAAGTGGCATTTCCTCGCGGGTTTGAACACGGGATCTGGTCGCCGCCATCCTCATGACACCGCAACACTCTGAACCAGATCCGCAGGGGTCGACGGTGCGACCTCAGACGCGTCCCGCGCCCATGGCGCGACCTCAAAGGAGATCGATTGCAAATGAGTGACCACCAGACTGCGCAACCAAACGGAACCAAGCCTTGGCGGGGACCAAGCGGGCCCGCGGGAGGTCATCTCGGGGCAGAAGGCACCGCGGAAGGCCCCCCGGAGGGGCCGACGTCGCTCAGCAGGCGGGGGGTGCTGCGCGCGGCCGGCGCCAGCGCGGTGGTGCTCGGGGGCGGCGGCCTGCTCGAGGCCTGCAGTTCCAGCATCAAGGGCGCCAGCTCGAGCTCCACCGCCGGATCCTCCACCGGGAAGATCACCATCGGCTGGATCCACCCGCTCACCGGCGCGCTGGCTGGGTTCGGCGCGCCTGACGGCTTCGTGCTCTCGAAAATCCGGACGACCTCGCAGTTCAAGAACGGTGTCAAGATCGGCGGCAAGACCTACGAGGTCACCATCAACTCCTACGACACCCAGTCCAGCCCGACCCGGGCCGGCCAGCTGGCCCAGCAGGCCATCAACGCCGACCACGTGGACATGCTGCTGGCCTCGAGCACACCGGAGACCGTGAACGCGGTGGCCAGCACCGCGGAAACCCTCGGCACGCCGCTGGTGTGCTCGAACATCCCGTGGGAGTCGTGGTACCTCAACCTGTTCCCGAAGGGCAACCCGCAGCACGCGACGGAGAAGGCCAAGTACGTCGTGATGTACTTCCTGGGCGCCGAGCACCTGGTCGAGTGCTTCATCCCGATGTGGAACAGGATCCACTCTCAGCTCAAGACCAACAAGGTGGTCGCGGCCGCGTTCCCCAACGACTCCGACGGCAACGCCTTCCGCGCGGTGTTCCCGCCCATCGCCAAGTCGGCCGGGTACACGATGGTCCTGTCCGAGCCCTATACCGACGGGACGACGAACTACTCCTCGATGATCTCCCAGTTCAAGAACTCGGGGGCCGACTTCTTCACCAACGTGCCGCTGCCGCCCGACTTCGCCACGATGTGGAAGCAGGCCGTGCAGCAGGGCTTCAGGCCGAAGCTGGCCACGGTGGCCAAGGTGCTGCTGTTCCCCACCGACGCCTACGCGCTCGGCGACCTGGTGAACAACGTCGCCACCGACGCCTGGTGGGCCCCGTCGCTGCCGTGGACCTCCTCGTTCACCGGCGAGACGTGCCAGCAACTAGCCGACGAGTACGAGTCCACCCACGGGCAGTGGAACTCCAACATCAGCAACTACACCCTCTTCGAGGTCGCGCACGCCGCGTTCACCTCGGTGAACAACCCGCACGACAAGAACGAGGTGGCCAACGCCATCCACCAGGTGAACGTCAACGGCGTGGCCGGGCCGATCGACTTCACCTCGCCCAAGGCGCCCGCGCCGGGCGTGGCGATCACCCCGCCGGTCGGCATCCAGTGGCAGAAGGGCACCAAGTACCCGCTCGAAGCCCAGGTGGTCGACAACACGCTGCAGCCGCAGGCGAAGATCACGGGCGACCTCCACCCGACCAACCAGTGACCGGATGACCAGCCCGCTGCTCCAGCTCGACCAGGTGACGAAACGGTTCGGCCAGGTCGTCATCGCCGAGAAGCTCTCGCTCAGCGTCGGAGCCGGCGACACCGTCGGGATCGTGGGGCCGAACGGAGCCGGCAAGACCAGCCTGTTCGGCCTCATCTCCGGCGATCTGGCTCCAGCCGCCGGGGAGATCTCCTTCGACGGCCGCACGGTCACCAAGCTGGATTCGGCGGCGCGGTGCAGGCTGGGCATCGGGCGCACCTACCAGGTGCCGCGCCCGTTCACGGACATGACCGTGTTCGAGAACCTGCTGGTCGCCGCGCAGCAGGGCGGCAGGCTGCGGCGCCGGGCCAGCTACGCGGCGGCGGCGGAGGCACTGGACCGGACCGGCATGACCGGCCAGGCCAACCTGCCCGCCGCGCGGCTCGGCCTGCTCCAGCGCAAGCGACTGGAACTGGCCCGCGCCCTCACGTCCCAGCCCAGGCTGTTGCTGCTGGACGAGGTGGCCGGCGGCCTGACCGACCCGGAGGTGGCCCAGCTCGTCGAGATCGTCCGCGCGGTCAACGCCGAGGGCATCGCGGTGATCTGGATCGAGCACGTGGTGCGCGCGCTCACCGCGGTGGTGAGCCGGCTCCTCTGCCTGTCCGGAGGCAGCTTCGTCGGCGACGGCACGCCCGCCGAGGTACTGGCCACCCCGGCCGTCCGCGAGGTCTTCCTCGGCTCGGACGTCACCGCCTCGCTGACCGGCGGCACGCTGGATGAGGGCCTCATCCAGGAGGACTCCCCGTGAACGCGCCCCGGCCGGGAAACGGCACGCCGCTGCTCGAGGTCAGGGAGCTCGTCGTGCACCACGGCCAGCTGCGGGCGCTGGACCGCATCTCGCTGCGGGTGTTTCCCGGCGAGGTGTACGCGATCATCGGAGCGAACGGCGCGGGCAAGTCGACGCTGCTGCGCACGATCGCCGGCCTGCACCAGCCGACCGAGGGCGCGATCTTGTACGACGGCAAGGACATGACCAAGGTCAGGCCGGAGCGCCGCGCCACCGCCGGGATCGTCATGGTGCCGGAGGGGCGGCGGCTGTTCGGCTCGCTCACGGTCGAGGAGAACCTGCAGGTCGGCGCCACCTACGCGCGGAAAGGGCAGTGGACGATCGAGCGCGTTTACGAGCTGTTCGGCTGGATGAGCGAGCGCAGGACGCAGCGCACGGCCCAGTTGTCCGGCGGCGAGCAGCAGTCGGTCGCCATCGGCCGGGCGCTGGTCGCCAACCCGCGCGTGCTGCTGCTCGACGAGCTCTCCCTCGGCCTGGCTCCGGTCGTGGTACAGCGCATCTACGCCATGCTGCCGCAGATCCTGGCCACCGGGCTGACCGTGCTGCTGGTCGAGCAGGACGTCAGCCAGGCGCTGCGGGTGGCATCGCATTTGCAGTGCCTGCTCGAGGGGCATACCACACTGGAAGGCCGTCCGTCGGACGTCACCCCGGCCCAGGTCGAGGCCGCATACTTCGGGCTGGAGGCGGGGGAAGACGAGGAAGGAAGCGAGCCGTAATGGCCTGGGTCAACGCCATCATCCAGGGGATCCTGACCGGCGGCCTGTATGCCCTGTTCGCCTGCGGGCTGTCGCTCATGTTCGGGGTCATGAAGGTCGTCAACCTCGCGCACGGTGACCTCGCCATCCTCGGCGGCTACATCGCGCTCGGCGTTATCACGGTCACCCACGTCCCGGTGCTCTGGTCGTTCCTGATCGTGGTCCCGATCATGGCCGTGCTCGGCTACGTGATGCAGCGGACCATGATCCAGGCGTCCCTTGACCGGAGCGTGCTTACCACGCTGCTCGTGACGTTCGGGCTGTCCGTGGTGATCGAGAACGGACTGCTGCAGTTCGTCAACGCCGACAGCCACTCACTCGGGGTGGGCAACTCCATCATCACGAAGTCGTTCTCGATCGGGCCGCAGATCCAGATCGCCTACCTGCTCGTGCTGATCTTCGCGGTGGCCGTGGTGGTCCTGCTCGGGCTGCAGTACTTCCTGTCCGCGTCCAGGTACGGCCGGATGATCCGGGCGGTGGCCGACGACCGGGAAGCGGCCCAGCTGTCCGGCATCGACTACCGGCACGTGTTCGGCATCGCGGCGGCGATCGCGTTCGGCACGGTGGCCTTGGCCGGCATCGCGTACGGCATGTACTCGCAGTTCGCGCCGTCCACCGGTACGGACACGATCCTGCTCTTCGCGTTCGCCGCCGTGGTGATCGGCGGCCTGGGCTCGCTGTGGGGCACGCTGCTCGGTGGCGTGGTCCTCGGCGTAGCGCAGCAGATCGGCGCCCAGATCAACATCTCCTACGAGGTGCTGGCCGGATATCTGGTCTTCCTGGCCGTGCTCGTGCTCCGGCCGCAGGGCCTGACCACCAGGAAGGCGCAGTCATGAGCGTGGTGGCGGATACCCAGGCCCGTTCGGAAGAAAAAATCCGGGTGACCCGGTCACGGAGGAACGTGGCCTGGACCGGAATCGGCGCCCTCGTCGTCGTGGTCGTGCTGGCGCTGTTCCCTTACATCGTGTACTCCGGCACCACCACCATCATGGTTCAGGCATTCATCGTGCTCACCCTGGCGACCATGTGGAACCTGCTGGCCGGCTACGCGGGCCTGGTGTCGGTGGGACAGCAGGCGTTCGTGGGGCTCGGCGCGTACTTCGTGCTGATCATGGCCATCAACGGAATCGCGCCGTTCGCCGCGCTCCCGGTCGCCGTGATCGGCTGCGGCGTCGCCGCACTGCCACTGTGGTGGCTGGTCTCCCGGCTGCGCAGCGGGTACTTCGCCATCGCCACCTGGGTACTGGCCGCGACCGTGATGCTCATCATCGAGCGGTTCTCCTCGATCGGCGGCGGGACCGGCCTGCCGCTGCCCGGGTTCACCGGCTGGGACCCGACGCTGCTCACCGCGTACACCTACTGGGTCGGGCTGGCCGTCACGGTCGCCGCCCTGGCCAGCACCTACCTGCTGCTCCGCAGCCGGCTCGGCCTGGTGCTCACGGCCATCCGCGACGACGAGGTGGCCGCCCGCAGTTCGGGCGCGCGGGTCGGCCTGGCCCGGATGTTCGTCTTCGTGATCGCCGGGGCGGGCTGCGGCGCGGCCGGGGCGCTGCTGGCCATCAGCCAGCTTCAGGTGCAGCCGGCCGCCGTGTTCAGCGTGCAGTGGACCGCTATCATGGCGTTCACGGTGATCATCGGAGGCCTGGGCACAATCGAGGGGCCGATCCTCGGCACGATCGTGTACATGGTGCTGCAGCAGACGCTGCAGTCGTACAACGCCTGGTACCTGATCACCCTCGGGCTGGTGGCGATGTTCGTCGCGCTGTTCGCGCGGCGCGGCCTGTGGGGGCTCGTCGATGACCACCTGCACGTCCGGCTTTTCCCGGTCGGATACTGGCTATGGACGCCCGGCGGCGGCCGGCGCGGGCTTCGCGGGATCGGCTCGCGCCGCGGCGGGCAGCCCGGCTGAGCGTCGCTGAGCTCGGTGGGGCGCTCAAGCGGGCAGAATGGTCGGGTGCTGCTGAGTGAGATCGCCGAGGTGTCGCGGCTGGTGGCGACCACCAGCGCCCGGCTGGCGAAGATCGAGGCGCTGGCCGGGGCGCTGCGCGAGGCCGGGCCACTCGAGGTGCCGATCGCCGTGGCCTACCTGTCCGGGGAGCTGCCGCAGCGGCAGATAGGCGTCGGGTGGGCGGCGCTGCGGGACGGGTTTACGCCCGCCGCTGCGCCCACACTGACCCTGTCCGACGTGGACTCGGGCTTCTCCGCGATCGGGGCGGTCGCCGGGAAGGGCTCGGCGGCCGCGCGCAAGGCACTGGTCGGCGAGCTGTTCGGCCGGGCCACCGCGGACGAGCAGCGGTTCCTGGTCGGCCTGCTCTCCGGCGAGCTGCGCCAGGGTGCGCTCGAGGGGGTCATGACCGAGGCCGTCGCGCGGGCGGCGGCCGTGCCGGTGGCCGAAGTCCGCCGGGCCGCGATGCTGCGCGGCTCGCTGGGCGCGGTGGCCGCGGCCGCGCTGAGCGGGGGCAGCGCCGCGCTGGCCGAGTTCGGCCTCGAGGTGGGCCGCCCGGTGCGGCCGATGCTCGCCTCCAGCGCCGCGACCCTCGGCGAGGCGCTGGCCAAGGCCGGTGCCCCGGCGGCGGTGGAGTGGAAGCTGGATGGGATCAGGATCCAGGCACACCTGTCCGGCGGGGACGTCCGCCTGTTCACCCGGACGCTCGACGACATCACCGCCCGGCTGCCAGAACGTGGTCGCCGTACTGGCGAAGCTGCCGCTGTCCGCCGCGGTGCTGGACGGCGAGCTGATCGCGCTGCGCGAGGACGGCAGGCCGCTGCCGTTCCAGGACACCGCGGCCCGCACCGCCACCGCCGACGCCGGCCTGCTGGTGCCGCTGTCGGTGTTCCTGTTCGACGCGCTGCACCTGGAGGGCGCCGACCTGATCGACACCGAGGACCGGGAGCGGCATCTCGCCCTGGCCCGAGCGGTACCGCCGGACCTGCTCATGCCGCGCCTGGTCACCGCCTCGGCCGAGGAGGCCGCGGCGTTCTTCGACGACGCGCTGGCGCACGGCCACGAGGGCGTGGTGGTCAAGTCGCTGAGCACCCCGTACGCGGCCGGCCGCCGGGGGGCCGGGTGGATCAAGGTTAAGCCGCGGCACACGCTCGACCTGGTGGTGCTGGCCGTCGAGTGGGGCCACGGGCGGCGCCGCGGCTGGCTGTCGAACCTGCACCTGGGCGCCCACGACCCGGCCACCGGCGGCTTCATCATGCTCGGCAAGACGTTCAAGGGGCTGACCGACGAGCTGCTGACCTGGCAGACGCAGCGGCTGCTCGCGCTGGAGGACCACCGCGACTCCTACACCGTCCACGTCCGCCCAGAACTAGTGGTGGAGATCGCCTTCGACGGCGTCCAGCGCAGCCCGCGCTACCCCGGCGGCCTCGCGTTGCGCTTCGCCCGCGTGCTGCGCTATCGCGAGGACAAGACGGCGGCCGAGGCCGACACGATCGACACGGTCCGGGCGCTTTGTCCGGGGGTCTGATGGTGTGCCAGCAGGTGTCGTACGTGGCGCTCGCTGGCACACAATCACTTCTTCTTGCGCTTGCCGCCGCGGAACGCGGCCGGGATGTTGCCCTGCGGCTGGGCCGGGAAGTTCAGGCCGGACGGCATCTTGGACAGCTGTTCGGCCAGGTCGTCGGCGGTGAGGCCCTCGGCCAGGCCGCCGAACCCGCCGAGCCCGCCGGGACCGTTGGCCGCCTGGCCCTGCCCCTGGCCCTCCTGGGCGCCTTGGCCGCCCTGGCCGCCCTGGGCGCCCTGGCCGCCCTGGGCGCCGCGGGCGAGTTCGGCGGCGCGCTGCGGGTTGCCGCTGCGGGGCGCCTTCTTCTTGCTCTTCTTGCGCGCCGACTTGCTCGCCCGCCGGGCCGCCGGGCCCATTCCCGGCATCGCCGGCATGCCGGGAATGCCTCCGCTGAACATCGCCTTCATCTGCTTCTGGCCCTCGAAGAAGTTCGTGACCAGCTGGGCGACCTCGCCCACCGCGACGCCGGAACCCCTGGCGATGCGGGCCCGGCGCGAGCCGTTGATGATCCTGGGGTTGCGGCGTTCCTCCGGCGTCATGGACCGGACGATGGCCTCGGCCCGGTCCAGGTCCTTGTCGTTGACCTGCTCGAGCAGTTCGCGGTGCTTGCCGGCGCCCGGCAGCATGCCCAGGATGTTCCCGATCGGTCCCAGCTTGCGCACCATGGACAGCTGCTCGACGAAGTCTTCCAGCGTGAAGCCCTCGCCGGAGGCGAGCCGCCCGGCCAGCGTCGCGGTCTGCTCCGCGTCGAAGGCCTTCTCGGCCTGCTCGATCAGGGTGAGGATGTCACCTAGGTCGAGGATCCGCGACGCCATCCGGTCCGGGTGGAACAGGTCGAAGTCCTCGAGCTTCTCCCCGGCGGAGGCGAACATGATGGGGCGCCCGGTCAGCTGCACGATGGACAGCGCGGCACCGCCGCGTGCGTCGCCGTCGAGCTTGGTCAGCACCACGCCGTCGTAGCCGACCCCGTCCAGGAACGCCTGCGCGGTCGCCACCGCGTCCTGGCCGATCATCGCGTCGACCACGAACAGGACCTCGTCCGGCTGGGTGACGTCCCTGATCGCGGCGGCCTGCGCCATCATCTGCGCGTCCACGCCCAGACGGCCCGCGGTGTCGATGATGACCATGTTCTGCTGGCGGCGCCTGGCCTCGTCCACCGAGTCCCGCGCGACGGCCACCGGGTCGCCGACGCCGTTACCGGGCGACGGCGCGTAGACCGGGACCCCGGCCCGCTCGCCGAGCACCTGGAGCTGCTGCACCGCGTTGGGCCGCTGCAGGTCGGCCGCGACCAGCATGGGCGTATTGCCCTGGCCCTTGAGCCACAGGGCGAGCTTGGCCGCCAGCGTGGTCTTACCGGAACCCTGCAGGCCCGCCAGCATGATCACGGTCGGCGGCACCTTGGCGAACCGCAGCCGCCGCTCCTCGCCGCCGAGGATGCCGATGAGCTCCTCGTTGACGATCTTGATGACCTGCTGGGCCGGGTTCAGCGCGGCAGAGACCTCCTCGCCGTTGGCCCGCTCCTTGACCCGGGCGATGAACTGCCTGACGACCGGGAGCGCGACGTCCGCCTCGAGCAGGGCGATGCGGATCTCACGGCACGTCGCGTCGATATCGGCGGCGGACAGGCGTCCGCGGCCGCGCAGCGAGGAAAAAACCTGCGTCAGCCGGTCAGAAAGGGTCTCAAACACAACACCCAGGTTACCGAACGGCCCGAGGTACCCGCGTCCTGTCGGCGGCTAAGCACGGCCGGGCGGTCGCCCTCGTGGCTGGTTGCCTCGTGGTTGAAGGTTCTGCGGTTAATCGGCCCCGGTGGTTAATCGCCGAGCGCGGCCAGGACGGAATGCGCGATCGTGCGGCGCAGGTCCTCGGCGGCCACCGGCTTGCCGTCGCCGTCGGTCACGTAGAACACGTCCACCACCTCGGCCCCGAGCGTCTCCACCCGGGCCGCGCGTACGTCCAGGCCGCACTCGCCCAGGGCCCGGCCGACCCGCCAGAGCAGGCCGGGTGCGTCGTGCGCCCGAACCTCCACCACGGTCGCGGTCTCAGACGCGTCGTCGATCAGGGTCACCTTGGCCGCGGGAATGTTCGCGGCGCGCGACCGGATCGCACGCGCGCGGCGGTCGAGCCGGTCCTCCACGTCCAGCCGCCCCTGCAGCATCCGGCGCAGGTCCGCGGCCACCAGGGTGGCGTCGGGCGGGTCCCCGAACTCGGGTTCGGTGTCGAACACGGTGACGGCGGTGTTCCCGGCCGACGTGGCGTTGGCGCTGCGCACCGCCAGCCGGTGCGAGGCCAGCACCCCGGCGGCGCGCCACAGCAGGCCCGGCCGGTCCGGGGCGACCACGGTCACCTCGGAGCCGCGCACGGTCGCCGCCGGGCCGCCCTCGGCGGCCAGCGCCAGCTGGTCGTCCCGCAGCGGGGCGGGCTGCGGCATCGGCTCGCCGTCGAGCGCGGCCGCCACCCGGCGCACCAGGTCGGCGACCAGGGTCGCCTTCCAGTCGTTCCACGCGGCGGGCCCGGTGGCCAGCCCGTCGGCGATGGCCAGCGCGTGCAGCAGCTCGAGCAGGGCGCGGCTGCGCACGGTCGTCGCCACCTGCGTCACGGTCACCGGGTCGTCCAGGTCACGCCGGGTGGCGACCACCGGCAGCAGCAGGTGCAGCCGGACCGCCGAGGCGACGAGATCGATATCCGGGGCGGGCAGGCCCATCCGCCGCCCGACGTCACGCGCCACCACCTCGCCGGTGACGCTGTGATCCCCGGGCCAGCCCTTGCCCATGTCGTGCAGCAGCGCGGCGAGCAGCAGCAGGTCAGGCCGGGCCACCTCGCGGGCCAGCGCGGCGGCCCGCGCGGCCGTCTCGGCCAGGTGACGGTCGACGGTGAACGTGTGCAGCGGGTTGCGCTGCGGCCGGTTCCTGACCCGCTCCCAGTCCGGGATCAGCGCGGTCACCAGGCCCTCGGTGTCGAGCGCCTCCCACACGCTAACCGCGGCCTGCCCGGCCCCGAGCAGCGAGAGCAGCGCGTCCCGGGCGGCGGCGGGCCAGGGGACGGGCAACGGCGGGCATTCGGTCAGCCGGTCCAGGGTCCGCGGCGCCAGCGGCAGCCCGGCCTGCGCGCCCGCGGCGGCCGCGCGCAGTACCAGCGCCGGGTCGCCGGCCGGGTCGGCCGCCCGGGCCAGCACCACCTCGCCGTCCTGTTCCACCACCCCGTCCGCGAGCGGGCGGCGTTCGGCCTGGCGGCGGCGGAGCCGGCGGCCGCCGCGCAGCCGGTCGGCCTGGCGGAAGGCGTGGTCGACCGCGTAGGCGACGGTCCGCGCGGCGCCGGCCAGCATCCGAAGCAGGACGTCGCCGTCGAGTAGGCCGAGCGCCCTGGCCACCGCGTCCTGCTCCTCGAGTACCAGCCGGTCCAGACGGCGCCCGGTGACCTCGTGCAGCGCGTGCCGCGCGTCGAGAATCTGCTCGTAAGCCGTGCGGACCTTAGGTCCCGGCGCGGGCGCAACCCAGGCGGCCGCCACCGCCTGGATCGCGTGCACGTCACGCAGGCCGCCCCTGGCATCCTTCAGGTCCGGCTCGAGCAGGAAGGCGAGCTCCCCGCTGGTCCTGGCCCGCTCGTCGTGGGCGGCGTGCAGTTCGGCCAGCCGCGCGGGCGCCGCCGACCGCCAGTCTTCAAGGGCGCCAGCCCGCAGCCGTTCGGTCAAATCCGGGTCGCCGGCCACATGCCGGGCGGATAGCAGGCCGAGCGCGACCTTCAGGTCGGCCCGGGCCACTCGCCTGGCCTGCGGCACGGTGCGGACCGCGTGGTCGAGTTCGGCCCCGGAGTCCCAGACCGGGTACCAGATCCGGTCCGCGATGCCCGCGATGTCGTCCCGGCCCGCGTGCAGTAGCAGCACGTCGAGGTCGCTGCGGGGGAGCAGTTCCTTGCGCCCGTATCCGCCGACCGCCATCAGGGCCACGCCTGCCTCGGCGCCGAGGAGTTCGGCCAGCCACCTGTCGACCTGCGTGGTCCGGCGAGCACGATCTGCAGCGAACGAGGTCATTGCTTCCACGTGTCCCCCGGGCCACTCATGAGGTACCGCTCAGATCGCGTCCGGCCCGCGCTCTCCGGTGCGCACCCGGACCACCGTCTCAACCGGGACCGACCAGACCTTCCCGTCGCCGATCCGGCCGGTCTGCGCCGCCTTGACCACGACTCCGATCAGGTCTTCGGCGTCTTCGTCTTCGCAGAGGACTTCGACGCGGACCTTCGGCACCAAGTCGACCTGGTACTCAGCCCCGCGGTACACCTCGGTATGCCCGCGCTGCCTGCCATATCCGCTTGCCTCGGTGATCGTCAGGCCATGGACGCCGAACGCCTGCAACGCGGCCTTGACGTCGTCCAGCTTGAACGGCTTGATGACAGCGGTGATGAGCTTCATCTGGTGTCCCTTCGCCAGTCCTGTACCGACGATCTGATGCCGAGGTTTCACCGGAGGCGTCGGCGTGTGTCGGGCGCGTGAAACACCCCGGGCCCGTGTTACAGGCATGTTTCCGGGCGTCGCCGCCGAGGCGTCGCCTCTCCGGGGGTCGCCGCCGGGCCAGGTCAGCCGGGAATCTGAACCCTCAGCTTGCGAATCCGAGTCCTCAGCCTGGGAATCCGAGTCCTCAGCTTGAGAGTTTGAGCCCTCAGCCGAGGATGGCGTCCACGAAGGCGCCGGGGTCGAACGGGGCCAGGTCGTCCGGTCCCTCGCCGAGGCCGACGAGCTTGACGGGAACGCCCAGCTCACGCTGGACCGCGATGACGATGCCGCCCTTGGCCGTGCCGTCCAGCTTGGTCAGCACGATGCCGGTGATGTCGACCACCTCGGCGAAGACCCGGGCCTGGCGCAGGCCGTTCTGGCCCGTCGTCGCGTCGAGCACCAGCAGCACCTCATCGACCGTGGTCTTCTTCTCCACCACGCGCTTGACCTTGCCGAGCTCGTCCATCAGCCCGACCTTGGTGTGCAGCCGGCCGGCGGTGTCGACGATGACCGCGTCGACCCCGGTCTCGATGCCCTCGCTTACCGCTTCGAAGGCCACGCTGGCCGGGTCCGCACCCTCGCGGTCGGCTCGCACCGTCTCGGCACCCACCCGCTGCCCCCACGTCTGCAGCTGGTCGGCCGCAGCGGCGCGGAAGGTGTCGGCCGCCCCGAGCAGCACGGTGCGGCCGTCTCCGATCAGCGCCCGGGCGAGCTTGCCGCAGGTCGTGGTCTTGCCGGTGCCGTTCACCCCTACCATGAGGACCACCGCGGGCACGCCGTTGTGCGGCGAGACGTGCAGCGAGCGGTCGATGTCCTCGCCGAGCTGGGTGAGTAGCTCGGTCTTGAGCAGGCCGCGCACCTCATCCGGGGTCCGCGTGCCGAGAACCTTGACCTTGGTGCGCAGGTCGTCCGCCATCAGCCGGGCGGGCGCCACGCCCACGTCGGCGGTGATCAGCACCTCTTCGATCTCGTCCCAGGTGTCGTCGTCGAGCCGCTCCCTGGACAGCAGGCTCAGCAGCGCCGACCCCACCGAACTCTGCGACCTGGCCAGCCGGGCCCGCAGCCGGACCAACCGCCCCGCCGACGGCGGCGGGCGCTCGACCTCGAGTACGCTCGTCGCGGCGGCGGGCGTTTCCGGCACGGCGACTTGCTCAGCCTCCCCGCCGCCGCCCGGCGTCGGCCCGGCCGAGGGCTCGACCGGAGCCTGATCCCCGGGCGCCCCGATGTGGCGGCCCCGCCGCGGGCGCATGAACAGCACCAAACCGCCGACGGCGACCGCCAGGACGGCGATGACAACGATCAGGATCACGTATTCCATCAGGCTCACAGTCTCCCAGACCCCGGTGAGGGCCGTATCCGGCGGGGTCGTCCGGGTCGCGGCGCCGACGCCGGCGCCGCCGACTCCGGCGCCGCCGCCAAGGTCGTCCGCCAACCTACCGGCAGGCTGCACCTAAGTGTGTGATCCCAGATGCTCCTGAGCTTCCGGAGGTGGCGGGTCTGGCTTGGACGGAGAAGTGGTGGCCGTCACGCGCCTGTTTCGGTGCGGTCAGGCGGGCGATGGGGTATCTGCGGGGCTGGGCTCGCGCGGGTCAGGCGGGCTGGCGGGTGGCGGTGGCTGCGGGCTGGCGGGTGGCTATCTGCTGGCTGATGACGGCGGAGACGCCGTCGCCGCGCATGGTGATGCCGTAGAGGGCGTCGGCGGCCTCCATGGTGCGGCGCTGGTGGGTGATGACGATGAGCTGCGAGCTCTCCCGGAGCTCCTCGAACACCAGCAGCAGCCGCTGCAGGTTGGTGTCGTCCAGGGCCGCCTCGACCTCGTCGAGCACGTAGAACGGCGACGGACGGGCCTTGAAGATCGCGAACAGGTAGGCGATGGCGGTCAGCGACCGCTCACCGCCGGACAGCAGCGACAGCCGCTTGACCTTCTTGCCCGGCGGCCGCGCCTCGATCTCGATGCCGGTGGCGAGCATGTCATCCGGTTCGGTCAGCACCAGGTGGCCCTGGCCGCCGGGGAACAGGCGCGCGAAGAGCTGCTCGAACTCGCGGGCGGTATCGGCATACGCGGACGCGAACACCTCCTGCACCCGGTCGTCGACCTCCTTGACCACGGTGAGCAGGTCGCGCCGCGTCTTGCGGAGGTCCTCGAGCTGAGTGGCCAGGAAGTTGTGCCGCTCGGTGAGCGCCTCGAATTCCTCCAGGGCCAGCGGGTTGACCTGGCCAAGCCGGTCGAGCTGGCGCTGCGCGTCAGCGGCCCGGCGCTCGGCCGCGGCCCGCTCGAACCGCGACGGCAGGGCCCCCTCATCACCGATCACGGGCACGGGCACCTCGGGGCCGTACTCCGCCACCAGGGCGTCCGCGTCGACCCCGAACTCCTCCAGCGCGTGCTCGGCCAGCTGCTGCAGCCGCAGCCGGTGCTCGGCCCGGGCAATCTCGGTGCCATGCGCGGTGTTCACCACGGTGTCCAGCTCGGCGGCCAGCTCCCGGACCCGGACCCGGACCGCCTTCAGCTCGGCGGCGCCGCCGCTGCTGGCCGCCTCGGCCTCGGCCCGCCGGGCCAGGGCCTGGCTGACCGACTGCTCGGCCGCCTCGACCGCGTACCGCGCGCCCAGCGCGACGGCCCGGGCCACGGCGGCCTGGACGGCCCGGCGCTGGCGCCGCCGCGCCGCCCGCTGGCGCGTGGCGCGTTCGGCGGCCGCGGCGGCGGACAACGACTCGGCGCGACCGCTGATCGCGCGCAGCCGCTCCTCGGCCGTCCTGACCTCGAGCCTGGCCTCCATCTCGGCATTCCGCGCCGCCGTGCCGCGCCCGGCGAGATCCTCCCGGGCCAGGTGGTGGTGCGGCTCGTCCGGTTCCTCGGCGTCTTCCTGGGCTTCGGCCTCGGCCAGCTCCAGTCGGAGCTGTTCGAGCCGGTCCAGGTCCTTCTCCGCCGCCAGCCGGGCCGAGGTGATGGCGGCGTCCAGCCGTTCGGCCTCCTCCCGGGCGGCCCGGGCCGCGCCCGCCAGCCCGCCGAGCCGGCCGGAGATCTCCGCCGCCGCCGCGTCGGCCTCGTGCCTGCGGGCCAGCGTCTGCGCCACCGCCTGCCGGGCGACCTCCTCGGCCGCGGCCGCGACCGCCAGCTCGCGCGCCGCCTCGTCGCACCGCTGCTCGGCCCCGGCCAGCCCGGCCGCCGCCTCGTCCGCCGCGGCCCGCAGCTCGAGCACGCTCTGCGGCCGCGCGCCGCCGCCCCGGGCCCAGTGCGGACCGAGCACGTCACCGGACTGGGTCACGGTCTTCAGACCAGGATTTTCCCGAACGATCTGGCGTGCGTGCTCCAGGTCATCCGCGACCGCCACGTCGCGAAGAAGCTCCGCCGCGGCCTCCGCCAGGCCGTCCGGGGCCTGGACCAGGTCGGCAGCGCGAACCAGACCTGAGCCCCGCGCGGCGGATGGGATGGGTGAGGTTGCAGCGGAAGGGGCGGTGGTGGTGGCTGCGGAGGCGGGTGCGGTTGTGGGGGCGGAGGATGTCCGGGGGGTGGATATGGCGGATGGGAGGGGTGGGGTGGCGGTTTCGGTGACGATGACCAGGGCGGCGCTGCCGGCGTCGTCGCGGCGCAGGGTGGCCAGGATCTGCGCGGCCGCGTCCAGGCCGGCCACCGCTACCGCGTCGGCGGCGGCGCCCAGGGCCGCGGCGATCGCCACCTCGTAGCCCTCGGCCACCCGCAGCCGGGCGGCGAACGAGCCGACCACGCCGCCGAATCGGGCCGGGTCGGCGAGCAGGGCCGCAGAGGCGTCCGCGCCGCGCCGGGCGGCTTCGGCCAGCGCGTCGGCTCGCGCCCGCCTCGCGGCCAGCCCGCGGGCCGATTCACGTTCCGCGGTGCGGAGAACCTTGGCCCGTTCGGCACATTCGGCGAGGCTCGCGGCGGCCTGCTCGTGCGCGGCGACCAGCCCGCTACGGTCTTCGTCGGGGCCGCCGGACAACTCCTGCATCTGCTCGTACTCGTCCTGGGCGAAGGCGGCGCGCTCGCGGGCCTCGGCGGCGGAGACCTCGAGCCGGTCCATCTCCTCCTGGGCGGCGGCGCTGCGGCTGTCGGCCGCGCCGACCTGCTCACGCAGCCGGGCCATCCGCCCGGCCCGGGCGGCGGCGGCCCTGGCGCCCTGGGCGATCCGGCGTTCGGCCGCGGCGAGCTCGGCCTCGGCCGCGGCGCGCCCGGCGACCGCGGCGGCCAGCACCTCGCGGCCGCGCTCGAGCCGGCCGGTCAGCACGTCTTCTTCCTCGCGCAGCTCCTCGGCCTGACGGTCGAGCTCGTCCGGGTCGCGGCCGGGGCGCTCCGGCTCGCCCGGCTCGGTCAGCAGGCGGTGCCGCTGCGCGGCCAGGTGCTGGGTGCCGCGCAGCCGCTCGGTCAGCGAGGACAGCGCGAACCAGGTCTCCTGGGCCCGGGCCAGCACGGCCGAGGCCTGCTGGGCGCCCTGGTCCAGCCCGGTCTCCCTGGCCCTGGCCTGGGCCAGCTCCTGCTCCAGGGCGGCGCGCCTGGCCAGCACGGCGGCCTCGTCCGCCTCGTCCCTGGCCAGGTCGGCGGCGAGCGTCACGTAGTCGTCGGCGAGCAGCCGCAGTCGCGCGTCCCGCAGCTCGGCCTGGATGACGGCGGCCTTCCTGGCCACCTCGGCCTGCCGGCCAAGCGGCTTGAGCCGGCGGCTCAGCTCGGCGGTGAGGTCGACGAGCCGGGTCAGGTTGGCCTGCATCGCCTCCAGCTTGCGCAGCGCCTTCTCCTTGCGCTTGCGGTGCTTGAGCACGCCGGCCGCTTCTTCGATCAGGGCGCGCCTGGCCTCCGGGCCGGCGTGCAGGATGTCGTCGAGCTGGCCCTGCCCGACGATCACGTGCATCTCCCGGCCCAGGCCCGAGTCGGACAGTAGTTCCTGGACGTCGAGCAGACGGCAGTGATCGCCGTTGATGGCGTACTCGCTCTGCCCGGACCTGAACATCAGCCGGCTGATGGTGACCTCGGCGTACTCGATCGGCAGGGCGCCGTCGCTGTTGTCGATGGTCAGCGTCACCTCGGCCCGGCCCAGCGGCGGCCGCGAGGTCGTGCCGGCGAAGACGACGTCCTCCATCTTGCCGCCGCGCAGCGACTTGACTCCCTGCTCGCCCATCACCCAGGACAGGGCGTCCACGACGTTGGATTTGCCCGAGCCGTTCGGGCCGACGACACAGGTGATGCCGGGTTCGAGGCGGAGCGTGGTGGCCGAGGCGAAGGACTTGAAGCCGCGCAGGGTGAGGCTCTTCAGGTACAAGTGCAGCCCCTCCTCCCTGCTGACTCAGCTGGGCTGGCTCACCTGGCTCCCCGCACCTTACCGCCCGGCAGTGTCAGAAATGGTGAACTGCAGCTAAGCTCGCGTGCCGCTTTTCGGGGCAGGCATGCCGAACTGGCCGGAAGTCCGCTGGGGAACTCCGGCGTCAGTGCCGCCTGGCGGCCGCGGTTTGGTACCCGTGTGACTGCTGGAAATCACGGGACAACGAAGAGGGGCGCCGCCATAGACGCCCCTGATCCGTTCCTTGTCGTTTTGGCCGCGTCCTGCCCGCGTTCGTCAGACGTACGCAGGCTCGCGATCCGGCACCAACACGTCCTCGTGGCCAGCCTCAACCATAAGCGCGTCATTCTCTTCCTGAAGCCGCACAAGCTCGGCTTCCAGGTCGCGTACTCGCTGCTGGAGGCGGCGCATCTCGGAAATCATGCGGGGATCGGGACCGCCGACGTGGCCGAATAGAGCCTTCGCCATTGTTAAAGGTCCTCCACGCTGAGTGACCAGAGTGGGCACATACTTAACACGCGCGGATCCGCGCGCGCAACCAACAGCAATCAGTGTCCCATCCTGGCGTGGGCTGGTCAAGTTGAGCGCCCGCTGGATGCCGGTTATACACCTTATCGTCGGTAACAAGCCATTTTCGGGGCGCCCGTCTCACCGCCGGTAACCGCCCGGCTGCTACCGGCGGGCGCGGCGGGGCCGGGGCTGGCAGCGCGGGCAGGTGTAGGCGGACCGGTTCATGAACGGATCGCGCCGGATCGGCGAGCCGCAGCGCAGGCACGGGAAGCCCGCCCGGCCGTACACCGCGAGCGACCGCTCGAAGTAGCCGCTCTCCCCGTTGACGTCGACGTACATGTCGTCGAACGAGGTACCGCCAGCGGCCAGGGCCTCGCCGAGCACCTCGCGGACCGCGGCGAGCAGGCGGCTCACCTCGGGTCCGGTCAGCGTCTCGGTGGGCCGGGCCCAGTGCAGCCTGGCCCGCCACAGCGCCTCGTCGGCGTAGATGTTGCCGACGCCGCTGATCAGCGACTGGTCCAGCAGCGCTCGCTTGACCCCGGTGTGACGGGCGCGCAGCCGCCGGGTCAGGGCGGCCGGGTCGAAGGCCGCCTCGAACGGGTCGGGGGCGATGTGCGCGATCGGCGCGGGCAGTTCGGCGCCGTCGCGCACCACGCACATGTGGCCGAACGTCCGCTGGTCAGTGAACCGCAGGTCGGGCCCGGCATCTTTGAAGCGGAACCAGATCCTGACGTGCGGCGAGAGCGGCTGGTCCGGGGGGACGACGAGCAGCTGCCCGCTCATCCCGAGGTGCGCCAGCAGGGCGTCCTCGCCCACCGCCAGCCACAGGTACTTGCCCCGCCGCCTGGCGCGGTCCAGGGTGCGCCCGGCCAGGGCGGACTCGAATTCGGCCGGGCCGGCGGGCTGCCTGCGCACGGCACGGGGATGCAGGACGCGGGCGGATTCGATGGCGCGGCCTACGACGTGATGCTCCAGGCCGCGGCGGACCGTCTCGACCTCGGGAAGCTCAGGCATCCCGCCCGGGGCCCGGCGTTCCCCCGTCGTCCTTGCCCTGGCTCAGGTCGCCGTTCCCCGAGGCCAGGCCCTCGGACTCGGCGGTGATCGTGCGCCAGGCCGCTTCGGCCGCCTGCTGTTCGGCCGCCTTCTTAGTGCGTCCCACGCCGGAACCGAGTACCCGGCCGCCCACCCTGACCACGGCACGGAACGACTTCTGGTGGTCCGGACCGCTCTCCTCGACCTGGTAGTCCGGCACTCCGAGCATCTTGACCGCGGTGAGTTCCTGCAGCGAGGTCTTCCAGTCCAGGCCGGCGCCCAGCCGGGCCGACCGGGCGATGACCGCGTCGAACAGGCGGTGCACCAGCGCGCTCGCCTCGGCCAGGCCGCAGTCGATGTACACCGCGCCGATCACCGCCTCGAGCGTGTCGGCCAGGATCGAGGGCTTGTTGCGGCCGCCGGTGACCTGCTCGCCGCGGCCGAGCCGGACGTAGGCGCCCAGGCTCAGCTCGCGAGCCACCTCGGCGAGCGCGCCCATCTGGACCACCGCGGCGCGGAGCTTGGCCAGGTGCCCCTCGGGTAGGTTCGGGTAGCCGCGATACAGGGTGTCGGTCACGACCAGGCCGAGAACCGAGTCGCCGAGGAACTCGAGCCGCTCGTTGGTGGGCGGGTTGTCGTTCTCGTAGGCGTAGGAACGATGCGTGAGCGCGCGCTCGAGCGAGGCGGGCATGATGGGCACGCCGAGGGCGTGCCGGAGCTCAGCGGGATCTCTTCCGGCGTTCACACCGCCGTCCCAGGACCGGCTCACGACGCCCAACGCGTCCTCCTCCCAGCATTCGCTGATCATGCCCGGCCGGGCGCTATGTGTAACCCTCGCTTGTGCTCCCCGGACCGGTCAGCTTCCTCAGGATGGCGTGATGACCTGGCGCCGCCGGTAGGTGCCGCAGGTCGGGCAGGCTACGTGCGGCAGCTTGCGCTCGTGGCACTGCGGGCAGTCCACCAGCGCGGGTGCGGTGGTCTTCCAGTTCGAACGCCTGGAACGGGTGTTACTGCGGGACATCCTCCGCTTGGGAACCGCCACGTCAGCCCTCCTGTAGATCGATGGCGCCGGCGCGCCGGTCGGTGTGGTCGATGGCCTGGTCGCCGAACTGCTTCAGGGCCGCCCACCTCGGGTCGGCCGCCTCCTCGTGCCGGTGGCCGGGGCCCGCGTCGGCGAGCGGTACGCCGCACTCGACGCACAGCCCGGGACAGTCCTCCCGGCACAGCGGTGACATCGGCAGCGCGAGCACCACCGCGTCCCGGAAGGCCGGCTCCAGGTCGAGCAGGTCGCCGTCGAGGTAGCGTTCCTCGTCGTCCTGCTCCTCGTGCTCGTCATGCCTGTCGAGCTTGTCTTGCTTATCGTGGCTGTCACGCTTGACGCGCTTGTCAAGCGTGACGTGCTTGTCGTGCTTGCCGGACCTTTCGTGGCGGCCGTCGGCGTACAGGTAGAGCTCCTGAAAGCCGACGGTAACCGACGAGGTCAGCGGGGTCAGGCAGCGCGCGCACTCGCCCGCGAGCGGCGCGGTGGCGGTCCCGGTGGCGAGGACGCCTTCGGACACCGCCTCGAACCTGACCTCGAGGGCGACGTCGGCGCCGACGGGAACGCCGATTAGTTCCAGGCGCAGGTCATCCGGGGCGGGGACGGTCCGCTTCTGGGTCAGCGCGGACCCGGCCTGGCGGCCGAGCGTGCGCGTGTCAAAGACAAGCGCCCCGCGAGGGGCGTGTGTGCGTGTGCTGGGCATGACAGTTTACTCGTGTAAAGCTAGTGGAAGCCGAGCGCATAGCCTACCGGCGACGCGCGGTATTCCCAACTTGATCGCGGTCCGCTGGTATTCCGCCCGGCCTCCTCCTAGGCGGCTACTCCTCGGCGCCTGACTCCTCGGCGCCCTGATTCTTCCTCATTCTTCCTCGGCGCCTGACTCCTCGGCGCCCTGATTCTTCCTCATTCTTCCTCGGCGCCCTAATTCCTCCTCGGCCAGCCGCTCCCGCAGCCGGGACAGGACGATCTCCGGGACCAGCCCGCTGACGTCCCCGCCGTACCTGGCGATCTCCTTCACCAGGCTTGAGCTCAGGAAGGAGTAGAGCGGGTTGGTGGTCATGAACAGCGTCTCGACCTTGGCCATCCGGTAGTTCATCTGCGCCATCTGCATCTCGTACTCGAAGTCGCTGACGGCACGCAGGCCCTTGACCACGGCGGCGATCCCGTTGGCCGCGCAGAAGTCCACCAGCAGGCCGTGGAACCGCTCGATCCGCACGTTGCCATAGTGGCCGGTGACCTGGCCGAGCATCTCGACCCGCTCATCGACCCTGAACAGGCTGCGCTTGGTCACATTGATCAGCACCGCGACGATCACCTCGTCGTAAAGCCCGGCCGCGCGGCCGATGATGTCGAGGTGACCGTTGGTGACAGGATCGAAGGAACCCGGACAGACTACGCGTTGCACGCGGCGCCACCCTTTCTGTTCTTCGGCGAGTAGCCGGAGACGTGCTCGAGGCCGGTCATCGCGCTCACCCCCCCGCGGCGTGACCGTACCAGAAGGTTGCTTCCCCGTACCGGCGCGCCCGGTCGGGCACGAACCCGTCCGGCCAGCTCAGCGAGCCGGACCTGGTCGCCCGCTCCACGATAACCAGCGCCCCCGGCGCCAGCCAGCCCGGCTCCGTGAGAGCGGTGAGCATCCGGGCCACCTCGGGCCCAGGCATAGCGTACGGCGGGTCGGCGAACACCACGTCGTACCGATGCTGGGCCGTGCCATCCTGGCCTGCTGCGCGGGCGGGGGTGTCCTGACCTGCTGCGCGGGCGGGGGTGTCCTGGCCCGCTGCGCGGGCCGGGCCGCGGGCCAGCACTCGTTCTACCCGGTCGGCGACGACCACGGCGCCAGGCAGGCCGAGCGCCTCGATATTCTGCCTGATCACGCGCACGGCGCGGGCGCCGTGCTCCACCAGCAGCACGTGCTCCGCGCCCCGGGAAAGGGCCTCGAGGCCGACCGCGCCCGAACCCGCGTACAGGTCCAGCACGCGCGCCCCGACCAGCGGTCCCGCGATCGACGAGATCGTGGCGAACAGACCCTCCCTGGCCCGGTCGCTCGTCGGCCTGGTGTCCCGCCCGCCCGGGACAGCCAGCCGACGGCCGCCCGCCTCGCCGGCGATAACGCGTGCCACCCCATAAGTGTGCATGAGGCGGGATCAGGCGATGTCGCGGCGGTGTAGGACAAGTACGGCCGAACCGAGGTGAACAGGCCGCGTCCCGGTAATTAGCGAGACTGATGTGATACGTGTCACCATTCCAGTCCGTCGCGCCACCCCGAAGGATCTCGGTCATACAGCAGGTGCGGGGCTTGAGCGCAGGTGCGGGGCTTGAGCGCAGGTGCGGGGCTTGGGAGGTGTCAGGTGCTGGGCGCGGGAGGTGTCAGGTGCTGGGCTTGGGTGTCAGGTCTTGTCCAGGTATTCGGCTTGGACGCCGAACTGCTCCTCGATGGCCTGGCGCAGGGCCGGGTGCGCGGTCAGCGGCGGGTCGGCCGAGACCACGGCGGTGGCCTCTTGCCTGGCCCGGCCGATCAGGTCCTCGTCGGCGAGTAGCTGGAGCAGCCGCAGGCTGGAGTGGCGGCCGGCCTGCGCCGCGCCGAGCACGTCGCCCTCCCGGCGCTGCTCCAGGTCCAGCCGGGACAGCTTGAACCCGTCGGTGGTGGCGGCCACCGCCGCGAGGCGCTCACGCGATGGGCTGTCCGGCGGCGCCTCGGTCACCAGCAGGCACAACCCCGGGGCGGAGCCGCGGCCGACGCGGCCGCGGAGCTGGTGCAGCTGGGACACGCCGAACCGCTCGGCGTCCATGATCACCATCACGGTGGCGTTCGGCACGTCGACGCCGACCTCGATCACGGTGGTGGCGACCAGGACGTCGATCTGACCCGCGGCGAACTCGCGCATCACCCGGTCCTTCTCGTCCGGGTGCAGGCGGCCGTGCAGGATGCCGAGGCGCACCCCGGCCAGCGTGCCCGCCGCCAGCGTGGCGGCCACGTCGAGCACCGCCAGCGGCTGCCGCCGGGTGCCGGCCACGCCGCGCGGAACGCCGCCGGTCATGTCCACGCCGCCGAAGTCGTCCTCGCTGAAGTCGTCCTCGCTGAAGTCGTCACCGCTGAAATCGTCCGGGCCGGGATCCTCCCCGCCGTCGTCCGGGCCGTCGCCGACGCGCGGGCACACCACGTAGGCCTGCCGGCCGCGGCCTGCCTCCTCCTTGACCCGCTCCCAGGCCCGCTCCAGGTAGTGCGGCTTGTCGGCGGCGGGCACCACGTGCGAGGCGATGGCCGAACGGCCCGCGGGCAGCTCGGTCAGGGTCGAGGTCTCCAGGTCGCCGTAGACGGTCATGGCCACCGTCCGCGGGATCGGCGTCGCCGTCATGACCAGGACGTGCGGGCGGTTGTCCGCGGCCTTGGCGCGCAGCGCGTCGCGCTGCTCGACCCCGAACCTGTGCTGCTCGTCGATGACCACCAGGCCAAGGTCGGCGAACTGGACCTGCTCCTCGAGCAGGGCATGGGTGCCGATCACGATCCCGGCGTCGCCGGTGAAGACGTCGGACAGCGCCGAGCGCCGGGCCGCCGCGCCGACCGAACCGGTGAGCAGGGCGACGGCGGTGGCCTGTTCGGCCGCGCCGAGCTGGCCCGCCTGGGCCAGCGGGCCGAGCATGCCGGTGATTGACCGGTAGTGCTGCTGCGCCAGCACCTCGGTCGGCGCCAGCAGGGCGGCCTGTCCGCCCGCATCCACCACCTGGAGCATGGCCCGGACCGCGATCACCGTCTTGCCCGAGCCGACCTCGCCCTGCAGCAGCCGGTGCATCGGGTAGGCGCAGGCGAGGTCGCCGGCGATGGTCTCGCCCACCGCGACCTGGCCCTGGGTGAGCGTGAACGGCAGCTGGGCGTCGAACGCGTCGGCGATACCGCCGTCGGCGTGCGGCCGCGGCATGGCCGGCATGGCCGCGGCGGCCAGCCGCCGCTGCGCCAGCGCGGCCTGCAGCATGAACGCCTCGTCCCACTTGAGCCGTTGCACGGCCCGCTTCTGGTCGGCCCGGTCCAGCGGCCGGTGGATGGCCCGGATCGCCTCGGCCCGGCCGTATAGCCCCTCCCGTTCCCGCAGGTCGGCGGGCAGCGGGTCCTCGCCCGCGTCCAGCGTGTCCAGCACGGCCTTCACCGACCGGGCGATCACCCACGAGCTGGCCTTGGCGCTGGCCGGGTAGACGGGGATCATCTCGGCGGCGAACTCGGCGGCCAGTTCCGGCGCGAGGTCGGCGTTGGGCGGCGCCCCGGGCAGCATCTCGCACTCCGGGTGCACCAGCTGGCGGCGGCCGCGGAAGCTGGACACGGTGCCGGCGAACATGCCCACCATGCCGGAGACCAGCTTCCGGCGGTACATGTGGATCCCGGAGAAGAACGTCAGGACCAGCTTGTCGCGGTCGTCGGTGACGATGACCTCAAGGCGGCTGCGGCGTCCCTTGCCCGGCGTGGGGGGAAGCGGGATCTCGCTCACCATGTGCACCCGGGCCAGCACGGTGACGTGGTTGCCCTCGCGCAGCGAGGACAGGTCGGTCAGCTCGCCGCGGGTGTAGTAACGGCGCGGATAGTGCCGGAGCAGGTCGCCGGCCGTGCGCATGCCGAAGGCGCTTTCCAGCGCCTTGGCCGTCTTGGGCCCCAGCGCCCGGGTCAGTGGCTCGCCGAGCGTACTCACACCTGGCAAGCATAGGAGCCGGTAAGGACATTCGCCTGGTTCGCGCGTCGGCGGGGGGATCGGGTAAGCTTCGACGGCTGCCTGATCCGCCTGGGGGCGGACGCGGCCCATGGACCCGTAACCCTACTCAATGGAGCGAACTGTGGCTTCCGTCTGCGAAGTATGCGGCAAGGGGCCGGGCTTCGGCAACAACGTCTCGCACTCGCACCGCCGGACCCGCCGCCGCTGGAACCCGAACATCCAGCGCGTCCGCACCGTGGTCGGCGGCACGCCCAAGCGGGTCTACGTGTGCACTTCCTGCATCAAGGCAGGCAAGGTCACCCGCTAAGTGGGGGTGCCAGGGGGGGCATCCCCCCGTGGCCAGCCAGTGAAGTGCTCCCAGCCAGGGGGTTCCGCCCACGGCTGGCCGTCCACGACGATGCCGTCACCCGGACGTACCGCGCCGATCACCCGCCAGCGCGGCGGCAGCCGCGTGCCCGGCGGGAACGTGGCGGCGAGCGAGTGATCCTCGCCGCCGGTCAGCACCCACCCGAGCGCGACGGCGTGGACGGGGCGATCAGCCCGCTCCGTTCGGCCGGAAAGAACGTGACGGCCCGCACCCGTGACGGCGCGGGCCGCGGTGCGCAGGTCCTCGCCCGGGCGCAGCGCGGCGGAATCCAGGTCGATCCGCGCGCCGCTCGCGGCGGCGACGTGCCCCAGGTCAGCCAGCAGGCCGTCGCTGACGTCGATCATGGCCGTGGCGCCCAGGTCCGCGGCCTGCGGGCCGGCCTGGTACGGCGGCGCGGGCCGCAGCTGCGCGGAAATCAGCGGAGCGACCAGAGGGGCACCACGGATTCCAGCGGAAAGCAGGGCCAGGCCGGCCGCGGCGTGCCCGAGCGGGCCCGCCACCGCCACCAGGTCGCCCGGCGCGGCGCCGGACCGGCGCACCGGGGCGCGCCCGGCCAGGTCGCCGAGGCCGGTCACGGCGAGCAGGACCGAATCGGCGCGGGCGGTGTCCCCGCCGATCACGCTGGCGCCCGCGCGGGCGCACTCGGCCGCCAGCCCCCCGGCCAGCTCGCGGGCCCAGCCGAGCGCCAGGTCGGCGGGCGCGGCCAGCGCGACCAGCAGGGCGGACGGTTCGGCGCCCATGGCCGCCAGGTCGGCCAGGCTGCGCGCCGCGGCCTTGTGCCCGACGTCCGCGGCGCCCGACCAGTCCCGGCGGAAGTGCCTGCCCTCGAGCAGGAAGTCCGTGGTGGCCACCACCCGGCCGTCGGGCGCGGCCAGGACGGCCGCGTCGTCGCCGATGCCGACCAGCGTCCTCGGCCCCGCCGGCAGCCGCGCTGACAACGCCGCGATCAGGCCGAACTCCCCGACCGTGGCCAGCGTCTCGGAGTCTTGCCCGGTGATAACTCGCCTCCGCCACGTCCCACGTGTGTTACAGGTCTGGACCTCTACGGTAGCGTGAGCCCGAGGGGGCACCCGTTCCCGTCACGCCCTGGGAGGACCTCATGGTGGAGGCTTACATCCTCGTCCAGACAGAAGTCGGCAAGGCCGCCGACGTGGCCTCGCTCATCGGGAAGATCAACGGAGTCACCCAAGCGGAGGACGTCACCGGCCCCTACGACGTCATCGTGCGCGCCCAGGCGGACAACGTTGACGAACTGGGCCGGCTCGTAACCCAGCACATCCAGTCTGTCCCCGGGATCACCAGGACGCTCACCTGCCCCGTGGTGCACATCTGAGTAGTTCGGCCGCGAGCGGCGCGCTGTGCCGTCCCAGCCCGAGCGCGGCGGCGTCGCGCAGGTCGAACGGCGTGTCCACGTCCCGGCGCAGGCCCGGTATGCCCGCCAGGCCGAGCTCGGCGGCGCCGGCCGCCGCGTGCCGGGCCCGCGAGGCCAGGCCGAAGGCCGGCCGGAACGCGGCCCCCGGCGTGGCCGCGTACAGCGTGGTGCCGTCGCCGGCCGCGTCGGCCACGAAGGCCGTCGGCCAGGACGCGGCGGCGCGCAGCGCCCGGCCGACCTGTTCGGGCCGCAGCGCGGGCAGGTCGGCGGAGAGCGCGGCCGTTCCCTGGCCGGGCCAGCGAGACGCGGCGTGCGCGGCGCCGTACCGCAGCGCCGCGTTGAGGCCGTCGCGAGGCTCGTCGGGGATGACGAGCGCGCCGAGTGCCGCCAGTGACACCCCTGCGACCTGGTCGTCTGTGATGACAATCACACGGGCGACCGGGTCGGAGGCCAGCACCGCGGTGACCGTGTCGCAAGCCAGCGCGAGGGCGAGTTCGGCCCGGCGCGGCCCGGCCAGGGCGGCCAGCCTGGACTTGGCCCGGGCGAGCACCTTGACGGGCATCAGCACCGACCAGGTCATCAGGGCATTATCGGTCATGTAACTGGTCCTGCCTCGACACCGGACCACCCCAACCAGGAGACTGAAATTCATGAGCGAGCCTTCCGGCCAGGCTATGTCCCGCTACACCTACTCCCCCGGCTGGCGGCTGTTCTCGCGGATCATCCTGCACCCGCTGCTCCGGCTGCTGATGCGGCACCGGTGGACCGGCAAGGAGAACATCCCGAAGAGCGGCGGCATCATCCTGGCGCCGAACCACCTGTCCTACGCCGACTGGCCCACGATCGCCGTGTTCAGCGACGGCTACGCGCACCGGTACCCGGTGTTCATGATCAAGTCGCCGGTGTTCGAGGTCAAGGTGATCGGGCCGCTGCTGTACAAGCTCGGCCAGCTGCCGGTGTACCGCGGCCGCGGCGACGCCGGCCGGGTGCTGAAGCTAGCCGAGCAGGCCCTGGCGGCCGGCGCCTGCGTGATCGTCTACCCGGAGGGGACCGCGACCCGGGACCCGGACCTGTGGCCGATGGTGGGCAAGACCGGCGCCGCGCGGCTGGCCCTGACCACCGGCGCGCCGGTGATCCCGATCGCGCACTGGGGCGCGCAGGACATCCTCCCCTACGGGTCCAAGAAGCCCCATCTGTTCCCGCGCAAGACGGTGCGGATGGTGGCCGGCCCGCCGGTGGACCTGTCCGGCTACCGCGGCCAGCGGCTCGGCGCGAGCACGCTGCGCGCGGCCACCGCCGACATCACGGCCGACATCACCGCGCTGCTGGCCAAGATCAGGCAAGAGACGCCGCCCGCCGTCCCCTGGGATCCCCCCGCAGGCGGCCGCGTCGCTCAGGGCCTTCCGGGCCGAACGAAGGACGGTGACTCGTCGGGCGCCGCCGCGAGCCCGGCCGGGGAGGCGCAGGCGGACCCGGCCGCCTCCGGCGACGCATGAAAGCGGCCGTGCTGGGGGCCGGGTCCTGGGGCACCACGTTCGCCCAGGTGCTCTGCGATGCCGGGACCCGGACCGTGCTGTTCAGCCGCAGGCCGCAGCTGGCCAAGGCCATCGCCGGGCTGCACGAGAACCCGGACTACCTGCCGGGCGTCACGCTGACCGATGCGCTCGACGCCACCGCGGATCCGGGCGAGGCGCTGGCCGGGGCGGACCTGGTCGCCTTCGCCGTGCCCGCGCAGTCGCTGCGAGCCAACCTGGAGGCGTGGGCACCGCTGATCCCGCGCGGCGCGCTGCTGGTCAGCCTCATGAAGGGGATCGAGCTTGGCACCCGCAAGCGGATGAGCGCGGTCATCGCCGAGGTGACCGGCGCGGACGCCGCGCGGATCGGCGTGGTGGCCGGGCCGAACCTTGCGGGCGAGATCATCCGCCGCGAGGTCACCGCCACCGTGGCGGCGTGCGCGTCTGCTGATGGCGCGCTGGCCCTGCAGAGCGCGTGCCACACGCCGTACTTCCGGCCGTACACGAACACCGACGTGACCGGCTGCGAACTGGGCGGCGCGGTGAAGAACGTGATCGCCATCGCGGTGGGCATCGCGGTGGCGATGGGCCTGGGCGACAACACCAGGGCCACGCTGATCACTCGCGGGCTGGCCGAGATCGCCCGGCTGGGTTCGGCGCTGGGGGCGCAGACACAGACGTTCGCGGGCCTGGCCGGGATGGGCGACCTGGTGGCCACGTGCAGCTCGCCGCTGTCGCGGAACCGGACGTTCGGGGAGAACCTGGGCCGCGGCATGAGCGTGGATTCGGCGTCGGCCGCGACGGGCCAGATCGCGGAGGGCATAGCATCGAGCGGGCCGGTGCTCGAGCTGGCCAGGGCGCACCACGTGGAGATGCCGATCACCGAGGTCGTCGAGGCCGTCATGCGGGAAGGACTGCCCGTCGAGGCGGCCGCGTCGATGCTCGCGTCACGTTCGGCCAAGCCCGAGTGGTACGGTCCCTGATGCTCTTCGCGGCTGTTGATCGGTGCGGCTCAGATCGGCGGGATTGATTTCGTGGACATAGTGCGCAAGCAGAACGGCGAGAACACCCGCGCGGTGCACCTGCCGGCGCTCGCCGGCCCCCTCGCAGCAGCCGCTCGGCACGCCGGTGTTCCGGACCGCCTCGTTCTCGTTCTGCTCGGCCGAGGAGTACCGGGCCGTGCTGAACGACGAGATGCCCGGCTACACCTACAGCCGGATCGACAACCCCACGGTGGACGCGTTCGCCCGGTCGGTGGCGGCGCTGGAGGGGGTGAACCTGCCGCGGTGGCCCGCGGCCCAGGCGTTCGCCTCGGGGATGGCCGCGATCAGCGGGGTGTTCTGGACCTTCGCCCGGGCCGGCGCGCACGTGGTGGCGTCTTCGGCCGTCTACGGCGGGACGTTTTCCTTCCTGCGGAACGTCTTGTCGCGGTTCGGCGTGGAGACGGACTTCGTTGACATCACCGATACGGACGCGGTCCGGGCGGCCATGCGGCCGGCCACCCGGATCGTGTACGCCGAGACGATCGCCAACCCCACCACGGCCGTCGCCGACCTGCGCAGGCTGGCCGACATCGCGCACGAGGGCGGGGCGCTGCTGGTGGTGGACTCCACGCTGGCCCCGCCGGTGATCTGCCGGCCGCTGGAGCACGGCGCGGACCTGGTCGTGCACTCGGCGACCAAGTACATCGGCGGCCACTCCGACGCCACCGGCGGCGTGGTCACCGGGCGCATCGAGCTGATCAGCAACATCCGCCGCGTCCGGGTGGATACGGGCGGGTCGCTGGCCCCGGATGAGGCGTTCCTGTTGCGGCGCGGACTTGAGACGCTGCCGCTGCGGGTGCGGCGGGCCTGCTCGACGGCGTCGGTGTTCGCCGCCGCGCTGTCCCGGCACCCGGCCGTGCTGCGGATCGACTACCCCGGGCTGCCCGAGCACGCCGGGCACCAGGTGGCCAGGCGGTTGTTCGACGCCGGCCCGGAAGGAGTCCGGTTCGGCGCGATCGTGACGGTGACGCCGCACGGCGGGCGCGACGCGGGCATGGCGTTCGCCGACAAGCTGCGGCTGTCCCAGCTCGCCACGTCGCTGGGCGGGACGCACACGGTGGTCAGCCACGTCGCCTCCACCACGCACCGGCAGCTGGACGACCGGGCGCTGGCGGCCGGGGGGATCGACCCGGGCGCGGTCCGCTTCTCCATCGGCCTGGAGGACCCCGAGGACCTTATTTCTGACGCGTATGTCGCCCTGGAGTCGCTCAGCAGGCCGTAGCCTGGGTGTTCAGCTTCGGGCCCGGCCTTCGGGCCCGGGCTTTCCAGGGGCTTTCCCGGGGGGCGGGCGGACGGGAGGACACGTGGGGCAGCGAAAGATCCGGGTCGCCGTGGTGTTCGGCGGCCGCAGCACCGAGCACGCCGTGTCCTGCGCGAGCGCGGGCCTGATCCTGTCCGCCATCGACGCCGAGCGCTACGAGGTGCTGCCCATCGGCATCACCGCCGACGGGCGGTGGGTGCTCACCGCGGGGGACCCGGCCCGGCTGGCGCTGTCCTCCGGTTCCGTGCCCTCGGTGGAGTCGGTGTCGGTTCCCGGGGCGGAGGTCACCCCGCGGGCCGGCGCGGTCTTGCAGGTATCCAGCCCTGGTTCGGTGCCGCGGGACCTCGGCTCGGTGGACGTGGTGCTGCCGCTGCTGCACGGCGCCTACGGCGAGGACGGCACGCTGCAGGGCCTGCTGGAGATGACCGGCACCAGGTACGCCGGCGCGGGCGTGTTCGCCAGCGCGGCCGGCATGGACAAGGAGTACATGAAGCTGCTCATGTCCGCGCGCGGCCTGCCGGTCGGCCGGTACGTGCTGGTACGCGACCGGGACTGGCGGTTTGTCTCCGAGCGCAAGCGGGTCCTGGACGAGATCGCCGAATTGTTCGGCTGGCCGGTGTTCGTCAAGCCGGCCCGCGGCGGCTCCAGCATCGGGATCACCCGGGTGATTGATTCTGATCGGCTGGAGGAGGCCATCGAGGCGGCCCGGGAGTACGACCCCAAGGTGCTGGTCGAGGCCTCGGTGGACGGGATGGAAGTCGAGTGCGCGGTGCTCGAAGGCCTCGACGGCGGCCCGCCGGAGGCCAGCGTGCCCGGGCAGGTCGTGGTCGACCCGGGTTCTTCGTTCTATGATTTCGAGGCTAAGTACCTGGCCTCGGCGACCACGATGCGGATCCCGGCGCCGGTACCCGCGGATGCGGCCGACCAGATCAGGCGGCTGGCCTGCGCGGCGTTCGACGCGATCTCCTGCGAGGGCCTGGCCCGGGTCGACTTCTTCTACACCCCGGCCGGGGAGATCCTGGTCAACGAGATCAACACGATGCCCGGGATGACCCCGGCCTCGGGTTTCCCGATGATGTGGGCCGCCTCCGGCCTGCCGCTGCCCCAACTCGTCGAGCGGATCATCCAGACCGCCCTCCGCAAGCGCCCCGGCCTGCGGTTATTCCCGGTTTTTCGGGACGCCTGCATTCTGGCCGTCGCCTCGTGCGGGTAGCCGCCCGCCGCCTCGTGCGGATATGGCTGGCGCTACTTCGCGGGCTTGTCGCCGTTGACGAGCGCCTTGAAATCCGCGCCGGCCCGGAACTTGGGCACTGAGGATTTCGGCACCTGGACGGTCGCGCCGGTGGCGGGATTACGGGCCGTGCGAGCGGAGCGCTCGCTCTTCTCGAAGACGCCGAACCCGGTGATGGCCACCTTGTCGCCGGCGGCGACGGTGGACTGGATGGTCTCGAGCACCGCGTTCAAGGCTTCGGTCGCGGATTTCTTGTCGCCCAGCCGGCCCGAGATCGCATCGATCAGCTCACGCTTGTTCATGATTCACTCCTGCATTTCCCCCACAGGTCGCGTGGGCTCCGATACGAGACCGCGACCTCTGACCTGCCCGAAAGTAGGCGATCTAGCGTCGTTGCACAATGACCATGGCCAGATTGGCCGGCGTGTCGGTCCAGATCACCCGCCTGAGCAGGCAAGAGATAGACGCAAAGTATCCAAATATCGGCTATCCGTCACTGAACGCTTACGCCTCAGGTCAGCGTGTCGGCATCCCCGGTTCGCTCTCGGCTTCCCAGGCCGCGTAAGCCGCGGGGCGCGCGGACGGCAGCTAGCTCTGCCTCGTCGCCTGTCCTCAGAAACCCCGTCAGCCCCGCACACCCCATCGGCCCCGTCCGTGGGGCCCACTCCCCGGTCCGCGCCCGGCGGAAACAGTATCGATGTGGAAACGATGTCGTCAGGGCAGCATCGATGTGGCAACGATGCTGTTCAGTGCCCGGCGGGGCGGGAGGGGGCGGGGCGGGGCGGTGAGCTGGTGATGGCGGGTCAGGCGGTGACGGGGAGCCAGGCGGGGCGGGAGCGCTCGAAGGCGGTGATGTCGTCGACGTGGCGCAGGGTCAGGCCGATGTCGTCGAAGCCCTCCATCAGCCGCCAGCGGGTGTAGTCATCGATCTCGAAGGGCGCCTTGATCCCGGCCGCTTCGGCCCGCACGACCCGGTTGTCCAGGTCCACCACGACCTCGGTGCCTGGCTGCGCCTCGACGGCGTCCTGCAGGGCGATCACGGTGGCCTCCGGCAGGACGACCGGCAGCAGGCCGGCCTTGGTCGCGTTGCCCCGGAAGATATCGCCGAAGCGGGGGGCGATGACGGCCCGGAAGCCGTAGTCGGTGAGCGCCCAGACCGCATGCTCGCGTGACGATCCGGTGCCGAAGTCGGTGCCGGCGACCAGGATCGTCGCGCCGGCGTACTGCGGCTGGTTGAGCACGAAGGACGGGTCCTCGCGCCAGGCGGCGAACAGGCCCTGGCCGAAGCCGGTCCGGCTCACCTGCTTGAGGTACTCGGCCGGGATGATCTGGTCGGTGTCCACGTTGCTGCGGCGCAGCGGCACCGCGCGGCCTGCGTGCGTGACGAACGGTTCCATCGGGAGACTCTCCTCTACAGGTCGGCGGGGGCGGCCAGGTGTCCGGTCACTGAGGTGGCGGCGGCGACCTCGGGCGAGACCAGGTGCGTGCGGCCGCCCTTGCCCTGCCGGCCTTCGAAGTTGCGGTTGGAGGTGGACGCGCTGCGCTGGCCGGGACTCAGCTTGTCCGGGTTCATGCCGAGGCACATCGAGCAGCCCGCCGACCGCCACTCGGCGCCTGCCGCGGTGAAGATGGCGTCGAGCCCCTCCCGTTCGGCCTGAGCCCTGACGGCCATCGATCCCGGGACCACCAGCATCCGGACCGACGGCGCCACGTGCCGGCCGTGCAGCACCGAGGCCGCGGCCCGGAGGTCCTCGATCCGGCCGTTGGTGCAGGAGCCGACGAAGACCGTGTCCACGGTGATGTCGCGCAGCGCGGTGCCGGGCACCAGGTCCATGTAGGTCAGCGCGCGCTCGGCGGCGGCGCGGGCGGCCGGGTCGGCGAACGAGTCCGGATCCGGCACCGAGGCCGCCAGCGGCAGCGCCTGCCCCGGGTTGGTGCCCCAGGTCACGTACGGCGTCAGCGTCCCGGCGTCGAGGACGACCTCGTGGTCGAAGGTCGCGCCGGAGTCGGTCGGCAGCGAGCGCCAGTAGTCCAGGGCGGCCTCCCACGCGGCTCCCGACGGCGCGTGCGGACGGCCCTCCAGGTAGCCGAACGTCACGTCGTCCGGCGCCACCAGGCCGGCCCGGCGCCGGCCTCGATGGACATGTTGCAGACGGTCAGCCGGCCTGCCATGGACAGCGCGCGGACGGCCGGGCCGCGGTACTCAAGCACGTAGCCCTGGCCGCCGCCGGTGCCGATCTTCGCGATGATAGCCAGGATCAGGTCCTTGGCCGTCACGCCCTCGGGCAGCGCGCCGTTCACCGTGATCGCCATCGTCTTGGGCCTGGCCTGCGGCAGCGTCTGAGTGGCCAGCACATGCTCGACCTCGCTGGTGCCGATGCCGAACGCCAGCGCGCCCAGCGCGCCGTGGGTGGAGGTGTGCGAGTCACCGCACACGATGGTCAGGCCGGGCTGGGTCAGCCCGAGCTGCGGGCCGATGACGTGCACGATGCCCTGGTCGGCGTCGCCCATGGGGTGCAGCCGGACGCCGAACTCGGCGCAGTTCTTCCGCAGCGCCTCCACCTGGGTGCGGGACACCGGGTCGGTGACCGGGCTGCCGGGTCCGGACAGGGGAACGCCGGGGCCCGTGATGCCGGTGGTCGGCACGTTGTGGTCTTCGGTGGCGATGGTGAGCTCGGGGCGCCGCACCTTACGGCTGGCCGCGCGTAGCCCGTCGAACGCCTGCGGGCTGGTCACCTCGTGCAGCAGGTGAAGGTCGATATAGAGCAGGTCGGGCTCGCCCTCCGCGCTGCGCACCACGTGGGCGTCCCAGATTTTCCCGGCGAGCGTACGGCCCATCACGCTCTCTCCCTTCCGCTTGCGTCTCGCATTTCGAGACGGCAATATTCATAACATGAACAACTCTAGCGGAGTCGGCGTCCTGGACAAGACCGTTTCCGTGCTGTCCGCCCTGGAGGGCGGCCCGGCTTCGCTCGCGCAACTGGTCAAGGCGACCGGCCTCGCCCGGCCGACCGCGCACCGGATCGCGGTCGCCCTGGAGAGTCACCGGATGCTGGCCCGCGACGCGCAGGGCCGGTTCGTGCTCGGCCCGAAGATCGGCGAACTGGCCGCCGCGGCCGGCGAGGACCGGCTGCTCGCCATCGCGCAGCCCATCTTGGTTCAGCTCAGGGACGTCACCGGGGAAAGCGCACAGCTGTACCGGCCGCACGCCGACACGCGTATCTGCGTGGCCGCGGCCGAGCGGACGAGCGGGCTGCGGGACACCGTCCCGGTCGGCGCCGCGCTGCCGATGACGGCCGGTTCGGCCGCCCAGGTGCTGCTGGCCTGGGAGGAGGGCGGGCGTATGCACCGCGGGTTGCGCGGGGCGAAGTTCACCGCGACCACGCTGGCCCAGGTCCGCAGGCGCGGCTGGGCCGCCACGGCGGCCGAGCGTGAGCCGGGCGTCGCGTCGGTGTCCGCCCCGGTGCGCGGACCCAGCGGCCGGGTGCTGGCCGCCGTCTCGGTGTCCGGTCCGATCGAGCGCCTGACCAGGTTGCCGGGGCGGATTCACGCCGCCGCAGTGGTGGCCGCCGGAGAGAAGATCAGCAAGCTCCTCCGCGCCGAGGCGTGATCGGAGTCCTGGGGCATAGGTACCCTGCGGAGGAGGGATCGGGCCCTGGGACCCTGCAGGGCCATGGTCCACGGCCCTACCGGGCTGGGCCATGATGGATATGGTCAGATTCCGGCAGGACCGCAGAACCGGAGATTGGATACGAGGTCGCGCGCATGAAGGCAGCTGTCGTCAAGGAGACCGCGCCGGGCGAGCGTCGCGTGGCCCTGGTGCCGGACGCGATCGGCCGGCTGCGTCCCGCCGGGATCGAGGTGCTGGTGGAGAGCGGGGCCGGCGACGGCGCCTGGCTGCCCGACGCCGCCTATGCCGACGCGGGCGCGTCGATCGTCAGCGCCGCCGAGATCTACCGCACCGCGGACGTGATCCTCACCGTCACCAGGCCTTCGCCCGCGGCGGTGGACGAGCTGCGGCCGGGCCAGGCGGTCATCGGCATGCTGGCTCCGCTGGCCGATCCCGGACTGGCCGCCACGCTGGCGGCCCGGGGGGTGACCACGATCAGCCTGGACGGCCTGCCGCGCACGCTGTCCCGGGCGCAGCCGATGGACGCGCTCACTTCCCAGTCGAACGTGGCCGGGTACAAGGCCGTGCTGGTCGCCGCGAGCGAGTTCGGCCGGTTCTTCCCGCTGCTGATCACCGCGGCCGGCACGGCCCGGCCGGCCAAGGTGCTCGTGCTCGGCACCGGGGTGGCCGGCCTGCAGGCGATCGGCACCGCCCGCCGGCTCGGCGCGGTGGTGAGCGGCTACGACGTGCGGCCGAGCTCGAAGGACGAGATCACCTCGCTCGGCGCCACGTTCGTGGAGCTGACCTCGGTCAGCTCCACGGCCGGCGAGGGCGGCTACGCGCGCGAGCTGACCGCCGAGGAGCGCCAGGCCCAGACCGAGGAGCTGACCGGCCACATCGCCCGGCACGACCTGGTGATCACCACGGCGCAGGTACCCGGGCGCAGGCCGCCGCTGCTGGTGACCGAGGACGCGGTCAAGGCGATGGCGCCCGGGTCGGTCATCGTGGACATGGGGGCCAGCGCGCTGGGCGGCAACGTGACCGGCTCGCGGCCCGGCGAGACGGTCGTGACCGGCAACGGGGTCACGATCGTGGGCGCGGAGAACCTGGCCGCCACCGTGCCGACCGCGGCCTCGAACGCCTACTCGCGGAACATCTCCGCGTTGCTGCTGCACCTGACCTCCGGCGGCGCGCTGGCCATCGACACCAGCGACGAGATCCAGGCCGGCGTGGTGATCGCGCATGACGGCAAGATCGTGCACGCGGCCGTGGGCGCCCTGGTCCCCCCGCCCGCAGCGCCCTTCCCGCATCCCACCGTACCCCTCCCCCGCCCCACAGCGCCCCTCCCCCACCCCACCCTTGGAGACACCGGTGTCGACGGCACTGCTGACTGACCTGACCATCTTCATCCTCGCGCTGCTCGTCGGCATCGAGGTGATCGGGAAGGTCCCGGCCACGCTGCATACCCCGCTGATGTCGGCGACCAACGCCATCCACGGCATCGTGCTGGTCGGCGCCATGCTGATCGCGCTCACCGCGCACAACGTGGCCGGCTACATCCTCGGCTTCGTGGCCGCGGTCTTCGCCAGCGCGAACGTCGTGGGCGGCTACGTGGTGACCGGGCGGATGCTGAAGATGTTCCGCAAGAAGGTCACGCCCGCCGCCGGGGGGCAGCCGGAGCTGGAGTCGCTCAACGGCCACAAGGGCCTCAAGGGGCTGGTCAGCAAGATAGGCATGGGCAGGGCCGGATCATGACCGGTTTCACCGGGTACATCCAGCTCGTCTACGTGCTGACGGCGGCCTTGTTCGTGGTCGGCCTGCACCTGATGAACAGCCCGGCCACCGCGCGCCGCGGCAACCAGGTGGCCATGACCGGCATGGTGATCGCCGTCATCGCCACGCTCGTCCTGATGATCCACGACGGCACGGTCACCACGACCGGCTGGATCGTGCTGGTCGCCGGCTCGCTGATCGGCTCCGCGGTGGGCCTGTGGGCGGCCCGCGGCGTGCAGATGACGGCGATGCCGCAGCTGGTGTCGGCGTTCAACTCCGTCGGCGGCGGCGCCGCCGCGCTGGTGGCGATCTACGGCTATTACGACGCCGAGTCCCGGGTCACCGGCGTGCTGGGCACGACGTCGGTGTTCACCGTGCTCGACGTGCTCATCGGCTCGGTGACGTTCTCCGGGTCGATCATCGCGGCCGGCAAACTGCAGGGGTTCATCCCCGGCCAGCCGATCATCTTCCGGGGCAGTCGCCTGCTCAACCTGGCTCTCGCCATCGTCGCGACCGGCACCGCCGCGTTCATGCTCAGCACCGCCAGCCTGCCCGCGCTGCTCATCGTGGCGCTGGCGTCGCTGGCGTTCGGGGTGATGATGGTGCTGCCGATCGGCGGCGCGGACATGCCGGTGGTGATCTCGCTGCTGAACGCGTTCACCGGCACCGCGGTGGCGATGGCCGGGTTCGTCATCGGGAACTGGGCGCTGATCGTGGCCGGCGCCCTGGTGGGCGCGTCCGGAAGCATCCTGACCAAGCTGATGGCCGACGCGATGAACCGGTCGCTGGCCAACATCATCGTGGGCGGGTTCGGCACCGGGGACAGCGCGGTGGCGGTGCAGGCGGCGGCGGACGCCCACGTCCGGTCGATCGCGGCCGACGACGCCGCCATCCAGCTCGCCTACGCGTCCAAGGTGATCATCGTGCCCGGCTACGGGCTGGCCGCCGCGCAGGCCCAGCACGGCGTGGCCGAGCTGGCCTCGACGCTGGAAGAGCGCGGCATCGAGGTCAGCTACGCCATCCACCCGGTGGCCGGCCGGATGCCCGGCCACATGAACGTGCTGCTGGCCGAGGCCAACGTGCCCTACCCGCAGCTGGTGGAGATGGACGAGATCAACCCGGAGTTCGCCCGCACCGACGTGGCCCTGGTCATCGGGGCCAACGACGTGACCAACCCGGCCGCCCGCCGCCCGGGCAACGACATCTCCGGCATGCCCATCCTCGACGTCGACCAGGCCAGGTCCATCATCGTGATCAAGCGCTCGATGGGGACCGGCTACGCCGGCATGGAGAACGAGCTGTACTTCGATCCCAAGACCAGCATGTACTTCGCCGACGCCAAGAAGGCCATGGCCGAGCTGGCCGCCGCGGTCAAGACGCTAGTCGGCTAACGATCTTGGGACCGAACGGGCGTGGCTACACCGCCTGGTGACTTTCGGGGCGCTGCTGCCGGGCGTATGGTTCGGAACAGCTGTTCCCACCGGAGATCGGAGGCCGTCGTGACCGAACGCACCAAGATCACACTGGATGAGTCCGAGATCCCCCGCCAGTGGTACAACGTGATCCCCGACCTGTCCGCGCCGCCACCCCCGCCGCTGCACCCGGGGACGGGCCAGCCGGTGGGCCCGGAAGACCTGGCGCCGCTGTTCCCGATGGAGCTCATCCGCCAGGAAGTGGCCACCGACTCCTACCTCGACATCCCGGCCGAGGTGCTCGACGTCTACCGGCTGTGGCGGCCCACCCCGCTGTACCGGGCGCACCGCCTGGAGAAGGCGCTGAACACCCCGGCGCGCATCTACTACAAGTACGAGGGCGTCTCCCCCGCCGGGTCGCACAAGCCGAACACCGCGGTCCCGCAGGCGTACTACAACGCGGCCGAGGGCACCAAGCGGCTCACCACCGAGACCGGGGCCGGGCAGTGGGGCAGCGCGCTGGCCTTCGCCTGCGCGCAGTTCGGCATCGACTGTGAGATCTGGATGGTCCGCGCCTCCTACGACCAGAAGCCGTACCGGCGCACGATGATGGAAACCTGGGGCGCCACCGTGCACGCCAGCCCGTCCCGGGCCACCAAGGCCGGCGCGGAGGTGCTCGCCCTCCACCCGGACTCGCCAGGCAGCCTGGGCATCGCGATCAGCGAGGCGGTCGAGGCGGCCGGCGCCGGGAGTGGACAGGGCGCGGACACCAGGTACGCGCTGGGCAGCGTGCTCAACCACGTGCTCATGCACCAGACGGTGATCGGCGAGGAGGCCCTGGCGCAGTTCGCCGTGGCCGGCGAGTCCGCGCCGGACCTGATCGTCGGCTGCACCGGCGGCGGCTCCAACTTCGCCGGGCTGTTCCTGCCGTTCCTGCGGGAGAAGCTGGCCGGGCGGGTCAACCCGGTCATCCGCGCGGTCGAGCCGTCGGCCTGCCCGTCCTTCACCCGCGGCAGGTACGCCTACGACTTCGGCGACACGGCCGGGTTCACCCCGCTGCTGAAGATGCACACCCTCGGCCACGACTTCATCCCGGACCCGGTGCACGCCGGCGGGCTGCGCTACCACGGCATGTCGCCGCTGCTGTCGCACATGTACGAGCTCGGCCTGTTCGAGGCGGTCGCCAAGCCGCAGCGAGAATGCTTCGCGGCCGCGGTGACCTTCGCCCGTTCGGAAGGAATCATCCCGGCGCCGGAGCCGGCGCACGCGCTCGCGGCCTGCATCGAGGAGGCCAAGCGCTGCACCGAATCCGGTGAGGAGAAGGTGATCCTCACCGCGCTGTGCGGCCACGGGCACTTCGACATGGCCGCCTACGAGCGCTACCTGTCCGGCGAGATGGAGGACTTCGAGCTGTCCCAGGAGCGCATCGACGAGGCCCTCACCCGGCTGCCTGCCGTCGGGAACTGACCGCGTTGGCCAGTTCGGTCAGCACGGCGGCGGTGGTGCCGAAGTCGAGGCAGGCGTCGGTCACGCTCTGCCCGTAGGTGAGCGTGGCCGGCGGCCCTGGTTCCTGCCTGCCCTCGTGCAGGAAGCTCTCCAGCATCACGCCGGCCAGGCCGTGCTCGCCGGCCGCCACCTGCTCCGCGATGGCGGCCGCCACCACCGGCTGGCGGCGGTGGTCCTTGCCGCTGTTGCCGTGGCTGGCGTCCACCATCAGCCGGCGCGGCAGCCCGGCCGCGGTGATCAGGTCCAGCGCCTTGGCGATGTCGCTGGCCTCGTAGTTCGGGCCGGTCCGGCCCCCGCGCAGGATCACGTGGGTGTCCGGGTTCCCGGCCGTGGTCACCACCGCGGCGACGCCGTTGTGGGTGACGCCGAAGAAGGTGTGCCCGGTCGCGGCGGTCCGGCAGGCGTCCACCGCGACCTGGACGTCGCCGTCGGTGCCGTTCTTGAACCCGACCGGCATCGACAGGCCCGAGGCGAGCTGGCGGTGGACCTGGCTCTCGGTGGTCCGGGCGCCGATCGCGCCCCAGGTGACCGTGTCCGCGATGTACTGCGGGGTGATCGGGTCCAGCCACTCGCAGCCCACCGGCAGGCCGAGCGAGACGATGTCGCGCAGCAGCCGCCGGGCGGTGCGCAGGCCGCGGTGCACGTCGTGGCCGCCGTCCATGCCCGGGTCGTTGATCAGGCCCTTCCACCCGGTCACCGTGCGCGGCTTCTCGAAGTACACCCGCGTCACCACCAGCAGGTCCGCCCGGCAGCGGCCGGCGGCGTCCCGCAGCAGGCCGGCGTATTCCAGCGCGGCGGCCGGGTCGTGCACCGAGCACGGCCCGGCGATCACGAGCAGCCGGTCGTCGTGGCCGTCGAGCACGGCCCGGACCTCGGTCCGGCTCTGCTCCACGGTGGCGGTGGCCCGCTCACTCAGCGGCAGCTCATCAAGCAGGGCCGCGGGGGAAAGCAACGGGTCGTACCCGGTGATCCGGGTATCACGGGTGCGCGGCATCGGGCGCGTCTCCTCCCCGGGGCGGGCGGCGGCCCGGACCCGGGAGCCAGCACACCCCTTAGCGTTGACAGGGCTGTCCTTCGCCTTACAGCTGGCTCCGGGCGGTGATAAGCGCAGGCGCGAACGCCTGGCCCCGCCGGGAGCCAGGGTAAAGCGCCGATAACGCCAATTCACCCGACTGATGGTACACCCTGCGCCTGGTGACGCCGCCGAAGGCGCGGACGGCCACGCAGGGCGCGTGGTCGGTCCCGGACGCGTACCAGCGCGGCGCGGTGCTGCCGGCCCGGTTCCGGGGGCGGGCCGGGCAGGCCCACGCGGTGCAGGTAGCCGAGTACGCGCGGCTGGCGTCGGCCGGCTCCCTGCCGGTCGCGGCGCTGACCTGACCGCTGCGGCGCAGGTCCGCGAGTTAACGTGCGTCTCCTTTCGGTCTCGGCGGACTCAAAACCCTTCGTGGTCATGGGCGTGTCGCTTCGAAGCGGGGTTCGGCGGCGGTGAGGATCGCGGTCTGCGGGGTGCCGGGCCAGGCGGCGCTGATCTCGGTGGCCAGGGTGGCGCTGAGCTCGCGGATGTCGGAGGCGGCCTGGTCGTGCAGCGCCTCGGCCACGATCAGCACGACGGCGGTGGAATCGCTGACCGCGGACCGGCCGCTCTGCCGGCTGGTCCAGCGCCGGGCGTGCACCGACACCCCCCACGGGCCGTGCCGGCCGAGGACCGGGATGGCCAGCAGGTGAACGCGGCCTCGGCGTTGGCGGGGGGATCGGCCTTGAAGAGGGGTGCACCCTGGGCGGGGGCAATGGAAGCGTCGGGGGAACGTAGACCAGGCACGACGTCACCGTATGAGGCCGATGGTCCAGCGAACAGGGCGGGGCAGGAACGCGGGTCCTGGGCGTATCACGGCGGGCGCGGGGCGCCACGGGGCCGCCGCCGCCCGGGCCCCTGCTGGTGCCGCCGCACTGGCGGCAGCGGGCGGAGATCGACCTCTTCCCCGGCGTGCCCGACCTGTCAGGATTCCCGCGGGCCGCCTGGCTGCGCGCCGAACGGCTGGTGCTCGAGCAGGCCAGCGTGGCCGAACTCGGTGGACGAGCACGGGCTGCGGGTGGCCGAACTGGCCCGGGGCAGCGGCCAGGAATGCCGGGGCTGGTGCTCGGCTACGCCGCGCACACCCCGGACCGGCTGCAGGAGGCCGCGCGGCGGATCGGGCGGGCGTTCCCCTAGCCCGCGGGGGCGGCCGGCCCTCCGCCCGCGCCGGGCGCTGCACCGGCCGCCGTGGCGCGCTTGGCGTCGGCGCGGCGGTGCTTGCGGGCGGTGACGCGCAGCTGGCTGATCCGCGCCGTCCCGGCCAGCACGACCAGAAGGACACCGCAGACCGCCGCGAGCAGCAGGGCCACGCCGAGCGGCAGATGACCGTGCGCGCCCATGTAGGAAATGTCGACCTTCTCGCCGTTCTGCAAGATGAAGATCAGCAGCAGGAGCAGGATGACGGCGAAGAAGGCCACCGCCACCCAGAGCCCGCTGATCCTGGTGCGCTTGATCTTGTGCTGTGGCGGCTGGGTTTCCAGCCCGGGCTGGCCCGGTCCGGGCAAGGGGGTATCCGTCAGGGTCGGTGCGGGCTGCGGATCGGTGGCCATGTGACACCCCCTCGTATTTAGCTGAATTGCGTCTTGTCCCTGCCCAGCGAACGAGATGTTATGCGTGCCGCGGGCATGAGGCGTCAGCCGGCCCAGACGTGCGGCGTCAGCTGTCTAGACGCGAGGTGTCAGCTGCCCAGATAGGCCAGGACGGCGAGGACCCGCCGGTTGTCGTCGTCGGAGGGCTGCAGGTCCAGCTTGAGGAAGATGGAGGCGGTGTGCTTGGCCACGGCGCGTTCGGTGATCACCAGGCGCTGGGCGATGGCCAGCATGAGCGCGAAGAACACCGCTCCGTGGCCAGCGGCGGCGATGCCGTCGCGGGCCCGGTCCCGCACCAGTGGTCGGTGACCAGGTGGGCGTCATAGACTCCGGCTCGCGGCGGCCGCCGCCAGGGACGGGCCCTGGTGACGGCGATGTCGATGGATTCCGGCCGGGCGCGGGTATGGTCGGTGGCATGGTGCTCGCTCAACGCAAGGTCCTGCTCCTAGCCGCCGACGACTTCGAGGACATGGAACTGCTGTACCCGCTGTACCGGCTGGTCGAGGAGGACATCGAGGTGACCGTGGCCGGTCTGGATGACCACCCGGTGCGGGGCAAGAAGGGCCACGGGCCGGTGCCCGTGGATACCACCGTGGACCAGGTGTCCGAGGGCAACTTCGACGCGCTGGTCATCCCGGGCGGCTACGCGCCCGACAAGCTGCGGCGCTCGGAAACCGTGCTGGAGCTGGTGCGGGCGTTCGACGACGCGAACAAGCCGATCGCCTTCATCTGCCATGCTGGCTGGGTGCCGATCTCGGCCCGGATCCTCAAGGGGCGCCGGGCCACCAGCGTCGGCGCCATCCGTGACGATATGGTCAACGCCGGCACCGAATGGGTGGACGAGGCCACCGTGGTCGACGGCAATCTGATCTCGGCCCGGACGCCCGCTGACCTCGGCCCCTGGATGAAGGCCCTGCTGAGATCACTGGGCTGACTGTGCTTCAGGGCTGGCGGCGCGGGCCCTCTCGGTCAGTGACCACTGGACCGTACCCAGCAGAATGCACGTCATGTCCGGAGGGTGGCCGGGCCCTCCGCTGTCATCTGCTGAGGGCTTCGTCTAGCCAGTCGAACATGCGCTGTTCGAGGAGGGAGCGGGCCATCGGCTCGCAGTGCATGTCCGCGCCCTCGGCCTTGGTGAACGGCGCGAGCATCTTGGGGCCGGGAAGAGCGTCGTAGAGGCGCCGTGACTGGCCGGGCCAGAACTGTTCTCCTTCGGGGTCGGTGATCATGATCGGCGTGCGGATCCGCTGGGCGAGGTCGCCGAGCCGGTATTGCTCTACCGCCTTGAAGAGGGCGTAGACGGAATCCCCGGTTCCGTATGGCTTGGCGCGCCATTGCAGGAGCTGGCGCTCGCGCGGGGTGGCGGACTGCATGCCGATGGCCATGAAGGCGTCGAATTTCTCCTGCTCACCAGTGTCGAGCAGGGTCAGCATCTCCGGCGTCAGATGCACCTGCGCGTGCCATGAGGCTGCCACGTCATCGACCCCCGGGTCGGCGACGGCGGCGGCGATGCGATGCTCGAATGCGAGCGCCCGCGGAACCCAGTAGCCCCCCTGGCTGAGGCCGTACAGGCCCAGTCGGCCAGCGTCCACCTCTGGCCGTTTTTCCAGGAAATCGACCACGGGGGTGATGACGTGCTCCCAGTCGGGACGGAAGGGGACCTGCCGCTCGAACAGCATGCTCTGCTGCCCGGGACCGTCGAACACCAGCGCGTTATAGCCGCGGGCCAGGGCCGGTGCCCCGAGCCCGGGCCATACCGCGGTCATCGGCCCGTCGCTGCCGTTGACCAGGATCAGGGTCGGCCGGGCTTGCCCGTCGGCGGCCGGGACAAACAGGTAGCCGGGCAGGGTGCCGCCCTCGTACGGGATCGCGACCTTCTCGGCGGGCGGGTCGAGCAGGCTTACGTGTGCGTCGAAACAGCGCCGGTGCGCGGTGAACACCGGCCCGAGCAGGTCCGCGCCCCCCTCAGCGCCGTCGATGGCGGTCAGCGCCGCCGCGTAGTAGACGGCAGCGCGCAGGTAGGCGTTCCGGGCGCTGACCTTGTGCCCGCTGGTTTGCGTGCCCGCGGCGATGGCCTCGACCCGCCTAGCTAGTGCCTGCCACTGGGCAACCCAGCTGGAGTCGTCACCGTCGGTGATCGCGGCGACCGTGGCCAGCACCTCCCCCACGTCCCCGCAGCCGTAATGCACGTTCCCGAGCACGCCGCGGGTCTCGAATTCGAATCCTGGATCGGTGAAAAACAGCTGTGACATGGTGCTTCTCCTGTTGTTCGTCGTGGTGGCGGTCTCGCGCAGCTCCTCGACGCGCGCCACCAGCTCCATCACTCCCCAGAAGGACCGAAGCGCCGGGTCACCGGCGAGCGCGACGGAGCCGGCCAGGCGGCCGTCGAGGCGCTGATCAAGGTGGAGAATGAGCTTCATGTGGTCATGATGTCTGGCCGCGGCGCGCTCGTCCCTAGGGAAAACCCCTAGAAGCGGCGGTTGCGCAGTTCGCGCCGGGAGCTGACGCCGAGCTTGCCGAAGACGTTGCGCAGGTGGTACTCGACTGCCTTCTCGCTGACGTACAGCTCGCCCGCCACCTCGCGGTTGGTCAGCCCCTTGGCTACCAGCGCTGGCGACGTCTTGTTCCCGACCGGTCAGGGCGAGCGAACCGCGGGCCGTCCGGGCCGGTGTCGACGGTCGCCACGATCAGGGTCGGCCACCAGCCCAGCGGCTGAGCATCGGGATGGCCGCACGTCACCGTCGCCGGTCAGCGCTGCAGGCTGGCGACCAACCGCCCGGCTCGGCCCGGGCGCGGGCCAGGGCGGCTGGGCGATCCGGGCGGTGAACACGGCCTCCACTGTGCCCAGTACGGCCGCCGCGGTGTGCGCGGCGCTCACCTCCCTGACGGCGGTTGCCCACTGTCCCCGGCAGGCCGCCACCGTGGCGAGCGCCGCGTGAGCTTGGGCTTCGATCCACATCAGCTGTTCGTCCGAGGTCAGGGACAGCGCCAGCCGCGCGTGCACCAGGGCATCGTCCCACTCACCCGAGCTGAGCAGCAGCTGGGCGAGGTGCAGGTGGGCACGGGAAAGCTGCGCCGGTGCCGAGTTCTGCGGAGAGCCGCCCGGCGTGCCTGCCGGACAGGGCCTTCCCGGTCCGGCGCGCAAGCTCGCTGACCTCAGCGACGCTCAGGCCGCCCAGCACCACTCGCAGGCAGCCGGCCGGGATCATGACGGAAACGCTCCCAGCCGTCAGCCCGCGGACCGGGCCGGCTGCTGACTCAGGACGCACAGACCTTGTCCCGGTCCAGCCGCCGCGCGGCGGTCAGCAGTGCCTAGCAGGAAGCGGCATCGGCCCAGTGCAGGTCCTCGACCACCGCTGCGACCGGCCCGGCGGCCTGCGCCGCGCCCAGCAGGGCCAGCAACTCAGGCCCACCGCGAACAGGCAGGCGCCGCCCGCCGGCGCGGAGCTGAGGGCCAGGCCCACAGCAGGTAGGTGGCAGCCAGTGCCACCGCGCCCCGCTCCAGCTCGCGCAGGGCAGCCGCTGACGTCGCCGGCCAGGCGGTCATCGCCTCGTCGGCCGCCGCTACCTGGTGCGCGGCGCGGCACCTGGCGAGGACATGCGCAGCGGCGTGGTGCAGGGACTGGCGGCGGGTGGGCGACAGGTCGTCGTACACCGCGGCGCGGTACAGCGGATGGGCGAACTGGACCGGCGTGTGCATCTCACCTGGCTCCCAGGTGACGAATCCGGCCGTGAGCAGGCTCTCCAGCGCTGGAGTCGGCTTGCGCAGGCCGCGATGCGGCCGACTTCACCGACCGCGCTGCGCCGGTGACCACGCTGAGGGCCGCGGCGAGCATCAACGCATCCGGCGGCAGCGCGGCAAGTTCGGCAGTCGCGCCAGGAACGAAGTGCGGGCCGCTCGCTCACCGCCCCTGGCACCCGCGGCTGCATCACCGTCCTTCCCCTAACACGACATTACTAGGGGTTCTCCCTAGGGACTACCGGCCCCCCGGCCCGCAGAATCAGATCCATGACCGCTCGCCGGGCCAGCCGGCTCGGGCGCAGCCGCCGAGCCGGCCACCAGAGCACTAAGGAGTATCCGATGACCGACCTGATCTGGAGCTTTTCCCCCTGGCTGGCCTTCTTGCTCGGCACCAGGGTGACCTCGTTGTACGGTGCCGTCGCGGCTGGCGTTGCGGCCGCCGCCGTCGTGGCCATCAGGGCCGTGGCCCGCCGCCGCCTGCACCTGCTCGACGTCGCTGGCCTGTGCTACTTCCTGGCCCTGGGCGCCGTCCTCGTCACCGTCCACCCCGGGCACCTTGAGTTCTGGTCCCGGTACGCCCAGGCCGGCTCGCATATCGCGCTGACCCTGATCGTGTTCGGCTCCATCCTGGTCGGCCACCCGTTCACCGAGTCCTACGCGCGGCACACAACTCCGGCCGCGGCCTGGCACACCCGCCAGTTCCACGCGATCAACCAGCGCATCTCGGCGGTTTGGGGGCTGGCGTTCCTGGCCGGGACCATCTCCTTGCTCATCGCCGGCAGCGTCGGCGACCGCCAGGTCCTGCTCCGGGTGATCGTCCCCTTCGGCGCCCTGTACCTGGCCTACCGGTACACCCAGAAGCAGACCAGGCAAGCACAGGACGCTACCCCTCACGGTGAACCGGCCGCCAGCGGCCCAGCTGTGCCCACCCCGGCCAGCCCCGCACGCTGACCCAAGCCAGCGGCGCTAACCGGACAGCGCACTTGGCTGGTAGCCCCGACCGGATTCGAACCGGCGTTACCGCCTTGAGAGGGCGGCGTCCTAGGCCTCTAGACGACGGGGCCGAACGATGCTGGAGTGGCCAGCGCGGTACAGACTACCGCCTCGCCATCGCTCAGGCCAACCGGATGGCTCCCCGGAACGAACCAGCGCGGACGTGGGCCACGTCCGCGCTGTCGGGCTTGAGCTGCTGGGGTACCAGGACTCGAACCTAGACTAACAGGGCCAGAACCTGTCGGGCTGCCAATTACCCCATACCCCAATGGATCGGACCCGGAGATTTTACTGGTCCGGATCCGCCCCCGGCAGTCTAGCGGACTCCGCACGCACCGGCCAATCGGAAGCGTCACAGCCGGTCGATCTCGGTCAAGTAGGAATGGTTTCCGTTACGTGTGGCGACACCACGCCGCGAGGTCATGCGGGTAAGCGCGGTATCGCTGACCTCAGCGCCTCAACGCCCTCTCCCACCGCCGACAGCAGAGACACGCCTCATCCTTTCCGGGACCGCGGCCTGGGGCGAGGGCTTAACCGGGGGCGGGGGTGGCCTGGATCAGGCGGGCGTGGCCGGTGGCGTGGGCGGGGCCGTCGGCGAAGGGGATGAAGCACGAGTCGCCGCGGTTCAGCTCGAGCTCTTCGCCCGCCGAAGTGCGCAGCAGCACGCGGCCGGACAGGCACAGCAGGATGCGGGGGCCGACGCCGGGCAGGGCGAGGGCGGGGTCCGCGAGCTCCAGGACGTAGAGGCGGAACTCCGGGGCCGGGGTGTCGAACCAGGCGATCCCGTCGGGGAGCACGACCGGCGCGAGCACCGGCACGGCGACCGAAGGGTTCACGAGCTTGAGCAGCTCGGGGACGTCGATGTGCTTGCCGGTCAGGCCGGCCCGGACCACGTTGTCGGAGTTGGCCAGCAGCTCGACGCCAGTGCCACGCAGGTAGGCGTGCAGGCCGCCGGCCGGCATGAACACCGCCTGGCCCGGCTGCAGCACCTTATGTCGCATCAGCAGCAGCGCCACCACGCCCAGGTCCCTCGGGTGGTGCGCGGCGACCCGGACCGCCGCGGCGCAGGCCTCAGCGTAGCCGCCGCCGGCGGACAGCCGCTCGCAGGCGACCACCACCGAGGCGACCAGCGGGCTGGGCTCGGGCCACTCGAGCACCGACGCGAGCGCGTCCGTCATGGCCCGGTCGCTGCCCGCCGCCGCGAGCCGGGCGGCCAGCGGCTCGAGCTCATCCACGGCCAGGGCGCGGAGCAGGGCGGCCGCGTCGGCCGGGGCGCGCAGGCCGACCGCCACCTCGAACGGGGTCAGGGCGTAGAGGAGCTCTGGCTTGGGCCAGTCGTCCACGTAGTTCCTGGCCGGGTCGTCCGGCGGCAGGCCGCGTGCGTTCTCCTCGGCGTAGCCCGCCTCGGCCTGCGGTCGCGAGGGATGCACCTGGATCGACAGCGCTTGCTCGGCCGAGAGCACCTTGAGCAGGAACGGCAGCCGCCCGCCGAAGCTGGCCGCGACCTCAGGCCCGAGCTCACGGTCCGGGTCGGCCGCGATCACCTTGTCCAGGGTCAACGGCGCCCGGTCGAGGCCGGACGGCGCCGAGGGGTGGGCGCCCAGCCACAGCTCGGCCTCCGGGCCCGGCGCCGGGACGGGCCGGCCCTGCAGTTCGGCGATCGCGGTGCGGGTACCCCACGGGTAGGGCCGCACCACCGGGCGGAGAAGGTCCACCCGGGCATGCTAGCCGTCGCCGGCCGTGTCAGCCGGGTACTCGACCATGGCGACCACCCGGCTGGCCATGAACCGCGCGGTCCTGACCGCGGTGCCGGTCCTGGTCACCTCGCTGACCTCGACCACGCCGCGCCGGTTGGCGATCTCCACCCGCCGTCCGGCCCGGGTCGCCGTCACCTCGTAGGTGCGCGTACCCTCGCCTGAGTCGATCACGATCTCGACGCGATCACCCTTCATGGGCGTCCTCCCGGCGGGGCGGAAGAGCCGGGCAGGGCGGGAAACCCGGCCCGTTCGGCTCTAATAAGAGGGAAGGGACGGGTCGACCTGGTTGATCCAGGCCAGCACGCCGCCGCCGACGTGCACCGCGTCGGTGAAGCCGGCGTTCTTGACGACCGCCAGCGCCTCGGCCGAGCGGGCGCCGCTCTTGCAGTGCAGCACGATCCGCTTGTCCTGCGGCAGCTTCTCCAGCGCGGCCCCGGACAGGAACTCGCCCTTGGGGATCAGCGTCGCGCCGGGAATGGAGACGATCTCGTACTCGTTCGGCTCGCGGACGTCGACGAGGAAGATTTCGTCGCCCGCGTCCAGCATGGCCGCCAGGTCCTTGGCGCTGATCGTCGAGCCCTGGGCGGCCTCGGCGGCCTCCTGCGACACCGCGCCGCAGAACTCCTCGTAGTCGATCAGGCGCGTGACCGTGGGGTTCTTGCCGCAGACCGCGCACTCCGGGTCCTTCTGCACCCGGACCGTGCGGTAGGTCATCTCCAGCGCGTCGTAGATCATCAGCCGCCCGGCCAGCGGCTCGCCGATCCCGGTGATGAGCTTGATGGCCTCGTTGACCTGGATCGACCCGATGGAGGCGCAGAGCACGCCGAGCACGCCTCCCTCGGCGCAGGACGGCACCATCCCGGGCGGCGGCGGCTCGGGGTACAGGCACCGGTAGCACGGGCCGTGCTCGGCCCAGAACACGCTGGCCTGCCCGTCGAAGCGGTAGATCGAGCCCCACACGTACGGCTTGCCGAGCAGCACGCACGCGTCGTTGACCAGGTACCTGGTGGCGAAGTTGTCGGTGCCGTCCACGATCAGGTCGTAGCCGGAAAAGATCTCCATGGCGTTGTCGGAGTCGAGCCTGGTCGCGTGCAGCACCACGTCGACGTACGGGTTGATCTCGCGGATGCTGTCCCGGGCCGACTCGGCCTTGGACCGGCCCACGTCGGAGGCCCCGTGGATGACCTGGCGCTGCAGGTTCGACTCGTCCACCACGTCGAAGTCGATGATGCCGAGCGTGCCGACGCCGGCCGCGGCCAGGTACAGCAGGGCCGGGGAGCCGAGCCCGCCCGCCCCCACCACCAGGACCTTCGCGTTCTTGAGCCGTTTCTGCCCGGTCATCCCGACGTCCGGGATGATCAGGTGGCGCGAGTAGCGCCTGACCTCATCGACCGTCAGCTCGGGAGCCGGATCGACCAGCGGCGGCAACGACACTGTGCTCTCCAGGGTGTGGTTTTCAGTACCGAACGGGCTGGGTTTCACCTTTCCCCGCCCGTTCCTGCGTCAACCGGCGGGAGCCGACCGGAATTCCCAGCAGGATGCCGATCTCGGCGGCCACCAGGGCGGGGTGCTCCATCTGCGCGATGTGGCCGGTGCGCGGCAGCACCACGATCCTGGCGCCGGAGAACTGGTGCGCGGCCCGGCCCGCCGCCCGCGGGTCGACCAGACGGTCGTGCTGGCCGTAGATGACCAGGGTCGGCGTGGTGACGCGGGCCGCGTCCCGCCAGGGCGAGCGGCGGCCCAGGCGGAGGAATTCGGCGGTGAGCGCCCGCGCGCTGCCCACCACGGCGGCCGCGGCGTACTCGAGGGAGTCCCGCCGGCCCAGTTCGGCCACCTCGGCGGCCAACCGGGCCTGCGGATACAGCCCGGGGTTGCTGTAGCAGGTGGCGATGACCGCGGCCACCCGGCGTTCCGGCGGCAGGGCGGCCTGGTACTGCCTGATCAGGCGGGGACCGACCCGCGGCAGGCCGATGACCGGGAAGCGCAGCAGGTCAAGCCGGGGCCGCAGGTCGGGCAGGGCCGGGGAGATCAGCGTGAGGGTTTTCACCAGGCCGGGCCAGGTGGCGGCGACCTTGACGCAGACGGCGCCGCCCAGGGAGTTGCCGATCAGGTGCACCGGGCCATTTCGTTGCGTGGTTATGAGCGCGGCGACGGTCTGCGCCAGGGCGGCGATCGAGTAGCGGCCGTCCGGGCGCGGCGGCGAGTCGCCGAACCCGGGCAGGTCCAGCGCGTCGCAGGCCAGCGCGGGGCGCAGCAGGTCCATCAGGTCGGTCCAGTTCCGCGAGGAACCCTCCAGGCCGTGCACGCACAGCGCGGGTTCGCCTCGGCCCGGATTTTCCAGTTCAGGATTTCCCAGTTCAGGATCTTCCAGCTCGGGATATTCCGGCTTCGTACTATCCGATTCCGGGACACTGCGCACGAAAACTCTCTGGTGGCCGCCGAGCGAGACCAGCCGACCCGGCCAGTGCGGGATGGGGTCAGGCTCGCTCATGCACTGGCCTTGCGGCGCGTTCTGGTCTTCGCGGACGTGTCCTTCTTGGTGCCCTTAGTGTCTGCGTCCTTGGCTTCCTTGCCGTCTTCGGGCTTGCCGCGCTCGGACTTCAGGGCCGCGACGCTGGCCCGCAGGATCTCGGTCAGGTCGGCGGGCTGCTTCTTGGCCTCGGGAAGATCCAGGCCGGACGGGCGGACAATGTTGTTGCCCTCGACCTTGGCCTGGACGACGGCCTCGAGCGTCTCGCGGTAGGCGTCGCGGTACTGGCCGGGCTCGAAGTCCTCGGTCATCGTGTCGATGAGCGACGCGGCCATCTTCAGCTCCTGCGACCGGACCTCGATGTCCTCGTCCAGGAACGCGAAGTCGGGCTGGCGTATCTCGTCCGGCCATAGCAGCGTCTCCAGCGTGAGGACGCCTTCCCTGACCCATAGCGAGGCCAGGGTCTCCCGCTGGCGCAGCGCCACCTTGGCCACGGCCACCTTGCCCGACCTGGCCAGCGCGTCGCGGAACAGCACGTAGGCCCGGGTGCCGGCGGACTCGGGTTCCAGGTAGTAGCTCTTGTTCGCCAGGATGGGCTCCACCTGGTCGCTCGGCGCGAAGTGCAGCACCTCGATCCGGTGCGCGGTCACCAGCGGCAGGTCGGCCAGGTCCTCGTCGGTCAGCACCACCATGTCGCCGGTGGGCAGTTCGTAGCCCTTGGCGATATCGGAGTACGGCACTTCCTCTCCGTCCAGGGTGCAGAACCGGCGGAACTGGATCCGCGCCCCGTCCTTGCGGTGTACCTGACGGAAGGTGATGTCCCGCTGCTCGGTCGCGGCGTACAGCTTCACTGGGATCACGACCAGGCCGAAAGAGATCGCACCGGCCCATATGCTGCGCATGATCCTCACCTACCCCGGTTGCCGTCACGCCGATCATCCGGCGCGGCCCGAATTCCCGATTCGAGCATGCATTCGAGCGATTCCCCCACTACTATGGGTGGATTTCGCCCAACTCTGCAAGCGAGCTTAGCCGTGGCTGCGATGATGAGGGTGCCTGGACCAGGGCTCGAAGTTCGGAGCGGGACGGGGAGATATGGGCGGTTTCGATGTTGTGGTGCCGGAGCGGTTGCGGTGGGCCCGGACGCAGCCAGCTGGATGGGCGAGGTTACCCTCGCCATCAGGGCCAAGATCCCGGTAGCGGTCCTGGCTGACGTGGTGCACGCCTTCCCCGGCTACCGGGAAGCGGTGGGGGAAGGGCTCCGTGAACTGGCGGGAACCGGGGACGGTACGGTAAGAGCCGACCAGACGGAAAAGGGGATCGGACCGTTGAGCGAGTTGGACATGGAGACGCCCGAAGGCGACGCCTTCGAGCAGCACCAGGAGGTAGTCGCGGACGAGACCGCGACCGGAGCCAGGCACGAGGTCCCGTTCGACGTGGACGAGGCCGACGCGGCCGAGCAGGAGCGCTCGGTCGGCTTCGATGATGACGACTACCGCTGACCCCCGCTTAGGATGGGGTTGGACGCGGAGAACCAGCCGCGCGCGACCCCGGAGACCGAACTTTGACTGCAACGCCCGAGACCAGGCCACGCAGCAACCGGCTGCCACGGCATGAACGGCGGCGGCAGCTACTGGACGCGGCGCTTGAGGTGTTCGTCTCCCAGGGGTACCACGCTGCCGCGATGGATGAGATCGCCGAACGCGCCGGCGTCAGCAAGCCCGTGCTCTACCAGCATTTCCCCGGCAAGCTCGAGCTCTACCTGGCCCTGCTCGACGAGAGCGTGGAGTCCCTGCTGGATACCGTGCGCGTCGCGCTCCGGTCGAACACCGACCCCAAGCAGCGGGTGGCGGCGACCTTCGGGGCCTACTTCGAGTACGTGGGCGGCAACGGCCAGGCCTACCGCCTGGTGTTCGAGTCGGACCTGAGCAACGAGACGGCCGTCCGCGACCGGCTCGACCGGGTCCAGCGCCAGTGCGCCGACATGGTCAGCCAGGCGGTCAGGGAGGACGCCGGGCTCTCCGCCGAGGAGGCGCACCTGCTGAGCGTGGGCCTGGTCGGCATGGCCCAGGTCACCGCGAGGTACTGGCTCAGCGCGCGGGATCACATCCCGCGCGAGGCGGCCGAGCAGCTGGTGGCCAGGCTGGCCTGGCGCGGCATCAGCGGCTGGCCGCGCAGTGAGCACTGAGTCCTGACCGGGGACACTGAGTCCTGACCGGGGAGGAGCCCCGTGGAAGTCAAGATCGGAATCCAGTCCGTGCCGCGCGAACTTGTGGTGGAGACGGACACTCCGGCGGACGTGGTTGAGCAGGAACTGACCAGGGCGCTGGCCGACGGCGGGCATTCGGTCTTCACGGTCGCCATGAGCAAGGGCGGCAAGGTCCTGGTGCCCGCGGACAAGATCGCCTACGTCGAATTCGGCGCCCCGGAGGGCCGCCGCATGGGCTTCGGCAACATCGTCTTACCTTCCGCGAGGCTCTCTGGCCGGGGGGCTGAGCGTACTACTGGTACACTTGGTGACGACTAGACAATGGAATGACATAGCCAAAGGTCGTGTTGTTCAGTTGGCTGCTGTTTACGCCGGGCGCCATGCTCGGCGTCACGGGGGGATCCCGAGTAAACGGCAGTGCCCCGATCGGTGGTAGCGGGCTCCCTGGCCGTCGCCGCGTCACACCGGCGCGCGACGTCAGCCACAGGTCGCAGCTCGCGGTCGCGGCGGGGCACCGCAGGCAGCCGCAGACACGACGGGCCCGGTCCCGGAACCGCCGGGGAGGGCCACGATGAAGGATGGAACCCCTGACAACTCAAACCTTCAGCGGGGACGAGACGGAAGCCCCGGCCGGGACGGTGACGGCCGTCGGCGCCCACGCTGTACCGTTCCGTGACCTCGGCATCAGCGAGGCGATCTGCTCCGGTCTGGACGCCGCGGGCATCTTCACGACCTTCCCCATCCAGGCGCTCACCCTGCCCCTGGCGCTGCGCGGGCAGGACATCATCGGGCAGGCCAGGACCGGCACCGGCAAGACCCTGGCGTTCGGCATCCCGCTGCTGGAGCTGATCGAGGAGGACGGCGCCCGCGCGCCGTGGGGCCTCGTGGTCGTGCCCACCAGGGAGCTGGCCATCCAGGTCGCCGACGACCTGCGCACCGCCGCGGTCAACCTGCGTGCCCGCGTGCTCACGGTCTACGGCGGCCGGGCCTACGAACCGCAGACCGATGCGCTGGCGGCCGGCGTTGACATCGTCGTCGGCACCCCGGGCCGGCTCCTCGACCTGGCCGAGCGCCGCCACCTCGACCTGAGCGCGGTGCGGACGCTGGTGCTCGACGAGGCGGACAAGATGCTCGACCTCGGGTTCCTGCCCGATGTGGAGCGGATCGTCCGGCTCACCCCACAGCAGCGGCAGACCATGCTGTTCTCCGCGACCATGCCCGGGGACGTCGTGACGCTCGCCCGCCGCCACATGCGCCGGCCGACCCACATCCGGGCCGAGGGCCACGACGAGCCGGCCCCGGCCCCGCGCACCGAGCAGCACGTGTTCCGGGCCCACCAGATGGACAAGATCGAGGTGCTGGCCCGGGTGCTGCAGGCCAGGAACCGCGGCCTGACCATGGTGTTCTGCCAGACCAAGCGAGCGGCCGACCAGGTGGCGACCGCGCTGGCCAGGCGGGGCTTCGCGGTGGCCACGGTGCACGGCGACCTGGGCCAGGGCCAGCGGGAGCGCGCGTTGCGCGCGTTCCGCAGCGGCAAGGTGGACGTGCTCACCGCGACCGAGGTCGCCGCCCGCGGGCTTGACGTGGACGACGTCACGCACGTGGTGAACTATGAATGCCCGGATGACGAGATGACCTACGTGCACCGCATCGGCCGGACCGGCCGGGCCGGGCGGGCCGGCGTCGCGATCACGTTCGTCGACTGGCGGGACATGCCGCGCTGGAAGCTCATCAACGACACGCTGGGCCTGGGCATGCCGGAGCCCGGGGAGACCTACTCGACCTCGGAGCACCTCTACGCCCGGCTGGACATCCCGCGCGAGGCGACCGGCACGCTCCCCCGCGCGATGCGGGACCGGGCCGGGCTCGAGGCCGAGGCCGTCGAGGACATCGGCGAGACGGGAAAGATCCGGTCAGCTCGGCCGCGGCGCGCGCAGGGCTCCGCAGGCCGCGGCCGGAGCCAGGCGCGGAAGAACACGGGCGACGGCGCGCCGGTCAAGACGGCCAGCGCGGCGGTCAAGACGGCCGGCGAGGCGCCCCGGCGGCGACGGCGCCGGACCAGAGGCGGCCGGGAGATCGGCGAGGCGGGGCAGGCGCCCGCGCCGGACCAGGGCCAGGCCCGGCGTAAGGCCTCCTGAGCGGGGTCGGCTCGGGTCTTCGGCAGAGCTGACGCACAGGTTATGTTCACCGTCGCCAGGTAAGGTTCGCCACTGTGAGCACACCAAACTCGCTCGACGTGCCCGATGGGGTCCGGCGTATCACGATCCGCACCGCCCGCGGCCAGTTCGCGGCCCTGGAGGCGGTTCCGGCTTCGGGGGTGTGCGAGCGGGAGGCTGCCCTGCTCGTCCCGGGCTACACCGGCAGCAAGGAAGACTTCCTCGCCATCTTGGACCTGCTGGCCGCCGGCGGCCGCCGGGCGGCCGCGATCGACATGCGCGGCCAGTTCGAGACGCGGGGCGCCGGTGACGCGGGCGGCTACACCGCGCCGTCCCTCGGCGCGGACATCGTCGCGGTCATGCATACGACCGGCGCGAGACACCTGGTCGGACACTCCTACGGCGGGCTGCTCGGCCGCGAGGCGGTGCTGGCCGGAGCCGGGGTCGCGTCGTTCACGCTGATGAGTTCCGGCCCGGCCGCGCTGACCGGGCCCAGGGCGGACGAACTGCGGGCCATGCTCGACGCCCTCGGCGCGCTCGAGGGGGGCCAGCCGGATCCGGCCGCGCTTCGGGCCGGGATCGCCGAGCTGTGGGAAGCCTACCTGGAGCCGCAGGCGGTCGAGGCCGGAGTTCCCGCGGACATCGTCGCGTTCCTGGGTCGGCGGATGCGGGGCAACGACCCGGACGGGCTGGTCCTGATGGCCAGGCACATGCTCACCGCGCCGGACCGGACGGCCGAGCTGGCGCGGGTCCAGGTGCCGATGCTGGTCATCTACGGCGAGGACGACAACGCGTGGTCCCCGGCGGCGCAGGAGAACATGGCCAGGCGGCTCGGCGCCCGGCGGCTGTGCATCCCCGCGGCGGTGCACTCCCCCGCGGTCGAGGCGCCCGCCACGACGGCGAGCGCGCTGACGCAGTTCTGGAACGCGGCCGAGGCGGCCCGGGTCACCGCCGGCACGCGCTCCGGCTGAGCACCACGGCTTGCTACGCCATCGGTGCTAACTCGACGGACAGGCCGTCCCAGGGACGCCGCGACGGGGACGCGGCCGCTCCCTCCGGGCAGTGCCGCCGGTAGTCACACCAGGCGCAGGACGGTCCGGGACGCGGCGGGAACACCTGGTCGTAGGCGTCGGCGGGCAGGCCGTCACGCATCCGCTCGTCGGCCGCCGCGCACTCCTCGGCAACGTCCTCGGCCCGGCTGAGGTGCCTGGCCAGCGACTCGTCGGTGTGCGACCAGGCGAGGATCTCGCCGGTGGGCAGGTGGTGCAGTTCCACCCGGCGGCAGGACCGCCGCAGCGCCCGCCCGGCGGCCAGCGCGTACAGCGCCAGGGCCATCGAACTGCGCGCGTCGTCGGTGGTCAGCAGGTGCCGCCCGGTCTTGTAGTCGACCACCACGAGCTCGGTGCCCTCTTCCGGGGCCGGGCGCGCGTCGAGCCGGTCGATCCGCCCGGAGACCGCGATCTTGTCGGTGCGGGTGGCCACGGTCCGTTCCACGCCGAGCGGCTCGTCGGCCGGGTCGAGCCCGGCGACGTAGCGCTCCACCATGGCGATGGCGCGCTCGCGCTGGCGCACCGACTGGGTCTCGTCCGCGAAGCCCTCGTCGATCCAGCCGCGGTCCACCAGGGTGCCCGCGGCCGCGACGGTGCGCCGCGGCAGCGGCAGCCGCCACCAGCCGGCCAGGGCGTTGTGCACGCAGGCGCCGAGGCTGTTGTGCCCCCACGGCGGCCCCCTGGGCGGCGGCGGCCGGTCCAGGTAGCCCATCCGGTACCGGCGCGGGCAGTCCAGCCAGGCGGAGAGCCGGGTCGGCGTGCACGAGTACAGCCGGCGCGGCATCCCCTCGAAGCCGAGCTGCTCCATCAGGTCGGGACGGGCCCGGCCGAGACCCAGGCATCGATCCAGACGTTGACCTCGCCATTCCCCGGCGTGAACTGATCGATCCGAGCGGTCATCGCCCCTTCTTACCACGGCCACCCTGTCGTCCGCTGGGCGTGCGGGTGACCGTTACCCGCGCCGTCGGCGCAGCGCCTTGAGCAGGGGCTGCGCGGCGAAGTAGGTGCCGGCCAGCGCGCTGCCGCCGACGCCCAGGTCGACGGAGATCCGGCCCTGCCTGGCCCAGTAGACATCCCTCAGGTCCAGGAGCAGGGCGAACTCGTCCACGATCAAGGCGAGCCCGGTGCCGTAGCTGATCGCCACGCCCGGATGCCTGCGATGCTTATCCTCGCCGTGGACTGCGACGCCGCCGACGCCGGCGACCAGGCCGATTCCCCACATGTAGTGGTGCAGGTGCTCGCCGCCGACGCTGAGGTTGCCGAACGGGCCGCGGCCGGCCTTGATGCTGTAGGTGATGCCCCGGACCACGCCGAACGTGACGGTGAACGCGAGCCAGCTGAGCAGGGCGGCCCGCTGCCCGGCGTCCAGGTCCTCGTGGTAGGCGCGGCGGACGTCCTCGGCTTTCGACGATGACAGGCCCATTTAGGCACGATACCCCGGAACGCGGGAGAGCAGGGCGCGGTAGGCGGCGGCGGGGGTCGCTTCGCAGCCGATGCGGTGACCGGTCAGGCGGCCGTGGTCGTCACTGCCGCCCGTCGCCACCAAGCCGAGATCGCGGGCCAGGGCAAGCAGCCCCGCTCGTTCGGCATCATCCTGGTCGGGATGGAAGACCTCCAGGCCGGCCAGGCCTGCGGCGGCCAGCCGGCCGATCTGCTCGTCCGGCACCGGCGGACCGGACCGCGGGTGGGCCAGCACGGTGACGCCGCCCGCGTCGCGGACCAGGCCGATCGCGCGGACCGGGTCGAGCGCGTAGCGGCCGACGTAGGCCCGGCCGCCGTCGCCGATCCAGTCGCGGGTGAAGGCCTCGCGCGGGGCGGCGACGGCGCCGCTGGCCACCATGGCGCGGGCGATGTGCGGGCGGCCGACCACGGCGTCCCCGGCGATGGCCGCGACCTGCTCCCAGCCGATGTTCACGCCGAGTTCGGCCAGGCGGCGCACCATGGCCTGGGCGCGCAGCACGCGGTCGCCGGTGATCCGGACCAGTTCGGCGGCCAGGTCCGGGTGATCCGGGTCGAACAGGTAGGCCAGCATGTGCAGGCTGTGACCATTGAGCTGGCCAGACAGTTCCATGCCGGGCAGCAGGGTCACCGGGCCGCCCAAGGAGAGCAGTGCCCGGCGCGCCTCGGCGTGGCCGGCCACGGTGTCGTGGTCGGTCAGCGCCACCACGTCCAGGCCGGCCTGCGCCGCACGGCGCATCACCTCGGCGGGCGGATCCGTCCCGTCCGAGGCGCTGCTGTGCACGTGCAGGTCAGCCCGCATCGTCAGGCGGGCAGGCGCGGCGAGGCGGCCCCGAAGGGCGGGTCCAGGTCCTGGCCGGGATCCCGCAGGTCACGCAGCGCGATCGGCTCGATGAGCAGTGCCCCCGCGGTGTCCGGCCAGAGCACGATCCACAGCCACAGGCCCTTCACCTCGCCGGCGAACACCGCGCGGTCCGGCGAGTCCACCGCCCAGAGCGGGAAATCATGATTTCCGAAGCGGGCGGTGGCGACGGCGGGCGCGGAGGCGAAGCCCGCCCCCGGGTCCACGCTGTCCAGGCCGGCCAGCGCCGCGCCGAGGCCGACGCCTGGTTCCTCGGCCACCACCACCATGTCCGCGGGGCCGCCGCCGAGCGGGTTCGGGCCGGCCAGGGCCACCGCGCAGGCGCGGACCCCGCTGCGTTCGTCGCCCGCGCCGACGAACCCGGCGACCAGCCAGCCGACCGGAAGCGGCCAGGGCAGCCAGGCCGGGACGCCCGCGGTGCCCAGCTTGAACTGGTGCAGCAGCCCGTCCAGGCCCTCCCGGGACGGGCTGAACGTGGGCAGCAGCGGATGGACCTCGCCGTGCCAGTCACAGCGCCAGGCGCTGGACCACGCGGTGGGTTTCTGGACGGTTCGGCCGCAGCGGGGGCAGGCCGCGGGCGCGTGCCGGTGACTATCCTGACTCACGCCTTCCCCAGGGTGCCGGAAGATGGTGCCGACGACGGTTGACGGGAGCGGTCTTACCCGGTTTACCGCCGGAACATGCCGGTCCGTACCGCTGCTTGCCTGCCTTCGGCGGCACGACGGATACTTATCGGCGTGCCCGGCTCGGTGATCCCCTGCGTGGGTGCCGTCGTGACGGACGCGCGAGGGCGGCTGCTGATGATCAGGCGCGGGCACGAGCCGGGCGCCGGGCTCTGGTCCATCCCCGGCGGCCGCGTCGAGCCAGGTGAGACCGATGCCGAGGCGCTGGTCCGGGAGATGCTCGAGGAGACGAGCCTGACCGTCGAGGCCGGGCGCCTGCTCGGCCGGGTGCAGCGGCCCGGGCTCGACGGCGCCGTCATCGACATCAGGGACTACGCGGCCACCGTCACCGGCGGGACGCCGCGGCCCGGCGACGACGCCGCGGACGTGCGCTGGGTGGCGCCCGCCGAACTGGATTCCCTCGAGATTACCGAGGGCCTGATCGAGGCTCTAACCGACTGGGGCGTGCTGGGGCCTTAACGGGGTGAGCGTGGCGAGCGGCTTCGGGATCATCGGCCTGATCGGGCGTGGGTAGCATGAGTTCATGAGTTCCGCGACCGCGTTCGGCCCCCCGGGCCCACCCCAGGGGCCGCCCAGCGCCCAGCAGCTGACCAAGGCGCTTGACGGCGTGCTCGACCCCGAGATCCGGCGTCCCATCACCGAACTCGGCATGGTCAAGAACATCGACATCGCGGCCGACGGGGCGGTGCTGGTCGAGGTGTGGCTGACCGTGGCGGGATGCCCGCTGCGGGACACCATCACCCGGGAGGTCACCGCGGCGGTCAGCCGGCTGCCCGGCGTGGCCTCCGTCCGGGTGCAGCTCGACGTGATGAGCGACGAGCAGCGCCGGGCGCTGCAGACCCAGCTGCGCGGCGGCCGGCCGGAACCGCAGATCCCGTTCGCCCAGCCGTCCTCGCTGACCCGGGTGTACGCCGTGGCCAGCGGCAAGGGCGGGGTCGGCAAGTCCTCGGTAACGGTGAACCTCGCCGCGGCGCTGGCCGCCGCCGGCCAGAAGGTGGGCGTGGTGGACGCCGACATCTACGGCCACTCGGTGCCGCGGATGCTGGGCGTCACCGGACGGCCCACCCCGGTCGAGAACATGATCATGCCGCCGTCCGCGCACGACGTGAAGGTCATCTCCATCGGCATGTTCACCAAGGGCAACACGCCGGTGGTCTGGCGCGGGCCGATGCTGCACCGGGCGCTGCAGCAGTTCCTCGCCGACGTGTTCTGGGGAGACCTGGACGTGCTGCTCCTCGACCTGCCGCCCGGCACCGGCGACGTGGCCATCTCGGTGGCCCAGATGCTCCCGGCGGCCGAGCTGCTCGTCGTGACTACCCCGCAGCTGGCCGCGGCCGAAGTGGCCGAACGGGCCGGGGCCATCGCCTCGCAGACCCACCAGCGCGTCGCCGGGATCATCGAGAACATGTCGTACCTGGTCTGCGCGCACTGCGGGGAGCAGACCGAGGTGTTCGGCTCGGGCGGCGGGGCCACGGTCGCGGCCGCGCTCAGCCGGCTCGGCGGCACCCAGGTGCCGCTGCTCGGGCAGGTCCCGCTGGACATCAGGCTGCGCGAAGGCGGCGACTCGGGTATGCCGCTGGTGCTCAGCGACCCCGACTCGGCGGCCGGCCTGGCGCTGCGGAAGATCGCCGACGAGCTGGGCGCCCGCGGCCGTGGCCTGGCCGGACGTCATCTCGGCCTGACGCCGCGCTAGCAGCCCGGGTCAGGTCGCGTCGGGGTCGAAGGGCGGGCGCTCGCCCGGGGCGAGCAGCGTGGCGCCGTTCGCCCGGGCCTGCTGCGGCGACGCCGCGCCCGCCTGGGCCGCCGAGTCCCCGTTGAGGTCGTCGAGGAAGTGCTTCTGCACGAACCGCTTGGGGTTCAGGTCCTCGAGCTCGAATTCGGCGAACTCCGGGCCCAGCCCTTCCCGCAGGTCGTCCTTCGCGCCCTCGGCGATCTTGCGCAGGTCACGCAGCGCGCGTCCGGCCTGGGAGGCGATCTTGGGCAGCTCGTTCGGCCCGAAGACGATAAGCGCGATCACCGCGAGGACCAGCAGCTTGGGAATGGACAGGTCGAACACCGCTCTGCTCTTTCTCCGGGCTCCGGGCTCTGCGTAGGGCCCGCAGGTCCACTCTAAACCGTGTTGGCCGCTCCCGTGACGGGCCGACCCGGGACGTTCCCTGGTCAATGGAACGGGTTGGCCCAGGACGCCAGCCGGACCAGGCCCCGGGACATCCGTTTCCAGAACCCGGCCGGCCCGTCGTGCGGCAGCACGCCGACCACCGCGTCGACGGTCTGGGCCGGCGCGTCCGCCATCACCGTGTACACCATGCCCCGGCTGGCCCAGGTCATGGAGCGCTGATCCGGCTCCGCGACGAATACCACGTGGCCGTCCACCGTGGTTTTCCGCCAGCCGGCCAGCTCGGCCGCCAGGTTGCCGCGCTGCTCGAACACCGACACCACGGCCAGGCCGTCGGAGTAGCCGAGGTCGAGCACGGTACCGGTACTCGCCTCCGTCTGCGCCCCGGTGAACAGCGACAGGCCACCGGGTAGCGCGAGCGGCACCAGCCAGCCATGGGCCCGCAGGGTGAGCAGCTGGGCGTGCGACAACAGATCGGTCCACGGGCCGGGCGCGGCCGACGCGGCCGCGGCCGGCGCCTGCCCCTGGCTGGCGAACTTGACGTCGATGAACACGTCCTGGCTGATCACGTGGGCGGCCGAGTCGAAAACCTCCCGCTCGAGCGGCAGCTTGGTCGCGTCATCGAGCCAGAACCTCGCGGCGAGGCTGCCGTCGGATCGCCGGGCCTCCACCACCTGGGCCGTCCGGTCGTCCGCCGAGCCCGCCCCCGCGTACGCCATCAGGTAGTGCGTCTCGAGCAGTTGCACGAGCGGGACGGTGACCCCGAGGACGCCCTCGGGCGCCTGGCCGTCAGTGTCGGAGGACAGGTACGGCTGGCTGCGGAGCGAGACCCCGGCGTCGAGGGTCTGGGTGATCGTCTGCCCCCCGCTGACATGCCAGATGTTCGAGACGAGCACGCTCCCGCTGCCGTCACTCCACCGGGTGACGACCTCCTCGCCCTGGTAGGAGGTGGCGATCGCCGCCCTGGCCGCCTGGGCCAGCAGCCGGACGGCCTTCGCCCCGGCGGGCCGCCGCCCGGTCACCGGGACCTTGCCCGCGGCCACGGCGCGGTCGGCCGCCGCGACCGCGTCACCACGCGCCGCGCCCGAGCCCGCGCCCGAGCCCGGCTGGCCGCTGCACGCGGTGACCAGCAAACCCGGCACGGCCACCGTCAGCGCGGCCGCGAGCAGCCACGGCGACCTGCCGTCACGCCGGTGGTGACGAGTCCTGTGATAGCGAGCCGAACGGGGCATCACGGCTGCGGTGTACCTGAGGGCTGGGCGGAAGACTGCGCAGTGGGGCCGGGGAACGGCACCTCACCGGTGGTGATGGCGTGCTCGACGCTGTACATCTCGACCGGCGGGGTGATCCTGGGCCCGGGTGCCGCGTCTGGCCCGCCGCCCGCCGTGAATGCGGCCGTGCCCAGCCCCACGACCAGGGACACGGTCCCGAGCACCAGGTAACGGCGACGCCGGCCACCTGGCCGGCCCGGAGTGAAGGGGCGGGACGGAGCCGGGCCGGGCCCGGAACGGCGACCGGGCACGATCCGCAGCAACCGGCCCCGCGGCGGCAGCGGCCCGCCCGGCCCGGTCATCGCGATCAGGCGCCTGGTCATCGCCGCTTCGGCCGGCGCTCCGGCCATCAGCGCGCCCAGCTTCCGCTTGAGCGCCCTGAGCTCGGCCGCTTCGGTCCGGCACTGCTCGCAGCCGGCCAGGTGGGCGTGGGCCCGGTCGAGTTCGGCCCCGGTGAGCTCGCCGTCGACCAGGGCGGACAGCCGGTCGCCGAGATGGCTCATGTCTCACCCGCCCGCTTCAGCCGGGCCAGGCCCTGCCGCCGCAGCCCCTGGCCCCGGCGGGCCTGGTGGTCCGCCGGATCGGGGGCCGGGTCGCCGGCCGGACCCGGGGCGATGGCGACCGGGCTTACCGGGGCGGCCCTGCGGTGCCCGAGGGCGGAGCGCAACTGGGCGCGGCCGCGGTGAATCCGGCTGCGCACCGTGCCGAGCTTGACCCCGAGGGTGGCCGCGATCTCCTCGTAGGAGAAGCCCTCGATGTCGCAGAGCACCACGGCGGCCCGGTACTCCGGCGGCAGCGCCTTGAGCGCGGCCTGCACGTCGTCGTCCAGGTGGCTGTCGTCGAAGGCCTGCGCGGGCGTGGGCTCGGAACCCGCTAGCCGGTGCGCCATCTCGTCGCCCAGCCCCTCGAACCGGATCCGCTGCCTGCGCCGGGCCGAGTCGAGGAACAGGTTGGTGGTGATCCGGTGCAGCCAGCCCTCGAACGTGCCCGGCGTGTAGCTGGACAGCGACCGGAACACCCGGACGAAAACCTCCTGGGTCAGGTCCTCGGCGTCGTGCGGATTGCCGGTGAGCCGGTAGGCAAGCCGGTAGACCCGGGCGGAATGCGTGCGGACGATGTCCTCCCAGGTGGGAAGGGCCCACTGGGCGTGCTGAGCGTTCCGCTCGGGATGAGGTTGCGTGGCCGGAGCTCTGCTAGCTCCGGGGGGGACGACCCCCCCGGGCCCCCCCGAGCCGAGTCGGCCGGCCTCTTCCAACAATCCGCCTCCGGGTCGAAGTGCCGCGCCTGTCACCATCGTGCCCTGGATTCTTCCGTTACGCCAGTTGGATTCGCCTCTCGCCACTCGTCGGCCGAGGCGGGCCGCCCGGGCCCGTTACGCATCGCATTGGTTAACGGCCACCGCCGCGGCGGAGTTCCCGGACCTGCGCCGCTGGCGCTAGGCTGCTGAAGATGGGGCCACTTGCGTACGCCGCCGAATACCTGCCCGAGGACGAGCCGCTGCTCGCCGCCCGGGCCAATGCGGCCCACCTCGGCGGCACCGAACCGGTCCGGCCGGACGTCGGCGCCGCGCTGCGCTTCCTGGCCTGCGCGGTGGGGGCCAGGACCGCGGTCGAGATCGGCACCGGCTGCGGAAGTGCCGGTATCTGGCTGCTCCGGGGCATGCGCCCGGGCTCCACGCTCACCAGCGTGGACACCGAACCCGAATACCACCGGCTGGCCAGGAAGGCCTTCGCCCAGGCGGGCTTCGCGCCGAACCAGTGCCGGCTCATCCTCGGCCGCGCGCACGACGTGCTGCCGCGGCTCTCCGATGGCGCCTATGACATGGTGTTCTGCGACGCGGACCCGCGCGACTACCCGGACTACCTGTCCGCCGCGCTGCGCCTGCTGCGGACCGGCGGGGTGGTCGCCTTCAACAACGCCCTGCTGGCCGGGACTTCCGGGGTTGCCGGGGACGATGACCGAGCATTTGACCTGGCCAGCCACGTACGAGCCGACGACCGGCTGGTGCCCGTGCTGCTGCCGCTAGGAGATGGCCTGCTGGCCGCGGTCAAGCGCAGCGACTGAGCGGTGGCCTCGTCAGGCTCAGCCAACCACGGATTTCAGGGCATCACCAAGCTTGGCCGCCTCGTCAGCCGTTAGCTCGACAACCAGCCGTCCGCCGCCTTCAAGCGGGACGCGCATGACGATGCCACGCCCCTCCTTGGTGACCTCAAGCGGACCGTCGCCCGTCCGCGGCTTCATCGCCGCCATTCTCCCATCCCCTTCCTCGGGAAATCATCGCCCCAGCCCGCCCGGACACAGCCCTATCCGTACTGGCGTACACCATTACCCCGGCACGGGCGGTGGAACCGGCCAGCCACATTCGTTTCTATCTGTCGCCCTATTATCCCGTGTTCGGAACCAGAATGGTAATGATCGGCCATCCTGGCCGACCGGAATGCGCGCGCCGCCGTCTTATTGCGGGCGGTTCGGTGCCGGCGCCGGCCCGTCGCGCCGGAAGGCCCGGGGTAGCCCGGCCGCGGACCGGCGCTCAGGCCAGGCCGGCGGCGCGCCGGAACAGTTGCCGCGCGGCCCGGATGAGCCTGGCGTCATCCGGGCCGTCAAGACCGCGGAAACCCTGGTCGAAGGCGTGCATGCTCGCGTAGCACAGCAGGGCGGCGGCTTCCGGGTCGGCCACGTCGAACGCGCCCGCTGCCGTCCCGGCGGCGAACAGATCCCCGATCACCCGGGTCGCCGCGGCGTGACCGGGATACGCGGCCTGGCGGGCGGGCGGCGCGTGGTGGAACAGCACCTCGTGCAGGTCGTCCAGGTCGCGATGGCACTCGAAGCTGGCCTGGACACAGGCGTCGAGCTTGACCGCCCAGTCCGGCTGGACGTCCGCGGCGGCCCGCATCCGCGCGGCGACCTGGTACGAGAACTGCTCCTGCAGCGCGAGCACCAGGTCTTCCTTGGAGCGGAAGTACAGGTAGAACAGGCCCTTGGAGACCCCGGCGCGCTGGGTGATGTCCGCCAGCGAGGTCGCCGCGATGCCCCTGGCCAGGAACAGCGTCTGGCCGGCCGCGAGCAGTTCGGCACGGCGCTGTTCGGTCGGCTTGGTTCGCGTCACGGTCCTTCTCCTGTCGGCGGCGTCTGGCGCCCCAGGGGCCGGCGGCCCTGGCACGCGGGGGCTCTCTGCGCCCGGCGCCTTCCGGCGCGGGCTCTCCGGCTGTGTCTCCGGCACGGGCTCTTGGCCACGAGGCTCGCCGGCACCGGGCCCGAGCGGGCGGCGGGGCACGCACCCGGCCCGTTCGGCCCTCATGATCTTGACCTCATCGGCCGGCCGCCGGCCCACCTGCCCTGGCCGGTATGATAGCTCACTGAATGACCGTCAGTCATTATAGAGGAAGCCGGGGATGAGTGACGCCGCCGGGGCGCCGTCCCGGCCCGCGCGGCGCCGGCTGCTCATCGACCTGACTCCGCTGCGGCGGTCCCGCGACTTCCGCGTCCTGGTCGCCGGGGAACTCGTGTCCGTGCTCGGCACCCAGCTGACCACGGTCGCGGTGCCGTACCAGGTGTATCAGCTGACCCACTCGTCACTGGCAGTCGGGCTGGTCTCGATCACCCAGCTGTTCCCGCTGATCGCCGGGTCGCTGCTCGGCGGCTCCGTAGTGGACGCCATGGACCGGCGGCGCGTGCTGATGGCGGCGCAGGTGCTGATGGCGGCGTGCAGCGCCGGGCTGGCCGTCAACGCCGACCTCGGCACCGCGTTGTGGCCGCTGTTCGTGCTGCCGACCCGGTCGAGGTAGCCACGGGCACGCCGACCTGAGCGAAGAACGGCACAAGAGATACTTGCTCTGTATGCAGGGGCCTCGGACACCTCCAACAATGCTCAAGGTCAGCCTTGAGCACTCTTGGAGGTGGCGGGAATCGAACCCGCGTCCTTCAGTACCTCACCAGGGCTTCTCCGGGCGCAGCTTGCTCTGCTTTTCTCAGCCCCGGCGATCACGCAAGCAAGACGCCGACAGGCTCAGCCGCTGTTTGGTGTCCCGCCTAGCCCCGCGGCCGGGTCAGACGGTGGATCCTTCTAGCTGATGCCAGGCACCGGGTCGAAGGCATCCCCGGGCTGACAGACCTCTTTAACTCGCCTTAGGCGGCGAGAGCGAAGTCAGTGCTCTTAGCATTGGCACTTATTGGTTTGCGGCCACAGGATTAACGAGGTCACAACCGCAACCCTCGGCCCGCTTCCCCTGGTTCGACCACCGAAGTCGAAACCGATCACCCCCTATTGAGTTGTCCGGCCAGCACGGCTGAACCATGCCGCCATAGCTGACCGTACCCTCACAACACGCGTTAGCCAACTCTGATTCCCGGTCGGGAGATCCGTTGCGGCTTGCGGGCCGGATCCGGGCCGTGAGTGGGGCGGGTGGGGCGGGTGAGGCGGCGGGCTGCGGGCCGGGTGACGCCCGGCGGAGGTCAGGAGGCAGGGCAGCAGGAGGCAGGGCAGTGGGAGGCGGGTCAGGGCAAGGCGGTGAAGAAGGTGCGGGCCAGGGCGGCGGCAGACAGCTGCGCCGTCTTCCCGGACTCGATGGCGGCGATGGCGACGTCGCCGCGGTAGCCGACGAACCAGCTCATCCAGGCCGGCCCGGTGTGGACCAGGCCGACCTGGCCGCACACCTGGGCGCCGGACAGGCTGGCCGCGTGCGCGGCGCCCGAGCGGACTGCCCCGCGCATGAGCTCGCGCAGGGCGGACATCATGTTCGGGTCCAGCGCGGCGCCCGTGCTGGGCGGATCGGACGACGTCTGGATGACCTGCGGAACGTGCCAGCTTCCCGCGTCCACCGCCGCGGCCACCATGGCCATGGACAGCAGGCTCATTCGCACGTTCCCCTGGCCGAGGGTCTGCGCGGCCAGGTTCGCGCCGCCCGCGGCGGATGGCACAGAACCGGAGAAAGCCGGCACCTGCAGCGCTGACCAGTCAGCGCCGATGCCGAACTCCTTGACCACCTGTGTCCACTGGCTTGGGGTGAGCCGCTCGGACAGGCTGGCGAACGCCGTACCGCAGCCTTCGGCGAAAGCGGTGCTGAACGGCTTCTCCTCGCCGGTCCCGCTACTGGTGAAGGTCTGTCCGGCGACGATGAGGGAGTTCGCGCACGAGATCGGGCTGGACGCCGTCGTAACGCCGGCGCTGACCAGCGCGCCGGCGGACACGATGGTGAACGCGTTGCCTGGCGGAAGCTCCGCGTTCAGCGCTCCGGCCGCGGGCAGGGCGCCGGAGCCCTGATGCTGCGCCACCGCCAGCACCTGGCCGGTCGATGCCCGGACGGCGACGATCTCGCCTGAGCTTGGCACGCCGTGCAGGGCGATCAGAGCCGCGTTCTGCACCTTCGAGTCGATCGTGGTCCGCACCGGCGTGCCCGCGGTACCCGGCCACTGGGCCAGGACGGCGGTCTGCGTGCCGGCCGAGTCCACCACCACCACCTCGGTGCTTGGCGCGCCGAGCAGCTGACGCTGATAGGTCTGCTCAAGCCCGGACAGCCCCACCGTGGTGCCCGGGGCATAGAGCGCGCCGTCGGCGCGGAGCCGCTTGTCGATCTCGCTGCCGACCCCGCCCACCAGCCCGGTGGCTTCGGCCTGGAACAGTCGCTGTGACTCCGGCCTGACCACCAGGCCGGGCACGTCGTGAAGGCTGCCGCGCAGGCTCGCGTAGGTGCCAGGGTCAAGCGTGGCAAGCCGGAGAAACTGATGCGGCGGGGCGGCCGTGATCTGGCCGAGCACCTGTCCGGCCTGCAGCCCGGTGAGCCGGGCGAAGTCCCGAGCCGTGGCCGCCTGGTTGGTCAGGCGCTCCGGCCAGACGCCGAGCGCGTAGGCCGGGGTCGGCAGCTGGAGCGGACTCCCGTGGGCGTCCAGCACCCTCGCGCGCACCGGGAACTGAGTCAGCACCGCTAGGCGCTCACCCGGACCCAGGCTCGGGTTGATGACGTTCGGCGCCCACTCGACCTTCCAGTTGTCGTCGATCCTGCGCAGGCCGAATTGGCCGTGATACGTCCACACGCGCCCTTGCTGGGCGAGGTCGACCGTGGCCGTGAACGACGCTCGCGCGGTGCCGCCGTGCTGGACGACGGACTTCATGGACAGGAACAGCTGCGCCGCGTCCAGTTGCGCGAAGGCCCCGCGCAGGCTGGTGGTGACGGTATCGGGCGCGGCCGTGGTCAGCGCGGCCGCGGCGGCGTACTGCTGTTGCTGCCAGTCGTACAGGAACGCCTGGGCGGTGGGTTCCGCGGAAAGTTCGGAGCCGAAGCCGGTGGCCAGGCCGATGACCAGCACGCCGAAGGCCACGATGGTCAGCGCGGTGATGCGCGCGCGCTTCGCCCGCCGGACCGGGGGCGAGGAACGGCGTCCGGGCCGGGCCGCGGGGGTGGCGGCCCCCTGCCGGGCCGTCCGGCGTTGGCGCGGACCGAGCCGGGCGGGCGCCGCGACGGGCGGGACCGCGGCGGGTGACGGCGCGCTGGGTGGCAGTGGAGCGTCGAGCCCGGGCGCGCTGACCGGAGGCGAGCCGTCGAATCCGGGAGCGCCGGTGATCGGGGCGGGCGCGCCGCCGCCCGGCGCGGGGGGACCGTTCAGGGCGGGGGGACCGTTGGAGGCGGGGGGACCGTTCAGGGCGGGGGGCTTCTCACCTCCGGGCGTTTCGGGGTGCGGGGGGGTGCCGTCGGATCCGCCGGGACCGTCAGGGACGGGGGCGCCAAGCCGCGGGGAGATCGGCTGCGGGGCCGCGAGGGTGTCGGGCTGGCCCGGGGGCCCGCCGTTACGGCGCCTGTGGCCGCCGCTGGCGCGCGGCCTAGGCGCGAAGAGGCCCCGCGGCCTGGCGTGGCCGCCGCGCTCACTCGCGGGAGAGGACACGATCCGCCTGCCCGTCACCTTCGCCGTTTCAGGGCTCGGTCCATTTCCCTGGCCGCATCTCGTTTGGCCAGGTCCTGGCGCTTGTCATAGGTCCGCTTGCCACGGGCGAGACCCAGTTCCACCTTGACGTTCCCATCCCTGAAATACAGCGAGAGCGGGATCAGCGTCAAACCCTGCTCGGCGGTCTTGCTGACCAGGCGGTCGATCTCCTTGCGGTGCAGCAGGAGCTTCCTGATCCGCCGGGGCGTGTGGTTGGTCCAGGTGCCCTGGTTGTACTCGGGGATGTGAACGTTGTGTAGCCACACCTCATCATCGGTGATCTGGGCGAATCCGTCCTGGAGCGACGCGCGGCCCGCGCGCAGCGATTTCACCTCGGTGCCGGTCAGTACGAGCCCCGCCTCGTAGGTGTCCTCGATGCGGTAGTCGTGGTACGCACGGCGATTACGGGCGATGACTTTTCGCCCCTGCTCCCGAGCCACGTCCCTCCCGTCACCACGCCAGCCGCCGTTCAGATGCGCAGATAGCGGCGCAGTGTCAGGAACGACGTCGCACCGCACAATACGACTCCCACGACCATCGAGAACACGATGACCTCTATCAGGTCGCCGACGGACAAACCTACGTTGAAGGAGAAGTACTGCTCCAGGCTATCCAGCATCAGGGACTTGACCGCAATCAGGAGCCCCGCCGCGATGGCCCAGCCGATCAGCCCGGCGATCGCTCCCTCGAGCAGGAACGGCAGCTGGATGTAGAAGTTCGAGGCGCCGACCAGGCGCATGATCGCGGTTTCCCGGCGCCGGTTGAAGGCGGACAGCCGGATCGTGTTGGCCACCAGCAGGACCGCGGCCACGATCAGGATCAGGGCGATGATGATCACCGCGTTCCTGGCGCCGTCGAGCAACCGGTAGAACTTGTCCAGGATGGTCATCTCGTCGACCACGGTCTCCACCCCGACCCGCCCGGTGACCGCGCTGGCCACGATGTTGTAATCAGCCTCGGGGTTCTTCAGCTTCACCTCGAACGAGTCGGGGATGTCGCCTTCCCGGGTGTCCTGGACCAGGGCCGGCTCGTTGGCGAAGTACTGCCTGAACTCCTGATACGCCCGCTGCTGGTTCACGTAGTAGACGGCCTGCACCTGCGGGATGGCCTTGAGCTGCTGCAAAAGCCGCGCCCGGTCGACGTCGGTGGCGGGCCCGTTCGACTGGCACTGCGGCTGCGGGCTGGTCTTGATGCACAGGTAGATGGACAGCTCGACCTTGCCCTGCCAGTAGGTCCTGGTCCGGTCCACCTGCTTGACGAACAGCAGGCCGGTGCCGAGCAGGGACAGGCTGATGGCCACGACCACGATGAGCGCCATCGTCATGGTGAGGTTCCGGCGCAGCCCGATCCAGATCTCCTGCAAGACGAATTGTGAACGCATGCTGGCTGATCCCTTGATAGTCCTAGGCGGCACCGCGCGGCGGCCCGGCGGGGATGGGCCTGGCGCGGCGATGACTGGTCAGTATGCCTGGCCGTACACCCCGCGCGACTGGTCTCGGACAACCTTGCCGTATTCGAGCTCGACGACCCGCTTGCGCATCGAGTCGACGATGGCCGCGTCGTGCGTGGCCATCACGACGGTCGTCCCCGTCCGGTTGATCCGGTCGAGCACCTTCATGATGCCGATCGAGGTGGCCGGGTCGATGTTCCCCGTCGGCTCGTCGGCGAGCAGGATCATCGGCCGGTTGACGAACGCGCGGGCCATCGCGACCCGCTGCTGCTCGCCACCGGAAAGCTCGTCGGGCATCCGGTCGTGCTTTCCCTCGAGACCGACCAGGTCGATCACCTCGGGGACGACCTTGCGGATGAAGCGCCGGTGCTTGCCGATGACCTCGAGCGCGAAGGCGACATTCTGGTAGACGTTCTTGTTCGGCAGCAGCCGGAAATCCTGGAACACGCAGCCGATGCGGCGCCGCAGGTACGGCACCTTCCAGTTGGTGAGGCGCGCGAGATCCCGGCCGGCCACGTGGATCTTGCCGTCCGACGGCCGTTCCTCCTTCAGGACCAGGCGGAGAAAGGTGGACTTCCCCGACCCCGACGGACCGACGAGAAACACGAACTCGCCCTTGGCGACTTCGATGTTGACGTTCTCGAGCGCGGGGCGGCTCTGATTCGGATAGACCTTTGTGACGTTATCGAAGGTGATCACAGAACCATCACAAGTGATGTAGGTGGACAAGGACCGCGGTTGCCGCCGCCAACCTCGGCGACTTGCGGGTAACCTGGTTTTGGCCAGGGAACAGTCTAGAGGGAAACTGGCAGCTAAGGCCTTACATCGCGGTAACTGCCGCGGTGCGCGCTGGGCGGAAGGGGTTCCGATGAGCTGCGAACACCTGATCTGCGCACACTGCGCCGGACCGGTGGTGGAGGGCCGGTGCCCCGCGTGCCGGGCAGCGCGAGACCACGTACACCGCCACCACTCGGGCGCGAGCCCGCAGCTTATCGTGGCTGCCATCCTGGTGCTGAGCATCCTCCTCCTGCTGGCCATGCACCTCGCCCGGTGAACAGCGTTCCCGGCGAATAGCGGTGTCTACCGGCCGGTCTGGCGCATCCAGCGGATTTCCGCGTCGATGAAGTCGTCGATCTCCCCGTCGAGGACCGCGACGGCGTTGCCCGTCTCCATGCCGGTCCGGACGTCCTTGACGTTCTGGTACGGGTAGAGGACGTAGTTGCGGATCTGCGTTCCCCAGGCGCGGCCGCCGTCGCCGCGCAACGCGGCCATCTGCTCGGCCTCCTCCTGCCGGCGCCGCTCCAGCAGCTTGGCCTGCAGGACGGCCATCGCCGACGCCCGGTTCTGGATCTGGCTGCGCTCGTTCTGGCAGGAGACCACGATCCCGGTGGGCAGGTGGGTGATGCGGACCGCGGAGTCCGTGGTGTTGACCCCCTGGCCCCCGGGGCCGCTGGAGCGGAACACGTCCACCCGGATCTCGTCCTCGGGAATCTCGATGTGGTCGGTCTGCTCCACCACTGGCATCACATCCACGCCGGCGAACGAGGTCTGCCTGCGGCCCTGGTTGTCGTACTTGGAGATGCGGACCATCCGGTGCGTGCCGTGCTCGCCGCGCAGCGTGCCGTAGGCGTAGGGCGCGTTCACCGCGAACGTGGTCGACTTGATCCCCGCCTCCTCGGCGTAGGAGGTGTCGTAGACCTCGGTCGGGTACTTGTGCCGCTCCGCCCAGCGCAGGTACATCCGCAGCAGGTTCTCCGCGAAGTCGGCGGCGTCCGCGCCGCCGGCCTGCGCGTTGATCGAGATCAGCGCCTCCCTGGCGTCGTATTGGCCGTTCAGCAGGGTGCGCACCTCGAGCTGGTCGATCTCCGTCCGGAGCGCGGCCAGTTCGCGCGTCGCCTCTTTCCTGGTGGGCTCGTCGTCTTCGCCTTCGGCCAGGTCGAAAAGCACCTGGGTGTCGGACAGGCGCTGGCGCAGGGCGGACAGCCGGGACAGCTCTGCTTCCAGGTAGGAAAGCCGCCTGGTCACCTTCTGGCCCCGGCCCGGGTCGGCCCACAGGTCGGGATCGGCGGACTGCTCGCGCAGATCGGCCGCTTCCCGCTGCATTTCGCCGGGATCGAGCACGGCCTCGATGCTGTCGAGCGTCGAGGTCAGTGCCGCGATCTCATCGGCGGGATCGGTACCTGCCATGCCGGCAAGCCTACGCGAGTACGCAGGCAGAACCTCCATCCCGGCCCGCCGGGCAAACGCGGGCGGCAAACCCGGTATCCTGCCTTAGCGTGACACACCGAAGGCGCCGGGCCTGGGCGGGTACCGCGATCATGTCGGCCGTTCTGGCCGCCGTGACTCTGCTGGCCGCTGCGGGCTGCTCCCCGGACCCGCCGGCCGACGCGGTCACTCCCGCTCGTCATGCGGTCTCCTTCGCCATGGCGCGGCAGGTCTACGCCCACTACGTCCAGGCCAGTGACGCGGTCGCGGCCAAGGGGGACGAGACGGGGGCGCTCAACCTCGTCTCGGGCGCGCAGTGGTCTCAGGTCAAGGCCCAGTACACGGCGCTGGCCTCGGCGGGCACGCCGGTCCCGAGATACAGGTACCGCACGCCGGTGTTCTACGTCCCCGCGCTGGCCGGCTTCCCGTGGTGGTTCGTGGTGGCGGTGCCGCGGCAGGCGGTTACCGGCGGCAGGCTGGGTGCCCCGGTCACCACGCTCCTGCTGTTCACCCGGATCAAGCCGGTCGCCGCCAAGGGCCACGCGATGGTGCCGTGGTCGCTGAGCGGCTCGGCCATGCTTGACCGGCCGCTGCCCGCCATCGCCCGGGACAGCGACGGCTACGCCATCGACGTGACCACCACCGACCCCACCCTGCTGCTCCGCCCGGACGTGCTGGGAGCCACGCAGGCCGCCGTGGCGGACGACGGGCCGGCCAGCCCGGCGACGGCCGTGATCGGCGACGGCCCGCAGACCACCGGGACCTATGCCGCGCAGGCGGCGCTGGCGGCCCGGCAGCGGGCCCGGGGACTGGATTACGAGTGGCTGCTGCAGGGCACGACCTGGCCGCAGTTCGAGCTGCGGCTGGTCGGCGGCGGGGCCCTGGTGTTCTACGCGATGTACCTGGGCACCAGCAACGAGCACCCGGACCTGGTGGCCGGGAAGCCCATCCCGGTGCCCGCCGCCTTCACCCCGCTGCTCGCCGCGCCCACCGAGGTGGGTAACCACGCCGTGTACGCCAACTGGACCTACCAGTACGCCGCGGTCGACCCGCCCGCCACCGCGCACGGCGCGAAGGTGCAGATCATGGCGGCCCAGGGCCTCCCGAGCTACGGGCACGCCTACTGAGGCAGGCCACCCAGCGGGCCGCGGCCCCGGCCGCCGGGGTCCCGGCAGCGGGACCCGTTACTCCGCGGGCGGCAGCGAGCTGGCGGCGACCAGGGTGCGGACGGCGCGCAGTGCCACCGACAAGGTGGTGAACGTGAACCGCTCGCTCTCCCAGATCTCGCCGAGGGTCTGGGCGGCCATGCCCACCGCGGCCTCGTTCCGCGACACCCACGCGGCCAGCCGCTCCTCCGGGGACCTGGCCCCTTCATGCCCGCTGACCCCGAGCACGTCGGCGGCGAGCGAGGCGTGCGCGGCGGACAGGTCGTCGCGGAGCGCCGCCCGGGCCATCGTGGACCAGCGGTCCTCCCGCGGCAGCGCGGTGATCCGGTCGCGCAGCCGGGTGATCTGCAGCCGGTCGGCCAGGTCGAAGTAGACCTCAGCGGTCTCCTCGATAGGCCGCCCGGCCGAGGCGGCGACCTGCACGATGTCGAAGGCGGAGTAGGTCGGCACCATGGCCGCGACCCGTTCGGCCAGGTCCAGCGGCACGCCCAGGTCCAGGTAGGAATCCCGCCGCTCCTCGAACCCGGCCAGGTCCCGCCCGGTGAGCAGCTTCGGCAGGCCCGCCCGGACCGTCCGCACGCCGTCGGCGAAGAAGCCCACGGTGGCCTCGATGTCGAACGGCGGCCGCCGGTTGTGCAGCAGCCACCGGGTCGCGCGCTCGGTCAGCTTGCGCCCCTCGAGCAGCAGCGTGATCTGCGCGGCGATGCCGACCCGGCCCTCAAGGCCCTCGACCTGGCGCCAGAAGGCAGGCATGTCGAACACCTCGCGGGCGACCAGCCAGGCCCGGGACAGGTTGGGCACCGACGCGCCGGTCTCCTCGATCAGCCGGAACATGAACGTGGCGCCCGAGGTGTCGATCATCTCGTTGACCGCCGAGGTGGTGATGATCTCCCGGCGCAGCGGGTGGGCTTCCATCCGGTCCGCGAACCTGGCCCGCAGCGGGACGGGGAAGTAGGCGTCGAGCACGCGGCGCAGGTACGGGTCGTCGGGCAGGGTGGAGGTGAGCACGTCCTCCCCCGCCGCGATCTTGGTGTGCGCCAGCAGCAGGGCCAGCTCGGGGTTGGTCAGCCCGCCGCCGGAGGACCGGCGCTCGGCGATCTCCCGATCGTCGGGCAGCACGTCCTGTTCCGGGTTGAGCCGCTTGTCCCTGATCAGCTTGCGCAGGTACCGCGCGTGCACGTGCAGCAGGGACGGGGCCTGGGACCGGGCCACGGCCAGCGCCATGTTCTGCCGGTAGTTGTGCCGCAGCACCAGGCCGGCCACCTCGTCGGTCATGTCCTCGAGCAGATCGTGCCGGCCGGAGGCCGGGAGGGCCCCGTCGCGGATCGCGTCGGCCAGCAGGATCTTGATGTTGACCTCGTGGTCGGAGGTGTCGACCCCGGCCGAGTTGTCGATGAAGTCGGTGTTCATCAGGCCGCCGCCGAGCGAGTACTCGATCCGGGCCGCCTGGGTGAAGCCGAGGTTGCCGCCCTCGCCGACGATACGGGCGCGCAGCCGGGTGGCGTCGATCCGGACCGCGTCGTTGGACCGGTCCCCCACGTCGGCGTTCGACTCGGTGCTTGCCTTCACGTAAGTGCCGATCCCGCCGTTCCAGAGCAGGTCCACCGGCGCGGCCAGGATGGCGGAGATCAGCTCGTCCACCGGCAGCGCGGTGACCGTGGCGTCGATGCCGAGAGCGGTGCGCGCCTGCGGCGACACCGGCACCGACTTCACGCTGCGCGGCCAGACCCCGCCGCCGGGCGAGATCAGCGCCGGGTCGTAGTCCGCCCAGGACGACCTGGGCAGCGCGAACATCCGCGCCCGCTCGGCGAAGCTCGCCTCCGCCTGCGGCGCAGGGTCGATGAACACGTGCCGGTGGTCGAACGCCGCGATCAGCCTGATGTGCCGGGACAGCAGCATCCCGTTGCCGAACACGTCGCCGGACATGTCGCCCACGCCGACCGCGGTGAAGTCGTCGGTGTCCGGGTTGAGCCCGAGCGCCGCGAAGTGCCACTTCACCGACTCCCAGGCGCCGCGCGCGGTGATGCCCATCCGCTTGTGGTCGTAGCCTTCCGAGCCGCCCGAGGCGAACGCGTCGCCGAGCCAGAAGCCGTACCTGGCCGCGATCTCGTTGGCCGTGTCGGAGAACGTGGCGGTGCCCTTGTCCGCCGCCACCACCAGGTACGGGTCGTCGCCGTCCCGGCGGACCACGCCGGGCGGGGGCACCACCGTGTCGCCGTCGATGTTGTCGGTCACGTCCAGCATCGAGGCGATGAACGTTTTGTAGCAGGCCAGCACCTCGGCCTGGTACGCCTCGCGGTCGGCCGGGTCGGGCAGCCGCTTGCACACGAAGCCGCCCTTGGCGCCGGACGGGACGATCACCGCGTTCTTGACCTCCTGCGACTTGACCAGGCCGAGCACCTCGGTGCGGAAATCCTCAAGGCGGTCCGACCAGCGCAGCCCGCCGCGCGCTACCCGGCCGAAGCGCAGGTGCACCGCCTCCAGCCGGGGCGAGTAGACGAAGATCTCGAACTTGGGGCGCGGCGTGCTGAGCCCGGGCACGCTGCCCGGGTCGAGCTTGAGCACCAGCGACGGCGGCCCGTCGACGCCGCTGCGGCTCTCCTGCCGGTAGTAGTTGGTCCGCAGGGTGGCGTCGATGAGCGCCAGGTAGGAGCGCAGGATCCGATCGGCGTCCAGGCTGGTCACCTCGTCGAGCTGGCCGCGGATCTCCTCGGTGATGGCCTCGCCGCGCTCGGCTGCGCCCGATGTCCGCTCCGGGTCGAACCTGGACTCGAACAGCCGGATCAGCAGCCGGGTGATCGGCCCGTTGGACCGCAGGACCCGCTGCACGTAGTCCTCGCTGAACCGCATCCCGGCCTGGCGCAGGTACTTGGCGCAGGCGCGCAGCAGGGTCATCTGGCGCCAGGTCAGGCCCGCGGTCAGCACCAGCGCGTTGAATCCGTCGTCCTCGGTCTGGCCGAGCCACAGCGCGGTCAGCGCCTCCTCGAAGATCTGGCGCAGGCTGCCCGAGGCGGCGGCGGCCGGCGGTCGCAGGCCGAACTCGTAGATCCAGAACGAGCCGGCGTCCGAGGTCCCGGCGAAGTGATACGGGTGCTCGTCCACCACCTCGAGCCCCATGTGCTGCAGCTGGGGCAGCACGTCGGACAGCGTGATCGGGGTGCCGGAACGGTACACCACCAGCGTCCACCGGTCCGGGTGCTCCACCAGCCGCAGCGCGAACTCGGTCCCGGACTCGCGCAGCCCGAGCATCGTGGTCAGGTCGTCGACCGCGTCCACGGCGGTGACGTCCGCCTTGTACGTCTCGGGGATGCTCGCGCCAAACCGGTCGAGCAGCTGCCGGGTCCGCTCCTCGCTGAGCGCCCGGGTCGCCTCGGCGACGAGGTCCTCGTCCCAGGACCTGACGGCCGCGGCCAGCTTGCGCTGCAGGGCGGCCGCGTCCACCCGCGGCACCGGGTGTCCCGGCGCCCCGCGGACCACCACGTACAGCCGGGCCAGGGCCGAGTCGCCGATCGTGGCGCTGTAGTCCACCGAGACCCCGTGCAGCTCCTGCCGCAGGATTTCCTGCGCGCGCAGCCTGACCTTGGTGGTGTACCGGTCCCTGGGCAGGTACACCAGGCAGGACATGTACCGCCCGTACCGGTCCCGGCGCATGAACAGCCGGGTCTGCTTGCGCTCGCTCAGCCGCAGCACGCCGAGGGCGATCGGGGTGAGCTCGTCGGCCGAGATCTCGAACAGCTCCTCGCGCGGGAAGTCCTCGAGGATCTCGACGAGGTCCTTCCCGTCGTGGCTGTCCGCGGGCAGCCCGGCCGTCGCCAGGACCCGGGCCAGCTTGCGCCGGAGCACGGGAATGCCGCCGATGGGAGCGGTATGCGCCGCGTGCGTGTACAGGCCGAGGAACCGGAACTCCCCGGTGACCACGCCGTCCGGATCGAGCCGCTTGACCGAGACGTAGTCCAGGTAATTGGCCCGGTACACGGTGGACCTGGAGTTGGCCTTGGCCAGCACGAGCCGCTCGTCCGGGTCCTGGGCCCGCCGCGCCACCTGCGTCGCCAGCTTGCGCAGTGACGCCCGGCCCTGCCGGGCGTGGCGGAGGATGCCGAGCCCGGTGCCCGGCACGGCCCGCATGGCGGTGCCCTCGTCGGTCCGCATCAGGTCGTATTCGCGGTAGCCGAGGAAGGTGAAGTTGCCGTCCGCCAGCCAGCGCAGCAGGTCACCGAACTCGGCCTCGTCGCTGCCCGGCTCCCCGCCGAGCTCGTCGGCCAGGGCGCGGGCCGCCGCAGTCATCCGCGGCTCGTCCTCCACCGCCACCCGCACGTCGTCGAGCACGTGCCGCAGTTGGGCCGCGAGCTTGCCGGCGGTGACCTTGTCGCGCGGCGGCCCGAGCTCGACGTGGATCCACGATTCGGTCAGCTCTCCGGCCCTGGGGTCGGCCTGGGCGGTGTCGTCGCACACGCCGAGGATGCCGTGCAGCGCGCCGGTCACGTCCCGGCGCACCCGCAGTAGCGGGTGCACGAGCAGCAGGATCTCGGCCTCGTGCCGGTTCAGTTCGGTGGTGACCGAGTCGACCAGGTACGGCATGTCGTCGGTGACGATGTCCACGACCAGGCCGGAGCCGCTCACCGGGTTCAGATGGGCGTCGTCCGGCTCGCGGACTCCGACCAGGGCCCGGCCCTGCGGCCGGCTCAGGCCGAGCCGGGCGTGCGTTTCCGCGACCGCCGCCAGGCGCGACGGCGGGGCCAGGTCCTCGGTGGCGACGCGCTGGTAATAAGCGCGCAGGTAGCAGGAGACGCTGTCGCCGCCGCCCCCGTCCCCAAGCACCTGCCCGTCCAGCGCGGGATCGTCCTTCCACGCCTCCCGCGTCTTGGCCAGCAGGGCGTCCCTGACCTCGTCCGCGTAACCGTCCGGCATCGCGTCCACTCCCTTGTGTCCGTGTTAGCCTGGGTGGCTCTGTCCCTGGAACCTGCCGAAGTATCTGAGCACGTCGGGGTCGGCCAGCGCGTTCGGGTCGGCGGCCCGCTCCGGGTCCGTGCCGTGCAGGATCTTACGCACCGGCACCTCGAGCTTCTTTCCTGACAGGGTGCGAGGTATGGCCGGCACCTGGTGGATTTCGTCGGGCACGTGCCGGGGCGAGAGCTGCGCCCGGAGCGCGGCGCGGAGCAGGCCGGCCAGGTCGTCGTCGAGTTCGGCCCCCTCGGCGGGCACCACGTACAGGATCAGCCGGCCCTCCGCGCCGAGCCGGCCGGTGTCCACCACCAGGCTGTCGGCGATCTCGTCGAAGCCCTCGACCGCGCGGTAGAACTCGCTGGTGCCCATCCGGACGCCGCCGCGGTTGAGCGTGGCGTCGGAGCGGCCGTAGATGACGCAGCCGCCGTCGGGCAGCAACTCGATCCAGTCGCCGTGCCGCCAGACCCCCGGGTACATGTCGAAGTAGCTCTCCCGGTACCGGACGCCGCCGGGGTCGTCCCAGAAGCCGACCGGCATCGACGGCATCGGCTCGGTGATCACCAGCTCGCCGACCTGGCCGACCACGCTCTTTCCGTCCTCGTCGAAGGCCTCCACCTTGGCCCCCAGGCAGCGCCCGGAGATCACCCCGGCCCGCACCGGCAGCAGCGGGCACGGGCCGACGAAGCCGGTGCACAGGTCGGTCCCGCCCGAGAAAGACCCGAGCAGCAGGTCCGGCTTGACCTGCTCGTACACCCAGCCGAACGCCTCCGGCGGCAGCGGCGAGCCGGTGGAGCCGATGGCGCGCAGCGCCGGCAGCCCGACGTCGGCGCCGGGGCGCAGCCCCGCCTTCAGGCCGGCCACTAGGTAGGGCGCGCCGACGCCGAGGTAGCTGACGCCGTGCTCGGCCGCCAGCCGCCACAGCCGGTCCGTCTGCGGGTAGGTGGCGCTGCCGTCGTACAGCACGATCGTCACGCCGGCCAGCAGGCCGCCGGCCAGATAGTTCCACATCATCCAGCCGGTCGTGGTGTACCAGGTGAACACGTCGCCCGGCCGCAGGTCCTGATGGAACGACAGCGCCTTGAGGTGCTCGAGGACGATGCCGCCGTGCCCGTGCATGATCGGCTTCGGCAGCCCGGTGGTGCCCGAGGAGTAGACCACCCAGAGCGGGTGCGCGAACGGCACCTCCTCGAACTCAGGCTCGCGGGCACCGCCCTCCTCGCTCCCGAGGTCGTCCCAGAACAGCACGCCGTGGGCCGGTTCGGCCTCGCCGAGCAGGTGCACCATCACCACCGCGGGCGGGCCGGGCAGCGCCGTCACCACGTCGTCCAGCATCTGCGCCCGGGAGTACTCCTTGCCGTTGTAGGCGTAGCCGTCGCAGGCGATCAGCACCTTCGGCTCGATCTGCGCGAACCGGTCGATCACGCTGCGCGCGCCGAAGTCCGGCGAGCACGACGACCAGATGGCGCCCAGGCTCGCGGTGGCGAGCAGGCCGATGATCGCCTCGGGCACGTTCGGCAGCAGCGCGGCCACCCGGTCACCGCGGCCGACCCCGAGCGACCGCAGGCCGCGGGCGACCCGGGCCACCTGCGAGGCGAGTTCGCCGTAGCTGAGGCTCCCGGCCCCGCCTCGTTCGGAATCAAAAATGACCGCCGTACGGCCGGGATCGGTCCACGCGGTCCTCAGCGCGTTACGGGCGTAGTTCAGTGTGGCCCCGTCGAACCACCGGGCTTCCGGCAGGCCCGGCCCGGCCAGGGCCGGCCCGGCGCCGCGGTCGCCGAGCACCTCGAAGTAGTCCCAGACCGCCGTCCAGAACTCGCCGGGCTCGGACACCGACCACTGCCACAGCTCCTTGTAACCGTCGACGCGCAGCTCGCGGTGGGTTTCGAGCCAGTTCATGAAGCGGGTCACCCGGGCGTTGTGGACGGTCTTGCCGTCCGGTTCCCAGAGCACCGCGCCGTAGCCGCGCCTGGTCGGATCATCCTCCATGCTCTCAGCATCGTGCCATCCCGGCGTGCGTGGCAACGCCCGCTGGGGCCTGTTGTGGTACAGATCATGTCTTTGCGGGATCAGCCGGTCATGTCTTTGCGGGATCAGCCGGTCAGGTTGGCTCGGTGAGCCGGGCGATCAGGGCGGTCAGCCCGGCCGTGTCGGTGAGGTCGGGCAGCACCGCGTCGGCCCCCGCGGCGCGCAGTTCGGCCGCGCTGGCCCGGCCGCTGGCCACCGCGAGCGACCGGGCGCCGCCGATCCTGGCCGCGGCCACGTCCCGCGGCGAGTCCGCGACATACACGGTGACGTCCTCGCCGAAGGGGGTGCCGTACCTGTCCGAAGCCCGCTCCCTGGCCACCCGGAGCAGGGTGCCCTTGGGGTAGGCCTCGTGGCCGTAGCCGCCGATGTCGAAGTCGACATAGGGCTCGAGCCCGAACGCGCGCAGTTTCAGCACGGCGTTCGACCTGCTGCTGCCGGTCAGGACGGTCTGCGCGGTCTTGTCCGCCGGCTGGTCCGCCGGGCCGTCGAGCTTGGCCACGGCGGCCAGCGCCTCGGCCGCGCCGGGCAGCGACCGGCCCTGGGTTATGAGGTCTTCGCTCCGCTGGGCGAGGGCCGCGGCGAGTTCGGCGCTGAACGGCTTGAGCAGGCGCTCGGCTTCCCCCCCGGCGCTCACGTCGGCGGCGTTCAGCGCCAGGGCGTCGAAGAAGATCTCAGATTCCGAACGACCTGGCATCTGGGGCAACTTGATGAGCGGACGACCGGTTACCGCGGGAAACGCCTCGGCGTACGCCGCCCTCGTCACCCGGGCGACATCGACCAGGGTCAGGTCGATATTCCAGAGCACCAGCCGGTGAATGACGTCCTCCGCGGCGATCGTTCGGCTACGCCGTACAGGCTAGCCCAGTCCGGGTACCGCCTCCGCTGGCCGGCCGCCTGCGCTAGCCGGCCGTCGCGGCGCCGGTCGTGGCCGCGGCGCCGGTTGGCGTGGCCGTGGGGGTTGGCGTGCTGCTGGCTGGGCTGGTGGGGGTGGTGGCGGTCGGCATGCTGCTGGCCGGCGGGGACGTGCTGGCCCTGGTGGGTGCCGGGCTGGTGGCGGTCCCCGTCACGCTCGCCGCTGGCGTCGGTGACCGGCTGCCCGACGGTGCGGGTGACGGGCTGGCCGGGGCGGCCTTACCGACGGCGCCGCCGCCGAGGGTGGTGCCGTGGCCTGGCTTGCCCTGCACCACGGCGGACAGGGGCTTGCCCGCGGCACCTTCCAGCATGGTGACCACGAGGGCACAGCCGACGAACGCGGCGCCGATGAACGCGGCCGGCCCGGCCCAGCGGCGGCGCGAGCCGGGGCGCCCGTGCCGGCCGCGGCCGGCCGCCTTGTTCGTGGCCGGGGTGTCGTGAGCCGCGGCGGTGGTGTCCCGGGCGGCCGCGGCGGGGGTATCCCGGGTGGCCGCGGCCGGGGTGTCCCGGGCGGCCGCGGCGGGGGTATCCCGGGTGGGCTCGGTGGTGATTGTGGCGGTGGTGGGCTCGGTGGAGATCGTGGTGGTGATCACGGCGGTCTCGCCGTGGTTCAGGTGGTAGCCCCGGGCGCGGAGGGTCTCGGCCCGGACGGTGGCGAGGGCCGCGGACCGGCGGATGCCCCGCTCCGCCCACCAGGAGCACGTCCCGGAGGCCAGGCTGCCGACCACCATCCCGGCGACCGTCCCGGCGGCGCCGATCAGGCTGCCCAGGATGGCGGCGAGCACGGTTCCGGTGGTCGCGGCGACGATGGCAGGCAGGTGTGAGCGGAAGGTTTCCGGCTTGGTTGCTGGCTTGGTATCTAGCTTGGCTTCTGGTTTGGCGGTGTCGCTCGTCATGATTTCCAGGCAGGTCACGGCGCGGCAGGCCGGGCGGGCGGGCGGGCGGGCGTATCCAGACGTGACAGATTACCCGATCGCAGGTTACCGGAGTCGGCCCGCGTGCGGGTGACCTTGGTCACCTTGGCGCTCGTGATCCGCGCGGCCGACCGGTCGTGCATGGATGTGACAACCTGCACATTCTTTGGTGCGAGCCTCCATCGCGATCGGGACAAACATGCCGTTCAGCGAATGGGGCACCGTCTTCCCCGACCCCCGCCTGGTCGCCGCCAGCGTCGACCGGTCACCTTCAACGCCCACATCCTCGAGACCGGCACCCAGTCCTACCGGCTCCGCACCAGCAAAACCACCAGCCGCAACAGAAAGCCCAGCTAAACCCCCAAGACCGCCCAGCCGGGGCCGAAATCTTAGGTTTGACCCCTTGTCCCCGGATCTGGGTGCGGCCCCAGCCAGGGGCTCTTCCCCGCAGATGGACCCGTCGCGCTGCTGGTATCAGGCCGCGCCACCAGGACACAGCACATCCCCTTCGGCCCCTCATGATCGCCGGGGCGTTCACGGTGATTCTCGCCAGGCATGGCGTGGGTTCCCACGTCGGGTGACACGAGGCAGCTGCCTGCCAGGCACGGGGCGGCCGAAAGCCAGCTCTCGCGGGCTGGGCGGTGGGCCTGTCAGGGCAGCTGTCCCGTCCGGGCACCTGCTCAAGCACGTGGGCTTGACAGCGAAGAATCCGTACGGCACTCTATAACCATATCCTTCTAAAACTGGATGGTTATAGATGGCCAGTGACCGGCTCAGTCTCGTGTTCGGGGCGCTCGCCGACCCGATCCGGCGGGCGATCCTGATCCGGCTGTCCGAGGGCGAGGCCACCGTCGCCGAGCTCGCCGCGCCGTTCAGCGTGTCCCAGCCGGCGATCTCCAGGCACCTGAAGGTGCTGGAAAATGCGGGGCTGGTCTCGCGCACCCGGCGGGCGACCGCCCGGCTCAGCCGCCTGGAGGCCGGGCCGCTGCGCGAGGTGACCACCTGGCTGGCCCGCTACCAGCGGTTCTGGGACGAAAGCCACGAGCGGCTCGACGACCTGCTCGCCGCCCTGCAAGCCCGCCAGGACGAGGGTCCCGGCCAGCACCCGGCCATCACAGCGAAGGGAAACGACGATGCGTAAGACACAGATCACCGCAGAACCCGGCATCCCGCAGATCATCATCACCCGCGAGTTCGACGCATCGCGCGACCTGGTGTTCCGCGCCCATATTGAGCCGGAACTGCTGGCGCAGTGGCTGGGCCCGCGCGACCTGGCGATGGGCATCGACCGCTACGACGCCCGCGACGGCGGCACCTGGCGCTACGTGCAGACCGACGCCCAGGGCAACAGCTACGGCTTCCACGGCGTCTTCCATGGCGATCCGTCGCCGGATGCCATCGTGCAGACCTTCGAGTTCGAGGGCGCGCCGGGCCACGTCTGCCTGCAGACCGCCACCTTCGCCGGCCACGGCACCAAGACGCTGGTGCGCACCGTGTCGTCCTTCCAGTCCGTCGAGGACCGAGACGCGATGGTCGCCTCCGGCATGGAGCGCGGCGCCCGCGACTCCGGCGACCGCCTGGACGACCTGCTCGCCAAGCTGCAGGCCGCCAGCTGACCTCGCGGCCCCACGCATGCCCCGGGCCGCAGGCGCCGACGCCCAGGGACGGAACCGGCACAGATTAAGGAGATGGCCATGGGCATAACCAGCACCACAACCGCCAGGGCGGGACGCGAAGCCGGCCGGGCGCACAGCGGCAGGCGCGCCCGTAAGAACATCATGCTCTGGGCCGCCCAGGTCCTGCTGGCTGCGGTGTTCGCCGTCGCCGCCATGCCCAAGCTCGCCGGCGCGCACTCCGCGGTGGTGATGTTCGGCCAGATCGGAGCCGGGCAGTGGCTGCGCTACCTCGTCGGAACCGCCGAACTCGCCGGGCGATCGGCCTGCTCATCCCCCGGCTGGCCGGGCTCGCCGCCGCCGGGCTCGCCGCCGACATGGCCGGCGCGACCATCATCAACATCGCGGTCCTGCACAGCGCCGCCGTCGCGCTGACCATCCCGCTATGCGCTGCTCTCGCGCTCATCGCCCGGGCCCGCCGGGAGCAAACCACCAAGCTCCCGGCCGCGCGAACCGGGCGGTGAGCCCGGCCCGCCACGCCGCACACCGCAGCGGCCCGCCACTGGTGCCCACCGGGGCCAGCGGCGGTCAGCGCCGGATCCAGCGAACGCGTTACCCGAGCCGGTGATGCCGACCCAGCGACCCGCTAATCCAGGCAATTCACGAGGAGGACGAGATGAGAACGGTACGGCTATACATGACGATGACCTGCGACGGCTGTTTCGCCGGCCCGGGCGGCGAACTCGACTGGATGGCAGCCGCCGCCGATCCTGAGGTGAACCGCGACGTCGTCGACCTGATCGGCCAGGCCGACACCGCGTTCATGGGCTACCCCACAGCGTCGGGGATGATCCCGTACTGGCGCCAGGCCGCCGTCAACCCGGCAGCTTCCGAAGGCGAGCACGCCATCGCCGATGCCGTGAACCGGGTCCACAGCCTGGTCCTGTCCAGGACCAGGGAAGAGGTCCCGTGGGACAACGCCGAGCTGCTCATGGTACGAGACGACGACGACCTGCGCGAGGCGGTCAACGCCGCCAAGCACCAGCCCGGCCGTGACATCGGGGTGCCAGGAGGCATCCGGACCGCACAGGCATTCGCGCGCCTCGGGCTGATCGACGAGTACGTACTCATGATGCATCCGGTCGCCCTGGGCGAGGGTCAGCGGATATTCAGCCGTCGCACCGACCTCGACCTGCACAGCGCCAAGGCCTACCGCTGCGGCGTGACACGCCTGATCTATCGGCCCCGGTAACCGGAACGCGGCTTCGCCGCCGTCCCGCCGCCCGCGATCACGTAGTCGAACTCGCCTGCGTCGATCATGGCGCCCTCTCCCATCGCCGGCGGCGGCAGCCACGGCGCCGTACGGTCATCGAAGACCTCACGCACCCGACGTGCCGCCCTGAGCCGAGCTCATTGACTGAGCCTGATGGGGGCTTATATGACAGTTGGTATACCGTGTTAACGTGGCCGGGCCGGGGCAGGGCTATGGCGACAGGCGTGCAACTGATGTTCGTGGGCGGAAGCTGGCAGCCCAGCGCCAGCGGCGAGACGTTCCAGGCCGTCTGTCCTGCCACGGGCGAGCCGATCGGAACTGTCCCGCAGGGAGATCGCGACGGCGCCCGCCGGGCGATCGCCGCGGCCGTGATCTTCGGGTCCAGCATCACCTCGTCGGTGATCGTGGTCTTCGTTCTCAATCTCGTGTTCAACCACTGGACCTGGCGCCGACCGCAGGCAGACGATGCGATCGATGAGGCGCTGAGCCACGGCGCCGTCGCAGTCGACATGCCCGACGGCGGCGTGCATCCGGACGGCGGGACAGCCAGCAGACCGGGTAGCGCGAAGGAGAGGACGTTATGGAGTTCCTGCAGCCGGGAACGTGGGCGGAGGCGCTGCAGATCAAGGCAGCGCATCCGCAGGCCCTGCCCATCCAGGGCGGCACGGATGTCATGGTCGAGCTGAACTTCGACCGGTACCGGCCCGAATACCTGCTCGATCTCACCAGGGTGAGCGAGCTGACGCAGTGGGCACCGGACAACGGGCACATCTGGCTGGGCGCGGGGGTCACCTATGCGCGCATCCTCACCGAGCTTGGCGGCCGGCTGCCCGGGCTGGCGATGGCATCGCGTACCGTCGGGTCACCCCAGATCCGCAACAGGGGGACGGTGGGCGGCAACCTCGGTGCCGCATCGCCGGCCGGCGACGCGCATCCCGCGCTGTTGGCCGCGTTCGCGCAGGTCGAGGTCGAGTCAGTGCGCGGCTCGCGGCGGATCCCGGCCGCGGAGTTCTACACGGGCGTCAAGCGCAACGCGCTGCGCCCCGATGAGCTCATCAGGGCCGTGCTGATCACGCCGCCAGCCGGCCCGCAGCAGTTCTGCAAGATCGGCACGCGCAATGCGATGGTCATCTCCGTCGCCGCGTTCGGCCTGGCCTTGCATCCCGATCGCCAGGCCGTTGGCACCGGCATCGGGTCGGCGGCGCCCACGCCACGACGGGCGCTCGAGGCGGAGCGTTTCCTCGCGCAGTCGCTGACCGACGGCGGCCTGTGGGAATCCCGTGGCGTCCTGCCCGATGCCGCCGGCCGGCATTTCGCCGACCTCGTCGCGGATGCCGCCTCTCCGATCGACGACGTCCGCGGCACCGCGCGGTATCGCGTCCACTCCCTGTCCGTCATGGCCAGGCGCGCGCTGATCTGGGCGTGGAACGACTACAGGAGGGTGTGAGCACTCATGCGCGTTACCTGCACCGTCAACGGCGGGCGGCATCAGGCCGACGACGTCTGGGAGGGCGAGAGCCTCCTTTTTGTGCTGCGCGAGCGGATGGGCTTCCCTGGCTCAAAGAACGCCTGTGAGCAGGGCGAGTGCGGCTCGTGCACCGTCTACCTCGACGGGGTGGCCGCCTGCGCCTGCCTGGTCGCGGCGGGCCAGGCCGAAGGACGTGACGTGCGCACCGTCGAAGGCCTCGCACCCGGCGACGAGCTGGCGCCCATTCAGCGGGCCTTCCTGGAGGCGGGCGCGGTGCAGTGCGGGTTCTGCACGCCGGGCCTGCTCGTTGCCGCCCACGACTTCCTCGAGCGCCAGGCCGAGCCGGGCGACGCGGAGATCCGCGAAGCGCTCGCGGGCAACCTGTGCCGGTGCACGGGCTACGAGAAGATCATGGAAGCGGTCCGCCTCGCGGCCACCCAGCGAGCCACCGCGAGCTGACCATGACCCGAACCACAGTCCTCGACGGCTGCACGGTCGTGACGATGGACGCGCGGCGCACCGAGCACCACGGCGGCCACGTCGTCATTGAAGACACCCGCATCGCCGCGGTCGCCGCCGGCCCGGCGCCCCGCGACCTTTCCGGCGCCCGGTACCTCGACGCCAGCGGGTGCATGGCCACTCCGGGCCTTGTCAACACCCACCACCACCTTTACCAATGGGTGACGCGCGGCCTAGCGGTGGACTCCACCCTGTTCGGCTGGCTCACCGAGCTGTACCCGGTGTGGGGTTGTATCGACGCGGAGATCGTCTCGGCCGCGGCCAAGGCAGGGCTCGCGTGGCTGGCGGCAACCGGTTGCACCACCACCACTGATCATCACTACGTCTTCCCCCGCGATGGCGGTGACGTGCTCGCGGCCGAGATCGACGCGGCGCGCGAGGTGGGGCTGCGCTTTCACCCGACCAGGGGCTCGATGGATCTGGGGCACAGTGACGGCGGCCTTCCCCCCGATAATGTCGTAGAGGACATCGACGAGATCATGGCCGTCACCGAGGCGGCCATCGACGCCCATCATGACCCGTCGCCCGAGTCCATGCTGCGGATGGGCGTAGCGCCCTGCTCTCCGTTCTCGGTGACCGAGGACCTGCTCATCCAGGCGGCGGCGCTGGCCCGCCGCAAGGGCGTGCGGCTGCACACTCACCTCGCCGAGACCAAGGACGAGGACGACTTCTGCCGCGAACGGTTCGGCAGTTCGCCGGTGGACTACATGGACGGCCTGGGCTGGCTCGGGCCTGACGTGTGGCTCGCCCATGCCGTCCACCTCGACGGCGCCGCGGTGGCGAAGATCGCGCGCACCGGCACCGGAGTCGCGCACTGCCCGTCATCGAATGCGCGCCTCGGCGCGGGCATCGCGCGGGCGCACGACCTCCGCGAGGCGGGCGTCCCCGTCGGGCTCGGGGTGGATGGCGCGGCCTCCAACGAGGCGAGTTCACTGCTCGAGGAGGTCCGGCACGCGCTGCTGTTCGCCCGTGCCCGTGGCGGCCCGGCCGAGCTGGCGGTCCGCGACGCGCTGGAGATGGGCACGATGGGCGGGGCTCGCGTACTCGGCCGCGACGGCGAGATCGGGTCGCTGGAGGCCGGGAAGCTCGCCGACATCGCGTTGTGGCGGCTGGACACGCTGCCGCACGCGGACATCCTTGACCCGGTGGCGGCGCTCGTGCTCGGTGCGCCGCCGCCGCTGGAGCTGCTGCTGGTCCAGGGCCGCCCCGTGGTCGAGCGCGGGCGGGTCGTAACTGTCGACGAGGGTGAGGTCGCGGCCGCAGCGGCCGCCGCCAGTCACAAGCTGCTAAAGCGAGCTGGAGTGAAGCCATGACTGCACCGACCAGGCCGACAGGGGCGCCGCAAGCCCTAACCACCCCGGTGACGGCGGGGGTGGGCGCGAGTCCGCGTCGGCCGGACGGCATACCCAAGGTCAAGGGCGAGTTTGCCTATTCCAGCGACATGTGGATGGAGGGCATGATCTGGGGTGTCACGCTGCGCAGCCCGCACCCCTACGCCAGGATCCGCTCCATCGACATCGGCGGGGCGCTCTCCACGCCCGGCGTGTACGCGGTGCTCACCCACGAGGACGTGCCGGGCAGTAAGTTCTACGGGCTGGAGATCGTGGACCAGCCGGTGCTCGCTGTCGACACGGTGCGCTACCACGGTGAGCCGGTCGCGCTTGTCGCCGCCGACCACCCGGAGATCGCTCGCCAGGCGACCAAGGCCATCCGGGTCGACTACGACGTCTACGAGCCGATCACCGACGCCCGCAAGGCGCTTGGCCACCCGCGGTGGAATCAGGTGCACAACGCCCCGGGGGCGGTCAGCGAGCTGTCCAGGGAACGTGCTGTCCTACACCCGCAGGGCAATCTCGTGCGGCAGCTGAAGCTCAGAAAGGGCGATCCCGAGCCCGTGGCCGATGTCGTGGTGGTCGGCGAGTACGAGGTGGGGATGCAGGACCAGGCGTTCCTCGGCCCTGAGTCCGGACTGGCCGTGCCGGCCGGGGACGGCGGCGTGGATTTGTACGTCGCGACGCAGTGGCTGCATGTGGACCAGAGGCAGATCTGCTCGGCGCTCGGCCTGCCCCCGGAGATGGTGCGGCTCACGCTGGCCGGCGTGGGCGGCGCGTTCGGCGGCCGTGAGGACCTGTCGATGCACGTGCACGCGTGCATGCTGGCGCTGCACACGGGCAAGCCGGTGAAGATGGTTTACAACCGGGAGGAGTCCTTTTTCGGGCATGTGCACCGGCACCCCGCGATGATGCGCTTCGAGCACGGCGCTGACCGCGACGGCACGCTGGTCTACGTCAAGGCGCAGATCTACCTGGACGGCGGGGCCTATGCGTCAAGCACCCCGGCCGTTGTCGGCAACGCGGGCACGATGGGGATCGGGCCGTACGTCGTGCCGAACGTGCAGGTCGACGCCTACGGCGCCTACACCAATAACCCGCCGTGCGGGGCGATGCGCGGCTTCGGCGCGGTGCAGGCTGCCTTCGCCTACGAGGCCCAGATGGACAAGCTGGCCGCCGAGCTCGGCATGGACCCGGTGGAGCTGCGCTGCCGCAACGCGCTGACCGAGGGGTCGCAGGCGCCGACCGGACAGGTGATTGACAGCGCCGCTCCGGTCGAGGAGTTGCTGCGGCGGGTGCAGGCGATGCCGCTGCCGCCGCCGCGAAGAGCGGACGGCGAGGTGGACCTGCGGGACTTGCCGGGCGGCGTAGCGAACACCACCCACGGTGAAGGCGTTAAGCGCGGGATTGGCTACGCGGTGGCCTACAAGAATGTCGGGTTCTCCGAGGGCTTCGACGATTACTCGACGGCGCGGGTGCGGCTTGAGGTCCCAGCCGGGGAGGCGACGGTGACGGTGCACACCGCGGCGGCCGAGGTTGGTCAGGGGCTTGTCACCGTCGAGCAGCAGATCGCGCGCACCGAGCTCGGTGTCCACCGGGTCATCGTGCATCCCAAGGACACCCAGGTTGGCAGCGGCGGCTCGACGTCGGCGTCCCGGCAGACGTATGTCACCGGCGGCGCGGTCAAGGCGGCCTGTGAGAAGGTCCGCGAACGCGCGCTTGCGGTAATCCAGCGGCGGATCGGGCGCGCCGTGGCGGACCTGCGGCTTGACGGCGGCGCAGTGGTCTCGGAGCGCGAGGGCGTCATCGGCGACCTGGCGGATCTGCTCGGTCAGGAGGTCATCGACGAGACGGTTGAGTGGCACCACCGCCCGACCGAGGCGGTCGATCCGGAGACCGGGCAGGGGTTCGCCCACGTGCAGTACGCGTTCTCGGCGCACCGCGCGGTCGTCGACGTGGACGCCGAGCTCGGCCTGGTCAAGGTCGTGGCGCTCGACTGCGTCCAGGACGTCGGCAAGGCCATCAACCCGCAGGCGATCGTCGGGCAGATCCAGGGCGGCTCGGCGCAGGGACTGGGGCTGGCCGTGATGGAAGAGATCCTGATCAAGGGCGGCAAGATCAGGAACCCGTCCTTCACCGACTACCTCATCCCGACGATCCTCGACATGCCCCCGATGCAGATCGAGGTGCTCGAGTACGCCGACCCGCACGCACCCTATGGCCTCCGCGGCGTCGGCGAGCCCCCGACGATCTCCTCCGGCCCTGCGATTGTCGCCGCCATCCGCGACGCCACCGGGCTGACGCTGCACCAGGTACCGGTGCGACCCGAGCATATTACCGGCACCTGAGACCGGCTTGTAGTGTAGGGTCCCAAAACCGTGTCACCGTCCCTGACCTGCGGTGTCCTGGATTAGCTACTTCGACCTGAAAAAGTCCTCATCCTGAGGCTGAGAGCCGGATCGGCGGTTGGGCTGGCTCTGCGGATGCTTTTGCCTGTGGCGGGCTAGCCGGCCAGCGCCCCGGTCTTGACCAGGTTGTGAGCGAAGACCCCATGCCCGCACCAGATCGCTGCTCCGCGCCTGCCGTCCAGGCGGGTGCGGTCCCAGCTGTAGGAGAGCGGGACAAAGTGGGGGAGGCTACGCTGCGAGCGCCACGGGGTCCGGCGCCTGGTTGAAGCCGGGGTACCAGCGGCGGAAGTCATCGGCGAGCTGGTCGCTGAGGACACGGGTGCGGACCTGCAGTAGCACGTGCGCGCCGCGCGGGGTCCAGCGCATCTGCTGCTTTTTGACCATGCGCTTGGCGATGACCTGGTTAACAGCGGACTCAGTGAACGCGGTGGAGATGGCCTCACCAGCGCGGTGGCGCTCCCCGTAGTTCGGGATCCGGCTGGCGTTCGCGCGGAGGTAGCTATCGAACTCGCGGACCGCCTTGAGCAGCCGGGCCTGCTCCTGGTCGCGCTCGGCTGCGTCGAGGTCGAAGATCAGGTCGTCGGTGATTTGCAGGGCGCGGAAGACGTTGCCGTGCCAGCAGAACCACTTCAGCCGGGCCAGCTGCGCAGCGACCTCACCAGCGAGGTCAGTCGGCGGCTCGTCCGGGAATTCCGGGTCCGGCGGTGCTGGCCGCAGGAACTTGGCCATGCCGGCCATGACGGTGACCCGCATGGTCAGGTGGAACCAGTCCAGCAGGTGCTCGGCCTGGGCGTTGAGGTAACACGGCAGGTCGCGGATGTCCTCGCCGCCGTCTGTGAGGAAGGTGACCTGCTGGTTGGCCTGCATGCCCTGGGCCTTGAGCACCTCGAACAGGCGGCGTTTGGGTTTGGTGTCGTAGGTCTGCACATACCCGAAGCAGGCGGGCCGCCCGTCGGCGGGGATGGCCGTACCGGCTATGACCTCGAACCAGCCGTCGGTGCGGGACCGCTGCTGGCTGGAGTGGACGTAGCCGCCATCCAGGCCGACCACGATCGGCAGGTCCGGGCGGGGAAGTTCCTCCCGGTCACGCTGGCAGGTGTCAATGAAGCTGGGCCAGGATCCTAACTAGACACGATCAGGGACGTCGGCTGACGTCGGGTTGGGGTGCACCCCAGCACGACACCCCAGGATCCCGTGGCGCTCGCGGCGTAGCCTCCCCCACAATAATCCCGCTTTCGTCAGCAGGTCCGCCGCGGTTTCCTTGCGGGCGGCGGTAAAGGACCGGCGCCGGCCTTGCCGGATGAGCGTTCTTGCCAGGCAAGACCCGCGACCGCGCCTAGGATGACCACGACGCCGATGGCGATCAGGTAGGACAGCAGGGCGAAGATGATCCCGATCGGCCCGTACTTCTTTTCGTTGGATATCACCATGGCGGAGAAGACGAGTGAAAAGACCACCTCCATGGCCACATACAGCACGCCCGTGGCGCAGGCGGCCGGGAACAGCTTCCGCCAGGGGATCCTTCCCGCGAGCAGGATCCACATCGTGAGCCACCAAAAGCCCGTGGCCCAGACCAGGCCCGCAGCAGCGAGCAGCACCGGCCCGCCGGCGTGACGCAGTCCGGGTCCTGCCCAGCCGGTCAACAGTGAGGTGCCAATCAGCGCGGCCAGCCAGGCCAGCCGGCGGGGGATGAAAGACGTCCCCCGGTGCGGCAGATCGAAGGCCTGCTCGTAGATCTCCTGCAGCGCGGTGGCCGCGGCGATCCCGCCCAGCACCAAGAACACCATCGAGGCGGTCCCGACAACGGCGCTGACGGTGGCCGCCGATGAGGCAAATAGGCGACCGACGTCAGCCGCGGCCTGGCCGTTCAGGCCGGTGTACCGGGTCAGCGTATTCACCACCGGCCGTCCGGCCAGCGCACTGACGACGATGAGGAACGGGAACAAGCACAATAGCAGCGTGGCGGCGAACTGCATGCCCCGGTTGATGACATCCATCGAGTCCAGCCGGCGCCAGAGGTCTTCAGCCACGGACCCGGCATACTTCTTCTTGCCCCACTCCGTTGCCCGCCGGGCGCCCGGCGGGCCGGCCATCTTCATGCCTGCCCGCCTGGTTCGCGGCTGCTGGCCCGGGCCGCTGCCAGGCCGAGGCGACGAGCCACTGGCCTGGGCCGTTCGCCCCGCCGCTGAGCCGTTCGTCGTATTATCCGGTGCTGGCACGTCTGCCCGGCCGCGGCCGTCTGACCGGTTCCGGTGAAGAACCTGCCGACGCGGAATATCCAGACCGAGAAAACGCCGGGCACGTGGATGGGGGTGATGCCCGGCTGCAGGTCCTCGGGCCAGCCGGGGCCGATCAGCGCATAGGTGCCGGCGTCATGGAGGTTGAGGTTGCTGAACGCGGCGCGGTAGGCGTCCACCGCCAGCACCGAATAGCTGATGTCTATCGGAGGGATCGTCAGGCTGATCGGTTCCCGGGACAGGTCGAAGAAGCCCGCCGCATACAGCGTGTCGCCGGTGGGCGCGACCACGCAGCCGAAGACCGGGATCATCCGGTGCGGCCCGGCCGGCTGATTGCCGCCGGCGATGCCCGCCAGCCCGGCCTGGACGTAGCTGAACCAGCGCGGGTAGAAGGTCACCACGTACTGCGCCGCCGTTTAGTGCGCCGCTCCGCGCACGCTGGCAGCGACCGTATGCGCCGAGCGCGCACTGGCACGTGACTATGCCACCGCCGGGGAGCCAGCGGCAACTTTCGCGGACGCGGCGGCAACCGCGTACAGCACTTGTAGTCGGCGCCCGGCGAGGCGGCACGCGGGGGATTCAGTTCCCCACATGATGGGACTCCCTTCGTTGTTGCCAAGCCTCGAGGCTGTCTTCGGACTTCCGGGAGGTCAGGGTTTGGGTGCGTCGTCCGGGCCTGGTCCTGGCCGGGAGGCCCCGCCGGGCGGCTCGGCCGGGTGGCCGGCGGTGCCGGCGAGCGCGGGCTCGGGCGATGCCACTGCCTCCGGGCTGCCTTCCAGGTGCAGTTGCGGCACGACCGGCTCCATCCAGTGGGGCATCCACCAGGCGTGCGACCCGAGCAGAGTCATGATCGAGGGCACCAGGCACATCCGGACCAGCGACGCGTCGATCAGCACCGCGAACGCCATCCCGATGGCCAGCATCTTCACCACCGGATTGGGGTTGATCACGAAGCTGGTGAACACCACGATCATGATGAGGGCCGCGGTGGTGATGACCCGGGCGGTCGCGCCGATCCCGATCGCGACGCTGCGGTGCGCGTCCCGGGTGGCCAGCCAGGCCTCGTGCACCCGGGACAGCAAGAACACCTCATAGTCCATCGACAGGCCGAACACGATGCAGAACACCAGCATCGGCACGTACGCCGGGATGGGCAGCGTCGATTGCAGGCCGATCGCGCTCTTCGCCCAGCCCCACTCGAAGATCGCCACGATGACGCCGTAGGCCGCGCCGATCGACAAGATGTTCAAGATCGCGGCCTTGGTGGCGATCACCACCGACCGGAAGGCCGTGGTCAGCAGGATGAAGGAGAGCGCGACCACGGCCAGGATCAGCCACGGCAGCCGGCTGGCGATCTTGCTGGTGAAGTCGACGCCCCCGGCCACGGTGCCGGTGACGTAGCTGGTCGCGTGCTCCTTGGGCAGCACCGTGTCGCGCAGCGTGTTCACCAGGGCGGTGGTCTGCGTGGCCTGCGGCCGGGTGGTGGGGATGACGTTGAATACCGCGGTGGTGCCGGCCGAGTTCACCTGGGCGGGGGTGACCGAGGCGACCCCGGCGGTCTTGGCGATGTCCGATTGCATGGTGGACAGCAGCGAGCTGTTCGCCGAGCTGGACTGGTTGGGCAGCTTGACCACGACGGTCAGCGGCCCGTTGACGCCGACCCCGAAGCCCTGGGAGATCAGGTCGTAGGCCTGTCGGCTGGATTCCGACGTGGGATTGGTCCCGTTGTCCGGCTGGCCGAGGCTGATGCGGAACAGCGGGATCGCCAGCACGATGAGCACCGCGACGCTGGCCACCCCCCACGGCCAGGGATGGGCGCTGACCATCCGCCCCCAGCGGGCGAACGCGCTGTGCTCGTGCTGCTCGTGCGTGGCTGCGGCGGTCTGCGCGGCCTGCTGCTGCGCGGACAGCCCCTCCTTGTGGGCCCGGACCCGCGACGTCAGCGCCCGCACACCCTCCTTGACCAGTCCCATAAAGGCGGGCACTAGGGTCAGCGCGGAGATCATGGTGACCACGACGACCAGCGCCGCGGCCAGACCGAGTGCGCCGACGAAGCCGACTCCGGAGATGTACAGGCCTAGCACGGAGACCGCGACCGTGCTGCCGGCCACCACGATCGCCGCCCCCGAGGTACCCGCGGCCCGCCGCACCGAGGCCACCACGCCCATCCCGGCATCCACCTGCTCCCGGTGCCTGGCCACCATGAACAGCCCGTAATCCACCGCCACGCCCAGCCCGAGCAGGGTGGCGATGGTCGGCCCGGTGGTCGGGAACGTAACCACCCTCGCCAGCAGCGCGAGCAGCGCCAGCCCGGCCAGCACGCTGAAGATAGCCGAGACTAGCGGGATCGCGGCCGCCATCAGCGACCAGAACATGATCAGCAGCAGCACCAGCGCGCAGGCCAGCCCGATGACCTCGGACTTGATGTCGCTGGTCGTCTGGCCGATCTCCCCCGCACCTGCGCCGTACGCGACCTGCAGGCCCGCCTTCGTGGCGGGAGCCACCGCGTTATTCAGCTTGTCCAGGTAGGAGGTCTCCAGCGAGTCCGGGTTCACGTTCCAGGAGACGCTGGCGTAGGCGATCGTGCCGTCTTTGGACACGGCGCCGGTATTGGCCGAGGCGAACGGGCTGACCGCCTTGGTGACGTCCGGCAGCTTGGAGATGTTGCTGACCGACTGGTTGACCGCCGACTGCTGATCCGCGACCGTGCCCTTAGTGGCGTTGAAGACGATCTGCCCGCCGTACCCGCCCTGCTGCGGGAAGGTGCTGTTCAGCACGTTCAGGCCGTCCGCGGAGTTGCTGCCGGAGATCGTGTAGTTGTTGACGTACTCGCCGCCGAACGCATTTTTGGCGGCGAGCAGCCCGCCCAGGATGATCACCCAGGCGATGATGACGACCCAGTGCCTTCGGGCCGCGAGGCCGGCGAGCCCCTCCAGCAGACCATTCACGGCTCCTTCCCCCTTCCATCACCGGCAGGAACCAGGTCCTCCAGGACCTAAGCATCTCCAGCGTTCCGGAGAAGTCAAGAGGAGTGACCGCGCCTTCGCGGCTGATTTCTCCGGACAGCCGCCCGAGTACCGGGCCGCTGTGTCGAGGGAGGCATGCCCGAGGAGGGCCTGGACCTGGGCGGAGTCGGCTCCGCCCTGGCGGAGGCGCGTGCCGAAGGTGTGGCGGCAGCGGTGGGGACGCAGTCCGGGGATACCGACGTCGGCGCCAACGGCCAGGTTGTCGATGTAGGTCTCCACGTGCATGCCGTCGGCGGCCACCGTGGTGCCGTCCCCCACGCCCGGACCACGTCCAGCTCGGCGAAGGCGCTCACCACGGCCGCGATCGCGGCGTAGAGAGCTTGCCGAGGTCGATATGCCGGTTACGCACCATCGACAGCTCCCGCGCCGACACCCCGGCGATGTGCGTGGCGGCCTCGCACTGGCCGATGTTGACCCCGCCGGTGAACACCGTCACGCAGTACCGGCCCAGCGGATCACAGCTCTTGGGATCCGAGCCGGAAGCCGGGCCGAAATGGTGGTGCCAGCCCAGCCAGCAGGTGGTGCGCGCCACGACCGGCAACTGCGACCGCTCCGGCATCCGCCGCGCGATCGCCCCCGCCACCTTCCCCGCAGCCTGCGGTGTTCCCGCGCCGCGGCGCCGCTTGCGGGCCGGCACCCCACCCTCGCCGATCACCAGGTCGGCATTGGCCTCATACCCCGCGTCCAGTCCGGCGGGCGCGTTCAGGTGCGCGTGCCGCAGCCGCTCCGCGAATCCTGCGGCCGCGCCCGGCAGGGCGGCTCGCACCCTGACCCGGGCAGCAGGTTGATGCGCCAGTCGGCGTACTCCCCGGCGCCGGCCACCGCAATGTCCCCGGTGCGCAGTTCCCGGCCAGGTAGGTGAACACCATCGCCTGGAAGTGCCGCCGGACCACCACGCCTGGGTGGCGGCGGCCGGCGACCGCCCGCCGCCAGTTTCCCGAGGCGAACCCAGGGCTCGACTCGGCGTCGTTGCCGTCGGCGGCCGGTGGCAGCAGGATGAAGTCACACCACATGGCGTGATAGGTCCGGGCGTGTTCCAGCGCGGCCAGCGCCGAGGCATCGCTCGAAGTGGTCACCAGCTCCAGCTTGCCGGCCATCCCGACATCACCGCCCGGTCCTTGCGGAAGAACCGGTGCACCAGCACCTCGTAGTTGCCGCCGTGATAGGCCGATGCCGGCCAGCTGGGCGGCGAACCCGCCGGCATCCTGGACCGCGGCCACCGCACGGGCCGCCTCCTGCCCCGGCGCCTGGCTGGCGGTCTCGCCGTCCGGATCGAGGTGTTCCAGCACGGTGCGGTAAGGGCCGATCAGCTGCTCCGACACCGCCCGCTGCCGCAGCCGGATCTCCTCCAGCTCCGCCCTGGCCTTCTTGAGGATGGCCGCCACCCGCTTGCACAGCATCTCGGCCAGGTCGTCGCGGGCCTGCATCCGCGCGGTGTGCACCAGGCACGCCACCAGGTTGGGGGTACCTGCCGTCATGACCTGACCCGCTTCTCCGCCCAGCCGGCCAGCGCCCCGCCCTCACCGCGCAGACGGCGGCACAGGCGGCGGCCAGGATGAATGCGGTCAGACGACGACCTTGATCCCGGTCATGCGGCACCTCCGCGCCCTCGCGGGTCAGCGGCCGCGTCGGTGCCATAGCGGGCCACCAGATCATCCCACAGCTGCCGCTCGCGCACTGTGAGCATCCCCCTGCCTTCCTGCTCCCGGGCCAGGACGGCCCGGGACCGACGCCGCCACGGGGGGCCATGCCTGCGGTACCTGCGTCCGTCGGCGAGCCTGCACAAGACAGCAAAAATGACCAGGAGGATGGCGGCACCGTACAAGACCATGGCCAGCTTCACGCCCTGGCTGACCTCGATAGGGACCCGAACGGCACGCCGTGCCAGCCCATCACCCAGCCACCTCCTCCGGCGCCTTAGCGACCCGCCTGCCAGCCGATCCAGGCCAGCCCGTCGCGTTCGCTCCTCCGCCGGTGCTCGCTGATTCTGCCGGCCTGCAGGCCATGCCCGCCACCAGCGCGGACCGGCCGCGCAGGCACGCCAGCCGCTAGCCTGCTCTACTCGCCAAAAGCATGCGGCTAAATCCGTGCACAGCACACCGTTGCTCGCAGCTTGGCCGCTGTGTCGAGCTGGTGCGGCTACCTGGTGGCCGAAGGCGTGAGCATGGACTCACCGTCCGAAGATTCCCGACAAAGGCGAGACGCCGGGTCTCGCCCCTGCTGAGCTGCGCCGGACCCTGTGACGCCCGCGGCGTAGCCTCCCCCAGAATGTTCCACTCTCCGTGTCGTGGTCATCTTGGGCGCGGTCACGGGTCTTGTCTGGCACCAGCGCCGCGACCGGCCTGAATGTGCTGATCAGCACGTTCCCGCAGCAGAGCATTCACGGATCCGTCCCCCTTCCATCACCGGCAGGAACCAGATCTTCCAGGACCTTGAGCATCTCCAGCGTCCCGGAGAAGCCAAGCGAAGTGACCGTGTCCTCGCCGGTGATCTGTCCGCACAGCCGCCCGTCGGTATCCCGCTCGAGCTGCATGACAAGGCGCATCACCACATGCCTCTCTTTTCGCCTGGCCCCGGGACGCTAAAGCCAGGCTGACACCGGCGGCGCGGGCATGCAGAACCCCGCCAGCTAAGTTCCGCCCACCAGGGGACGGTGGTGCCGACGGGCGGCGAATCCTGCCAGCGCTCCCAGGAGGCACGGCGCCCCAGGTAAACGCCAGCAGGCATGGGTAGCTGCAGGGCGGGGCTGCTCAGGATCCGCCGGAAACCATGATCTTGGGCGGGACGTACTTGCTACCGGGACTCGTGTTGCCCTCAGGACCGTAGACCCGCAGCACTAGGGAGAACGGTCCACGCGGCACCGGCAGCCAATTTGCCATCAGCCCGGGAGCCGGCGGCGTGGCCTGGATGTAGATCGTGATCGAGCCGTCCGAGTTCCTGAGCAGGCCGGGGGTGTAGCTGGCCACCAGGTACTTCCCGGCCAGGTTGGGAACAAGCGTCATGCCGCGCGGGATGTAGGCGGTGAGCGACCAGAAGCGCTCCGCCTGGGGGATCTGATCCTTGGAGAACGTCAGCCGGTAGGCCCGGCTCCCGGAGCCGTTTAGGGGAACGCCGTTGCCGTCGGTGAAGGCGGTGTAGTAGCCGGCGGTGGCGGCTGTGTTGCTGAACTCGAGGAACTCGGTGGTCGCGGCCCGGTCCAGATAGGCGGTGCCCCACGCCGCGATGTTGTCGAAGTAGACCCATCGATTCTGGTCGACATTGGACACGAACCTGTCGATGATCATCGCATGCGCGGTACGGGCGGCCCCGATGAGGACCGAGAGCGGCTGGTTGTTCCCGTGCCGGACCGCCTCGTTGGCCGCGGCGAAGACCCGGTTGAAGGCGCTGGAGAGCTGCAGGTCCGAGGCGCTCAGCGGCGCGGTGGTGGGCGAGCGCAGGGCGGCTTGCAGCGTCCGGAAGAAGGCCGTGGTGTGGGACTCCACTGCCGCATCCGCGATCGCCTTGGCCCGCGGGGCGTACGTTTTAAGCGGGAGCAGCTGCGTGGCTCCGGCCGCGTGGTCCTTCTCGTAAGCCGCCAGCGAGGCGAGCTTGAGCGAGTCCCGGAACGTGTTTGCCTCGGAGATCTCGTCCTGCGTGCCCTTGTACTTGTCGGCCCGGATGATCCAGACCGTGACCGGGTACGGGACAGGAATCACCTTGGTGACTCCCGGCAGCGGGGTGCCGTGCCACCCCGGCGGGACCAGCTCGTAGGTCCCCGGCGTCTGCTTCTTGATGTCGGTCTGGAAGGCGCTCCCGAACACGTCCGTGGTGAGCAGCGAGTAGGTCACCTGGGTGGGCGGGATGGTGAAGACCTGCGGGCCCTGGGCAAGGTTGAGGAAGAAGTTAGCGTAGATCGTGTCGTTGTTCGGAGCCGGCACGGCGCCGTAGAGGGGCCCCATCCCGTCGGGACCGGCCAGCCGGTTCTGCTGGCCCAGGTTCTGCTGGATAAAGGTAAAGAAGCGCGGATAAAAGCGTATGGTGTAATTCAGCGCAATCGAGTACGGTGCCGCGCTGGGAGCAGCCGACCGCGAGCTGGCCACGGCGTCCCCCGGCGCCGCAGTGGCGACGAGGCCCGCAGCGGCGACGAGGCACATGCAGGAGCGCACCACCCATTGCCACCGAGCGGCCAGTCGCCCCTGGGGATTACCGAGCATGATGCCCTCCAATCCGGCGCAGTCCCCCGCGCC
>CAVUUF010000024.1:0-340661 GCA_963744575.1 uncultured Actinomycetota bacterium | reverse complement strand
TTAGGTGGAGCCGAGGTGCTCGATCCGGCAGGCAGTCGCGCCAAGGAGGCCTGCCAGCCGTTCGCGCCAGGCCTCGAACCTCTCCGGCCAGCCCGGGTCGTAAGCAACGACCCGGACCGGCTCCGGCTCGCGCTGCGCGCAGCGCGCTGAGGAGTAAATGGGCACGGCCTGCGAGCGGCCGGCATCCACGGCGGCCCAGCGGCGGGCGGGCAGGTTACGCAGGATCCAGCCGTGGAAGTGTTCGTTGTGACCCCACGGGTGCCGCGCGCTGGCCCGGGCCAGCCATCGCCTGGCACCGGCCAGCACCGGATTCGCGCTATCCCTGACATCCATGCCTGGCAGTCTTCCCGAAAGGGCCTCAGGAACCTTCCGGCCGCCCGCCTCCAGCACGCGCCATGCCCCACGCTCCCGGCCCCGGGCGGCCCGGCGGCCGGCCGTCACGAACCAGAACGCCCAGTTCAGACAGGCCCGGAAGCCGAGTCGCAGGATGGTCCGATGCGCAATAACGGCGGGTACGGTTTGTCAGATGACGACTGATAGTGACTACTGAGTGTGCCAGCGATGCCCGATGAACTGCGAGGCCCGGTCGGCATCTGGTCAATGGCCAGCGGCAGGCGGTACAGACTTTCGTCATGGACAGGCCAATCTCGCAGCATCACGCGGTCCGCCAGAGTTACGACACCGTCGCCAGCTGAGCCGGGCATTCGGTGAGATCCATCGGGTGCTGCGGCTGGGCTCGCTTTTCCTGGTTGCCTTTCATATCGGCTCGGAGGTGAGGCAGCTGGCCGAATGGCTGGGCCATGAGGCGGACGTGGACTTCCGCTTCTTCGAGCCGTCGGATTATCGCCAAGGCCATGGAGCGGGCAGGATTCCGGGTTGAGATGCGTCTGGAGCGGTTGAGCTATCCCCAGGAAGTCGAGACGCGCCGCGTGTACCTGCTGGCCCGGCGCCAGCCCTGAACCAAGCCGCCCCCGGACGGATGTGAGGAAGTACAGAACGATCTAGCGGCTGGTGTTGCTGCGGCCGAGACGCTGGGGTGTGGGTGTGCTGACCGCCGTGCGCTCGGAGGCAACCGGAGGGAGCAAGCGGAATGGAACCGCGCAACGCCATCGTCACCGGCGCCTCGCACGGCATCGGGCAGCACATCGCCCGGGCCCTCGCCCCCCGGCACATGAACCTGCTGCTGGCAGCCCGCTCCGAAGCCGAACTCGCCCACCTGGCCAGGGAACTGGAGACCGACGGCAGCAAGGCCGCGGTCGCGGCGGTCGACCTCGGCGACCCGAGCGCCGTCCGCCAGATCGCCGAGGCGGCCGCCGCCGAGCTAGAGACCGTCGACGTGCTGGTCAACAACGCGGCCGCCGAGCCGCAGACCCGATTCCACGTGCTCACCCCGGCCGAAATCGAAAACGTGCTGCAGGTCGACCTGATCAGCCCGCTGCTGCTCGCCCGGCTCCTGCTGCCCGGCATGCTCGAACGGCGATATGGCCGGATCATCAACATCTCCTCGCTGGCCGGGCATACCAGCTTCCCCTACACCGAGGCCTACGCCGCGGCCAAGGACGGGCTCACCGCCTTCAGCCGGGTGCTGCACAGTGACTACCGGGACACCGGGGTGACGGCCACCAGCATCATTCTTGGCCCCGTCAAGGACACCGGGGTCAGCGCCCGCACCCTCGTCGAGACCGGCCTGACCGCCAGCACCGCCTTCTCCGTAAGCCCGCAGAAGGTCGCCGCGGCCACGCTGCGCGCCATCGGCAACCCCAAAGCCGAGATCGTCGTCAGCATCGGCCCGGGCCGGCTCCTCAAAGCGCTCATGGATTACTTCCCCGGCCTAGGGCCAGCCCTCAACCGGCTCAGCGGCGCCGACAAGCTGATGACCTCCGTCGCCGACTACCGGGAAGCCGCCCGCGCTTACCCGGCCTGCCCCAGCAACTCCCAGCCCGCATAGCGCGGCCGCCCCAGCCGCAGCCGTCCCGGATGTTAAGGCATAGCGTAGCGTGCGAGCAGCGGGATGAGCGCCTGCGCGTCGGGGCTGCCCCAGCCGGTGACCGGATCCCAGCCGGGTGCCGCCTGGTAGCCGGTGATCGTCTTGGGCGGGAACTGCACGGTGTTGTTTCCCTTGGTGACGTCGTGGAAGGCCGGGTGGTACCGGGGGCCACGGGCGATCTGGTAGATGGCCGGGTTGACGAGACCAAGGTGGCGCCCGGCGTACTGGTTGGCCAGGGCGATCAGCGCGGCCCAGATCGGGGCGCTGGCGCTGGTACCGCCGCTGTCGCGGATCATGGTCCTGCCGTGGGCGCTGAGGACGATCGCCATGCCGGTGTGGCCGTTGGCGTCGGCCGACACGTCGGGCACCCCTCGGGTGGCCCGGATGCCGGGGACGCTGTCCTGGTAGCCGGGCCGGGGGAACAGGCGGCTGAACCCGCCGCCGGATGCCTGGAAGGCCGATCCCGGGTCGCCGTACGGCAGGCCCCAGGCGGTCTCGCCCTGCCAGACGCCGGTGGTGTGGCTGGCGGTCAGGCTGGTGCCGCCCGCGCTGAGTACGAGCGGATCGGAGGCCAGCAGGTTGACCTCCTTGACCGGGGTGAACGTGCCGCCGCCGGCCAGCGCCCCGTAGACATCGCACGGTTCGGCCACCGCTCCGATGTCGCCCGAGGCGGCGACCACCGTCACGTGGCGGCTAGCGGCCGTCTGGAGTGCCGCGTTCACGCTGCTGGCATGGGCACGGCTCACGCAGTGCTCGCCGCCGATCTGCCCTGCGGCGCTGATCGACATGACGCCGCCTTCCGTGCTGCCGAGACGGAGCGAGTCGACGGCGGCGGAGACCGCGTTGTTGGTGTTGTCCAGGGACGTCGACGGGACCAGGAGGATGACCAGGGTGGCATCGGGGGCGAGCGCGTGCACCATCTCGGCGTCCAGCACCTCCTCGCCGAAAGCCAGCCAGGGGGAACCGGCTCCGGCGAGCGTGGTGACGACCCGCATCCGCGCGGCCGGCAGGTGGAACATATTGTCGAAGGCCGCCATGTCCTGGCGCATGTCGGTGACCAGCGGCGGGTTCAACTGCGATTCGGCGAGTTCGGGCAGCACCACGGTCTCGCCGCGGCCGTTGATCCCGCGGTCGAGGAGCGGCTTGAGGCCGTAGGCCACCTGGAGCTGCTGCGGCGTGTAGCAGGTGGCGAGCGAGTCACAGTCGGCAGTCGAGCTGGGCGGCGGGGCGGCCGGCTGCCGGGCTGGTCCGCCGCTGCTGGTTGCGCCTGTCTGGGCCGGGCTGCAGGCCGTGGCGAGCAGGGCTGCCAGCGGCATGGCCGCGGCCAGCAGTCGCAGCCGCCGGCCGCGCGGGACGGCCGCGGGAGACTTGATCATGGCGTGCTCCTTGCGTTCCGGCTGGTGATCCCGCCGGTCGCGCTAGCGTCGGGCTTCCCGACCGCGATATGCGGCTGAGCGGTGTCTGCCGGTGCACCTGAATAGGCCCCGCACGGGGTCACGGCAGCAGCTGCCCGGCGCACGGCTGGTGAGCCCGGTGGCCGGCCCGCTGCTGACGATCCTCGGCGACCGGGCGATGCGCACCTTCGCCGGGTACCCCGCCCTGCGCGACTGACGCTGCACGCGCGACTGGCGTTCCTGTTCATCGCCGGACCACTACCCGGCGCCTCAGCTTCGCGGCACGGGCCGGCGCGGGCTCTGCGGCCGCGTGCCTGACGTGCTCGTCGGCCAGGTCGAGCCATCGCGCGACCGCCCCGAGGCGGGTCAGCTCGGAGTCGATCACCAGGGCGAGCGGCAGGTCGAACTCGGCCGGCTCCTCCTTGACCCGGGTCCACTCCTGCATGAGCTCCACCACCTGGCGGCGGTGCGCCTGGATCACCTCGTGCACGTCGGTGCCGGGCACCCGGACCGCCAGGAGCACCTTGGTCACCAGCTCATCGCGCGGCGGCGGAGCCGGGCCCGGCGGCATGTGCAGCCATTCGCCCAGCTCAGCGCGGCCACGGGCGGTGATCAGGTAGCTCTTCTGCTGCTCGTCGTCCCCGCTGTCCGACTCGACCAGGCCATCCCGCTCCAGCCGCTGCAGGGTCGTATAGACCTGGCCGACGTTGAGCGGCCACACGTCGCCCGTCGCGGCCTCGAAGTCCTCCCGGAGCTGCATCCCGTATCTGGGCCCCTCGCTCAGCAGCGCGAGCAGAGCGTGCCTGACACTCATGACCGCTTCTCACTTACCCGAGACATACTGAGTATGTTATCGGTAAATACTTGAAAGTCAACAGGATATCAGATGGTTCGATTCTCAGGCCGGTGGCGGCCAGGCAGCCATCGATCAGGTGGAGGCCAGCTCGCGGTGGGCAGCGATGATCAGGTCCCGATAATCTGCCCAGCTGAACCCCTTGACCTCGCCCTTGCGGCGGCGGTACACGCGCAGCTTGTAAAACAGATGCGGCCGGTCGCCGGGCCGGTAGCACGCCACCCCGGCGACGCTGACCCGCCCGCCGCCCCCGCCGCGAACCCGCACCACCGGCCGGGCGCCGCGCGGCACGCGTGCCCCGGTCCCTCGTCAGACTACCGACCCGACGTCACCTGCTTGGGCCTGGCCTGGCAGGGTCGGCACCAGCCGCGGGCGGCCACACCGGTGATCTTCCTACCTCGTGCTGCCGCGCACCTGGCCCGGTCCTTCAATGCCGCGCCCGGGCTTGCCAGTGGCGCCGACGATACGGATATCGGGCGCCAGCGCCGCGGTGACGGCCGCCAGGCGGTCGCGGTCGAGCCGCCAGCTGGTGATCCTGCGAGCCTCCAGGCCGCCAGTGTGACGCTGGATTCCGATGTGCTGAACCGGAGCCTGCTCGCACCGCTCGCGCGAGTAGAGGATGATCTGCTCGACATTGGCCCACGGAATCAGCACGGCCGCGCCCCGGCGCGCGGTCAGCCTATCCGGCTGCCCAGGAAGCAAGATGCCCGTATGGTCGGCGCGGAAGGCGAGCTGGTGCCGGGCGAGCGCGATCACCGTCAGGGCCACCAGAACGACGCCGATCACCAAGAAGATCGCCTGCGTATGCCAGAGCAACCCCAAGCCGATGGCCAGCAGGCCAGCGGCCAGACCCATGCCATCACGGCCGGTCAGCCGGTCGCGTTCTTCGTAGCACCCTGGGCCGGGTTGCACTCTCTGATGTTCCACCCCCGACCGGGCTACCGCTAGTGTCCCGGCCGGGAATTTGATCAGGACCCTGGCCGCTTGACCGAGGAAAGGCGCAAAGGCCCGGCCGGACTGCCACCGGATGGTGACACTTCTCCGGTACGGCGTCAAGGACGGCTGCGACCCAGGGCAGCCTGCCAGGGCGCCGGGCGCATACTGGGTGCATGGGCCGGATCATCGGGACAATCCTCGGCGCGATCCTCGCCATCTGGCTCGCCGTCACGGCTGCGGGCGGGATCTTCGCAACGCTCAAGACGTTCCTCATCATCGGGCTGATCGCGATGGCCGTCTTCACCGTCGTGTGGCTCGTGGCCAGGCGCCCTCGGCGCGGCTAGCGCGACGCAGCGCCACGGCCGCATCGATGCGGCCCCGGCGCGGCGACACCGGCCGGGCTGCCTCTCGCCTGGGTGTCGCAGGGCGCTGCGGCTGCAGCACTTCTCAGGACCGTAGGAGTGGGCCTGCTCGTGGAGGTCATCCCGAAGTGGGCGTGACAGCCCATGCTGAACCGGGCCGCTATGTCGGCGAAGGCCGCACCTGACGGCGCGCCGTCGTCTCCTGGTACGCCGGGCAGTAAATGAACGTCGTCTGACTGCTGTCACTTGGCGAGGTTGACCGCGGGCCGGCCGCGTGCCTGCGCCTGGCGGCCAGCCAGGAGCCAAGCGCGGGTGGCGCACCGTTCGGCGTCCTGGAAGGCGTCAGAGATACCTTGCGCGGTGATGGGGTCCTTGTTGTAGCCGGCGTCGCCGGCCAGCGCCCAGCCGGGACCGTAGGGTTGGCGGAAGTAGTTGGGAACGGTGGTGCCGACGATGCGCGTTTCGCGGTTAGCGGCGCGGATTCGCTCGGCGAAGTCTGGTGCTAGGTCGAAGTTCTTCAGGGTGCCGCCCTAGCCGATGGCCGTGCCTGACCAGGAATCCCGCCACCGGTCGGCAGGGGTGTCGCCCGCCTGGTCAGCGACACCGCAACCGGCCGATGCGGGGTTTGTGGCCGCGCGCGGCCGCGGCGACTGGAGCCGAAACTAGGTCTCTGACCTGCTAGAACTCGGTGGAGCTGAAGAGATTTGAACCCCTGACCCTCTCGTTGCGAACTCTCGGCGGCGAGGTCATTGGTGATCGTTGAGGCAGGCCGTCTTCGGATGTACGTTGACCAGGCGACTTTACCGGCAGTCGTTGTCCGGCGGTCACAGACGGTCTTAATGCCAGGTGGAGGCGACCCATAATTGCCAGGCAGCGGGAATGCGGAGTCCACACTTTCTGGGAGCGGTTCTCACCCGAACCTTGCGGCGCCCTGGGCGTGCCGGGATATGCTCATCGCCTGGCTCGTTGGTCTCGGTCGCGGACGCCAGTTAGCCGCCATAGCGGAGCTGCCGCAGCCGCTGCAACAACCCAACGCCGAGACCCGTCTCGTACCGGAGGACCGCGATGCCGCCCGACAGCGTGCACTTCAATGGGTCAGTCAATCTTCCCGACACCGAGACGGTGATGCGCGAGATCAGCTCGCGCATCACCCGCGGCGTTCGCCGCATCACTGACGGCGAGACCGGCGAGCGCTACTACTGGATCATGTTCCAGGTACAGAAGTTCGCGGCGATGCCGGACTTCCAGCCCGCTGGGACGCGGGAGCTGCCCGGCGTTGACCTGCCGCCGAGGCCGCTGCTGCGCCTGGCCGACGGGGTGGCGGCGGAAGACGTGCGCTGGCCCGACCTGGGGTACGCGTCCGCATACACCGACTCCTATCAGATCTTCCGCCGCCTGCAGGATGCCGGGACGATCCCGCCCCGGGTGCGCTTTCAGATGCAGTACCCGACGCCGATAGCGCCGATCGCCGGGACCTTCGTCCCCGAAGACCAGGATCGGCTGGTCGCCTCATACCAGGCCGCCTTGTTCGCCGATCTCGACCGCGCGCTTGCGCAGCTCCCGCACGAGCAGGTCGCCGTGCAATGGGATATCGCCGTGGAATTCGCGATGCTGGAGGGCGGCTTTGGCTTCGCCAGAACCCCGCTGGGGCAGGTCACGCCAGGGCTGGCCCGCTGCGCCGACCAAATACCCGGCGACGTGCCAGTCGGCATGCACCTGTGCTACGGCGACGCCGGGCATCAGCACTTCAAGCAACCGGAGTCACTGGCCATGCAGGTTCAGGTCGCCAACGCCGTCACCGCGGCGGCGCGCAGGCCGGTTAACTGGTTCTCCTTCACCGTGCCCCAGGCACAGCACGACAGCGACTACTTCGCGCCGCTGGCCGACCTTCGGACCGGGCCAGGAACCGAGCTGTACTTCGCGCTCGTGCCCTACTACCCAGCCAGCCAGGCCGCCGGCACCACCGCCGAACAGGTCGCCCACATCGACATCCACCTCGCCAAATCCACGGCAGGATCAAGAGAATGGGGCATCTGCACCGAGTGCGGCATGGGCCGCGTGCAAGCCGACGACGTGCCCACCCTGCTCGACCTGCACCGTACGATTCTCAACACCCATGGGGCCTCCGCCGCCGGCCGACGGTGAGCGACCAGTCGATGTGGCGGGTGTGTTCCTTGAAGGTCACCAGGACCTCGCTGGCCGGTCATAGGGGTATGGGCTACGCCCGCCTAAGTTCGAGCACAGGAATGGTGCGGACTCCAGCAGTTTGGCGTGCGTACTCGGCAAAGCCTGGGTAGCGCCGCGCTTGCTCGGCGTAGATGCGGTCGCGTTCAGCGCCGGTCAATTCGCGGACGGTCACCTTGTATGTCTCGGTTCCGCGTTCGACACTGCCGTCACCGGCGGCGGTCAGGTGGTGGTACCAGTCCGGGTTGGTGGGTGCTCCAGCCTTGGTTGCGAAGACGTAGATGAGGTCAGGCTCGGTGTCGTGCGGGAGGTACATCATCGGGTTGACGTACTCCCGCCCGCTTTTGCGGCCGCGGTGATGCACCAGGACCATCGGAGCGCTCTCGAAGTTCCCGCCAACCCTGCCCTGGTTCGCTCGGAATTCCGCGATGGTCTTCGTGTTCCAGTCGAGCGCGTCGCTCATGTCGAACTCCTGTCGTTCACGATCCCGGGGTATGCGCTGGGACCGGGTGATGGAAGGCCCTGGCCGCCCATCCTCGCCTGGCGGCCGCGGCTGCTGGCCGCAATATCACCGGAATCGGGTGGCAGCCGCTCACCTCGATGGCCGGTAGCTTCGGGCGCACTCGATTACCTAGCCAGCTACCGGACCCCGGGTTCCCGGGCGCGATCTGCATCAAGGAGGACCAGCAGTGAGCACGACTGCCATCCCTGATCGTTTCACCACGCTGCCGGATGAGCCCGCGCTGCAGGCGACCGTCGTGGCGCTGGAGGAGCACGGGTTCAGCGTCGAGGTCGCCGGTAATCTCGATGCCGCGCGCCAGCCGGTGCTGGCCCTCATCCCGGAGGCTCGCTGGTGATGACCAACGCCTCTGGTACCCACGCTGGCAGCGGCGCACGAGCGGGTCTACCAGCACAGCCTGCCGCTGGAAGACGCCCGCGCGCAGGCCGCCTACGGGCAGCACAGCCAGATCGGGAAGATCGTGGAGATCCACCAGGAGCTGCCCGGCCGCATCCACGTCGTCCTCATCCGCCAGCAGGTCGGCTACTGAACCGCCGGGCCAGCCCGATCTGCCCGCAGGCGCCAGGAGGTGTTCCGTGACTGTCAACGCAACGCCGGAGGACCGCCAGCTGGCCCTGGCGCCGCTGGATGAGAAGGTCGATCATGTTCGCGGCGCGCCCGCCGGCCGCCTGATTATCGAGTACGGCGATTACGAGTGTCCGTACTCGCGGCAGGCCTTCCACGCGATCGAGCGAGTCGAACAGCAGCTCGGCGGGACCATGCGGTTCGTGTTCCGGCACTTTCCGCTGACCGGCATCCACCCGCACGCCCTCGCCGCATCGGCCGTAGCCGAGGCCGCCGCGCTGCAGGGCCGGTTCTGGGACATGCACGAGCTGCTGTTCCAGCGGCAGAAGGCGCTCGAAGACGGCGACCTGCTCAGCTACGCCGCCCGGCTCGGCCTGGACGTGGCGGCGTTCGACCGGGACCGGGCGGGCAGCGCGGTGGCCGGCCGGATCCGCCGGGATGCCGGCAGCGGCCTGGCCTCGGACCAGGTGCTCGGCACGCCGACCCTGTTTATCCACGGCGTCGTCCACCGCGGCGGCTACGACCCGCCCGCCCTGCTAGCCGCGCTGGCCCCATGAGCCGCCCTGCCCGCTTGCCGGCAGCATCGAGCTGACCTAGCTGATGGACCTCGGCGATGGCCAGAACCTCCTGCTGGCCGGGAGGTGGTCCAGTTGATAGACGGTCGGCGAGGTTGGGGAGGGTGGGCGGTTCCCGGTCGGCGAGCGGGTCGCGCGGGGGGCACTGGCCATGGGAGCGGCACCTTCTCGTAGCGAAACGGACGCGCCCGACGGTCGTGGCCGTCAGGGCGAGCGGTGGTGACCTGTTACTGGTGATTCGCGGTCCGGGGTGAGCTTTCGGAGCTCGAGCAGGTCCAGGCCGAGCGCCTCGATCTCGGCCAGCACGCCGTACAGCGCGGACTGGTCCAGCAGGCCGGTGAGCACGGTGCGTGCGCCGTGATGCTGCGGCGCCATGGCGGGGAACGCGGACAGCATGGTGGCGCCAAGGTGCCCGTTGATCCGGATCATGTAGCGGGCGGGTGCCGGGTCCATGCGGCCATGGTCGAGGGCGGGCAGGTTACCCTGCATCACCGGGATCCGGTTACCGCCGGGCTAGCGCGTCCGGCCAGCCGCCGCCAGCAACCGCAGCTCCCGGGCGCGCCGAACGGCCGAGGACCGGTCACCAACCTGGAGCTTGGCGTAGATGCTGCGGATGTGCGCGTTGACGGTGTTCGGCGAGACGGACAGCTCGCCGGCGATCTCGGGCCGGGACAGGTTGGTCGGCAGATACCGCAGCACCCGCAGCTCGCCCGGGCTGAGCTCCTCCGCCGGCGGCGACGAGGACTGCTGTTTGGCTGCCGGGGATGCGCCGTGCAGGACGTCGAGGACGTCGGCGAGCAGCGCGGCGTGCGCGGTCTGGTGCCGCGGCAGCGCCTCCAGCAGCCCGGCCGAGCCGGTCATCGCGAACGGCAGGATCAGCCGGTTGGCCTCGGCCAGAGCCAGCGCGCGTTCGGCGGCCTGGCTGGCCGCGCGCTGGTCACCGAGCTCACGGTGAGCGAGCCCGGCCAGCAGGTGAGCCTCCATGACCGTTGTGTAACCGAGGACCGGGGCCGTGCCATCCAGAACATCGTTCAACGCGCCTAGGGCCCCGGCCGGATCGCCTTCCACCAGGCAGATCACCGCGCGGGCATTACGTATCTCACCGGAGCTGGCTCGCTCGTCATCAAGCGCCGCGAGCAAGGCGCGGGCTTCGCCGGGCAGCCCGAGGCGGGCTTGCGTGGCGAGCAGCCAGCCGGTCATCTGGCTCGCCAGCGCCTGCGATCCCTCCAGCTGCGATGCCAGGTCTTCGGCCGCGCCGAACTCCTCGAGCGCCTCGTGGCGGCGGCCGCGGCCAGCATGCAGTAGCCCGGCCGTCTGGTGCAGCAGCAGCCTGATGTCCGGCCCGGTGTCTGTCTGCAGGGCCCGTGCGGTGCGCCGTAGCCACCGCTCGCCCTCCTCGAACTCACCCAGCCACACCATCGTGCCGGCGAGCGTCATCAGCGCGGGTGCGATCACCGGTTCCGTGCCCCAGCCGTACCGTTCAGCGAGGGCGATCGCCTCGCGGCAGCGCCGCTGGGTCGTGGCGAACGAGTGGACTGGAATGGCAGCAAGATTACGCGAAACCGAGCTGCGCCAGGCAGCCCACTTCGAGGTAGGGGCGGCCGATCTCCCGGGCCAGGACGGCGCCCTCCCGGAGGTGACGCTCGGCGCCTTCAAGCCCCAGGGACCACGCCTCGGCGGTCCCCAGGTTCATCAGCGCCACCGCGCGCAGGTCGCTGCCCAAGGCGATGTCCTCGTCGGATTGCCCGGTTACCGGCGAGGCGAGGAACCTGACCTGCTCGATGACGCCGGCCAGGTGACCGCGCCGCCGGGCCAGCCACAGCTGCAGCGACGCGACCGCCACCTCAAGGCGGCGGCGGCGATCCGGCGGCGCCGTCCGGACGTGCGCTTCGGCGACCGCCAGGTGGGCGGCCGCCTGGTCCAGGCGCCCCCGGGCGAGGTCGCCCATCGCCCGCACCAGGGCCAGCTCGGGGTGATCTGCGCCCGGCGGGAAGGCCCGCACCAGCGCCTGCATGGTCTGCGCCTGCCCGTCGAGGGTCAGGCTGAACGAATGGTCGGCGAGCAGCCGGGCCGCGCCGGCCCATTCGCCCGCCGCCTGGGTGTGCCGGATGGCCGTCCACCACCTGGCCCTGCCGGATGAACCACTCAGCGGCCCGCCGGTGCAGCGCCGGTACCTCCGCGAGCAGCCTCCGGCGCAGCTCCAGCCGCAGGAAATCCGCCAGCAGGTGGTGATAGCGGAACCACATCCGCTCCGGGTCCAGCGGCACGACGAACGCGTTGGCGTCCGCGAGGTCCAGCAGGATCCGTTCCGAGCCAGGCCGGCCGGTCAGCAGGCCGGCCAGCTCGCCGTTGACCCGATCCAGCAGCGAGGTGCGCAGCAGCAGGTCCTGGACGTCGGGCGGCTGGCGGTCCAGCATCTCGGCGAGCAGGTACTCCGCGACCGTGCGGTCGCTGCCGGAGAACTCCGCGACGAACCGCTCCGGGTCGGGGTGACCGGCCAGGGAGATCGCCGCCAGCCGCAGGCCCGCGGCCCACCCCTCGGTCCGCTGGTACAGCAGCGCCGCCCCGGCCTCCGACAGCGCGATACCCGAGGCGGCCAGCAGCTCCCGTGTTTCGCGCTCGGTGAACCGCAGGTCGGCCGCGCGGATCTCGGCGAGCTCGCCGGCCAGCCGCAGCTGATGCAGGCCCAGCCGCAGATCGTGACGCGTGGCCAGGATCACGTGCACCTGCGGGGGAAGGCTGGTCAGCAGCCGGGTCAGCTGAGCGAGCGCTTCTGGCGACGTCAGCTCGTGCAGATCGTCAATAACTAGCGTGATGCCGCCGCGCGCATCGGCGAGCTCCGACAGCACCCGGTCGACCATGGCCGGTGCGTTGAAGTCAGGCGTCGCTGCCGACGGTCCCGCCTGGCTGGTCGCCGCCGACGCATGACGGACCGTGTCGAGCAGGGCCAGCCAGAACTGCTGGTCGTCGTGCTGGTCGCGTTGCACCTGCAGCATGGCGAGCCAGCGCGGCTGCCCCGGACGGCCGGCCCAGGCGCGCAGCAGCGACGTCTTCCCGCTGCCGGCCGGAGCCGAGATGACCGTCACCTTCCGCGCTGCCGCGCGATCCAGGTCAGCGACAAGATCGCCCCGGTCGATCAGCCGGGGAGCTGCTGGAGCCACCGTCAAAGACCTGCCTTGATATCTACTCCTGCCACCCTGGCGCCGGTCACGCATCCGGGCACCCTTTTGTCTCGGTACCAGGCCAGCGCGCGTGCTGTCAATGGCGCGCCGACCTCGGTTGTGCGGCGAATCACCACGATCTGGGTGATGACCTCTTACCTGCCTCGTAATAACCCCCGGCCGGTCGATCGCCTGGTCAAGGAGAACGACATGACGCCCGGCAAAGGGCCTGGCGGTTCCCGGATGGCCTGCGCCTGCCCGTGGCGGGTCACGCTGACGCAGCCTCGTGAATCACCGTGATCCGGCGATGGCCTTTCACCTGGCTGGCGGCAAGCCTGGGCCCGTCGCGATAGCTGGCACGGCCGCCAGGGACGTGCTCCTAGACCCCAGGGAGATACCGTGACATCACCAGCCTCCGGCGCAGGCGCGCCCCCGATCCGCCCGGCTACGCGCCCGTGCCGCGGTCGGCGCCGGGCACGCAGTCCGTGACCGGGCGTGCGGCCTCACCCGGCGCCATGGCTGGCGGCAACCGCCGCCTGGGCCTGGCTCTGCTGGTCATCGCCACCGCCCAGCTCATGGTCGTGCTCGATGCGACCATCGTCAATGTGGCGTTGCCGCATGTGCAGCGTGCGCTTGGCTTCTCCGGAACCGGCCTGGAGTGGGTGGTGAACGCCTACGCGGTCACCTTCGGCGGCCTGCTCCTGCTCGGCGGCCGCGCCGGTGACATCCTTGGCCGGCGGCGGGTGTTCGTCTTCGGGCTGCTGCTGTTCTCCGGGGCGTCGCTGCTCGGCGGGTTCGCCACCAGCCAGTGGTGGCTGCTTGCCGCGAGGGCGGTACAGGGCGCTGGCGGCGCGGTGATCGCGCCGACCGCGCTGGCGCTGATCACCACCAACTTTCCCGAAGGCGGGGAACGCAACAGGGCGTTCAGCGTCTACGCGGCGATGGCCGGCGCCGGCAGCGCGGCGGGCCTGCTGCTGGGCGGCATACTGGCCACCTACACGTCGTGGCGGTGGGTGCTGTTCGTCAACGTCCCGATCGGGATCGTGGTGGCGGCCGCGGCGCCGCGCGTGCTGGCCGAATCGCCCTGCAGGCCGGGCCGGATCGACGTGACCGGCGCGGTCACCGGCACCGGCGGCATCGCGCTGCTCGTCTACGGCCTGTCCAAGGCCGCCACCGGGGCTGACGGAATATCGCACTGGGGTGACGCGCGGGTGCTGGCATCGCTGACCGTGTCCGTAGTGCTTCTCGTCTCGTTCGTGCTAATCGAAATGCGCAGCTCGCACCCGCTGCTCCCGATGCGGGTACTGGCCGACCGTAACAGGTCGGGTGCCTACCTGATCATGCTGTGCATCGCCACCGGGCTTTTCGGCTTGTTCTTCTTCCTCACCCTCTTCATACAGAACGTCCTCGGCTACAGCGCGATCCGGTCAGGCATCGCCTACCTGCCCTTCGCCGTCGGGGTCGTAATCGCCTCCGCGCTGGCCTCGCCGCTGGTGGCGCGGATCGGCCCGCGGCCGCTGATCCTCGTCGGCTCCGCCATGGTCGCGGGCGGGATGTTCTGGTTTTCCAGGCTGACCGAGCATGCCGGCTACGCTAGCCATCTGCTCGGCCCGAGCCTCGTGAGCTCGTTCGGGCTCGGCCTGGTGTTCGTCCCGCTGGCCCTGGTCGCCCTGCACAACGTGGCCGAGCAGGACTCCGGTGTCGCCTCCAGCCTGCTGAACGCCGCCCAGCAGGTCGGCGGCGCGATCGGGCTTGCGCTCCTCGGCACTGTCGCCTGGACGGCCGTCGCGGACAGCATCAGGACTCAGGTCGCGCACGCGGCGGCGGCCGCCGCGAAGGCGCGGCGGCCGCCGCGAAGGCGCGGCCATTGCCGAGGCCGGGAGCCCCCGGCTGCGTCCATCTACGATCACGCCCTGACGGCCGGCTTTTCGCGTGGGTTCGTGGTTGCCGCGGGGATCGCGATGCTCGCCCTGCTTATCGGGATCGTCACTATCCGGGTCAGCCGCTAGGAACTGGCCGGTGCCGTGCCCGAGCCGCACGAGGCGGCACCGCAGCCCGCGGCATCGCAGCCCGGGACTGTGCAGCGGCATGAGGACCGAGCCGTCCTCGCCGCGGCAGCCCGTCCTTGCCGGCTCTGCTCAGCCGGCCCGTCATCACCAGCTGGGAGAAGACGCAGGGACGACTCCGGCGCCCAGGCCCAGGACGGCGCAACGGCCCTGCAGACACCACACGGTTTTGCGCGTGCATTTCCGCCACGGCCTTCTCGACCGTGGACCCCCTGAGCCGTCCGCAGCCCAGCGTCCAGTTCGGGGTGCAACGTCCTGAGCTTGTCCTTGACCTCGGCCATTGCCTTGCCGCTGACCTTCTTGCGGACTCGTTTCCCGTCCGCGTCGAAACCCAGCGAGACTACCCCGCGCCAGCGCCCCGGCGCAGGTCTTATGAAGGGCGCTGTCCCGGCAGTCGCGCCAATCACCAGCCTCCCCCCACGCCGGTCCTCACCATCACCGCGGCCCAGGCACCATGACATCGCCGTCCGGGAAATCATTGTTCCCCCTCAGCCGACCCGCTGGATGGTGCCGGGTGGGGCGGCCTCGGCAGCGCCGGGGTGCAATACCGCCGCGAGTGCCTCAACGCCGGTTACCAGCCGAGGGCCGGGGCGGACGATGATGCCGTCGGCGTCAATCGCCCAGACCGGCAGGCCGGGCAGCGCACGGGCCGCAATGCGGGCCTGCTCGGCCGCGCCAGGCAAGTGGTAGCCGCAGGGCGCCACCACGACCAGGTCGGGTGCTGCCGCGCCGATTCCGGACCAGCTCGCCAAGACGGACGGCTCACCAGGGCGCGCCGCGACCGGCGTTCCTCCGGCCGCGGTCACCAGGTCGGGCACCCAGTGCCCGGCAGTGAACGGCGGGTCCACCCACTCGATCACCGCCACCCTCGGGCGCGGCTGGTGCTCGACCCGGGCCGCCACGGCGGCCAGCCGGTCCCGCAGGCCGCTGAGCAGCCGGCGGGCCCGGCCGGATACCCCGGCGGCCTGGCCCACCGTGAGGATCGAGTCCAGCACCTCTGCCAGTGAGCGGGGGTCCAGTGTCAGCACCCGGGCCCGGCAGCCAAGGTAGGCCAGCGCGGCCTCGACCTGCCCAGACGGCAGCGCGCAGACCCGGCACAGGTCCTGGGTCACAATCAGGTCGGGCTGAAGCTCCGCCAGGGCCCGCTCATGCAGCGTGTAAAGGTCGCCGCCCCCGGCGAGGCGGCCGCGCACGTAATCATCGATCTCGCGCGGTGACATTCCCCCGGTGTCCAGGCCGCCGACCACAATGGTCTTCTCCGCCCGCGCAGAGGCGGGCTCGTCGCACTCGAACGTCACGCCGACGAGCTGGTCGCCCAGGCCCAGGGCGTAGACAATCTCGGTCGCCGACGGCAGCAGTGACACCAACCGCATAACACCAGGGTAGCCGCGCTGCCATCGCGCCACGGGTGCCGATTGCGTGCCAGCCAGCCATTCGTCTCGCCAGTGTCCGGGCGGCCGCGGTAATGGTCAGTCCTTGCCCGAAGTAAAGATCAACTTGAGTGCCGGGTTGACTGGCAAACCGTGCTCGCCAGAGCCAATCCGAAGCTTGCGGGAGCTAGCCTGCGCTCGTATCCTCCCTGGTCAGGCTCGCCGCTCGCGGCTGCGGAACTCAGCGATCCATGGTAACGAGAAGGTCTGCGGTTCGATTCCGTAACGGGCTCCAGCTCAGACAAGTAATTCGAACACATCGAACAGGCCTTGGGGGCCATTCCGGAGGCCAAGCTGGCTGCACCCGCGGGTCCCTTGCCCGCAGCCGATGTGGCTGACGTGAGCGTGCCCGGGACTAACGCCTGCCAGCGTCTCACCCGCGCCAGGGCCACCCGGCCAGCAGGTCCGCGGACGTGCAGCCGCTGGATCCTATCCCGTGCAGCAAGGCGAACAGCAGGAGCAAGATGCCGGGGATGAGGACCGCGCCGCTGGCCAGGAGAACACCCAGAAGGGTGAGCACCGCGCCAGCGAGCAGGAAGATGGCCCGCCAGTGGGTCCGCACGGCGCGCGCGGACCGCGTCATCGGTCCGGCGCGGGCGGGCGCCCTAGGGCCGGCATCGGCGGGCGTGTCACGGATGTCACCGAGCATCCCGGCCCCCTCCTTCGTGCCGGGGAGCCACCAGGCTCTGCCGGGGAACGTCCTGGTTCCCTGCCTGCAGGATAACTGCCTGGCGGCTGGCCGGGTAGGAGCAGATGTCACCTGCCCCCGTGGAACGAATGCCCTGGGTGAGGGGCTGGCCCGGGCAACAGCCCGTACCGTCGGCAGGTCGTGATCTCTGCCCGGGACGATGAGCCGGTGCGCATCAGGTCGCCCTCGCTTACGCCAGGCGTTCGCGGGCAGGGTGCGTGCCCGCGCGGCGGCGCCCTGGACGTGCGCCCAGCGGCGGGGAGGGGCTCCTGGAGCAGTGCCCGGGCGAGATGTCCGCCCCGCGGTGCCAGTGCGCTCATCCGGCCCAGGCTAGACAGCCAGCCCGGGACGTGCACGGACGCGGCAGGCCGTCTGGAGACGTCTTGCCCAGGCTGGCGCGCCTATGATGACCTGCCTGAGCGAGCACGCCACGGGCGCAGAGCCCGAGATTCTGGCCGATTCAAGGGCATCGCCGCCTGCAACGGCTACGGCGACCACATCGACGCCGACCACGCCGGACGAATCACCCAGGTGTTCCGGCTTCCCCTATCTTCCGCCCAGGTCCTCAGCGCCGGGTGCTACGACGATGCAGGATTCTGCCAGGACTGCGATAAGAGCAAGGGGACAGCTGCATGTCGCACATCGAATCCAAGATGGAGGAGACAGGCTCATCGTCTCGGTAGAAGACCTGATGGCAGCAAACGGTTACCGTCAGGCACATGTCAGAAATTGAGCTCAGCCAGCGTTTCGGCCAGCTGGTGGCCGAACGGCAGCGCAGAACCGACTTCAGCGCAGCCATCCAGGACACCGACGTCGATTCAACCCAGCTCGACGAGGCAGCCTGCCGGCTTACCTGCCAGTACCGCACCGAAGGCAAGCTGACAGAGGCAGCCCGCTGATACCGGACAGCACCTCAACGGCTATGCAGACGCAGCACTCCAGCTCGGCTAGAGCCTGGAATTCCTGGCCGAAATACATCGAGAACCGGGCAGCCCCAGGCGCTACGCGATAAGCTCATGCTGGTCGAAGACACCTCACACTGGTATCTGGAGGCCCTCAGCGTCGGCTACTTCGAAGAGGCATATCAGTTTCAGAACCATTCGGCGTACATACAAGAGATTTAATGGGTCCGATATAAATCGGGCGGCAGTGCGCGAATGGGCTACCGGCGAAGCGCTTAGGTATTTGGTAGAGCGCCTCGAATATGTGAGTACTCAATTTCCGCGCAAATAATAATGCGGGTATAACGGAAGGCATATTGCGAAATGAAACTCGTCTTTATATGATGCTTGTTGCAATTCAGCCTTTATCACGTTTCTGCCAAGACGCTTGGCAGCTTCGATGCGATGTTACCCATCGATTAGCCAAGAACCATCGTACAACATGAGAACAGTCACTGGCGGCGCCTGGTCCAGCATCTGTACATACACCGCGACCTTATCCTCAGCGAGGTAGTGGGGTAGATCAACGGAACGTTCTAGCAGGGCTGCGATCTCCATCTCCACAAAGTTATTATTACATCGCATCCTCGCTTCCTGCTGTGAGCTTGAGACCGAAACATCAGAAGTATCTTGTCAGCTGGGTGGGCGATACTGGACTGGAGCCTGTTCGTCTGTGCCCATAAGGGCACGTAACATACGCGCCGGACGAACCGGGGCTGCGGGACCAGCTGATGGCGCCGACCGCCGGCGGGACGGCGTGGCGGTGCCTGCGCTGCGGCGCGTTCGTGACCGGCGGGCCCCATGGCAGCGGCCCGGCCGCGGCGGCGCCGCTGCTCCGCCGGGGGAAGGGGCTGCGCAGCGAGCTGATCCTGCGCGTGTTCGCGGTGGAGCGGTTCCTTCGCTTCCTGATCTTGGGCGGCGCGGCCTACGGGGTATGGCGGTTCAAGTACGACCGGGCCGGCATCCAGCGGGCGTTCAACAACGCTCTGCCAACACCATCCGCGCCCTGTACCGGGACCTCGGCTTCAACGTCAGCCACTCCAAGCTGCTCCCGCTTATCCAGCACTCGTTCACGCACACCTCACGCTGGCTCACCTTTCTGGCCATCGGGCTGGCTGTTTACGCTGTGATCGAGCTGGTGGAAAGCGCCGGGCTGTGGGTGGGCCAGCGGTGGGGCGAGTACTTCGCCCTGGTGGCGACCTCGATCTTCCTGCCGTGGGAGGTCTACGAGCTGGACCAGAAGGTCACCTGGCTGCGGGTCGCGGCGCTCATGATCAACCTGCTGCTCGTCATCTACCTGGCCTGGACTAAGCGGCTGTTCGGCATCCGCGGCGGCAAGAAAGCCCACGAAGCCAGGGTTGCGCACCGAGTCCTTCATCGAGGTGGAGCAGGCCGCGCTCGCCGCGGCATCGCCCGGCCAGCTCAGTCAGGGCAAGCCCGCCAGCACGGCGGTCCAGTCGGCCGGCGATGCGCCCAACACCGCCCTGACTCCGACCGGCGCCATCTCACCCGCCCGACTCCGCCCGTCCGGGCTGAACGCCACCCGGTGACGCCGCCGGTGTGGCCGGTCAGGATGCGCCGGCGCTCGCCGGTGGCCGGGTCCCGCAGCCGCACCGTCTCGCCGTCGGACACGGGCATGACGCGGCGCGCCGCCTACGGCTGCCGACGGCACAGCAGTGGATCGCGGCGGCGGGATCCACTGCTGTGCCGTCGTCCGGTCCCTGGCGCCGGCCCCGACGTACCAGCAGGACGCCCGCCGGGCGGACCGCCCGGCACACGATCAGGACGGAGACCGAGATGACTACCACGACCCTTCCCGCTGCGTCGGCCCAGGCGGCCACCGCGGGCTACACCGGCAGGCGGCGGCAGATCGCCGTGCTGGTGGTCGCGCTGGCGTTCGTGATGGACCTGATGGACGCCACCATTCTGACCATCGCGCTGCCCACCATCCAGCGGCACATGCACGCCAGCCTGCCCGCGGTGAATTGGATGGCCGCCGCCTACCCGCTCGCCTTCGCGGTGCTGCTGATCACCGGCGGGCGGCTCGGCGACGTACTCGGCTACCGGCGGCTCTTCCTCGCCGGAGTCATCGCGTTCGGGCTCGCGTCGGTCCTGGTCGGCACTGCCGGGAGCCCGGACATGCTGGTCACGGCCCGGTTCCTGCAGGGCGCCGCGGCCGCGCTGATGGTGCCCCAGGTGCTGTCGGTGGTGCAGCTGCTGTACAAGGCGCAGGAGCGCACCAAGGTGGCCGGGATGCTCGGCGGGCTGACCATGCTGGCCACCACCGCCGCGCCGCTGGCCACCGCGGTGCTGATCAACGCTGACCTGTTCGGGCTGAGCTGGCGGCCCATCTTCCTGATCAACGTGCCGGTCTGCGTGGCCGCGCTGCCGCTGGCCGCCCGCTACCTGCCCGCCGGCGGATCGGCCCGCCGCCGCCGCCTCGACCTGCGCGGCACCGTCCTGATCACCGCCGCGGTGCTGCTGCTGGTGTTCCCGCTCATCCAGGGCCGGGCCCTGGGCTGGCCGGCCTGGTGCTATGCGATGCTCGCCGCCGTCGGCCCGGTGCTCGCCCTGTTCGGCTGGCGGCAGCACCGCATCGCCGCGGCCGGCGGATGCCCGCTGATCAGCCCGGCGCTGTTCGGGCACCGCTCGTTCACCGCCGGGCTAGGGATCAGCCTGCTGGTCACCGCGACCGTCGCCTGCTTCGGGCTCACCTTCACCCTGCTGTTGCAGACCGGGCACCGCTACAGCGCCCTTCACGCCGTGCTCACCGCGCTGTTCCTCACCGCCGGCATGACCATGGCCGCCGGGGCGCTGGCCAAGAAGGCCATCCCTGCCCTGGGCCGCTGGTCGCTGACCGCCGGCGCGGTCACCATGGCCGCCGGGGTCGCCGCCGTCGCCGTCCTGGCCGGGCACCCGCACCTGTCCACCTGGCAGCTGGCGCCCGCGCTCGTGGTGCTCGGCGCCGGCATGGCCCTGGTCTTCGTGCCGCTGCTGCCCTACATCCTCAGCGCCGTCCCCCCCGGCGACGCCGGCGCCGCCTCCGGCGTGGCCAACGCCGTCCAGCAGGTCGGCGGCACGCTCGGCGTCGCCGTGCTCGGCTCGGTGTTCTTCGGCCAGCTCGCCACCGCCGGCAACTACGGGCACGCCTTCACCGCCGCCGCGACCCTGCAAGTCGCCCTGCTCCTTACCTGCGCCGCGCTCAGCCTCATCCTGCCGCGACACATCACTGCCGACGCCTACCAGCCCACCATCTGATCGGAGGAAAACCCGCCATGACCATCCCGCGACCCCAGACGCCGCGCGCCGGATTCCGCCGCCCAGGCCCGGCGGCCGACGAAGCAGGCAACGGCCCGCGGACGGAGGTGCCGATGGACGCAGCGGCCGCCGCCGGCGCCCTCGCCGGGCGTACGAGCGGACCGCTTAGACAGGATCGGCGCGGGCTGCGAGGCTGGCGGCTGAGCACTCCCGGCCTTCCTTAAAGCGAGTACATTTCACCAGTCCTCTCGCCCATGGGGGTCCGGTCTGCGGCGGCGGCGCCGACGTCCCCGAAGAGGCGCCAGAGCGGTGCCCGGCAGGAAGGAGACTTCTCGTGAAGTACATGATCTTGATCTACGGGTCTCAGCAGGATTACGACGCGCTGGCCGGGTCCCCGGCGGCCGGCCAGCCGGGCTGGTCGGCGGCCGATTTCGCGGCGCTGGGCGGGTTCATGGAGTCGTTCACCAAGGATCTGGACGAGTCCGGGGAACTGCTGGAGACCAGGGGCCTGACCGCCCCGGCGCATGCCCGAAGGATCCGGGTGCGCGATGGCGCGCCTGTGGTGACCGACGGGCCCTACCCGGAATCCGAGGAGGTGCTGGCCGGGTACTGGATCGTCGACTGCGACAGCTTCGACCGGGCCACCCAGATCGCGGCGCGGCTCGCCGATGCCCCCGCCCCGGAGCATGTCCGCGCCCGTGCGTTCGCAGACGTGCGCCCGGTCGCCGAATCCCGGGACGAGCTGGAACCCTGACCGCTAACGTGCCCGGCACCCAGGCCGAGGACCTGCTGCGCCAGCTGGCGCCGCAGGTCCTCGGCGCGCTGGTGCGGCGCTACGGGCACTTCGGCACCGCCGAGGACGCGGTCCAGGAAGCGCTGCTGGCCGCCGCCACCCAATGGCCCGCCGAAGGCATCCCGGCTAGTCCGCGCGGCTGGCTGATCACGGTCGCCTCCCGGCGGCTGACCGATCTGCTGCGCGCCGAGCAGGCCCGCCAGCGCCGGGAGGAGGCCGTCGCCCGGCAGATCCTGCCCGGCCAGTGGCAGGCCCCCGCGGCCGATGCCCCGGCCACCGGCGGTGACGACACGCTGATCCTGCTGTTCATGTGCTGCCACCCCTCACTCTCACCCGCGTCGCAGATCGCGCTGACCCTGCGCGCGGTCGGCGGGCTGTCCACCGCCGAGATCGCCCGGGCGTTCCTGGTGCCTGAAGCCACCATGACCCGGCGTATCACCCGGGCCAAGCAGGCCGTCAAGGAGAGCGGAATCCCGTTCGCCATGCCGACCGGGCCGCAGCGCGCGGAAAGGCTCGCCGCGGTCCTGCACGTGCTCTACCTGATCTTCACCGAGGGGTATGCGGCCACCTCCGGACCCGGCCTGATGCGCCCTGACCTGTCGGCCGAAGCGGTCCGGCTAACCCGCATCCTCCACCGGCTGCTCCCCGATGACGGTGAGGTGACCGGGCTGCTCGCGCTGATGCTGCTCACCGACGCCCGCCGCCCGGCGCGCACCGGGCCCGGCGGGGAGCCGATCCCCATGGCCGAGCAGGACCGGAGCCAGTGGGACGCGGGCTTGATCGCCGAGGGGGTGACGCTGATCACCGGCGCCCTGAGCCGCGGGTCACCCGGGCCGTACCAGCTGCAGGCGGCGATCGCCGCGGTCTACGACGAAGCCGCCACCGCCGCGGACACGGACTGGCCCCAGATCGCGGCTCTCTACGACCTGCTGCGGCAGGTCTCAGACAGCCCGGTGGTGGCGCTGAACCACGCCGTCGCGGTGGCCATGCTCCGAGGCCCCCGAGTCGGCCTCGACCTGCTCAGCAGCCTTGAATCCGACCAGCGGATCGCGGCCGGGCACCGGTTCCACGCCGTCCGCGCCCACCTGCTGGAGATGGCCGGAGACCGCGACGCCGCCCGGCGCGGCTACCTGGAAGCGGCCCGCCGCGCGGCCAGCCTGCCGCACCAGCGCTACCTGAACGCCCAGGCCGCCCGCCTGAGCGACCGCCAGTAACCCGCCAGCTCCGAAGTCCCTGCGACAGACGGGAACTAGAAACAGCCGCCGGCAAGACAGGACAGAAGGAGACGTGAGATAGCCGCGATCACGCTCCTAAGCGGCTGGTGACACGTTTCTTACCGGCACGTCGCCCGCGGGTTCAGCCGGGCTGAGGTTCTTCGCTGGGAACTCACGGCTTTGACGCCTGATAGCTCCGGAATTCGTCGGGTTCATGGGAGCGAAATGCTGTGCTAGCGCGCGGGCGCGCGGTGTGCTAGGCGTCGCGGCGGAGTAGCACGACCGCGGTCACGGTGAGCAGGATGGCGGTGAGCAGGACGAAGATGCCGGTCTCGATGCCCTGGAACGTCCAGTAGCGGCTGGCGGGCTGGTAGGTGACGAACCCGTGGAAGCGGGCCAGGGCCCGCGCGCAGGATGGCGCGATGTGACCGGCGCCTCCGTTCGGCGGCGCGCAGGAGGCCGGGAGGTAGCTGGCCGGCACGCCCGCGATCACGGGCCCCACAGTGTCCGTCGAGATTGCCCGGCCGTCCGGGCCCAGGATGCCCTGGGCGAGCTGCCAGTAGGACCCCCGCGGGGTGTAGCCGGCGGTCACCTTGTAGAACACGGTGACCGCGCTCATGTAGTGCGGGCGCAGCCACAGCGCGATCACCGCGCGCACCGCGATGAACCCGGCGAGCGTGATGGCCACCGCGGGCAGCGTCCGGCGCAGCAGCGTGCCGGCGGCGATGCCCAGCGCCATCGCGAACAGCGCGTAGGCCACCGGGACGAGGCCCATGATGTCGAACCGGCCGGGATTGAACGCATCCAGGTGCAGGGCGTTGTCCGGGCCGGACCACCAGGTCACCAGGGCCGAGATGACACCGCCCCAGACCGCCGCGGCGAGCAGCATCCAGCCGGCCTTGATCGCGAGCCAGCGCCTGCGGGTGATGCTCTGCATCCAGGCGAACTGGCTGGTGCCGGTTTCTAGTTCGGCGGCCACCAGCGGGGCGCCCCAGAACAGCCCGGCCAGCACCGGCGTGCCCAGCGTCATGATGACCAGGAAGCCGACCACGCGGTTGCCGAGGAACAGCCCGCCCTGGTCGGTGCAGCTGTGGTTCGCGGTGCAGGCGGCGATCGCGGAGTGGTACTGCGAGGCCATCTGCAGGCCGGTGATCAGCAGCAGGACGGCGAGCGCGGCCAGCAGGGCGGCGCCCAGGTAGAACTGGGCGCGGTGCTGGCGCCAGACGAGCCAGGTCATTGGTCTTCTCCAACCGTGGTCAGGTGCGCAATGGGCGGCGCGGTGTCCTGGCCCATGTAGCCGAGCACCATTTCTTCGAGCCCGACCTCGTCGCTCTCCCAGTCCGGGTCGATTACCGGGGCGTTCCCGCGGACGAGCAAGGTGGTCTGGCGGGCGGTGCGCACGGCCTGCACGACGGTGCGGGTCTTCTCGATCGCCATGGTGTCCTTACGCGGGCCGACCAGGACATGGTGCTCGGCCAGCAGCGCGTCGATGTCGCCGCACAGCTGGACCCGGGACGCGGCCAGCAAGATCAGGTGGTCGGCAACCCGTTCCAGGTCGGCGAGCAGGTGCGAGGACAGCACGACGGTCAGGCCGCCGTCGGCGACCGCTTCGGCCAAGGTGGCGAGGAAGTTCCGCCGGGCGAGCGGGTCCAGCGTGGCGACCGGCTCATCCAGCAGCAGCAGCGTGGGCTTTTTGGCCAGGGTCAGGGCCAGCGCCAGCTGGGCCCGCTGGCCCCCGGACAGTGAGCCTGCCGCCCGGTCCAGCGGGATGTTCAGCGACCTGAGCCGGTCCTGTGCGGATGCGGCGTCCCAGCGGCGGTTCAGGTGCGCGCCGATGCCGATGTGATCGCCGGCGGTGAACCGCTTGTACAGCGGCATCTCCTGGGCGAGGTAGCCGATCTCGGCCAGGAAGGCCGGGTTTTGGCGGGGTGCGCCGTCGAGCACCGCCACCTCTCCCCGGGTCGGCTTGGCCAGCCCGGATAGAAGGCGCAGCAGCGTGGTCTTGCCGGCGCCGTTCGGGCCGATCAGCGCGGATATCCGTCCTTCGGGGACGGTGATGGTGCAGTCGCTCAGGGCGCGGATCCGGCGGTACCGCTTGGCCAGCGCGCGGGTCTGGATTACCGGAGTCATGCGATCTCCTCCTCCTCGGCGGCTGCGCGCAGTGTGACGCGCAGGAGCGACTCGATCGACTCGTCGTCCAGCCCGGCCTCGCGGGCTTGCCGCACCCACCGGGCCAGGCTGCGGCCCAGCCGTGAGTGGGTGCCCGGCGGCGGCCCGGGCGGGCGCTTCAGCACGAACGTGCCGTGGCCGGGCCGGGCTTCGATCAGGCCCTCGCGTTCCAGGTCGCGGTAGGCCTTGAGCACCGTGTTCGGGTTGACCGCCGTCGCCGCGACGACCTCCCGCACCGCGGGCAGCTTGTCACCCACGTCCAGCAGGCCCATCCGCAGTGCCTGCCGGACCTGCTGGACGATCTGCAGATACGGCGGTACCACCGAGCGGCCGTCAACCCGGAAGCTGATCACGTTGCTCCTCAATGTATTATGTATCTAAGACACTAGATCGTCAGGTTCGGGTTGTCAACACAGGTAGCAGCCTTATATCCAGCCAGCGAACTGGGCGGGCCGTGTGCCAGGATGGCGGCCGCGTAGATGGTCAAGATCCGCCGTGCCCTGCCTGAGAGGTCCGGATCCGCCGGGAAGGTCATGAAGGACAGGGCCGATCACGGATGCCGACAAGGCAGGTACGGCCTGAAGGTCCTTGCCAGGAACTCCGGGGTTCGATGCCGGTATTCCACTTCATCGGGCCGCGCTGAGCGCGATCACGCATAGCTGATCTCACGTTGCCGCGTTCCCCGTCGTCTTCGGGGTATGACGACTTCACTTCTGAGCACCCGGCCCGCCAGCCGGGGGTGGTTGCTGCCGATCTTGCTGGTAGGGCCGTTCATGTCGCAGGCCGACGCGACGGTCGTCAACGTCGCGACGCCTGCGTATGCTGCGCTGCTAGCTGCCGGCTAGGCCGGTTCGATCTCGACTTTGGTGTCGGAGAATGTCGGGGCGTTGCCCAGGTCGGCGAAGACGAACGGGTTGACCGCGTTGACGGTGGCGTGGCCCTTGGCGTTCTTGGGCCAGGCTCCCATGGGTGCCATGACCACGCCGGGGGCGATCTCGTCGGTGATCCGGGCCAGGGCGATGAACTGGCCGCGGTCGTTGAACACGCGGACGTGATGCCCGTCGGTGATGCCGCGTTCGGCGGCGTCGTGCGGGTGCACGGTCACCGCCTGTTCGCCCTGGACGCGGCGCTGCGCGGGCTGGTCGGCCGCGCTGGAGTTGAGGTAGGCATGCGACTTGGGGGAGATGAGGTTCAGCCGGTAGCCGGTCTCGGCGCTCTCGCGGGGCGGCACGTAGTGGGGCAGGGGGTCGATGGTACCGCCGGGCTGGAACTCGTTTGAGCCCTGCCGGAACAGCGGGAGCACGAAGTTGCCGGCCTGCTCGGCGATCGAGGAGCGGAACTCGACCTTGCCGGACGGGGTGGGGAAGTTGCCCTCGGCGTGCGGCGCGTACTCATCAGCCAGGGGCAGGTTGAGCCGGGCCCAGCCGGTCGCCCGGAGCGACTGCAGGGTGATGCCGGCCATGGCCGGGGCGGACCAGTCGAACGCCTCGGCGAGCATCTGCTCATCGGTCCGAGTGAAGCATTCCTCGGTCAAGCCCATCCGGGCAGCCAGGCGGCGGAACAGCTCGGTGTTGGGAACGGCCTCGCCGAGCGGCTCGATGGCCGGGGTGTTCAGCGTGACATAGAAGTGGCCCCAGCTGAACATGATGTCGTGCTGCTCAAGCTGGGTGGTGGCGGGCAGCACCAGGTCGGCGTAACGGGCGGTATCGGTCAGGAAGTGGTCGCTGACCACGGTGAACAGGTCCTCCCGCGACAGGCCCGCGACCACCTTGTCTTGCTCCGGGCAGACCACTACCGGGTTGGAGTTGTACACCATCAGCGCGGTGACCGGCGGGTCCAGGCCCAGCTGCCCGGTCAGCGCCCGGCCCAGCAGGAACTGGTTGACCACCCGGGTCCCGGGCCTGGCCAGCTCCGGATGCAGCAGGGCGGGCCAGTTCACCGGGAACGCCCACAGCGGCAGCTGCAGCAGCCCACCGCCGACCTGGCGCCAGGCCCCGGTCAGCGCGGGCAGGCAGGCGATCGAGCGGACCGTCTGCCCGCCGTCGGCGTGCCGCTCGATCGCCACCCCGATCCGGATCATCGACGGCTGGCTGGTGGCGTACTCCCGGGCCAGGGCGCGGATGTCCGCGGCCGGGATCCCGGTCTGCTCGGCGGCCCATTCCGGGGTGTAGCGGCCCACCCGCTCGGCCAGCTCGCCGTAACCAACGGTGTAGTCCCGGACGTAGCCCTCGTCAGTGAGGCCCTCGCCGATAATGACGTTCATCATGGCCAGCGCGAGCGCGCCGTCGGTGCCGGGCCGGATCGGGATATACCAGTCCGCGTGCGCGGCGGTCCGGTGCCGGACCGGGTCAATCACCACGACCTTCGCGCCGCGGCGCTGCGCCTCGGCCACGAACGGCCACAGGTGCAGGTTGGTGGAGATCATGTTGCACGCCCAGATGAGGATGTAGCGGGAGTGCGCCAGGCTCTCTGGATCCACGCCCGCGGTCGCGCCGATCGTCATGGTGTAGGCCGTGCAGGCCCCGGAATCGCAGTAGGTCCGCTCGGTGATCGTGGCACCCAGCTTGTTGAAGAACGGGTCTCCGACGTTCAGGCCGTTGAGGATACCTTCGGTCCCCAAGTAGCTGACCGGCATGACCGTCTCCGCGCCATGCTCGGCGATCGAGGACCGGAACCGGCCGGCGATCTCGTCCAGCGCCTCGTCCCAGGAAACCCGGCCGAACTGGCCGCTGCCCTTCGGGCCGGTACGCCGCAGCGGGTAGAGCAGCCGGTCGGGGCTGTAGACCTTGTTGACGTAGTTGTTGACCTTCACGCACAACCCGCCGCGGGTGAACGGATGCCCGGGGTCCCCCCGCACCTCGACCGCGCGGCGATCGCGCACCGAGACCAGCATGGCGCACGTGTCCGGGCAATCATGCGGGCACGCCCCGCGCACGGTCGCCGTAGCATTCTCATCCACGGTGGCGGTCATGAATCCTCCCACGGTCGGCCCTCTACCTGCATCACTACGCAGTATCCGCCGCTGGCGACCCCACGACAACGCTGAAGCGGCGGGACGAACTGGCCACCGGCCGCCCTGAAAACCGGTGACAGCACCCACGCCTCCCCGATCCGGCCCGCGGGGAGACACTCGGCATTGCCTAAATGAGCATGTCATCTGTGCGCATATTATGCATCGCCGTCCCACTCACTCACAGTTAGCCCGACTTTCTCAGCGATTACCGTTTATATTTTCCCACCGTTTAGTAGGAAATCAGATCGCCGACTCGGTCGCGAGTCTGACCGTGGCCAAGAGATCTGCGTCGGCCACTCCGATTGATCTGTTATGAGTGCCGTGGCTCCGGTAGTTGATGGTGAAGGGGGGACCAGGAGGTGGCTTCGTCGACGGGACCGGTACACGGCGACGAGGTCGGCGTCCGATGCCCTGGGAACCTCCGGTGATCATCGTGACCCGCTGGCCTGCTCCGGTTATGGCGTCGGTCAGGTCTTGGCTGTCGCCGGGTCGCTGGGGTGCGGGGTGAGCGGCGTGATCTGCACGGTCATCCAGGCATCCAGCGGGAGCGACTTCAGGATCGCCTGCATCTCGGCCGCGTGCTGGGCTCGCCAGAGGCCGAGCGAGCGTCCCTCGCCCGGTAGCGCCCACAGCCGCAGCAGGTGTCCCTGCCCGGCCAGCTCGTAGGCGCGTTCTGCCTCGCGCGCCTTGGTGTCCTCCACCGTCTGGGCGGGCGTGCCCTGCGGGATGGTGATGGTGAAGGTGGTCAGAAATTCCGTGGCTCCCGGACGGGTCTCTAGTGCCGGGTCGTTCGGGTGCCGGGAGAGCGGGGTGACGTCATCGGTTCGCCAGACGCGCAGCGGCATCGAGGCGAGAACTCTCTCGAGCTCATCGCCATCGTCGGCAGCGAACAATCCGAGGCTCCGCCATTCGCCTGGCTGTAGCGGCGGGCGCCACAGGCGAAGCAGATAGCCTTGGGACGCGAGTTTGCGCGAGTTTGCATCCTCGCGGGTGCGGATGTCGTCGATGGCTTCCTGTGAGGTTCCCTCCGGAACGCGGGTGGTCATGATGACGAGGTATTCCATGGTGAGCGTCTCCTGAGTCGGCGGCAGCTGGCGGAGAAGTGCCGTCCTCAGTGGCTTGGGCTGGGTGGGCCGAGGTAGGGGAATGCGGCCAGCAGGTTGTCGTGGGGCTTAAGGCCGGCCGGTGGGATCTTGCCGTTGCTCAGCCAGGTAAAGCGCCTGCTGTAGACGTCGTCGGTGAGGATGCGGCCGTTGGGGTAGGTGGCGGGCTTGGCGCGGTCGTAGTACAGGATGTCGGGCAGTACCTCCAGGGCCGCTGCCTTGGCCGCCTCGGGGGAGTAGCCGCCGGCGTTTTCCAAGATCGCCGACCACGGCCCCAGGTAGTTGGCCACATCGTCGGCCGGTTGCCGGGAGTTGTAGAGGTTCTTCTCCCCGTCGGGGTTGATGAACGGGTTGATGGTCGGGTTGCCGCCGCGGTCCAGCTGCTCGAGCACGCCGTCCTGGTACCTGCTGACGGTGGCCCAGACGCCGATCACCGGGCCGCCGAGCATGTCGCTGGGCACCTCCAGCGCGATGGAGTCCACGTGTTGCCGGCGAAATCGTCGTGTCGGGTCCAAGCGAAGCCGTGCAGGGCGCCCTCGACATCGGCGAAGAACGGGTCGCTGCGCAGCCCGGCACACAGCCGGATCCGGCCGACCAGCATGGGCCGCGCCGTGCTGTCGAAGCTGACCGGGATGTTCTCGGCTAGCACCTCACCGGCCGGCCCGGGCTGGCGGGCGACGGCGCCGGTGGCGTACCACGCGGTGCCGGTCTGCTTGCCGTTCTCGACCTCGGAGAACACGAACGTGAACGCGACGTCGGCGTGGTTGTCGCCGTCGTTGTCGATGTTGATCCGGTAGACCGCGCCGGGGTAGAACTCCGGGCCGGTCACCGGCGCCGGGATCGGGGGCGGCGCGCTGGTCGGATTCGAGTCGATGATCAGCACGGTCTTGTCCGCGTCGTCGGCCGAGGTGAACACGTACACGTCGGTGAGATCCAGGCGCCGGTCGTCGCCGGGGAACTTGAGATTGTCCGCGCTGAAATGGTTAGACATGGTGACTCCTTTGGTGGTGATGGCGGGAACCGGCGGCTTTGGGTGGCCGGGGGTCAGGTGCGCAGGAAGCCGAGCAGGGCGGTGTTGACCTGACCGGCGTGTGTCCAGGCGATGGCGTGCGGGGCGCCCTCGACCACGACGAGTTCCGCGTCCTTGATCAGGCCGGGCAGGCGCTGGCCGGTCTTGTCCAGCGGCAGCACCTGGTCCGTGTCGCCGTGGATGACCAGCATGGGCACGTCGATCTTGGGCAGGTCGTCGCGGAAGTCGGTGGTCCAGGTGCCGATGCAGGCCACCGCGGCGGTGGCCGAGGCGGTGACGGCGAGGTTCCAGCTGGCCTGGTAGGCCTGGTCGCTGACCAGGGTGCCGCGGAGGGTGTCGATGTTGTAGAAGGTGTCCAGGAATCCCTTCATCCAGGCCGGGGTATCGGCCCGGGCGGCCTGGGCGAACCCGTCGAACAGGCTCTGCGGCACCCCGTCGGGGTTGTCGTCGGCCTGCTTCAGGTAGGGCGGGATCGGGGAGACGAGCACGCCCTTGGCCACCCGCGCCGACCCGTAGCGGCCTAGGTAGCGTGTGACCTCGCCGGTGCCCATCGAGTGCCCCACCAGCACGGCGTCAGACAGGTCCAGGTTCTCGAGCAAAGCAGCCAGGTCGGCGGCGAAGGTGTCGTAGTCATACCCGGAGGCCGGCTGGCTGGACTTGCCGAACCCGCGCCGGTCGTAGGTGATGACCCGGTGCCCGGCCTCCAGCAGGGCCGGGACCTGTTTGTCCCAGGCGCGGCCGCTGAGCGGGTAGCCGTGGATCAGCACGACGGGCTGGCCGCCGCCATGATCCTCGTAGTAGATCTCGATGTCGGCGCTGTTCTCAGTTCCGACTTTGACAAATGGCATGGAAGCGCTCCATTCAGCGATCGGCCTGTTACCGCAAAATCGGTCAGGCGGGCATGTCCGTCCCGGCCTGCTCTGCCACCATGTAGGCGGCGAACCAGGAGGGCCAGTTCCTGTCCTGGGCTGACCGGTGGAGAAGGTGTGACCGCCCGGTGCGCTTCTGGTGCTCGACGTGGGCGGCCTCGGCACGCTGAAGCGCGCTTGCCAGGTCCGCTGTAGAAGCGAATGCCGTGTCGGCGGCGATCCGGCCGGGGAGCCGCGTCGTTACCTCCTGGACCAGCCAGGTATTGCCGTCGGGATCGTTGAAGGAGCAGAACGACCCGTAGCTGGTGCGGTCGGGGTCGGGGCCGGGCTGCCGGGCCTCGGGCGGGAACGGCGGGCCGTGCCAGATCTCGCTGACGTCGAGGCCACGGCCGGCGAGTTCGTGATGGGCCGCTTCGATGTCGGAGACGATCAGCCCTCCCCCGGCCGAGCCGGGTGCAGCCGCCGTGAGTCCCGTGCCGAATGTGACGGAGGCACCCGAGCCCGGAGGGGTGAGCTGGACGATGCGAAGGCCGTCCAGCGGGGCGACGTCATCGTCGAGCCTCCAGCCCAGGCGCTGGTAGAATTCCTTGGATCGGTCGACGTCGGATACGGGGATGATCTCGACCTCGAGGTGCATGTCGACATTGCCCGCGGCCGCGTCGCGGCTGGCGTTGTGTACTTCGGTGGCGCTCATGGCTGCCTCCTGGGTTGTGTTGCTTGCATGACGCTTGCTTTCGGAAGACCTCAATGGGTCTTGGTATTGGTGATGTCATCAACGGTGATCTCCGCGCCTGCCCGTCGCACCCGGTAAGGTCCCTGGAGCAGACCCCCGGGGTGCCCGATCCCGGGGGACACGGGTCCACAGGGCCGAGGTTGCCAACGCGAGACGCCGTTCCTAGGCTCGGTGGATGAGCTCGGTTGGTGGCAATGTCGGCTCCGGTTTCAGCGCGGCGGCTGCTTAGCCGGCGCACCGAGTGCGCGGCGCTGGACCAGCTGGTAGCGAGTGTGCGCGCGGGTCCGAGCCGGGCGCTGGTGCTGCGCGGGGAAGCGGGGGTCGGCAAAAGTGCGCTGCTGGAGTATCTGGTGCAGCGTGCGCCCGGGTGCAGCATTGCCCGGGCGGTCGGCGTCGAGTCGGAGATGGAGCTCGCGTACGCGGGGTTGCAGCAGCTGTGCGCACCGTTCTTGCATCGTCTGGAGCGCCTTCCCGGCCCGCAGCGCGCTGCGCTTGGCACTGCGTTCGGTTTGCGCGACGGCGACGCGCCCGGCCGGTTCCTTGTCGGCCTGGCGATGCTGAGTCTGCTGTCAGACATTGCGGAAAAGCGGCCGCTCATCTGCATCGCGGACGACGCGCAGTGGCTCGACGCGGCTTCCGCGCAGGCGTTGGCCTTCGTTGCGCGCCGTCTCGGCGCGGAGTCGGTCGGGCTGGTCTTCGCTGTGCGCGAGCCAAGCGGCGAGCGGCATCTTGAGGGCCTGCCAGAGCTCGCCGTGCGCGGGCTAGACGACGGCGCTGCGCAGGAGCTGCTCGGGACGGCGCTCGCCGGCCCGCTCGATAAGCGGGTGCGTGATCGGATCGTGGCCGAGACGCGCGGCAACCCGCTGGCGCTGCTTGAGCTGCCACGTGGCCGGACGCCCGCCGAGCTCGCGGGCGGGTTCGGGCTGTCCGGCGGCCCGCCGGTGCCGGGCCGGATCGAGCAGAGCTTCCGGGAGCGGCTGGCGCCGCTCCCGCCGTCGACGCGGCTCTTGCTTCTCGTCGCGGCGGTTGAGCCGACCGGGGATCCGGTGCTGGTGTGGCGGGCGGCCGCCGGGCTCGGCATCGGGCCGGACGCGGCCGCGCCGGCGGCCGCCGCGGGGCTAGTTGTTTTCGGCGCGCAGGTGCGCTTCGGTCATCCGCTCGTGCGTTCGGCGGTCTACCGCGCTGGCGCGCCGGAGGAGCGCCGGCGCGTGCACCGCGCGCTCGCCGAGGCCACCGATGCCGGCGCCGACCCGGATCGCCGCGCCTGGCACCACGCGCAGGCGGCAGCCGGGCTCGACGAGGACGTCGCCGCCGAGCTGGAGCGTTCGGCCGGGCGGGCACGGGCGCGCGGCGGCCTGGCGGCGGGGGCGGCATTTCACGAGCGAGCTGTCGAGCTGACGCCCGATCTGAGGCGCCGGGCGCAGCGTGCGCTGCTCGCTGCCCAGGGCAAGCACCACGCTGGCGCGCCCGATGCGGCGCTCCGGCTGCTGGCGATGGCGCAGGCGGGGCCGCTGGACGAGCACGAGCGAGCCCGCGCGCAGCTGCTGCACGCGCAGATCACGTTCGCGATGACACGCGGCCGCGACGCTCCTCCCCTGCTGCTGCAGGCGGCCAGGCGGCTCGAGCCACTGGATCCGAGGCTCGCCCGCGAGACATACCTCGAGGCGTTCGCGGCTGCGCTCTCCGCCGACCGCCTGGTGCGCGGGGGCGATGAGGGCGAGGTTGCCGCGGCCGTTCTGGCCGCCGGCTGGGAGCCCTCCACGCGCGCCTGCGATCTGCTGCTCGACGGGCTCGCCCTGCTCACCCGCGAGGGCTACGTCGCGGGGGCGCCGGCGTTGAAGCTCGCGCTGCGCGCCTTCCGGGACGAGCCGCTCTCTGAGGAGGACGAGCTGCGCTGGCTGTGGCTGGCCTGCCGCATCGCCCGGGCGCTGGCCGATGATGGGGCGTGGGACGAGCTCACCGCGCGCCATCTCGATGTCGCGCGCCGCGCCGGCGCGTTCTCCGCGCTGCCCGTCGCGCTCACCGACCGCGTGCTCGTCGAGCTGTTCGCAGGCAGGATCGGGGTGGCCATGTCGCTGGCCGCCGAGTCGGACGCCGTCGTCGAGGCCACCGGTAGTCACCTGACGCTGCGCACCTCGATCGTGCTGGCGAACTGGCGGGGACGGGACGCCGAGGCGCTGGCGCTCATCGAGGGGCGCCGGGAGGATGTGCTGCGACGCGGCGAGGGGCTCTGGCTCGCCGCCAACGACTGGGGCAGCGCGATTCGCTATAACGGGCTCGGCCGATACCAGGATGCCCTGGCCGCGGCTGAGCAGGCCGCCGAGGCCGCGCGCGGGCTGGGGCCCTCGATCTTGCTGCTGGCGGAGCTGATCGAGGCCGCCGCGCGCAGCGGCCAGGCGGAGCGCGCGACCGGCCCGCTCACCCAGCTCGCTGAGATCACGTATGCCGCCGGCACGGACTGGGCACTCGGGACCCACGCGCGCGCGGCGGCGATGCTGGCCGACGGGGGCACGGCCGAGCGGCTCTACCGGGAGGCAGTCGAACGGCTGTCGCACATCAAAACCCGCGCGACGCTGGCCCGCGCGCACCTCCTGTACGGCGAATGGCTGCGGCGCGAGAACCGTCGCGTCGACGCTCGCGAGCAGCTGCGAGTCGCTTACGCGATGCTCGCGGGCATGGGCATGGAGGCGTTCGCCGAGCGCGCCCGCCGCGAGCTGCTGGCCACCGGCGAGACAGTGCGCAAGCGCACGGTCGAGACGCTCGAGGAGCTGACCCCGCAGGAGGTGCAGGTCGCGCGCCTGGCTGCCGGCGGGCAGACGAACCCGGAGATCGGTGCCCAGCTGTTCCTCAGCCCGCGCACGGTTGAGTGGCACCTGAGCAAGGTGTTCGGAAAGCTCGGGGTCAGCTCCCGCAAGGAGCTCCGCGCGGCGCTGTCCGACGTCGGCGCAGCGGTCGTCCGCCTTTAGCGGCCACCGCGGCCCGGAGTCAAAACCTGGGAAGGCGACCAGCGCGACTGCGAGCCTTCTGGGGACGGGACGGACACTCGCCGGCGGAGCTTCCAGCCGAGACTGCGCCAGGACTTTGCGCGCCTCACGTCGTTCGTCCTCGCGCTGGCGCGCTACGGGCGCTGCACGCTGACCCTCGCCGCATCCCCGGCATTAACTGGCACCTGCCCGGGAACCTTGCCGTTGTCCGCCCATGCCGCCGGAGAGGAGCAACCATGCCAGACCCTCAGCCCCGCAACGACTTCGCCAGCTTCCCTGCGCCCGCGGAGGGCATTCTGGTGGCGATGTTCATCACCGTTCGCAAGGTCGCGCGATCGCGGGACTTCTACTCCCGCGTCCTGGGCGGCACCGTCATCCTGGAGGAGAACCCGTGCACCGTCCGGCTGTCCAACTCGTGGTTAATCATGAACCCCGGCGGGCCGCCCACCCCCGACAAGCCGGGCATCTCGGTGGCCGACTACCAGCCCGGGAACACCACCTCGATCTTCCTGAACTTGCGGGTCGCTGACATGCAGGCCTGCTACCAGGAGTGGAACGCGAAGGGGGCGGAGTTCGTGACGCCGCCGATCGACCGCGGAGCAGAGATCCGCTGCTACATGCGGGACCCGGACGGCTACCTCATTGAGGTCGGCCAGTCCACCGGCCTGCTGCATGGCCATCTCGCCGCAAAGCGTCCGGAGGACCTCCCTGGCTGAGCTCTGCCACCGGCTGGGAACGCCACGATCAGTCTTCCATGACCGCATCGCCTACTCGCCGGTGAATCGGAATTCTGCCTGCCATGGACCGTCCAGCTGGACAACCTCCCAGTAGCGTTCGGCGATGCGCTCGGGGTCAAAGGACGTACCGGCAGCTATCTGCCCGGCGATCGTCAGCGTGGCCACGCGGATGCCGTCCGGTTCCAGGTCAGCGCCGAGCATTGTCGCGGCCGACCGCAGAGCCGCCTTGCCGAGGGAAACGGTCGCCAGGGCCGGGACCGGGTGGTCGGCGAACCCGCCCCCGGTGACGAGGATGGTCCCGGAGCCGGCGGCCCGCATGGCCGGGGCGGCCACCTGCACGACGACGATGGCGCTGATGACATCGACTGAATACGCCGCCTGGAGGTGGGCGGCAGTCGAGCTCAGCAGCCGGTCCGGGGCTCCCATGACGGCGTTATAGACGATGACGCCCGGTGCGCCATTTCCGAGATAGAGCTCCCTCATCCGGGCGCCCAGGCCATCGGGATCGCTGGCATCGGCCGCGATGGTGCTGATCGTGGCGCCGGTACCGGCCAGGGTGGCCGCGAGGTCGCGCAGGCCGTCCGTGCTGCGCGCCACCAGGGTCACCCGGTAGCCGCCGGCGGCGAAGCGGCGTGCCACGGCCATGCCAAGGCCAGGCCCCGCGCCGACCAGCAGGAGGTGGCGGCCATCGACCGAGCCGGGACCTGCGGCCCCGGCGAGGTCAGCGTTCGTGCTTGCCCGGTTGCCAGGGTCGCCTGCTCCCTCGTTAGGCATGGGCGGGTTCCTTTCGCGTCGGCCGCCTCGGACAGCGGCTCGGGCTGGTGGCTCTGCCGAGCCCCTGACCTCGCGGAATCATTCAGGTTGACAGACAAGGCTGCGGCCGGGCAAGGCGCACGCAGGTCATCCAGCTCTGGGTCAGTCGACGGTGACGCCGCCAGGCGTCGGCGATTGCGCAGAACGGCGGTTCACGTGCGTCACGCAGCTCATAAGGCAACGACACAGCGTGACGGACAGGCGGCGGCACTGCGCTGTACCGGCCGGCGGCGGGCATCCGCCGGTAAGGCCGCCCGGCGACCGGTGGTTCTGCCCTACCGTCGTGATATGCCTGCCAGGAAGCGGCCCACTCCCGAGGACAGCATGACCGCCCGTCGTGTCCTGCTCGACGGGCTCGCCCGCGATGCTGACATCTTCGAGCTGGTGAGCGAGCTTGCGCCGCTGCACCCGCGGGACAACACCTTCCCCGGCGAGGTGTTCCTCCGCCTCGCCGCGGACGCGCTGAACTGGTGCGGGGCCAGCCGGGCTGACCCGCTGCCGTTGGAGGGACTACGCGAACGGTTCTTGCCCGAGTGCACCTTCCGCGGCCGGGAAAACACGAAGCTCCAGTACGCCGTGCTGGCCGCCGCAGCCCTGCATGGCGGGACCGAACCGGACCTGCTTGATGAGGTGGCCTGGTGGCAGACCGACGACTTCTGGCAGTACGCGCTGTTCGCGGCGGTCGCCTACATCCGCGCCGCCGCCAGCCGGGCGGGCGTGCCGGTGCGGCAGGCATGCCAGGACCTACGCGAGCACCCTGGCCACCCGGCGCCATAACGACCAGTTCGGGACACAGCCGAAGCGGTCATCTGACGGTGGAGCAGCCGAGCATAGCGGCGGCTACTTGCGCGCCCTACGCTGCCCGGGTCCGTCGCCGTGCGTGATCCGGCCTCAGGCATGCCCGCCGCCGGCGTTCACCTGGGCGAGACGCTGCGGGCAGGTGCCCCGGCCTGTGTACGGTGGCGGGCATGGACTGGAAGATTGAGCTCGTTGCGATCCCGGTGACCGATGTGGACCGCGCCAAGGCGTTCTACGTGGACCAGGTTGGCTTCCACGCCGATCACGACCACCAGGTGACCGAGGCGCTGCGGTTCGTGCAGCTCACCCCGCCTGGGTCGGCGTGCTCGATCGTGCTGGGCACCGGGATCACCGAGATGCCGCCGGGCTCGCAGAAGGGCGTGCAGGTGGTTGTCGCCGACGTCGAGGCCGCCCGGCAGCAGCTCATCGCCAACGGTGTGCAGGCCAGCGAGGTGGACGTCCAGCCCTGGGGCTCGTTCGTGTATTTCAGCGACCCGGACGGCAACGCCTGGGCGCTGCAGCAGTTGCCGTCCCGGCCGTAGCGCGCCTGTTCCCCGTGCCACCGGTCTGCTGATGGTCCAGCGGCGCTCCCCGCGAAGCGGCTCCGGCCAGGCAGCCCGCACGATTCGGGCATCCAGGTGCACCAGCGGCCGCGTCAGGCCTATTCGGAGGTGACAGGCAGGCGGGCCAAGCACGGCCGGTGCCCTCGAGCACCTGGCGTCCGGTGAGCGGTCCTTCGCCGGGAGCGGTCCTCATAGCGGCGGTGTGGCGGGCGTTCGCTTCCGCACCGCTGCTCACGTGTGGTGACGGCCCCGGCAGCCGTTGGTGGCACCGGGTTGGGACGCAATGTCTGCTTGAGTGTGCTAGTTTTAGCTTATGCAAGCAAGGAGCGGCGCTGGTGAGCGGGCCCGGACATTCACCGAGCAGGCCCGCCGGGCGCAGATCGTGTCCGCGGCGATCGCCACCATTGCCGACGTGGGTTACCGCAACGCGTCGTTCACGCAGATCGCCAAGCGGGCCGGGCTGTCCAGCACGGGGCTGATCTCCTATCACTTCGCCGGGAAGGACGAGCTGATCGGCGAGGTGGTGCGGAGCATCCTGGCTGAGCTCGGTGCTTCCATGGCCCGCCGGATGCAGGGCGCGAGCAGCGCGGCCGCGGCGCTGCGGGCCTATATCGAGGGCAACATCGAGTTCATCGACAGCCACCGGGAGCAGATGAAAGCACTGACCGACATCTTCCTCGGTGGCGGCTTCCGCTACGACCCCGGCAGTGAGCAGGCAGCCGTATCGCCGCTGGAGGACATCTTCCGGTCCGGCCAAGCGGCCGGAGATTTCCGCACCTTTGACCCGGCGGTGATGGCCACTCTGGTGCAGCGCGCCGTCGATGGGCTGCCGTTCCTGCTCGGCATGCGGCCCGGCTTGGACGTGGAAGCCTACCGGCGCGAGGTGGTCACCGTGTTCGACCTGGCAACCAGGGCGCAGCGGTGACGGCGTCGTCCCGCCCGCCGCGGCCCGGGCCGACCGCGCCCCCGACCCCTGCAGGCGCTAACGGCCTGGCCAGCGCGGGAACCGCGTGCGCCACCCCGCCGCAGGACACCGGCTCACTCAGGAGCGGCCCGGCCCCCCATCTTGGCCGGCAGCTGGCGGGCCTGGGGTTTGACATCGGCGCGCCGATCGCCGTCTATTACCTGCTGCGCGGGGTTGGGGTGTCCAGCCTGGCCGCCCTCGCCGCCGGGGCGGTCCTGGCCGCCCTCAGCGCGATCTGGGCGCTGGCCATCAAGCGCCGCGCCGACTCCGTAGCCCTGATCGTGCTGGCCACCATGGTGATCTCCATCACCGTGTCAGTCTTCACCCATGACACCCGGTTCCTGCTGGCCAAGGACGGGCTAATCACCGGCCTATGGGGACTGTGGTTCCTGGCCAGCGTGCGCGCCCGCCGCCCAGCAGCGTATCTGTTCGCCCGCCCGCTGCTGGAAGGCCGGAGAATGTACGCCGTCCGTGACTGGGAGGCGCTGTGGCACGCGAAACCCGGTTTCCGGCGGATCTGGCGTGTCTCCAGCGTGATCTGGGCGGCCGGAATGCTCACCGACGCCGCCGCCCGGGTGGTGATGTCCTACACCCTTCCCGTCTCGGTCGTGCCCGGCCTGGGCGGGGCGCTGTGGCCGGTGACATTCGTCATCCTGCAGATCGTCACCAACATCTACTACCACTACGCTGGCCTGAACCACATGCTCGGCGCCCGCTGGCTGAACCGGCCCAGCCCTCCAGCCCCGGCCAGCCAGTAACCCTTCCCGGCTCGGTCGCCGCCGAGTCGCAGAATGCCCTCATCTGTGCCGCCGTTGCCCTGCCCGCACTCATTCGCCCTGCCTCCCGAACGCCGGGTCGGGCGTGTTGGCCCGAGGCCTGACGCACAAGCCTGTCCACGACCTGTGGTTGCTCGGATTGCGCCGCATCCGGAAGTCCGGCGCCGATGAGTTCGGTCTGGTGACGCGGTCACAGCAGGATCAGCCGGAGTGTGCGAGTTAGGCACTTCGCCGGCTTGCCGGCGTTGCGGCCACCCGCAGCGCATCAGCGAAGGAGCGTCTGACATGCGAAGCGTGGTTCTGATGATGAGCGTGTCAGTCGACGGGTACGTCGCAGGACCCCACGGACACGCCGGTGCGCTCCCCGAGCCTGGCGAGCTGAGGGGTTGGAAGCTCGATCGGATCGGCCGGGCCGGGACGCACATCATGGGCCGGGTGACCTACCAGGAGATGGCGGGACACTGGCCAGCCTCCACCGACGACTACGCCGCCCCGATGAACCAGATCCCCAAGGTCGTGTTCTCGAAGACGCTCGACGAGGCGACATGGGCGGGATCTTCGATCGCACGCGGCGATCTCGCGGACGAGATCGCGACGCTCCGGCGCCAGCCCGGCGGCGAGATCATCGCCTGGGGCGGCGCGAACTTCGCTCAGTCGCTTTCGCGGGCCGGGCTCGTCGACGAATACGTCCTCGTAATTCAGCCTGTCGCGTTCGGGAGCGGCCTGCCCTGTTCGCCGGCCTGCCCGACGCGCTACGGCTTGAACTGATCGAGGCAAAGACATTCGACAGTACGGTGCTCCACATCTATGAGCCGAGCGATCGGGCCACCCGGCCCCGCGCATGAGCGCCGACCGCGCCCCCCAGCCGCTGGCCGATGAGTTTGCAGTGTCTGGCTGGTCATACGTGGTGATGCAGTCAGCCAGCCTTGGCGCCCCTGGTAGCCGCACTGGCGCAGCATCTGCCTGACCCGCCCCGCGGAGGAGTTCAGCACCATGCCCACAGCCGAGTTGCCTGGGATTTCAATGTGGTATGACGAGCGCGGCCGAGGTGATCCGTGCGTGCTGCTCCACCCGGGTGGCGCCGGAGTTGACTCCCGTGCCCTGGCTCCCACCGTGGATGCGCTGTCGCAGGTCTTCCACGCCTACACGCCAGAGCAGCGGGCGCATGGCCGCACACCTGATGTGAATGGGCCAGTCAGCTACGAGCTGATGGCACAGGACACGATCGTGTTCATCGAAGGCGTCATCGGCCAGCCGGTGTACTTGCTGGGCGTCAGCGACGGCGCCGTGGTGGCGCTGATGGTCGCGCGGCGCCGCCCTGACCTGGTGCGGCGGCTGGTCTTCGCCGCGGGGGTGTTCCATCACGGCGGGTGGGAAGAGGGGGTTCTGGACGGCGAGCCGCCGGAATTCCTCAAGCAGAGCTATGGCGAGATTTCGCCCGACGGGATTGGCCACTATGACGTGGTTGTCGCCAAGCTGGCGGCGATGCACGCTCGCGAACCCGGGCTGACCCGGACCGACCTGTACCAGATCACGCCGCGCACGCTGGTCATGGTCGGCGACGATGATCAGGTCCGCCTGGAGCACGCGATCGAGATGTACCGGCACCTGCCGGACGCCGAACTCGCCGTCGTCCCCGGTACCTCGCACGGCCTGCTGGTGGAAAAGCCCGGCCTGTGCAATCTGATCATCGCCGAGTTCATGACCAAGGATCCGGTGCAGACGTTCGCGCCGATCCGCCGGGCCGCAAGCCCGGCCTCGAGATCGTCGTCTGGCGGCTGAGAATCGGAAACGCTGACATGGCATACACCGAGCACCACGCTGTGCCTCGCCTAACGCAGGGCTGCACGCGAGCTCCCAGGGAGGAACCATGCCCATCGCCTTTCCCGGCGAGTCCGCCGGGTACCGGGCCGCCCGGAACCGGCTGCTGGAGCAAGAGATCGAACTGCGCCGGGCCATGGAGGCGGTGGCCGCCGCGAGACGGGGCCTGCCGCCCGGCGGCATCGTGCCGCAGGACTACATCTTTCAGACCGAAGGCCCGGCCGGCGGCCCGGCCGAGGTGCGGCTGTCGGAGCTATTCGCCCCGGGCAAGGACTCACTGGTGATCTACGGCGTGATGTTCCCCCGCGCCCCCGACGACGACAGCCCGGGCCCGGCAACCGGGCAGACCGCGCTGCTGCCGCTCGCGGAGGGCCCGTGCCCGTCGTGTACCGCGTTGCTCGACCAGCTGGACGGCGCGGCCGGGCATGCCTCCCAGCGGGTCAATCTCGCGGTCGCCGCCAAGACGCCAATCCAGCGCCTCCTTACCTTCGCCGCCGAACGCGGCTGGCGGCGGCTGCGCCTGTTGTCCTCGGCCGGGACCACCTATAACCGCGACTACCTGGCCGAGACCGCGGATGGCGGGCAGCAGCCGATGCTGAAGGTGTTTCACCGCGACGGGAACACGACCCGCCACTTCTGGGGCTCGGAACTGTTCTACGCACCCGCCGACCCCGGGCAAGAACCCCGTCACGTCGGCACCCTCGAACCGCTATGGAACCTGTTCGACCTCACTCCCGAGGGACGGCCGGCCGATTGGCATGAGCAGCTGAGCTACTGACCACGCCAGCCCAGATGACCTCGCTAAGTGCCCTGGCCCGGGGCGGAGGAATCCTGCCCGGCTCCCGTCTTCCCCGACAGGCGCCGAATCCCTGGCGAGCGGACGCCGGGTCGAGGTTCGGCGAAGCCGATCGCGTGCGACGCGACCGTAGGGAGCGACCTCGACGCGGCGGGCAGCAGCAGCACAATCGGCGGGCGAGGAAGACGGCATCGGCCTACGTGGCGAGTGGGCCTGGCTGATCACCGGCCCGAGGGACGTGAGCGCCGGCCCACGGCGCCGCGCAGCGGCGCCGCTTGATCATCGGTAGAGGCGGATCCGGCAACGCACACCGTAACTGCCGTAACTGCCGTAACTGCCGCGGCGACTTCCATCAGATTCATGGCTCCCACACGCCCACAGAACAGCTGTTCTTACGTGGCCCTGCCAACCATCTCGGCCTGCCGATACCGGCGCCATAACAAATAGCGGGGCTTCGCCCCACCCCGAAAAGTCGTGTCGACGGGTGGCTGGGCTCTGGTGCGGCAGGGTGCTGGTCCGGGCTGAGTTTGCCGGTAAGGGCTCCGGCCGCAGGCCAACGATGACATCATGTGCTCGTTCATGTACCGCTTGTGCGGTTAGGTGGCCCTTGCGGGCCTTGCCGCGGACCGGAGCCCCGTCATGACGCTACCGCGCACCACCGCCGATGTCCTGTCCGGGCACGTGCTGTTCGAGGTCGAGTCGATCGACCGGATGTACCTGAACGTCTACCAGCCGAGGCTGCAGTACGGTGGCGGGGTCTCGGCGTTCTTCGTCGGCCACCGGGGGCACAAGTACGCCTCGTCGGTGCTGATGGCGCCGATCACCGAGGCGTTCGTGGCGAACATCCATCACTTCATCAATGCGCGGGGACTGGACCTGGTGTCCTTCGGCAAGGGCGAGGACAAGGACGCCATCGCCCATAAGTACCTGGCCGCCTTCGAGGGGCCAGAAGGCGTCCTGTTCGCCGGCCGCGCGCAGGAGAAGGCGTGGGTGTTCCGCACCCAGAAGCGCCGGAATCCGGCCACCGGGAAGGAGTACCTGTGGCTGACCCGCGCCACGTTGCAGGTGAACTACTTCTACTTTTACTGCGTCGATGAGGACTTCGGACCGTTCTTCATCAAGTTCTGCAGCTACTTCCCCTACGGTGCCAAGCTGTGCCTGAATGCCAATCACTGGGCGCAGCGGCAGGCGGAAAAGGCGGGAATCGCGTTCACCCCGATGGACAACGCCTTCGCTGAGGTCGAGGACGTGCCGGCGCTGCAGGCGATCTGCGACTCCCTGGGTGAGGAGCAGATCCGCGCGCTGCTGGACAAGTGGCTGCGGATCCTGCCGCACCCGTTCACCGAGGACGACATCGCCGCCGGGTACCGCTACGACGTCTCCGTCGTGCAGGCGGAGTTCAGCCTGACCCAGATGCTGGACCGGCCGGTCACCGGCCGCATCTTCCTGGAGCAGATGATCCGCGACAACCTCGACATCGGCCGCCCGGACAAGGTCAGCCTGATCTTCGGCCGCCGCATCCACAACGGCCGCAAGCGGCCCACCCCCAGCCAGTTCCGCACCCGCGTCGTGACGGACAACGTCACCCCGGCCGTCCGCGTCGAGTACAAGCACTCGAAGGTCAAGCAGTACCACAAGGAAGGAAGAGCGCTGCGCACCGAGACCGTCATCAACGATCCCGGCGACTTCGGCATCGGCAAAGGGCTAGGAAACCTTCCCGCACTGCGGAAGGCCGGCTTCACCGCCAACCGGCGCCTGCTGAGCGTCCAGAAAATCAGCCACGACCCCGCCGCCGGCGCCGCCGCGATCACCGCCATCACCAGCCCCGTCACCACGCCTTCGGGAACCCGCGTCGCGGGACTGCGCTTCACCGACCAGCGCGTCCAGGCCCTGCTCTCGGCCCTGTGCGCCTTCAGGCTGCTGCCCAACGGATTCACCAACCGCGAACTCCGCACCCACCTCGCGCCGCTCCTGGGCAGGCGATATGAGGACATGACCAGCGGGCAGATCACCTACGACCTCAGAAGACTACGCGTCCACGGCCTCATCGAGCGCATCCCCCGCACCCACCGCTACCAGGTCACCGGCACCGGGCTCCGCCACGCCCTGTTCCTCACCCGCCTGCACGCCCGCTTCCTGCGCCCCGGACTCGGCGAGATCACCGGCCAGCCCCCGCCCGTCCCCGCACCGCTGCGCGCCGCCGACCGCGCCTACCGCCACGCCCTCGATGAACTTGCCCGCAAGGCAGGACTAGCCGCCTGACCAGCACCGCACCCGCCAGCATGACCACCATGCCGCAAATTTGACTCGATCATGGCGGCTTCGGCCGCCCAAAGCTCTTAGGCGGGTCAGCGCGCGGTTATTAAGGAGACCTTCGCGTAGTCGGGCACCTCGGCAACCCTTGAACGGTCCCACATGCGGTCGGCGAGGCTGCATAATTATGCATCGCAGCCTTGCACTGAGAACGCTCGCTTCTGCCGCGTTTCGCGCGTAAGTTCCAGCATGATGTGCCCGTGCCGCCGCTGGATGCGGTCTCGGCAAGAACCTCGACCAGCGACCCATAGGTCTCCGGCAGACCAGTCCAACCGGTGCTGAATCGAAGGTCGGCCTCGGCCCGATACCGATCGATAGTGTGACGTTGAGTGACGGGCGCGGCCCGGGAGAACGCGCGCAGTCCCGCCTAATTGTTCCTGAGGGCGCTTCGGGTTGTGCCGTAGCGTTCGTGAGGTCTGACGGGCTGGCTCCCGAACCGCCTGCCGACCGTGCCCGGTACTGGCCCGGTCTGGCTTTATAACGAGGTGCCAGCCCGCCAGGTCTTGCCGTGGCGTGGCTCGAAAGAGGTGCGGGCGCTAGCAGATCCGTAATTAGGCATGCCCGCCACGTTCTCCATTCCCCGGACGAACGACTTGGAGCGTGTCATGACAGCAGTGATGATCGGCGTGGATCCGCATAAGGGGTCGCACACGGCGGTGGTGATCAGCCCGGCGGAAGAGCCGCTGGGCGAGATCCGGGTCCGCGCCTCGGCTGCGCAGGCCGGGGAGCTGGCGGAGTGGGCGGCGGCGTGGCCGGAGCGGACCTGGGGCGGTGGAGGGCGCTGCCGGGCTGGGGCGCCTGCTGGCCCAGCAGCTCGTCGCCGCCGGTGAGCGGGTCCTGGATGTGCAGCCGAAGCTGGCGTCGCGGGTGCGGCTGCTGCAGGCCGGCGACACGAATAAGAAGGACCCGAACGATGCCCTGTCCGTGGCGGTCGCGGCGCTGCGGTCCAGGACCTGCCGCCAGGTGGCCGCCGAGGACCCCCCGGCGGTGCTGAAGGTGTGGTCCAAGCGTCACCGTGACCTGGCCCGGCTGCGTAACCAGGTCGCCTGCCGGCTGCGCGCCGTGCTCTGCGACCTGGTCCCCGGCGGCACCTCCAAGGAGATCTCCGCAGCTCAGGCCGCCAGGATCCTCGGGCAGGTCACCCCGTCCGGTGCCGTCGAACTGGCCCGCGCCGAGCTGGCCGCTGAGTTCCTCGAGGACATGCGCCGCCTGGATGCCCAGCTGCGCGGCACCCGCAAGAAGCTCGCCGCCGCGGTCAAGGCCTCCGGCACCACCCTCACCGAGGTGTTCGGCGTCGGCCCGGTCATCGCCGGCACCATCATCGGCGACGTCGCCGACGTGTCCCGCTTCCCCGGCCGCGGTCACTTCGCCTCCTACAACGGCACCGCCCCCGTCGAGGTGTCCTCCGGGAACCACAAGATCCACCGCCTCTCGCTACGCGGCAACCGCCGCGTCAACCACGCCATCCACATGGCCGCGATCACCCAGATCCGGCACAAGCACAGCGAAGGCCGCGCGTACTACGAGAAGAAGCTGGCCGAGGGAAAAACGCACAAAGAGGCGCTCCGGTCCCTCAAGCGCAAGATCAGCGACGCCATCTTCGCCCGCCTCCAGGCCGACGCCCGCCAGGCCGCAGCGGCCCGGGCCAAGGGCCCGGGAGGGCACCCGGGGAACGACTCTGCATCCAGCGCGGCCGGCTCACACCCCGCACGCCAGCTCTTCGGACAAGCCACTCCCGGACCCGGCACCAGCCTACGACCCGGCACCACTACAGGCACACCATCGAAGCGGGTCTCGAAGAAAACCCAGACAACCACTTGACACCAACAGCAAAGAGGACTCGTTATGGACGGATTGGAGGTCGGCTGGCTGGCCGTCCGCACCGCTCCAGAATGGTCGTTATGGCCACCGGCGCGGTCGTGTGTCTCCCCTTCGAGGACGACGTGGAGTCGCCGGTGACTGGGCAGATGGCGAAGTGCCGGTTCACGCGGGCCAGGCGGCCGCGAGGCGATCACGCTGGTGTGGCGCGCTGCTCGGCGATCGAGTTGCCGCCGTCTACGACCAGGTATTGCCCGGTGATGTAGGAGGCTCCGGGGCTGGCCAGCCAGGCAATGGCGGCGGCGACCTCGTCGGGTGAGCCGCTGCGGCCAGCGGGGGTGGCCAGCCCTTGGCCGCGCTCTTGCGGGGTCTGGGACCCGGTCGCTATCCAGCCTGGGGCGATGGCGTTGACGGTGATTCCGTGCGCTGCGGTGTCGACCGCGGCTGCGCGGGTGAGGCCGACCATGCCCGCCTTGGCGGTGGCGTAACCGGCGTCCGCGCGTATCGCCATTACCGGGCCGGTCACGCTGGCCACCATGATGATCCGCCCCCAGCCGCGGCTGGTCATGGCCGGCACCGCCGCCTTGGTGACCAGGAAGGCGGAGGTCAGGTTGCGGGCGAGCGCAGCCTGCCAGGTCGCCAGGTCCATGGACTCCACGGTGCCGGACTCGAACACGGGGTCAGCGGCGGAGATCATGCCGGCGTTGTTGACCACGATGTCCAGCTGGCCCCACTGCTCCAGCGCAGCCGACACGAGCCCGGACGCCACGTCGGCATCGGTGAGATCGCCGATGATCCCCGCCGCGTCGAAACCAGCGCTGCGCAGTTCGTTGACCCTGTCCTGGATCCGGGCCGTGGTGGCGCTGATCATCACGGCGGCGCCGAGTTCGGCGAGCAGCCTGGCGGTGGCGAAACCGATGCCGTCGGGACCGCCCGCCCCGGTGACCAGCGCCACCCGGCCGGACAGGTCAAACGCCGCTGGGATGGGCATTGTCCGATCCTAGTAGGGCTGGATGCCAGATCCCCGGCTCGCGGGGAGGCGGCAGCGCGGCCGGGCGGTGGCCAGGCCGGGCCGCAAGATAGCCTTCGGGCCTATGGCGAAGCGCCCTGACCCCTTGGAGAGCACGCCGCCTGCCTTCAGCGAGCAGGCAGCCAGGCAGATCCTGCGGGAAGGCTTCGGCGTCGAATCGTCGTCCCTCAGGCCCCTCGCGGGCGAACGGGACCAGAACTTCCGGGTGGACACGGCCGCCGGGCGGCGCTTGTTGTTCAAGATCTCTAATCCGGCGGATGACGGGCCCGTCCTGGCGATGCAGGCCGCCGCTCTCCGCCACATCGAGCGAGTGGATCCGGGCCTGCCGGTGATGCGTGCCCTGCCGGCCGGGGCGGGGGAATCCTGGGTCGAGGTGCGGGGGCCCGACAGCCGGACCTACCCTGCTCGGCTTTTCACGTTCCTGCCCGGGCAGGTAGCCGCGAACACGGCGCTCACCACTGAGGCGATCTGGTCCCATGGGCAGATCACGGCCCGTCTGGGGCGGGCGCTGCGTGGCTTTTTCCACCCCGCGGCCGACTACGAGATCTTGTGGGATATCACCCGCTTGCCCAAGCTCCGGCCGCTGCTCACCCATGTCTGCGACGGCCACCGCCGGGTTCAGGTGGAATTGGTTCTGGACCGGTTCGAGGCCCGGGTCGCGCCGGCGCTGCCCGGGCTTCGCGCGCAGGTGATCCACGGTGATATGAGCCTGGACAACGTGCTGTTCAGCGATGACCTTCGGGTCAGCGGGATCGTGGACTTCGGGGATATGACCCATGCGCCGCTGGTCTGCGATCTGGCCGTCGCCGTCGCCGATGTGCTCCACGGCCGGGACGACGCCATCGAGGCGGCCGACGCGCTGATCGGCGGCTACGTGTCGGTGACGCCGCTCGAAGACGAGGAGGCCGGGCTGCTCGCGGATCTGGTGACGGCCAGGCTTGCCACTGAGGTCACGGTCACCGCCTGGCGGCAGCGGCTCTATCCGGACAACGTCGCCTACGCCGCGAGCGGCGAGCCGGGGGCCCGCGTCTTCCTCGATGCCATCGAGACGCTGGGGATAAACGCTGTCGCGCGGCGTTTCCGCGAGGCCTGCCGCCGGCTTCCCTATCGAAGGTCTGCTACCAGTGCTCTGCTCGAGCGCCGCCGCCGGGCGTTGCCCCGATCGCCGCTGTTCTACTCCCGCCCGGTGCATCTGGTCCGCGGCGAGGGTGTCTGGCTGTTCGACCCCGACGACCGGCGGTACCTCGACTGCTACAACAACGTGGCCGTGGCCGGGCATAGCCACCCAAGGGTCGTGCAGGCGGTGACGCAGCAGCAGCAGCTGCTCGCGACCCACAGCCGCTATCTGCACGAAGCGATCGTCGAGCTCGCCGAACGGCTCCAATCCACCCTGCCGCCGGAACTGGACGCCGTCATGGTCGTGAACTCCGGCAGCGAGGCCAACGACCTCGCCTGGCGGATCGCCGGCGCGGCTACCGGGCGGGCCGGCGCGGTCGTGACCGCCTGCGCCTACCACGGGCTGACCGAGGCCACCCACGCCCTGTCCCCCGAGGAGTGGGCCAACGGGGAGCACCCTGCCCACGTCGCGACGATCCCGGCACCTGACGGGTACCGCGGCCGGTACCGCCGGGGAGACGACGGGTGGGTGCAGCGGTACGCCGCCCACATCGATGACGCCGCCCGAGCGCTCGGCGACCGCGGCTTCGCCGCCATATACCTGGATCCGGCCTTTACCGCCGACGGCATCCTGTCGCCCCCTCCCAGCTACCTGCGGGAAGCAGCCCGGCGGGCGCTGAGGCTGGGAGGGCTCGTGGTGGCCGACGAAGTGCAAGCTGGTCACGGCCGGTCCGGGACGCACCTGTGGAGCTTCCAGGCATCAGGGATTGTGCCTGACATGGTGGTGCTGGGCAAACCGATGGGCAACGGCTTCCCGGTCGCCGCCCTAGCGGTCAGGTCCCAGCTGCTCGCGGCCGTACCCGAGGAGGTCGAGCTGTTCAGCACCTTCGGCGGCAACCCGGTAGCCTGCGCGGCCGCGCTCGCGGTCCTGGCCGTCATCGAGGACGAGGGCCTGGTGGCCAACGCCGCGACAGTCGGCTCCTACCTCCGCCACGGCCTGCTGACACTCGCCGAACGCCACCCCCTGATCGGGGACGTCCGGGGCGAAGGCCTCCTGCTCGGCGTCGAACTGATCGATGAGTCGGGCGGGCCGGCGGCCGGGAACGCCCGCAAAGTAACCGAGGCGATGCGCGAGCGGGGAATACTGCTCAGCGCAACCGGCCCGGCCGGAAACGTGCTCAAGATCCGGCCCCCCCTGGTGTTCCAGCACGAACACGCCGACCTCTTCCTCCAGGCCCTTGATGAGGTTCTCGCATCTTCATGACGCTGTACCGGGTGGACGCGGAACCCCTCGGCAAAAATTGGCGACAAGATGCGCCTGCGTAATCGCCTGCGCTGACGCGCACCGAACGGGCCTTCGTGCGCGCATCGGACAGCATCAATAAGACAGAAAATAAGCGCACGTATTCGGCGATCTGATTCCTGCCAGAATTCCGGAAAAGCCTGTACGACGATCGTCGGCAACGTCGGGAGAACGTAAGCTGGGTATGCCAGGCGGTGTATAGATATGCGTCGATAAAGTAATCATTTCGGCGAGTATGCACTTGGTTAGGGTCGGGGCGTACCGGGGCTGGTCCTTGGGCCAACACCAGGGACTTTAGGTGTTTGCGGTGTTCCGGGTTATTGCCGCTATCGTGCTCCGTTTCGGTCTTTGAGTCTGGTTGCGTGGTGCCGCCGCGGGAGTGCGGGCATAGTTCTGGCCCGCGTGTCGCGGCGGGGACGGCGCGCGGTTCCACGGTCCGCGGCCCCGGCGGGCGGGGCGGGTTTTGTCCTTCCTGACGGTTCCGGCTTCAGCCGCGGGTTATGAGAAGCCGGGCGCGAATATTGTGACCTGCGGTTTCCCGGTGACGGTCTGCTTGTTCGCGGTGGCGTGCCGGAATTTCGGGCGGGCTTTCTGAGCGCGTTCTGAGTGGCGCTGCCGCCCTGGGACGTTCAGGGTGTGCAGGGCGGCGCGGGCGGCGGCCTCGGCTGCGGCGGCGAGCGCTTCCAGCGACGATGAGGCGGTGACCTGGGATGATGTCATGGAGCGGACCGCGTGGCGCCAGACGGCGGTGAAGGATTCCTCGTCCGCGGTGACCCGGGCATGGCTCTGGCGGCGCAGCGCGCGGGCGGCGGCCGTCTTGCTGCGCAGCGCGGCGGCGGCGCTGGCGCGGACCAGCTGGGTGGCGGTCAGCCAGGCCCAGGCTTCGGAGATGACCAGCCGCGGGGACCCGGACCGCAGCACCGGGCCGGAGGTGCGGTCCCCGGCGCCGGCGATGGTCGCCTTGTCCTCGCCGAAGGTGGTCTCCGATGCGCTCCACCTGGTCAGGTACGTGTCCCGTACCTGGTCCGCGGGCGCGGCCTGGGGATCCAGCAAGGTGGTGATCACGGTGCAGGTCTCCGAGACCTCTTCCGTCCCGCCGCCGCGGGCCAGGACCGCGTTGTGCTCGGCGGCGCGGACCGGGAGCCGGTCTTCTTTCTTCCCGGACGGGGCGTTCAGCCAGGTCCGGCGGGACCCGTCGGGCAGCCAGCCGCCACCGGGCTCCAGCGGCAGCGCGACCGTGGCGCTCACCCGGGCGACGACGTGCCCGCCCGCGTCCAGGATCGCCGTGATCAGCTCATGGCCGGGGAAATTCCGGTCGAAGCAGACGACGCGGCCGGCGAACAGGTCCGGGCGGCGGCGCGCCAGCCGCTTCAGCAGCGTCTGCTCCCCGGCCCGCGTGCTCCCGAGGATCGCGCCGAGCATGGCGCGGCCGGCGCGGGCGGTCAGCGCCACGATCCGCAGCTGCGGGAACGGCGCAGCGGCCTCGCCGTCCTGCTCCGCAGTGCCCGTGCAGCCGAACATCGCCCGGTTCGCCGGGGTGTCCGCCAGGTTCACCAGCATCCCGTCGGCCGCGCACACCGTCATCCCGGCCAGCAGCACCGCCGACGGCTCGTCATCCCCGATCAGCGGCCCGGCCGCCTCCCAGAACACGGACTCCATCACCTCCGCCGGCACCAGCAGCCGCCATTCCGTGACCACCTTCCCCGTCGGGACGTGCCATTCCCGGGCGAACGGGACGTCCGCCAGCAGCCCCGCCAAGCGGGCCAGCGCCTCGCCATACGACCCGTCCGGCATCAGGGTCATCGCGATCATCAGCCGGATCACCAGCGGATACGACATGATCCGCCGCCGCTCCCGCTTCCTCAGCCGCCCTTCCGCGATCGCGGCGTCCGCGACCGACTCGATCACCCCGTCCCCGAGATGACGCTCCAGCTCGCCCAGCCGCACCAGATCAGGAAGCCAGGCGCCCGCCAGCACGCTCCCGTCCCGGCGGACCACGGCCGGGGCCGCCACCACCGGGCGGCAGAACACCGCCGCCTCGCCGGCCGACGGCTGAGCATCCCCCGCCATGACCGTCCCCCCGCGAACCCGCAGGCCAGACGCCCGCACCACCACAGTCCCCGCAGGCGTGCCCGCATCCTGGCAGGCAACGATCCCGCTTGCATCAGCAACGTCAGGCAGATAAGAAAGCACAAGGGCTCCTGGAAAGGGGTGGACATCGACACCCAACCCCTACCGGGAGCCCCGCCCGCGTCCAAACCAGCGCAAAATCCCAGATCACAGCCTCATGGAGCCCAGCGTGCCTTAAATCTCTGGTGTTGGGTCCTTGGGCAGGAGGCGATGACCCTGTCTCAGCCGTCCTGGTCGGCTGGCGCTCCCTGGCTGGGCGTGACGCCGGGCCCGGCAGCGGAACCGGTTACGGGCAGGGTGAGCATCCGACCGGCGATGAGAATCTCCGCGGTCAGCGGAAGCGTGACCGCGATCCGCTGCACCACGCCGTTGTGCGGCGCGGCAATCCGGGACGCGAAGACCACCAGGGCCGCGGCGCTGACCAGCGCGAGAACCTGAACCGGTCGGCTCAGAACCGCCCAATCCGGATCACCGCGCCAGCGACGCGCCAGCACCAGCGGCGCCGCGAGCATCGCCCCGTACGCGACCCCGCTGACCACATCGTGCACCTGGTTGTGCCACGATTCACCGGCGAACCCCGGGCCGGCCAGCAGCATGTGATCGCGCCGGAACAACCCAGCCGCAATGCTCGCCGCGCCCGCTACCAGGACCAGCCACGGGCCGGCTGACCTGGGCGCGGTGACCCGGCCGAGTCCGGCGCCGAACACCACCGTGCCAGCGCCGAGCGCCACGAAGCCGGCCATCATGATCTGCGGATCCCGGGCATCCTCCGCGGCCAGGCCGCTGAGCTGCACCTCGGCCGCGGAGTGACCGGCCTGACCCAGCGAGCCGACCACCCACGCCGCGGTGAACAGCACCGGACCCGCGACACCGCCGGCCGCCGCCAGCCTGCTGAGCTTCACCGGGCCAGTATCACCCTCAAAGCTGATCCCGCCACTGCCTGCCCCCATGTCCCGTGTTTCACCGATCCGGCGCGAACCTTCAACCCACCACGCCACCCACGCCCGCCATTGGCCCTACCGTTACAGCGCACCATAACGCGCCAATGAACCGGAACGCGGCATAGATGAGTATGTCCACTCAAGGTCAGACGGTGCCTCTGACCCGAATCCGCGAGTAGCGCGATGAACCGGCTGTGTCTCCGTAAATGATCTTCATGGGCCAGGATTCCGGGTGGCGGGCATGCTGGCAGGCCGGGTCAGCGCCGGGTTCGCGGGTGGGTATGTTTCTGCGGATCGGGGCTGGTCAGCCGTGGGCCAGGACGGGGAGCCGGGGCTCTGGGTCCGCGGGTCAGGCCGGTGCTGGCAGTTGCCGGAGCCGGGCGAGAATCTCGGGAAGCAGGCAGTGGCCGGGCGGGAGCCGCAGCACCAGGTGGCGGGCGTGGCGGATCAGCCGCCCCGGGACGGCGGTCAGCCGCCACCGCAGGGTGGCGATCATGGCCTTGCCGCCACGCACGCCGTGCCCTGCCGCGATGTCCTCGCCGGCGGTCGTGGCGGTGAGCTGGTGCAGCCAGGCGGCCATGGTCGCGGCGAGCAGCGCCCCCCGCATCCAGGCCAGGTTCACCTGCGGGTAGCCGGAGGGGAGGTGCCGCAGAGCGGCGCCGAGCTTGCTGTCGCGGAAGATGTTCTCCACCGTGGTGCGGTGACGGTGCCAGTGCTCCACGGCGGCTGCCTTATCCGGGCTGGACACGTCCAGGTTCGTCAAGATGAACGAATAGGCGTAGACGGCGGGCTGCTGCGCCAGCTCCGGGCACAGCATCCCCCGCTGGTCCGGGTGCAGGGTGCGCCGACGCCGGGACCGCGGGCCGGCGGAGACCTGCGCCGGGTCCAGCAGGACCCGGCGGACCAGCAGCCGGGTATTGGCCGGCCACCAGTCCGGGCAGTACTCCGCGACGGCGACCTGCGCGCCGTCCATGTCGATCGCGTCGTGCCAGGCGTCGCCGGCGATGCCAGCCAGCAGCCGCCACAGCGGCGCGATGCGCTTGGCGCCGATCGCGACGGCGATCTGCTCGTCGTGCGCGGCGCGGGCGAGCTGCCCGGCGAAGTACCCGGCGTCGGCGCGCATGCCCACCCGGCCCGGTTGCCGTGCTCGCTGAGGCAGGGCGGCCAGGGCGCGGCGCAGCAGGTCCGGCGCGGTGGCGCGCGGGTCGTCGGTGCCGTCGCCCAGGTCGGCGGCCAGCACGGTCTCGGTCTCGGCCCAGGCCGCGACGTGCGGGCGGCCGACCCGCTGGCCTTGGTGGTTACAGGCCACGCCGCGTTTCTTGCGGCCGTAGACCTCCACATCGGTGGTGTCCAGGTCGATGGTGACCGGCCCGTCGGTCAGCGCCGCCGCCCGGGGCGCGGGCAGCAGCGACAGCATCCGGCTGGTGACTGCCGCCAGGGCGGACTCCACCGCTCGCCACTGCGCCGGGCTGACCCGCCGGGCCAGTCCGGCCGCGGTCGTGGACGCCGGGCCCGGCACCGGCGTGATCTGCTGGCCTGCCGCGCCGGCGCGCTGCCGGTCCAGCCCTGTCAGGAAATCCTCCCCGGCCAGCCGCGCCGCCGCGATCCCGGTCAGCAGCTCCCCAGCCCCCGCACCCCGGTTCCGCTGCTTGATGGGGCCGACCGCCTGATCCAGCGCCTTGATCACACCGAGCCGGTCCCACAACCCGGTGATCGCGGCCAGACCCGCATCCGCGGTCAGCGACCGGTCCGGCGCGCCGGCCCGCACCTGCTGACGCCCCCTGCTGCCAGCACTTATCCTGACCACCAGATAGGTGTCCTCTCCACTGGGCTGGTCATCACTTGGCAGCGATCATCATCCCAGGCCAGAGCGGCACCTATCGGCATCTACAAGGTCGTGTCACCGACTTACTCGCGGATTCGGGTCTGATCAGGCTCTGGTGAGCACATCTCCCGTGCGTGATAGAAATGCCCCGTGGCACGGATTGCGGTCTCGGCTGAGGGCACGGTTGAGGCACCAGCCGATACGGTCTACCGCTATATCGCGGACATGCGCGAGCACCATCCACGGTTCCTGCCCCCGGCGTTCTCGGACTTCCGGGTCGAGTCCGGTGGCGTGGGCGCCGGTACGATCCTGCGGTACAAGCTGACGGCGGGCGGGCGCATCCGCGAGTACCGGACGAAGATCGCCGAGCCCGAACCAGGCCGGGTCCTGACCGAGTCCGACACCGGCTCCAGCGCGGTCACCACCTTCACGGTCTCCCCGCAGGCCCGGCCTCGCTCGTGCAGATCTCCGGCACCTGGGACGGTGCGGCGGGATCGGCGGCCTGTTCGAGCGCATATTCGCGCCGAGGGTGCTGCGTGCCATCTATACCGATGAGCTCAAGCGGCTCGACGCCTACGCGCGTGAACGCCGCTCCGCATGAGCCGACCACCCTGTCGCGGCAGATGAGTACGGTCGCTCAGGGTCAGATTAGTGTACTGGGGATGGTTATAGGAGTAACCGGTTTGCGTGGAGCTGCCGTCTCCGCAGGGCCACGGTGTCGGGTTGAGGGCCGGGGCGCCCGGCATCGCGGAAGATGAGCAGCCCGCGATTGGCGACATGATCCTTGAACCTACGGGCGAAATGGCGGATGCTGACATCCGGCGGGCGGGCGCGCAGGGCCCTTCCGCGAATGATGTGCGACTCTGGCAAACCTCTACCCGGGAGGCCATATGGATCCGGAAGACCTGCATCTTGTCCAACGTCGCGAGCTCGGGAAACTCATGTACTACCTCAACGACACAGAGTCCCTGGGGGTGCTGCTGCTAGGCGCTCCATGGAGTGGCAAGACCACGCTACTGCGCATGGTCGAAGAAGTACTGAAAAGGCAAAGGCGCGCCGTCTTCTTCGTTAGCTTTGTCGGTCTGCGTTATCCGGGCGAGCTCGGCGGCCAGGTATTGGACGCGATCGCAGCCTCGCCCTTCAAAGAAGCCGACGATGATATTGGAAGAACGCTTCGCACGTCCTCCGGCGCTCCGCCCCTTCGTGAGGCAGCGGCAATTTTGCGTCGTGCTGGCGCCCGGCTGCCGTCGCCGGTTCTTCTGTTGGATGGCCTCGACGAATCAGTTGATCCGCCGCGGATGGCCGCTGCGGTCGAGGAACTCAGTCTCGCATTACACGGCTGGAAACTCGTTGTTTCGTCCCGTCCGGCGGCTGTCGCAGAGATTAGGCGTTTCGCCCGCTTCGAAGTGGTTCAACTGCGAAACCTCACTGAGGAAGACGTAGCCGCCCTGCTGCGTGAAGCACCGCAGCTATCGGAGGCCGTCATTCCGCGCATCGCTGATCTCGCCGGAGGAAATCCGCTTTTACTCCAGTTCATGATACGGGAGTTCGAGCGCTCGGGTTCGCTCGCCGAAATAACCGATGTCCCATCCCTCGGAATCGCGCTCGAACGGCTGGTGAATGAGGCTATAGGGAGCTCTTCAAACCCGGCGAAGCTGAGTGAACTGCTCGAGGAACTAGCGCTCGCCGGCGGCCGGGACCGAATTATTCCCCTAGCCTCGAAGTTGCGGATCACCGAAGAAGAAGTCCGGCGCCTTCTCGATGCTCCACACGTACGCGCACTGGTTGTGCTCGATAATCTGGCAGAGACCGTTGCACTTCTCCATGACGCAGTCAGGGATGTCATCGTATCGCGGATCCTCGCCCCCCCGTTTCGGCTCACCGATCTCAAGTTCGGTGCCGAGGAAGCATGGAAGCAATCTTTGATATGCGCCGATCCATCATCGTCGGAGATCGCGGTTCGGGCAAGAGCGCGATTTTCCGCAAGCTGGCGGCAGGTACCTCCGCTGTCCCGCACGACCGCCATGTCGACATCTGCCCAGTCGCTAATCCAGGCGACCTGCTGCACCGGATAGTTGAAAAGGACGCATGGCTCGACGCTGACGCGATCCGCGCCGCATGGATTGTGATTGTCGCGTCGGTTGTCGCGTCGGCTGTTCCCGCATCAGCTCCCAAAAAACTTCGCCGCAATGCCGCCGACCTCCGCGCTGCCTTCGGCTTGCCTACCGAACAGGCAAGCCTCATCCGGCGCGCGCTTCCTGCAGCATTTCGACTCCTTGGTGGTACAACGCTGAAGTTCGCTGTCGGGCCGGTCAACCTCGAAGCCCAACTTCCGTCCGGAAGTGGCGGAAGACCCGGCAAAGCTTCTGTGGACGTTGAGTCTTTCCTGAAAGAGGGTGTGCCACGAACACTGGAGGCTGCATGACGTAGCAGGTGGCTGAATGTGGTGCTGCACGGGAGATGAGGGATTGCTGGCCCTTCGGAGCCGCCCTGCGGGGGGAGGCTTCAAACCGCCGTCTGCTGCATTAGCTGAAGACTGTTGTGGTGAGCGAGACGGAAAAGGCGCACAAGATGCGTCAGGTGGGGACCAGGAAGACGTTGCATTAAATGCCCCGGTCACGGGGCTCGCTGTTGACGCGTCGTTATTGGATAAAGCGGCATCAGAACCGGGTGTTACTTTTTGGCCCGGGATGAGCCTGGCGGGAGCCCGTCTACTGGCCAGGTGGTGCCCGGCGTGGAGGCGGCGTGAGCCTGGTCTGCGGCTCTCGTGCGGAACGTGGGAAAGCACGCCCCGACACAGTTTGCCCGGCACGGGCGGCGAGAGGGAGACCCCCAAGCGTCTGAAGCGCGAGGGGTTGAGTACCGTCGCGGGGCGTGCAGGCGGACCGGCTCGTAGTAGCGGTGAAACCCCTGCTTGATGCGGTGGGGGCGGAGCGAAGGAGCCGGCTCATCCGTGGTTCGCGCATCAGGTCAACAGGCGAAGCCCTGGAGGAATCGGGTGAGCGAGCAGAAACCGGCAGGCAAGCCGTTCGAGATACCGAAGCAGGAGGTGCGGGATGCCTGGCTGAAGGTGAAAGCCAACGGCGGGGCACCGGGAGCAGACGGGCAGTCAATCGAGGATTTCGAGGCCGACCTGAAGAACAATCTGTATAAGGTCTGGAACCGGATGTCCTCGGGCAGCTACTTCCCGCCCCCGGTGAAGGCGGTGGAAATACCGAAGGCACATGGCGCGGGAACCCGGATTCTCGGGATTCCCACTGTCGCGGACAGAGTCGCGCAGACCGTGGTCGCGGCCCGGCTGGAGAAAGAAGTGGAACCGGAATTCCACGATGACTCCTACGGGTACCGGCCCGGCCGGTCGGCCCTGGACGCGGTGGGCAAATGCCGGGAACGCTGCTGGGAGCACGACTGGGTAGTTGATTTGGACATCCGGAAATTCTTCGACAGCGTTCCGTGGGATTTCATCGTCAAGGCGGTGAAGGCTAATACCGCCGATGCCTGGGTTATCCTGTATGTGAAGCGGTGGCTTTCGGCCCCGTTGCAGATGCCCGATGGCAGCCTCGCGCAAAGGGACCGCGGAACCCCGCAGGGATCTGCGGTTTCACCAGTACTCGCTAACCTGTTCCTGCATTACGCGTTCGATATGTGGCTGGCGCGGAAATTCCCGTCGGTCCCGTTCGAGCGGTACGTCGACGACGCCGTGGTGCACTGCCGCTCGGAAAAGCAGGCCCGGATGATCCGGGCCGCGCTGGAAGAGCGGATGGGACAGGTGGGCCTGAGCCTGCACCCGGACAAGACCCGGCTGGTGTACTGCAAGGACGCAATACGGCGCGGCTCGGCTGAGCACACGTCGTTCGACTTCCTCGGGTTCACCTTCCGGGCGCGGGGCGCGCGCACCAGGCACGGGCGGGTATTCACCGGGTTCGGCCCGGCGATCAGCAAGGACGCCCTGAACAAGATCAGCGCGGAAGTGCGGTCCTGGCGGCTGCACCAGCACACTGACTGGACCTTCGGGCAGCTCGCGCGGTGGATAAATCCCATCGTGCGGGGGTGGATGCAGTATTACGGGGCGTTCTACCGTTCCGCGCTGTATCCGGTGCTCAAGCGCATCAACGGCTACCTGGTGCGCTGGCTGAGGAAGAAATACAAACGGCTGAGGACCTTCAAGAAAGCGCACGAGGCATGGGGGCGGGTAACTGCTCAGTATCCCCTGTGGTTCGCGCACTGGAAATGGGTCACGGGGCACTGGCGGGAAGGGTGAGAAGAGCCCGGTGACGCGAGAGTGTCACGCCGGGATCTGCGGGAGCCCGGGGGTGCGATTCCCCCGGGCCACCCGACCCGACAACCTCCTAGGTGAGTCCGCACGACGAGTGGTAGTGATGTTCGACCGAATTGACGAAATATTCAAGTATGACCGCACCAAACAAGAAGCAGTCGTGCAGGCTTTGCTACAAGCGGAGGGGCACGTGTCCTTGTTCGAACGCATTGGGCTCGTAGTCTTCCTCCGGACCGACCTCTTCGAGCTATATGACATTCAAGAGAAGAACAAACTGGTATCCAGAATGCTCACTCTCGATTGGTCGGAGGAAGAATGGCTACAAGTCCTCGTGAGGCGCGTACTCGTCAATGAGCCATTCCAGCGGCTCGCGAAGAGACTACACGCTGACCACGGCACCATCGAAACGCGCTCTGCACTCGAAGTACTGTTTCCGCCGGAAGTTGAGGGGCAACCCGTTGATCAGTGGCTCATTGACTCACTCAGCAACGGAAACGGCGACATCTCTCCCCGGCTAGCCGTCCTTCTTCTCTATCTAACGCGCGAACTGTCCGCCAGGCCCGAAGACGTAGTATCTACGCTTCCGCTATTTACGGCCGAGACAGTAGGCAGGGCAATGACGAAGCTTTCGGGCTTGAGCTTCTCGGAGATCGTCAACGACTTTAAGGTGGCCACCTCGTTCGTTTTGAACATCCGAGCCGGAAAGTTCGATAGCTTCGACTTGCACAAAGTCGAGAAGCTATTCGACGAGGCAGAGGGGAAGATAAGCGAGCAGGTCCGTCTCCTAGAGCGACTTGGGTTTCTCGAACGCGTGGTGCAGGAGACCGGCTCAGGTGCTAAATCACTATTCCGAATCCCGAAACTCTATACACGCTCCTGGGACTACGCCTGAAACACCTCTGGCGCGCGCCACACTCGTCGCCAGTGACTGGCCATCTGGGGATTGCCTGCCCCGGCGCTGCAGGTGGCCCGCAGTCCAATATCCTTGCTTTTAGATGATCTGCCAGGGGTAGAGCAGGTGAAACTCGATTCTCCGCACGATGTTGGTGACGCTGGGCTCGCCGGGCTTGCGGGCGGGGAAGTCGCCGGCCTTCTTGGTTTTCCGCGGGCTGGCCCGGCCGGGGCGGCCGCGGGCGGCGAAGCCGGGCATGAGGATCTTCAGCAGGAACGTGGCCAGCGCGTGATCCTGCTGGTCAGGGGGGAAAGCCGCGACGGTGTCCGTCGCGGCGGCCAGGGCGTGCGGGAAGCTGATCCGTGCCGGGGGAACGCCCGCCGCGTTCACCGCGATGCCAACGATCTTGCAGATGGCCTGGTAGACGGCGAACAGCGCCCACATTTCCTGCATCACGCCCTGGGGGTCCTTCGACCGCAGCACGGGCTGGCCCTCGCCCATGTCCGTCTTGTGATGGCCGATCACGGTCTCGCAGCCCCACCGGTCCGGGTAGCAGCAGGCCAGGTCCAGCGCCGGGTGCTCCTCCGTATCGAGCAGGCTGGTGACCAGGCAGAAAACCTCCGGGGACTCCTCGGTGCCGTCGTCCGCGGCGGTGTGCACGGTGTACTCGATGACCCGCACCGCCAGGACCGGGCCGTCGCTCTTGCGCGGCGGCTTCAGTTCCGCGAGGTAGGTGCCGTCGGCCAGGACTTTCACCGGCTTCAGCGTGAAGGACGCCGACGCCCGCCACAAGATGTGCGCCCCGGTGGCGAGGAAGGCGCGGGCCAGGGACCAGGACAAGAACTTGCGGTCCGCCAGCACCAGCATCCCCGGGCCGAAGCATCCCAGCAGGTCCCCGGCCAGCTGCTGCTCCGCGGCCCGGTACGGCCCGATCGACGCCCCGAGCGGGCTCCCGGTCTCGGACTCGGCCGCCGCCACCCACCGGACCTGCGGGAACGCGCCGTCCCGGGACTGGTTCGACGGCCGCCCGAAGAACGCGTCATTCTCCCTGCTGTCCGGCACGTCCGTCACCGACCCGTCCACCGAGACCACGCGCAGCCCGCAGCAGAACACCCCTTCCGCGCCGTCCGCCCCCGTCGGCCCCGCCACCTGCTCGAACAGCATCCGCACCGGGTCCGGGCCGAGCTTCCCGCGCCCGCGGGACAGGGAAGAGATGTTCGCCTGCTTCCACCGCCGGCCCTGCCCCGCGTTCACCCAGCCATCCGGGTCCAGCTGCCCGGCCAGCAGGTCCGCGCCGCGCCGCTGGTGGTACAGGCCGTCGGCCAGCTTGGCCATCACCTGCCCGTACCCGCTGTTCCGGCCCCGGAACAGCCACAGCGCGAGCACGAAGTACACCATCAGCCGGGCCGGGAGCAACCGGCGCCGCTGTTCCCGCGTCTCCGTCACCTCAACGGCCTCATCGACCAGCTCCGGCGGGAACGCCCTGGTCAGCACCCCGATCGAGATCCGGTCCGGCAGCCAGCCGTCCGGCGACAGACCCTCAGCACCATCATGAGCCACAAAACGGTTATTTTACCACATCATGCCTTAAGGCAAGACCATTGGGCCCGCAGTCCTGTGCCTGGCGGAGCAGGCGAATCCTGCTGGCCGGTGAGCCCGGGCTGCGGGAATGTCGGGGCCAGAGCACCAAGTCTATGCTTAAGACCATGGCGGAACTTCAGGTTGGGCATATTCTCGCCGGATTCCGTATTGCGAGCCTGCCCAGGCACGGCGGCATGGGTGAGCTGTATGAGGCCCGTCAGCTCTCCCTTGACAGGCGCGTCGCCCTCAAGGTAATCGCAGCAGGTCTTAGTTTGGACGCAGGGTTCCGCGGCCGCTTCCAGCGCGAGGCGCGCTCGGCGGCAGCGATCGACCACCCGAACGTTCTCCCGGTCTACGAGATGGGAGAGGCTCCGGATGGCCGACTATTCCTCGCAATGCGCTGGGTCGATGGGTCTGACCTGGAGGCATACCTGAAGAAGCGTCGCCGTTTGGAGCCCGCGGAAACTGTAGCCCTGCTCTCCCCAGTGGCCGCCGCGTTGGACGCTGCGCACGACAAGGGGATCGTCCATCGCGATGTTAAGCCAGGCAACGTGCTGCTTGAGCGGGACGGCCTGCGCGTCTTCCTCGCCGACTTCGGGCTTGCGAAGCCGGTGTCAGGCGCGACGCCCTACACGGTCGCCGGACCTGTCGGAACCCCGGCCTAAATGGCACCTGAGCAGATAAAAGGTGGTGATGTAGACGCCCGCACTGACATCTATGCGCTGGGGTGCATGGTCTACCGATGCATCACTGGCGAAGTACCCTATCCGCGGGACAGTCTCAACGCTGTCTATTATGCCCACCTACATGCAGACATCCCGGCTCCGAGCGCGAAGGTTCCAGGGCTGGGCGCAGGGTTCGATGAGCTGGTGCGGCGCGCCCTCGCCAAGGATCCGGACGAGCGGCCGGATTCAGCGAGGGACCTGATGGCGCTAAGCGGCGAGGCGATACTTGATCATGCGCGGCACGCCACTGATCGCGGAGGAGGGGATGTTTACAAAGCGCGGGGGATGCTTCGTCGGTTGATGATCGGCCGAACCAGCCATCCGTTTGATGAGGAAATGACGTACCGGTACATCTTCGGCGAAACAGACGACGATGACGTGGTCGGATACATTCTGCGAACGATCGCGAGACCCGAACCTGGGCCAGGGGTTTTCTGGCGCACCCTAAAATTCTCCTGCAACTATCCCGCTGCCCGAAAATCGCTTGCGGACGGGCACGTAGATATCCGGGCCTCCTATGTGGGTCAGCCCGCGTGGGCGGAGCCGATCGAATGGGTCCAGATCAATGATGAACGGGAGAGCGTGGACAGCTCGGCAATCGATATTAGTATTGTTTTCCCGAAAGCCATCCAACCGGGAGCAGAATTGACCTGGCGGATAGACGCCCGATGGCCGGGCTTCCACCGCAATGCTAGGGACAATCTCGGGAAGGATCGGAATGTAATTACCCTGGCCCAGGCTAAGCGGAGACTCGAGTTTATCGTTGAACTACCGCCATCGGCACAATCGGCGCGATTTATCCGCACTCCGGAACCTGGTGATGTGATACAAGAAGACAGGCACAGATTGCATTGGAAGAGCCGTTCTCCAGCCCCTCCGGGAGAATACCTTTGGGATCACCAGATTGACTTCTTACGCCTGAGCGTCATCGCGAACCTATTGACGCGCTCTTAAATGCCTTACAACCTCGCGGAGGAACCCGGAGGACCCTTGAAGCGGGCCGGCAGGAGGCCACTGCCAGCCGTTTGTTACCGAACAGTGTAAATCCGTTCACGGAAGCGACGCACTCTCATCGGCATGTGGGTGAGACGCCATGAGGCGGAGGAGCATGCAACGTTCCTTGCGTTACCGCCTGGTAGCCTGCTTGGAACTTGACCACCGGTTCAGCAGGCTCCCGCCCGCGGTCCTTCACATCGATGCCGTGATCCTCGGTCCACTTGCGAATCTCGGTGAGCGTTGAGCTTGCTGCTCGATGTACTCGTCCGCTCCGGAGTCGGCCACTGGACACCGCCGCCCGCGCAGTAAGCAGCAGTCACCTAACGCGCCAGCGCGTCCCCAGGCCCAGGACCTGCTCGGCGTCTCGGCTATTAGAAGGTGATGCGCATCACTGCTATGATTGCCGCATAGCCAGCAAGCTCCGCCTTGGGTTGCCTCTGAGCGATACGGGCGCTGACGAAGCCGACCGATCGCGCGGAACTCAGCTCAGCACGACGCATCACAGCCAAGGCATACCAACCGTATACACAGCCGAAGAAGCCGCCCTGATTCTGCGGGTCAAGAAGAGCTGGCTGGAACGCCAGGCCGCGGCCCGGAAGATTCCGTTCACCATGCTCGGCCGGAGCTACAGATTTACCCCCACCCACCTCGCCGCCATCGTGCGGATGCCCGAGCAGCCGCCTGCCGCGTCGGATTCGAATGGCGACATGCACACCCGTTCCCGGCATCTCAGCGCAGGACGGCCGATGGTGGGCCAGACGCTGGCTCCACTGCGGCCCCGACCGCGCAACGGCCCGCGGAGAGCGGCCTGATCGAGCAACCGGGCCCCGGATCATCGACTTACTGGAGATGCGATGGCCTACGCGGAAAAGCGGGGGAACCTTTGGCGTGCGCGCTGGCGTGGGCCGGATGGCACGCTGGAATCTAAGCCCGGATTCCACACTCGCAAGGCCGCCGAGAACTACGGCCGCCACCAGGAAGCCGCCATCCGCGCCAACACCTACGTCGATCCGCGAGCAGGCAAGATAACGCTCACCGAGTGGGTCAACCAGTGGTACCCGGCTCTGGACCTTGAGCCAACAACCCTAAGCAACTACCGTTACCAGATCAGGTGCACATCCTCCCCGCGTTCGGAAACCGCGCCCTGGCCTCCATCACGGCCGAGGAAGTCAGCGCGTGGGAACGGCAGGTCGCAGCCAGCGGCTATTCCCGGCGCACCGCCCGAGACGCCCGGTCCACCTTGGCCACGGTGCTGGGCGACGCAATCCCGCGTTACTCCAGGCCAACCCAGCTCAGCGGCGCCGGGGAAAGGGCCGCAAAGGGCAACGGCGTATCCAGCGCATCGAGCAAGCCGGGAAAGCGTGGGCAACGCCGCTTCAGGCCCTGCTGGTCGCCGAGCGGTCGGCTGCCCTGTCCGGTCACGACACAGACTTCGTGATGATCATCACCGTGGCATACACCGGCATGCGATGGAGCGAGGTCATCGGACTGGTCCCCGGATGCGTCCACGACGACCGCATCGACATCAGCTGGAAGCTGTACGAGCTGAATGGCCGCTTCTACCGCGGTCGGCCTAAGGACGGTTCGATCCGCCCAGCTGACCTGCCACAGTTCCTGGTCGGGATGCTCGCTCGCCAGCTCCGCGCGGGCACCCAAAGTGCACCTGCCGGAACACCGAAGCACCGTGGTGTCCCGGCGACCGCTATGTGTTCCTTGGCCCGGGCCACGGCCACTTCCGGCGGTCCAACTACAGTGAACGATTCTTCCGGCCAGCTGCTGACGGCTCGTATCCAGGCCGTGGCCAGCGGCCAACGATGCCGGTCCTCGTGGACGCGGCCGCCCCACTCCCGGGCCGGCCGGTGCCGCCGTGGCCGCTGGCCGTGTCTGGCCAGGAATTCCAGCCACCGGCCGGTCGGGGTGTCGTCCGTCTGGTCAATGACGCCGCAACCGGCCGGTGTGCTGTCTGCGGCCGCGCCTGGCCGCGACGACTGGACGGTTGCGTCATCGCACACAAGGCGGGCGTTAGCCGCTGCGAGGGATCGGGACAGCCGCCCGCTGCCGACGTGTCAGTGGCGTCATGGCTGCCGGTGCTCACCGGCTTGACCCCCCACGGCCTGAGGCACGGTCACCAGACCTGGATGGACGAGGACCGCATCGCAGACGTTCTCAAGTCTGAACGGATGGGGCACGAAGTGCCCGGCATGCGTGGCGTCTACAGCCACGTCAGCACTGCCATGCGGGCCGAGCTCACCGCAGCATTGCAAGAGCGCTGGACAGCGTCACTGCGTGAACGAGCTCAGCTAGCGCCCCGCTCAATCGTGCCTGTACTGGACGCCCTGCTGACGCAGCAACGAACACCCTCCGGCAAGATCGGCTCCCAAATCGCTCCCAAAATCGGACACGTATCGGGGCAGTTGAGGCCGAGGAGCAGAAAATAGGTCTCTGACCTGGAAGAACTCGGTGGAGCTGAGGGGATTTGAACCCCTGACCCCCTCGATGCGAACGAGGTGCGCTACCGGACTGCGCTACAGCCCCGAGAACCTGAGCTAGCGTAGCAAACGCCGGGCCCTGCCCGTGCCTCGGATCGCCTGGTGACAGCGGCCCGGCTCAGCGCCATCATGGGCATCATGCGGCCAATATCGTCAGGAGGCGCGCGATGACGACCGCTACCGGGCCCGGATGCCCCGTCGACGAGTCGTTCGACCCGCTCTCACCCGAATTCCTCGCCGACCCCTACACGGTCATGGCCAAGCTGCCGCCCGGCCACGCGCCGGTTTTCTTCGCCCCGTCGATCGGCTACTACGTGGTCACCAGCTACGACGCCGTGGACCGGGTGTTCCGCGACCCGGCGACATACTCCGCGGCGGTGGCCCAGGCCCCGCTGACCCCGATCGTCCCCGAGGCGCAGCAGATCCTGCTGGCCGGCGGCCACAAGCCGCAGCCGAGCATGGTGAGCCTCGATGAGCCCGAACACGCCAGGCTCCGCAAGCCGGCCGCCCGCGCGTTCAGCATGAAGCGGGTCACCGCGATGATCCCCGCCATCGAGGCCACCACCGCCCGGCTACTGGACGCGGTGGCCGACAAGGACGAATTCGACCTGGTCGCGGCGCTGGCATTCCCGCTGCCCGCCAACATCGTGTTCTCCCTGATGGGTGTGCCGGAACGGGACTACGCCCAGGTCAAGCAGTGGTGCGGGTACCGGGCGGCGCTGAGCTTCGGGCGTCCCGCGGCGGAGGACCAAGTGGAAATCGCGACGACCATGGCCGCGTACCGCCGGTACATGCGCGACCTGGTGGACACCAAGACCCGCGAGCCCGGCGATGACCTGGCCAGCGACCTGATCGCCATCCACCGCGAGGCGCCGGACCGGCTCACCCTGGACGAGATCGCCTCGATCCTGTTCTCGCTGTCGTTCGCCGGCCACGAGACCACCACCGGCCTCATCGGTAACACCGTCCGCCGCCTGCTCGAGGACCCCGCCCGCTGGGCGCAGATCGTCGCGCACCCCGGCCTGATCCCGGACGCGGTGGAGGAGAGCCTGCGCTACGACCCGTCGGTGACGGTCTGGCGCCGGGTCACCACCCGGCCGACCACGCTGGCCGGCGTAGGCCTGCCTGCCGGGGCCAGGCTCTTCCTCTGGCTGGCCGCAGCGGGCCGGGACGAGGAAGCGTTTGACCGTCCCGGCGAGTTCGATTTGCACCGAACGGGTGCGGAAAACCACCTGGCCTTTGGCAAGGGCCTGCACTACTGCCTGGGCGCCAACCTCGGCAAGCTGGAAGCGCAGATCGCCATGGCCGAACTCGCCTGCCGCTACCCCCGCCTCCGCCTCGCCCCAGACCAGCACCTCACCTTCCACCCGAACATTTCCTTCCGCGGCCCCCAGGTCCTCATGGTGCGCACGCAACCGTAGAGCGCCCGCCCGCGCCCGCCGTGCCCGCGCCCGTCCGCGCAGCCGACCGGACCCCGTTCCCTTCGCCACCGGTGCCCCTATAAGGCACCTGAAGCCTCGTCAGCCTCATGCCCCCCGCCAGCCTCGTCCCAACGGGCCCGTTTCGGGTCCGCGTCCGTCGGCAAACAGCATCGCTGCCACATCGATGCTGTTAAGTCGGACCTTCAGGAGCCGCGCAACCAATTCCAGGTGTCCCGGATCCGCCGTGCTGGCCCGATCCTGGGTGACCAACGGAGCGATCCGCCGCCTCGCCTGGCCTTGCGCGAGCTGTGATGCTGAGGGGACTGCTGTTACTCGACTGGGTCTCGGTCAGCGCGTCGCGCCGGGCAAGAGGCGTCTCAGCTCGTCAGGGAATGCCCTTAGTCGCCGACCGCGCGTCGCTTGGCGTCCGCGTACTGGTCGTAGAACTCTTTGCCGGCCCGGGTGACCGCGGGCGAGATGTCGATGACCTGCGCACCGGGCGCCGGAACCGGGGGAGCCGCCGGAACCGGGGGAGCCGCCGGAACCGGGGGAGCCGCAGGCCGGCCCTCAGCCGCATCCGCGTCCGCGTCCGCAGCAGCAGCCGCCGCGCGCGCGGCGGTCCGGGCGCGCGCAAGCCGCTCGGCGTCGGCCTTGGCGGCCTCGTGCAGCAGGGCCACGTAGCCCAGCAGCATGACGGTCGGCGGCACCACCACCCACCAGGCCGCCATCTTGGTGACGGCGAGCGCGGCGGATCCGATGGTCAGGGTCACCAGCATGCCGAGCAATCGCCGCCGCGCGGCCAGCACCTTCTTGCGCTCCTGATCAGTCAGGCCGCCCGGCGCGGCCGCATCCGGGGAAGGCTCGCCCCGCGGCGGCTCGCCTCGCGGGGCCTCACGCCGCGGGGCCTCACGCCGCGGAGCCACGTCGGACTGGGCCGCCGTCCGGTCGTCACGGCGCCCCTCGGACTCCGGGTGCCCCCGTCGGCCCGGCCGGGGCACAGGCTCGCTCACCGGATCACCCGCCGGGCCCGAGGCCGGGAACGAAGAGGAGGAACCCGAGGCCGGGAACGAAGAGAAGGAACCCGAGGCCGGGAACGAAGACAATGAGGAACCCGAGCCCGAGAACGAGCCGGAAGCCGTGGTGAGCTCCTCGTCACGATGCTCGCCAGCCGCGGAGTCGCGCCGAAGCCACCGGGGGATAAGCACGCCAGCCCAGATAGCCACGATGGCGACGTACAGTATCGCGCTGCTCAGTGCTCCTCCCCTCGGAGGTCCTGTCCGCGGCGCCGCCGACGCCGGACGGCCCGATGGCGGATCCACGGGCCTCGGGTGCGGGCACGCCGCTCAGCCGGAACGTGCTCACGTGACGCAACGTAATAGCAGGAGACGTAATAAACGAGCACCCCGGCCGGTGTGTCGCGACATTCGCCCCAGCGGCAACCCAAAGCGAAACCAAAACTCACCCCGCGTTCGAGCCGGAGGCTAGCAGGATGCTCCGCCACCGGGCCATCAGCCCCTGCGGCACCTCCTCGGCGGTCAGCGCGTAGCACACATGGTCGCGCCAGGCCCCGTTGATATGCAACTGGCGCACCCGGATGCCTTCCTCGTGGAACCCGAGCTTCTCCACCACCCGCCGGGACGGGTGGTTCTCCGGCCGGATCGAGGCCTCGAGCCGGTGCAGCCCGATGACGCCGAAGCAGTGGTCGACGGCCATGGCCAGCGCGGTCGGGATGATGCCGCGGCCGGCGTAGGCTTCGTCGATCCAGTAGCCGACCTGCCCCGACCGGGCCGAACCCCAGGTGACCGAGCCCACCGTCAGCTGCCCGACGAACTCCCCGCCGAACGTCACCACCCAGGGCACCGCCTGCCCCTGCCGCGCCTCCCGGCGCATGGCGCGCACCATGGTGATGTACGGCCCGAGGCTGGACCGGTACAGCGGCGTCTCCGGGTTGGTCGGCTCCCACGGGCGCAGCCACGGCGCGTTCCTGACCCGGATCTCGCGCCACATGCGGGCGTCGCTCACCCGGACCGGGCGCAGTTCCACCGGCTGGGCGAGCAGGTGAGCCTCGGTGAGGGTGACGGGCCAGCCGCGCATGCTTACCACGATCCCATCATTCCCCTGTATCGCTGCTGACGCTACGCGATACCCGATAAGCGTTTCGCATCCGAGTCCGCCTCGGCCCTGATGTGATCGCCTCCGTTGATCTGGGCTACCGCGTGCCCCAGCACGGGCGCCAGCACGGCCATCCCGTCCCGGACCCCGCCGGTGGAACCGGGCAGGTTGACGATCAGGGTCCGGTCCGCGACCCCGGCCACGCCCCGGGACAAGATCGCCGCCGGGACCCCGGCCGCGGCCCCGGCCGAGCGCAGCGCCTCGGCGATTCCCGGGATCTCCCGCTCGATCACCCGCCTGGTCATCTCCGGCGTCAGGTCACCCGGCGTGAGCCCGGTCCCGCCGGTGGTGACGACGACGTGGTAGCGCGCACCTACCGCGGACCGCAGCGTCGCCTCCACCGGCTCGCCGTCCGGGACGACCCGCGGCCCGTCCACCGCGCAGCCCGCCGACCGCAGCAACTCCACGAGCACCGGCCCGGACCGGTCCTCGTACACGCCCGCCGCGGCCCGGTTGGACGCGGTGACGACGAGCGCCCGGATCAGGGCAGTGTCCTTATTCACCGGCGCCATGGCCCGGTCTTCCCGCCTTCCTTCCACTCGACCCGCACGTCGGTGATGACCGCGGCCGGGTCGATGGCCTTCACCATGTCGACCAGCGCGAGCGCGGCCACAGAAACCGAGGTGAGCGCCTCCATCTCCACCCCGGTGCGGTCCGCCGTGCGGGCCACCGCGGCGATGTCTACGCCGTCGTCGGTGACGGCCAGGTCCACGGTAACGCCGTGCAGCCCGATCGGGTGGCACAGCGGGATCAGGTCCGGCGTCCGCTTGGCCCCGGCGATCCCGGCGATGCGGGCGACCGCGAGTGCGTCCCCCTTGGGCACCTCCCCGGCGCGCAGCGCCGCCACGGCGGCGGCCGACAGCCGCACCCGGCCGGTCGCGCGGGCCGCGCGCGCCGTCACGTCCTTGCCCGAGACGTCCACCATCCGTGCGTGGCCGGCCCGGTCCACGTGCGTGAGCTTGTCACCCATGCAGGTCAGATTACTTCCGAACGGGCCGGGTGCGTGCCCTGGTTCCGCCGCGAGCGGCTACGGTAGGACAAGCACCTCGGCGGTGTCGCCCTCGGCCATCTGCGTCACCCACTCGGGCACGATCACCAGCGCGTTGGCCTTGCCGAGCGTGGCCACCTGGTGCGAGCCCTGCCCGGTGAGCGGGGTGACCAGGCCGCGCGCGGCGTCAAGCACGCCGCGCAGGAAGGACCGCCGGCCCGGCGGCGAGCGCAGCGGCCCGGCCAGCTCGGCCCGCACCGACTCCAGCCCGAGCCCGTCGTAGGCCTGCAGCGCGCCGATGGCCGGCCGGGCGAAGACCTGGAACGAGACATAGGCGCTGACCGGATTGCCGGGCAGCGTGAAGATCGGGACCTGCCCGATGGTGCCGAACCCCTGCGGCATCCCCGGCTGCATCGCGACCTTGCGGAACGTGATCGTGCCGAGCTGCCGCAGCGCCGCCTTGACCACGTCGTGCTCGCCGCCCATGCTGACCCCGCCGGTGGTGATCATCAGGTCGGCCCGGGCCAGCTGGTCCTCGATGGCCGGCAGCACCTCGTCCGGGTGGTCGCGGACGATGGCCTGCCGGTCGGCCAGGCCGCCCGCCTCCCGGGCCGCCGCGGCGATCATGAAGCTGTTGGAGTCCCAGATCCGGCCGGGGACGATCGGCGTGCCCGGCTCGGCCAGCTCGCTGCCGGTGGACAGCACCACCACCCGGGGCCTGGGCCGGACCAGCACCGAGCCGCGGCCGGCCGCGGCGATCACCGCGACGTGCATCGGGCGGAGCATCGTCCCCGCGGTGACCAGGACCTCGCCGGCCTTGGCGTCGCCGCCGGACAGCCGGATGGCGTTGCCGTACTCGGCCGGGCCGCGGATGGTGACCCGGGCCTGGCCGCCGTCGGTCCACTCCACCGGCACCACGGCCTCGGCGCCGTGCGGCAGCATCGCGCCGGTCATGATCTTGATGCTGGTGCCCGGCCGGAGCGCGTACGCCCCGGTGTCGCCCGCCGCGACCTCGGCCGTCACCGGGAGCGTGACCGGGTTCTTCTCGGTGGCCGCGGCGACGTCCTCGACCCGCACGGCGTAGCCGTCCATGGCCGAGTTGTCGAACGACGGCAGCGGGCTGGCCGCCGTGACGTCCTCGGCCAGCACCAGGCCGTGCACGTCGCCCACGCCGAGCTCGGCGGGCGGCAGCGGCCTGATGGTGCCGAGGATCTCGGCCAGGTGCTCTTCGACGGAGGTAAGCGGTTCGCCCTCCGCGTGGCTCACGGGAGGCTGTCCAGGTACTTGCGCAGCCAGGGCACGATCTCCTCGGCCAGGTCGGAACGCTCGCAGGCGAACTGGACCAGGGTGCGCAGGTAGTCCAGCTTGTTGCCGGTGTCGTAGCGGCGGCCGTGGAACAGCACGCCGTGCACGCCGCCGCCGTGGGCCGGGCCGCGCTTGGCCAGCGTCAGCAGCGCGTCGGTGAGCTGGATCTCGCCGCCCCGCCCGGGCGGGGTGTCGCGCAGCACGTCGAACACGGCCGGGTCGCAGACGTAGCGGCCGATCAGGATCCAGTTGCTCGGCGCCGAACCGGGCACCGGCTTCTCCACCAGGTCGGTGACGGAGACCACGTCCGGCTCGCTGGTCGGCGAGATCGCCGCGCAGCCATACTGGGACACCTGCTCCGGGTCCACTTCCATCAGCGCGACGACGCTGCCGCCGTAGCGCTGCCGTACCTCGATCATCCGGGTCAGCAACGGATCGCGGCTGTCGATGAGATCATCGCCGAGCAGCACCGCGAACGGCTCGTGGCCGACGTGCTGGGCGGCGCAGAGCACGGCGTGGCCGAGCCCCTTGGGGTCGCCCTGGCGCACGTAGTGCACGGTGGCGAGTTCGCTGGATTCGCGCACCTGGGCCAGCCGTTCGGTGTCGTCCTTGGCGGCCAGCGCCTCTTCGAGCTCGTAGGCCCGGTCGAAGTGGTTCTCGATGGAGACCTTGCTCCGGCCGGTGATGAGCAGCACGTCATCCAGGCCGGCCGCGACGGCTTCTTCCACGACATACTGGATCGCGGGCTTGTCGACGACCGGCAGCATCTCCTTGGGTGTCGCCTTGGTGGCGGGCAGGAACCTCGTGCCCAGTCCGGCCGCGGGGATGACGGCCTTGGTCACGCTACTGACGGTGGCGGCGGTATCAGCCATGCAGAAACATTAGCGAACTTCCCGGGGATCCTGGCCACAGGGGCGCGTACGGTGAGGGACGTGCCCGGGATACAACAGGAGAAGGCCGCGTTGCGGGCGCGGCTGCTCGCGGCCAGAGCCCGGATGTCCGGCGATCAGCGGACCGCGGCCGGGCGGGCCATCAGGGACGCGCTGCTGGACCGGCCCGAGGTCCAGATGGCCGGCACGGTCGCGGCCTATTACTCCGTGGGCGCCGAGCCCGACACCCATGGCCTGGTGTTCGCGCTGTGGAAGCGCGGCAGCTACGTGCTGCTGCCGATCCTGCGCGCGGACGGGGACCTGGACTGGGCCTCCTATGAGGGCCCAGACTCGCTCCTGCCCGGGCCGCGCGGGCTGCGCGAGCCGGGCGAGCCGCCCCGCGGCGTGGCCGCGGTGGCCAGCGCCGACGCGGTGCTGGTGCCCGCGCTGGCGGTCGACCTGGCGGGCCGCAGGCTCGGCCGCGGCGGCGGCAGCTACGACCGCGCACTGGCCCGGGTCGGCCCGCTGATCCCGCTGATCGCGCTGATCTACGACGACGAACTGGTCGAGCACGTGCCGGCCGAGCGCCACGACGTGCCGGTGCGGGCGGCCGTCACCCCGCGGGGCGGGATAACCGTCACCGGGGCGGGATAGCCGGTCCGTTCGGTATCAAGCGGAATCCGGGGGCCTCTTCCACGGTTGGATATGCTTAGCAGTCGGAGGTCCCGAGTGCTAATCTGAGGCCCGCGCCTAGGAGGGTCCGTGCCCACATACCAGTACACATGCACCGAGTGCGGCGAGCCGGTTGAGGTGGTGCAGAAGTTCACCGACGCCCCGCTGACCGTGTGCGCGGCGTGCGGCGGCAGGCTCAGGAAGGTGTTCTCCCCGGTCGGGATCGTCTTCAAGGGCTCGGGCTTCTACCGCACGGACAGCCGGAACGGGTCGGGTTCCGCCGCCGCGACCATGGACAAGGAGAAGACGTCCGGCGACTCCTCCTCCGCCTCGACTGACTCCTCGGCCGGCAGCAACGGCTCGGCGGACAAGAAGGCCGAGCCGGCCAAGAAGACCGAGCCCGCCAAGTCCTCGTCCGCTGCCGCGCGCGAGAAGGTCGCCTGACCGGTCATGGTCGGCCTGGCGGATATCGCGGTCGTCGGCGGCTCGGGCTTTTACGAGTTCCTCGAGGACGCCGAAGAGGTCAAGATCGACACTCCGTTCGGCCCGCCGAGCGAGCCGGTCACCCTGGGCGAGGTATCCGGCCGCCGGGTCGCGTTCCTGCCCAGGCACGGCCGCGACCACCGCTTCCCGCCGCACAAGATCCCCTACCGCGCCAACATGTGGGCGCTGCGCGCGGTCGGCGTCCGGCGGGTGCTCGCCCCGACCGCGGTCGGCTCGCTGACCTCCCGCCATGGGCCGGGCACGCTGGTTTTCCCTGACCAGCTGGTGGACCGCACCAGGACCCGGGACCAGACCTACTACGACGAGGGCGCCTGCCATGTGCCGTTCGCCGACCCGTACTGCCCGACACTCCGCGCGGCCGCCATCATGACCGCCGCGCAGCAGGGCTGGGCGCCGGTGGGTACGGCGACCCTGGTGGTCATCGAGGGTCCGCGGTTCTCCACCCGCGCGGAGTCGCAGTGGTTCGCCGCCCAGGGCTGGACGCTGGTCGGCATGACCGGCCATCCCGAGGCGGCCCTGGCCCGCGAGCTGGCCCTGTGCTACACCCCGCTGGCGTTGGTCACCGACCTCGACGCCGGCCCGGAGCAAGGCCAGGGCGTCACCCAGGCCGAAGTCTTCGAGGTCTTCGCGGCCAACATCAAGCGCCTGCGTGACCTGGTGGCCACGATCATCGCCACCCTGCCCGAGAACCGCCCGGACGACCTGTGCGCCCACGCCCTGGACGGCATCACCCTCCCGTTCGACCTCCCCTAGCACTGCGCCCCTTCAGCCTCCCGAGCGCGCCGGCCTCCGGCCGTCGCGGACGTGTACCGATAAGCACCCCGCGGTAGCGCACCGGGCCTGTGGGCCCGGCCGGAGACGAGCGCGGGGCGGTTAGATCGCGCCGGTGGCGTGTGGAGAGCACGCAGTCGGCTGGGGTATCCAGGTAGGCTATGACGTTGGCAGGCCCCGATAGCTCAGCGGATAGAGCGACTGCCTCCTAAGCAGTAGGTCCCGCGTTCGAGTCGCGGTCGGGGCGCTCATCAAAATCCCTGGTCAAAGGCATTGGGGATGAGCCAGTCATGGCATCTGCCCATCGGGGCTCTCGCTGTCGTGCCACACACGTGCCACACGTTCGTTCCTGCCTTGTCCGGGTTGCTGAGTTCGGATTGCACCCGGACAGCTACGGTCTCGGCTAGCTGACGTTGCCGGTCGCTGGTCGAGTGCAGGTAGATAAGCGCCGCTCGGCTGCTGGAGTGGCCCATGCGTTCCATCAGCTCACGAAGGTTGGCTCCCGCGTCGGCGGTCAGCTGGTTGCCGGTGTGGCGCAGGTCGTGAAAATGAACGTCAAGTCCGGTCGCGGCGAGCGCGGGATACCAGACCCCGCGGCGGAAGTTGGGGTGCCTCAGCGGCTTGCCGTGCGGGCTGGTGAATACCAGTGCCTCAGCTTCGGGCATGGTGAAAGCGTCCAGGTGCAAGCTGACATCCGCCACGATCATGGAAGGCATTGAGACGGTGCGCTTGCCAGCGTCGGATTTGGGCGGAGCCAGGAATGGCGGACGACCGGCCACCTCGCAGAGCTGCCGGGCGATGCGGATAGTCCGGTGGTCGCAGTCGAAGTCGGCGCGCTGGAGTCCCGCCAGCTCTCCCCAGCGCAGCCCGCAGAAGCAGGCAAGCAGGATCAACGCCCGGTAGCGCCGATCGACCGCATCGGCCAGGGCGTAGACCTGGCTGACGGTCAGGAGCGGCCTCTCTGGTGATTTCTCGACCGATGCGCCCTTGATCCGGCATGGGTTCCGCCGGATCAGGCCGTCATCGGCAGCCGTGGCCATGATGCCCTTGAGCAGCCGGTAGGCCTTGGCGGCAGTAACCGGCGTCACGCCTGCCGAGAGCATGTTAGCGCGCCAGCGGCGTACATCTGGTTCGGTGATCCCGGCTACGGTCGCGGAGCCAAAGGCGTCTCGCAAGTGGGCGCGCAGCAGGTAGCGGTAGAGCTGGATGGTCTTGGGGCGAAGGCCTGGCCGTTCATCGATCCACGCTGCCGCGATAGGCCAAGAACGGGACACGCCCGGCTTCTGGGTCGGTCCATCCGCCGTTCAGCAGCTCAGCTTCGGTGAGCGCCAGCCACCTGCTGGCGTCAGCCTTACGGGTGAAGGTGTGCGGTGCGGAGCGTAGCAGGCCGTCCGCCGCCCGGTAACGGGCCTGCCACCGGCCAGACGGCAGTTTGCGGATGCTGCCGAAGCTGCGCGTTTTGCGGCCCGGCATCAGGCGGCCTTACGGCTACGGCGATGCGCCCAGGCGGTGACCGGTTCGACCGTCCCGGCCTTAATGAACTCCTGTAGTGCCGACTCCGGTATGCGGACGAAACGGCCGACGTAAGTAAACCGGATGCGGCGTTCAGCGACCAGCCGCCGGGTGAACCGCGGCTTGGTCCCGAGCACGGCGGCGGCTTCCTCCAGCGTCAGGAGCCGCTCGATTCCGGGGTTCATGAGAGCTATCAGACCTCCTTCGGTTGGCTGGTTTGCTGTCAAGGACCGATTGACGCTTGAGCGTCAATGACCGGTGATCGGACTAGTGGCCACGTGCCATGTCGGCCGATGCGAGCGCCAGCTCAGCACCGGGTGCGGCCGTGCTGTGGCCGGTTCCGGCGTAGGTCCAGGTACTCAGGACCAGGACGACGGTTTCGTCGAGGGGGCGTCCCCATGGGTCGCGTTCGCCGCCGGGATGGCGTTCAGCGCGGCGGTAGCTGGCGCGGGCGGCACGGAGCTGGCCGAAGGTGACCGAGTAGCGGCGGGATTTGGTCAGGAAGTGGCCGCCGTAGCCGAGCATATGCGCCCACTGCCGGAATCGCGGGTCGCCGGTTGCCTGCCGGGAGCCCAGCTCCCACGCGGTGGTGATCATGGCCCGGTAGTGCGCCGAGCAGCGCAGGCCGGTGATCTCGGATGCGTGCCAGATCCGGGTGTCGGGCACGCCGGGAGCGTGCAGGGTCTTGGTAGCGTACTTGGCGATGTAGTTGGCGACGGCCACGGCATCCAGCGGCTGGCCGGTGGTGATGATCGTGTCGCGGTGCACGGGTCGCCGGTCGGTCTGCGGGCCGAACCCGAGCATGACCGTCTGGCCGCCATGGTCGATGGGCAGTGTGACGGCGGCGGCCTGGTCGATAGCGTCGCACAGCAGCCCGTCGGTGTACTGGCCGGGGGGCGGCTGGTAGTCCTGTCCGGCGGCGTCCAGGCGGATGACGGCGTGGAAGTGGACGACGCCGCGGGCCTGGTATTCGGCGACCTTGACGAACCGGATGCGGACCTGGCTGAGCAGGGTCTTCTGGCTGACCTCGGCGAGGCGGGCCAGGTGGCGGGGGAGGTAGGTGATGAACCGGCGCCAGAGGTCGCCGGCGTAGGCGTTGAACAGCACCGCAGCTTCGTAGTCGTAGCAGTCGGGGCACATCGGCTGGCCGAGCCGGGGGTCCGTCTCGACGTGCCGGGTGGGGCAGGAGATGTCCCGGCCGTGCGGGCAGCGCCGGGTCTTGGCGTCGCGGCGGGGACGGCAGGGCAGCACGGTCTTGCCGCGCATCCGGCGGGCGTGGACCGGGCCGAACGAGGAGGCGGTGAGGGTGACGAACACGCACGGATGGGCCGTGATGGATTCGGGGATACCCTTGCCCCCGGCCAGGCCAGCCCGGACGAGCTGCCGGGCGTCCCGCTTGTAGACCTGCGAGCAGGCCGGGCAAACGGACTCGCGGCGGTTCCCGCACGCGACATGCAGCACGCCGTCGTGTTCGGCGGCGGTGTCGTAGACCGGAGCGAGTTCGCCGGTGGCCAGGTCGATGGCGTCGATGCGGCCGCGGAGCCGGATCGGGTGGGTGCAGGTGGTGAGCTGGCGTTCCCAGGCCCGGAAGTCAGCCCAGGACATGACGGTGGCGTCGTCGGCGGTCACCCCAGGTCCCGAGCCCGGTATGGGTTCGGGACTCAGGGCGGCTGTCGCGGCGGTCACGAGGCGCGGCCCCAGCGTTGCTGGGCGGCTTGGCGGGTGATGCCGAGCCGGGAGCCGATCTCGGCCCAGGAGTAGCCGACGGAGCGAAGGCCGGTCACGGCCTGGCTGATAGCAGAATCGATCTCGGCGGACAGGCCGAGCATCAGGGTAAGGGCCTCGACGTCACCGCCTGCGACGCGGCGGGCGTAGGCGCGCAGGACGCGGCGGGCGAACGCGGCGTACTCGACCAGCCGTCCGGCGCGGTTGGGTGTCAACGGGTTCTTGACGGTGTTCTGGCCAGCCGGGATGGCCGCTGGTGATGTGGTGGTGTCGCCGTTCATGACATGCAGGGGACTCATGCGGCAGCGTCCTTGCCGCGCAGCCGGGCCGCATAGGCGGCCAGGTACTTGATGGTGTCGTCATCGAGCCAGGCGGTCTTGATCCGGCGCGGGACGCCGGTCTCGGACAGCAGCCAGGCCACGCCCCGGGCGAGCGGGTCGATCTCGGCGGCGGTGTAGTTCCGCCCGGCCCAGCCCTGGCCGAGCACCACGTCGGAAGATGAGTCGGTGGTGCACCGGAACGCGAGCCGGTAGGAGAACAGGTCCCGCATGGACGGGTCGATGATCTGGTGGGAGGGCCGCTGGGTGGCCAGGATCAGGATCACCCCAGCCGCCCGGCCCCGGGCGATCAGGTCCCGGGCGAGGGCGGCGAAGTCCTCGCGTTCGGTCTTCTTGCCGATGGTGGCGGAGTAGTAGGCGTATTCATCGATCACCACGAGGTAGACGTCCTCCCCGTCGTCCCTGGTGATCTTGCGGCGGCCGGTGGCCAGCAGGTGGTCATAGCGGCGGTTCATGATCTGCTGGAACTCGGTGAACGCGGCCGTGGCGTCTTTGAGGGAGGGGCCGATGAACATGTCGGCGCTATCGCGCCACGCGCCGAGCTGGACCTGGTTGCCGTCGACCAGGATCAGGCGGCAGTCATGAGAGAGCGCGCCGTGCGCGACGACGAGCTGCTCGGCGGAGGACTTGCCGCCGCCGGGCTCGCCGCCGATCAGCATGTTCCGCTCGGCCAGGTTGACGTAGACGGGCTGGCCGAACTCGTCGGTGCCCAGGTGCACTAGGTCGAACATGGAGAACGGGAAGGTGGGGACCGGCGGCAGTGGCCGGGGATTGAAAGCAGCCATGGCATGTGCCTCCTTCAGGGATCGAGGCAGGCGGCCCCCGGAGGTAGCCGGGGACCGCCGTGCCGTCTCAGGCGGCTGGCTCGTCGTCGTCGGGGACGAGGGCCAGCTGCGGATAGTGCGCGGTCAGCCGCGCCAGGGGTGATGCGATGAGTTCGCCAGCGGCGAGGGTGTCGCGGCGGATGATGTCGATGGTCACCAGGTGGGACCACCTTCGGTTGCGGGTGATGCGCGCGTCGCGGGCGTAGCAGGCGGCGCGCAGCTCGCCCAGGTGAGCCTCGAAGTCCTCGGCGCAGATGCCCGCCCGGCACAGCACCCAGGTCCGCTCCCCGACCTTCGTGGGCCTGGTCCACAAGATGAGCGGAAGCCGCCCGGAACGGGTATGCAGCCGGGCCTCGTAGCACAGCCGTTGCAGCCGGTGCCGGGCCAGGACGCACCAGAACCGCCGGGTGATGAACCGGCGGGAGTGCGGCACGGCAAAGACCACCGCTGCGAGCCCTGCGAGGATGATTCCGGCCCAGATGGCCGTGGTCCAGGTGTCCAGCCGCCAGAACGCGACGGCCAGGCCGGACAGGGTGAGTAGCTCGCTGCGCCACCGCCAGGCGATGCCTGCCGGGGTGCGGTGGAATGTCACGAACAGCTCGTCGAGCTGGTAGGGGTTGTTGCGCTGGTTACGGCCAGTGCCGGTGGTCTTGGACATGGGATTACCGCCTTCCGGCAGGGTTGAGATAAGCGCGGGGGATCAGGTCGCCGGTGATCGGGGACCAGTGGCCGGTCCACGGCCGTAGGGTGCAGGCCGGGCAGTACCGGGACGCGCCGCCTGCGTGCTTGATGGCGCGTTCGGTGTGCCGGGTGCCTTCGCAGACGCGGATGAGGGTGAAGCCGATCCCGGCGTGCCAGATGACCTCGACCAGCCGGGCACCGTGCCCTTTGGCATGGGCGTCGAGCCGGTCGAGCAGGTCGGTTGTCCAGCCGACGTAATGTTTGGCGTGCTGGTAGGGCCGGTCGAAGTGGAGCATGTAGATGACCCCGAGCTGCCCGCGCATCATCGGGCGCTCCAGTCCACGACGCAGGCCACCGGCCATGCGGTGCCGCAGCTCTTACAGGTCAGGGCGGTCTCGGTGATGCCGTCGCCGGTCTCGACCTCGGACTCGGTGATGTCATCGGACCCGCAGTCGGGGCAGACATGGGTGTGGAAGATGACCCGGAACTCGTTCACCGCGGCTCACCCCTGCCGGGGGTGTAGCGACGGGTCAACCGGGCGCGGTCAGATGCGGTTGCCGCGTGGGCAGCTATCCAGGTCTCGGCGCACCCCTTGTGGCAGGGCACATCCTTGACCGGGGACCGGTTCAGCGCGGGCTGGCCGCACAGCACGCAGGGTGCGAGCGGGCCGATGGTGCCGTGCCGCCAGTCCAGGACCACTGGGCGTGCGGGCATGCCGCTGGTAGCGTGGGACATGCCGAAGCTCTCCTTTGCTTTAGCGGGTAGGGGATTGTTCTGGCTGGCCGGGCCGGGGGATGTCGGTCCCCCAGGCCCGGCACTTATGTGTCAGTTCTGCTGCGCCGCCAGATGCTTGCGCTGGTTGATGCCGAGGGTGAAGATCGTCATGGCCGTGGACAGCCGGGCGATCTGTCCTAGGGCGAGTTCGAGCAGGTCGGCGGACCCGTCGCAGTCCGCGTGGTTGACGATGATGTCGTTGAAGGCGTTCAGGGTCTCGGCTAGTTCGTCCTGCCAATTGGCCACCGTGGCGGACAGCTCGGGCAGCGGCATCCGCTGGGCTGCGCCCTGCCAGCCGATGACGCGGGTGACGATGCTGTCGAAGGGTTCGTGGTCGTACATCAGGGGTTCTCCTGGTCTGTCAGGCCGTGGCCGATACGGCCGGGATATGGGCGTAGGCGGTGACGGCGATGCCGTAGTAGTCGAAGTCCGAGCGGTACCAGGTCTCCGGGCCGTTCTTGCCCTCATGGGGCTGGCTGGTCGTGACGCTGCCGAACCGGTGCGCCCACCGGGTGACGGCCTGCGCGCTCGCCTGCTCCGGGGCGAACAGCAGGTTCACGGACTGGGTTTCGTGCACGGTGACGTAGACCGGCTGAGGCAGATCGGCTGCCTGCTGAAGCAGCTCGGCGGCGGCCACCGCTAGGACGCCGATCGGCAGCGGCGGCAGCTCAGGCAGTGCCGTGCCGTTGCCCGGGTCGTAGATGCGGATGCTGGTCATGGGGGCTCTCCTGTCCTGATCGCGGGTAGGGATGGTTCCGGGATGGCCGGGCCTGGTCATGCCGCGTGCACGGACTTGGAAGGACCGGAGGGCTCGACGGACTCAGCGCGGAAGGCGCGCTTGATCTTGCCGTCGCGTCCGACCCACGGCGCGAACACCAGGCCGTGAACCACGGCGTAGCCATCGAAGGTCAGCCTGGGCTGCTCGCCAGCCACCTCGACCCAGATGGTTTCGCGTGCCTCACGCTCGGGCTCGATCGCGTCCAGGCGGACGGTCCAGACCGGCTCGCCGTCCCGTGTGGTCGCCTGCCGCTCCTTGTCCTTGTAGTCCTGCTTGGGCCTGACCGGCCCGGCTACGCGGAACTGGGTGCCGTTCGTGTCGATCTTGAGTAGCATGATGCTCTCCCGTTGGATGGGTTGTCCGGAGTCGTTTTCGACTCTGCTTCTCATACCCATGAAACCCGAGGTGGCTCAGGCGGGGAAGGCGTCAAATCGGTGTCCGAAGGGCGTCAAATGGGCGTCATATCGGCGTTGAAGACGCCCGAAGCCTGGCCTACCATGGCAGCATGAGCCAGCCTCAGCCGAACACCGCCCTGCGCGCAGCGCGGCTCAAGCGCCGGATGAGCCAGGATGACCTGGCCCGGGCCGTGCGCGATGCGGGAGCACGAACCGGCGAGCCCAACGCCTGCAACAAGCGAACCGTGCAGAAGTGGGAGTCCGGAGTCGTGACCACGCCGCGTGGGACCTACATCAGGGCTCTGGAGTTCGCCCTCGGCGAGCCGATCGAGAACCTCGGCTTCGTGCCCGCCGACGAGAAGTACGGCCTGGACCGCGAGACCGCCATGACGATCGAGGCCACCCGGGCACCCGACCCGAAGACCGCCGAGGGACCGCTCAACGGAATCTGGCTATCCCGTTATGAGTACGTCTCCTCCGGGCGCGGCGGACAGACGTTCACCGACGAGCACTACGTCATGCTGATCCAGCACGGAGCCAACCTCCAGGTGCGGTCACTCAGCGAGTCGAACCGGTCGAACCTGATCATGGACCTCACCCAGAACGGCGCAGTCATCACCGGCACCTGGAGCGAGAGGACCAACCCGAGCGGGTACTACCAGGGCTCCGTCTACCACGGGGCCATCCAGTTCCTGCTCGACCCGACCGGCCACCGGATGCGCGGCCAATGGGTGGGATACGGCAGAGACTTCGATCTGAACACCGGCCCGTGGACCCTGGAACTCGTGTCAAGCGACACAAGCCAAGCAGCCATAGAACGGTTCAACCGGCCGCCAGAATCGGCTAGCACCGCACAGGACGGCAGCGCAGGGTAGGCGCTCCTGGGTCAGCTCGTTTCGATTCTATATTCGAGCTGTTACAACTTTCTCTACAGCTTCAAGGGCGCACCTCCGGCGCGCCGGGCCTGACGGCCCCGGCCGTGAGCAGCGAGGACGGGCGCGAGCAGCCGAAGGGATGAGCGGCCAGGGCGGCCCGCCGTAGGCGGCCGGGGTTCACCCGGGGTCTCGCCGTTGCGGGGCGGCAGCTTTCGCCGCGTCCTTCGGACGCGAGCCCTACGGCGCGGCGAGCTGCCGCGCACGGCACCCCGGTGACCGGCCGCCTACGGTCCCCACCGTATCCCGCTGCCGCGCCCGCCAGCACCACGGCCAGACCGACAACCACGCGCAAAGTGCGCCCTGAGTCGTGAAGATGTCACAGCTATGGGGCCGGAACGCCGCGCATTGTCCAGGTCGGCCCCTCCACCCGCAAGGGCACCCGAAGATCCTTTCTAACCGCTCCGCACAAACCGCTACGCAGAAAGCATCTTCGGGACCCACCCTTGCGCGCGGAGCCTCTGCCGCCCCGGCGGGCCTGACGGCGAGGGCCAGGCCAGAGGCCAGGCCCAAAACGCGCGCGGCGAACCTCACCTGTTGCCGTGTAATGAGGCACAGGCCCTTACCGACTCCAGCCGACACGGCTCGTTCCTGATCGTTACCACGTCACTCGCACGAATATTGGCGTTATCTCATAAATGCCGTCTTCTGGCGATCGATCAGCGGGGAGCTGAGGCTTACCGCGAACGACTTGCGCTCCGAACCCCCTCCGTCGGTACTCATCGGCAATTAGTGCCGCGGTTTCCATGAGACCGAAACGGACTTCATCTGCCATTGGCACCTTACCGCGCTGGCCACGGTAGCGGATTTCGGTGAGCCATCGTAGTCCATGACAGGGCACGGTTAGTCCGTCGTCTACGTCATGAATGAAATAAGACTCAGCTCGTCTTAGCGCGCCCGCTTCCGAGTCGACTATTCTCACTATCTTGTCATTCAAGACGCTGGCTATTCTTGCGAGCTCCTTATCCTCAGCTGCTTGTTCCTCGAGTTCTCTCTGGCGGCGCTCCTCGCGAGAAGGCTTCCGAGGAGTGGGCGGAGCTGGTGGCTTCGGCCTGCCTCTAAGCTCCTCGGGTGTTGGGAAATCACTTGTCATGGCTACTCCATCAAGAGCCTGATTTGAGCGATGAACTGGCGATGACGAACATAGTATCGCATTATAAATATTGCACGCAAGCAATAAGACTATTCTTGCTGTCACTCGTACTGTAACTCGACTCCGGGGTGTCCACTTAAGGGGAGCAGCCCAAGTCAGAAGCGTGGCAGTCGGATGCAGGATAGTCGCAGTATTAGGCTCCTGACCTGCGCTTACGCGGGCCGGACCTTGAATGCCATTCCGGCTAGCTGTATATCCCGGACTCGACTTTCGCAGTTTCAGAGTGCTGGGCAGATGGATAAAGATCGTAATGTTCGCATCATCTGCCGGGGTGTGCATGACCGCGGACAGCACTTGCTGGCTGTCGAGGTCGTCCCGTCGTCGTACGCGCTAGTAGTTCGCATCGAGGGATCATTGCCTGCGGACCAGACGTGAACCAAGCGCCATACCGGCTCGTGATCTTCGCAGCTCTGGGCACCGCCGACCTACAGCCTCCGGAGCCGTAAGTCGTGGTGGCGTATGTGCGGAGCACCATCGGCCACCGCCATTGCCCCGGTGCTACCCGGCCGCCTCGGCAGCGTTCTTGAGATGGTTCAGCCACGAGACAAGCGACCCGTCGAGCACCCGCTGCATGCCTGCTACGTCGGCCTCGACGGGAGCGCCAGCGAAGGATTCGGTGGTTTCTACGTGAGTGCCGGCCGGTGTAGCCGTGAACACCCATTCGTGCACACCGGTGATGCCATCGCCGGTGCCGCCCCACAAGACCCGGGACTGGTCTTGCACCGCGTACACCGTGGAGGTCACGGTGAAGCCGAAGCTGGTCCAGGTGAACGATCCGCCGGGCGCGAAGGCTCCGTTCAGCTGGGCCGCAGTGATATCGGAGTGCCAGGACGGCCAGGCATTGACGCCCTGGTGCAGGGCCCAGACCCGGCTCACCGGAGCGCTGATATCAATCTCATGATGCGCCAGGACCGGCGCGTTGCGGTCGACGCTGGTAGGAGTATCCACCATAAGACCTTCCTTGTCGCTTGACAGCTGGTCCGGCTCCAACGCTATCCCCGGCCTGGCGCGTGATCTTGCCCTGCCAGGCTGAGGTGGCCTGACTTTGGCCGTAAACGGGGCGAACCAGAAAGACGACGCGAGCCAGTGAGAACCATCCTGGCAGGCCAGCCACCAAGTGCTCAGGTTGCTGGCACGCGCGGCACTATCTACGGATCTGACTGCTAGCGGCGTGCCACGTCCGTGCCAGAACGGGCGGGAAACAGCGGTCACCAGCGGTCACTCACGGGCAAACGGAACGGCCTCCGACATGGGCACGCGCAGGTTAACCCACTGCCCGAAACGACCTTCTAAGCAGCGGGTCACTTGCGCCAGCTCGCCAGCCCTGCGTTGCCGAGTTCAGCCGTATTTGATCAAGGAGCGGTTGATCCAACTTCTAAGGTTTACGTGTTCAGAATGGAACCATGGCACCTTGAATCTTTGATGCAAGCTCCCTCAGAGCAGACAGCTCATAAGGCCAGGTACTCTTTCGTCTCCAACCTTTCTCGCTTCCGGCATCGGCGGCTAGACGGGCCCCTTCGCCCTGATCATAGAGAATCGTCACCTTATCACCATTATGCATTTCAATGTCTACGTCTGGATTCGCCGTTTTGTAACCATCGAACGTGCTCACAGAACGAATTTGAATTAGCAAATGATGCGCGACGCTACCGTTGTGGTATCGAAATATAATGCGCTGGTTCGTGACGATACAGACCCCTTTGGCCTGAGAGTCCCAAATCACCCTGCCTCGGGGTTGGGTTCTTATAAGGACGGGGTACTTAGTTCTGTAAAGCTCACGTTCGCCTTCCATCCGCCATTCCCCCCATCGCTGGATTAGATAATTAAGTACCCACTATTGGTTCCGCGGTCACGCTAGTAGCAGCGTCATATCACACTTTAATTCCTCTGGCAAGACCCTCGAATAAACCGGGTCCTCCCTCGCAGTCCCAGATCCCACTGCCGCTGCGGACGAGGTGACCAGTGACCCGCCTAACGATGACAACCGGTCCCGGACCGCGCTGACCTGGCGCGGACGCACGTCCACAGACTTGGCAAGCGTGTTGGCGAGCCGGTGCCGACGATCTTCATGCTCGCGTCGGCCGCCGCGTACAGCAGCGAAATACAGCAACCCGTACGCGCTACGGCTACCTTGGGCAAGCATCCACATACACGCCAGGCTGCATCGTCTGACCGTGAGGAGCATCGCGCCGGTAGTTCGCATCGAGGTGGTCATACCCCAGGCCAGGTATTGCGCATGGCTAATTCGCCGCAGTAGCCTGACAGCCTTGTGCGTCACGACCAAGGGTGGGGGGTTTGAGCTGTCGTGAGCGTGCTGGTAATCGGTAAGTTCCCGGGCGACACCGCCGTGTTCAAGAAGGTGCTGACTGACCGGGCGGACGATCTTGTCGGCCTCTCCGAGCAGGCCCGCGCAGTCGGGGCGATCCACCACACCTTCGCCGTGGGTGACGGCTTCGTCATCCTCGTGGACGAGTGGGAATCGCCGCAGCAGTTCGAGCAGTTTTTCGCCCGGCCCGACATCCAGGCCCTGACCGGGGAGATGGGCGCATCCGGTCCGCCGGAGATCACCATCGTCCAGGTAGCTGCCTCGCCATCCAACTTCTGAGTGCCGCCGCCTGCTTCAGGCCCTCGGTGGGCGAGCAGGCCGCCGGGTAGCATTCAACGCCCGTTGCCGGGTGAGGGTGCCGTGTCGGCTGTGCTTTGGGGCGATCGGATGCTGACCAGCGGAGGCGTGCCACATACGTGCCATGACGCGCGGCGAACTACGGTCATCGGCAGTCACTCAAAGGCATTGGAATAGGCCTCCTGACCTGGATATATCGAGGTCAGCGCCGAGCACGAAGTGAACTCCTAAGCAGTAGGTCCCGCGTTCGAGTCGCGGTGAGCAATGCTTGAAACCGGTGGATCCGCCGGGAAGGGCAGGGACGTGAAGGAGGGGTGTACCTTCCCGGTGACCGAGTTGTAGAGGTCTCAAGCAATGGCCGGCGCTGGAACGCCTGGCCGGGAAGGTACACCGATGCTCACAGTAGTGCCTGACGTGGCTGGCACGCTGGCGGCTGATGGGCAGCCGTCGTCGCTGATTGATCAGATCGTGCGGGACGGCGCCCGGCAGATGCTGGCCGCGGCGCTGCAGGCCGAGGTCGCCGCCTACATCGGCCAGTTCGGCGGGGTTCGTGACGAGGACGGCCGCCGCCTGGTGGTGCGCAACGGCACCGCGGAGCCGCGCACCGTGCTGACCAGCGCCGGGGCTGTGGAGGTGACCGCGCCGCGGGTGAACGACAGGCGCACCGACCCGGAAACGGGGCAGCGGATGCGGTTCTCCTCGGCGATCCTGCCGCCGTGGGCGCGCAAGACCCCCCAGGTCGGCGAGGTGCTGCCGCTGCTGTACCTGCACGGCCTGTCGTCCGGGGACTTGGTGCCCGCGCTCGGCCAGTTCCTCGGCAGCAGCGCCGGGTTGTCGTCCTCCACGGTCACGAAGCTGACCGAGACGTGGACGGCCGAGGCCGCGGCGTTCATGACCCGCGACCTGTCCGGCGCGGACTATGTCTACCTGTGGGTGGACGGCATCCACCTGGGCATCCGGCTGGGCGAGGGCAAGCTGTGCCTGCTGGTGATGATCGGGGTGCGCGCCGGCGGGCGCAAGGAGCTGGTCGCCCTCGCCGAGGGCTACCGGGAGTCCGCCGAGTCGCGGGCCGGCCTGCTGCGCGACTGCGCCCGCCGGGGCATGCGCGCCCCGGTGCTGGCGATCGGCGACGGGGCGCTGGGGTTCTGGAGCGCGGTGCGGGAGGTGTTCCCGCAGGCCAGGACCCAGCGCTGCTGGTTCCACAAGATCGCCAACGTGCTGGGGGCGCTGCCGAAGTCCGCGCACCCGGGCGCGAAGAAGGCCCTGGCCGAGATCTGGAACGCCGAGGACAAGGACCACGCCCGCGCGGCCGCCAAGGCCTTCGCCGCCAAGTTCCCCAAGGCCGCCGCCAAGATCACCGGCGATGAGGACGAGCTGCTGGCCTTCTACGACTACCCGGCCGAGCACCGGGTGCACCTGCGCACCACCAACCCGATCGAGTCGACCTTCGCCACCGTCAGGCTGCGGACCAAGGTCACCAAGGGCCACGGGTCGAAGGCCGCCGCCCTGGCGATGGCGTTCAAGCTGATCGAGTCCGCCCAGCGCCGCTGGCGCATGGTCAACGCCCCCCACCTGGTCGCGCTCGTCCGCGCCGGCGCGACATTCGTCAACGGCAAGCTCGTCGAACGACCCGAGGACCAGGCCGCCGAGACGGCCCAGCCGGAAGCCGCCTAAAAATCTTGTTCCACAGGTATTGACAATTACTCTCACGACCGGACCGCAACCACAGAGTCGGTCTACCGCCACGAGATCCGCCCCGCGCTCACCCAGGGCGCAGAGGTAATGGACAAGATCTTCGGCTAGAAGTGAACAGAACAGCGTGACCCACGCGCGATTGCGCACGTCCTCGCGTAAAAGGATCGGGAATGCAACACTTCAGCCATGGGCGTGACTGTTCTGGATCGGGAGATGTTTACCGAGGCCGGGGCCGCACGGCTGCTCCGGGTCAGCCAGAACACGCTGAATTGCTGGCTGGAGGGCGGGGAGTATCGCGGGCGCAAGTACAAGCCTGTCATCCGCGAGCAGGCCCGCGGTAGCCGGGCGCCTGTCACCTGGGCTGAGTTCGTTGAGGCTGGCTTGCTGAGGGAGTACCGGCGCACGCATGGCGTGGCGCTGGCGGAGTTGCGTGCCTTCATTGACAAGATGCGCCTGGAATTCGGCGTCCCTTATCCCCTGGCCGACTAGCGGCCTTATGTAAGCGGCAAACAGCTCCTGTCGGAAGTGCAGGACGCAACCAGGCTGGATACCGACTTCTGTCTTGTCGCCTTCGTCCGGGGGCAGTACGTGCTGATCCCTGCGGCTGACTCGTTCTATGAGCGGGTCACCTGGGAAGGCGACCTGGCGGCAGCCTGGCGACCCGCATTCCCCAGTCATCATGCGACCTGGCAGCCGCTCGGGCAGGCCAGCCGTGAAGGGGATCAGCACCGAGATCATCTGGGAGCACTCAGACGCAGGTGAGATGGTAGATGACATCGCTGAGGACTTGGCCTGTCGGAAGACGATGTGAGGTGGGCGCTCGCTTACGAGATCTCTGTGCGAGCGCAGGCGGCATGAGCAAGTCGGCCAAGTCGGCTGCCGTCCACTACTACGTAGACGCCGACGTGCTTGGCTTGGCCAAGACCCTGGCTCAGGTCAGGCCGGACGTGACGTATCCAGGCGACCCAGGTGGTGTGACAAGAACCCGGAGGATACGGCCACCTTGTCCCATCACCGATCCTGATACTGACGACGACGTATGGATCCCAGAAACCGCTCGTCAGGGATGGCTGATCATCACCCGGGATCGTCATATCCAGGATCACCGAGCCGAGATCGAAGCTGTACGCACTAGCGGCGCACGCATGATCAACCTGGCAAGCGACGAGGCGGTGAACACATTCGCCCAGCTTGAGGTGCTCATGTGCCAGTGGCGATTCGTTACGAGCCTTCTTGCAGGAGAAGGGACCGCTCATCTACGTACTGACAAGGACAGCACGCCGCCAGATCCAGCTCTGACAGTGTTCGCACTGGCCTGTTCAACACAAACTTGAGGAAATACCTTCGGCTCAGGTCGCGTCCGGGTCGAACGGCGGGCGCTCGCCCGGCCCAAGAGGCGTGCCGCTCGCTGCGGTGGCCTGGCGTGCTGGTTGCTGCTCGGTCCCTTGGTCCGTGTTCAGGTGGTCGGAGAGGCGCTTCTGCACGAACCGCCTGGGATTCAGGTCCTCGATCTCGAAGCCGGCGAACTCCGGGCCGAGTCCTTCCCGCAGGTCGTTCTTCGCGCCCTCAGCGATCCTGCGCAGGTCGCGGAGGGCGCGGCTGGCCTGGGCGGCGATCCTGGGCAACTCGTTCGGCCCGAAGATGACAAGCCCGATCACCGCGAGAACCAGCAGCTTAGGGATGGACAGGTCGAACACCGCTTAGTCCCTTCCCCGGCCGCCGGACTGCAGCGGGGACAGCTCATTGGCGGCAGGCCGGCATAGGGATCCGGGTATAGCCGGGCCCGGTGCCGGTCGTGGGACCACACGATGAGCTCGGCCGCCTCGACTAGCAACGCCCAGGCCCCGCCCAGGATCAGCATCGTGAGCGGATCCGGGCTCGGGTTGGCCATGCCCGCGATCAGAAACACCCCGAAAATGAGCAGCCGCCGCCACTTCCTGAACCGCTCGTGGGTCAGGATCCCGGCCAGGTTCAGCATGACAGGAGCAGCGGCAGCTCGAACGCGAGCCCGAAGGCCAGCATCATCGCCACTGTGAAGCTCATGTACTGGTCGACCTGGATCAGGTTCTGCACGCCGCCCGGCGTCAGGCCGAGCAGCTAGTGCATGGAACGGCCTAGCGACAGGTAGCACAGCGTGATACCGATGCCGAACAGCGGGACGGCCGCACCGAGGAAGATGCAGCTTCACCGCTTTTCCCTGGTGTGCAGGCCGGGCGCGACGAACGCCCAGATCTGGTACAGCCAGATCGGCGAGGACAGGATCACCCCGACGATCAGCGCGACTTTCACCCGCAGGTAGAACGCGTCCAGCGGCCCGTTCAGGACGAGCTGGTTGACGCCGAGCGTGCGGCAGCCGGAGTGCCCGCGGATCGTCGCCGAGCACAGCGGGCGCTCGATGACGTGCCAGGCCTGGTTGAAGAAGATGAACCCGGCGGTCATCCCCGCGGCCAGGGCGAGCGCCATTTTGACGACGCGGTCGCGCAGCTCACGGATGTGATCCAGGAACGGCATGCGGCCTTCGGGGTTCCGCTGCCGCTGGGAGTGCACGAAGCGCTCTCCGACGATGCGGGCGCCCGGGACGCGCGGATCGTCTACAGGGCCATGCGCTCCGAGCGCCGGACAGTGAGCTGACGGCACGCGTCCCGGCTCCGTCAATGAGGGTGCCTCCCCACTGGGTTAGCAGCGAGGAGGCTGTCATGAAGTATGCCCAGATCCTGGTTCTGCCCCCAACTCCGCCTGGCGGGCTGACCGCCGGCATTGACTGGGCCAGCGCTGACCATGTTGCCTGCGTCGTTGATGCGGCCGGGCAGGTCCGCGCCCGGTTCAGCGTCACCCACGACAGGTCCGGCATCCGCAAGCTGATCACCGGGCTGCGCGCGGCGGGCGTGAGCGAGGTCGCGATCGAGCGCAGCGACGGGATGCTGGCCGGCGCGCTGCTGGACGCGGGACTGACCGTGGTGGTGATCACCTCCCGGCAGATGAAGAACCTGCGGTCCCGCTACGGATCGGCCGGCGCCAAGGACGACCGGTTCGATGCGTTCGTGCTCGCCGACGTGCTGCGCACCGACCGTGCCCGGCTGCGGCGGCTGGCCCCGGACGCGCCCGCCGTGACCTGGTGGCGCACCGCATCGCGGCCTGCAACCAGCTGCGCGCACACCTCGCCACGACGTTCCCCGTCGGCGCCGGGCTATTCGCGCATCTGGACGCCTACGACCGGCTGACCGCCCAGATCGCTGAGCTGGACACGCTGGTCGCCGAGACGGCCGCGCCATTCGAGCGGCTCATCGCCCGGCTGGTCACCATCCCCGGCGTCGGGCAGCGGACCGCCGAGGTCATCGTCGCCGAGACCGGCGGTGATATGGCCCGGTTCGCCACCGCGGCCCGGCTGGCCGCCTGGGCCGGGCTGGCGCCCGGCGACAACGAGTCCGCCGGCAAGCGCAAGAAGGCGCCCACCCGCAAGGGCGACCAGCAGCTACGCGTGGCCATGGTCGAAGCGGCCCGGGCGACCTGGCGCACCGCTACCCGCCCCGGCGCCCGGTTCCGCCGCCTGGTCCGCCGGTTCGGCAAGGGTAACGAGAAGAAGGCCGCGGTCGCCGTCGCGCACACCCTGCTGTGCATCGCCTGGGCGGTCATGCGCTCCGGCGCCGGCTATACCGACGCCGGCACCGACTACTACGAGCGGCGCGACCAGCGCAACCGCGAGCACCTGGTCCGCTACCACCAGAACGCCCTGGCCCGCCTCGGCATCCAGGTCATCGTCACCCCGCCCGGTGACGGCGCCCCACCGCCCCCGACCCCGGATAACCCAGGCCAGGCAGCCTGACCCGCACGGCACTTCACCGGCCCGCCAGTTAGCCGGCTACGCCGGCGCTGCCGCGCGCCAGGCTGAGGTCCCCAACTTTCGTCACAGGTAGGTGGTCGAGTCAGTCAGGGCGGTGGCGTGCCAGATGCGCGTGCCAGATCGACCAGAGTCGTGGGGTCCCAGCGGTACGCTACGTCAGTACCCCTTGACGGTCAGGTCCAGCCGGGCACCGGGGTTGGTGACCGCGAGATAGTATTCCTCGGCGGCACGCCAGCGCTCATTCCAGTTACCGGGACCGTGGTCGTGCCCCCGCTCGTGCAGACGGCCAAGGCATACATCACGGGGGGCCTCGACCAGGACCGTCAGATTGTAGTATTCCGCCAGCTCCGGACGGGCGGTGTACACGCCTTCGACGATGACGACGCCGGACCGGGGGACGTCGTGCAGCTCGCCCGTCGCCAGCGCGCCGGTTGGCCAGTCATAGCGCTGATAGCGTGCGCCTGTACCGGATGTCAGCGGGATAAGCACCTGATCGCGTAGCCGCTGCCAGTCGAAGTACTGGTTGTAACCCTCCTGCGGGCTGAGCAGCAGTCGTTCCGCTGGGCGCATCGGCCGGTAGAAGTCGTCGCCGTGCACGACAGTGGCTGGCCCCATGCCGCCCAGGCGCCCAGCGAGGTCGGCGGCGAGCGTCGATTTCCCGGACCCGCCCGCGCCGTCAATCGAGACCAGCGCAAAGCCACCCTCCGCTCGCCTGGCGATGGCGCGTGCGACTCGATCTGTCTCGCTTGGCTGTCCTGCCACCGGAGGATTCTGCCACGTTCCCACGCATGTGTGAGCCACAGCCAGTCGTTCGTCCGGCAGGGCGCAGCTTGCCCCGAGAGGCCTGGCCCGCTCCGCGACTTGATATGGAACTAGCCGGCCAGGCAAGCGGGTAACCAGCTGAGTAACCATTGCTGGCAGCCGACACGTACACCAGCGGACACGGACGACGACGTGCAGGCCAGCAGCAAGCTGCTGATGGCAGATCGAGTCGCTAGTTGGCTTCGGGACGAAGAGGCCTCGTCGGAAGTTGTCAGCTACGCCTTGACAGTTGGCCGACGATCGAGCTGACGTGGTTGCCTGGCCACTCTGGCCGCTTTTTGGCCGCACAAGGACGCTCAACGCTGCCGCCTACTGCGCATCAATGAGTACCGTTTCGGCAGGTCAGCACCGGAATGGGCAGGTAGGGGGTGCGCGTGACACAGTTTACGATCACAAGGCTGGCGGTTCGAGTCCCTCCGAGCGCGCCCACGTCATCGGTAGCGTTGTCCCGTGCTCGCGGTGTTCCTGGTCGCCCTCTCCCTGGGGTTGTCGAACTTCACGGCCTCCGTCGGGATCGGGGTCACTGGAGTCAGCGCCCGCACGCGCCTACGCGTGGGAGTGACCTTCGGCCTGTTCGAGACCGGGATGCCGGTCCTCGGCCTGCTGCTGGGGCACAGCTGGCAGGCACGCTCGGCCATGCCGCGCACTGGATCGGCGCGGCCCTGCTCATCGCCACGGGCGTCTATGCCCGTGATCCAGGCACTCCGCAGCCGTGGCGCCGACGGCAACGAGGACCAGGCCGCCACCGCGAGCCAGCAGACCGGGCGACTGCTAGTCACCGGCCTTGCGCTCAGCATCGACAACTTGGCAGTCGGCTTCGCCCTCGGCGCGTATCACGTCAGTCTTCTCCTGGCTGCGATCGTGATCGGCGCGGTAAGCGTCGCCCTGTCCCTGATCGGCCTGGAGCTCGGTAGCCGACTCGGCGCCAAGACCGGCGAGCGCGGCGAACTGATCAGCGGGCTCATCTTGATCGGGGTCGGTGTCGCAATCGCCGCAGGCACATTGTGAGCGGGCGGACCTGAGTACCCAGCTGGACCCATGCGATCGAGCGGGTGACGTCGCGATTGGCGAGTGGTGGCATTGTGGCTGTATGCACCTGACCAGAGGACTGCGTGATCCGGCGGCGGCGTTCCCGCTGTCCCGGGTCCGAGACGACCAGGCCGAGCGCAGGCAGGCCAACCGGGCGATCGCCGTCAGCGCGGCCGGGCTGGCCCTAACCGGCGCGATCGAGCTGCTGATCGCTCTGGTGACCGGATCGGTCGGCCTGCTCGGTGATGCCCTGCACAACCTGTCCGACGTGTCCACCAGCGCGGTGGTATTTGTCGGGTTCCGGGTCTCCCGCCGGGTCCCCACCGACCGTTACCCATACGGATATGAACGCGCCGAGGACCTAGTGGGCATCGGGATCGCGGTGGTGATCTGGGCCAGCGCCGGGCTCGCTCTGGCCGAGAGCATCCGCAAGATCATCAGCCACGCGGGCACTTCGCACGTCGGGATCGGCATGGCCGCCGCCGTGGTCGGCATCATCGGCAACCAGCTGGTCGCCCGGTACAAGCTGATCGTCGGGCGGCGGATCAAGTCGGCGTCCCTGATTGCCGATGCCCGGCACTCCTGGCTAGATGCGCTGTCCTCTGCGGGGGCGCTGGCGGGCCTGGTGGCCGTCGCGCTCGGCTTCCGCTGGGGTGACCCGATCGCGGGCCTGGCAGTGACCGGGCTCATCTGCCACGTCGGCTGGGAGGTCACCTCGGAGGTAGTGCACCGGCTGATGGATGGCATCGACCCGCGGGTCATCAGCCAGGCCGAGGCCGCTGCCGCCTCGGTTCCCGGCGTCATCCACGCGCATGCCCGCGCCCGGTGGACCGGACGTACGCTGCGCGTCGAAATCGAAGGCTGGGTCGGTCCGGACTTGACCACCCGCGCAGCCGACGAGCTGGGCCGCGGCGTCGCCGCCGCAGTCGAAGAAGCGGTACCCGACGTCGGCAGCTTCGCTTGGATCGCCCGCGCTGCATGAGATGGCAGGCGGGCCGCGAGGCTCGTTCCTGGCCGCGCCTGCCGCCCCCCCGTACAGCAGCGAGATACAGCAACCTATGCGCACCACGGCCACCCTGGACAGGCATCGACCTACATGCCAGGCTGCACCGTTGACCGGCGACCAGGACCGCGCCACTAGTTTGCATCCAGAAGGCCTCGCGTACAGCCCTGTGCCTTCCGTGCACCCCACGTGCACTAAGCCGAAGTTCCCCCCAAGCCGATTGGCCGACGCGTTTGACCAGGTGGTAGAGCCCTTGATCATGGAGACTGCATGACTACGTAGTCATGAGCCGTGCCTGTTTTACCTGGTCAGCGCCTATGTCGGCTCCCTGGCGGGGGGAACTACGGACTAAGCATGGGCCCGCGGCGGGCTCCAGAGGTCTGGAACGGTCGTCAAGGGACACCAACGAGACGACCTGCGCGAGGGCGTATCCGCAGTTGGCGGACACAAATTCGCTGGTAATAATGAGCGGTCAGGGACAGGATCGAACTATCGACCTTCCGCTTTTCAGGCTGAGAACGTAAAGCTCAGCACCTTGGCGAGCTGGCTCAGCGCCGATGCCTTCGAGGGCTCGTAAACGATGGAGCGGGCGATGGGTTCAGCGTCGGCGAGAAGCCGGGCGGCGCGCTCGGGATCCGCGGCTGCCAGCGCCTCCGCGACGCCGCTCAGCGCCGATACCTTCGCATCCCCGTCAGTGATGGAGCGGGCGATGGGTTCGGCCCGGTCGGGGTCGGTGGCTGCCAGCGTCTTCGCGATGCCGCTCAGCGCCGATTGCTTCCAATATCGGTCGCCGATGGAGTGGGCGATGGGTTCGGCCCGGTCGGGGTCGGTAGCTGCCAATACCTTCGCGATGCCGCTCAGCGTCGATGCCTCCAAGTCAACGTCACCACCGATGGAGCGGGCGATACGTTCGGCCCGGTCAGGGTGGGTGGCTGCCAGTGCCTCCGCCACGCCGATCAGCGCCTGTGCCTTCCAATATTGATCGCTGGAGTGGCCGATGGGTTCAGCAACGGCGAGAAGCAGGGCGGCGAGCTCGGGGTCCGCGGGTTCCAGCGCCTCCGCGACGCCGCTCGTCGCCGGTACCTTCGAGGACTTGCCAGCGATGGAGCGGGCGATGCGTTCGGCCCGGTCAGGGTGGGTGGCTGCCAGTGCCTTCGCGACGCGGCTCAGCGTCTGTGCCTTCCAATATCGGTCGCCGATGGAGTGGGCGATGCGCTCGGCCCGGTCGGGGTCGGTGGCTGCCGATACCTCCGCGACGCTGCTTAGGGCCTCTGCCTTCAAGCGTTTGCGGATAATCGAGCAGGCGATGCGTTCGGCGGAGGCGAAGAGCCGGGTGGCACGCTCGGGGTCGGTGGCTGCCAGTATCTCCGCGATGCTGGTCAGCGCCTGTACCTTCGAGGACTTTCCTTTAGCGGAGTAAGCGATGCGTTCGGCGTCAACGAGGAGCCGAGCAGCCTGGACTGTGGCGGTTCCGGCTGCTGCCAGCACTCGCTCGATCACCATAACCAGGCGCCCGGTGTCAGAGCGGAAGCTCTCGTGCCTGATGAGCATCGCGCTGCGGTGGGCGAGACCGGCGAGACTCTGAGGCAAGTCTTCCCTGCCCGGCATGACTGCGCCCTCGGCCAGGATTGGAATAACCCACACGCCGCGGGCAACAAGGGCGGCCTCGATCTCCAGCCGGACGAAGTCATCTGGATCGTCAAGCCGCCGACGGCCCTGCTTGTCGGTTGCGGTCAGCCAGTTCGGGCCGATGATCGCCAGCAGCACTGTGCAGGCCATCACAGCGCGGTTAATTTTCCTAGCGAAGCTAGTACCGGGCTCGATCGTAACCACATCCATGAAGACCTGGCCTTCGCCGAAACGATTGACCAAGCGGTCATACAACCGGCCAGCAAAGTCGCTACTCTCTTGCCGACGGTAGCTGACAAAAATGCCACCGGCCTTCGCTACAGGCATGTCACATCACGCTACCGGATACGAATCTATGTGAGAACCTGCCGGCTTATGTGCGGCTACGCCGGGCGCGACCACGTGATCGGCGGTGACCGGGCCACCTGGCGAGCCGCCGTCATCAACAAGTTCCTGCCCGAGCGGGTCAAGTCCAACCGCCAGGCCAACATGGCCCGGCCCAGCTAGCTGAGTAACCAACTGAGTAACGATCGCAGCCGACAGCAAACGGGCGCCAGCGGACGAGCGCGAACTACGTGCAGCAGCTTAGGGCGAAGATACGAAAGCACAGCCGGTAGATAGCATTCCCTGACACAGAAGAGGTCATCCGGACGGAACCGCTTTTGCTCATCTCGACACGTGTGCTGCGGTCCAGAAGCTGAGAGCGGCAAGCGGAAGCTCTACGAAAGCCATAACGATCCCCTCGTATAGAGCCACCCCGGTCGAGGGGATGATGTTGATCCACGCGTCGCAAAGGAGCAGTGTGCCTGTGATCGTCGCCGGGATGACAGCGATGGCCGGTCGCCGCTGGAGCGCGAATCCCGTGGATGCCAGGGCGAGGACTTCGAACACATCAAGGCCAGTCCAGGCGACCCGAAGGTGGTGAGCAGTCTGGACCTTTGGCACCACGGTCAGCACAACGGCGAGGGAGGGAACCAGGGCAAGCGCGGCAACAGTGAGCGCAATCGGCAGCCAGCGGACGTGAGCGCGTGCCGAGAGCTCGCGTCTGATCACGGTGACGCAGAGCACAACGACGATGACGACCATAGCCAGGAGCGTCGGGATCGACCCGGACCAGTTCGATCCCCCGGTCTGGGTCAGAGTCCGGAACCATGCAGAGATGAAGGCCGCCGTGGCTGCGAACGAGGCAGCCATCACGGACCGTGAGAAGCCCCGGCGGTACATCCACGCCGTAAGCAGGAGACCCGCGATCATGGCGAGGATGAGGCCGACGGCCAGCAGGCGGATCTGGTGGGCCTGGGCACGCGGAACCTGAGACAGGCAGAGATACACGACCCAGGGAGCCAATCCGGCGGCACACGCCCAGTACAGCCACTTGAGATGCCGCTCTACCCAGGGAATGCGCGTGACCGCACCGTGGCGCGCGGCCGGTGTCGCCGCGGTGACGTTCGGGCTGGGCCGATCGTTCATCTTTATCGTGCTCCCTGCAGAGGACCGGGATCAGTAATCCGATGATGGGCGAATACTCTGCCCGATGCCATAGGGATACTCCCTAGTCATTGAATGGCCGCATGGGGAGCCGGGAGGCATACTGGCAGGTCAGCCAGTCGGCAGCCGGAAATTCCGGGAGGCAGCATCTGAGCTGCGCTGGCCGTTCCATCCCGCGCTGTATCAAGCGGTGAGCACCGGATAACGGTTGGCGAGAGCCAGGCCCGTATCTGCACGGACCAGACGTGGACCAAGCGCCAGAACGGCTTGTCGTCTGTGCAGCTAGGCGTGATAGCAACCTACGGCCTCCGGAGCCGTAAGCGTCCACGGCGGTGCAGCAACAACGATTACCCCTGGTACTTTCGGCGATATCCCGGCTCCCGGGACGGCGTGTAGACTCAGCCTGGAAGGACGTCTCCGGCTCGGGTCACAGGACGGACATCATGGCTAAACTTTTCGGCAGCCCTTGGACGGTGCTCGTGCTGCTCCTCGCCGTTGTGCTCGTCGCGCTGTTCGGCTCCAAGAGGATGCCGGTCAAGCGACTGACGAGCTCGTAGCGCTACACCAGCTGCAGTTGCCGTAGCGTGCCACACCCATGCCATACCAAAGGGCGAACTGCGGTCATGAGCAGTCACTCAAAGGCGCTGCAAACGGCTTCTGAGCTGGGTACACTCAGGTCAGCGCCGACCGTGAAGTGTCCTCCTAAGCGGTCAGTAGGTCCCGCGTTCGAGTCGCGGTCGGGCGCAGGTCAGAGGCTTAGAGCCGCGGCGGGGAGCCTAACGGGGAGCCTAAGTGAATCCGTTGGGCAGCAGCCTGAAGGCGCACAGGGCCGAGAGCAGGGCCTGGACGCGCTCGTCGGTGAAGCGCAGTCCCGCGACGCGGGTTCCCGAAGGCGTGGTGACGGGGCTGGTGATGGCGGTGATCGCGGCGGCGCCGGCAGCGGGGTCGTGGCTGATTTTCTGGACGCTCAGCAGGCGCCGGTTGGCGGTGAAGCCGGCCTTCCGCAGTGCGGGAAGGTTTCCTAGCCCTTTGCCGATGCCGAAGTCGCCGGGATCGTTGATGACGGTCTCGGTGCGCAGCGCTCTTCCTTCCTTGTGGTACTGCTTGACCTTCGAGTGCTTGTACTCGACGCGGACGGCCGGGGTGACGTTGTCCGTCACGACGCGGGTGCGGAACTGGCTGCGGGTGGGCCGCTTGCGGCCGTTGTGGATGCGGCGGCCGAAGATCAGGCTGACCTTGTCCGGGCGGCCGATGTCGAGGTTGTCGCGGATCATCTGCTCCAGGAAGATGCGGCCGGTGACCGGCCGGTCCAGCATCTGGGTCAGGCTGAACTCCGCCTGCACGACGGAGACGTCGTAGCGGTACCCGGCGGCGATGTCGTCCTCGGTGAACGGGTGCGGCAGGATCCGCAGCCACTTGTCCAGCAGCGCGCGGATCTGCTCCTCACCCAGGGAGTCGCAGATCGCCTGCAGCGCCGGCACGTCCTCGACCTCAGCGAAGGCGTTGTCCATCGGGGTGAACGCGATTCCCGCCTTTTCCGCCTGCCGCTGCGCCCAGTGATTGGCATTCAGGCACAGCTTGGCACCGTAGGGGAAGTAGCTGCAGAACTTGATGAAGAACGGTCCGAAGTCCTCATCGACGCAGTAAAAGTAGAAGTAGTTCACCTGCAACGTGGCGCGGGTCAGCCACAGGTACTCCTTCCCGGTGGCCGGATTCCGGCGCTTCTGGGTGCGGAACACCCACGCCTTCTCCTGCGCGCGGCCGGCGAACAGGACGCCTTCTGGCCCCTCGAAAGCGGCCTGTTACGCTGGCGCCTGCCCGGCCGGAAGCCGGGCTGAGCCGCGCGGCGCGTTCTGTCCCTTTCTCACCCACCCCGACATGCAACAGGCAATGGCGGAGCTTAGCGACGTCGCGCTTGACCTCGCCGACTGCGATCCCGCGCTGCCCACCACTAAGCGCCGGAGCGCGCGCGTGGTCGCCGGGAGCAGCCCCGTGATGCGAGCCGGGCCCATCTCGCTGCCCAACAGCCTGGGTGTCACCCCAGGCGCCCGCGGAGCCGCCGGCCGGGGTGGCGCCCAGCCAGCTCACCTCCAGCGGCCACCGCGGCCCTGCCGCCGGCCCCCTACCGCAAGCTCGTGCGCGCACGGCTTGGGCCGCTACCCGCCGGGTGCAGCACATGAATCCCCCGGAGCCTGGTCGATCCGCCCCGAGGTCTATCTGGGAAGAACCGGTTCGCGGGTTCTATACCGACCCCGGGCAGTTCGTGACCCTGTCCGGGCTCGACCTGCTCCGCAACGTGCTGGAAGGCGGCCTTGGCCCGCCGGTCCGCTACCTGTTCGGGCTCGCGCCCACTTCCGTCGAGCCCGGTGCCGTGACGTTCACCATGCCGGTGACCGACTGGCTGCTGTTCCCCCAGGGAGTCGTCTCCGGCGCCACCCTCGGCATCATGGTGGACGCGCCCCTGGGATGTGCAGTCCAGACCGCCGGCGCCCCCGCTGGCCCATTTCTGCGGGATCGCCCCGGCGGAGGCGAAGGCGGGCACGACCACGTGGACGATGCCGGCCAGCGAGTGGCTGTGCGCGCCCATCCAGGGCAGGCTGTATGGCGGCGCCATCGCCATGCTCGCCGGCACGGCCATCGACGGCACGGTGCAGACGACCCTCCCGGCCGGCACGGCTTTCGCTCCCGTGGACCTCAAGGTGTATTTCCTGCGCCCGGTTCCACCCGACGGGCGTGACCTGGTGGCGCGGGGAACTGTGATCCACCGGGGCCGCAGCATGGCGATCGGCACCTCGGAGGTGTTTGACGCTGACGGCAAGAAGGTTGCCGTCGCGACCGGATCAGCCGTGATCCTGCCTGGCCGGCCAGCGACCGTGACAACTGAGCTGACGCTTCCGTATCTTGACGGGAGCGAGGATGACCAGGAACGCCCCTAGCCCAGCCTACGCCCGCAACCAAAGGACCAGCGTTAACCGCCAGCATCAGGGCGAGCACATCGCGCTCGCGTGCGGTATTCGGACGGGGTCCGGTAGCCGACTCCGACGTTAACGCCGGGTGCCACCGGCCTGCAGCGAGCTGTGGACTTGCTGTCAGCGGATGGCCGAGCCACTGCGGCCAGGGGCAGCAGAACCCGCCATCAGGACCCTCCAGACGGATCCCGCTGGAGGGTCCTGGCATGCGCGCCGGCATGCCATGGTGACAGCAGCGCGAGCCAGGTCGCTGGTCACCGGGCTCGGGCGCCGTGCCGCTGCCATGCGGATCTGGATATCATCGCTGCAGCCATCTCGCTGTTGATCAGCGAACCGTGGCAGCGGCTGCCGTCAGTTGCCTAGCGGACTGGAGTATCAAGCCTGGTCGTCCTCACGGCGTGGGGACGGTGGCGAGGTAGGTGCTTTTTGTGGCGTTCACCACGTAGAGTCCCATCACCTGGTTCTGGTACACGGTGTTCCCGGTCACCTGGGTGCAGCCTCCTGAGCACACCGGGCTTGCTGCGACATCGATGGGATACCACGTCGCGGCGCCGAAGGAAGGCCAGTTGCCGCCAGTGGTCGGGACGAACGCCATGGACGAGGGCTGAGCCGAGCTGACGGCCACGAGGTTGAAACCGCCCGGCACTTCGTGATCCCATCGAAGTGCGTGACCGCCGCCGGGGCGTTGCCGTAGCTGTAAAACACCGGCGGCCCGAAGACGCCGGTCCGTTCGTTGTAGTTCATCAGGAAGCCCCGCTGGGTTCCGAGCGAGGAGCCGTGCGCCGAGGAGCCGCCGGCCAGGGTGTAGTTCGGGCTGCCGGGCCCCCCGTTCTGCCAGATGCCGTACAGCGTGGTCACGCTGGACAGGCTTCCGCCGAGGCGGAGCAGCGTCCACAGACGGGTGGACATGTTGTAGATGAAGGCGTTGGCGGAGATCAGGCCGCCGGGCACGCCGGGGTTGAGGTCGTAGTTGCCCACCACCAGGTCTCCCATGGTGCTGTGCGCGATGGTGTTCCTCACGAAGCAGTTGGGCCGGGTTATGGGGCAGGCCCGGACGTGCCCGACCGTATTGCTGCCATCAGCAGGCACGTCGATGGTTGTCCATTGGCCACCCGAGCCGCTCACGGGCCCGAGGTAGATCATGCCGTGGTTCATGACACCGGAGTTACCACCGGAGGGCGTCGTCATGGTCTGGTAGCTTCCGACTGCGCGCAGCTGGCCTGCCGGAATGGTCTCCGGGTTGTAGTAGGGGGTGTCAGGACCGTAGAACGTCGCTGTTTTAATCCCCCCGGGGAACGGCGGGTGCAGCAGCGTTGCGTCCTTCGCGGCGGGCGTGAGAGGGCCCTGGTAGAGGAACGGCATCGCTAGATTGCTGCCTGCAGGCGTCTCCGCGCCGGTCAGGATAACGTTCATTCCGTTCCCCGTGGCCCGGACGCCGGTGACGATATCCCCAGGGTTCAGGATCGTGGAGATAGACCCGGTGCTGGTCGCGTCGTGACCGCTGATCGGGCTGGCTATGGCCGGCGCGGCCATAGCCAGGACCGCTGCCGCGGCTCCGCCGAGCAGCACCGGGGCATACCGTGCGGTCTTCTTCGGCACCGCCGCCAGCCGGAGATGAGCAGGCCGGCGGCCGATCGCGTGGTCACCTGCCGGGTTGTGCGAGTGGCCCGCGGCCGGCTGGGGGACGGGGAGCGCGGCTTGGGCTGGTGATGCCTGGTTGCCTGTCACCGGTTGTTCTCCTTTGCGAGGTGTCATGGCCGTGTTCTGATGCCTGCGCCTGTCACTTTCTGTCACTTTGTCACTTCCTCTGGCTGGTGGACTGGGTGTGCGGACGGGTGCCAGCCTGCCCGGCCTCCCGGCGGGGGTCCACGAACAAACCTGGACAACGGACCCGGACAACATGCCGGCCGGGGCCGGATGGACCCGCGCGTATAGCCGCGCTTGGCTGGGCGGCGTTAGCATGGTCGGGGCTGGGGTGGTTTCCCGGTGAAGGGGCGGGCCGGACGATGGGTGCAGGCCGGACCGGGCGCGGGCGGCAGGTCCAGGACGCGCCACCGACCTGCGGACAGTTGCTGCAGCGCTACCGACTGCTGGCGGGCCTGACGCAGGAAGAGCTGGCCGAACGGGCCGGGTACAGCGGCAACTACATCGGCAAGCTGGAGCAAGATCAGCGGGAGCTGCCTGCCGCCGCCGCCGATCTGCTCGCCGCCGTGCTGGGCCTGGCCGATCAGGACCGGGCGGCGCTGCGAGCCGCGCGGGAACGCCGCCCGGGCGGCCGGGGGCTGCCCGCCCGGCTGCTGGCCGGCCGGGACGCCGAGATGACGCAGATCCGGCAGCTCCTCGCCGGAGCCGGACCGCCGGTGCTTTTGCTGGCCGGCGAGCCAGGCATGGGCAAGACCCGCCTGCTGGAGGAGGCTGCCTCGCGTGGCGCGGGCGGCGGCTGGGGCGTCGCGCGGGGCGGCTGCCTGCGGCGGGCCCAGGATGCCTACGCTCCGCTGTCCGGGGCGCTGGACGATGCGCTGCAGCGGCTGCCGGCCGGTCAGCGTGCCGAGGCGCTGCGGCAGGCCGGCCGGGTGGACCTGCTGCTGCCCGAGCTCGCCCCGCCCGGCGGGCCTGGCCTCGCCGAGGGCGGGGCGCCCGCCGGGTTCCAGCCGGAGCAGCAGCGGCGGCTGCTGGTCTCCGCGGCCGGGCGGTTGCTGCGCGCGGTGGCCGGCCCGGCCGGCACCCTGCTGATCCTGGATGACCTGCACTGGGCGGGCCCGGATGCGGTCGACCTGCTGGCCGCGCTGCTGGCCGCGGCCGGGTCGCCGCCGCTGCGAGTCATCGGCGCCTACCGTGACTCGGAGACCTCAGCCCGGCTGGATGAATTTGTGGCCGACCTGGCCCGGGCATCGCTGGTGCGGGTGCTGCCGCTGGGCCCGCTGAGCGACGCCGACGCCGGACGGCTGCTCCTGCAGCTGGCCCCGCAGGGGGAGCAGATGCCGGCGGTGCTGCCGGCGATCGTGCGACGGGCCGGAGGCGTGCCGTTCTTCCTGGTCAGCTACGCCGAGCAGGTACGCGGCGGCGGGCAGGGCGGAGCCCCGCTCGCGGTGCCGTGGACGGTGGCCCAGGTCGTCGGCCAGCGGGTGGCCGCCCTGCCCGGCCCGGCCCAAGAACTGCTGTCAGTCGCCGCGGTGGCGGGCCGGGTCGTGCTCCACACGCTGCTGGCCCAGGTCACCGGCAGCGACGACGAGCAGGTGCTGCAGGCGGTGGAGACGGCGCTGGAGGCCCGGCTGCTGGCCGAGGACGGGCCGGACAGGTACCGGTTCACCCACGACCTGATCCGGGAGACGGTCGAGAACGGCTTGTCGGCCGCGCGGCGGCGGCGGCTGCACCGCCGCATCGGCCAGGCGCTGGAGCGCCAGCCGGGTGCGTCGGCCGAATCGCTGGCGTTCCACTTCTCGCACAGCGGCGAGGACGGCACGGCGGCCGGCTACCTGGAGCTGGCCGGGGACCAGGCGCAGCAGCGGGTGGCCTACGCCGCCGCCGCGGAGTTCTACGCCGCTGCGGCCGCCCGGCTCGAGGTGGCCGGCCGCCCCGCCGAGGTGGCGCCGGTCACCGAGAAGCAGGGGCTGGCCTGGCACCGGGCCGGGCGTTACGATGCGGCGATCACCGCGCTGGAGGGCGCGCTGGCGGGGTTCCGGGCGGCCGGCGACGCCGAGGGCGTGGCCCGGGTGACCGGTCGGCTGGCCAACGCGCACTACCGCCGCGGCACCAGCCACGATGCCCTCGGCGAGCTGGCCGACATGGCCGAGGGCGACCCGGCCCTGGCACCCGGCGCGGCCTCACCCGGCACTTTGACCTGGTGGGAAGGGTTGCTGCTGCTGCTGTACGGGGAGGGCTCGTACACCAAGATGGTGACCCTGGGCCGGTCGCTGGCCCAGGCCGGGCGCGCAGCCGGCAACAGCCAGATGCAGGCCATCGGCACCCGGGTCGAGGGCGGCGCGCTGATCCACCTGGGCCGGCTGGCGGAGGGCGCGGCGCTGATGGCGGCGGCCCTGCCGGCGGATGCGCAGCCCGGCGACGAGCGGGCTGTCCAAGCCGCGTCCCTGCTCGGCGCCGCCTACCTGTCGATGGGCTTGCTGGATCACTGCGCCGCGCTGAGCGAGCGGATGCTCGCCGCGGCCGAGCGGGCCGGCGATCAGCTCGTCACCGCGATGCACACCACGATGCTCGCCGGGGTCTGCTACGTGCGCGGACACTGGGACCGCGGCCGCGAGTTGGTCGGCCGGGCCCAGGAGTGCTTCGCCGCCAGTTCCTCGCCCATGGCCGTGCGCTGGGTCGGGGTGCTGGCCCCGGTCCTGATCTGGCACGGCGCCTGGGACCAGGCCCGGGCCTACCTGGAAGGCTCCCTGCAGGCCGCCCGGTCCCTGCGGATTGTTCAAGACGAGCGGACGGCGCTGACCCACCTTGCCGACCTGGACCTGCTGGACGGCCGTCCCCAGGACGCGGTCACCCGGCTGCACCCGGTGACCGCCGGCCTGGCCCCGGCCGCCGAAGACCTGACCTGGGACTACCCCGTCGAGCTCTTGTCTGTGCTGGCCGAGGCCCACCTGGAGCTGAGCGACCTGGACCGCGCCCGGGCGTACGCCGGGTGCGCCGTTGACCACGCGCGCCGGATGGGAGCCTGGGTCCAAGGCATCCGCGCGCTGGAAGTGCACGGGATGGTCCTGGCCCGCGACGGCCACCACGACCTGGCCCGGGCCGCCTACCAGGAGGGCCTGGACCGGGCCCGGGCCATGCCCTTCCCCTATGGCCAGGCCCGGCTGCTGCACGCCTGCGGCCTGCTCGACCGCCAGCAGCAAGACCACGCCGCCGCGCACGCGAAGTTCGCCCAGGCGCTGGCCATCCTCGAACGCCTGGGGGCGGACAAAGACGCCGACCAGCTACGCCGGGCGATCGCGCACACTCCGAGAGTGCCGTAGCAACGCCGCAGGTAGGCGCCGGGTCCTGGGCATACCGCTCCTGCCCGGCCCAGCCTGCACCTCGCCATGTCGGGCGGCTCTGCCTCCTTGACGATGCGTGGCCCATGCGGCCCTCCGCTGGCCGTTCGCGGTGCCTCCCCGGTTCCCGCTGAGCGTTTTGTCCGGGTTGCTTGTCCGCCTTTGTCCGTGTACACGCGCCGCCAGTGTGAGCAGGCTGATGCCTGTCCGCACACCAGCGTCGGCCCGATGCCCTCGCCGGCTTACGGGAGGAGATTCCCATCGCTTTGTTCGTCGCTCAGCACCGTCATCCCCCCGACCGGTGCCCCGCGTCCTCGGGCAGCGGGCCGCTGCTGCTGTCCCGGGTCTCGGCAGCCACCGCGGCCCGTTACGGCGTCACCATCGAGGCCGAGGCACTCATCGACGGGGAGCATCTGCTGCTGTTGGTGGTGCAGGCCGCCAGCCTGGAGACGGTGGAGCGCTTCCTGGCATTCTTGCCCGGCCCGGGCTACCTGCGGGTCCTGCCGGCCCGCAGCGCCGAAGAAGCGGTCCAGCGCGGCGGATGCGCGCCCGCATCCCGGTCAGCCTCCGGGGCGACCTGGTGACCGGCGCCACCAGCGGCCCCTGTCCAGGTAGAAACAGGCAGCGGCAGTAACAGACAGTAACAGGTAGCCATCGCCCGGAAGGATGACAGATGACATGCAAACACACCCGGCAGGCCGGAGCGGCACTGCGGGTCCCGCAGCTGGCCGCGTGCCCCTGCCCGGCCAAGCCCAGCAGACGATCCGGCGATTTCCGCTGGCATGCTTCGCAGGAGGCGAGCACGATGGCAATGATCAGCAAGCGGCCTCGCGCCGATGACGGTGCTCCCGTTATGGAGCGCCCTATAGCCGAACACTCGCGCGCCCGCCGAGGACCTGCCAGGAACCAGGCGCCGAACGCCGTCGGGGTGGCCGGCTGCGGCAGTCGGGTGCTCGGGTCACCCGGGCGGCAAACGTCAGGTGCGCCAGCCGGCTGCGGGCGGCCGGGGGGCGAGTCATGAACGGGGCGCTCGAGCGGCTGGCCGGCTTTGCCGCGCGGCGGTGGTGGGTCTTCATCGTCTCGTGGGTGATCATCCTCGGCGGGCTGCTCGCCGCCAAAAATGCGTTCGGCGGCGAGTACGTCAACAACTACACGGTGTCGGGCAGTGACTCCGCGACCGGCCTGAACGTGCTGAACAGCACCTTCCCGCAGCAGGGCGGGTACGGCGGGCAGATCGTCTTCCACGCCACCAAGGGCACGGTCGCGGATCAGCAGTCGGCCGTCAACCAGTCGGTCAGCAACGTCTCCAAGCTCCCAGACGTCATCAAGGCGGTCAGCCCGTTCGTTTCCTCCGATACGGGAACGGTATCTAAGGACGGCACGATCGCATACGCCAGCGTCGGCTGGAACGTGAACCCGGACTCGCTGGACAGCTCCTACCTGGACAAGCTCAACAACGCGGTGGCACCGGCCACCAAGGCCGGCCTGCAGGTCGAGTACGGCGCGGGAGCGGGGGAGATCGGCCAGAAGACCGGCGACATCAAATCCGAGGTCATCGGGCTGGCCTGCGCGCTGGTGCTGCTGCTGGCCATGTTCGGCTCGCTGGTCGCGGCGGCGATCCCGCTGATCTCGGCCATTTTCAGCGTGCTGTCCGGTCTCGCGCTGCTCGGGCTGCTCGCACGGCTGATCACGGTCCCGACCACCGCGCCGACCATCGCCACCCTGCTCGGGCTCGGCGTCGCCGTCGACTACGGGCTATTCCTAGTGGCCAGGCACCGCGAGCAGCTGGATGCCGGGATGGGCGTCGTGGCCTCGGTCCGGCGGGCCGCGGGAACCTCCGGGACTGCGATCGTGGTCGCGGGCACCACTGTCTCCGTCTCCGTTCTGGGCCTGTACATCTCCGGCGTCGGCTTCGTCGGGTCGCTCGGCCTAGCCGCGGCGATCGTCGTGGTGGTCACGATGATCTCGGCGCTGACCTTGGTGCCCGGGTTCATGGGGCTGGCCGGGGAGACCGTGCGGGGGCTGCCTTCCCGGGTCCGCGCCCGCAAGCAGGGGCTGTCTGCGCAAGAGCAGGCGGCGGCCACCGCCGCGGCCACGCAGAAGCAGCATGAGCACAGCGCGTTCGCCCGGTGGGGGCGGATGGTCAGCGCCCATCCCTGGCCGTGGGCGGTGGCCAGCGTCGCGGCGCTCATCGTGCTGGCGATCCCGCTGTTCTCCATCACGCTGGGCCAGCCGGACAACGGGACGAACCCTACGTCGCAAACCAGCCGGCAGGCCTACGACCTGATCTCCCAGGGCTTCGGCGTCGGCGTGAACGGCCCGCTGACCGTCGTGGTCAAGCTGCCCAACCAGTCCAGCTCCGCGAACAGCTCGCTGCTGTCCACCATGCAGGCCGACATCGCCAAGACCGCCGGCGTCGCGTCGGTCACCCCCGCCCAGGTGAACTCGGCCGGCACCACCGCGGCGCTCAACGTCATCCCGACCACCCGGCCGCAGGCGCAGCAGACCACCGCCCTGGTCAACACGCTGCGCGACACGGTGCTGCCCAAGGAGCACGCGACCAGCTACGTCACCGGCACCACCGCCGGGTCCGTCGACTTCACCCGGCAGATCACCAGCCGGCTGCCGTGGCTGATCCTCGCCGTGGTCGTGATCTCGTTCCTGCTGCTGACCACGGCGTTCCGGTCGGTGGTGATCGCGACCAAGGCGGCGATCCTCAACATCTTGTCCATCGGCGCGGCCTACGGGGTCATCGTGGCCATCTTCGAATGGGGCTGGGGCAAGAGCCTGATCGGCCTGCAATCGACGCTGCCCATCCCGGCGTACGTGCCCATGCTGGTGTTCTGCATCGTGTTCGGCCTGTCCATGGACTATGAGGTGTTCTTGCTGTCCCGGGTGCACGAGGCCTGGCTGGCCACCCGGGACGCGCACCGCAGCGTCGCGATCGGGATCGGCGCGACCGCGCGGGTCATCACCACCGCGGCCGCCATCATGATCGTGGTGTTCACCAGCTTCGTGCTCGACCCGGATCCGGTGGTGAAGATGCTGGCCATCGGGATGGCGTTCGCGGTGCTGATCGACGCGTCGCTGGTCCGGATGTGCCTGGTGCCCTCGATCATGACTCTGCTCGGGTCGCACGCCTGGTGGATGCCCCGCTGGATGGAACCGGTCATCCCGCACATGCAGCTGGAAAGCGGCCCGGCGACGGAGGCTGCCGCGCCCGAGCCCGCGCTCACCGGCGCCTCCGGCCACCCGGCTGAACCACCTGCCGGGCTGTCCCGGCCCGGCCCAGGCCCGGACGACACAGATCGGCCCTGACCCCAGGCAAGCCCGAATTGCGGCATCCGCGGGTCCATGGCAACCACGCGGGCGTTGCCATGGGCCCGCGTACGCGCAGGCTGCCTGGCCCGGGCGTCACCGCTGTCGTGCGAGCGAGTTCAAGCTGATCACCGATCTGGATGATCGTCGCAGAGAGGATGCGGTCGTGTCGGCATCGGATAAGACGGCGAACGGCCCGGGGGCCGAGCGAACTGTCCAAGCCAGTGGCTCGTCGCGCCAGCGCGCCAGCGGGCCGGGCCAGCGGTTGGGGACGAGGCAGGCAGGCATGACGGCGGTCGGCTGGCCAGGCGTCCGGCGTGCCCGCCGGGCAGCGCAGTGGGGCAAGAAGAAGTATGCCGGGTCGCTGGCTGAAGACCTGTGGCGCCGGCTGGACGCAATGGATTTCATCAACCGGGGCATGGTGTTCGCCGCCACGCTGCTGCTCTGCTTCTTCCCGTTCCTCATCGTGGTAAGTGCGCTGGCTGGCCGGCCAGTGGTCAAGTCGCTGACCCGGTACACCGGCCTGAGCAGCCAGGCCGCGGCCGACATCGGTCACTTGTTTGCCTCGTCGGCGGCCACCACCAGCGCCGTGGTCGGGACCGCCTCGATGGTGTTCTTCGTGTTCGGCGGGATCGCCGCGGCCGCCGCGCTCCAGGAGATTTACGAGCAGGCCTTCGACCTGCCGCACCGGCGGATGAAAGACCTCCCGCACCGGCTGGCCTGGCTGGCCGTGCTGATCGGCGCTTCCCTGCTGAGCGGCTGGGTCGGACCCTGGCTCCGGCACGCAGGCGGGCCGGCGCTGCTCACGATCGCCGGCCTGGTCTGGGCCACGGGCTTTTGGTGGCTCACCATGCGGATCTTGCTGGCGGGCAGGATCTCCTGGCGGGCGCTGTTGCCCGCCGCCTGCGCCACCGGCGTGCTGTATGTGGCCATGGAGGCGTTCTTCTCGCTGTTCTTCTCCGCCATGGTGATATCCGACGACACCAGGTACGGGCCGATCGGGATCATCTTCGCCCTGCTGTCCTACCTGATCGCCATCGGCGTCGTGGTCATCCTGGGCGCGGTCGCGGGGCTTGCCTGGCACGAGCGCTCATCAGGCAAGAGCGAGGCCGGCCATTTACCCCTGCCCTGCCATCCTCAGTTGCCGCTTTATGTGCGTGTCCAGGGGGCGAAGACGAGTCCAGCAGGTCGGCCAGGGCGGCCAGGTACATGGCGATCGCCTGCGTGGGCTCACGGATCTGCCGAGTCGACAGTTGCTCGATCTTCGCCAGGCGGTAGAGCAGCGTGTTGCGGTGGACATGGAGCCGCTCGGCCGCCCTGAGCAGGTTGAATCCGCCCTCGCTCCACGCGATCAGCGTCTCCCGCAGGGTGGGCCAGTCGGCCCGGTGGCGCAGTCCGCCCAGTACCGACGCGGCGTATTCCGACCGCTCTTGCCCTACCGCCGCGGCCACCAGTTGCGGGACCAGGAGATCGGCGACGGCGAAGACCGTGGCGTCCGGGTCCAGCACGGGACCGATCCGGAGCGCCGCCGCCGCATGCCGGTACGAGCTGTGCATGCCGGCCAGGCCGGCAGTTGGCTCGCCGGCCGCGATCCAGGTATCCAGGCCGTGCCGCTGCCGGATCAGATCGGCCAGCAGCTGGCAGCGGCCGGTCAGGTCACCAGACCCGGTGTCGGTGGCGTGCAGCACCGCGTACCGCCCGGCGGTGATTTCGCCGGCCAGATCCTGGCTGCCGCCGAAAAACTCCCTGACCGTGCGCAGCAGCGAGATCCGGAATACCGCGGCGGTGCCGTCCTGTCCGGCGCGCACGTCCAGGACTACGGCTGTGCGCGCCAGTGCGGGGATGAGTCCCAGCTCGACCGCCCGCGCCTGCAGGGTGTCCGGGTCCATCACCTCGGGGTCGTACAGGGCTACGTCCCTGAGGAAGTCGTCGACCGTCTGCTCGTGCAGCAGCCGCGAGCGGAGCAGTGCCGCCTCCTCGAGCAGGAGCTCGGTCTGCCGCTGCACGACCAGGCCGAACCGGCGCACTTCCTCGGGGCTGCCGGTGAGGCAGACCGTCCCGATGGCCTCCGCGCCGACGATGATCGGCAGGCTTATCCCGGGCTTGACGCCGCGCAGCCGCCGGGCCTGCCCGGCGGTGTGGGTCTTCGCTTGCTGGGTGCGCAGCACATCATGGGAGGCCTCGTGCAGGGTGCCGAGCCGGCTCTGGTCCCCGCAGCCGATGACGACCGCCTGCTGGTCGGTGATCAGCACGTTGAAGCCGGTAATCCGGCCGATATCGATGGCGATCTGCTGGGCGAGCTCCGGAGTGAGTGCCGGGACGTCGCGGTCATCGTACATGTGCGAATAGTACAAAAATGGCGATCATATTAGCCATAGTTTCGGATTATTCATACGATGACGGTCTGACTTCGGGTTTTTATGGTGAACCGATCAGGGCACTTTGCCACCGGATAGGGCGGATAGGCCGAACGTCCCCGGCCGGGAGCAGGAGGTTCACTTGATCGCCGTCGTCGGCGGAGGGGTTATCGGGCTGTCGGTCGCCTACTACCTGTCCCAGGGCGGCGCGGAAGTGGTGCTCTACGAGCGGGGTATGCTCGGCCGGGGCTGCACCTGGGGCGGCGCGGGCTGGATCAGTCCCAGCGAATCGGCACCCGTGGTAGGACCGCAGGCCATCCGCCAGGCCCTCTACTCGCTCGGCCGGCCCGCCGCGCCGCTGTACCTGCGGCCGGGGCTGGATCCCGGCCTGTACCGCTGGCTGCTGCAGGCCTTCCGCTACTGCAATTCCGCCGCCGCCGCCCGGGGCCTCCGGGCGGTGGCAGAACTCAGCCGCCCTACTTTCGAGCTCTACGACGAGCTCAAGCGCGCCGGACTGGCCGCCGGCATGACGTCGCACGGACTGCTGCACGTCTTCGGCCGGCCGCGGCCGGCCGCCCGGTCGCTGGCGTCGGCGGCGGTCATGCGCCACTACGGCTACACGGTGCCCGATGACCTCCTCACCGGGACCGAGCTGCGGGAACTTGAACCCACCCTGTCCCGGCGGGCCGAGACGGGCTACCTCATCGGCCAGGAGCGCCACATCGACCCGGCCCGGCTGACCGCCGGGCTGGCCGGGCTGGCCCGCAAGGCTGGCGCCGAGATCTGGGAGCAGGCCGAGGTGAGACGCCTTGACGTCGCGGCCCGGCAGGTGCGAGCGGTCGTAGCAGGCAATGGCCCGCTGCCGGTGGCGGGCGTGATCCTCGCCGGGGGAGCCTCGTGCGGAACGCTGCTGCGACCCCTCGGCATCCGGCTGCCGCTGACCGCGGGCAAGGGATACAGCTTCCTGCGCCGGCTGCGTACCCTGCCCAGGCGGCCCATCCACCTCGGGGACATCAAGGTCGCCGTCACGCCGTTCGCCCGGGGCCTCCGGGTAGCGGGCACGATGGAACTCAGCGGCAACAACGAGACCCTCCGCCGGTCCCGGGCCCAGGCCATCGCGCGCGGTGCCGCGCAGTACTTCGACGGCTGGGATGAGCTCGAACCAGGCAGCAATGGCCGGGAGCCAGAAGAGCTCTGGGTCGGCAGGCGTCCGCTGACGCCGGACGGCCTGCCCATCCTGGATCGCGTGCACCCCTTCGAGAACCTCTTCATCGCGACCGGGCACTCCATGCTCGGCATCACCCTGGCCCCGGCATCAGGCAAGGCCCTGGCCGGCTACGTGCTGTCCGGCCAACGACCAGAACTGCTCGAGCCCTTCCGCTTGCGGCGCTTTGCCTCGACGAGCTGACACGATGGTGATCGTCTCCAGCGTCACGACGGCCCGCCAGGTGGTCGAGCTGAGCGGCCCGGAGGCGATGCGGCCCGGGCCGGTATCGCAGCGCGGACTCTGTCAGCAGGAATTCGAACGACCGCCCGGGATGGTGGAGTACCTCCTGCCGCGTCAGCCGCGCGGCCGCAGCTGCCCCGACCTCGCCGTGGCCGGTCACTGTGGTGATCCGCGGAAACTAGCCAGTCCCGTAGCTCGGGAAAACCGAACAACGGTTGACGAAGGTCACCCGGCGGGTCCGGCGGCTGGGGATGACCGTCCGCTGCGGGCTGGTGGGCGAGTATCCGCTGGTGGCGTGGGTCGGACGGGTTGGCGGTGCGACCGCTGCTCCTGCTTGACGTCCTCACGACCGCCATGTTTCATTATAACCAATGGTCTGGCCACTAGACCATTAAGGCGTCTCTGCGCGCGTGCCGCGCGCGGCGGGCTGGATCGGAAGGAAATGCCGTGGCGCAAGCGGAGAGACTGCTCACGATCGACGAACTGCGGTCGCTCGTGGCGGCGGGCAAGGTGGACACGGTGGTCGTCGCGATCACCGACATGCAGGGCAGGCTTCAGGGCAAGCGCCGTGCCGCGAAGTACTTCCTCGACGTCGTGGTCCCGCACGCGGTGGAGGGGTGCAACTACCTGCTCGCGGGCGATGTGGACATGCGCACCGTCGGCGGGTACGCGATGTCGTCTTGGGAGGGCGGCTACGGGGACTTCGTCCTGCAGCCGGACCTGGACACCCTCCGGCTGATGCCGTGGTACGAGGGTACCGCGCTGGTGCTGTGCGACGTGGAGTGGGAAGGCGGACGCCCTGTCGTCGCGTCGCCGCGGCAGATCCTGCGCCGCCAGATCGAGCGGCTGGCCGAGCGCAACCGTTACCGACAAACACTATCTGGAGGAACACCATGGCGAAGACCTCTCCCGGCACGACGCGAACGGCGGCCGGGGAACAACATCTGCACCGGGCGATCGGGCTGCCCGGGCTCACCATGATCAACGTGGGCGGGATCATCGGGTCGGGCTGGCTGCTGGGGGCGCTGACCGCCGCCAAGGTGGCCGGCGGCGGATCGCTGATCTCGTGGCTCCTGGGGGCCGCGGTCCTGGCCGTGCTCGCGCTGGTCCACGCCGAGCTCGGCTCGACATACCCGGTGTCGGGCGGGACCGCCCGGTTCCCCTTCCTCGCCTTCGGCGCGCTCGGCGGGTTCACCGGCGGCTGGATGTCCTGGCTGTACAACGTGACGGTCGCGCCGATCGAGGCCGAGGCGTCGCTCAGCTACCTGGACTCGCATTTCACCGGCCTGCACTTCATCAACGCCAGCGGCCTGCTGACCGGCCGCGGCATCTTGGCCGGCGCCGGGTTCCTGCTGGTGTTCGTCGTGATCAACGCCATGGGCGTGAAGTGGCTGTCGGATACCAACGCCGTCGCGGTGATCTGGAAGGTCTGCATCCCGCTGCTCACGATCGTCGCGCTAATGACGACGAGGTTTCACGCCTCCAACTTCACCGCCGGCGGCGGGTTCGCCCCGTTCGGGTTCCACGGGATCTTCGCGGCGCTCCCGCTCGGCGTCATCTTCGCGGAGGCCGGGTTCGAGATGTGCATCCAGGTCGGGGGCGAGGCGAAGAACCCGCAGAAGAACATCCCCCGGGCGATCATCTTGTCGCTGATCATCTGCACGCTCATCTACCTGCTCCTGGAGGTCACGTTCGTCGGCGCGCTGAACCCGGCGCACCTGCTGCACGGCTGGGCGAACCCGATCGGCGGCGTCCAGAACTTCGGCCCCTACGCCACCCTGGCCACCGCGGCGGGCCTGGGCTGGCTGACCACCCTGCTCCTCATCGACGCGGTGATCTCCCCGGCCGGCGCCGGGCTAGTCTACATCGGCACGTCCTCCCGGCTGTCCTACGCCCTGGGCCGCAACGGCTACTTCCCGCCGGCCATCAGCCGGATCAGCAAGCGCGGCGTCCCGTTCACCTCCATCATCATCTCCTTCGTGGCCGGCATGCTCTTCTTCCTGCCCTTCCCCAGCTGGAGCGGCCTGGTCGAGCTGGCCACCTCGGCGCTGGTGTTCATGTACGCGCTGGCGCCGCTGGCGCTGGGCGGGCTGCGGCGCGAGGATCCCGGTCGGCACCGGCCCTACCGGCTGCCCGCCGCGGGCGTGCTCAGCCCGCTCGCGTTCATCTTCGCGAACCTGCTCGTGTACTTCGCCGGCTTCAGCACCGTCTTGTGGCTGGAGGTGCTGATCGTCCTCGGCTTCATCGCGTTCGTCATCTACCAGGTCAGGCTGCCGGCGGCCCGCCGGACGGTCATCGACCCGCGGGCGGCGGCGTGGGTGCTGCCCTGGCTGGCCGGCCTGCTCCTGCTGTCCTGGCTGGGCCGCTACAACGGCTCGCCCCCCACGGTGTTCGGCGTGACCCTGCTGGCCACCAACCACCTCCCGAACTGGTGGGACCTCGCCGCCATTGCCGCGTTCAGCCTGGTGATCTACTACTGGGCCGTGCACAGCACCCTGCCCCACCAGCGCGTCAGTGCGGCCGTGGAGCAAGTGGAGACCGAGGCGTCCGTCGAACTGGAAAAGTCGCTCGTCTGATACCTGCTGGCGGGGCGGGCCGGAATCCGAAAATCCAGCCCGCCCCGGCCCTTCCGATGACCGGCCAGCATTGCAGCAACGGATCCCAGGGCCGCGGCTGCCTGTGGGATGAGGTGGTGTCGCGGCTTCAGGTATCAAGCCGTTCGAGCCCCCTCCGAGCCGCAGCGTTTCCTCCGTAGTTCAGCGACAGATCGCCGACCAGATCCGCCGCGGCCGCCTGAAGCAGGGCGACGTCCGTCCGGGGCGAACGCCTCCTTGCCCAGCCCGTGGACTTCTCGCGGCCCACTATCCGCCAAACAGGATGCGGATCAACTTCTCCGGCAAGCTCTACCGAGCGATCGCGTACCACGTGCGGGACAGCGACCATCTGGTCGACATGGCGGCGGTGGAGTCGCTGGCCAAGGAGCACCGCCCGAAGCTGGTCATCGTCGGCTGGTCGGCGTACCCCGGCAGCTGGACTTCGCCGCGTTCCGCCGGATCGCCGACGAGGTTGGGGCGTACTTCCTGGTGGACATGGCGCACTTCGCCGGGCTGGTCGCCACGCGACTGCATCCCAGCCCGGTGCCGCACGCGCACGTGGTGACCACCACCACGCCCAAGACCCTGGGCGGGCCGCGGGGAGGTGTGATCCTTGCGACCCGGTGGGCGGGCCGGTACAGATCCCGTGCATCGAGCGCAACAGCATGGCCGCGGTCAAGGCGGTCACCGCCGCGCCGATGGCGCTGCGCGGCGACGGCAGGCACCACGTCTCCCTGGACGAGGTCATCAAGACCATGAAAGAGACCGGTTGCGACATGTCGGTGAAGTACAAGGAGACCGCCCGCGGCGGACTCGCCTTGAACGTCACCGAATGCTGACCGCACCGGGGCTGGCCTGGCGATGTATTCTCCCTCCCCCTGAAGGCAGTAATCTCTTGAAGTCAGACCATTAGGCAACGGGAGCGTCCACGCGGGCGCGCTCGCTCACGGATGGCCCAAGGAGGACAGCGTGGCCGTCGGTCGCCAGGTACCGGAGCCATCTGCTCGGGCGGGAGCCGTCGACGACGCGTTGTTCCGCCCGGTCCGTGCCAGCAACGCCTTCGAGGAGACGATGGAGCGGCTGCTCCAGACGATCCGCCTCGGCATCGTGGGGCCTGGCGAGCGGCTGCCCGCCGAACGGGAGATGGCCGCCCGCTTCAACATCAGCCGGGTGACGGTCCGCGAGGCGATCCGGGCGTTGCAGCAGGCAGGCTACGTCGAATCCCGCCGTGGCCGCTACGGTGGAACCTTCGTCACCCGCACCCTCCCGCGCCCGAGCCGCCGGAACCTGAAGCAGATTGCCCAGGAGATGGGCAGCGCGCTCGAGGACGCGCTCACCATGCGCTACGTGCTGGAGGTTGGCGCGGCCGAGACGGCAGCCCTGCGCACCCTGACCGACCAGGACCGGAACCACCTGGAACAGCGTCTGAAGGAGGACGCTCACGCCGGCCTCGAGGACTATCGCCGCTACGACTCCCGCCTGCACCTGGCCATCGCCGAGGCCGTCGGCTCCCCCTCCCTCACCTCGGCGGTGGCCGAGGTGAGGGGCCGCCTCAACGAACTCCTAGACGTGATCCCGCTCCTGGCCCGCAATATCGAGCACTCCAAAGAGCAACACACCGAGATCGTCGCGGCGATCCTCGCCGGCGACGCCGAGGGCGCGCGCCGGGCTGCGGCCGAACACCTGTCAGCTACCGGGTCGCTACTGCGCGGGTTCCTTGAATAGCGCTCAGTCCGCGGGAACCTAGGCAGTAGGTCCCGCGTTCGAGTCGCGGTCGGGACGCTCATCAAGACCCCTGGTCAGAGTCATGCGCACCAGGCGTGGACCGAGCGTCAAGTCCGCTCCTGATCTTCACAGCTGAGCACACCGCCAGCTTACGGCCTTCGCAGCCGTGAGCTCCTAGTCCGTACTGCGCCCTTGCGGAGGTAGTCCGATTGTGACGACAGTCGCAGGCATCGCTGGCCACAGGGCAGGTCTTCAACATGTGACACGGCAGGTCTTGGCGGGGGTCATTGATCGGCTGCCGTTGAGTTGGGAGGCTAGGTGCCTATGTCCGCTGATCCGGCCCCCACTGATCCCCGCGATGACCTGCCTGGCGTGGAGCGCCTCCTCGCCTTGTCCGATGGCGTGGTGGCAATCGCTATCACCCTGCTTGTCCTGCAACTTAACGTGCCGGAGCCGACAAGGCTCGCGAGCACCTCGGCCTCCGAGCTCGCCACCCAGCTTGGCAAGGGCGCTGACCAGCTGATCAGCTACGTGATTTCCTTCTATGTCATTGCCCAGTTCTGGCTGGTCCACCACCGGGTCTTCCGCCGGATCACCGGGCAGCAAGAGGGCCTGGCCTGGTGGAACTTCGCGTTCCTGTTCACCATCACCATTATGCCTTTCACCAGCGACCTCCTAGGCAAGTTCCCCGCCAATCCGCTCGCCGTCGACATCTTCGCGGTTAACCTGCTGGCGGCCATGCTGGCGACCCACCTGACACTTACCTACGCTCGCCGCAAGGATCTGCTGACCGTCGAATCCCCATGGCAAACGCAGGCTGCACAGTTGCGGGTGACGGCCAGCGTCTTCGTCATCGTCTTGTCGATCGGCATTTCCTGGGTGAACACCGGCGCCGCCAAATATTGCTGGCTGCTGCTGGCCGTCGCGCCCCGGATCGCCGATCGCTGGTCCAGCCGCCGACCCGCTTGAACGGTAGTCCGCTCTGTACAGCAGAAAAGTACAGCAACAGGGACGCACAACCGCTCGCACGCACAACCACAGACACCGTTGGGCCGGTCGGGTGCGGGCAACCCGGACCACATCCTGGCCGCCCACATGGCCTCTGGCACGCGACGCGACGTAACCACCGAGATCTTCTGGGGTTAGCCGATTCTGCGGTCGTGGTCGGCCCATTCCTTATTGCGCAGTTCCGTCTTCTGGATCTTTCCTGTGGCTGTCTTAGCCAGTTCGGTGATCTCGACTGTGGCCGGCCGCATGTAGCCGGAGAGGTGCTCTTTAGCGAAGGCGAGGATGTCTTCGGCGGAAGCGTGCTCGCCCTCTTTGAGCTCGACGAAGGCCTTGGGCCGCTCGCCCCATTTCTCATCGGGCGTGGACACGACGGCTACGGCAGCGACGGCCGGGTGCCTGCCGATCGCCGTCTCGACCTCGATGGTGGAGATGTTCTCGCCGCCGGAGACGATAATGTCCTTCTTGCGGTCACGCAGTTCGATGTAGCCGTCGGGATGGCGGACCGCGACATCGCCCGAGTGGTACCAGCCGTCCGCGAGCGTCTCCCTGGTCTGCTCGGGATCTTCGAAATAGCCGGTCATCACGTTGTTGCCGCGCATCAGGACTTCGCCGAGTGACTCGCCGTCCGGCGGCACCTCGCGGCCCTGGTCGTCGATGACCCGCACCGGATCAGCGATCAGGTAATGCACGCCCTGGCGTCCCAGCAGCCGGGCCTGCTCCTCGATCGGAAGTTCCGCCCAGCGCTCCTGGCGCTCGCAGATCATGTAGGGACCGTACAGCTCGGTGGCCCCGTAGACGTGGATTGGCCGCATCCCCATGTCGGTCAGACGGGCGAACAGCTGGGGGGTCGGCGGCGAGCCTGATACCGTCGTGATGATCTCGTGATCGAGTTTGCGGGCGCTCTTGTGGTCGAGGATCGACGCCTGGACCGTAGGGGCGCCGTTGTAATGGGTCACGCCCTCGCTGTCGATCAGCTCCCAGACGCGCCCGGGCTCCACCTTGCGCAGGCAAATGTGACGGCCTCCGACCGCGGTGACCGCCCAGGTAAAGCACCAGCCGTTGCAGTGGAACATGGGCAGGGTCCACAAGTACACGCTCTCAGGGGTCAGGCGCGTCTCGATCACCTCGCCCAGCGCGTTGAGATACGCGCCGCGGTAGTGGTAGACGGCGCCCTTGGGCGTCCCGGTCGTCCCTGAGGTGTAATTAATGGAGATGGGCTCGTCCTCGTCGCCGAGCTCGCTCGTCACGGGCTCCGCCGAGCCGTCGGCGAGGAATGCCTCGTAAGGGTCCTCGGGGGCGCCGGTGTCGTCGATGCGCACGGCCCGCTCGACTCGTGCGCCTTCGGCGAGATGCTCGAACTCATGGTCGGCGAACAGGAACCGGGCACCCGAATGCTGCAGGATGAAGCCGATGTCACGAGCGTTCAGCCGGTAATTCAGCGCCACTAGCACGCCGCCGGCGGCCGGCACCCCGTAGTGCGCTTCCAGCAGCGCCGGGATGTTGGGGCAGATGAACGCTACCCGGTCACCCTTCCGCAGGCCCGCTGCCCGCAGCGCCGAGGCGAGCCGGTTCACTCGTTCCCCGAACTCCCGGTAGGTGTAGCGGCGGTCCTCGTGCACCACGGCCACTTTGCCGGGATACACCAGCACGCTGCGCTCCAGGAACCGCAACGGACTGAGCTCGCTCCGATGAGCACGCCGCACCTCGGCGGCGTCGCTGGACTTGGCCATCGGCTCTCCTTCCCAGGCGATGAGCCTTCCGTACCCGGCTCCAGACCCGGCATTCCCATTCCAGCCAGCGATCGGGCCTCCCTCGTTCCGCGGCCGGGTGGCCCAAGCCGATCTGAACGGTCACTCCGGGCGGCACCCACATCTTGACGGCCAGGACTGACGGCAAACCTACGGGAGCTGGAGCTCGCCGACCGCCGGTGCGCCAAGGCCGCCTGCGCGCTGCCGGTCAGGTCGAGGTGCACGCGGTGCTTTGCCGTCTTCGGATCGGTTGCCGGCATGAAGCACATGCCGACGGTCGCGTTCTCATCCGTCCCGATGACGATCTCGCGCTCACGCCCGGACAGAACCTTCCACCCGAGCGCCTGCACCCAGAACCGGGCCAGCCCAGGCAGGTCGTGAGCGTCCACGACGATGTGATAGAGCCGGACAGGCATGCCGTCAGTATCCGCGGGCACGCCGGACTGCATCCCACGAACCGGCCGGCTTCTTACCGCGCTCCGCGCATGTGACCGCCGGGCTGCAAGCGGCGATATCGCCGAAGCGGCTACAGCGTCTCCAGCGCGTCCAGATCAGTTCTCGTGCCCACCTGGCAACGCATCACCAGCGCTGCGCGCGGACCTCACCACAGGTCGCCACCCGTCAGCACGTAGAGGAACGGCACGAGCGGGATAAGGCTGAACAGGGCCCATGCCAGCTTCGCACCGCCCCCGATATCACGGCGGGTCGCCAAGTCAATCCATATGAGGATCACCGCGACGGGATGGAGGAAACAGACCAGGAGCTCGAGGACCTTCTTCATTACCTGAATCTACCGGGGAGGCCGCGGGCACCTGCTCGGTCCCTGCGCATGGGCGCCAGGAAAGCGCCGCAGTTCACCGGAGGTACGCGGTCTTCGCCGGACCCGCGCACGAAGAGCCCGGCGCGCCGTCGGTGACCCCGTGTGCCGCTCGCAGCCAGGTTCAGCGAACATCCTCGTGCAGCGGTGAGGGATGTCCGGGACACCAAGCGCAGGTCGCTGGGCAGCGGCCACCAGGAGCGCAGTTCGGGTCCTCGGCTCGAAGCTGATCACAGAGCGTGATCAACCAACTGGTGGCAGTCGCGCGTGTAACCGCATTGCTTGCATCCGCCGGTGACGACAAGCGTGCCTGCTCGCGCTGCTCCTGGAGCCATGACAGATGTCACCTCGAGCCGGTGGCATCCGGCATTGGCGCCGGCGTCCCGCCGCCTAGCACAGTAGAGACATGAACGCCACGCCAGCGAACGACCCCTCCGCGCAGATGAAAGCTTCCGATGCCGACCGCGACGCGGTCCTGTCGGACCTGGGCGAGCACTTCCAGGCGGGACGGCTGACGGCCGACGAGTTCGAAGACCGAACCGGACGAGCCCTGGCCGCCCGGACCTGGGGCGAGCTGAGGGACCTCCTGCAGGACCTGCCCACCGGCCCAGCCGGACCCCGCGTCCCCATGACCGCGACCACCGGTGCCCCGCCGCAGCGGCCCCTCGGGCGCACCGCGCTGGTCCCGATCCTCGTGCTGGCGGGCATCGCAAGCGCCGTCGCCATGTCGGCCGGCACCGCCCACGCCCGGTGGGGCATCCTGTGGCTCTTGCTCCCCGCGCTGCTTATAGCGCGGCGCTTGACCTGCTGCGCCGGCGCACCCAAGCGCTCCGGGCCCAGGCCTTGACCCGCCGTTAGCACCGCAGACCGGCGGCGCCTCGCCGAAAGGACGGATCCGTCGCGGTCGCGCCAGCAATCCGGCAAGTGGCCCGTCTTGCGCCCTGGCCGGGGCGCAGATCGTGGAGCTGGCAGCGGCTGGCGATCTGACGGGGTGCTGCCCGCACCTTCGCCTTCGAGGACGCGAGGGACACCGTGGCCATGCTCGCCAGACCGCACCCGAGCTGGAAGCTGGCGCTGGTGCTCGACGCGTTATGTCGCGACTGCCCGGCTATGAAGCTGGATTGCCGGCCTCGGGCTGGACGGCATGGTCGTAACGGGCGAACTGCCTGTCGTCGGCGTAATCGCAGGTGCCTTCGGCCTGGAACTGGCGGGCTGCACGCACGACCTCGGTGCCGAGGGCGCGCAGTTGCCGGGCGATGGCCTCGTCGGCGAGATGCCCGTCCGGGTCAAACGATCTCCACGCCTGGGGCACGGGCAGCACCAGCGGAACGCTCCAGCCGCGCAGTGCGCGGGCTATGAAGTCCATCGAGTTGACCGCCTGCAGCCCCTGCACCCCGCCAGCCGTGGAAACCAGCCCGACCGGCTTGTTCGACAGATAGGGTGGATCACGCTCCGCGAGTAGGATCAGCCAGTCGAGGGCATTTTTGAATGAGCCGCTGACCGAGCCGTGGTAGGTCGGGCTGGACCAGATCATCGCATCACACCGGTACACAGCGTCGGCGAATTCGTGCGCGCCTGCGGGGGGCGCGTGTTCGGCGGTGTACAGCGGCAGACCCAGGTCACGGACCGAGATCAGCTGAACCTCGGCCCCGGCCGCGGTTGCCCCCTCCAACGCCGCCTTTAGCGCGGTGAGGCTGGTGGAGGCAGCTCGCAGCGAACCGCCCAGGCCTACCACTCGCACCGGTCTGACCACGGCGTCTCCCTCCTGTGAACCCGCGTACTTGAGCGTACGCTGCGCCGTGGTCACCGTGGCCGGTTGCCCGTTCGGGGTGACGGCACGCCGAGCGCAGCACCGAGGCCAGGGTGAACAGCTGAGGCCGGCCAGGAACACCCGCCGCCGTCCCCAGCGGTCGCTGAGCGAGCCGGCTGGCAGGATCAGCGAGGCCAGGGTCAGCGTGTAGCCCGTGACGGTCCATTGCAGGGCCTGGAAGCCGGCGTGCAGGTTCCGTCCGATCGCGGGCAGCGCGACGGCGACCACCGTGGAGTCGATCCCGGCGACCCCACGATCATCGCCGCGACCACCCACCGGCCCTGCGCGGAGCGGTAGCGGAGCAGTTCGCGCGGCCCGGAGCTCTCAGCCGGCTCGCCAGGCTTGGCCCGCATATCTGGTGTCACCAGCCGGGACTCCGTGAAGGTCTGGGCGGCATGTCACGGACGGCTTGGCCGCCGCGGTGCCGCCCGCGCTAGGGCAGGGTGAGGATGATGCGCTCGTGGACGGTGCCGTTTTCCAGCTGGCGGTGGGCCTCGGCGGCCCGCTGCATGGGCATGGGCTGGTGCGCGCGCAGCCGGAGCCGGCCATCGGCCAGCAGGGCGATCGTCTCATCCAGGGCGCCGGGAGCACGGCCGGGCGTGGGCTCGGACAGCGTGACGCCGAAGTCAGCGGCGGCCGGGTCGGACAAGGTGATGACCCGCTCCGGTCCGCCGGCCAAGGCGACGGCGTCGGCCAGGACGCCAGTGCCGGCCGCGTCGAACACGGCGTCCACCGGGCCCAGCGCGCGGACCCGGCCGGCCACACCCGGACCGTACCGCACCGGGGTGGCACCCAGCTCGCTGGCCAGCGCCTCGTCGTACTCGCCGACCGCGCTGATCACCCTGATCCCGGCGGCGACCGCGAGCTGGGTGGCGATGATGCCCGACCGATCCGCCGCCGCCGAACGGCAGCAGCCTCTCACCGCTGGCGACGTCCAGCTGCCGCAGCACGTCGGCGGCCGCCTCGGCCGAGCTGGGCAGCGCGGCGGCATCGAGCCACGACACGGCCTGTGGCTGGCGGGTCCAGATCGACGCCACACCCTCGGGGCTCCGGTATAGGTGCGGGCCGCCCGAGGCGACCGGCCCGCGCAGGCGATTGGTGCAGACCCGGCGCCGCGCAGCGGTGCTGCTCGCCGGGCCGTGCGCCTTCGGTGACGCCGCACGGCGGTGACGGTTACCAGCGCTCCGGCGCCGAGCCCGATGACCAAGATGGCAATGTCGTGCGCGGTGTGATGGCCGGTGGCGAGCCTGCCCGCACCGTAGGTGCTGGCTGCCACCGATACCGTCCACGTGAGCGAGTCCAGCAGGTTCCACACGGCGAACCGGTGCGGCGGCATCTTCGCCGTGCCCGAGACGATCGCCGGGTGACGAACACGGCCAGTGCGCCCCATCGGGCATACAGGCTCTCGCCCCGCTCCATCACCTTCTCCCGGCGCGCCTGGTGCCGACCCGGACGCTCCAGCAGCCGCCTGCCCAGCGGCGGCGGCCGCCGGACCGGCCAAGCTGGTGGCCGCGGCCACCCGCCACCGCACTGACTCGGCCTCCCTGCAAGTGCCCGGCACCTAGGCCCGGCGCGGTGAGGCCCTCGATCCGCTGCGGCACGTGTCCATGCGCGCCGGCCGGGTCGCCGGCGTCCTGAGCCACCTGATCGCGGGCAACTCCGGCCAGGCCGTACTGATCCCAGCTGTCCCGCGACGGCGATCGCCGCCCGCCCAGCCCCATGCGCGGCATCCTGGGATCCCGCCGCCTTTCCGGGCGAAATCGACCCCGGCCGGCTCAACCCCGGCCGGTGAGATCTTCCTTCCTCTAATCCGCACCAAGGATATTGGTCCAGCGACAGCCGCACACCAGACACTCAATTCTGCTCGCCTTGACCTCGACCGATGCGACCTGCCCCCCTGGATACAGAACGACGGTTCGCGTTCACATTCAGGTTACGGTCAGTGACCGCCGCGGCAACCGGCTTCGGCTGCCGGTATCGCACGGCGCGCCAGCTCCGCCTGGCCGCCATCGTCGCCAGGCGGAGCTCGCGGCCGGTGCGGGGCTACCTGGCGGCACCCGCAATATACGCGGCGACGATATACGTGGCGTGCCGGTCCAGGCTGCCCCGGGCCCGGTCGTATCGCATCGTGGTTCTCGGATCAGCGTGCGAGGCGGCCTCTTGCAAGTCGCGCAGCGGGACCCCGGCATCGAGTGCGGCGGTGATGAACGCATGCCTGAGCGTGTGGGGCGTGACGGTCTTGGTGATCCCGGCGCGGCGGGCGACGCGGCGGACCATCCACCCGCCGCGTACTTGTAAAACCCGGCGATCGTGCACAGTCACCGGGTGAACGTGGCGCGGGCGCGCCCCTGGCTTCGAGTTCCCTGGCGAAGCCTTCGATGCCGGCGGGGCGCACGGCGAACAGGTCCAGGGAGTGGGCTCGGCACCAGGGGGTGAACTGGCGCAGGTCCAGTGCGTACGCCTCGCGAGTCAGGCCGCGGTATCCGGCCAGGAACCCGGCCAGCGCGAGCCGTTCGGCTCGCTGAACGCTGGCTGGATTCGTACGAGGGCAGCGCATCGAGCCGTTCTGGGCGGCGACAGGGGCGTGGCGGCGCAGCCGGCGAGGCGCGCAGATCTGGATGCTCGGCGCTGCGCCGCGTAACTGCGGGCCCCGCAGCGCGATGGCAGCAATGAAGGAGGCGGCATGCCGATTCCCCGGATGGTAAGGCAGTGGAACAAGGCCGGGCTGAACCGGGTCACCCGGCACATCGCCCCCTGGACGCCCGGCTTCGGTGTCGTAGTCCACCGCGGCCGGCGCTCCGGCCGCCTGTATCAGACGCCGGTCAATGTGTTCGCCACAGACGATGGCTATGTCCTCGCCCTGACCTACGGTCCGGATACCGACTGGGTAAAGAACGTCCTGGCCGCGGGCGGCTGCGAGCTGCGGACGCGCGGACGCGCCATCCGGCTGGTCTCACCGCGCCTGTTTCACGACGAGGCGCGGCGCGACATCCGTCCCCTGGAACGGCAGGTATTGCGGGTGCTCGGCGTCCCTGACTTCCTGTCCCTCAAGATCGCACCTGCAGCCGCGCCAGCGACTAGCCGGTCCTGAGCGTCTCAGCGCGGCGCTGCGACGAGACACTTCTCCGTACGCTCCGTCTTCAGCGCTGGTTGGCGCTCACGATCCGGATCCGCCGATCTGGCGTGCATTCGGGGCTCCTCGGACTGGGCCGTCGCTCGCGCATAGCGGAACATTATGGACGGCCGCTCACAGCCTTACAGGGTGGTCATGCCGCCTGTGTCACTGTGGGCTGGCAGTTGTGCCGGATCGGACGCGTATTGGTGCTCCCAGGTTGGCTGTGTACGGCTCAGTCGGCCTCGACCGCCTCTCCGCATTCCGGGCAGAGAAACGGCTTGCGCTTGGCCCTGGACCGCAGGAAAGCGTAGACGATGAACGGGAATCCCATCTTCGGGATTTCGCGTGTGGCCTGGACTGTTCCGTGGATCGCACACTGCCCGGTTTGGGTTTGGACTTCGGTGGCCATGGTCTTCCTCCTGTGATCCCGTAGGGACGGCCCGCCGGGTTAGCGGCCGAGCGGCAGCCAGCTGAACGTGCGCAGAGCGATGAGAAGGCCCGCGGCTCCCCATGCGGCCACGATCAGCAGATCCAGGCCGGCGAACCCGAGCCCGGTGGTGTGCGGGTTGTAGGCGGTGAGCAGCGCGTTGGCCAGGTGCCGGACCGGGAAGATCGCTCCCGCGTCGGCCAGCCAGTGCGGCAGGATCGAGACCGCGACGAACACCCCGGAGATGAAATACAGCGGCAGCAGCAGCGCCTGGGTGGTGGGCAGTGCCGTGTCCTCGTCGTGGATCAGCGAGGTGAGCGCGTAACCCATGCAGCAGAAGGAGGCCGCTCCGATCACCACGGTGACCACGAGCGCGAGGGCGGTGCGGCCGGGGACGTGGGCGCCGTAGGCGGCCCAGCCGATGCCCAGCAGCACCGCGGACATGACGACCGCGATGACGATGGCCGTGAGCACCCGGCCGGCGATGACAGCAGCCGCCGGGACCGGTGTGGCGCGACGCCGTTTCAGCACGCCGCGTTCGCGCTGTGCGGTCACCGAGGCCACCAGGTTGCCGAAGCACGCTGCGATCACCCCCAGCGCGATGATGCCGGGCACGTAGGACACCGAGGTGCTGATCCGCCCGCCAGCGACCGGGACGGTCCCGCTGCCGAACACCGAGGCGAAGATCACCAGGAACAGGATCGGCAGGGCGAGGGTGAAGAACTGGGACTGGCGGTTGCGGGCAAAGGCGCGCAGGTCGTAGCTGGACTGGTGCAGTGCCATGCGGATCATCGCTGGTCCTTCGCGCTGATGGAGCCGGTGAGGGAGAGGTAGACATCTTCCAGGGTCGGGCGGCGGACGCCCAGGTCGGGAAGGTCGAAGCCGCGGCCGAGCGCCCAGTTGCCGAGCATCTGGAGGTGGACGAGCGGGCTTTCGGTGTGCAGCACCGTCGATCCTTCCGGCCCGGGCCCGACCAGTGGGCGCAGTCCTTCAGGCAGGTCACGTGCCGCCAGGCCATCCGGGAGCGTGAAGCTGATGGCGGTGGCCATGTGGTCGCGCCCGCCCAGCGTCCGCGGGGTGCCGCGGGCCACGACGCGCCCGGCGGACAGCACCGCGATCCGATCGGCCAGGTACTCTGCCTCATCCATGAAATGGGTGGTGAGGAAGATCGTCTTGCCGAGTTGCCGCAGCCCGGCGACGACCTCCCAGGCTGCCCGGCGGGCGGACGGGTCGAAACCGGTGGTCGGCTCGTCCAGGAAGATGAGCTCGGGGTCACCGATCAGCGCGAGCGCGAAATCGAGCCGCCGCCGCTGGCCGCCGGACAGCCGGGTGGCGAGCGTGCTTGCCTTACCGGTGAGGCCGACCAGGGCGATGGTCTCGTCGATGTCCCTCGGCGCGCGGTAGAACCCGGCATACAGGGCCAGGCACTCACGTACCGACAAGCCGGGCTCGGGCTCTGACTCCTGCAGGACAACGCCCACTCGCTCACGCCACGCTCCGCGCGCGGTGGCCGGGTCGCGGCCCAGGACCGAGATCTCGCCACCGGTGCGCTGCCGGAAGCCTTCGAGTATCTCTACCGTGGTGGTCTTGCCGGCGCCGTTGGGGCCGAGGAAGGCGAAGATCTCCCCGTGCCGCACGTCGAGATCGATGCCGGCGACAGCCTCCTGGCTGCCGTAGCGTTTCACCAGGCCGCGGACGCTGATCACTGGCTCCGCCTGGGCGGAAGCGGTGCCTGGCTGGTCAAGGCCGCGTTCCTGGCCGGTGCTGTCCATCTCGCTCCCCAGGCTGGGTGGGTCTTGCCAGCAAGCCTGCTGCGGGACGGCTGTGCCGTCTTCGGCGCGGCGGTGGAACTTGTCCGCCGCCAGAACCTGAACCGTGGGTGGAGGGGCCTTCACCCGTGGGAAGAGGCCCCGCTGGCCGCGAATCCACCCACCGGCACGAGACGGCGGCGAGATCCCGCCGTACGGTTGAGGAGTGAGCACCAAAGCCGCCACTGCGGCCGGGGTGTCCGAGCTGGAGCGGGCGCGGGGCCGCGAACAGGCGGCCTACCTTTCGATCCGCGTGCTCGCGGCTGCCGCGATCGCGTTCGTGGTGATCACCTCGTTCCAGGGCCGGCCAGCTCCGGGCGGCCAGGGCGAGGCGCTTGGTGTCGCCGTGGGTCTCATCGTGTTCTGCGGTGCCACCATCGCCGCGATGTGGCTGACTCAGGCCGGGTCGGGAGTGCAGCTGGCGGTGCTGGTCATTGCCGTGCTCAGCGCGGCGGTGCTGACCGGCTTGCAGGGCAACGGCGCGGCGTTCCTCGGGGTGTTTCCCGCCGTCTGCCTGGCGGCCCTGGTACTGCCGGTTCGTCTCAGCGCGCTGGTAGCGGGCGTGGCCGCTGCCGCGGTCTCGATGGCATGGCTGGCCAACGGACGCGCACCCATCGCGGGCATCGTCTTGAATGATTTCGGGATCATGGCGTTCTTCCTGCTGTCGCTGTTCGCCCGGCGGCTGCGGGAGAGCAACCAGCGGGCAGAACTGCTGCTCGCCGAGCTGGAGCAGACCCGGGCCGCGCAAGCCCAGGCCGCCGCGCTGGCCGAACGCCAGCGCCTCGCCCGCGAGATGCACGACGTGCTCGCCCACTCGCTGTCCGGCCTGGTGCTGAACCTGGAGGGCGCCAGGCTGCTCGCCGCACAGGGCGGCGCGGACTCACAAACCGGGGAAGCGATCGGCCGGGCCCACCGGCTGGCCAAGACCGGGCTAGAAGAGGCGCGGCGCGCCATCGGCATGCTCCGCGATGACGCGCTGCCCGGCCCCGAGCGGCTGGCCGACCTGGCCGCCGAATTCGAAGCCGGCACCGGCGTGCCCTGCGAAGTAGCCGTGACCGGCGGCAGCAAGCGGGACCTGGGGACCGACGGCCGGCTGACCTTTTACCGGGTCACACAGGAGGCCCTGACCAATATCCGCAAGCACGCCCACGCGGGCCGGGTCGAGATCCGCTTGGCATATGAGCCGTCCGGCACCAGGCTGACCATCGAAGACTTCGGCTGCTGCCGCGACCGCCCGGCTTCCGCCGACGGGACCGGCTACGGGCTCACCGGCATGAGGGAACGAGCCGAACTGCTCGGCGGCACGCTCACCGCGAAGCCCACCGGCGGCGGGTTCCTGGTCGAGCTGTGGGTGCCGGCATGAACCCGGCCATCCGCGTCCTGGTGGCCGACGACCAGCGCGTGGTCCGCGAGGGTCTTGGCACCCTGCTCGGGTTGCTCGCCGGGGTGGAGGTGGTCGGCACGGCAGCCGACGGCGACGAGGCGGTCGCGCTGGCGATCCGGCTGCGGCCAGATGTCGTGCTGATGGACCTCCGGATGCCTCACTGCGACGGCGCCGAGGCCACCCGCCGTCTCCGTGACCACGACGCCAGCATCAAAGTGCTCGTGCTCACCACCTACACCGATGACCGCTCCGTCATCGAGGCGCTGCGCGCCGGCGCCCGCGGATACCTCACCAAAGACGCCAGCGCCGGCGAAATCCGCGAAGCGCTCCAGCGGGTCACCAGCGGCCAGGCCGCCATCGACCCCGCGGTCCAGCAGCACCTGGTCAACGCCATCGCGACGGGCTCATCCACCGCGGCCACACCGCCACTGCCCGCCGGGCTCACGCAGCGAGAAGCCGAAGTGCTCGCACTGATCGCCCAAGGACTGTCCAACACAGAGATCGCCGGGCGGCTGGTAGTCAGCGAGACCACAGTAAAAAGCCACATCAATCATCTCTTCGCCAAGACCGGCGTCCGCGACCGAGCCCAAGCCGTCACCTACGCCTACCAGCACGGGCTCACCTGAACCGTCGCGGCGGCGTCCCGGGACCGTCCCGCAAGGGGCAAGCGGCCGGCAGGAGCAAGACGCCTCACTCTGCGCCTGGAGTCGCCAGCAAAGCAGAAGCAGGAGGAGGTCGCTGTATGCGGACCACCTGGCCATATCCGCGGCTGCAAAGACCCCGAACCGGCTCACTGGCTAGGGCCAAGGTGATGACCGCGCACAAGCTGCCGCCCGCGGCGATCCACAGGCACGCCGCGGTCAGCTGGGGCCCGAGGACAAAGACCAAGGCGACGCGTTCACACGGTGACCGCAGCGCTGGCGATGACCACGCAGAACAGCAACCGGATCACGATCCTCATCCGGCACGCTCCCGCCCGGCGAGACAACGGCGCAGGTTCTCGGGCTGGCGCGTCTGGCCGTGCGCGCTCATGACCCGGCCGCCGCAATCGAACGCCCTCATCCCCTGCGTTCTGCACTCGGCCATCATCGCCCAGCCACACGAGAAACCGCAGGCGGTCGCGCCACCGCGGGGCTGTCGGCATTGTTTCCCTGGCTGGAGGCCGAGGCTGAAGCCGAAGCCAGCAGGACAACGGTATGAGGACAGCAGGAGGGGCAGAGCATCGTCCTGCAGCCGGTCGAGAGCGCTGCGCGGCAGCTGGCCCAGCTGTCGCTGCACTCGAGTCCGGAGGACGCGGCGGCATGCTCGCCGCCTAGGCGCCGGACGCGTGCCCGCGGCGCGAACCAGCCTTACCCGCCACTGGTAACACGACAGCCAGCGCTGTGCGGGCGGTTGTGGTGCGGTCCAAGGACGGCGAACCCAGGCAGTTGCGGGATGGCTTGCGCGGTCCGCGCGTCCTATGCCGGCCCGGAGCAGTGCCTGCCTTGACGCGGCACCGCCGGGGATTCGCGGCGATCGGCTGGCCCTGGAGCTGCTCCCGGATGCCACGCCACAGGGTCCCGCCGCGCTGATGATGCTGCTTGTCTCGTTCGGCCCGCTGTTTGCTGCCCCGACCAGCCAACACCCGAAGAAATCCACGCCATTCGCCTGGCCTGGGAGAACGCAGCGGCATAGTTACGAAAGTTAAGTAATCACGTGCTGTTGTTTTAGCTAGTGAAGAATTCCAGCAGTTCCGGAGCGAGTGCTTTAGGGGACACGTTGTGTGTCTGGCCCTCAAGGACGCGGTGGGCCGCGGCCAGGATGGTTCCGGCGGCTGCCTTGCCCGCGTTGGTGATCCATGCCGGGCTGTTCCCCCCTGTGAGCACGAGCGTGGGCTGGGTAATGGCGGCCAGCCGGTCGGCGGGTAGCGCGTTCCCTGGTCCCATCACGGCAGCCTCGTAGGCTAGGGTGTGCGCGACAGCCTCGGCTTGTGGCCAAGACGGCTGAACCCGCATCGCGGCGACCGCCTCTTTGGTGGCCTCGGCGGCTTCCATCATGAACAGTTCGACTGCGGTCCCGCGGCGGCCTTCCCCGACCAGGGCTTCCAGCCGCGCCGCGAAATCGTGCGGCAGTCTGGGTGCGCTGTCGTCGACGTGATAGGGCGGCTCCCATACCGCCAGCTTCGAGATGGCCTGATTCCACGGCGCGGCCTGCAGTGCTAGGGCAGCGCCCGAGGAACCGCCGAACACCATGGCCGATCCGTCGGCTAGCTTGAGGAGAGCGGTCAGGTCCTCAAGTTCGCGCTCGACGGCGTAGGGCTGGGTGTCGCCGCTGTCGCCCCGGCCCCGGCGGTCGTAGTTCACCACGGTGAACCACGGTGCCAGGGCAGCCGCTACGTCAGACAGCAGGGGGTGCGCCCTGCCGGTGAACGCGCCGTGCACGAGGATGATCATTGGCCCCGCGCCGGACCGGTCGAAGACGATCGAGGTGCCATCGGCCGAGGTGACCTGGCCCGTTGACGCCCCGCTCATGGCACGCGTCCCATCATGTCGACCCATGTCTTTCCGTTCGCTGCCGCCGGAATCAGCCGGTCTCCTCCACCAGGCACAGCGCCTCCCAGTGGTGACCATCGAGATCGGTGAACCCGCGCTGGTACCTGCCGTGGCCCTGTTGGGGGGTACCTGCGGGGCTGGCCCCGCCTGCCAGGGCGTTATCGATGAGGTCGTCCACCTGATCGGTCCGCTCCACGCCCAGCACCAGGATCACCTCCGTGCTCGCGGTCGCGTCGGCGACGGGTTTGGTCGTGTAGGCGGCGAAGGTCGGCTCGGCCAGCAGCATGACCTGCGTATGCTCACTGATGATCACTGATGCCATGTCATCGGTCATGCCGAAGAACTCAAAGCCCAGTCCAGTGAAGAATGCCTCCGACCGCTTAAGGTCCTTGACCGGAAGATTGACGAATAGCTTGGTTGGCACTGCGGTTTCCTTTCCCTCTTTGCCGCCCTCACGTGGAGCAGTGCAGGTGCCTACAGCCTGCAAAATAAGAAGCAGGCTCGTCTTGGCTGCCGGTGCCAGCCAGTTGACCATCCGTGCCGGGCTCAGGGCCGCCGGGCGTGATCTATCCGCGGCTGGCTGCCGTGCGGTAGGGGAGCGCGGTGAGACCTCAAGCCACGGGGGTGAGGTAATTGCGGCGGTACTCGGCAGGCGGCAGCCCGTACGCACGCCGGAAAACCCGGCTGAAGTGCGCCGGGTCCGGGAGGCCCCACCTGGCCGCCACGGTGCTGACCGGCGCGGCACCAAGCGCCGGGTCGGCCAGATCCCGGCGGCAGCGTTCAAGACGCCGTCGGCGGATCCATGCGGCCACCGTCGTATCCTCAGCCTCGAACAACCGGTGCAGATGACGCAGTGAGACGTGATGCGCCGCCGCGACGAGACCGGGCGACAGATCCGCCTCGCCAAGGTGCTGCTCGATGAATGCGTGGACGCGCAAGAGCAAGATTCGCTCCCGCGGCTCGATCTGCAGCGCGTCAGCCTGCTCGGCGCGCTCGGCGACGGCGGCGGTCACCAGGTCCATCAGCACCGTGCACAGCCGGGCCGCACTGGTCGGCCCGTATGTCTCCATGTCCAGGACCACCCGGCGAAGCAACGGCGACGCCAAAGCGCCGGCGCCCTGATCGGCAGAAACCGGAACCGCGGTAAGCCGTCTGGCTGAATCAGGCGGGAGGGCCAGCAGATCGCGCGGGAAACCGAACACCGCCAACTGGACCGCCGAATCGTAGGCCAGCTCGTAGGGCCGAGCAAAGTCGTATATCGCGAACTCGCCAGGCCGCAGCTGCGCCGCCCGGCCGTCTTGCCCGAGACGGGGGTTTCCCGACATGGCCAGCACAACCCGGTACAGTTCAGCGCTGCCGCGGCGGATCAGGCCGGGCGTGCGGTGCACGCTATGTGGCGTGGAGGTCTGCACCCTGCCAACAGTCACAGGCCCAAGATGCCCGGCCTCGATCACGCCTGACAGCGGCACCCCCGGATCACTCCGGAAATCCAGCGGGCCGAGCGTGTCGCAGACGATGCTGCGCCAGGCCTCGTAACGGTACGCAGGAGGGACGTCGCTCGTGCGGATCAAAACGGCCATCAATACGCCCCTATCGCTGACCGGGCCATAATACCGAGCAGACCACGCACCAGCCTGTGCTGAGCCGCCGCGAGTATGCCCGGAGGCACGCCAAGCAGCAACCAGTAACGGAGCCACGCCACCCATCCTGGCCTCCGTGCAACCTGGTTGGATCCACAAGCTGCTGGTGCAGTCCCCCCAGATTGGTCAGTTCCGGAGCAAGCCCATACTGGGTTCGCTGCGCAGGCCTCAGAACAGCCGGCTCTGCGCCACTCGAACAATCCGGTGGCGCATCGCCGATAGTAGATATTCGGCGATAAGGAACTCGGCAGGTCAAGCGTTGTGCAGAGAAAACTACGGTGCGTAACGTAGCGGCTCCCCTCCCTGCCGATTACGAAGGTTGCCAGCTAGCCGATAGCCGGGATGAGATAGCGATATATCTGCCCTTCCCGGCGTCCCAGCGCTGGTTCTCTGCCCGGCCGTACACGGCTCGGGCCGTTGTCCAGCCCGGCACGCAGCGGGCGGCCCGCCGTCATCGGGACGTGGCATCTGACGGAACCGGCGGGGTCCGGATCCGGCCCCGCGGTCAGGGGCTGGCTTGGAGGATCATGTTGATCGGGGTTTCGGCGGCCCGGCGGAACCGGGTGTAGCCGGCCTGTTCGAACACCTGGCGCAGCCGCGCCTCGCCGGCCTGCGCGCCGAGTGCGGTTCCCACCTCCTGGGACAGTGAGTTTGGCGCGCAGACCGCGGATGAGGCGTGGTAGAACAGCGGTGCCATCGGGTTGGCGGTGAGGTTGTCCTGGTGGTCATCCAGCGCGAACGGCTCGACGAGCAGGACGGTGCCGCCAGGTTCGAGGTGCTCGCGGGCGTACCGGGCGGCGCCGACCGGGTTGCCCATGTCGTGCAGGCAGTCGAAGAAGCAGATGAGGTCGTAGGTGCCGGGGTACTCGGTCGCTGTCGCGACCTCGAAGGTGGATCGGCCGGTCAATCCTGCCTCCTCGGCCCGCTTGCGGGCGGTGCCTATCGAGGGCGGGTGGAAGTCGAAGCCCCAGAACCGGGAGCTGGGGAAGCTTTCTGCCATGACGACGACCGAGGCGCCGTGGCCGCAGCCGATGTCGGCGACTCGGGCGCCGGCGGTCAGCTTCGGCTGGACGCCGTCCAGCGCGGCTATCCATTCTGGCAGGTAGGCGCGGTAGCCGGTGCGGAACAGCCACTCGGTGCCGTCGAACAGCCGCGGGTGATGGTCGGCCCAGGCCAGCGCCCCGTTGCCGCGGAAGGCCGCGGTCAGCTTGTCGATGTCGGCGTAGAACGCGCCGACCGCGTTCATGGCCCGGGCGGTGAAGGCCGGGGAGGAGTCATCAGCCAGGGCCATGGCCGCCTCGCTGCTGAGGTGGTAGGTGCCAGCGGCCGGGTCATAGTCGATCAGGCCGCTGGCGGCCTGCCCGTCGAGCCAGTCTGCGACCAGTCGCGGGTTGCAGCCGGCCCGGGCAGCGATGTCCTCCGCGGGCGCTGGCCCTGAGTCGGCGAGCACCCGGTACAGGCCCAGTTCATCCCCCAGCCAGACTCCGTAGCAGACCGCTGAACCCGTCATGAAGCCGATCATGCGATGCATGAACTCATCCAGCCTTGCCTGGTCAACGCCAGCCGTCATGGTTACCCTCCGAGGAGTCGTTTCGCGCTGCTGCGAGATGCCTGCGCTCGCGCGGGCTTACCGGACGACCTCACTCCCGGCCGATGCAGAAAGCGTGAAGATCATGTGCAAGCCGTGTGAAGGCCCGCCATCGGCGCCGCGGAAGCGGTGGATGTGCACCACCTGCGTTCTGGCGGTGTCCGGGCGGCTGCCATGGCCGCCGCGGATGCCACCTGCCAGCCCTCCGGCCGGACCGGCCGTGCTGATTCCCGGGTACTGCCGGGTCGGCCCGGCAATCACTGCATCCGGGAACTGCCGCCGATGCGGGGCCATACTCACCGACGCGGCCGGGCTTGACCGGGCCGCGGCATGGCCAAGAAGTTGCGCCGGACCATGGCGCTCGATCCTGTCCGCGGCAGATGGGGATGATGTCCAGTGCGAGAAGCGCAGCGTGCGGCGGGGGTCTGGGGGTGAGTCTGCCAGGGTCTTTGACGAGGTTCGGGGGAACGGGGTGAGCCGGATTGGGTGCCGTAGTTTGGAGCCCGGTGCCCGGGAGTTCAGGCCGGCCTGCTCCCGGAGCAGGATGCCGTCGGAGGAGGATGCCGTGCGCGGGTAGAGGCCGCGTGACCTGGGCCGCTGGCCGTTCTTCGGGCAGGGACGATCATCAAGGTCGTCCTGGCACCGGCGCGGGCCACGCGGCCGGCGGCAGGGGCAGTACGTGGTGATCTGGCCTTGGCGGGAGAGTGTGAGGGCTGGGGTGCCGTGCTCCGCAGATGGCTCCGCGATCGGCCGGGGAAGGGCCGGCCATGGCGTGGTGGCTCTTGGCGGCCATGCCGGTTTCTTCGCGTGCCCGCGCTCGCGTGGGAGGGCTGGCCCGGTGCTTTTGAGGCGGTCCTGGGCGGCCCGGGTTCGGGCCGTTGAGCGTCCGGGCATCGGTCAGCCGGTGCTCATCGTCAGCTTCCCGACGGGGCATCCGGGCGCCGGGTTGACCGGCGGCATGCCCGGTGATGAGCAGCCGCGTCTGGGTGGCATGGCAGCGCGTTTCCGCGGAAGCGGCTTGTGAAATTCTGCACAAGGCGTCTCCGCGGAAACGCCGAAGCCGACCAACCCTGTCCGCGGCACCCATAAGGGCGCCCGGTCAGGGTCATGAGAGTGCGCCCGGTCAACCTCATGTGACTTCGTTGATGGTGATGACCAGAAGTTAAGCCGCAGGGTCTCGCGTATGCTCCTGTGCAGGAATTAGCGTTCAACCTCGCTCACCGGTCGGCGCGCAGCATCAGGGTGCTGGTTCCCCCGCATCTCCCACAAGACCCATGTCTTATCTCCGTCGTGAATTGATGACTCAAGGAACCAGCGCCGCAAACCTCGACTCATCAGGAGGGCCGAAAGTAGCCCGGTTGCCCAATCAGGCACGGCCAGCACCGAGCCGGGTTGGCCGTGCGCGTCGGCCGCTACCGGAAACGGCGTCATCTCTTGCGGGTGTGAGTCGCGGCCCTCGGAACATCGGAACGGAGAGCGCTGCTAACCGCCGAGTTGATCAAGCGGCGTTGCTGAGCGGCGCAGTCCGGGTCTGCGCTCCTCAGCTGCCCGGCGAGGTACTCGGCAGCCCGATCCCGCCGTGCCCAGCCAGCGGCCTCTGGCTTGGTGAAGGTGTCCAGGTGCGAGCCGATGTCGGCCACAATCAGGGAAGGCATCGACACGGTGCGCTTGCCTGCGTCGGACCTGGGCGGGGCGAGCAACGGCGGGCGACCGGCCACCTCGCCGAGCTGGCGTGCGATGCGGACGGTCCTGCGGTCACGCGCGCCTGACCTCTGCCGACACGGCGGGTCTGACGGCGAGGGCGAGGCCCCGGAAGCGCGGCGAATCTCGCAATGCTGGCAAGCTCCGTTCCCGAGATGTATCTTGTCTTCACGGGCCTTGGTCGTGGCTGTACGGAGGACTCTCACCCATGAGCACATCGCCGCTTTCTGCAGAGGAGATCCGCGCCGCCGCCGCGGTGCACAAGGAGCTTGGCCCCGAATACGGCGACGCGGTGATCGAGTCCTTCCTGGAGCGAGTCGACCGGGAAATCACCGCACGTCTCGACGCCCGCCTCGGGCCTGTGTCCCGAGAGCAGCCTGTGCAACCAGCACAATCGAATGGCCGCCGCACGCTACTAACCGGTGTTGCGATCGGCATCTTCGTCACCGGTGTGCCTTCCGCGATGGTCGCGGCGAGCGCGGGTGGCGTCATCGCCAAGGATGAGGCGCAAGTCCTTTTCATCGTCGGCATCCTCTGGGCGATAGCGGTGGCCATAGCAGCGTTCGCTTGCCCGGTCAGTTACTGCCGCCGTAAGGAACACGGCATTCGCCAGACCGGACGCCAGGCCCCCTAGGGCTACCGTCTGAGCCGTGCACCAGAGGGTGAAATGGGTCGCGCCTCCGGAGCATGTGTTGGGCCAGCTCGTCCAACCCAAGCCGAGTAATCAACTGAGTAACAGTCACCCTCGACGGGGATAACCGCACGGCCCCGGCGCAGGCGCGCGACCCAGGCCCTGTCGTGCCGGGACGGCGGAACACGCCCAGCCTTAATCGGATAGATTACTCAACGTGACATGAAGGCGCTCTGGGGATGCCGATCGAATCGGTCGCGGTAGCGGCGGATCTGGCATAACCAGTTGCGTCGATGTTCTGCGCCAGACTGAGACAATGAGGAAGCAGTACCACTTCTGGCCTGGCGAAGGCGGGATGGATGCGTGGGACGTTGACCGCTTGATGGGACTGGTTGCTCATCTGCCTGTAGAGGAGGTCACGCTTGATGACCTCCCGGAGATCGACTCCGAGTACTGGTTCGATGAGTCGGAGCGGGTGGCGTCCAGAATCCGAGGTAGAGGACGGGCGCGGTTCCGGCTTCACGGCGATGTTAAGCGACGGCACTGACATTCGGCATGGTGTCAACGTCCTGATTGTTGGTTACTTTGCGTGCCCGGAGCTGGCCGGGGGATCGGCGCGGTCGTGCAGCAGCCGCAGGACGTTGGTGGGGCGGCTATGCGAGGCGCCCGCCACGGTCAAGGCTGTGCGCCGCTACGTCCGGATGTTCATGAGCACGTGCGGCTCGTCCAGCCACTCCGGAGTGAAGGCCAGCCCGGTCAGGCGTTCCGCGATCACGAGCATCACGGGCAGTTGAGCGGCGGCGTATCCCGCTGGCGGGAAGGGGAGCTGCAGGCCTGCCGTGTACTGGTCCAGGAACGCGGGGTCGGTGCCGAGCCGCATCTGCTGCCCGGGACGCTGCGGGTCGAGCCCGGCGACCAGCGTGTCGCCTGTCAGGTAGCGGACCCAGCTCCTGCCGCGCGCTGCCCAGGACACGCTGACCGTGGTTGTGCCGGCCGGCATGGGCTGGGACCGGCGGATGATGCCAGCCGATGGTTGGTAGCACCCTTCGACGGCGACCAGCCAGTCGCCCTCCTGCCGGAACGCCATCACCACCTCCCGTGACAGCGGCGGGACTCCGCTCCTGGCAGTGCCGGTGTCCGCGCCGAAGGCCTCCGCGACCTCATCCACGCTGGCCCCGCGCACGAACCGCAGAGCGCCCACTGGGGCAAGCCAGTGCGCGCTGGTCCACAGGTACCGGTCAGTCGGCGCGGGTCCCGCCATGGCGGTAAGGCCGAGTGACCCCGTCGGCGGCGCCGGGTCCCCCAGCGCGGACATCACCTCGGCGCGCAGCCCGTCATCCGGCGAGCCGAGTGACTGAAGGCAAAGGTATGCCGCGGTGACGGACCTGAACGCCGCCGCCAGCGGACTCGGGCCACTGGCCTCGCGAGCCGCAGCCTGCGCCCAGAACCACAGGCCCGCCCGAACGGGTTTCTCGGGGATGCGAATCCTGCCCTCTGGGGCACCGTGCCGGGCCACCGCGCTTTCCGCGTACCTCGCCGCGATGCCGGCGACGCGGCGCCGGGTCGCGTCGTCCGCGTGCAGCAGCACCCACGCGAGCGGCCCGTCGTCATAGGTCAGCGCCTCGGTCGGCGGGTAGATCGTGCTCGCGGGGTCGTCGTCCACCGGGCTGACCGGCATGACGGCGAAGTCGCCGTCAAACCACTCTGGCTCAATCCGCAGTCCGGTCACCCTGGACGCCAGGGCGAGCATGAGGGGCACCCACTCGCCGGTTTCCCAGGGCAGCCCGGCACGTGCCTCCTCCAGGCAGTCCGGATCCGCGCCGTGACGCCGGTCCGGGGACATGACCTCGAACGCGGTCAGCACCCGGCCGTCCACCGCGTAGGAGAACCGGGTCGTGAGATTGACGTTCCAGTAGGCGCTCACCGCGCGGCCGCCAGCGGAGACCCGGCGGAGCACCTCAGGGCGCGACCCCTGCCAGCCGTTGACCTCCACCACCAGCAGCCACGACCCGAGGTCCCTGACGGCCACCGCTGGCTCATCAACCGACAGCAGCCCGATTTCAGCCAGGGACGTGCGGCGGGCGCCCGCCAGGTCACCGCCGAATCCACCGACGACCCCGCCGCCATCAGCAGGAGCCACGAGCGTCACGCACGCCCCGTCACGGAACACTGTGGACTGAATCCACCCGAACGCGCCGATCTCATCTGCCGCCATTTACCACGCTTCTCATTGCCGGTGGCGCCGGGACCGGAAATACCAGCGTAAAGAGAGCGGTTCCGGCTTCATAGGCGAGATTAGGCGATGGCACTGGCACCCAGTGTGGTGTCAGCGTCCTGACTGCTGTTGATTGTGCGTGCCCGGAGCTGGCGGGGCGGGTCGAGCAGGGAGCGGCGCAGGTCCTGCAGCAGCCGCAGGCCGTCGCTGGTCATGGTCAGGCCGCGCCAGCCGCGGGAGGCCCGGTCCAGGACGGCCCACACCAGGGTGAGGCAGGAGGTCTCGCCGGGGAGCCGACCGATGACCTTGGTGCGGCGGCGGGTCTTGCCGAAGGTCCGCTCGATGAAGTTGGAGTGCCGGATGCGGTGGTGGTGCTCAGCGGGGAACCGCAGGTAGGCGGTCAGGCCCTCGCGGTCGGCGAGCAGGCATTTCATCGCCGCCGGATAGGCCGCCGAATACCGTCCGGCCCATCTCGGTGATCCGGTGACCGATGAGCTCGACGAGCTGCGGACCGGGCTGGGTCTTCAGGTCATCGGTGCCGAAGAGCTGCCAGTAGGCGTCCTTGATCTCGGCCTGTATCCCGGCTGGGACCTTGGCCAGGACGTTTCTCGCTCTGTGAAGCCGTAAAGAATCAACTTGTCGCCGTGTCGCTCGTTGCTCCGGCGGCCAGGAGATCTGCCGCTGTGCGGTAGCGCATCGGCGCAGGGCCGGGAATGTCGCCTTCTTGCTGGAGCGGCGGCAAGGTTTCGCGGATGACGTTGCCGACGGCGGACCTGCTGACGCCGCCGAGGGCGTCGGCGAGAACGTCCAGCGTGCACAGTCCTCTGTGGTAGAGGAGTGCGAGCAGGACACGCTCGCTGTTGCTGATCTTCTGGTGGAAGACGCCGCCGCGGGTGCCGGGCTGGCGTGGTCTGCCGTGCCGCTGATAGGACAGGCGTTCGGCTTGGGCGGATTGCCGCCTGGCGAGCCGGCTGGTGAGTTCATGTAGCTGGTGCTGGGTGAGTCCGGTCAGGGCCGGATGGGACAGCCGCTCGATGACTGCGGTTCGTGCGGGGTGGTGATCACTGTCCAGGAAATCGAGCAGGGCACCGGCGGTGGCGAACCGGACCGCGGCCACTCCCGCGTCGTGGCCGTGGTCTTCGAGGACCTCGCGGGTTTCCCGGACGAAGTTGCCGATGCAGGTGGCGGTGACCTCCAGCAGGTCCGCGAGGACGTTCATGGAGCAGACCTGCCGCTGGTAGAGAAGAGTGAGCAGCAGGCGCGCGGTGTCGCCGAACAGCGGCCTGGCCCGCGGGTTCCCGGTGGCTCGCCGGGACCGGCCGCCGCGCTGCTGGCTGTACCGCTGCTGGGCCCGGGCCGCCAGCGCCGGGGCCAGCTCGCCGGCCAGCTGCTCCAGTTGCGCAGCGCTCGTCCCGGTCAGCCGCGGATCGGCCAGCTTGGCCAGCACTGCCTGGCGGCGCTGGGCCGGGCCGCGGGACTCAGCGGCAGGTGCCGGATCCGCGCAGCCGGGGGCGCGCTGGGGATGAAGGGTGTAGTTCCAGGCGCCGCGCGTGGCGTGCCGTTCCAGCGGCAGGGCGGCCATCCGCTCCTTGCTGATCGCGACGCCGGTCGGGTAGTCGCCGGTGTCCAGGGCAGCCTCGACCCGCAGCCCGCCGCGGGTCCGGGTCGCCGCGATGGTCTGGACGACCACCTCATGGCTGGTCAGCGGCCTGCCCCGCCAGTTGAGGGTGATGGCCGAGAACAGCCGGTGCTCGATCTGGGGTGAAATGCGGGCGTTTTTGGGCGCGCGGCAGCTCGCCGGGGCGAAGCCCTGGCGGATGGGTGCGGCCGGCCGGTTACCCGGCTTCGGTGAGCTGGACGGTGAAGCCGAGTTTCTCCAGCTGGCCTATCAGGCGGCGGGCCTGGTGCTCCTTGTCCTGGCGGGAGGTGAAGTAGTCCTCGCCGAGGTCAGTGAATACCTCTCCGGTGGTGAGGATGTGCCAGATCACGTCGAGGAGGCTGTGGGCGACCGCGACAGCGGCCTTGTTCGGGCCCCGGCGGCGGGCTATCTGCCGGTACTGGGCGCCGAAGTAGCTGCCCTTGGTCCGCGCCGCGGCCCGGGCCGACTCGATCATGGTGCGGCGCAGCCACTGGTTGCCGGGCGTGGTGGCCACCCGGCGGCGCTTGCCGGCTGACTCGTGGTTGCCCGGGCACAGGCCCGCCCACGAGGCCAGGTGCGCCGGGCTGGGGAACCGGCTCATGTCGGCGCCGGTCTCGGCGATGATGACCTCGATGCTTCGCCGCTCCAGTCCTGGGACATCGGCCAGCAGCCGGGCGGCTGGCTGGTAGCCCTCTGCCACCCGGGCGGCGACCTGCTCATCGAGCCTGGCGATCGCCGCGTCCAGGAAGTCCAGGTGGCCCAGGATGCAGGCCGCGACGGCGGCGTGATGCGCGCCGAAATGGCCGGCCAGCGCCGCGGTCAGCTGCGGGATCTTCGGGCGCAGCTTGCCCTTGGCCAGCCCGGCCAGGGCCGCCGGGTCACGCTGCCCGGCGATCAGCGCCTCGATGATCGCCCGCCCGGACTGGGTCAGCACCTTGGAGGCGACCGAGGTCAGCTTGATCCCGGCGTCCTGGAGCACCTTCTCCAGCCGGGCGATCTCCGCGGCCCGGACGTCGATCTGGGTCTTGCGGTAACGCGTCAGCTCCCGCAGCTCCCGGATCGCCGGCGGCGGCACGAAGCTAGGCCGCACCATCCCGTGCGCGGCCACGTCGGCCAGCCACTCGGCATCGGACATGTCCGTCTTGCGGCCCGGGACGTTCTTGACGTGATGAGCGTTGCACAGCCACAGCTCGAACCGGCCTTCGAGCGCATAGTAGACCGGCTTCCAGTACACCCCGGTCGCCTCCATCGCGGCCAGGGCCACCCCGCGCTCGGCCAGCCAGTGGGCCAGCCCGGCCAGCCCGCCGGCAGTCGTGTCGAACCGGGCCTTCTCGGTGTTCACGCCGCCGCGCGGCCCCGGGGTCCGTACGCACACCGCCACCGTGTCGCGGTGCACATCCAGGCCTGCTACCCGGTCGTGGATCTGTTCCATGTCTCCTCCTCGCTGGGTTCCCGAGACGACCCACCGGGGAGGACCTGGTAGTTAACCGAATCTGGGGTTCGTGCTCGCAGCGACAATCCCAGGTCCCGCGGGTCCTGCACCAAACTTGTTGCGGACTGTCAGCGCTCCAGTATCGAGACGGCGACCGCGCCCGGCGAGCCGCTGAGGGCATTTCATCATCCTGGGTGGCCGCCAGGTCATGCGCACTTGTTCCACTTGGAGGTGCCCGGCGGGAAGTGGCAGACGGTGATCGCCAGCCCCGTCTCGGCGGCCAGGGCAGCCAGCTCGCTCTTCCAGACCCGGTACCGGTAGCTGTTGGAGCCGCCCGCATCCGCGGTGATCAGCAAGCGGGAAGCCCGCGGGTAGTCCCGGCTGCCGCGCGCCTTCCACCAGCGGCGGACGGACTCGACGGCAAACACGGACGTGTCGTGATCCACCCCCACGTTCAACCAGCCGGTGTTGCGGGTGATGTCATCGATCCCGTACGGAATCGCCTGCTCAACATCCGGGCCGGTGAAGAAGAAGCTGTGGTCCTCCACCTGCACCGGCTCGCCCTTCGGGCGCCACTCCCGCCCGCCCATCGGCAGCCGGCCCAGCTGCTCCCGCTTCTTGGTGTCCACGCTGATCACCGGCTCGCCAGCCGCCTGATGGTCCCTGGCCCGCTCGTTGATATACCGGAACTGCGCATCCCGGTCCGGGTGCTGGTCCCCCTCCAGCGTCTTGGCGTTGCCCTGCAGGCTGAAGCCATTCTCGCCCAGCAAGCTGCCGGCCGTGGGCACCGGCACCGGATGCCCCTGCCGGACCAGCTCGCCGGCCAGGTGCCGCAGTGACTTGGTCGTCCACCGCAGTTTCGCCCAGGCCTCATACTCCTCCTTGAGCTGGGCGCAGATTGCCGAGACGGTGGACTCGGAGATCGCGGCCTGGTCACCCAGCGCCTCAGCGAGGGCGGCTTCGATGTCGCGGACGGACAGGCCGCGGACGAACGAGGCGATCACCAGCGACTCCAGCGCGTTCGTCTTCGTCACGTGCGACCCGAACAGGCGGGATGCGAACGCCTCCGTGGTGCCGCGCATCTTCGGCCGCGACAACTGCACCGACCCGGCGGTGGTCTTGACGGTCACCTCCCGGTACCCGTTGCGCGACCCGGGCCGGGCGTCCTCGCAGGCCGCGGCCCGCTGATAGCGGTCCCGGCCGAGGAACTCGCTGACCTCGGCCTGAAGCGCGGCCTGCATCAGCAGTTGCGCGCCGAGCCTGGCCACCTCCTCCAGTATCTCCGGCAGCGGACGATTCTCAGCGAATAGCTCATCGATGTGGCCCCGGATGCGCTCGGTAGGCGATACTCGGTGTGGCATGGGCGTAGGTCCTTCCCTTCGATGACTTGGCGGTCTTGAAGGGAACCTACGCCCGTCTTGTCATTTTCACCGGGATTCGGACGTCACCGTCGGAGCGGCCCACGGTCCGGAAAGTCATAGAGCACATTTCAGAATGGCGGCAGGCAAGCATAGCGGCGGGTTATCCGGAGCCGTCCCTGTCTATGCCGCGCCTGGCGAGGACGTCTGCGGCGTTGGCATGTAGCTGAACAGTGTTCACGCAGTAGCCGCTTACTGTAGTTCTAAAATCAGCAGTGAAAAGGGGATTTGTGGCAGGACTGCGGCGGAGACACTGTCCAGGTACCGGCGGCTACTCACGTGGTTGCCCGTCAGAGAGCCGATGACGTTGTGATCGACGAGTCAGCTTTGCTGCCATGGGTCGATCACGTCGATCCCAGTTTCCCTGAAGTCTTTGGCGTTGCGCGTTGCCAGCACCGCGCCGCGCGTCCGGCAGATGGCGGCTATCTGGGCATCGAACCCGTCAATGGGGAGGCCGAGGCGATCGCGGTGGGCCACGATCGTGGCATACCAGAACGCGGCATCGGCATCGAAGGGCTGAATGAACTCACTGAACGCGGCGAATACTTCCGTGGCCGTAGCCAGCAGGCTGTCCTTCCGGCGGCCGTCGGGCAGCCGCTCGAGGCCGTAGCGGATCTCAGCGACGGTGACCGCCGTGGTGCACAGCTCGCCGGGCGCCTGCGCGTTGACCCAGTCTCGGACCTGAGGGAAGGGTGAGGGCCGCATCAGCTCGGATACGACGTTGGTGTCGACGACGATCACGGGCCGAATTCTGCCGCCCGGGGTCGGGTTGCACGCGAGGGAAGGTCGAGTTCGACGCCGCCCAGTTCGCCGAAGCGGTCCATGAGCGCCTGGAACAGGCCCGGCGCCTCGCCTGGCTCGGCAACTGCGTCGGCGAGGATGGCGCGGACTTCGGCCTCCATAGACCTGCCATGGCGCGCAGCCCGGACGCGGAGCCGTTCTTTCACCCGGTCATCAAGGTTGCGGATGCTTAGTGCCGACAATGCGATCATTCCCTCCTCTCGATGCTAGCAATGATAGCAGATTGACCTCATCGTACGGACGCTGCTCCGGCGAGCGATCCGTAGATCTCCAAAACGGACTCAGGAGCATCAGGGCCTCGATCGTTCGAACATTAGCGCTGCTACGACTCTCCTGGGAGCCGAACTGGGAGCCGACGGCGTCTCTGAGCCGACGTATCGTGGCGCTTTCCCTGATTCGCCCGCGGCCACAGCACCTGCACCGGCTGTGCCCGGATCGCGGCAGCGCTAGCCGCCGATACCGTCTTCTCGCACGTGCTAGGCGAAGGCATCGCAGCGGCACCCAGGCCGCCGCGGGAGTCAAGGATGCCGTGAAGCGGATTGCGTCTCGCTACCTTGGCCGCGGAGCCGGGAGCCTCATATGCGGAAAAGAGCGGGCGATGACCTCCTCATACGCCTCGCACCGGGTGATCTACGTGCCGGCGGGCTGAGTCGCCGCCGGTGCGCACGGCGGGGCGGCCGACGCCGTGGGACCGGGCGAGTATGGCATCGCAGAGCGCCGGGATCGCTTCCCGCGGGCGCTCGCGACGAGTTCGCGAGCTGCGTACCGTGAGCCGAAGTCATGCACGCGCCGAACTGGTCCCGGCGTGACGCGGTTGGCGCAGGTCGCCAGTTCGGCACGACTTTCGCGGTCACGACGTACAAGCAGCGGGCCTGGGCCAGGAGACCTACGATGCCGCGCACCACTTTCTCGGCGACGCCGGGATGGTGGAGCTGGTGTCGCTGTGCGGGTACTACACGCTGATCTCGTTCCTGCTGAACGCGTTCGCCGTGCCGCTGCCGCCGGATGCCGCGCCGATGTGGGTCGGATCGTGACGCTGCCGGCGGAAGCCGCCGGCTCCGCGCCCGGCCGCGGCCGGCTGGCGGGGCGGCGGGTGCTGGTGGTCGGCGCGGGGACCCGGCCGTCGCCGGAACCGGATCCGCCGATGGGTAATGGCCGGGCTATATCGGTGCTGGCGGCCAGGGAAGGCGCGGCGGTGGCCTGCGCGGACCGCGACGCGGGCGCCGCGGCGGCCACCGCGGCGCTGGTCCGTGACGCAGGACAGATCGCCGCGGTCGTGCTGGCCGACGTGACCTCACCGGACGCGTGCGCGTCGGTGGTCACGGAATCGGCGGCGGCGCTGGGCGGTATCGACGGCCTGGTGCTGAACGTCGGGATCGGGCTCGGGCAAGGGATGGCCGGGACCACCGCCACCCAGTGGGACCAGACGTTCGCGGTCAATACCCGGGCGCACTTCCTGGTGGCCGCGGCCGCGCTGCCGGTGCTGGCAGCCGGTTCGGCGATCGTGTTCATCGGCTCGGCGGCGAGCCTGCGGGCGGCGACCGGGATCCCGGCGTATGACGCCTCGAAGGCGGCCCTGGCCGCCCTGTGCCGGCAGGTCGCGCGGGAGGGAATGGCCCGGGCAATCCGGGCCAACCTCGTGGTGCCGAGCCTGGTGGACACGCCGCTCGGGCGGGAGGCGTCGCGGCGCAACCCGCGCCGCACCGCGCGGAGCCTGCCGTTCGGCCGGCAGGCGACGGCCTGGGAAGTGGCCTACACCACGGTGTGGCTGCTGTCCGGGGAATCCAGCTACGTCAACGCGCATCCGCTGGTACTCGACGGCGGCGCGACCAGCTTCGGATTATCGCTCCGGTGGTGCGCGGCCGCTTATGCCAGTCGGCTGCCGCGTCTGCCCGGCGAGCTCTGATCGGCGCTTAGCGTGCTGTGCTGGAACGCCCGTGCCAGTGCTCCACGGCGCGTCTCCCGGGCGAGCGGGAGCGGCGGGATAGTGAGGACGGGGCGCCGGGCGTGGACCAGGTGCTGCGCGCAGCGCAGCACCTGAAGGCTGCTTGGTGAGCCGCTCGCGCCAACAATGACCCGACGTGCGCTGGACACGGTAGCCCTCCTTCCTCTTCCCTCGAAGGGCAGGCAAATGCGGGCTGCGGCGGCCGGGGACGGCCGCGGCGGGTAGTAGAGCTGTCGTGCCCGGTGGAGCCATTCCGCGGCGGGCCGGTCCGCCCCGACCCGCTGCGCGCCGTGGCCTGTGTTCAGGAGGCGTTCTCACGGTGGCGGGGAAGCGCCCAGGCTGATCTCATCCGCTGGTCGCTATGCCTAGCTGGTCTCAGCAGCCGGAGCACTGGTCGGGGTCGTTCAGCGTGATCAGTGAGTTCCGCAGGATGACGGTGGCCGGCGGCGCCGAGAACAGGCCCCCGCCCTGCACCTTGATGCCGGAGCTCCCGGCCACCGAGTTGCGAGTCACGGTGGTGTGCTCGAGGGTGAGCTGCACCGGCGGCCCGGTGACATCGGTCGTGTTCCAGATCCCGCCCCCCTGGGCCGCGCCGGAGGGCCCGGTGGCCGTCCCGGAGTTGCCGCTGACCGTGACGTTGACCAGCGTGAGCAGGCCGCTGTTGAACACGCCCACGCCCTGGACATCGGCCGACCCGGTGCTGCTGCTCGCGATGGCCGTGTTCCCGGTGATGGCGCTGTCCCGGACGGTCAGCAGGCTGTCGTTGCCGAACACGCCCAGGGCGCCGGCCACGCCCGCGGCGCTGTGCGGGCTGTCTACCGAGGAGAAGTTGCCCGTGATGCGGGTGTCGCTGATCATCCCGCCGCCGTCGGCCTCGAGTGCGCTGCCCGCGAAACCCACGCCCTCCGAGGTGCCGGTCTTGGTGATCGCCGTGTTGCCCGATACGACGCTGCCGGACAGGTCCAGCGTGCCGCCGGTCACGTTCATGCCGGCGTCGAGCGCGCCCCCCTCGCCGTTCGGGTCCGTGGCGATGGCCGTGTTCTTCGAGATCACCGTGTTCTCGACCGTGGTCGTCTGCGTTCGGCCGACGACTAGTACGCCGCCTGTGTTGGCGACAAGGTTCTGGACCTGCCCGCCGAATTCGGCCGGGAGATCGGTGCTGAGGCTGGCGGTGTTGCCGGCGATCGTGCTGTCCTTGATGACCAGCACGTCACGGCCAGAGTCGGTCCCCGGTCCGAAGTCCGGGACGCCGGCCCAGATGCCGCCGCCCTCGGCGAAGCGCCCCGCCGGGATGGTCGCCGCCGCCCCGTTACCCGACACGATCGCGTGATCCAGCGTGAGGCCGCCCTGGCGGCTGTAGATTCCCCCGCCGTCCGCGTCGCTGGCCGTGCCCGGCTGCCCGGGCGGCGCTCCGGCGCGGTTGCCGGTCACGGCAGCGCGGATCAGCGTCAGCGCACCCCAGCTATCGATGCCGCCGCCGTTGGCCGGGGCGAACGGGCACTGACCTTGCGGGAAGCCGTCCGGGCAGGTGAGCCCGGACGGGATGCTGGTACTAGGATTGGCCCGGTTGCCGGTGATCGCGCTGTCCGAGATCGTCACCGTCGCGCCATCGGCCAGGTGTGCGCCCGGCGGGATCTCAATGCCACCGCCGGCCGCCCAGGCGCCGGCCTTCCCCAGGAGCGGGACCGACACCGCGCTCGACCAGGCCAGCCCGCCGGTGACCGTCACGCCGCTGATCGAGACCGCCGGCTCGCTGGCCGCCCCGTAGGCGCCGATCGTCAGCACGTGATCGCCGCCGCGGATGATCGTCGCCGCCGCTCCGGCGCCCTGCAGGCGGACGCTCTTGGTGATCGTGACGCCGCCCGCGAAGGTACCGGCTCCGATGGTGATCGTGTCACCGCCGTGCGCTGCGTTGACGGCCGCCTGGATCGTCGGATAACACCCGCCGCCGCTGCCGACGCACAACGACGCGGCCTGCGCCGGCTTCGCCGGCAGGGCCAGGGCGCCGGCCGCCGCTACCGTCACCGCCGCCGCGAGCACGCGCCGTCTCCCGCTGGAACATTCCCGCCATGCCCTGGTCATGCCGGCCTCCCCGATAGGACATATAGATCCGTGAACGCCCGGTTCACCCTGCGCCGATGGTGACCCGGCGGGCTTACAAGAAGCTGACAGTCCCGGTCGGGGGCCGCTATCCGGTCTGCGCCGCGGTTGACGCAGCCCGGTGCGCGGACCGCCCGGTCGTGTTTAGATGGGGCGGGAACAGGGGTGGGACCGACGGCCTTGTCACCTTCCAGCGCAGCGCCGGCGCGGATGGGCTGCGGATCGTCCCCGACCTTGCGCTGGCCATCCCGACACCGTCCGACACCGCGAGTTACGCCTTCCGGATCCGTCCCGGCATCCGGCACTCCGACGGCCAGCCGCTGCGGGCGGGCGACTTCCGGCGCGCGATCGAGCGCCTGTTCCGGGTCGGATCTCCGGGCCGGTCACTGTACGCCGGCCTGGTCGGCGCGGCCGCGTGCGCCCACCGCCCGCAGGGCTGCGATCTAGCCCGCGGCGTCGTCACCGACGACGCCGCCGGGACGGTCACCTTCCACCTCGCCGCGCCCGACCCCGAGTTCTTGTTCAGGCTGACCGAGTATTCCTACGCGGCGCCGATCCCGCCCGGGACACCGGACCGCGAGCCAGGCTCGCGCACGGTGCCCGGCACCGGGCCGTACCAGATCGCCCACGCCAGCCGGACCGAGATCCGGTTCGTGCGCAACCCGCTGTTCCGCGAGTGGTCCCACGCCGCCCAGCCGGTCGGCAATCCCGACACGATCGTGTGGCGTACGCTACCGACCGCGCAAGCCGCGGTGACCGCGGTCAGCCAGGGACGAGCCGACTGGTTCTACGGTCAGCTCCCGCCGGGCCAGTACCGGCAGCTTCAGCTCCAGCAGCCGGCGCAGCTGCATTCCAGCCCGCAGTTCGCCGTCGAGTTCGCTCCCCTCAACACCCGCCTCGCCCCGTTCAACGACGTCCGGGTCCGGCAGGCCCTCAACTATGCGATCGACCGGGCCGAGATCGTCCAGTTGTACGGCGGGCCAGGCTTCGCCGCCCCCGCCTGCCAGCCGGTAGCTCCCGGCCTGCGCGGCTACGCCGCGTACTGCCCGTACACGCAGAATCCCCGCGCCGACGGCGCCTGGGGCGCCCCGGACATGACCCGCGCCCGGCAGCTGGTCAGGGAATCCGGAACCGCAGGGGAACAGGTCGACGTGTGGGGAAGCCCGGACGAGGGCTTCGTCCCGCCCGGCGTCGCCGCCTATTTCGCCAGCATCCTGCGCGCCCTCGGCTACCGCGTCCGCCTGCATCTCGTTCCGTACGGCACGATCACCAAGTCAATGCGCGAGCGGTTCCAGCTCTCCACCGACGGCGACTGGCTCGCCGAATACCCTGACCCGTCGTCCTGCATTCCCCAGTTCCTCGGCTGCGGCGGCGGTACCAGCAACGGCTACTTCTGCGACCCGGCGCTCGACCGCGCGATGCGCCAGGCCAGCCAGCTCGGGCTCACCGATCCAGCCCGATCCGCCGACGCCTGGGCCGCGGTCGACCGCCGCCTCACCGACACCGCCGCCTGGGTACCGACCGTGTCCCTGCGGGACGTCGACCTGACCTCCCGGCGGCTGGGAAACTACCAGTACAGCCCGGTCTGGGGCTTCCTCGCCGACCAGAGCTGGGTCCGCTAGCAACGCTGACCTACTCCAGGCAGGCCGGACGGCGGTGCGCATGCCCAGGTGCTCAGCGCCGCCGAGCTGTCGATCGGGCGGCGCATCGCCGGGGGACCCGTGCCGACGTGCAGCGTGCGCTGTGGCAGGAGCGCACCTTGGTCAAGACGTTCGGCCCGCGCGGCACTATCCACCTGCTGCAGGCCGCCGACCTGCCGATGTGGACGGCCGCGCTGTCGGCCCTGCCGTCGCCCGTGCCGACGCATCCAGAGGGGTCCGCTTCGCCCCGGCGCAGGCGGATGAGGTCATCGCGGCCATCGGCGAGGCGCTGGCGGATGCCGAGCTGACCGTCGACGAGCTGACCGAGGCGGTCGCCCATCGCGCCGGTCTGTGGGCAGTCGAGCAGACGATGGAAGCGGCGGGAAGGTAGCCGCTCCCGGAGCGTGATCGCGGCCAGATCCTGCGCCATTACCAGGCGGCACGGTGTGGTGATGGGTCGTGGCCGTTGCATGGCGAGGCGCCGGGGTCGTTGTTCGTTACTGTGCTGGCTTATGTGGCGTTGCGGGTTATGGGCGTGCCCGCGGGCGATCCGATGACGAGCGCCGCCCGCGGCTGGCTGCGGGCCCAGCCCGAACAGTGTCACGATCTTGCCGTCCTGGAGCGGATGTGGCTGGCGATGCTGGGGCTGTATGAGTACGAGGGCATCAATCCGCTGGTCCCGGAGACGGTTTTGCTGCCGGGTTGGGCGCCGGTGCACCCCGACCGGCTGTACGTGCACACCCGGATGATCTACTTCGGCCTGTCATGCCGGTATGCCGAACGGGCCAGGGTTGACTTGGGCCCGCTGACCGCCAGACCGCCGCCAGCGTGAGCATCCCGGTGCCAGCCCGATCGTGGGCATGAACACCCGCTACGCCGTTGCAGATGCCGGGTACGACAGCGAGCTCACTGGCCATACGATCGCGTTGATAAGGGCTTGGCGAAACCCGCCGGGCAGTGCCCGGAGAGGTGGGAGGACCTGGTGGAGGCAGAGTCGGAGCGTCAGTTGGCTGACCCGCCGGCCACCTGGCAGGAGCACTGGTTCGACCACCGCCAGTTGCTCCGGCTATATCACAGCGACGAGCACTGCGCGATCTACCTGGACCCCGACGTGCGCCGGGCTGAGGTCCGGTGGCTGGCCCGGTTCATCAATGTGACCTGGCAGTACTCCAAGGCAACCTACGGCGACGCGTTCGGGTTCGACCCGCGCATCTACTCCATCCACCACGCCGGGCGGCACCGCGGCGGCCACGCGGGCTACTACGTCAGCCCGGTCCACGACTACCACAACGTTAGCGACTGCGGGCTGGACACCTGGCGGGAGGGCAACGCCCTCGCTCGCGAGCTGCCCGCTCACGAGATCGGGCATTCCGTGGAGAGCGCCAACAACGGCGTCCACGGCTCACCGGCGTATGAGATCTGGGGCGACAGCAAGTGGGCCGAGTTCTACATCTATGACCTCTACACGGCGCTGGGCATGGATCGCGAGGCCAAGGGCGTCTACCGCCGGTTCACCGGCAGCACCGACGATTTCCCTCGCCGGGGGACCCGCTGGTTCCGCGACTGGTTCTACCCGCTATGGCGGGACTGCGGGCGGGCAGGGGTCATGAATAGGTTCTTCCGGGAGCTGGCCCGGCACTTCCCGCGCGACTGCGGCGGGACCTACACGCGGCGGATGAACTGGGGCGAGTACGTCCACTTCACCAGCGGTGCTGCGGCCGCCGACATGAGCGGCCAGGCCGCCCGCGCTTTCGGCTGGCCTCGCGAGTGGGCCGGCCAGCTGGAGCGCGCCCGCGAGCAGTTCGCCGGCATCACGTACTGAAATACCGGGCCGTGCTACCGGGGCTGTGGCGATCGAGAGAGCTGGCCGGGTGCCGGGATTCGTCCGGGCGGCAGATGGATTATCGCCAGCTGCGGCGCGGGCGGAACTTGATCCAGGCCACGATGGCGGCGGCCACCAGCAGCCAGGGCGAGAACAGGAAGTGCACGGCGAAGCTGACGATGATGAGGGCCACGGAGGCGATGAAGGCAAGGACGATGATCCAGGGCATGGTGATCGGTCTCCGTTCAGTTGAGCTGGTCGCGGTTGCGCGCCATGCCTCAAGGCTGCCGCCGGCGGTGGCCGCTGTCGATCGGGATCGGCCCCGGTTCACACCCTGATGCGCCCCTGACGGTATCGGTGCGATCCCTGACCGCAGTCCCGGACCTGGCGCGGTACGCTGATCAGCCCGGGCCCGGCGCGGTACGCTGATCAGCCCGGACCCCGGTCAGGCAGCATCTGAGCCGCGACAATGAGATCCTTGTACTCATGAGGCGCAGGTGAACAGGACGATGGATCGTGACACGAGGACCCGGGCCCGGCTAGAGCAGCACTGGACGGCGTCCGACCGCGGGGACATCGACACCGAGCACGCTATCTACGCTGCCGACGCGATCCTGGACTACCCGCAGTCCGGGGAGCGCTTCCGGGGCCGATCGAAGATCCAGGCGCAACGCGGCGGGCACCCGGCTGAACGCCACTTCACCATCCTGCGGATCCGGGGCGGCGGCGACCTGTGGGTGAGCGAGTGCGTGATCACCTATGACGGCAGGCCCACCTATGCGGTGAGCGTCATGGAGTTCACCGGCGATCTGGTAACGCACGAGACCCAGTACTTCGCCGACCCCTTCCAGGCGCCTGCCTGGCGGGCGGCGCTAGGTGAGCCGATCCCGGGCCACGACCGGTGAAACCGATGCGACCGCTGGGCTGGCGTCTATGCCTGCATGGAGCCGGAGATCCTGGTTACCAGGACGCGCGGGGAAAGGCGCACGGAGAATGCCAGGGCGCGGTTGCGCAGGCCGGGAATGACCAGGGTCTTGCCTCGCCGCAAGCCATCGTGCCCGGCCCGGGCCACGCGGCCGGCGTCCATCACGCCCCGCCGGAACAGCCGGCTGCCCGCCGCGCCGGCTTGCGCCGCGAACCCGGTGTCGGTGGGACCCGGGGCCAGGCAGGAAACCCGCACTCCTGAGCCGCGGACTTCCTCGGCCAGGGCCTCGGTGAACGACAGCACGTAGGCCTTCGTCGCGTAGTACACGGCATGGTTCGGGCCCGGCTGGAACGCGGCCGTGGAGGCGACATTCAAGATCCCCCCGCGGCGCCGTTCCAGCATCCCGGGCAGCAGCAGGGCGGTCAGCCGCGTCAGTGCCGCCACGTTGACCTCGACCATCTCCAGCTGCCGCTGGATGCCGATCCCGGCGACCGGACCGCGGGCTCCGAAGCCAGCGTTGTTCACCAGCACGTCCACGTCGGTCTGCCGCTGGGCCAGCGTCTGCACGATCTGGTCCGGGCTGCCTGGCAGGCTCAGGTCGGCGGGCAGCACCTGCGCCATGACCCCGTAGCTGGCGGCGAGTTCCCCGGCTAGCTCCCGCAACCTGTCCCGGCTGCGGGCGATGAGCACCAGGTCCGCGCCGTCGCCGGCGAATTGCCGGGCCAGTTCCCGCCCGATCCCGGACGAGGCGCCGGTAATCAGCACCGTCTCGCCCCGGCGCCGCCGCAGCAGATCCTCTCCGGCTCCCGCCGGTGCCGTGCTCCCGGTACTGGTCATGCCGCACCTCCTTTGCCATTCCCCGGACCACGCGACCCACCGGTCCGGGCAGGCCCACAGACGGAATACCCGCCCAGCCGACCTCCATCACCAGGCCAGGGGAGCAGCCAAGCTACCGGCCACAACGGCAGGATGAGCCTCGCCCTGACATAGGGCTGATTAGCGCGGGGCTCAACATACCGCAGCGGCGGCTGCCCGGCGCCTACGATGGGTTGTCATGCCGGCGAACCGGATGAACCGTGAGGAGTTCTACACCGCGATGGCGCCGAATGACGACGCGCGCCTCCGCAAGGTGTTGTGGACTCTGTACTGGCGAGGGAACGCCCAGCTTCGCGAGCGCATCGAGGAGGAGCTGCGCTCGCCGGAACAGCCGAAAGTGAAGCCGAGAAAGGAGCTGCCGGACCCGGACACCGTGCTGGGCGAGGTGACGACGTTCGTCAAGCTGGCGAAGGACGGCGCCTACATGGCCGGGGACCGCCGGGTGCACCACACTGAGCGGTCCAGGTGGCGGCTCACGTTCCGCCGGCTGGCGGGCGACGCGCTGGCGGCGCTGCAGGCCGGCGATCCCGGGCCGGCGCAGCAGGCTGTCGCGGAGCTGGCCGACCTTGCCTGCGACATGAAGAGTTATGACTACTTCCACTCCGATGACCCGGTGGAGGCCGCGAAGTTCGTGGTTTCGGATGCCGTCGCCGTGCTGTGGGAGTCGGTGCTCCGCCGTGACGGCTTCGCGGCCTTCGCCGGGCGCGTGCCGGAGCAGCTCATCCGCTGGGAGGCGGACCACGGCTGGACCCGGCGGGGTTACGGTCAGGTGCCGGAAAAGGAGACAGCCCTGGCCGTCCCGCTGGCCCGGCTGCTCGCCACGCCGGACATGTGGCGGAGGTTCGCCGGGTCCTACCTGGACGCGCTGGACGCGGCCGGACGGGCGGACCCGAGGCGACCGCGCACCGGGTACGGAAGTGTCGATGAGACTCGCTACCGGCGCCACGAGCGCACCAAGGACCTGGCCGCCTGGCACGAGATGCTCCTCGGCCGGTTCGCGGGAACCCCCGAGGATGAGCTGCTGGACCGGCTCGCCGCGAGCCCGGCGCTGGCCGGGCCACAGCTCACCTTCCTGCGCGCGAGGATCGCCGAGCGCCGCGGTCACGTCGCCCAGGCCGCCACGCTGGCCGCCGAGTGCCTGAGGGAACTGCCCGGTCATCAAGGCTACCTGGACTTCGCGGTGGAAGTCGGCGCGGAACTGCCTCCGCGCGCCCGCGAGCTGCTATCCGAGCGCGCCCGGATCTTGGGTGATGCCCCGTGACGCGGCCCGGCCCGCCGGGGCAGGGCGCACAGACCACCCTGATCCAGACGGCCAGCGTCCTGACAGGCATCGAGTTGACATCCGCTCAAAGGCGGATATTGAAGCCCTCGGCCATCATCGATGTCGCGGTGCGAGACGGTGGCCGCCCATGGCCCCGAACCGCCGTGGTGATCAGGTCAGGCGGCGCGGGGTTTCAAACCAGGCAATCGTGGTGGTTGGTGATGAGATCATCGGAGCGGGAACGAGCGCTGCGGCTTAAAGAACGCGCTGGAGGCAGGACGCCAGAGCAGCCACACCGCGGCCAGGCCGGTCAGCCAGAGCAGCATGGGGACGAGCAGGCCGAGCACCATCGCGCCGAACGCGGAATGGATCACCGAGTACACGTGGTCCCCGACGGCAAAATGAGCGAGATAGTTACCTGGATAGCGCGGCTTGGTCCTAATCAGCTCCAGCGTCGCCAGGCCGAATAGCACCGTGGACACGATGCGCGCCCAGTTCCGGCCCTGGCCGTTCGCCCGCGCCATCCACAGCCACACGGCGATCACGACTAGGCCGAAGACCATCGCCAGCATGACGAGCGTGTTCACGTCGCGGACCTGGGCCGCGGTGAGGCTCGGGGTCGCCTTGCGCAGCGCGGCATTGATGGCGGGGATGAGGGCCAGCGAGATGATCAGGGTGATGGTGCTGACCGCGGCGCCTGCGTACATAAGCTTGACCGCGGTTCGCACCGGGGCGGGAGCAGGAGGCCGGGGCGGCTTGCCCGGCTGGCCGCTGGACGGGTTGGGCTGGTACATAGTGACCTCTCAAGGCGAGCGCGCCGAACGGCGCAGCCCGGTCGTGCTACCACTGTAAGCAGGAGCGTGCCAGCGCGGCCCTGAGCAGCGACATAGTCCGGCGGCGGGCTGAGATCGAGGGCGTGATAGCGGGCGGCACCTTGTGCGATGAGTTGCGGCGCGTCGCCGAGACCGCCGGTGATGCCTGGGCCCACTCCGACGAGGCTGTGACTGCCACTAATGCCGGGGCCGGAAATGGCTGGCGGTCCCTGACCTGGTCGCAGGTGCGGCAGCGGGCGCTGGAGGTGGCGGCTGGGTTCGCCGCCCTGGGCCTGGCGCCCGGCGAGCGGGTCGCGCTGATGCTGCCGAACCGCAGCGAGCATGTGCTGGCTGACCTCGGCGCGGTGCACGCGGGCGGCCTCGGGGTGACGTTGTACGCCACGCTGGCGCCTGAGCAGATCGGGTACGTGGCCGGCGACTGTGATGCGCGGATTGCGGTGCTGGACGGCGCCGCCGAACTGGCCCGCTGGCAGCCGATTCTGGAGCAGCTGCCGGGGCTCACTACGATCATCGTCCGGGATCCGGTGGCCTGCCCGGCCAGTGACCGGTATATGACCTGGGACGGCCTGGTGGCACTGGGCCGGGACCGGCTCGCCGCCGAGCCGGGTGAGATCTCGGCCCGAGTGGCGGCGATCAAACCCGGTGACCCGCTGGCCCTGCTGTACACCTCGGGCACCACCGGCAACCCCAAGGGCGTCCTGCTCACCCACCAGAACATCTGTTCGAGATGGCGGCGGCCGAACGGATGGGTATCGTCGTGCCGCGGGTCCGCTGGGTCTCCTACCTGCCGCTGGCGCACATCGCCGAGCGGATGTTCAGCATCTACATGGCTATCGGCGCCGTCAGTCATGTCCATTTCTGCCCAGACGCCGCGCAGCTGGTGCGGGTGATCGGGCAGGTGCGCCCGACCGCGTTCTTCGGGGTGCCCCGGGTGTGGGAGAAATCCGGGCCGGCATCCAGGCCATGCTGGCCGCCGAGCAGGACGAGGGCAAGCGGGCCGACGTGGCCCGGGCCATGGACACCGGCCGCCGCCACGTCCAGAGTTGCCAGTACGGGCAGGTCACTCCACCGGAGCTGGCAGCGCAGTTCCGGGCGGCGGATGAGCAGGTGCTCGGGCCGATCCGCGGCCTGCTCGGCCTGGGCGAGGCCGTCTCGGTGTTCAGCGCCGCCGCCCCGCTGCCCCCGGACGTGGCCGCGTTCTTTGCAGGGCTGGGCATGAAGATCCTCGACGTCTACGGGATGACCGAAACCACCGGGGCCTTCACCGCCAACACCCCCGCCGAATTCAGGCTCGGCACGGTCGGCCGCCCATACGCCGGCATGGAGGTCGCGATCGCGGGCGACGGCGAGATCCTGGTCCGCGGGCCGCTGACCACCCCCGGCTACCTGAACCGGCCCGACCTGACCGAGGCTCTCATCGACCTAGACGGGTGGCTGCACACCGGTGACATCGGCACCGTCGACGCTGACGGCTTCGTGTCGGTGACCGACCGGAAGAAGGAGCTGATTGTCACCGCGGGCGGCGAGAACATCGCCCCCGCGGCAGTCGAGAACGTGCTGGTAGCCCACCCGCTGATCGGCCAGGCCCTGGCCTACGGCGATCGCCGGCCGTGCGTGGTCGCCCTGCTCACCCTGGACGGCGAAGCTGCCCCTGCCTGGGCCAGCGCCCGCGGCATTACCGCCAGCTCCGTCGCAGAGCTGGCCTCCGACCCGCAGGTGCTCGCCGAAGTGGCCGCCGGAGTCGCCGCCGCCAACCAGCGGCTGGCCCGGGTTCAGCAGGTCAAGCGGTGGCACCTGCTGCCACTGGAATGGACAGCCGAGACCGAGGAACTCACCCCTACCCTCAAGCTCAAGCGCCGCGTGGTGCACGCCAAGTACGCTGACGTCATCGACTCCCTCTACGCGCCCGCGCGGTCGAGGACCTGCCCGGGCGCGGCCGTGAGCGGCTGTCACGGTCGGTGACGAGGCGGAGTGTTCTGCCGGGGCGGACGGTCAGTGCCCGGGCGATGGCTGGCTTGCTCAGGATTTCCCGCACGAAGCCGCAGAAATACCAGGTCACAGTCTGCGGCCGAGGTCCGGCAAGGTGGCCCGGAGCCAGGGCGACGATGGTTCCTCGTCCAGTGCGCAACGCTGCAACTCTGGCAGGATCGCCTTGCGGTCGGGGAGGCCGTAGCCGTCCAGGAACGTGCCCAGCCGAGCTGCCAGGTCAGGGAGCGGGTCAATCCTGCCTCGGCGAGCAGGCCCGGCGAGGCGAGTGGCACGAAGGTCCGCGCCGCTGCGGCGAGGTCGGCTACCGGGTCGACGGGCTGGGCGGCGTCCCAGTCGATGAACGCGACCGGTATCCCATCCCGGTAGACGGCGTTCCACGGGCCGAGGTCGCCGTGAGAGACGATCTCCCCGGGCCCTGGCGGCCGCGGGTCGAAACGGTAGCTGGTGATGCGTGGCCGGAAGCCGGGTGTCGGCTGCCCGCGCCACAGCAGCAGCAAAGCCTCCGACATCAGGCGCATTCCGCTGAATGATCCGGTTGGTGGTGTAAGCACTCACCCCATCCCACTTGGCGGACGACCAGCCGCGGCGGATGATGGCGGCATGGCCCAGGTGCCGGGCGATGAGCGTTGCAAGCACGGCGAGATCGCAGCATGGTGCGGCGAGTCGGAATGCTTGGCGGCGCGCAAGGGACTTCCCGTCCGAGTGTGGCGAACTCCATACGGCAGTGCGTATCACCGCACGGTCGGCCTGCCCAACCTGCTGAGAACGGTAGTAGCCGAACGAGAACGTGTCACTCTCCTGCACTACGACAGTGATTACGAACTGATCGCGCAGGTCACTGGCCAGTCGGCGCAACGGGTCGTACCTCACGGAACGGTTCCTTGACCTCCCCAAAATGCAAGCTCAGCCCGGTCAACGAACTACACGCGGTCATTTGAGTGCATCCGGTCAGGGCCGAGGAGACGACGGATGCCTGGGCTCGTAGATGGGAAATTCCGAGCCATCCGGCAGGCGGATCGCTGCTAGAAGCCCCCAGCCCTGCTCAGAGACATCCCGTGCCACTTCGGCTCCCTTGCCCCTCAGCTCGGTGAGGGTGGCCTGGATGTCGTCACACATGAGGTAAAGCTCGTGACGGCTTCGGCCGTCGACTGGATGAACAGCGAGCTCTGCGGGAGGCAGGGCGAAAATGAGCCAGCCTCCGCCCGCGTCCGCTGACGGCATGCCGAGTACGTCAGCGAAGAACGCGCGGACCTTCTCAGCTTGCGGGGAGAATACGATGGCGTGCATTCCGGTGATCACGCCGCGATCCTAGCCGCCGCCAGTCCGGTGGTCGTGCTCCAGCGAGCACGGCTTTGGCGTCACGCCGAAGGCTTCGCGCCCTATTCGATGTCATGCTCGCACAGCCGCCTGGCGTCCCCGGCGGCGCACGTGCGGTGTCATCGAGTTCGAACTCGGGTGGGCAACCCGGGGCGGCGCGGAGTTCGATCAGGTACGAGCCGACCGCAACGCTGGCTAATTTCGCAATGCCGGTTCTGCCGCGATGCGCCGGGCTGTCTGAACTGGCCGTCGGCCCAGACTGAACCCCACGGCCCGGCGAGTTTGACTTTGCGCCGTAGTGAGGCTGTGGTCCTTGTTCGTGCCGCAGTGATGGCTATGGGCTTTGATGCCTGGTTTGACAGACGGGCGCGGCTTTCCAGGATCGAAGGTGCCAACCTGGACCGACCCGTGGAAAGACCATGCCCGTGCTCCTATCTTCCCTGATCGACGCCCCGGCGGAGGAACTGGCCGGGGCTCTTGCCGCCGATGAGTCGCGCTGTTGCCTGCGTGACTGGCTGGCCCTGGTGCCTGACCCCCGGTCGCGGCTGGGCCGGTGGCACTCAATCTGGTATTCGGAATCACTTCCAGGGCGGCGCACATCAGTACAGGCGTTCATGCCGTTGCAGGAGGAGCTTTGAGTCGGGCGGGCGTCGGCATTTAGATATCGCCTGGGTCCTGGGCCGGGCGCATCATGGCCGCGCATCGCCGGGGTCCTGGACGCCTCCGTGTGCGGCCGCGACGGCCGGGGGAAGTTCACCGGGCCGTCGCGGCGGTGGGTGGCGGGCGTGCCGGGTCAGGTGAGGACCGCGGCGGGCTGCGGTTCGGGGACAGTCGGCCGCGTGGTGCGGGTAGTGAGTGTCACGCCGGTGACCAGGCTCCAGAGCACGATCAGCCAGGCGGGGAAGAACAGCAGGCTGGCGAGCTGGACCGCGGCGAGGGGGAAGTCGGCTATGGCCAGCCAGCGAGGCAGCGTACCGTGGCGGAGCCCGAGCAACGACACGGCCACGATCATCAGGCCGAAGGCCAGCGGCGCGACCACGAAGCCGGTGGCGTAACCGGCGCCGAGCATGACCCGGGACACTGCGGGAGTCGGCAGCGCCGCGTCGTTGAACAGGTGCTGGATCGGGATGGTGCCGTAGAGGGCGACGCCGGTGAGCATGAGGGCAGCGGCCACGTAGCCGCCCGCCATCACCAGTTGCGCAGCCACGGAGCGGTCGGCAGCACTGGTCACGCGCTGGCGGAGCACGGCCGCGAAGACGATCGCGCAGACGCCGGCCAGGGCGCCGAAGGTGGTCGAGATCATCCACTGGGTCAGGGTGTAGTGGGTGTACCAGGCGACGGTATCAGCGTTGCTGAGATCCTGGGACGGGCCGTTGTCCAGGAATCCGAACGCGGTGAACAATACCGCGAAGGCGACTCCGATCAGCCCGGACTTACGTGACATGGTTCCTCCTTGGACGGGCAGCCGGCGGGAGGCCGGCTGTGAACGGTGATGACGCTAGACAGCGGCGCCGGGTAAAGCGTCAGCCCTGATGCCGGCTGAGGCCGGCGAAAGGGCCGGGATCGCCGGGACGGCTTCAATCTGAAGGTTGAGGACACCCCGGCAGCCCGGAGTTACCGTCATAGGTGTGCAGCTCGACGCGGTGCGGACCATGCTTGCCGGGCGGTATCTGGACGTCGTTATCCTCGGCGTGACAGCGCTCACGCTGGCGGAACTGCTGGCCGGCGCCCGGCCGGTCCCGGCGCTGGTGTCTGCCATGTGCGGGCTGGTCCTGCTGGCCCGCCGCCGGGCACCGGCGATCGCGATCGTGGTGTCAGTCGCCGGCCAGCTGGCCCTGGCCGCCCTCCTGGGGTGGCACGACCCTGCCGGGGCGTTCGGCCTGGCCTTGCTGACGTTCGTGGTCGCGGGCGGGCTGAGGCCGGAGTGGACGGCCTGGCTCGGGTGGGCCTGCGGGATGGCCCAGGCCGCGTTCGTAGAGACCCGCACGGCGGGCAACGGCCTGCCAGACATCCTGCTTACGTGCGGGTTCTGCAGCGCTTTGTTCGGCATGTCGCTGCTGGTCAGCCGGCGGACGCACGCTCACCGCGAACTAGCCGGGCGAGCCCGGCAGGCCGAGGCCGAGCGGGCGCGGTCAGCGGCCGAAGCGGTGGCGGTGGAGCGGACCAGGATCGCGCGCGAGATGCATGATGTGGTCGCGCACAGCCTGACCGTGGCCGTGGTTCAGTGCGTGGCGGCAGGAGACGACCTGGACAGCGGCGTCGCTGAGATAGATCCGGTCCGGACTAGGGTCAAGGCGGCGGAGGAAGCCTGCCGCGAAGCGCTTGATGAGGCTCACGACCCGGTAAACCGGCCTGATGCAAAATCGGCGTGCTCGCCGCAACAACGATCCACCGAGCAGCCGAGCAAGAAAGAACCCGGCGAGCACCCGGCGCCCTACCACCTGCCTCCACGTCCACCGTCGACCAATCTCTGCCGGTCGCGCGCACTCACCTGAGAAAGATGGCCTCGCCCTGCCGGCGGCAGAAGCGGACGTCCGGCCCGAACGTGGTGACGCAAAAATGCAGGCCGCCCGACTGGCGGCACGGATCTCATCGTGCCCGGCGATCAGCCCCGCGGCCACCCTCCGCCAAAAGGGCAGGACTTGCCGCCACCACTCCGAATCCAGCATGGCCAGGTGCGCGGATCTCAGTACCGGATTGACATAGCGGCCAGCTCATTGCGGCCGATCCCAGCCGGCTATCCCTGAAATATCAGTGGGTAGCACCGGCCAACGCTACCTAATTTAATCGCAGCGGATGAGTACGTCATCCCAGAGTAGCTGGCTAGTTGGAATCCCGCCGAAACAGGCTTCGCACGCGTCGCCGATTATCGCCGACCATGATCAAGGCGTCCATTTGCCCAGAGTGAAAGTGGGCTTCCAAAGACTCAAGGGCCAGAAAAGAATCGAGATGATCCACTGAACCCAGCTATGGAGCGAGGACGCACTGCTTGGAGTCGTCGGCAAATGGGGGGACGCTGTATTGAGAAAGACACCGATCAGGATATATACTGCGATGAGCAAGCCCTTTATACTAAAAAGTGTCTTCAGGAAGTCCACTTCAGCTCACGTCCTCTCGGTGAACGCTCGTGATCTCTGCCGACCACGTTGCCAGCGATCTAGCCATGGCGGTAAAATCGTCCTCTCGCGCCACCTTTCAATACAGACATAGTTGGCTATTCCTGGCGACAGACATATCAGACGCTCTCAACGATAGTTCATGCGTAGCTATCCACCCGGCCGACACTCCGAGCCGTGGCGGCGCCCGTAACGGTTCCCGGCTTGTTGCTGATATCAGTGTCATCACAAGCAACAACTAACACGGTGGTCACGGCAGTCACACGCTGACAGTTGTCCAGGACCGTCAAGCGATCGCTGAAGTGCCCGTGCAGCTGGCGGTGTTCGCGAGCGGTGAGTGGGCCCTGCGCTGGGCCCACAATAACGCGCGAACAACGCCCTCATTTCGGCAATGTCGGGCGTCTCCCGCGGCTCGAGCCGCGGGAGACGCAGGCTGGGTCAGCTGCCGGAGGCCATGTGGGCGGCCAGGATGTGGTCCGGGTGGCGGTCCGGGTTGTTGCGGGCCCGGTCATATCGCATCGTGGTGCGCGGGCCGGCGTGACGGGCAGCGATCTGCACGCCGCGCAGGCCCGGGAGCGGAGCCTGACTTGGCTCACGATCACGGACTTTCGGCTACCTCATCGCGCTGACCTGCGAGTTCTTGTATCGTTGTAGCGAACCTGCGCACTAATTCCGGTGGCGGCTCAGCAGTAGTCCGAGGGCAGGGCGTGGGCTGCATCAATTATGGTGTGGACGGATCCGGTGACGTCCGGCCTGGCGCCGCAGGTGTCGTATCGGAGCGAGCAGATGACTGACCACGCGAGGCACTACGCATTCCCGCACGCTGGCGCGAATGAGCGCCGCCGGCTGGAGCTCTTCGCGGAACGTCTCGACCCGCTCACGGTGCGCAGGATCAAGGCGCTCGACCTGGCTCCTGGCGCACGGTGCCTGGAAGTCGGCGGCGGGCGCGGCTCAATTGCGCGCTGGTTGTGCGAGTATGCCGGCCCGGCTGGCCGGGTTACGGTGACCGACCTGGAGACCGGCTTCCTGTCCGAGCTATCGCTGCCGAACCTTGAGGTTCTCCGCCACGACGTGACCAGCGACGAGTTCCCGGACAGGTCCTTTGACCTGGTGCACGTGCGCGCGGTGCTCATGCACATCCCTGACCGGATGGCCGTGCTGCGGCGGATGGTCTCCTGGCTGGCACCCGGTGGCTGGCTACTGGCGGAGGATTGCGACTTCGGCATATGGCTGGCCGATTTCGATCCGATCTGGGCCGCGCATCCTAGTGCCTGGCATGAGGCATTCCCGAACGGGTCGCTGGCGCAAGGCAGGGCGGTTCTCAGGCAGATACACCAGCTGGGGCTGGAGGATATCGGCGCCGGCGCGGAGCTCGACATCGTGCAGCCGGGAACCGCACTATCGGAGTTCTACCGGCTCAGCATTGCAGCCATGGCAGGACCGTTGATCTCCTCGGGAGTGATGACCGCCGCGGAGGAAGCCAGGCTCGAGGCCAGGCTCGACGATCCGGACTTCCTGGGCTGCGGCTTCGCGTTCATCGGCGCTTGGGGACGCCGCCCGGCCGGGTCGCTCGGATAAGGCGGCCCGAGGATCCTGGGGCGAACATGCCGGTGCCCGGCGTGTCATATCGCTGGGACGCCTCGTGATCCCAGATGTCCTCCTGGCGCATGGCACCCTACGGGGTTCCGTGACCTGGTGTCAGGCCGCGGCGGGGAGTGGAGGTAGCCAGGGTCTTCCTGTGAGGGCATCGCGGATGGCGTCGAGTGCGGTGATGCCGTGGGCGGCGGCCGAATCCAGGGAGACGCAGGTTATTAAGTCGCGGACTTGCTGGCGGCCCGGCTCGGCCCGCTCCCGCGCACGATCGCGTCATCGTGGACCAGAACCTGCGGAAAACGCAGGTGACGGTCCACGATAATCCGGGCTGTGAAAACAGGGACGGGTGATGCGCGCATCTATTGCTTGCGGTAACTGCCGTGGTGGAACTCGTCGGTGAGTGATGGATGTGACGGGTACCAGCCGAGTTCGGCCCGGGCCCTGGCCGCGCCGGTGCCCTGATCGAGCAGCAGGACCTCGGCGAAGTAGTCGCCCAGGCGAGCCCGGGCTTCATCGTCGGAACCGGGAACCGCTCCCGGGGCGTCGGCCGCCACGGCGGTCGCCTGCGTCAGCTCGGCCACGGTGGGGTTCGCTCCGTCGCCGATGACGTAGCGGCCGCGAGCCGCGTCATCTTCCAGGGCGCGCCGGAAGAAATCTGCCAGGTCGGCGACGTGCACGGTGGACCAGTGCTGCTGACCGGTGCCGAGCATGATCAGGTGGCCGGCGTCGTCCCGGGGCGAACCGAGCAGCAGCCCGGGAATGCCGCCCCCGCCGTCACCGTAGGCGACGCTGGAGACGATCACGACTCCGCGCATGCCAGGCGCGCTGAGCACCCGTCGTTCGATGGGCACCTTCCATGACACCAGCGCGGGCGCGTTGAAGGCAGACGCCTCGGTGATGGCCGGGTTGGAACCGTAGATCCACAGGCCGCTGATCTGGAGGTAGGGCTTGCCGGTGCCGCCGAACGCGTCGATCACCGCGTCGACCACGGCGGTGTCCAGGGTTGTGCTGGTGGCGTCGCCGGGACTGGCCGTGTGGATGGCCCCGTCCGCATCGCCGAGCAGTCCCGCGACCGCCGGGCGGTCGTAGAGGTCGACCACGACCGGGGTGGCGCCGCGGGCGGCGACGGTGTCCGCCTGGCCGTCGTCGCGGACCAGCGCGGTCACCTCGTGGCCATGCTTGTGCAGATCCGCCAGTACATGAGATCCGATGAACCCGGTGGCGCCGGTGAGTACTACTTTCATGGCCGCACGGCCTCCCGTCCTTGCAGTTTTGACTTGCTCGTTCAAGGGAACCCTAATCGATATGACTTGTACAGTCAAGTCAAAAGTCAGTCAGTCTGCGCCAGAGAACCGCAGCCAATGGCCGAACCTCAGTCACTATCAGTGCAACGAACATCACTTTACTGCTAGAGTTGTCCATACGAGACTTGATTTATCAAGTGACTATCGTTCGTGTCGCGGAAGGAACCCGCCCATGGGTGAGATTGCCAAGCACGGGATCGACGAGGAACCGCCGGTGAAGTGGCTGACCGCCGCGGAAGTGGACTCCTGGCTGTCGGTGGTGCGGTTGATGACCTGGCTGCCCTGGTCGATCGATCAGCAGCTGCGCCGTGACTCGAACCTGACCATGGTGGAGTACCAGGTCCTGGCCATGCTGTCCAACGCTCCAGAGCGAACCATGCGGATGAGTTCGCTGGCCGAGGTCACCAACGCGTCCCTGTCCCGGCTGTCGCACCTGTTCCAGCGCCTCGAGAAGCGGAGGCTGCTGCGCCGCGAGCCTGACCCCGCGGACGGGCGGTTCACCAACGCCATCCTGACCGATCAGGGCTTCCAGACCCTCGCGGCCGCCGCGCCCGGCCACGTGGCCCACGTGCGATCGCTCGTCATCGACATCCTGTCGCCAGAGCAACTGCGACGCATGGGCCTGGCCGCGGACCGCATCATGTCGCGCATCGACACCTCTAAGATCAACTAGCGACACCCCACGTTCCCGGTCAGCTCCACCAGAACGGTGCGCAGGCGACGGCGGCCTCGACCAGGTCCGCCTTCGTCACCGAGTCGCCGCCGAGCCAAGCCTTGATGGCTCCGGCGAACCCGTGGGCGACGAATTGCGCGATGACCTGATGGTTGGCGTCAGGGAGGTCCGGATGGGTGCACCGGGCGATGAACGCCAGGCCGTAGTCGGCGAAGTGGCGGACCAGCGCCTCGTACACCCCGTTGTCCGCCGGATCGTGCAGGGCGTGCTGGTACACGGCCCTGAACCGCTCGACGTGATCGGCGACATCGCCGGTGGCCAGGCGCAGCATCTGCGCGTTCGAGTATCGACCTTCGGCCCGGCGCGCCTCCTCCAGGCGGTGGCCGCGTTCCAAGTCGGCGTAGAGCACCTGGATGAGCAGCTCCAGGGGGCTGCTGTAGCGGTTGTAGAACGTCGCGCGGGTTACTCCGGCGCGGTCGGCCAGGTCAGCGACGGTGATCTGGGAAACGGGCCGTTGCGAGGCGAGTTCCACGATCGTCAGCGTGAGGGCCTGGTCCGTCCGGGTGATACGCGGATCGGTGCGGTCAGCCATCAGACTGCGCTCCCAGGCAGCACCAGAGACGCCGCGCGGGCCGCCGCCGCTCAAGCGGCGTCCGGCGCGGCTTTCCCACGACTTGCACTGTGCCACGACACGTGTTCTCATATTTATTATACACATGTCAAATAGTTCCCGGAGGGACTCGCCATGGCGTCCCATACGACGATCTCACCTGAGGAAGCGGCCGACCGGCTGGCCATCCGCGAGCTGATCGACGCCTACGCCCACTGCGCAGACCGGCGCGACGCCAAGGGCCAGATGGCCCTGTTCACTGAAGACACCCGCTTCATCGTGTTCATGGATGCGACTGCCGCCGAACCGACGCAGCAACTGCACGGACGCGAGTCGCTGGCCCCGGTGTTCGACCGCCTCAACACCTATGCCGCCACCATGCACTTCAACGGGCAGAGCACCATCTCCCTGGCCGGGGACCAGGCGGCCGGCGAGAGTTACTGCCTGGCCCATCACCTCTCGGTCGGCCAGGACGGCCAGCGCGCGATGATGATCGCGTCCATCCGCTATCTCGACGAATTCGTCAAGCAAGATGGTGAGTGGCTGTTCGCCGAGCGCCGGCTGATGGTCAACTGGACCGAAACACGGCCGTCCACGGCGTGACCAATCGTGGGGAGCGCTGGGCTCGGCTGCGCCTCTCCTTGGGGCAGCCGCCCCGCGCTCACGGCGACCAGCCGCGCGAGCGGGTGGTCGGCCCGCTCGAACTCTTCTACGACCTGGCCGTGGTGGTGCTGGTCGCCCAGGCCGCCCACCGCCTGGCCGGGCACCTGACCTGGCCCGGACTCGGCCAGTTCACCGTGGTGTTCACGCTGGTGTGGATCGCCTGAGTGGATGCTCGGTCATCTGCCGCTCACCGCCGCCGTGGCCGCGATGGGCGCTGCGATGGTCAGTCTCGTCGACCACGCTCACGACGGCCGTACCCCGGCTGCCACGGCGTGGGTCCTGTGCGCGGGCGCCGCCGTCGTGCTGGGCGCGACGATGCTGATATCCGCGAGCCTGCAAGCCTGGCACCGCGACCGCCGCCTGTACCACCCGCTCGCCCTCACCTGCGCTGCCGTGGCCGCGGCGTGCCTCGGCGTCGGTGCCGCGCGCCCGGCGCCGCTCGTCCTCGGCCTCGGGCTCGTGCTCCTGCTCAGCATCCCCTGGGGATTCGCCGTCGGGCGCCACCTGGCCAGCCCAGCCGACGCACCCACCCGGTAACCCGGCCCGCGAGCAATGGATGCACGGGCTCGCCCGGCCGGTGGTCGTGTGCTGGTAACGATTTACTGCCAAGGATTCGTGCGGTCAGGACGTGGCCGCCGCCTCGCCTCCTTTGCACGGTGGGAAGAACACTGGTTCCGGATGGTCTGGGACCGGTGGAGCGAGGACGGTGATCGGGATGAACCTGGAGTCCGGCGGGCTGTCCGGTGTGCTGCCCACCAGCCGCCCCGGTAAGCCACCACATCGTAGGGGTGGGAGTCCCACCTGAGCAGCCGCGCTGCCACATCGATGCTCTAGGACCCGGGCCCCGCAGCGCGGCACGCAGCCTCACCATCATCACCGATCCCGCGCACCCCAGCCGCCCCGCCGCCAGCCAGGACCCCGGACCAGAACCCGCGAAGAACCCCGGCCGGGGCAAACGGAATCTGCTGCACCACTAGTATGATGCGCCGGAAATCTTTGCTATATATTTTGCCAGTGAGTCCAGGATCTCGTCGGCGGTCTTGGTCCAGGTGAAGGGCCGGGGGTTCTTGTTCCAGTTCTCGATCCAGGCGCGGATGTCGGCCTCAAGGGCCTGCACGCTCTTGTGCACGCCGCGGCGGATCATCTGATCGGTCAAGAAGCCGAACCACCGCTCCACCTGGTTGATCCAGGACGAGCCGGTGGGCGTGAAGTGCAGGCGGAACCTGGGGTGGCGGGCCAGCCAGGCCTGGATGACGGGGGTCTTGTGCGTGGCGAGGTTGTCGCAGACCAGGTGCACCTCGAGCCCGGCGGGCACGTTCTTGTCGATCCTGGCCAGGAACTTCTTGAACTCTGCGGCCCGGTGGTGGTGGTGCAGGGCGTGGATGACAGTGCCGTCGGCGATGTTGAACGCGGCGAACAGGTCGGTCGTGCCGTGCCGGACATAGTCGTGGCTGCGCCGCTCGGGCACGCCGGGCATCATCGGCAGCACCGGCTGGGACCGGTCCAGCGCCTGGATGCCGGACTTCTCATCCACGCACAGCACCACCGCCCGCTCCGGCGGGTTGTGGTACAGGCCGACGACGTCGACGACCTTCTCCACGAACAGCGGGTCCGAAGACAGCTTGAAGGTGCCGGTTAAGTGCGGCCTGAGGTCGAACTTGCGCCAGATCCGGCCGATCGTGGACTTGCTCAGCCCGGCCCGCTTCGCCATCGAGGCCCGCGACCAGTGCGTGGCGTCCTGCGGCATCTCCTCCAGCGTGGCGGTGATGACCTCTTCCACCTTGTCCAGCAGGATCGACGGCGGCCGGCCCGGCCGCGGCTCATCAGCCAGCCCGTCCAGCCGCTTCGCGGCGAACCTGCCGCGCCATTTGCCCACCGTCGCCGGATCGACCCGCAGATCCGCCGCGGCCTGCTTGTTCGTCGCCCCGTCCGCGCACGCCAGCACGATCTTGGCCCGCAGCGCCAGCGCCTGGGAGCTCTTGGCCCGCCGCGCCCACCGGGCCAGCTGATCCCGCTCCTCCTCCGTCAGCGCCAGCTCAGCCACCGGGCGCCCCGGCCGGTCATGATCGGCCAGCCCCGCCAGGCCATCTTCGGCGAACCGCCGCCGCCACTTGCGCACCGTCATCCGCGTCGACCCCAGCTCCGCGGCCACCCGCGCCACGCCCGACCCCGGCTCCGCGCACGCCAGCACGATCCGCGCCCGCTCCGCCAGCCACGGCAGCCCGCCCTGCGACCAGCGGCCAAGCTCAGCACGGTCATCATCAGTCAGCACCAGCGGCGCGGCAGTCTGCGACATGCCAACAGGCTACAGACTTAACACACCAATTTCAGGCGCCGGATACTAGTACCGCCACCGCTGCCGTCGCTATCCGCCGCATCCGGGCAGGCGCAGCGGGCCGAGGTGAGTTCCCTGCAGGGCCAGCTGGACCACTACGACGTCGCCGCTGACGTACAGCTGGTACAGCTCGCGGTGCATGTCCGGGAACGCCCGCACGTAGTTCTCGACCTGCACGGGGAGCTCGCCGGGGCCGCGGTAGGTGACGCCGATGGACTGGTCGGTGAACGTGCCGTCGTCGGTGAAGGCCGCGACCCATCCGTCGAGGTCCTTGTCCTCGGCGATTATGTCGGCCTGCCGGACGACCTGCTCGTTGTCCAGTGTCATGTCGTTCTCCTTTGACCGCGCGATCGGGACGGACCCAGGCTTGCCGCCAGGCGCTTCCTGGCGGCAAGCCTCGGAGCGGACCGGCTCCGCGGTTCAACTTTGACGAGGAGGACTTAACATGCCATCACCTGGCGAAGACGGCAAGCTCAGCTTCGAGCGGGATATCAAGTCCCTGTTCCGGGCGAAGGACCGCGACTCGATGCTGGCCGCCTTTCGATCTGTCCGATTACGCGGATGTCGTCGAGCACGCCGACGCCATCGTCGGTTCCCTGCGCAGCGGCCAGATGCCCTCCGCCGGGGCGTGGCCTGCCGCGCAGGTGGACAAGCTTCAGCAGTGGATCGACATGGGCAAGCCCGCATAGGTCCGCGGCCCTTGCCTCGGTCAGCGCGTCGGCCTGGCCGAACCGGCCAAGGCGAATCACCCGGATCCGGTGATGGCCTCTCACCTTGCTGGTGATGAGTCTGGCGTGGTCATATCCCGTTCGGGCGGCGGGAGGACGTGTCCCCGTTGCCCGCTCCGAAGCCAGGAGGTTCTCGTGAAACTGAACGTGAACGGTGCCGATGTCCAGGTTGACGACCGTCACGCGAAGAGCCCGCTGCTGTGGGTGCTGCGGGACGTGCTGGGCATGCACGGGACGAAGTACGGCTGCGGGATCGGGTACTGCGCCGCGTGCACCGTCCTGATCGACGGGCGTAACACGAAATCGTGCCAGACCCCCGCCGAGCGCGCCGTCGGGAAGGCGATCACCACCGTCGAAGGTGCGTCGGGTTCCGTGGTCGACGCCGTGCGGGAAGCGTGGCACCGCGGGAACGTGGTGCAGTGCGGGTACTGCCAGGGCGGGCAGACCCTGGCCGCGACCGCGTTGCTGGAGACAGACCGGTCGCCGGATGACGCGACGATCGCCAGGTGGATGAACGGGAACCTGTGCCGGTGCGGCACCTACCCGCGCATCCGGGACGCGATCGGCCAGGCTGCCGCGACTGTGGCCGCGGGCCGTGACCCGGAGCGGCTGGACGCTGTCCCCGAGCTGGAGATGCAGCCGCTGACGCCGGAGGAGCTGGCCGACCCGGTCCATCCGTATGTCCGCATCGACCAGGACGGGACCGTTGTCGCCTACTCGAACCAGATCGAGATGGGGCAGGGAGCCCACACCGGACTGGCGACGATCGTCGCGGAGGAACTTGACGCGGATTTCGCTTCGGTGCGAGTGGTCAACGCGGCGAACGGGGCCAGGCCCGGGGGAGATGTGTACGGGACCCCCGCGGGGGGCGGCTTTATCCAGCTTACCGGCGCGTCCACCTCGACCAAGGGTTTCTGGGACCGCTACCGGCTGGCCGCCGCCCAGGCGCGGGCGCGGCTCGTGGCCGCGGCGGCCGAGGCCTGGGGCGTGCCAGCGGAAGAAGTCGAGATCGAGTCGGGCATGGTGCGCCATCCGAGCGGGAAGCGCGCGGGCTTCGGCGAGCTCGCCGTGCGCGCCGGGCAGCTGCCGGTCCCGGACGACGTCCGTCCGAAGGATCCGGGCCAGTACAAGCTGATCGGGCGCGAGGGCAGGCTCCGGGTCGACGCTCCCGGGAAGATCCTCGGCACGACCCGGTTCACCATCGACGTCACCCTGCCCCGGATGCTGACCGCGGTGGTGCTGCATCCGCCCAAGTTCGGCGCCACCGCGGCCGCGGTCGATGACAGCGCGGCGCTGGCCGAGCCCGGCGTCACCGCGGTGGTCCCGGTCGAGGAGGGCGTCGCGGTAGCCGGCGAGACATTCGACGACGCGCAGCGGGGCCTGCGCGCGCTGCGGGTCGACTGGGACGAGCAGGACGCCGAGCGGCGCAGCTCGGAGGAGCTGCTGGCTGAGCACCGGCGGCTGGTCGAGTCCGGCGAGCAGGCCGCGGTGGCCCGGGAAGACGGCGATGTCGCGACTGCGCTCGAGGGTGCGGCTCACATCGTGGACGCGATCTACGAGCTGCCCTACCTCGCTCACGCGCCGATGGAACCGAACAACGCCGTATGCCGGATGGGCGATGACGGCATCCTGGAGGTCTGGGCAGGCACCGAGGGACCCGAATACGTCCGGATGGCGGCTGCTACGGCGGCCGGAATCGACAAGGACCAGGTCCGGGTGCACGTCCCGTTCGCCGGCGGGTCGTTCGGCCTGCACAGCACCTCCGGGCACGACCCTACGAGCGAGGCCGTGCAGGTCGCCCGGGCGCTGGGCTGGAAGTACCCGGTCAAGCTCCAGTCCCTGCGCGAGGAGGAACTCAAGTCTGGACGGTACCGGGCGATGGCGGTGCACCGGGTCCGGGCAGGCGCCGACGCCCAGGGCCGGGTGACCGCGTTCCACCAGCAGATCGCCGCCCAGCCGACCTCGGTCAACCTGCCGTTCGCGGTCGACTTCCTGTTCACCAACGGCGTCGACTACATGACGACCACCGGGGCCATCGACGGCCCGTACGCGCTGCCCAGCTTCAAGCTCGAGGCGACCAACGTCCAGGCCGGGGTCCCCATCATGGTCTGGCGGTCGGTCGGCAACTCCCACACCGAGTTCGCCCGCGAGTCAGCGATCGACGAGCTGGCCACCGCCGCCGGGTGCGACCCGGTGGACCTGCGCCGCGACCTGCTCGCAGGCAACCCGCGCACGCTGCGCGCGCTGGAACTGGCGGCCGAGCGGGGCGGCTGGGGAACACCGCTGCCCGAAGGCCGCGCTCGCGGCATCGCCTGCAGCAGCTTCCTGTCCCACAGCGCCCAGGTCACCGAGATCTCCCTCGACAGCCGCAACCGTGTCCACATCGAGCGGATCACCTTCGCGCTCGACTGCGGCATCACTGTCAACCCGGACCTGGTGCGCGCCCAGGTCGAAGGCGGCCTTATCTACGCGCTCGGCGCCGCCGCCTGGGGCGAGGTTGCCCTCGGCGAGGGCGGCCGGATCATCACCCAGAACTTCGACAGCTACCCGGTCATGCGGATGCAATCAGTGCCCCAGATCGACGTGCTGCTGATCGATTCGGGCGAGCCGCCGACCGGGGTCGGCGAGGTCAGCGTCCCCACCGCCGCACCGGCCCTGACCAGCGCGATCTTCGCGCTCACCGGAACCCGGATCCGCCGGCTTCCCATCACCAAGACCATCAGGATCTACTGAGAAAGGACACCGCTGATGCCCGACGTCACGATCACCCCGACCGAGGACGGCCCCTACCAGGTCTCCGGGCCGGTCCGGCTGACCGATGTCGACGGCCGCGAGATCCCGCACCCCGATCCGGTGAACCTGTGCCGCTGCGGCCAGTCCGGGAACAAGCCGTTCTGCGACGGCACGCACCTCACCATCGACTTCGACGGCACCCTCGCCAACTGACAGATCCGGCCACCGCACGTCGGTGGCGCGGCCCGTCGCGCGACGGCCGTCGACCTCCAGGTCGGCACCGTTCACGTTCAGCTTCACGAGAACCTCCGATACCCAGGCTTGCCGCCAGGCAGGTGAGAAATCATCACCGGATCCCGGTGATTCCGCGGCGACCCCGCGTTGGCGCCGGTGGTCTCGACCTCACGACCCGAAGCCCATTCGCCGTAAGGCCGGTCACACCTTCCCGGCCTCCGATGACATCGACGCGGACGGGTACTCCCGCGTGCGCGGAGAAGTCCGCCGCCTGAGCCCAGGCCTCACCACCCACTCCGGTGAGCAGCGCGAAGCCCAGGTCGTCAACGAGGTCGAGCGAGGAGACGGGATGCCGTCTTGTTCGAGCCGGGCGTGCGGCACACGGGCGCCGGGGCGGTTATGGTGACCCTTGCACCGATCTCCCTGAGGGGGCGGGCTTGCTCAAAGACGCGCACCCGCACGCCAAAATACTGTAGAGATAGGGCGGCCGTCAGGCCGCCGATCCCGGCCCCGATGATCGCGACCGGACCGTCAAGATAATCGATGCGGGTCATGGGCCGACACCGGCCAGTTCGCGCCGGGCCTCGTCGTCCAGCACCACGTGCTCAGCGGCGAGGTTTTCCGTCAGGTGACCAGTGGAGCCGGTGCCGGGGATTAGCAGCACGTTCGGTGCCAGCTGCAGCAGCCACTGCAGCGCGACCTGCGACGAGGTGACACCAAGGCGGGCGGCCGTCTGGATGACCACCGGACTGGTGAGCACCGGGTTGGCCGCGCCGCGCGGCCAGCCGAGCGGGCAGAACGGCACGAAGGCGATGCCCCGGCGGATGCACTCCGTCAGGACCGGGGTCGAGCCGCGGTCGGCGAGGTGGAACAGGTTCTGCACGCAGACGATCTCGGTCTCGTCCGCGGCGTGCCGGAGCTGCTCGAGGCTGACGTTACTCAGGCCGACACCGGCGATGAGACCCTCGTCGCGGGCCTGGACCATGGCGGCCAGCTGATCATCGAAGCGCGTGTCGACGGGACCGGGGCTGGGCAGACGGAGGTTGACCGCGGCCAGCTGGCTGACTCGCAGGCTGCGGAGATTGTCTTCGATGCCTTGGCGAAGCTGGCGCGCATCGTGGCCGGCGTCCCGGAAGACCCCGACCTTGCTGACGATCGCCAGCTCACCCGGATAGGGGTAGAGCGCCTCGCGTATCAGGTCGTTGACCACGTCCGGGCCGTAGTACTGGGCCGTGTCGATGTGATCCACTCCGGCGGTGATCGCTGCCCGGAGCACGCCGATAGCCGCTGCCCGGTCAGGCGGCGCGTTGACGGCCCAAGGACCGGCCAATTGCATCGCGCCGTACCCGGACCGCCTGACCCGCCGTGGGCCGAGCGGGAACGTTGACATCGGGCGGCCTGGCAGGCCGGGATCGGCGCGGCGGGCCGGACGAGACAGTGACATGGAGTTCTCCGGGGAGGCTAGATGGATGCTGCCGGCTCAGGGAGGCGTGCATCTCCCAGATCAGGACCTCGCTGGGCTCGGCTGCGGCGAGACGACGCTCTCCGGCAGCGGTGAGGCGGGCAGCGTCGCCCGCTTCGAGCAAGCCTTCCGCTTCCAGGTGCATCTGGCCGCGGGTGACGTAAACGTGAACGAACGGCGCATCCGGGACGGCGACGCTCTGGCCGGGTTCGAGTCGCGCGACGTGCAGGGCGGCGTAACGGTTGCGGATCCGGATCGCGGCCTGGTCCCGGTGCCGCGTCATCCCGGACGCCACCACCGCCAGCCGGCCTTGGATGCCGGCTGGGTCCAGCTCCAGTTGCTCGTATCCGGGGGCCACGTCGGGCTCGTCCGGGACGATCCACATCTGAACCAGGTCCAGCGGCTGGTCGGCGCCCCGATTCACGGCCGGCCGGTCGTTCTTCTCCGAGTGCCGGATACCAGTTCCGGCGGTCATGCGCTGCGCCAGATTGGGATAGATGACGCCGGTGTGGCCCTCGGAGTCCTGGTGAACCAGGGAGCCATTCAGCACCCACGTCACGATCTCCATGTTGCGGTGCGGATGGGTCCCGAACCCGGATCGGGGCGCGATCGTGTCGTGGTTGTTGACGACGAGCAAGCCATGGTGCGTATCAGCACCTAGTGGGTCAACTCCCGTATCGAACGAATGGCGTCCATGCAGCCACCCAATCCGGGTCTGACGGCGGTCCGCGCCGCGGCGAAGGCTCAACCCCGGATGCAGAAGAGAAGTCGTGCTCATCCCGGCCTCGCTACGATATTAGTTGATTATTCAAGTTATATCATGGACCGCGATCACGGTCATGTCAAGGTCGGTTCTGCCGAAACAACTGTATGAGACGCATCCTACGGTGCAAGACGGCTCGAGAACGCGTCGCTGTGACTTGACTAGTCAAGTCATGAGGGTCAAGCATTTCACTTGAACAGACCTGAGCGTCGTGCAGGCCGAGTTCACCAATATCGGCGTCAACCCCGCCCTGGACCAGTTCACCGATCTCGCCCGTCGGCTGCGCCAGGAGGCCGAAGAACAGGCCCGCCGCCACGGCCGTGCGCTGGGCGTCGCGGTCCCGAGCGCGATCGCCGCCTGACGCCCGCGAACGCCTGTGCCCGCAGAACCACGTCTGACCCAGGGTTCGTGACCAGCGACCAATGGAAGAGCGGGCCCCGCCGGGCTACGCTCGGCTGATAATGAGCGCCGACACCGACACGATCAGGACCGCCGCGGCCGATGCCGCGGCGGCGCCTCTGGACCTGCTGCTCACCGATGCGGCCACGGGCATGCTGGGCCGGATGAACCCGGGCGGCTCCGGCCTGCGCCTGGCCGCGGCGCTGGCGGTCAGGCCGCGGCTGGTCGCCGGGCGGGGGCGGCGGCTGGCGGGCGAGCTGGCCCGCATCACCGTGGGCCGCTCGCAGGTGCAGCCGTCCCGGCGGGACCGCCGGTTCGCCGATCCGGGCTGGGCGGGCAACCCGCTGCTGCGCCGTGCGATGCAGGCCTACCTGGCCGCGGCGGAGACCGCCGAGGGCGTGGTGGCCGAGGCCGGGCTGGACGAGAAAGATGCCGAACGGGTCGGGTTCGTGCTGACCAATATAATCGACGCGCTGGCCCCGAGCAACAACCCGCTGCTGAACCCGGCCGCGGTGAAGGCCGCCCTCGATTCCGGGGGCAAGAGCGCCCTGGCGGGCCTGCGGAATTTCGCGACCGACATGGCGGTCCCGCCGCGGGTGCCGTCCATGGTCGAGCCGGACGCGTTCGAAGTCGGGGTGGACCTGGCCGTCACGCCCGGGTCGGTGATCCTGCGGACCCCCGTGTTCGAGCTGATCCAGTACCGCCCGGCCACGACCGCGGTCCGGCAGGTCCCGCTGCTGATCGTCCCGCCGGTGATCAACAAGTTCTACGTGATGGACCTGGCGCCCGGCCGGAGCATGGTGGAGTACCTGGCCGGCCGCGGCCTGCAGGTTTTCATGATCTCCTGGCGCAACCCGGACGCCCGGTACGCCAGATGGGACATCAACACCTACGGTCAGGCCATCGTGGACGCCATGGACGCGGCGGCGCGGATCACCGGGAGCGAGCAGATCGCGCTCGCCGGGGCCTGCTCCGGCGGCATCATCGCCGCGATGGTGGCCGCGCACCTGGCGCACGTCGGCCAGCAGGACCGGATCGCCGCGCTCACCCTCATGGTCACCGTGCTGGACCAGGCGCACGCGGGCCTGGCCAGCGCCGTGATCGATGAGCGGACCGCGCGGATGGCCGAGGCCGCGTCCCGTGCCCGCGGCTACCTGGACGGCCGGTCGCTGGCCGAGGTGTTCGCCTGGCTGCGGCCGAACGACCTGATCTGGAACTACTGGGTCAACAACTACCTGCTCGGCAAGAAGCCGCCGGCGTTCGACATCCTGTTCTGGAACGCGGACACCACCCGGATGACCGCGGGCCTGCACCACGACTTCCTCGAGCTGGGCGCGGCCAACGCGCTGGTCACACCCGGCGCCGCGACCATGCTCGGCTCACCGGTGGACCTGGCCGCGGTCGACAAGGACAGCTACATCATCGCCGGGATCACCGACCACATCTGCCCCTGGCAGAGCTGCTACCGGTCCACCCAGCTGCTGGGCGGCCGACCCCGGTTCCTGCTGTCGACTAGCGGGCACATCGCCGCGATGGTCAATCCGCCGGGCAACGACAAGGCCAGGTACCAGATGGCCAAGGAGTGCCCTGAGGACCCCCAGGAATGGCTGCGCCGTGCGGAGACCTGCCACGGGTCCTGGTGGCCGGATTACGCGGGCTGGCTGGCCGAACGCTGCGGCGAGGACAAGGCCGCTCCCGGGGAACTAGGCGGCGGCGGGCTGGTGCCGGTCTCCGAGGCGCCGGGAACCTATGTCTATGACCATTGACCCGGCCCGTCCCGGGCCGGCCGGAGAAGACCGCGCGGGATCTGCCCTGGGCCGGGTCCTGGGCCGGCTGCGGCGGGCCGGGCCGCCCGAGCGGATGAGGATCCTGACGATCGGCGGCCGGGCCATCCGCGTCGCGGTGCGGGAAGGGGCCCCGGGCCGGCCGCCGCTGCTGCTGTGCAACGGCATCGGCGTGAGCCTGGAGCTGTTCCAGCCGTTCGTCGACGCACTCGATCCGCAGCGCCCCGTCATCCGGTTCGACATGCCGGGCATCGGCGGCTCGCCGGCTCCGGTCATCCCCTATCACCTGGCCATGCTGCCGTCGCTGCTGGCCGGCCTGCTCGACCAGCTCGGCTACGAGCAGGCCGACGTCCTGGGCATCTCCTGGGGCGGCGGGCTCGCGCAGCAGTTCGCGCTGAGCCGCCCGGACCGGGTGCGCCGCCTGGTGCTGGTGGCGACCGCGCCGGGCGCGCTCATGGTCCCCGGGCACCCGCGCGTCCTGCTGCGCATGTTCACGCCGCGGCGTCACCGGGACCCGGGATACGCGGCCCACGTGGCCGGCGAGCTGTACGGGGGCAGCGCGCGGAAAGACCCGATCGTGGCCCGTGACCTGCTGCACGCGACGACACGGCTGGGGCCGGCCCGGGGCTACTACTACCAGCTGATCTCCACCATCGGCTGGACCAGCCTGCCGCGACTGCCGAAGCTGCGGCCGCCCACCCTGATCCTGGCCGGTGACGACGACCCGATCATCCCAGTGGTCAACGCGCGCATCATGCACCGCCTGATACGGCGAAGCACGCTGCGCATCTACCATGGCGGCCACCTCGAGCTGGCCGCCGACCCCGAACGCCTGGCCGCCGCCGTGGAGGCGTTCCTCGATGCCGACCTCACCGCGGAGGGGAGCGAGCAATGACGCAGGTAACGAGCGCGCATCTCGGAGAATCCCTCGGGACGGACTTCTTCTCCGTCCGTGAGCAGTTCACCGACGAGCAATGGGAGCACTTCATCACCGTCCGGCGGTTCGTCGACGAGGAGGTCGTGCCGGTCGTCGGCCCCTACTGGGAACGGGCCGAGATCTGCTGGCCGCTGGTCAAGCGGCTGTCCGAGCTCGGCATCGTCGGCGAGGACATCAAGGGCTACGGGTGCGCCGGGATGAGCCCGATGGCGTGCGGGCTGGTCACGATGGAACTGCACCGCGGCGACGGCAGCCTCGGCGTGTTCCTCGGCGTGCACGCGGGCCTGGCCATGCTGTCGATCGCGATGTGCGGCTCGGAGGAGCAGAAGGCGCGCTGGCTGCCTGACATGGCCCAGATGACCAAGCTCGGGGCCTTCGCGCTGACCGAACCGGAGCACGGCTCGGACTCGGTCGCCCTGGAAACCGCGGCCCGCCCGGACGGCCACGGCTGGGTACTGAACGGCCGCAAACGGTGGATCGGCCTGGGCAGCGTCGCCGACCTGGTCGTCGTCTGGGCCCGCAACACCGAGGACGGCCAGGTCAACGGGTTCGTCGTGGAGCAGGGATCACCGGGCTACCAGGCCCGGGTCATCGAGGGCAAGGTGTCGCTGCGCTCGGTGTGGCAGGCCGAGATCGCGCTGGAGAACGTGCGGGTGCCGGCCGAGAACCGGCTGCCCGGGGCGCGCTCGTTCAAGGACACCACCCGGGTCCTGGCCACCACCAGGAGCACCTGCGCCTGGGGGGCGCTGGGCCACGCCACCGCCGCCTACGACGCCGCCCTTCGGTATGCGCAGCAGCGGCGCCAGTTCGGCGAGCCGCTGGCCAGCTTCCAGATCATCCAGCAGCGGCTGGTGTCCATGCTGGCCGACCTGACCGCGATGCAGCTGTACTGCCTGCAGATCGGCCGCCTAGCCGAGGCGGGCCGGCTGACCCCCACCGTGGCCGGGCTGGCCAAGATGCACAACACCCGCAAGGCCCGCACCATAACCGCCGAGGCGCGCGACATGCTCGGCGGCAACGGCATCCTGCTCGACTATCAAGTCATGCGGCACATGGTGGATATGGAGGCGATCCACACCTTCGAGGGCACCGAGACCATGCAGACCCTCATCGTCGGCCGCTCCATCACCGGCATCGGAGCCTTCGCGTAGACTGCCCCGCAACCAGAGCCTGTCTTCGCTTAAGCATGCCCGACGTAACCGGTCCGCGTGTGCTCCGCCGATGGGCACGATGTCGACCCAGCCTCGGCGGCCATGGCGGACGAGCCGGTGACGACCGCCACGGCGACCTTGGCGAGCGCGACCGCGAGGCCGGACCCAAGGGCTACCAGTACGGTCCGCATGCTGTCGTTCGGCATAACGCGACCTCCCGCACTCGCGCTTGCCCTTTCTATCTTCATAGCATGCCGATTTGACCGCGCGTTCATCGTGAGCGGGGTACGAACAACCGGTTCGTTTTCGTGTGCCTAGTACGATGCCCGGGCAACCGCGAGGCCACGACAATGCCGAAGCCGTGGGTGAAGTGGTCCTACGAGCCGTTCCGGGCCCAAGATGTGCCGGAGGCGTTCATGCGCGCCTACGCGATGGCGCTGCAGCCCCCCGGCCGGACCTGTCTACCTGTCGATACCCCTGGATGACTGGAAGCAGCCGCAGTCCTGCGCTGGTCTTCGGACCCGAAGTGGACCGCAGCGGCGGGTGGGACGCGGCCATCGCCCTGGCGGAGAAGCTGCGCGCCGTCCCGCGTCGCCCGCAGCGCGATCGCCAGGCCGATGACACGGCCGCCGCCCGAGATGAACAAGGTCTTGCCCGCAAGCATCATCAAAACCCATATTCCGAACGAGGTCAGGTACTACACCTTGCTTAGCTCCCTGCTGGTCGCGGGGTGTCCTGGTCCCGCAGGCGGCGCCGGGAGGCTTCGACCTCGGCCTCGGCGGCGGCGCGGTCGGCCCAGGACGCGCCCTCGACGCTCTTGCCCGGCTCAAGCTCCTTGTAGATCAAGAAGAAGTGCTCGATCTCCAGCCGGTCGAATTCGGGTACCTGGTGCAGCTCGCGCAGGTGCTCCTGGGCCACCGGCACAACGGTTGTGCCGTCGTACCAACACAAGGGGACAGGCTTGATACCGGGGACCGACGACCGGCGGCAGCGTCGGCCGGACAATGAGCAGCGTGACTAACCTGGCTAAGAACCTGACGGACACCACCCGGGCCCACGCCGGACGGGTGGCCGTGCGAGTGGACAACGCGGCGATGACGTACCGGGCCCTGGACGAGGCGAGCGCCCGGGTCGCCGGGCTGCTGCACGAGCGCGGCCTCAAGCCCGGCGACCGGGTTGGCATCATGATGCCCAACGTCGCCGAGGTCCCCGTGGTGTACTACGGCGTGCTCCGCGCCGGCGGTGTCGTCGTCCCGATGAACCCGCTGCTCAAGGCGCGGGAGGTCGCCTACTATCTCGGCGACTCGGGGGCCCGGCTGGTCTTCGGCTGGCACGCGTTCGCGGACCCGGCCCGCAGCGGCGCCGAGCAGGCCGAGGCGGAATCCATCGTCGTAGACGGGGACAGCTTCCCCGACCTGCTGGCCTCCGTCGACCCGGATTACGGGGTCGCGGACGCCGACGACGAGGACACCGCGGTGATCCTCTACACCTCCGGTACGACCGGTCACCCGAAGGGCGCCGAACTCACCCACGGCAACCTCCGCAGTAACACCGAGGTGACTCGCACCGACATCGTCCACGCCCGCCCCCACGACGTGATATTCGGCGGGCTTCCGCTGTTCCATGTGTTCGGGCAGACGGTCGCGCTCAACGTGGCGGTGGCGTCCGGGGCGTGCCTGACCCTGCTGCCGCGGTTCGACGCCGGGCACGCGCTGCGGATCATCGCCGGCCATCACGTCACCGTCTTCGAAGGCGTGCCGACCATGTACGTGGCGCTGCTGCACGCCCCTGACCGCGCGGACTACGACACGTCCTCACTGCGGATGTGCATCTCCGGCGGCGCGGCCCTGCCGGTTGAGGTGCTGCGCGGGTTCGAGCAGGCGTTCGGGGTCCCGGTGCTAGAGGGCTACGGCCTGTCCGAGACCTCGCCGGTCGCCTCGTTCAACCACCCCGGCCGGGAGCGCAAGCCCGGCTCGATCGGCACGTCCATCCGGGACGTGCAGATGCGGGTCGTGGACGGCGACGACCACGAGGTCCCGCAGGGTGATGTGGGCGAGATCGTCATCCGCGGTCCGAACGTGATGAAGGGCTACTGGCAGCGCCCCGAGGCCACCGCCGAGGCGCTCCGCGACGGCTGGTTCCACACCGGTGACCTGGCCCGGGTCGACTCCGAAGGCTACTTCTACATCGTGGACCGGAAGAAGGACCTGATCATCCGGGGCGGCTACAACGTCTACCCGCGGGAGATCGAGGAGGTGCTGTACGAGCATCCCGCGGTTGCCGAGGCCGCGGTGATCGGCCTGCCGCACCCGTCCCTGGGCGAGGAGGTCGCCGCCGCGGTGGCCCTCAAGCCGGGGGCCACCGTCACCGCCGCCGAACTGCGCGACTACGTCAAGGGCCAGGTCGCGGCGTACAAGTACCCGCGGCACGTGTGGATCGCCGACGCGCTGCCCAAGGGCCCGACCGGCAAGATCCAGAAGCGGGACATCGTCATCCCGGCCGACCTGACCGCGCCGTGAGGCTGCTGCTGCTCGCCCCGCCGGGCGCCGGCAAGGGCACCCAGGGCGAGCGGCTGGCGGCCTGGTCCGGCGTCCGGCACATCGCGGCCGGGGACCTGCTTCGCGCCCAGGCCCGGGCCGGCGGCGTGCTCGGCGACCAGATCGCGGCCTGTCAGGCCCGCGGCGATCTGGTCCCGGACCAGATCGTGCTCGACGTGCTGACCCCGGTGGTGGTCGAGGCGGCGGCCTGCGGCGGGTACATCCTGGACGGCTTCCCGCGGACCCTCCCGCAGGCGGTCGCCGCGGCCGAGCTCGCGGGGCGCCTCGGGGTGAGCCTGGACGCGGCGATCTACCTGCACGCGGCCGACGCGGTGCTGACCCGGCGGCTGCTGGACCGGGCCAGCCAGAGCGGGCGCTCCGACGACAAGGCCGACGTGATCCGGCACCGGCTCCGGGTGTACGCCGAGACGACCGGCCCGCTCGTCCCCTACTACACCGAGCGCGGCATCCTGGTCGCGGTCGACGCCGACCAGCCGCCCGATTCGGTCACCGCCGACATCACCGCGCGGCTGTCCGCTATCCGCGCGGCGGGCTGACCGGCGCGCCGTTCCCGATGGCCTGGGCAATTGCCTGGCAAAGTGTCGTCAGATGACGATAGGCAGTGCCCGGCCCGGGGGATTCGATTGAGGGGTGGCCCCCAGATCAGGCACGAGCAGCACGCGTGAGCGGGCAACGCACCAGCTGAGATCCTTCCAGGTCCGTCTTGACCGGCCCGGGACCCTTGACAGTCCCGGCGCTCCTGGAATATCCGAAGGAGCCGTGTCTCGCTGCGGATTGTTCCGGCGGCTGGCCGAAGCGGAACGCGTGGTTCAGATATCGGCACCGGCAGGGAGCGGGAAGACGGTGCTCATGGGGTCCTGGGTCGCCGCGGCCGGCCTGACGGAGCACGTCGCGTGGGTGCCGGTGGACCGCCCGAATCGTGATCCGCGGCTGTTCTGGATCTCGGTCGCTGACGCGCTGCGCGGCACGGTGGCCGGATCGGCGCTGGTGCGGCCGCTGACCGCGGCGCCGGATCTGGCCGGCTGGGCGGTGGTGGAGGGGCTCCTGACCGACCTGGCTCCGCTGGAACACCGGCTGTGGCTGGTGATCGACGATGCGCACTTGCTGGACGCAGGTGAGGTGCTGCGCCAGCTGGAGCTTCTGGTCTTGCGCGCGCCACCCGGGCTGAGGTTCGTCATCGCGACCCGGCACGATCTGCGGATCGGGCTGCACCGGCTGCGGCTGGAGAGGGAGCTGACCGAGATCCGTGTGGACGATCTGCGGTTCAGCCTGGCCGAGGCGCGGGCGCTGTTCGGTGCCAGCGGCCTGGAGTTGCCGGCCGACGCGCTGGCCCGGTTGCACCGACGGACCGAGGGCTGGGCGGCCGGGCTGCGGCTGGCTGCGCTGTCGCTGGCCGGGCACCCGGATCCGCAGCGGTTCGCCGCGGAGTTCTCCGGCACCGATCGCACGGTGGCTGAATTCCTGCTGACCGAGGTGCTGGACCGGCAGAGCGAAGAGGTGCGGCGGCTCCTGCTGCGCACCTCCATGCTGGAACGGGTGTCCGGCCCGCTGGCGGACGCGCTGACAGGCAGATCGGGCGGGGAACGAATCTTGCAGGACCTGGAGCGGGCCGGCGCGTTCGTGGTCTCGCTAGACGCGCGCCGGTCGTGGTTCCGCTACCATCAGCTGTTCGCGGACCTGCTGCAACTGGAGTTGCGCCGTACCGAGCCGAATGAGCGGGCCGCGCTACACGGTGTGGCCGCCGAGTGGCTGGCCGAGCACGGGCACCCGGTGGAGGCGATCGGCCAGGCCCTGGCCGCCGAGGACTGGGGCATGGCCGGTCGGCTGCTGTCGGACTGCTGGCTCGATCTTTACCTCGGCGGCCGGGGCGCCACCGTGGTCGAGCTACTGGGCCGGTTCCCCAGCCGGGTGGTGGCGGCCAGCCCGGAGCTCACCGGCGTCCAGGTGCGCGCTGCGGCCTGGATCAGCCTGGGCATCGCCGAGATGTGGTCCCTTCGCTTCGAGGACGGGGAACGGCATCTGAAGCAGGGCCTGACCCTGGCGCGCCGGACCGGGCGGCCGTACCTGGAGTTCCACGGCCTGGCCCACGGGGCGCACGCGATGCTGCTGTTCCGGCCCGATGTGTCGCAAGCGGAGTGGAGCAGGCAGGCGATCGAGCTGGCGGAACGGCATGGCTGGGGCGAGGAGTCGCTGGCCGGGATGGCCTGTGCCCAGCTCGGCATCGTGCTGCTGTACCAGGGGCGGCTGGATGAAGCAGAGCCGTGGCTGGAGCGCGCCGAGGTGACGCCCGCGCCGGGCAGGACGATGATCGCGTAGGTGATGGCGGCCAGCGCGGCGGCGCCGGCCAGCGCGCCGGGCCAGTCGGCGGTCCCGGAGGCCGAGGTGTCCCGGGATTCGGGAACGTGCCGCCGCGTCACCCGTGCGGTCACCGCGGCAACCGGGACGTTGATCAGGAAGACCGCCCGCCAGCTGCCGGCTTGCAGCAGCCACCCGCCCAGGAAGGGCGCGATCGCGGCGGACACCCCGCTGAAGCCGGCCCACGTCCCGATCGCGCGGGGTGCGGTCGCCGGGTGCGAAGGTCGCCTCGATGATCGCCAGGCTGGCCGGTGTCATCAGCGCGCCCCCGATACCCTGCACGGCCCGCGCGGCGATCAGCCATCCGATGCCAGGCGCGGCCGCGCACAGCACCGAGGCCAGGGTGAACCAGCCCAGGCCGGCCAGGAACACCCGCCGCCGTCCCCAGCGGTCGCTGAGCGAGCCGGCCAGCAGGATCAGCGAGGCCAGGGTCGGCGTGTAGCCCGTGACGGTCCATTGCAGGGCCTGGAAGCCGGCGTGCAGGTTCCGTCCGATCGCGGGCAGCGCGACGGCGACCACCGTGGAGTCGATCCCGGCCACCGACGACCCCAAGATCACCGCCGCGACCACCCACCGGCCCTGCGCGGAGCGGTAGCGAAGCAGTTCACCCGGGCCGGAGCCGTCCGACGGGCTCAGCTCGCCTGGCTGAGCGCCGGTATGCGGTGTCACTAGCCGGACCTCTCCGGTGGTCCGAGCGGCATGGCACGAGCGGCGGGGCGGGCCATCCCCGGGCCGCCTGCGCTACTCGAGGGTGAGGATGGTGTGCGCGCCGTGCCGCCGCGGGACCATGGCCGGGAACGCCGACAGCATCGTGGCCCCGAGGTGCCCGTTGATCCGGATCGTGTACAGCGCGGGTGGTGCCGGGGCCATGACGCCATGGTCAAGGGGTGGCAGGTGAGAGTGCATCACCGGAATCCGGTGACCGCCGGGCTAGCGCGTGGGGCCGGCCGCCAGCAACCGCAGCTCCCGCGCACGCTGCACGGCCGAGGATCGGTCACGGACCTGGAGCTTGGCATAGATGCTGCGGAGATGCGTGCTGACCGTGTTCAGCGAAACGGACAGTTCGCCTGCGATCTCAGGCCTGGTCAGGTTCGTCGGGAGGTATCGCAGCACCCGCAGCTCGCCCGGGCTGAGTTCCTCCGTCGGCGGCGTTGAAGACTGCTCTTTGGCCGCCCGGGATGAGCCGTGCAGGACATCGAGAATCTCGGCGAGCAGCGCGGCGTGCGTCGTCTCATGCCGCGGCAGGGCCTCGAGCAGCTCCCGGGAGCCGGTCATCGCGAACGGCAGCACCAGCCGGTCAGACTCCGCCAGGGTCAGTGCACGTTCGGCCGCCTGGTTCGCTGCGCGCTGGTCACCGAGTTGACGATGGGCCAGCCCAGCCAGCAGCTGCGCCTCGACGAGGGTGACGTAACCGATGACCGGCGCTATGCCATCGAGAACATCCTGCACCGCGCGCAGAGCCCCGGTCCAGCGGCACGACGAACGCGTTGGCGTCCGCGAGGTCCAGCAGGATCCGTTCCGAGCCAGGCCGGCCGGTCAGCAGGCCGGCCAGCTCGCCGTTGACCCGATCCAGCAGCGAGGTGCGCAGCAGCAGGTCCTGGACGTCGGGCGGCTGGCGGTCCAGCATCTCGGCGAGCAGGTACTCCGCGACCGTGCGGTCGCTGCCGGAGAACTCCGCGACGAACCGCTCCGGGTCGGGGTGACCGGCCAGGGAGATCGCCGCCAGCCGCAGGCCCGCGGCCCACCCCTCGGTCCGCTGGTACAGCAGCGCCGCCCCGGCCTCCGACAGCGCGATACCCGAGGCGGCCAGCAGCTCCCGTGTTTCGCGCTCGGTGAACCGCAGGTCGGCCGCGCGGATCTCGGCGAGCTCGCCGGCCAGCCGCAGCTGATGCAGGCCCAGCCGCAGATCGTGACGCGTGGCCAGGATCACGTGCACCTGCGGGGGAAGGCTGGTCAGCAGCCGGGTCAGCTGAGCGAGCGCTTCTGGCGACGTCAGCTCGTGCAGATCGTCAATAACTAGCGTGATGCCGCCGCGCGCATCGGCGAGCTCCGACAGCACCCGGTCGACCATGGCCGGTGCGTTGAAGTCAGGCGTCGCTGCCGACGGTCCCGCCTGGCTGGTCGCCGCCGACGCATGACGGACCGTGTTGAGCAGGGCCAGCCAGAACTGCTGGTCGTCGTGCTGGTCGCGTTGCACCTGCAGCATGGCGAGCCGGCGCGGCTGCCCCGGACGGCCGGCCCAGGCGCGCAGCAGCGACGTCTTCCCGCTGCCGGCCGGAGCCGAGATGACCGTCACCTTCCGCGCTGCCGCGCGATCCAGGTCAGCAAGAAGATCGCTCCGGTCGATCAGCCAGGGAGTCGCCCGAGCCACACGGCAAGCGTACGTAAGGTCAACGACGGCGCGAAACCCGGTTCTTCTCGGCTCTCATTCACGCGTCGTCGGCGCGAGCCCATTTCTGCATTGTCCCGACGTGGCGGCAAGGCGGTATCACCCGCCGCTCCACCGGCGGGCTCCATCAATCCCGGGTCACCGGCTACACGCCGGGCACGACGCCGCTCCCGTAGATCACCGGAATCCGGTGATGACCAGTCGCCTTCCCGGCGGGGAAGCTGAACATGCCTTGAACCGGAAGGAGAAACACCATGACATCCGTTTTCCGCACCGCTTTCCCGGAGGTGGCGGCATGAGCCAGCGTGTGGCGATCGTGGTCGGCGCGGGCGGCGAGCTCGGCCGGGCGACGGCGGAGAAGCTGGCAGCCGCCGGGTACACCGTGGCCGGGGTCGACCGGAGCGAGGAGGCGCTGAAGGAGCTGCGGGACGGCATCCGGCGCGAGGCGGCCGACCCGACCGACCCGGCCGCGGCCCGGAGCGTCGTCGACCGGGTCGCCGCCGAAGTCGGGCCGCCCGAGGTGCTGGTGAACACCATCGGCACCTACCACCTGGGTGAGGCGCTCACCGCGACACCCGAAGACCTGCGGCTCATGATCGACGTCAACGTGGGCGCGGCACTGTGGCTGACCCAGGCGGTGGTTCCGTACCTGCGGGAACGCGGTTCGGGTTCCATCGTGCACGTGGCCGCCCGCCCGGGCCTGGAGCCGACCGCCGGAATGGCCGCCTACGCCGTCAGCAAGGCGGCCCTGGTTCACCTCACCCGCGTGCTCGACCTGGAGCTGCGTCCGTTCGGGATCCGGGTGAACGCCGTCGCGCCGCAGCTGCTCGACACGGCCAAGACCCGTCCGTACCTCACCCCGGACATACTGGCGCACGCGGTCGCGCCGGAGGCGGTCGCCGACATCATCGTCTACCTGGTCAGCGACGCCGCCGCGCCGGTCAGCGGTGCAGTCGTGCCTGCCTACGGTGCATGAGCGGAACCGGACCGGAGCTCGGGTCTGGCTCGCCTGCGAGCTTCAGCGCGACTGGGCTCGCCAGGAGACGGTCGCGGCGATCATCGAGATCGTCCCCACCGACCGCCTGTTGAAGGAGCGGTAGCGCCTACGATGAGCCCAGTGACCGAGGACTCGAGCAGGAACGACCGGCTGTCTGCGATGCCGGGCGAGACCTCGCTGTGCGTGATCGTGGTCATGTCAGGGTCCTTTCGGAGGTCAGCTGGTTCAGCGTTCCGGGCGCCAGGGTGAGGCGGCGTCACACCGGCGGGTGATTCGCGGCGGTCCCCCTCCAGGCGCCGGACCTCGAGCAGCTCCAGCCCGAGCGCCTCGATCCCGGCCAGCACGCCATGCAGGGCGGCCTGGTCCGGCAGGGTACCGGTCAGCAGCGTGTCTTCGCCCTGTGCCTGCGCGTGCAGGGCGGGGAACGCGGCGCGCATCGTGCGGCCCAGCCGGCCCCGGACGCGGATCTGATACCTCATCGGAGGTCGCGGACCGGGGCGAAGCGGGAGATCGAAAACAGGCACAGCGCCGCGAGCAGGACCGAGAAGGTCAGCACGGCCGGGAAGGTGCCGGTGAACTGCGACAGCACACCCACGCCGACCACGGGAATGATCAGGCCGGTGTAGCACGCCACGAAGAAGGCGGAGATGGCATGACCGCGCCGCTCGGGCGGGGCCAGGCGGTTGGCGGTGGCCAGGCTGCCCAGGAAGATGGCGCCGACGGCCACGCCGCCGACCACCGTGCCGGCCAGGAACAGAGCCATCGCGGACTGGGCCAGGGCGGCGACGATCAGGGCGAGCGCGGCCACGAACAGGCTCAGGCCGGCCAGTACCACGCGGCGGCTGCGCAGCCGTGACACGGCGACCTGGGTGACGGCCCCCACCGCGAGCAGCAGGAACACGACGGCGCCCTGGACGGCATGGCTGCCCTGATGCAGCTGGCCGGCCAGGAAGCCCGGCACCAGGGAACTAAACAGTCCGAGCAGGGCGAAGGCCGCGAAGGCGGCCACGCTGGCGGCGATGAACTCGGCCCGGCCCCGCTCCGGAATGCCCAGTCCGGCGAAGCGCAAGGCGGGTCGTGTGCGCAGCGGCACCGTCTCGGGGACGAGCAGCACCATGAGGGCCGCCACCGCCAGGACCGCCAGGTAGACCTCGAACACCAGCGTCGTGGGGTGCGGCGCGTACTGGGCGAACAGTCCGGCGACCAGGGGGCCGAGGCCCAGGCCGGCCATGTTCGCGGCCGTGGCCACCAGCGACGCCCGGCGGCTGGCCGAGGCCGGGACCAGTTCGGTGAGCGTGGCCGTCGCGGTGCCCGTCATCAGGCCCGCCGACAGCCCTGACACGATCCGGGCCGCGATGAGCGTCCCCAGGTCGGGGGCCAGGATGAACACGACGGTGCTCAGCGCGCTGGCCCCGAGGGCCGCGGCCAGCACCGGCCTGCGCCCGGCTTGGTCCGAGGCGCGCCCGGCGAGCAGCAAGGTCGCGATCACCGCCGCGGCGTAGACCGCGAAGGTCACCGTCACCATGGCGGCGGAGAAATGCCAGCGGCCCTGGTAGATGACGTACAACGGGGTCGGCAGGGTGGTGCCGAGCATGGTGACGGTCAGCACCAGCGCCAGCAGCCAGAACGCGACCTGCCGCGGGGCGACGGGGTTCCTCCGTCCGCGCGGTGAGGGCTGGCCGGGGTAGCCGGTGCCGGGCAGGCTGCCTACCCGCCGCGGAGCCTGCATGGTGGTCATGTCGGGTTCCTTTCTGTATGTGAGGTGGCATCAGCCTCACGGCCGGCTGGGTGAGCTGGCCTCACACGGCGGGGTGATTCGCGACCGCCTCGGCGTACTGTTAGACCGGGGCCTGCCGAGGAGATCCGCCGTGGAGCTTGCCGCCTGGTCCGGGGCCGTCGACGCTCCGGCCGCTCCGGCTGTCCGGGATGGTGTCGTCTCGCGCCCCGGCCTGTTCCAGCGGCTGACCGAGGCGCAGCGCGTGGTGCAGGTGTCGGCCCCCCCGGGGAGCGGCAAGACGGTCTTGCTCCGGTCCTGGATCACCGAGTCGGGCCTGGCCGGGTGCGCCGCCTGGGTGACGGTGCCAGCCGAGGAGCGTGACCCGCAGCGGCTGTGGGTCTCGGTGACCGGTGCGCTGCGGGACACGGCCGTCGGGTCCGCGCTGGTGCGCGGGCTGACGGCGGCGCCCGACCTGGACGGCTGGCAGCCGGTTGAGCGGCTGCTGGAAGACCTCGCCTCGCTCGAGGACCGGGTCTGGCTGGTCATCGACGACCTGCACGAGTTGTGCTCGCCCGAGGCGCTGCGCCAGCTGGAGCTGCTGATCATGCGCGCACCGCCCGCCTTGCGGTTCGTCCTGGTCACCCGCCACGACCTGCGGCTGGGCCTGCATCGGCTGCGCCTGGCTGGCGAGCTCACCGAGATCCGCACCGCCGGTCTGCGGTTCAGCACGACGGAGGCGCGGGCGCTGCTGGACGCGGTCGGGGTGCCGTTGTCCGACTCCGCGCTGGCGCTGCTGTACGACCGGACCGAGGGCTGGGCGGCCGGGCTGCGGCTGGCGGCGCTGTCCCTGGCCGGGCACCCCGATCCGGAACGTTTCGCGGCCGAGTTCGGCGGCAGCGAGCGCACGGTCGCCGAGTACCTGCTGGCCGAGGTCCTGGAGCGGCAGAGCGAAGCGGGCCCGGCGGCTGCTGCTGCGGACCTCCATCCTGGACCGGGTCAATGGCGAGCTGGCCGACCTGCTGACCGGGGGCTCGGGCGGCGAGCGGGTCTTGCAGCAGCTCGAGGAGGCGGGCGCGTTCGTCGTCTCGCTGGACGCGCGGCGGTCCTGGTTCCGCTACCACCAGCTGTTCGCCGATCTCCTGCAGCTGGAGCTGAGGGCGCGCGCCTCGGCCGAACTTCCCGCGCTGCACGACACCGCCGCCGGCTGGTACGCCGACCACGGGTACCCCGTCGAGGCGGTCCGGCACGCTCAGGCCGCGCGGAACTGGAGCCTGGCCGCCCGCGTGCTATCAGACCACTGGATCGGTCTGGGCCTGGTCGGGCTGGGCGGCACTGCGCACGAGCTGCTGGCCCGCTTCCCGGCCGACGTGATCGCCGTCGATGCCGAGCTGGCGGCACGGGTGGCCGGAGACCAGCTGGCCCGAGGATCGCTGGAAGAGGCCGAACGGTACCTGGCGGTATCCGCCCGGGCGCTGGAGTCGGTTCCCGCGGACCGGCGCGGACGGCCGCAGGTGGTGTTCGGCTCGGTGCGGATGCGCCTGGCCCGTCAGCGCGGGGACATCACGGCCGCGGTGGAGGAGGCGCAGCGGCTGCTGGCCCCCGCGGTGACCGCCGAATCGCTTGAGCCCGGACTGGGCCGGGATCTGCGGGCGCTGGCGCTGATCAACCTCGGCATCGCCGAGCTCTGGACCTCTCGCGTCGAGGAGGCCGACCGGCACCTCGAGGACGGCATCGCCCTGGCGCGCGAGATCGGCCGGCCCTATCTGGAGGTCACCGGCCTGGCGTTCTCGGCGCAGCTGATGAGCTGGCGGTCCTTCCCGCTGGGAGCACACCGCAGCCTGCAGGCGATCGAGCTGGCCACCGAGCACGGCTGGGCCGAGGAGCCGGTCGCCGGCGTCGCCTACGTGGCTCTCGGCGTGGCGATGGTCACCCAGGGCCGGATCGAGGAGGCTGAACGGGCGCTCAGCCGGGCCGAGCGTATCGTGCGCGCGGAAGTCGAGCCGGCCGCCGGGATGCGACTGCACTACGGCCGCGGCATGCTCGAGTTCATCAGCGGCCGCCCCGACGCCGCCCTGCGCGCCTTCCGGGCGGCCGAACGGCTGGCCTCCTCGCTCGTCACCCCGCACACGCTCGCTCCGCGGCTGCGCTCGCACCTGCTTCAGACGCTCGTGCGCGAAGGCGGAACGCGGCGCGTCGAGCAAGCCCTGGCCGACATGGACCAGCCGGAACGGGACCGGGGAGAGATACGCATCGCCGAGGCATCGCTGCGGCTCGCCCAGGACGACCCGAGGGCAGCAACCGCCGTGCTCACGCCCGTCATCGACGGCTCGGCCCCATTGCAGAACGCCCATCTCTGGGACGTCCAGGCGCTCCTGCTCCAGGCGATCGGCTGCGACGCGCTCGGCGACGCGGGCGCCGCCCGGAGTGCCCTCGAGCGAGCCCTGGACCGTGCCGCGCCCGAGGGCCTGCTCTACCCGTTCCTATACGACCCGGCGCCCGATCTGCTCGACCGGCACCGCCGGCATGGCACCGTGCACGCTGGCCTGATCGCCGAGATCCTGAACGTGCTGGCCGGGAGGAAACCCGGCACGCAGCCAGGCCCGCCGCGGCTGCGTGAGCCGCTCAGCCACGCCGAGGCTCGTGTCCTGCGCTACTTGCCCACCCGGCTGTCGGTACCCGAGATCGCCGACGAGCTGTACCTGTCGGTGAACACGGTCAAGACCCACATGCGCCACCTGTACGACAAGCTCGGCGCGCACCGCCGCCACGAGGCGGTCGAACAGGCCCGCGCCCTCGGGCTGCTGGCGCCGTCCCCGCGACGGCCCTGACCGAGCGCCGGCCACGCAGATCATCCGGCCGGGTGACGTCGGCCAGCTGCCCTGGGCCCGCGCAAAGCTACGGCCCGTTCGGCTGAAAATCTCATTCCGAACGGACCGTAGTGTCTGCTGTCCCCACGGTAGCTGCTCGCGCTGGCGGTTCAGTCCTGCGCTTCAGGCATCACTGCAGCTAGGAGCCTTCACGGCGGGTCCGGCGGGGACTAAGATGACGCCATGCCGGACTCGCCGCCGCCCCCGGCCGACCTCGACCTGCGGCTGGTGCGGTACTTCACCGTCGTCGCGGGCCACCGGCACTTCGGCCGCGCGGCCGCCGCCCGGGCTGCCGCCCGTCCCAGCCGGATCACCATCGGCTACACCTCGGGCCTTATCATCACCCCGGCCCTGCGCGAGCTGCGGCACCAGCACCCCGACGCCGAGGTGCACACCCTGCAGCTGCCCTGGAACGAGCCGCGCGAGGCCCTGCTCGATCGCCGGGTCGACGCGGTGGTGACCCGGCCGCCGATCCGGCCCGATGGGCTGGAACTGACCATCCTGTACGAGGAGCCCCGCGTGCTGCTGATCCCGCGCAGCCACCGCCTGGCCGGCAAAGAATCGGTCACCCTCGAGGACATCGCCGATGAACCTGTTCCCCGGCTGCCCGATGCGGCCTGGAACGCCTACTGGCGCATCGATCCGCGGCCCGACGGCAGCCCGGCACCCGACGGGCCCCTCGTCAACGGCGTCGAGGACAAGCTCGAGCTCATCGCCGCCGGTCAGGCGGTAGCCATCGTCTCGTTGGGCCTGCGCGCTGACCGCCTTCACCCCGAGCTCACCGCCATTTCCCTGGACGGCGTTGAGCCGAGCCGCGTCCTCCTGGCGACCCGTACCGACGACCGCAACCGGCTCGTGGCGGCGTTCCGCGCATGCGCCCACGACTGCCTCACTGGTCCTGCCCCTGCTGCGCCTAGTGGCTGATCGGATCATGACCTGAACGCTCCCAGCTGCGGTGATGCCTGAAGCGCATGACTGTGCGGAAGGGGTATTGGACTCGGAGCATCCCAGCTTGCAGGGTGGGATCACCAGCTCGGCACCCGCCGGGTAGCCCTCTTGGAGGCCGTCGTGATTGTCATTACCGCGCCCGCCGGCCTGATCGGCGCCCAGGTTCTCGACCGGCTCCTCGGGAGCGGTCAGCCGATCCGCGTCATCGCACGTGACCCCTCCCGCCGTCGCGCGCAGGCACGCGAAAGCGTCGAGGTCGTGCCCGGGTCGCACGGCGACGCCGACCTCGTCGACCGGGCGTTCGCCGGCGCCGACGCCGTGTTCTGGCTGGTCCCCCCTGTGGTGCGAGGAGGTCCTCAAGCCGGCCCGTCCTGGCCAACGCCTGACACCAATAGCGCAATAGCTGTCGGCACGGGTGTCCGGCGAGATCTACGTCATCTGACCGAAGCGATCCCCGGCCGCCGGCGCCTAGCGTCACCGGCAGGCCAGAACGTCTGGCGCAACCGAAGGGAGAGCATATGAGCAGCGGATCGGGGGCACGCAACGTCGTGCTCGTGCACGGCGGGTTCGTCGACGGATCCGGCTGGCAGGCAGTGCATGACCTGCTGACGAGGGACGGCTACCGCGTCGCCGTCGTGCAGAACCCGACCCTGGCGCTGGCGGACGACGCGGCCGTCACCCGGCGCGCCCTTGATGAGCTGGACGGCCCGGTCGTGCTGGTCGGCCACTCCTACGGCGGGGCCGTGATCACCGAGGCTGGCCTGCACGACAAGGTCGCGGCCCTGGTGTATATCGCGGCCTTCGCGCCCGACAAGGGCGAGTCGGTCAACACGCTCATCGCCGGTTTCCCGGCCGACGGGCCGCAGCCGCCGATCCTGGCGCCAAAGGACGGCTTCCTGTTCCTGGACCGCGACAAGTTCCACGCCTCGTTCGCCGGCGACCTGCCCGCCGCACAGGCCGCGTTCATGGCCGACTCCCAGGTCCCCTGGGGGGTGAACGCGCTAGGCGGGACGATCACCGAAGCCGCCTGGCGGATCAAGCGGAGCTGGTACCTGGTCACCAGCGACGACCGGATGATCCCGCCATCCGCGCAGCGTGCGATGGCCGAACGCACCGGGGCCACCGTAACCGAAGTCCCCGGCAGCCACTCCATCTACGTGTCCCAGCCCGCGGCGGTAGCCGGCCTCATCACCCAGGCTGCCACCGCAACCCGGGGGTAATGTCCGCACTGGCCGGCGGCCCCGGTGGTAAGGCCTGTTCATGGATCCAGGCCGTCGCCAGCGTGGTCCAGATCGCGGCCTGGCCCAGCACTAGCCGGGCCTGACCTGGTCAGTGCTGGCGCTGCCGGAGCCTGCGGTTCTTGATCCGGTTGCCGCAGGTAGCCATGTCACACCAGGCTCCTGCCCGGCTGTGGGAGCGGTCGTAGAAGGCCCACCGGCAGTCGGGATTGCCGCAGGCCTTCAGCCGTGGCCAGGTGCCGTCGTACTGTGCGTCGCGGATCATCAGCAGCAGGGTCACCAGCGCGGCGTCGAGCGGGCCAGCGGCCCCGGTGCCGACGCTGACCTGGCCGTCCGGCCCGACCTGCAGCGCGGGCCGGACGGTGTGGGCGGCGGCTTGGAGGGCGTGCAGATCGCCGGGCGCGGGCGGGGGTCCGCCGCCGTTGGCCACTAGCATGGCCCGGATGCTCTCCCGCACGCGGCGGGCGAGGTCGAGCTCGGCCGCTTCTGGCGCGCGGTCGGCGTGCCACAGGCCGGCCGCGGTCAGCCAGCTGCGGGCGGCGGCAGGATCCAGCAGCAGGTCGGAGCCGTGGTCGCCGTCCCAGGTGTTGACGAACGACTGGACGAGCAGCAGCGGCATCGGGGCCGGCTTGGTTTCCTGGCCCGGCACCCACGGCGGCGTGGTCATGAACACCATTCTAGCAAGTCGTGACCACTTAGATCGGTTTATCGGTCTCGTAGCGGACCGGGGTGGCATACCGCGGATCGGCGTGGCCGGCCCAGTAGCGGTCTCGGAGCTCGCGGGTCAGCAGCCCCGGGGTTCCGGTGCCCACGGGCTGGCCGTCGATGATGGTCACCGGCATGATGCCGCCGGCCGTGGAGGTGATGAGCACTTCGGCCGCCCGGCGCAGGTCGGCGGGGCTCAGCGGGCCCTCCTGGACCGGCTGGCCGGCCTGCCGGGCCAGCTCGATCAGTGTGCGCCTGGTGATGCCGGCCAGCGTGCCGCTCGCCGGGGTCAGCCAATGTCCGTCCACCCAGGCGAACACGTTGTACCCGGGTCCCTCGGTGATCGCTCCGGACAGGTCGCGCAGCGCGACCAGGTCCGCGCCGTGGTCGTAGGCTTCCAGCAGCGCGAGGTCCAGGTCCAGCCAGTCACTGGCTGGACCTGGACCGGCGAACCGGTCCAGATGGTCCGCCAGCCGGAAGAACCGCCCGTCCCACACGTGCACCACGTCGTAGGTGCAGTCCGAGCGGGTGATGCCCAGATCGAGCACCGAGATCGCCGCCTCCTCGACCGGGCAGTACCGCCCGCCGACCCAGGCCGCCCCGCCCGGCCACGGCGGCCGCGCTGCGGCAGCAGTGCCCGCTCCTGCCATCGGTACCTCCCCAGGTCTACCGCGATACGCACGCGCCGACGCCGCGCTCACCCGCGGCCCCGCCTCGGCTGAGCCGCCAGGCCAGCGCGGGCAGCCCCGGCAAGACCGACAATATCCAGGCAGGTCCTTGCACCGGAATGCGGCAGAAGTGCGCATTCTCCGTGCAGGACTGCAGGTCGCCGATCTGCTGGCGGCACCGCCCGGCCAGATCAGCTTCGCCGACGACAGCGCTGGCAATGTCGAGGCCGCGCTGGATTGCGGGTGGAACGCAGTCCGCTATCGCTCGCCCGGCGACCTAGGCGGGACGTGCTAAAAAAGCCGGATCCGTGGCGCCGCCCGCTGCGATTCAACTGCCGCCCGTGTCCTCATGGCTGGCCTGGTCCGGCGGGCTGCCCTGCTCCTCAGCCAGGGCCGCCCCGCGCTCATCTAGCGGGGCGCCGATATCCCAGGCCGACCCCTCAACGGCGGGCAGGCCACCGATGATCGGAGCGACCGAGCCGTCCTCGCCGGCCGCCTCGCCTGTTACGGTGAGATACCCGGGATCTTCAGCGGGCTGGGAAGTGTCCGGCTCTTGCTGGCGCGACAGGGCCGGCTCCTCCTCGGGTGGCGTTGATCCGGTCGTATCGTTGTCGGTAATGTTGGCCATCTCCTTGGGCGAGCACTTTCACGGTCCGGCGCACACGCGCTGGCTCAGCCTGCCCCGCAGGGACAGGGCAAGACCCAGCCCCGGCCGACCCAAACGCCAACTCGGGCTACCCCGGGGCGCGGCTCCTAACCGAGCCCCGAGGCGGCGCTCCAGCCCGCGGCACTGCGATCAGCTTCCACAGGCGGCAGCTCTATGTCCGCCTTATCGCTCGGCTGTTGGCTCGGGCTGGTCTTAAATCGGGCCGTCCAGATTGGAACATTATGCCGTCCGGGATCGGTAAGGCGCCTCAGGGTCGCTCCGGCATAATCAGCGGTCGCGCTGCACATACCAGTGCTCGGCGGTGCGATGGAACAACCAGGCTCGTTCCTCGCCTGAGAAAGCGGAGAAGATGGCGTTGTAGGCGGCATACAGCGGCCCGAACCCCGACCGCAGGTTCTCGATCGGCAGGTCGGAGCCGAGCATGCACCGCTGCGCGCCGAAAAGGCCGGCTACCCCGAGCAGCCACGGGCGTATCCGGGAGAGGGTCCAGTCGCCGAAGATGGTGCCGAGGGCGTCGATCCGGGTCGCCACATTCCCGGCCGCTGCCAGGCTGGCGAGACGGTGCATGTGCCCGGCGAGGTCTGCGCCGCCCGGGCCGACCTCCGGCCACCCGAAGTGGTCGACGACGATCCTCAGCGCAGGGAATTCCGCTGCCAGCCGGGCCACGATACCAAGCTGGCTGGACGTCGCCTCGACCGTGGCCACCAGACCGCTGCGGGCCAGCAGTCCCAGGTTGTCCCGGACTAGCCGGTCATCGAGAAGATCTCCGCCGGCGGCCCGTCCGGACAATTCCGGCACCAGCCGCATCCGGATGCTGCGGATCAGCGGCCGCTGCCGGCAGCGCTCCACCAGGCCGGCGAATGCTGCCGACGTCGGGTCACCCAATGTCACCATCGCGACGACCGATGGCGTCCCGTCCTGACCCTGGCCAACCCAGTCGGCGGCGGCCAGCGGATCGGCGGCTCCGGCGTCGGACCAGATCACGCCGCGCACGTCATGGCCCAGCGTTTCCCGCCGGTAGTCAGACAAGGTGTACCTATCCGGCAGACTGTCGTAATCGCCGAGCATGTCCCGGACAACGGTGCGATCGGACAGCCAGAACACCGGGTTGTCACCCTGATCCCACAAGTGCACGTTGCAGTCGACGATCGGGCCGATGCCAGGCCGCGCCTCCTGAGCCACCGCCAGAACCTACCGCAGCCCGGGCTCCTCCACCAGCCAGAGTGCAGAACTGGGCGATCTGCGCCGTGGCTCATGCACCTTCGCAGGGCCGCCGGCTGCCCTGCCAGTGAGCCCGGACGCTCATCCTGGCCGGCGGCGACACCGCGCCGACCGGCAACGCCGCTCTGGCCGATCTCGGTCTCACCCAGCAGCCGCTACCGGTCGCATCAGGCACACCGGCACTGCATAGAGCCGGCCATCCGTAAGCAACGCGACACGTCGAGCCGGCCTGCAAACTCCCGCAATGCCCCCCGGGGGGACGCCAGCACCGGCCCGCGGTCATAACAGGGCAGCCGCAGTTAGTGATCTCGCTGGCTGCCCTGGTTGCTGTTGACGGGATGGGGTGGTCTCAAGCTGGACAGGCGGCTCCGGACGGCTGCCCGGCCGCGCGCGATCGCGCCGGTATCGTCGTGAAGGACGCTCACGATGTTGGTTCCCGCGAGGATGACGCCGAGCTCGAAGGCGAGTTGTGCGGGGTCGGTGTCCTTTGCGAGCTGGCCCTTGTCAGCAGCCGCACGAGCCTCCCGGCCTAGCAGGTCACGCCATTGCTGCTGCACCCGGGCCACCTCGTCATGGACGCGTCCGGCGCGGGCTCCGACTTCGGCGGAGGCGGCCACGAAGAAGCAGCCCCCTGGGAAGATCCGCCGTTGGACGTAGGAGAGATAGCCGTCGCAGAGCGCCAGCAGGCGATCGTGGCCTGGCTCTGCCGCGGCTAGCGCAGGGCCAACGACTTCGCGGATAAAGCTCTCCCGGGCCGCCTTGATGGTCGCCAGCTGCAGTTCTTCCTTCGACCCGAAGAGAGCATGGACACTGCTCTTGGGCACGCCCGTGATCTCGGCGAGCCGGCCGATGGACAGGCCGTCGAGTCCTTCGACCGTTGCGAGCTCGGCGGCTTGCCCGGCAATGCGGGCACGGGCCCGATCGCCGGGCGCTCGGGTCCGCCTGGTCGCCAGATCGTGCTGATCGGACACTGGGCGCTCGTCTCCTGTCAAGTTGCCCCTTGATCTTAGACGAACGATCGTGTAGAAGGTAATTGGACGATCGTCCGTCTAAGAACCGGCTGGAGGGCCGGCGTCATGCCCGCCTCCTGAAACTGATCGGGCCGTCACCTCCCGGTCACGGCGGGGGTGACTGTCCAGCAAGGAGCAGCACTTCATGGCAACCATCGAGACGGACTACCTGGTGGTAGGCGGTGGCGCGGCGGGGATGGCTTTCGTCGACTCGCTGATCGCGGAATGCGAGGCCGACGTCGTGATGGTGGAACGACGTCACCGCCCGGGCGGACACTGGAACAGCGCCTACCCGTTCGTCCGCCTGCATCAACCGTCGGCCTTCTACGGCGTGAACTCGATGGTCCTCGGCTCGGACGCCATCGATTCCGAGGGTCCCAACGCGGGACTGTACGAGCGGGCAACGGCCCCGGCGATCTGCGAGTACTTCGGCCGCGTCCTGGAACAGCGCCTATTGCCATCAGGACGGGTGCGGTTTCTCGCGATGACCGACTACGCAGGCGATATGCGCACCGAGCACCATGTCGTCTCGCGGCTGACAGGGCGCCCGGCCGACGTGCTCGTCCGGCGGAAGCTCGTCGATGCACGGTTCCTGGAGGCGTCCGTCCCGGCGACGCACGCGCCCTCGTTCGAGGTCGACCCCCAGGTGCGGTTCATCCCCGTCAACGACCTTGTCAACCTGGCCGACTCGGGGTCGGGCTTCACGATCGTCGGCGCCGGCAAGACGGCGATGGATGCGTGCGTCTGGCTGCTCGAGCAGGGCGTCGATCCCGACGCGATCCGCTGGATCCGCCCGCGGGATGCCTGGCTGCTCGACCGCCGGTTCCAGCAGCCCCTTAAGTTGCTGCCAGGGCTGGTCGAGGGGGTGTCGTTGTACCTTGAGGCCGCCGCCCACGCCGAGAGCCGCCCAGACCTGTTCCGACGGCTGGAGGACTGCGGCCAGCTGGTCCGCCTCGATCCTCGCATCACGCCCACCATGTACCGGTGCGCGACCGTGAGCGATACCGAACTCGGCGCACTGCGAAGCATCGAGCATGTCGTCCGGCTCGGCCGGGTGCGGCGACTCGGTACCGGCACCATCAACCTGGCCGGCGGTTCGATACCCACGGGCCGCCGCCAGATCCACGTCGACTGCTCCGCCGCGGGCCTGCCCACCCCGCCGCCCCGTCCGATCTTCGAACCGGGGCGCATCACACTCCAGCAGATCCGGGCGTGCCAGCCAACCTTCAGCGCCGCACTCGCCGCGTTCGCCGAGACGGCACGCACCCACGACAAAGAACGGAACGCTCTGTGCCCCGCCAATCCGTACCCGAGTGCCGCCGGGGACTGGATACGCACCACCTTGATCGCCCAGCAAGCACAGGCCGCATGGTCGGCCCCAGACATCTCTGGCTGGCTGGACCGGTCCCGGCTGGACGCCGTCCGCGGTATCGGCGATCACGCTACGGACCCCCGCATGCAAGCCTCTCTCCACCGGCTCATCGCCAGCATGAAGGCCGCCCTCGACAACCTGGCCCGCCTGGCGTGAGATCAGCCATCGAGTCGTCGCGAGCGCAGGAACCTGACCTGCAGGACAGCCTGCTGCCAGTGCGCAGCGCCGATCCTCTCGAGGTGCTGCCGCCGTGGTAGGGCTGAATGTCTACCCTGGCTGAACTCGCGCCGAGACCGCCGCATGCCGCGCGCACCTTCGGTACCCGGGGGGCGAGGCCCGTCTGGGGCTGATGTGCCTAGGATGAGTTGGTGAGCGGGGACCGTGACCTGGACGTGGTGGTGTTCGGCGCCACCGGTTTCGCCGGGCGGCTGGTTGCCGGGTATCTGGCTGGTCATGCGCCCGCCAGTGTCCGCATCGGGCTTGCCGGGCGGTCGCAGCGGCGGCTGGCTGATGTCCGGGCGGGGCTGGGCGCTGCCGCGTCGGCCTGGCCGCTGCTGGCCGCCGATTCGGCCGATCCGGTGTCGCTGGCGGCGCTGGCACGGGCGGCCCGCGTCGTGGTGACCACGGTAGGGCCCTACCGCGCCCAGGGGCTCGCGCTGGTCCAGGCCTGCGCCGAGGCCGGCACCGACTACGCGGACCTGACTGGTGAGGTGCTGTTCATCCGGGACAGCATCGACCGCTACCATGACGCGGCCGTTAGAGCGGGCGCGCGGATCGTGCACTGCTGCGGGTTCGACTCGGTTCCGTCCGATCTGGGGGTGCTGCTGCTGCACCTGGCCGCCCGCGCCGACGACGCCGGCGACCTGCAGGACACCACGCTGGTGGTGACGGCGCTGCGGGGCGGTGTCAGCGGCGGGACGCTGGCGTCGATGCTGGGCCAGCAAGAGGAGGTGCGGGCCAGCGCGCAGCGCCGCCGGGTGGTCGGCGACCCTTATGCGCTCAGCCCCGATCGCGCGGCCGAACCCGACCTGGGCGACGAGCGTGACCTGGATTGGGTGCGGTATGACGGGGATCTGCGGACATGGACGGGCCCGTTCGCCATGGCCGGGATCAACACCCGCGTGGTGCGCCGCAGCAACGCCCTGCAGGGCTGGGCCTATGGCCGCCGGTTCCGCTACCGGGAGGTCACCGGGTTCGGCGCCGGCCCGGCCGCGCCCCTGCTGGCCGCCGCGGTCAGCACCACGCTGAAGGCCGCCGAGGCGGGGCTGGCGTTCGGGCCGTCGCGGGCGTTGCTCAGTCGGCTGCTGCCCGCACCGGGCCAGGGCCCCGGCGAGCGCACCCGCCGCACTGGCTTGTTCCGCATCCAGGTCCATACCCGGACCTCGGCCGGGATGCGGTACCTGGCCATGATCGAGGCCGAGGGAGACCCGGGGTATGCCGCCACCTCGGTGATGCTCGGAGAAACCGCGCTGTGCCTCGCGCTGGACCGGGACCACCTGCCCGGCCGCGCCGGCGTCCTGACCCCGGCCACTGCGATGGGCGCCGCGCTCGCTGCCCGGCTCAGGTCGGCGGGCCACACGCTGGCCGCCCGGCAGATCACTCCGTTAGCGGCCGACACCCACATCCTGCCTGCCCGTCTTGCTCCGCGCACTGCACCCTCGCTGCGCTGCTGGAATGCAATCAAAGAAGCCGACCGGGCAAATCACGCGCCAGGCACTGCGCCGGAGCAACGGCCGCGACCGGTCGGCGGCCTGAGCGTGCGTTTGGCTGACTGCCTGGGAACGGCCAAGGCAACGGCCCTCGAGTTACGGTAGCTCGAGGGCTCGGAGCTGCCTTAATCAGCTGGCTTAAGAAGGCGCAGTATCAGGAATCCTGGTTCCCTGCTCAGCTTCTCGTAGTCCTCGGGATAACGTTCGCGCATTGTTGCTGCCGGGATCGGCTCGATGACTTTTTCGATCAGGAATCCTGCATCGGTCGCAGCCGTGCACAGCGCCGACAGCGGTTCACGCCAAAAGCCACGGCCCCGGCAAGATAGATATTTCACCTGTATGACCGGTATCGGCGCGTGTGTCCGGCTGTGGCGTCTTGTGCTGAGTGACCGGTTAGATCGCGGGCCGCTGCTGGCGTCATGCGCGGATCAGGTGGTCGAATTCGGCAGTGGACAGGGCGGAGTCCAGGTCGGATTGGTCGTCGCGCCAGGCTTGGCATGCCTGCAGGACGGTCCACACTGCGGCCCAGCGTTGCGCCCGTTGCGGAGCCACGCCCATCAGCTCGGCGATGGCGCCAGCTTTGTGCAGGATCGTGGCTGCGGGGGGCTGGCCGGCGGCGAAGAATCCGACGTCTGCGCACGGATCGCCGATGTTCGGAATCGGATCGATGGCCACGTAGCCAGTTCCGTTCGAGAGCAGGTTCTTGGCGAGGAAGTCGCCGTGCAGCAGGACGGTTCGGGGCGGGCTCTCGCAGAGCCGCATGGCGGCCGCCCGGGCGAGGGGCAGTCGCCGGAGGCCGGATCGCCCGCGTTCCGGCTCGTTCCTGGTCCGTTGCTCGTAGGCTGCGTCGCGGCGCGCCCGGCGTTCCATCCCTGTAAAGGTCTCCTGCAATGCCGGGAAGGGGAACGTCGGGAGCGGGGCGCGGTGAAGCGCGCCTAGCAGGCAGGCGGCCACATCGATGGCCCCTGGGTCGTCGTTCCCGGGCAGGTGCGTGCCCGGCCGGATCTGCTCGAGCAGCAACGCGCTGTGATCGAAGTCGGTGTCGATGAGGCGTGCGGCCGCGCCCGTGCGGGCCCAGGCGGTGAGGGCGGACGCCTCGGCTCGCATCTCCTCCCGCGTCACGGCCAGCTTGACGACCACCTCCGTGCCGTCGGCGGCCGCGCAGCTGACCACCTCGGAGCGGAACCCGCCAGCGAGCTGGTCGCCAGCCTGCAGATGCCACCTACGGACGCAGGCTCGCAGCCTGCGGTCGAAGTCCACCCACGGAAGTATCGCACCGGGCGGAACCGGCTCGCGCTCGTCGGTGTTCTGGCAGGGACACGGCAAAGTCGTGAATTGAGGGCGTGACCTGGGATGTCGTAACGGCGGATGATTCGTCCGGCGTGTCCGGGGGCGGCGGACGGGCCCGGGCGGAACGATGGAAGTTCTTCACGCTCACCATCGCCTGCCACGAGGACTCCGCCCGCCGATGACATCTTCGCCCATGGCGGCTGCCCGCTGCCAGCATCTTCTCGGTCTCCTTGCCCAGGTCCCGGACCCGCGGAAGAAGCGAGGCCGCCGGCATGCGCTGGCCGGGCTGCTCGCAGTGGGGATCGCGGCGGTCATCGCGGGGTCGAAGTCGTTCGCGGCAATCGGGCAGTGGGCGGGCGACGCCGGCCCGGACGTGCTGGCCGTACTCGGCGCGGAACGCGGCCCGGCGGAGGAGTCGACCTACCGTCGCGCGTTCGCCCTGGTCAGCGCCGATATGCTCAACCGGGTCCTCGGCGCCTGGCTGTGGACCCGGGCCGTGCGGGCCGGCGGGCGGCTGGTGATCGCGATCGACGGCAAGACCGTCCGCGGCGCGAAGCGCAAGGGCGGGAAGGCCCCGCACCTGGTCGCGGCCCTGGCGCACGGGATCGGCGCGGTCCTCGGCCAGGTCGCCGTGGACGAGAAGTCCAACGAGATCCCCGCGGTCCGGGAGCTGCTGAAGGCGTTCGCCGACGTGGCCGGGGCAGTCTTCACGATTGACGCAATGCACACGCAGGCTGACACGGCGAAGGTGATCCTCGCCCGGCGGGCGGACTACGTGATGACCGTCAAAGCCAACATGCCCACCTTGTACACGCAGCTCAAGAAGCTTCCCTGGGCCGCGATCCCCGCCGTCTCGGCCGTGAGCACGGACCACGGCCGCCGGGCCCGCCGCACCATCAAGGCGGTGCTCGCGCCGTCCTGGATCGGGTTCGACGGCGCCGCCCAGGTCGCGCAGCTGCGCCGCACCGTCACGCAGAACGGCAAGAAGACCGTCGAGGTCGTCTACCTGATCACCAGCGACAAAGACGCCGGCCCGGCCACCCTGGCCGCCTGGGTCCGGAGCCACTGGGAGATAGAAAACTGTCTGCACTGGGTCAGGGACGTGACTTACCTGGAAGACAAATCGCTGGTCAGGACGGGAAACGCGCCCCGGGTGATGGCCTCGCTGAGGAGCCTGGCCATCAGTCTCCTGCGCCTGGACGGCCACGACAACATAGCAGCGGCCAACCGTCACCACCTCCGAGACCCGCAGCGCACGCTAAAGCTGCTTCAGGCTGCATGAACGCGACTTTGCCGTGTCCCTGGGTGTTCTGGGCCGCTAAACCGGCAGGGCTCTTAACCTCGGGCTTTCGTCTGGGATTAGCTGCAGCCATGAAAAGGTCACGCTCCGGCGTGTTTGTGTTATGTGACAGGGTGTGCCTGGTGTTCGTTTTCAGGTGTATCCGTAGAGGGCGAGGATGCGCTGGTCGTCGCGGCCGTAGTAACGGCGGGCGTGGGCGATGTTGGCGAACCCGGTGCGGCGGAAGGCTCCGGTTACCAGGTTGCGGATGGCGGCGTAGGCATTGGGCTGGTTCCCGGTGCGAACGCGCTGGAGATCTTCGGCGAATGTCTTGTCCCGCACGTAATGCTCACGGTTTTCGATGGCCCAGTGGTTGCGGGCGTAGAAGGCCAGGTGGCGGGGTCCGGCCAGGTCCGCGGGCAGGCTGGTGATGCCGTAGGCGATTTCCTTGTGCTCCCAGGGGCCGTGCGCGGGGCCGGCGTCGCGGCGGATGCGCATGACCTGGGCGGCGTGCGGCCAGCCGATGCCCGCGGCGGGGGCGGTGCGGATGCTGCGCTTCTCGCGGCGGCCGTGTCCTTTGCCTTGTTCGGTCCAGGAGGTGCCCGCGAAGTCAGCGTCGGTGCCGGCGAGGGCGTTCGTGACGGCTTCCAGCAGGGACGGCTGGTTGGCCTTGACGATCATCAGGTAGTGGGCGTGCTTGTCCTCGACCAGGTGGCGGGCGGTCTCGGCCTGGGTGTGCAGGGCGTCCAGGGTGACCACCTGCCCGATGAGGTCCAGGCAGGCAATGGCGGGGGCGAGCTCGGGGATCTCGTTGGTCTTGGCGGCGACCTCCCGCTGGGCGCGCGCCGTCCCGGTGGTCACGTCGAAGACCGACAGCAGGTGCACCTGGCCGCCGTCGGGCCGGACGGCGCCGCGGACGGTCTTGCCGTCCGCGGCCGCCTGCTCCAGCAGGCCAGGCGGCTCCGGCCTGGGCCTGGCGGCGCGGCGCTGCTCGCGCTCGTGCCGGGTGACCGCCGGAAGCTCCTGCGCGGGACGAGGCGGCAGGGCGGCCAGATAGCCGTACACGGCCGCGTTGAAGGCCTCCGCGTCGATGCGGGCGAAGATCCGGGAGAAGGTGCGCACGCTCGGCGGGCGGATCCGGCCCGTCCACGGGTCACGGCGCCCGCCCAGGGCGGCCATGGTCTGTTGTGAGCAGCAGGCCGCCCACTCCGCGATCGCCTCCGGCGAGTCGTGCCCGGCCGCAGTGAACGCGCAGACCGCCAGGGCCAGCACGAACACCAGCGGATGCCAGCGGCCAAGCAGCGAGCGCGGATCCGGGACATGTGCCAGCCATTCCCGCAGGCAGCACCGCGACTCATCGGCGCCAAGCGCGTCGGCCAGCTTCACGGCCGGGACATCGGTCAGGGAAGATAGCAGCACGGGCACGGGTCCTCCCAAGGTCGTTTGAGGTTGGCACCTTCGATCTTGGAAACCCGTGCCCGCCTGTCAAACCGGGCACGAAGCCCAGACGGGACAACCGGGAACAGAAAAGTCAGACGGTATTACCTGGCCGCAAACATCAAACTTGCCGGGCCGTGCGCCAAAACGCACCGGCTGGTCTCCCGATGGGGTATGCCAGATGTCGGTTTCCAGGGTGGCCTGAAAGTACGAACCGCCTTTGCGCAGCCAGTCCGTTACCGGATGCTGTGTCGATACCACAGCTGCCCCGCCAGGGCGCAGGACGCGGCAGAACCCGGCGAATGCGGCCCTGCGGTCGCTGGCATGGTGAATGGCTGACTGCAAATGACCAACGTTCATTAACCAGTGCGACGTGGCGCGGGAACGCACGTCTGCTAGCATGGCTGGATGATCATCCATTTCATATGCCGGGGAAACGCGTTCAGGAGCATTATTGCCGAAGCCTATCTGAACTCGCTTGCGATCAAGGACTTGGGCGTTTTGTCAAGTGGCACGGCTGCGGTCCTGTATAAGGCACGGAACCTAGCTGACCACAAAGTAACGCTTGAGCTCCTCGCGGAGCACGGCATACGAGAATTTGCTAAAGCCGACTACGGGGATCAGCTGACCCAGCCCCGCCTGGATAAAGCTGATATCGCAGTCTGCATGAACCAGCGAGTTTATGACGAGTGCCTACGGTGCGTAGTATTTCCCGCCAGCCCGCGCGTATGGTCCGTCGCTGATATCGGCGAACCGGGCAGGATTTCCGATGTCGAGTCGGAGAGGTGGCTTTACCGGGAAGAGGCTTATCAGGAAATTGTCAGGAATGTTGAGCGCTTGATCTCGGATGTTCTCGGGGCCAACCGCTTACGTTAACGCCGGCCGGCTATAAAATAAACACGCGCTCTCATCGGCAAATGCGCCCGTCCGGACGAGGCAACGGTTACTCGCCTGTTCCGGTGACAGCGTGCCGTTGCGTGCAGGAGAGCCGTGCGGGGCGGTCGCCGGGCTCGGCTGTAGCAGTGGGCCTGCGGTTTTTTCTTTCTTTCTTTTTTCTCTTATTCACATTCCTCGTTCCGGTGCACTTTCCTCCCCTCTCTTTGTCTCCAGTCACAGCCTCGTTCCGCGTTTCCAGCCGTCCTGTCCCGTCACTCCGCGTGTCCTTGGCTGCCCGGTCGCGCGCCCGGCCCGTGGGCGGCTGCTGCTGGCCTGCGGCGCGGACCTGCCGGTCGCTGCTGGCAGCGGCGTCGCCGCCGCGGCCGCGGCGGGCCGTCTCTGCGTGGGGCGCTGCGCTGCGGTCACGGCCCTGTGCCTGGTCCCGGGGCGCTGTCCCGGTCCTCGTCACCCGGTCCTCGCCCTGGTCTTCGTTGCCCGGCCTCCGGCCGCCGGCACCCCGTGCCGGCCGGGCCCGCCTCTCCGGCCCGGGCCCGGCCGGGGGGCCCCGGCCCGGGCCGGTTCGGGCCGACGCGGCCCGTGCGCTTCCGCGGGCCCGGACGGCACCGCGTCGGCCTGGAGTCACCCAGTCGTGGCACCACCCTGGAACTGTTCAACGACCCGCTGCTCGCGGACGAGTTCGGCACCCTCTCTCCGGACGCTAAGCCGCTGCTGAGGCTCGGGGGCGCGCACTCCGGCGCCCGCCGGTGGAAGGCCGCCGTCATCGGCCGCTACCTCGACGGGGAGATCGCCCTGGCGACGGGCTGCGGACGCGTTCGGCCCCGGGCAGCTGAATCTCGCCGCCGCGGCTTCTTCCTAGGACCGCTTCATCCGGTTCTCCGGCGCCGGCGCGCACCTGGCCGGCGCGTCAAGAACGGCGCGAGCCGGCCCCTTCAGGACTCTTGACGGCTGAAAGACGGATCGGAGCTGGTCCTGCTGCGCGAGAGCGGCGGCGCGCTCCCGCCGCCGCAAGGCCGCCGCGACCCGCCCTCCCGTCCCTGCCGAACACCGTCATGCGGCTGATCTGCTTCACCGGCTGACCCGCACCCGCGGCGGCCGGTGAAAACCACCCAGATCAGGCTGCTCACCACCCTCCTGGACCCGGACCTTTATCCCGCCGGGACTCGCCGTCCTGTACCAGAAAAGATGGCTGATCGAATGCTTCCTTCACCTGAAGAGGACCGCCGCGCACCGGCCGCGTCCGCGCGGGCGCTCGGAGGCACTCGTCCGCCAGGAAGCCTGGGCGCTACGCTCGCCCACAACAGATCGCCGGGCTCGCCGCCCGCGCCGCCGCCACCCCGGCCTGCGCCCGGCCAGATCTGCTCACCGCCGGCGTCCCTCGCCCGCGCCGCCGTCACCGCCGACACGCGCCCGCACGCGGCGAGCGCCCGGCCAGCAAAAACGCGCCCCTCGCCGGCGGCCCGCCATCGCCAGCCTCCCGCCCGGCCGCGCAGACCGCCAGCGGACCTCCGGCCGCACAGCCGCCGAACGACGGAAACGGGCCTGCGACCAGCGATTACACCCTCACTATCGTCCCGTCAAAACTCCGAACAACGTAAGTCCCGGAAGTTAAGAGCTGCAGAAAAGTGACCCGTAGCTTCCTGGTATGCGGCATGCTGATGTGGTATGGGCGGCGACGAGGAAGCGGTGCGGGTTCTGGCGGCGCAGTTGCGGCGATCTTCCCGCACCTGGACGAGCGGCAGCGTCGGCTGCTGATGGGTGCTGAGGCCCGTGCGCTGCGGCATGGCGGGATCCGGCTGGTGGCCCGGGCTGCGGGGGTCCGCGCGGCTTCGGTGTCCCTGGGCGTTAGCGAGCTGGACTCCGGCGCAGAGCCGCTGGGCCGGGTGCGTCGCCCGGGCGGGGGCCGCAGGCGGGCGGCTGTTACGGTTCCGGGGCTGGCCCGGCGCTGCTGGCCCTGGTGGAGCCGGTCGAGCGCGGTGTTCCGATGTCGCCGCTGCGGTGGTCCTCCTAGTTCTCTCGTTTGGCGGCGGCTGACCCGGCAGGGCCATCGGATCGGCGCTACACCGTCGGCGACCTGCTGCGGGCCGAGGGTTCAGCCTGCAGGCATCGCCTAGACCATCGAGGGCCAGCAGCACTCGGACCGGTCGCTCAGTTCCGCTACATCTACGAGCAGGTCTAGGCCCACCAGGGCGCCGCGGACCCGGTGTTCAGCGTGGTCTCCTAGAGGTAGAGCTGGTCGGCGGTTCTAGAACGCAGGCCGGGAATGGCGCCCTAGGGCCAGCCTGTGGCTACCCGCTCGCTTGACTTCCCCGTGGTCAGCGCGGCTAGGCGGTGCCGTACGGGGTCTTGACCTCACCGCTGATGCCGGCTGGGTGTCCGTCGGCACCGACCTTGACACGCCGCCTTCGCCGTAGAGTCGATCCGCCGCTGGTGGTAGGCGGCCGGAGCAGCGTCTACCCCCTGCCCGGCGGCTGCTGATCACCGCGGACGCGGGCAGCTCCAACGGTTACCGCACCCGCGCGTGGTAGGCCGAGCTGGCCGCGCTGGCCGTGGAGACCGGGCTGGAGATCTCTGCCCCACTTCCCGCCCGGCACCTCCAAGTGGAACAAGGTGGAGCACCAGCTGTTCTCCCATATCACGATGAACTGGCGGAGACGCCGCTGACCAGCCACAGGTCATCGGCGACATCGCTGCGACCACGACCCGCACCTGCGGGTGCGCGCCGTGGACACCGGCGCCTACGACACCGGATCTAGGTCAGCGACCGGCAGATCGATGCCCTGCCGCTGACCCTCCTCGACTGGCACGGCGACTGGAATTACACCCTCCGTCCCGACTACGACCAGGCCGCCGCGCCCCCGATCGTGACGCCCAGCCCTGACCTGCCTGCTGTGCAGCCCTGACCGGCTATCCGCCCTACTCCCTGATCACCACGCTGATGACGCTGCATGACCAGCGCGCGAAGCGACCTGGACAAGCGCCCGTCACCGCCCGCGCTCCCCGCCCGCCGCCCCGTCCTCACCCTGGCAGACCAGCTCCTACCACCGCCCTCCACCAGCACCCGCGCTACCGCAGCCGCTGCCTACGCCCCAACACACCCACCACCCCAATAACCACATCACATACATCCACCAACCAACACAACAGCAACACTCACCGTCATGCGCCGGTGACGGCGGCGGCGTCCGGCTGGGCGGCCTGGTCATGGCTGGGCTGGAGCCGCCGCTGCGGATAAGGCCGCGTTCTGGGCCCGGTGGCTCTGGGTGGTGGCCGCCGCGGTGACCAGGGTGGCTAGCTCGTCCCGGGTCGGGCCGGGAGGCACGGGCGGACGCCAGCCGCTTGCGTAGATATCCCGTGCCCGGGCCTGGACGGCGTCCAGGCTGCTGGGCAGGGCGAGCATGGCCTGGTACGGTCCCACGACCTTGGCTATCTCCGGGTCGGCCTGCGCGGCGACCATGATCAGGTCCGGCGGGAGAGGCCGGGTCAGGTCGATGTTCTGGCCGGACCAGCGCCGGCTCAGGTCCGCGTCCCAGTAGACGTGATCGTCGAACCAGGGCTTGATGTGGCCGACGCACCAGTGGTCGAACGCCAGCGAGCAGGACGTGAAATCGAGCCCGTGCACCTCCAGCAGGCCGATCAGCCGCCGGGCCTGCAGCAGCGAGGTGGTCACGCCCCGCCCGGCCGCCGGGTTGGTGGTGCACACGGCATCCCCGGCATAGAACAGCCCGGCCAGCGCGACGCGGCCAGCGTCGTTCAGCTGCCCCCGGTAGCAGTTGTACAGTCGCCCGCCCGGCAGGACCGGGGTGAGCGGCCGGGAACGCCCCGGATCGGTCCAGGCCGCCAGGGCCGGGATCGCCCGCGCGGCGGCCTCGAACGCGCCCTGGGTCCGCAGCGCCGCCAGCTGCCGGTCGGTGCTGGCCCGGGCAATAAGGACCGACAGGATCCGGTTGTCGTGGATGAACACGGCCACCACGTAGCCGGGGTACGTCACCATCACCCCGAACGGCATGTTGACCGGCCCATCCTCGGCGCCGGGCAGCATCTTGTACTGCCGTGACACATACGCGATCCCGCAGTCACCGCCCTCGGCCGGTCCTCGCAGCGCCCGGGTCAGCCGCCCGCTGCGGCCGCCCGCGTCGATGACCAGGTTGGCGTCGACCTGACGGCCGCCTGCCCGGACCCCGGTGACGCGTCCCCGCTTAAAGCACACCTCATCGACATGGCCGGTGGCCAGCGTCACCCCGGGCTCGGCTTGGGCGGCTGATCGCAGGACCCGCTCGAAGGTAAGGCGCCGGCAGTGCAGCCCGGCCGGCACGCCGGGCTGGCCAGGCAGGATGGCCGGCACGGCCCCGGCCGCCAGTAGGCCGTGCCAGACCTCGGGCATCTCGGCCAGCAGCGCGTCGGCGACCTGCTGCCGGAAAAAGTGCGGATGATGGAACTGCATCACGCCCTTGCGGTCCCGCCACTGGGCGCCGTCCGGCCCGGGATCCCGGTCGATCACCGTGACCTGGTGCCCGCGCCGCGCCAACGCGATGGCGGTGTATAGCCCGGTCGGCCCCGCCCCGACGATAACTGCCCGCATTAAAGACCCCCTTATTCCCCGTGACGCAACGCTCACGCCGCCGACCGCCAGGCACCGGCTTGTCGCCCGGAACGGCTGCACGAAGGCGCCAGCACGGCGGACGCACCGGCAACGGCCGCACGCCAGGCAGACACCACCCGCTGGTAGCCTGGCATTCCCCCGCTCATCTACACAGAGGGGATGGCGGGCCGCCTGATACACCGGCGTCCGCAAAGCCCTGGAGCCGCTCCGCCACCCATGCCTGCCGTGATCTGGCCTTGTGGGGCGATGTAACGGCTGGGGAGAAGTGTTCTGCGGATGGCTCGGAGACCGGCAGGAAGGGGCCAGCTACGTCGTGATCGCTCTTGGCAGCAATGCGCATATCTTCGCGCGCCCGCACCGGCGCGGGGAGCTAGCCCGGTGCTTTGAAACGGTCTTGGGCAGCCTGGTCCGGACCGTTGAGTACCCGGGCATCGACCAGCCAATGCTCGTGGTCAGCTTTCCCGGCGGAGGACATCTCAGCATCGAGTTCACCGACGACGCACCCGATGACGAGCAGCCGCGTCTGGGCGCCTGGCTTGAGCTCCGTGCCGACGACCCGGCCGCCGTGCTCCGGGCGGCTCTCAAGGCAGGACTTACCGAAGTCAGGCACCCGGGCCATCCGTATTACTTCATGATCCCTGGCGGCCAGGTGTTCACCATCGCCCCAACCAGCTGAACGCGGCAGAAGAGGACGCGCTCGTGGGGCTGGCTCGCTGATCGTCACGAATCTCCAGGGTCGCATAACGTTCGTTTCCGAGCCGGTTACCGGCAACCGGCACGACATGGCGAAACTGGAGGGATCAGACGTGAAGAAAATCCTGCAGGAGGCAGGCGGCGTGTTCGGGGACAAGGGATTCATCGGCACCGATTACATCACCACTCCGATCCGCAAGCCGCAATGCCGCAAGCTCCTGCAATGGGAACACGAGTGGAATAATCAGGTGAGTTCATTTCGCGCGCCAGTCGAGCGGGCCGTCGCCACCTTGAAGGCGTGGCGGATTCTCTTCACCGACTACCGTCGGCCGCTGAAGACTTTCAAGTCCTCGTTCCGCGCCGCAATCGGGCTTTACTTTTTCAAAGAGAGTTTTGCATAACCCTCCTGGTGTTGCGTATTCGATGTAGCGTTCGCCGACACTGAATGCGTTGCCGAGCACGTACACGAACATCAGCATGATCACGACCGGCATCAAGGCCCCGTTGAATATCGTGACCGGATTCCGAAGGATGTGCTTGAAGTTGCGGCGCAGCATGATCCGTGAATCGGTCCACGATGCTGAAATGGTACTCATTGTGCGATGTCCTCCGTGCTCGCGTGACCTGTCAGGGCCAGGAAAACGTCATCGAGGTCCGGCGTGTGCACGGAGAATTCCTCGACGTCGATCGAATGCTCGTCGAGCCGGTTCAGCAGAGCCCGCAACGATTTCACCCCACCATCGCTGGGCACCCGCAGGGTCAGCGCCGCCTCATCCGCGGTGGAGTCGGCCAGGACTCGCGCCGCCGCGTCCAGCATCACGACGTCGGAAAACCGGAGCCGGACGTGGCTGCCGGGAACCCGGCACTTGAGTTCGTCGGGAGTACCCTCGGCCACCAGGTGGCCCTGATCGAGCACCGCGATCCGGTCGGCGAGCTGATCGGCTTCTTCGAGATACTGGGTAGTGAGGAAAACGGTCACGCCACCGGCCACCAGATCGCGGACGATGTTCCACATCGTGCGACGGCTGCGCGGATCCAGTCCCGTCGTCGGCTCGTCCAGGAAAATGATCTGTGGCCTGGTGACCAGCGTCATCGCCAAGTCCAGCTTCCGGCGCATACCGCCGGAATAGGTCGCCGCCATCTTCTGCGCCGACTGCACCAGGTCGAATCGTTCCAGCAGCGAGGCGACCATCCGCGTGCGCTCGCCCGCCCGCAGATGTTGCAGATCCGCCATCAACTGCAGGTTCTCCTCCCCGGTCAGCAGATCGTCCACCGCCGCGAACTGCCGGTGACGCCGATTACCGCGCGCACCGCCTTGGTCTCGGTCGCGACATCATGCCCGGCCACCCGTACCGTCCCGCTGTCGGCCTTTATCAACGTGGTCAGCACGTTCACCGTCGTCGTCTTACCCGCCCCATTCGGGCCGAGCAGGGAAAAACCGTGCCCGCGGGAACATCGAGATCGATGCCGTCGAGCACCATTTTGTCCCCATACGCCTTCCGCAGCCCTGAGACTGCGATCGCTGAACTTCTCATGCGACCACTATCGGCACCGCCCCTGACACGCGCCTGACACGCCTCCGACACGCCCCCTGACACGGCGTTCTACCTCGTCACATCCAAAGGCCGTCAGCCCCGTTTCGCGGAACTCGAGAAGGGCCACCCGGAATCACGCGTTGTGCCGGCTGACGGCGCAGGAGGGCATCTTCGCTCAGGTATGGGAGGCTGGTGGCCGGGCATTCGCCATGACCAGAGGTGTAGGCCGATGGCCTACGGAACCGGTGCGCGGCCGCCAGCTTCACCCGGCCTTCGCGGACGCCTGGCCCGCGCTGCGGGAGCGGATCGAGGCCTCGGTCCGTGCGCCGGTGCCGCTCACGCCCGGCTTGTGAAACACTGCATAAGGCGTCTCCGCGGAAACGCCCGAGCCGTCTTGCCGGTCGGCGGCGGATCCGGACGGTCGGTCAGTGCAGGGACCGCTACCCCGGGCCTCGATCCGATCAGGAATCGAGAAGCGCCCCGGCCTGGCCGGGCCTAGCCTTTCGGTGGAAGGCCGGCATGACACCGAGCCCTGAGCGTCAAGAAGGGAAGCCCGAGAATGCCCGCGAAGAAGGCCCAGACCGAGTCCGGCGGCTTCAGCGCCGCAGAGCGTGCCGCGATGAAGAAGCGCGCCGCCGAGTTGCGCGCCGAGGGCAAGAAGGGGGCCAAGAAGGCCGACGGCCTGCAGGCGGTCCTCGACAGCATCGCGGAGATGGCACCGCAGGATCGTGCGCTAGCCGAGCGCGTGCATGTGACGGTGACCGCGACCGCACCCGAGTTGTCGCCGAAGACCTGGTACGGGATGCCCGCTTACGCGCACGCGGACGGCAAGGTCGTCCTCTTCTTCCAGAACGCGGGCAAGTTCAGCTACCGCTACTCGACCCTGGGCTTCCAGGACGCGGCGAACCTCGACAACGGCGACATCTGGCCGGTGTCGTACGCGCTTAAGCAGTGGAGCCCCGCGGTGGAGAAAAAGGTCGTCGAGCTGGTGCAGGCCGCGATCTCCTGACCGGTGCCGCGACCGCCGCGCAGGGCCCGCATCGTCCTCGGGTGCAGCGGTTTCGGACGACTCCCGCCTCAGCCTCGCTGTCACGACCGCCAGTTGCAATCCGACGCGGGATATCCGGCCCGAAATGCACCCGGCAACGGGAGGGTCAGCGGACTTCGGTGTACTGGCTGCGGTCCAGCTGAACGACGTTGGTGTAGTCGCTGCCCTGGGGCTCTGCGACGTCGGCGTACTGGCTGCCGCCCGGTTGCACGACGCGGAAGCCGCGCCCGGAGAGCAGCTTGCGCAGGTGCCGCATCCCGCTCATGCCCGCGAGCACGACAGCTATGGCGGCGGCGAGGATCGAGCCGCCGGACAGCGCGAGCCCGCCGGCGACGTGCCCCAGCCCCATCATGACCACTCCGGCCAGCAGGGCCACCGGCACGGCCGCCACCAGAATCAGAGCGAGCAGCGTCACGGCGAACACGGCCCTGGCCGACCTGTCCGGCGGCCGCTCCGCATACCAAACGGTCATCACGCTCACCTCTCAGGGCCCGGGGCTCTTCCAGGGCCCTGGCCTGCCCGAATAACACGATATGTCGTGTCCTCTAGGTCAACGCACCTCCCGATCAGAATCATCCCGTGCCGCCCGGCGCTGACCGCGGAGCCCGGCGGGAACGGCGGGGTGAGCTGCTCGTCCACATCAACGCTGTCCACCTCGACACCGACGGCAACTTGCTGATCAGCTCGCGCTTCACCTGGACCATCTACAAGGTGAACCTCCGTACCGGGGCGATGATGTGGCAGCTCGGCGGCAAGCACAGCACGTTCGCCATCAAGGCCGCGCCCGGTCAGAAGCTGGACCGGGCCGGGGAGATCTTCGCGTTCCAGCACGACCCCGAGGCGCTCGGCGGCAACGTGTACACGGTCTTCGACGACGAGTCCGACGGGCAGTCGACCCTGTACTCCTCCAGCCGCGCGGTCACGATCAGCCTGGACCTGGCCACCGACACCGCGACGCTGATCAAGTCCGTGAACCAGCCGGAAGGCCTGACGACGGGCGCGACCGGCAGCGCGCAGACGACCAAGAACGGCGACCTGTTCGTCAGCTGGGGCGGGCTGTCATACGTCGCCGAGTTCAGCCCGTCAGGAAAGCTGCTGTTCAACGCCAAGCTCCCAGACGGCGTGGGTACCTACCGCGCCTACCGGCTGCCGAAAAAAAAAAAAAAAAAAAAAAAAAAAAATGGAATCCGGGTAGCTAGCGTGCCACCTGCACGGCTTCAAATCGATCTAATGCCGCGGCAGGCTGCGGTGTCGAAGGCCATCGAGCAGCTCGCGGCCGGAAAACGCCCGCCCGTGCTGGTCGACGTCAACGGGTAGGAGTACCGGAACACGGCCGGCGTGATGGGCGGCAAGCCAGCGCATTCTTCGGCCAGCTCGCCAACAGTATGCAGCGGTATCACGTCGACCACATCACCGCCGCCAAGAACGCCGACACCAGGCAGCATCGCATCGATAAGGCCATTGCCCTGTTCCAGGCCGGCAGGCAAAGGCGCAGTCTGAGTTAGCCTGGAATGCCATGGGAGCACCAGGCCGGATCGAAGGGCTGCGCCGATGAAGCTGCCTCAGGTTGACTACGAGGCGCCCACGACCGTTGCCGAAGCCATCGATTTGCTGGCTGAGCACCTTGACGAGGCGAGCGTGCTCGCCGGCGGCCAGAGCTTGATACCGCTGCTGGCGCTGCGGCTGGCTCGCCCGGCGGTGCTCATCGACATCAACGGCATAGATGAGCTGTCCGGGGTGTCGGCGGCAGACGGCTGGATGGCGATCGGCGCCATGACGCGGGAGTACGTGGCCGAAGGATCTGAGACCGTCGCCGATTCGGTGCCGTTGCTGGCGGCTGCTCTGCCATTGATCGGTCATGAAGCAATCCGCAGCCGCGGCACGATAGGAGGCAGCCTGGCGCATGCCGATCCGGCCGCCGAGCTGCCAGCCGTCGCCCGGGCGCTCGATGCCGAGTTCGTGCTGCGGGGCCAGTCGGGGATGCGGGTTATCCCGGCGGCGCAATGGTTCGAGGGTTACCTCACGACGTCACGCCGTCCCGACGAGCTCCTCGTGCAGGTGCGCTTCCCGACCGCAGGACGGGGCACGGGGACTAGCTTCCAGGAGGTCACACGCCGCCACGGTGACTTCGCCATTGTCGGCCTGGCGGCATCACTGACGCTTTCCGGCGGCGCGATCAGCGATGCCCGGCTGGCGTTTGCCGGCATTTCTGATGTGCCGGTCCGGGCGTCCGCCGCGGAGGATCTGCTGGTCGGCAAGAGGCCGTCGACGGAGCTGTTCGATGAGGCGGCCCGCCGTGCCACCGCCGATGTCGACCCGCCGGCCGACCTGCACGGGTCGTCGGACTACCGGAAGACGGTCGCGGCCGTTATGGTGCGTCGCGGCCTGCGAGCAGCTGCGGACAACGCCCGCGAAAGGCAGTGACTGATGGTGGACATCACCCTGAAGATCAACGGTGCGACGTGCACGGGCGCGCCGGAGGCGCGCAAGACGCTGGCGGACTTCCTGCGGGATGACCTCAACCTCACCGGCACCCACGTCGGCTGCGAGCACGGGGTCTGCGGCGCGTGCACCGTCATCGTCGACGGCCGGGCGGTGCGCTCGTGCCTGATGCTGGCGGTCCAGGCCGCCGGCAGCGAGGTTACGACCATCGAGGGGCTGGCCCCTGACGGCGGCCTGGGCACACTGCAGCAAGCGATGTGGGATTCGCATAGCTTCCAGTGCGGTTTCTGCACGCCGGGGTTCGTCATGCAGGCTGTCGCGTTCCTCAGCGACCACCCTGACGCCGGCGAGCAGCAGATCCGTGAAGCGCTATCCGGCAACATCTGCCGGTGCACTGGCTACCAGAGCATCATCGATGGCGTCCTGCTGGCCGCCGAGCGTAATCGTGAGCTGAGATGAGGGAGCGAGGATGGCAGCAATCGCGGCTGAGCGTTACACCGGCGCCAGCATCAAGCGTTCGGAGGACCCGCGCATCCTTACCGGCGCAGGCCGGTACGTCGACGACATCAAGCTGCCCGGGATGCTGCACGCTGCGTTCGTGCGCTCGCCGCTGGCTCACGCTCGTGTGCTGTCGGTCGATGTCTCGGCTGCGCGGGCGCTGCCCGGAGTGGTCGCGGTGCTCACGGGGGCGGACATGGAAACGATAACGGTCCCGGGGCCGGATCCGCTGATGGCTATGCTCGGCGGCGCGGGACCCACTCCGGAGTTCACCCTGCTTGCGACGGACAAGGTGCGGTTCGTCGGCGATCCCGTGGTGATCGTCGTCGCCGAGAGCCGTTACCTCGCCGAGGACGGTTGCGAGCTGGTGGAGGTCGAGTATGACGACCTGCCTCCGGTCGTGACTGCCGCCTTCGCGCTCGACCCGGGCAGCCCGCCGCTGTTCGCCAATCTGGGTGACAACATCGCCCGCCCGCACTCGCGCAGCGAGTTCGGCGACGTCGCCGGTACGTTCGCGAACGCCGACCGCGTTATCGACTTCCACATCGACGTGCACCGGCACCAGAACGTGCCCATGGAGGGACGCGGCTGCGTCGCGAGTTACGACGCCGGCGAAGGTGTCATGACGGTCTACGCGGCCACGCAGAGCGTTCACGTCAGCAGGATCGCTGTCGCCACGCAACTGGGTCTCGAGCATGACAAGGTGCGCGTCGTGGCCGGGGATATCGGCGGCTCGTTCGGCCTGAAGATCGGCGCATCACGCGAAGAGCTCGCCGTGGCCGCTGCCTCGTGTCTTGTCGGCCAGCCGGTCAAGTGGGTCGAGGACCGCGGCGAGAACCTGGCCGCGTCGGGCCAGGCACGCGAGGAGAGCTTCGATGTCCGGGCCGCTGTCAGCAACGACGGCGACCTGCTCGGGCTGGACGTGAAGATGGTCATCGACACGGGCTCATACCCAGGTATGGGCACCATGGTCCCGGCCATCATGGAGCCGATGCTGCCCGGTCCGTACAAGCTCGCGGCCTTGGGTTTCGAGTCAACCGGGGCGATCACGAACAAGGCATCGTACGTCGCCTATCGCGGGCCGTGGGCCTCCGAGACATTCATGCGGGAACGCGTCCTGGACCTCATCGCGAAAGATCTCGGCCTCGATCCGGTCGAGATCCGGCTGCGTAACGTCGCCCCGCGCACCGATCCGCCGGCCGTGATGATTACCGGGCGACCGCTGGTGGGCGTCACCTCGCGGGAGTCACTGGAGCGGGTCGCCCAGCTGGTGGACGTGCCCGCGTTCCGGCGCCGGCAGGCCGAGGCACGCGCGCAAGGCCGCTACCTCGGCATCGGGGTGGCCACGTTCATCGAGGCCGCTCCGGGCCCGCGCCCGCCGGAGGGGCCCAGCGGCCCCATGGGCATGGAGTCCATGCGCCTCCGGCTCTCCGAAGACGGCATCGTCGCGCTGTTCACCGGGCAGATGCCGCACGGCCAGAGCCACCAGACGACCCTGGCGCAGATCGCCGCCGACGAGTTCGGCGTGCCGTTCGAGCAGGTGCGCATCGTAGTCGGCGACACCAACGTCGTCCCGTTCGGCCTGACCGGCGGCAGCCGGTCAGCCACCATGACCGGAGGCGTGGCGCTCCATGGCGCCCGGCAGCTCAAGGCCAAGGTGCTCGACTTCGCGGCGCATCTCATGGAGGCCAACGCGCAGGACCTCCTGATCACCGACGGCAATATCTGGGTGCGCGGCGACCCGGCGAGCGCGATCGCCGTAACCGAAGTCGCGCGGCGTGCCGCATCAGGGCAGTTCGGAGCCGACGTGGACGCCAAGCTCGAGGTCGAGGCCACGTTCGACGGCGGCGAGGGTGGATGGTCCGGCGGCACTCACTGCGCGATCGTGGAAGTCGATGTCGAGACTGGCATCGTGAAGGTGGAGCGGTATGTCGCCGCTGAGGACTGCGGCGCACTTATCAATCCCGCCGTCGTGGAGGGCCAGATCCGAGGCGGCGTCGCGCAGGGCATCGGCGCGGTGCTGCTCGAACGATCGGCATACGGCGAGGACGGCAACTTCCAGTCAGCCACGTTCATGGATTACCTGATGCCGACCGCCTGTGATGTTCCCCTCATCGAGATAGCGCACCTCGAGACGGTGCCGCTCGACGCTGACGTCAACTTCCGTGGCGTGGGCGAAGGTGGCATGATCGTCGCACCGCCCACGGTGGTGAACGCAATTGAGGACGCGCTCTCACCCTTCGGCGTGCGGATCTACGAGCAGCACTTGCCTCCGGCTCGCATCCTGGAGCTCATTGCCGCAGGGGACCCGGGCCGATAGTGAGATCCAGTGTGACGCGGCCCGGCCTTCTGGGTTGCGCGCTGGTTTGGCGCGATGGGAGGGGACCTGATGACCGCAGACGCGGTAGGTAATGTCCGGCGATAGGTCCTGCGCAGGCAACGGGCCGGATCCGCCACCGCCTGACGCTGACCCCAGCGCGGGGTGGTGAACCACGGGCTACCCCATGGCGGTGCCGGGACCGACCGGCAACTTAGCAACACATTAAGCCGGCCAGGCCGGCGACCCGCATTACCCAGGCCCCGCCCGGAGGTAGTTGCCGCGGGCGGGCTTGACCGGGTCGCGGAGATCGCGGCGATTCGCCAGGCCACCACCCGGGCGACGCGTTCAGTTTCGACATCTTCTCCCAGGCGTGCGCTACCCCGCCGGGCCAGGCGAGTACGCGGCCGCGTTCCGCGAGGCCACCACGCGGGGCGCGGCCGCCGGATTCGTGCTGGATCAGGACGTCGACGAGATGGTCGCCGTCGCCACCGCCGCCTACCCGGCCTAGCCTCCGGCTCCCGGCGGGGCTAACGCATGATCGATGCCTGATGTGGTTCGGCTGGGCCTGTTGTAAGCGTCCGCGGCGCCAGGCGCCCCGGATGGCTGGCACCGCACCGCTGCTGTCAGGGTGCTGCCGTGGTTCCGCGGATGACCAGATGGGGGGCGATGATGGTTTCTCTGCCAGGCGTGTTCTGTCCTTCGAGGCGGGCGAGGGCCCGGACGACGGCCAGGTCGGCGAGGCGGGGGATGTCCTGGCCGACGGTGGTGAGGTTGATATGGGCCAGGCGGGCGAGATGGCTATCGTCGAAGCCGACGACGGAGATCTGGCCCGGGACGGATATGCCGGAGCGGAGGAACGCGTCGAGGAGGCCGGCGGCGCATTGATCGTTGAACGCCAGGACGGCGGTCGCACGGGGATGAACGGCCCGCAGGGCGCGGGCGGCCGCGGCGCCGTCCTCCTCGGCCAGGCCGCCGGGCAGGATCTGGCAAGCCAGGCCGTGGCGGCGCATAGCGGTGCGGTAGCCGCGGCGCCGGTCGGCGGCGCCGGGGGCCCGGCCGCCGTCGATATGGACGATGTCGCGGTGGCCGAGGGAGACCAGGTGGTCCACGGCCTGGCGGGCTCCGTCGTCGTCGGCGGTCCGCACTACCTCCACGCCGGGCACCGTCGGCGGCAGCCGCCGGGCTATGCAGATGACCGGCAGCTGCGCGGCGAGCTTCTCCAGCCGCGCGGCGGGGGCCTGCGGGCCGAGCAGGATCAGCGCCTCGCACCGGTCGGCGAGCAGCGCGTCGGTGGCGCGCTGCTCGCTGCGGCTGGCGGCCACGGCGCTCAGGGCGAGCTGGTACCCGGCTGGCCCGGCCACCGCGTACAGGCATTCCACCAGGTCGGCGTGGAACGGGTGGTGGAGGCCGAACTGCACGCCGAGCAGGCGGGAGCGGCGGCTGCGCAGCAGCCGCGCCCTGGCGTCGGGCCGGTACCCGATCTCCTGCGCGGCGGCGAAGATGTGCTCGCGGGTGGCGGCGCTGACTCCCTTGGCGCCGCGCATCGCGATGGAGACCAGCGCCGTGGACACGCCCGCCCGGGCCGCGACATCGGCGAGAGTCGGCCGCTTCCCGCCGGGGAGCGGTGGCATGGGTGGCATCGCTGGCCTCCTGGGTCCAGGACGGCGAGGCGATCGCCCGGCCGCGCGCTGGAAGCTGCCCAAGTCTATAACGTTCTAGCCTGGTACCAGCAAGCTATTGACATTGAGCGCGACCAAATGGCCTACTTGAACCTAGTTATCTAGAACGTTCTAGTCCCATGAGAGCGAGGGGCGATGTACACGCTGGCCGCCTGCGCCGAGATGCTGTTCCTGGATCGGCCGATCCAGGAGCGGGCACAGCGCATCCACGACCTCGGCTTCGGAGTGGAGATCTGGGACTGGACCCGGCACGACCTGGCCGCGCTGGCGCGCACCGGGGCGGTCTTCTCCTCGATGACCGGCTACATCCGCGGCAGCCTGATTGATGAGGACGGCGCCGCGGAGCTTTTCCGCACGGCAGAGGAATCGGTTAAAGCCGCCGCGCGGCTCGGCTGCGCGCGGCTGAACCTGCACGGCACCGGCCTGAACGAGGCGGGCCTGCCGGTGCGGCCGGTGACCGGCGAGCCGGCCGGGCCGATGTGGATATCCGCCTGCCGCACCCTCACCCGGCTGGCCGAGCTGGGCGAGAGCGACGGGCTCACCTTCACCCTGGAGAACCTCAACACCACCGTCGACCACCCCGGCGTGCCGTTCGCCAGAGCCGCCGACACCCTGGCCCTGGTCGCGGCGGTGGATCGCCCGGGGCTGCGGATGAACCTCGACCTGTACCACGCGCAGGTCGGCGAGGGAAACCTCATCGAGCTGCTGCGCCGGGCGCACGGCCTGGGCCTGATTGGCGAGATCCAGGTCGCGGACGTGCCCGGTCGCTGCGAGCCGGGCACCGGGGAGATCAACTATCCGGCCATCGCCCGGGCCCTGACCGACCTCGGCTACGACGGCACGGTCGCCATGGAGGCGTGGGCCTCCGGAGACAGCGACCTGGCCCTGGAACGCTTCCGCTCCGCCTTCACCCCGGTCACCCTCTCAACCGCAACCAACGGAGGATTCTCATGACCACGCCCGGCCCAGGGCAGCTCGTCGCCGTTGGCGTCATCGGCGCCGGCCGGATGGGCTCCTTCCAGGCCGAGACCCTGGCCAGGCGCCTTCCCGGCACCTGGCTGGCCGCGGTCTGGTCAGCCGAGCAGGTCGGCGACGGCGGCGATGGCGGGTTCGATGGCTCGCTCGCGGACGTTTCCGAAGCCCATCACCAGCGCGGGCGGCGCCGCGGCGTCAGGGTGGCCGCGGTAGTCGCCGATGCCGTGCAACCCGACCCGCCGTTCACGCGCCGCGGCGATCACTGCCGTCTCGTCGGCGCCGGGTGGCAGCGGCGCGACAGCGTGGAATCCGGCCGCGAGCCCGGTGAGCTGGACTCGGGGGGCGCGTCTGGCGAACGCGTCCGTCAGCGCGGTGCGGCGGGCCGCGTAGACAGTTCGCATCCGCCGCAGGTGGCGGTCGTACCGGCCGGTTGTGAGCAGGGTGGCCAGGGCGAGCTGGTCTAGCGTGCAGGAGCCGCGGTCGCTCATTTCCTTCTCGGCGGCGACGGCGGCGGCCAGCGAGGAAGGGGCGTGGACCCAGCCGAGGCGGACCGCGGGCGCCAGGGCCTTGCTGACCGTGCCGAGCAGGAAGACCTGCTCTGGGGCTAGCCCCTGCAGCGCGCCGACGGGTTCTTTGTCGTAGCGGAACTCTGAATCGTAGTCGTCCTCGACCACGTACCCGCCGCCGCGCCTGGCCCAGTCGGTCAGGGCGTGCCGCCGTGGTGGGGACAGGACCACCCCGGTAGGGGACTGGTGTGCGGGGGTGACCACGACAGCCTGGGCTCCGCTGGCTGTCAGTTCGCTGACCACGACGCCTTGCTCGTCGACCGGCACGTAGGTGACGTCGAGGCCTATTGCCAGGGTCGCACGGACTGTTTCGTCTTCCTGCGCGCTGCCGTAGCCGGGGTCTTCGAAGGCCACGCACGTCACGGCGCCGTGGCGGGCCAGAGCGCGCAGTACCAGGTTGATTCCTTGCGCAAAGCCGGTGCCGATGATTGTCCGCGCCGGGCTGGCGGCGGCGGCTCGTACCCGCCGCAGGTACCCGGCGAGGACCTCGCGCAGCACCGGGCTGCCGCGCGGGTCGCCGTATCCAAGGTCCGCCGAGGCGGCCTGGGTGCACGCCTGCTTAACCGCCCAGGCCCAGTCGGTACGCGGGAAGCTGGACAGGTCCGGTATGCCGGGTTGGAAGTCGGCGATCAGCGGCGGGTCCGGGGACTGGCGGCGCGGCGAAGGCGAGACCATGGCCGGGCCGGCCGCGGGCTGGTCGCCGGCTTGCTGGCCGCTGATGCCGGCGACCCGGGTGGCGGACCCGGTGTGGCTGGTCAGGTATCCCTCGGCCAGCAGCTGCCCGTAGCAGTCCTGCACCATACCGCGGGAGACGCCGAGCTCACGCGCTAGCTCCCGCGAGGACGGCAGCCGTTCCCCGGCGCGGAGCCGGCCGCCCCTGATCGCCTCGCGCAGGCTCGTCTCCAGCTGGGCGCGCAGCGGCTGGCTGGCCGAACGGTCAAGCCGCACCAGCAGCCCCGGGCTCAAACCGGACCACTCAATCGCCATGAAATCGGACCTTACCAGAGTGCCGGCTGGCTTCTACCGTGCGTGCTATGAGCACCTTGTCGCAGGCGCAGCCCGGTAGCGCGGTTCCGGCCCGGCTTCTCAGCCTGCCGCTGGCGGTCACGTTTCTGGCCGAGTTCACCTCGCTCACCAGCTTCTTCTTGCTGCTGTCGGTGATGCCGATGCCGGCATGGCCGCGATGATGGTGCCGGGCTCGCCCGTGGTGATCTTCGCAGCCATGGTGCTGTTCGGCACCGGGTTCGGGGTGATCGAGAACGCGACGTTCGCGCTGCTGATCGAGCAGCTGCCCAAGGCTAGGGCCAGCGCGTTGTGGAACCTCGCCTACGACGCGGGGTACGGCGCGGGCCCGGCCGTCTTGGCCTGATCTGCGTCCGCACCGGTTACCCGGCGGCGTTCGCCCTTACCGGCGCGTTGATCCTCGCCGCAGTCCCGGTGGCCTTGCGCGAGCGGAAGGCCGTGGCCAGCGTTGCGCGGCCAGTGTGACCACGGGAAAGGCTCCGCGTTTATCGCCGGTAAGGTCAACTGAGCATGGCCGATTATTCCGCTTCGTGCGTAGGTAGGCGCGCGAACGAAGTGCTCATTTAAGAACCGGTCGCCAAAGGCTCCGTGTGGACCTGCCAGGCTGGACGTTCATGGCACCGGCTTGGCTGCGGCATTGTCGCGAATGCGGTATGTCACCCGAGGCCAGCCGCTACATTGACAGGCGTACCAGCCCGGCCGGACCTGCGTACGCCCCGATATCACGGGCCGGGCGGGTCGACGTCACCAGGGGGAGTAGTGTGACGGACCAGCTATCGGGACGTCCCGGCGATCAGCCATCCGCGCCGGAGCTGGAGTTCGGCCGCCGCTGGCGCCCGATGATCAACCGGGTCGGCGGCGACGGTGGCCAGGCCCGCGCGGCCAAGCACCTGAACTGGACCACGTCCACGGTGTCCCGCGACTTCAAGGGCGACACCCTGCCCACCGATGAGCGCCTGTTCCAGCTATGCAGTGCTCTCCAGTTGCCGGACCGGGAGAGACTCGATCTGGCCGTACTCCTGCGCCGCGCCCGCGCCGCGCGCCGGGACCGCCTGCGTACCTCCCGCGCCGAGACCCTGGCCTCCGACCTGCCTCCAAGTCCCGATCCAACTACGTCCATCGAATTTGAGCCCGCCGTGATTACCTTGTCTGGTCCAGCCTCCGTCCCGGGCTTGCCGACCATCCCGGGACAGCCGACCATCCCAGGACAGCCGCACAGCCCGGGACAGCCGCACAGCCCGGGCGGTCAGCACGCGGCCCGCCATCGGACCTGGTTCCGCGGCCGCCGCGGCTTCGCCGCCGTCCTGTCTGTGGCGGCGGTCGTCGCCGCGGCCGCGGTCGTCCTCGTCCTCGTCCTGTCCGGTCCCGGTGCGCCCGCCAAGCCTGCCGCGCAGGCCAAGCCGCCGTCAGGCGCGCAACTCATCCCCAAGGGCTCCTTCCCAGGGCTAGCCCCGGAGTACATGCGGATCCCGGTGCGTTCGCTGACGCCCGCCCTGGCTGCCCAGTTCCGCCAGGGCCTGACCAGGCACGCCACCACGGTCACCGGTTTCGAGTTCCGTAACCGCGGGGCCGCCGGGCTGTGCCTGACCGCGGTGAACACCGGAGCCAAGGCCGGGAAGAACCGCGACCCGGTGCTGGTCGACACCTGCGCCCGCACGCCGAACCAGATCTGGATCCCCTTGCAATGGGAGGTCAAGGGCTTCCGGTTCACCCACCTGGTCAGCGACCAGTACCAGTCGATGTGCCTAAACGCGAACAACCTCGGCGGTATGCAGAACGGCCACATCGTTCAGTTGTGGGATTGCTACCCGGCCGGCAACGAGGCCTTTGACTTCGGCGACTGGCATACGGCGGTCAGCACAGGCGGCGGGTCCTACCCGTTGTTCGCCCGGTCTGGCCGCCTGTGCCTGGACGCGGACAAGTACGACCTGCGCGACGGCACCCCGGTCCGGCTCTGGACCCAGTACGCGGCGGCCAACCAGTTCTGGTCCTGAGGCCTGCCGCGTCCCACCCGATCCCGTCGGCATCCCAGCCGAGCTGACGTATGTCCAGCTCAGGGCGTTGAGATTCAGTGGGATCGCCGATCCCGTCGTGGTGGCTCCGGCCAGGTGGCAGCATGTCCCCTCGGTCCATCCGGTGAGCTCTCCAGAAGGAAATCCACGATGCACACAGCCGACGCCAGATCTGCTCCGCACCTGCCTGCACGCCCGGCCGGGCGGCTCACCGTCCTGCTGCTGGCCGCCCTGACCATCGCGGGCATGGTGGCCGCGACCGCGCCGCGCGCGCTGGCCCAGCCGGCCCGCCCTGTCGCCGCGCCGACGGCGGACGCCGTCACCGTGGGTGTCCAGGACGGCTGGATCAACACCTGCGACTCCGGCCAGAGACCGGACTACCATCCCAGAAACTCGGTCCCGGCCGTCGACAGTCCCTACTGGGCTGCGCTGGGAATGAATACGGTCCGGTTCAGCCCGCCCTGGGATATCGCCGCGTATGACCCGGCCACCCCGGACGGCAAGGTGCTGGCGGTCGAGCAAGCATGCTTCAACTACTGGCTGCATGCCCTGGCGGGCCAGGGCGTCACGCCGGAGATCGCGTTCAAGCCGGATTACAACTACCAATCCGGCAACCGGATCATGATCCCGGACCTGAAGACCTACGAGGCCGCGATCCAGGCCTTTGTCTCGACCTACAGTTGCCCGGCGGCTCCGGCGGGGGCAACGTGCCCGGATGGGCTGGCCCGGGTCAGCATCATCGCGCCGTGGGGGGAGCCGGAGTTCAAGGGATCGGGCAAGGTCGGGACGTACCACAAGCTCCGGCAGTACTTCTATATGCGGGACGGCCGCCGGTTCGACGCCACCGGCTGCCCGGCCCGCGCGAGTGACGTCAACTGCGGTCCGGTCCTCGCCGCGCAAATGTGGGTCGCCGTCCATCACCGCTGCCCCTCCTGCATCGACATCGCTGGCGATTTCGGCAGCAACCAGGGCAAGGACCTCGCTTACCTGGCCATTTACCACAAGTACCTGCGTGACCTGCACGGTGGTACGAGCATCTACCGCCCGGATGTGTGGGCCATCCACCCGTACACCGACGTGATCGGGTTCGAGCGGCACCAGAACGTACCGCTGCAGCGGACCCTGGTGGGCCAGTACGCCCAGCGCCTGCGGAGCATCGGGTTCGGCGGCCGGACCCAGATCTGGCTCGACGAGGTGAGCTCATTCACCATCGACTTCAGCAATCGCCACTACTCCCGGCTGACTCAGGCCATGGGTGCCGACAAGCTGCTCCACGTCCTGCCGGGGGCGGGCGGGGCGAGCGTGCCCGGTGAGCCCGTCGTCACCCGGATCTACTACATGCGTTTCGCCGGGGCGCCGCACGACGCGCTCATCGTCAAGGGCAAGCGCCAGCCCATCTATTTCACGTTCGCCAACCGGAACAAGTAAGGAAAGGAACGCCATGCGTGAACGACTAGCGCGTACTCTCGGCCGGTTCCTGGCCGCTACCGCGCTCAGCGGCACGGCCGTCCTGGCGGCCGTAATGCCGGGGCACGCAGCCACCACCACGACGGCCCAGCTGGCCGCGGCCAAGGCCAAGTACATCTCGGCCTCTGGTTATACCGGCCCGCAGGTGCACGGTACCTGGGCCGGCCCCGGCGTCGGGCTTATCGCGTGGACCGTAGGCACGAGCTTCGACGCCGTCAGGACCAATGCCTACCGGTCTTGCCGCAGCAACTGGACCACGGTGAGCATCGACGTGGCCTGGAACTCCGAGTCCCTGCACAACGGGGCCAAGCTGGCCATCATTAACTCGGTCAAGCTGTCCAACGGCAAGTGGCGCGATGTCGGCCCGGCGCTAGTAGTGTCGAAGCCCGTCGCCTGGCCCGGTCACCCCGCCTTCGGCGCCCAGTACCGCTCCACGATCTACACACCCGGCAACGTCCACGTGGTCCAGGGTCACATCCAGAGCTGGATCAGCAATGGCGGCGTCCCCTACCCGGACCCCACCGGCTCCGGCGACACGATCACCCTCAAGCAGTTCCGGCGCTGCTGACCTGACTCTATGGGGCGAAAATCGGGGCGGGACGCTTCCGCGGAAACGTCCCGCCCGGGCACTCCAGGACACCGCCACGTTCGACGGGAGGTCGCCGGCCGGCGAACGGCGGTGCTTACAGCACGAAGTCGTCCTCGCTGATTACCTGCACGCCGAGCGCCCGGCGTGCCTTGCCCGGATCGTCGACGCAGATCACGGCGAAGAACAGGTCATCGGAGACGCGGACCGGCACCAGCAGGTCAGTGTTGACGCCGGCGTCGGCTAGCTTGCGGAACGTCGCAGCGCCAGCGCCAGGCTGGTTTTCCATCCTGATGGTCAGCGCCGGACGCCTCGCGTACCCGAAGCCGACGCCGGCCAGCACTGTCTCGGCGCTGGCCTCGTCATCGGCGATGAACGCCACCGTGCGGTCTTCGCGGCAGGTGACCGCGCACAGGATCAGGTTGACTCCGCGGCCGGCCATCGCCTCACACAAGCGGGCAAGCTCGCCGGGCTGGTTCTTCAGTTCCACGGTGAACACGCTCATCTGGCGCTCCTCGGTCCGCGGTACAGGAACGGCCCTCCCTAGTGCGAGCCTATCTCGCGATGATGCGGGCACGGCTTGGCATGAACTTCCGCCGGCCGGGCCAGGCGCCATAAGTCCGGGTAAGCCGGTTCCAGGCCCGGCTAAGACCTATCTCAGCGGGCAAAATAGGGATTTCCTCCGGTGCGCCGACCAGGGCCTTACGACCAGACTCAATGGTGACCGGCGAACAGATGGCCGGAAAACCGAGGAGGAACGATGAACCACCACGTGACGCAAGGCGTGAGGGGTCCGCTGGCCCGCATCGGCCGGCGCGTCGCCGCTATCGTCGCCGAGTGCAACTACGCCCAGACCCGGATGACCAGCTTGCGGAACACCCCGGCGCGCTTCTGACCCGGGGACCAAGCGGATGGACCGGGGTCCGTTCCGCGGCGGCCAGCTCCGGTCTGCTTGCTCCTTACCAGAGCTGGCCACCGTCAGTCGGAGCCGGTCGTCCCGGTGGGAGTGGCCTGGCCTGCTGCGGCGGCGGAGGGCCCCCGTGGGCGCACCCCAGGCCGGGCGCTTGGCGCTGCGGCCTGGAGGGTCGCTTCGATGTTGTGCCACGGTATGCCGGGTGGCAGCATGATCGTAACGATGTCAGCCGCGCGGTCCCAGGGCTGGAGTTGCCGACCCGGCCAGCAGCTTACGGCCGTCACGCCCGCCCGGCCAGGCGATCACCAGGCACTGGTCGCCGGCCATAGGCAGCGCCGCCAGGCTGGCCGTCATCCGGCCGAGCAGGATGACGATGTCCCGAGCCAGGCCGGCGGCCTCGGCGGCGGCGATCCCGCTGGACAATCCAGCGCCGCCCACACCATCTCCGGTCGCACCCTCCCATCGGCGTCCGTAACCGACGGGTCGGGTGTCCACGGCGCCGCCCACAGCAACCTGTCAGCCAACGGCCCAGGGAAGATCCGCAGCCCGTCGCCGGGCCCGCGGCCCATCTCGCACACAAAGCAACCGGGGAACACCGGATCGGTGTAATAGCGCGCGCGGGGCCGGCCGCCGCATGCGCTTCCGCCATGGAGACAGGACCCGGTATCTCTGCCGCCGGGTTGCCTGGCGAGGAGGTCGCCTCGGCTATCAGCGTGCGGCCCTGGTAGCTGCGGGCTGAGCTTTCGCCGTCCCGTTCGACGGTCATAGACGTGACCAGCGGAGGCGGGCGGCGCAGCGTGATCGTCACCGGGCCATCGATGTACGCGGCGATCCGGCCGCAGCCGTAGCCGCCGTTGCCGCTGCCCGGGGGCCGCAGAAGCGGGCCGGGATGACCAGGGAATCTGTCATGCCGGTGCCAGCAGAAGGTGGACCGGGTTTTGTGGCGTGTGACATGCCTTGCCGCTACGAGTGGTCAGTGCCGCGTGGCTATCGGGTGTACTACCGGCAATTTCCTCGTTTTTCCCGGCCGAGGAGGCCGTCCCCGGTGGACACGTCGGGCGAACTACCGAGCCGTTCAGCGACGCAGCCGGTGCCCGGTCACCCGCGCCGCGATCTGGGCACGCGAGTGCATGTGCCGGTGCCGATGCTTCCGCGCTGTCACGGGCGCATGCGGGCGGCGGCCAGGCAGGCGCTCTTATGGTCGGTTCTGGCCTATATCTGGCGCTTGTGGAATTGGCCTGCCTTGACGATCGCCACCAGGTTGTCCGGATGCTCCAGCAAGGCGATGTCGTCAAGCGGATCGCCGTCGACGACGAGCAGATCTGCCCGCTTACCGGCTTCGATGGTTCCCGTCTCGGCTCCGATGCCAAGTAGCTCGGCATTGGTCTTCGTGGTGGCGATCAAGGTCTGGTGTGCTCCGAGCACTGACGCCTTGATGGCGAGCTCCCGGGCCTTGTACCGGGCCAGCGGCCCGAGCAGGTCCGAGCCGGATCCGATCCGCACGCCTGCATTGCTGGCCCGGCGCAGCCCGTCGAGCCCGCTGCCGAGCACCAGGTCGAGCTTGCCCAGCTGCGCAGCCGTCAGACCGCGCTCGCGCCCGTGCTCATGAAGCTTCTCGTAAGTAACGAACGTCGGCACGAGGAATGTACCTTTCGCTGCCATGAGCGCCGCTGTGGCCTCATCGAGGAAGTTCCCATGTTCGATCGACCGCACGCCCGCCTCGACGGCGTTGCGGATCGCCGCGGGCGTATAGGCGTGCGCAAGCACATAGGTGCCCGCCGCTTCAGCCTCAGCAACGGCAGCGCTCAGCTCGTCGGGCCGGTACTGCGAGGACTCAAGCTGATCGGTCGGCGAGGCGACACCGCCGCTCGCCATGACCTTGATCGCGTCGGCGCCCCGGCGCAGCTGAGTGCGCACGGCGCGGCGTACCTCGTCGACGCCATCGGCGATATTCGATACCATCCCGAGTTCCGCGCCGCAGCCGCAGCCCGCATAGTCCTCGGCCCTGGACCTGGAGTCACCGTGGCCGCCGCTCTGACTCAACGGGTGGCCGCTGACGAACATCCTCGGCCCGGGGATCAGGCCGCGGCTGACCGCCTCCTTCATCCCCCAGTCAGCGCCCCCGGCGTCCCTGATGGTGGTGAATCCCTGGTCCAGCGCCTGCCTGATCATCGTCCCGGTCGCGTAGGCCAGCAGGCTAGCCGGATAGTCCCGGCGCTGCGCGGACAGGTCCACCTCAACCGCGCAGACGTGGACGTGGGCATCAATCAACCCGGGCATCACCGTGCGCCCGCCACAGTCGATCACCTCACCGCCAATCCCGGTGGCCGAGCGCGCGCTGGTCAGGACGTCCTTGATGACAGCGCCTTCGACGACCACCGTCGCGTCGTAGGCCGGGTCCGCGCCGGTGCACGGAAGGACGGTGGCGTGGCGGAAGCTGATCATATGGCGCTCCTCTGCTAGCGACATCCGCTGCGGCCAGCAGTGCCTTTCCGGGCCGATCAGGACGTTCTGACTCCTTGCTGCCGGCGCTACCGGCGATGGCCTGCTGTCCTGCCTATTTTCCGGGATTATCGGCTCGTGCCGATGTCGGCTGCCAGCATCGCTGCCACATCGATGCTGTTTGACCCGGGCCCCTCAGCCCGGCAGGCAGCCCTCACCATCATCACCGGTCCCGCGCACCCCAGCCGCCCCGCCACTAGCCCCGCCCCGCCACCAGCCCCGCCCCGCCACCAGCCCCGCCCCGCCACCAGCCCCGCCCCGGCCAGAACCCCGGCCGGGGCAAACGCAACCTGCCGCGGCACTAGCTATCGAAGGTATCGAAGATCGAACGGCCTGGCCTCATCCGCGTGATGCCCGCGCCCGGCTGGTCACGCTCACCGGCAAGGGCTGGGCCTGCACCCGCGCCGCCGAGGCAGCCATCACCGACACGATCGGCCCGTGGGCGGAAGCGCTCGGCGAACAGCGCCTGCTCTCTCTCCGGGACAGCCTGGCCAGCATCGCGCCCCGCGGGCCGCTGCGGCCAGCCTGGTAACCCCGTCCGCGGAGACGGCGGGAAGCCCGCCGCGCTCGGCGCGGCGCGAGCGCGACGTAGTCAGCCCGGCTGGCCTGCGCCGCCTGGTCGCGGGGCCGGCTGGACCGCGGAGCGTGCCTGCTAGGCCAGGCCCTCGCCGATGAAGGTGAAGGTGAGCTCTTCGAGGCGCTGCCGGGTGGTGCCGGGGATGTCGCGCAGGGGTCCCTGCCCGGTGAGTACGGCCAGTCCGTGCACCGTGGACCAGATGGGGTACTCGATGCCGTCGCGGCGCTTCGGGTCGAGGACGCCGGCGTCGGCCAGTTCGTCGAGCGTGGTGCGGAGCTGACCCAGGGGCGTGCGATCCCGTCCGGTCCCGTCGTCCGGAGCGCTGTAGGCGTGCTGCTGCGGCAGGGCGAACGCGGTCGCGAACAGCCCGGGTTCCTCGTGGGCGAACTCCAGGTACGCGGTGCCGATCGCGGCGAGCCGGCCGCTGGCCGCGGTGGGGTCGCCGTGCCTACCGGGAACGGCGGCGACGCCGGCGGCCATGCGGTCGGCGAGCTCGCGCATGGCCGCCTCGCAGACCGCGGCCAGGAGCTCGTCCCGGTCGGCGAAGTGCCGGTAGGCGGCATTTGGCACCACCCCCACCATCCGGGTGGCTTCCCGGAGCACGACGGCATCCGGGCCGCCGGCCCGGGCCAGCTCGAGCCCGGCGGCGACCAGGCCATCGCGGACGGCGCCTCGCGGCCGCCGCCGCCGCTCCGGGTGGTGTGCCTGCGCTGCTGGGCCGATGGCCGTCACCACGGCAGGATAACAAAGTGGACAGTGTCCACAGATCTGGGCTATAGTGTACAGCGTCCACTAATGGCGACGGGAGGCTCCCCAGATGAGCAGGAACAAGACGGCAGATCTGCCGCGGCAGAACCAGAAACCGGTGACAGCAGCGGAGTGGTTCGCCGGCGGGCAGCGGATCTGGTACGCCCCGGCCGCCGCGCGCGTACTGACCGAGCGGGAGGCCGCCGCGGCGCCCGGCGCGCTCCGGGTCTTCGAGCGCGTGACCGCCGCGGAGCAGGACACGGACACCGTGTGGCTCACGCTGCTGCCCGGGTTCCCGGACGGCTCCTACGGCTGGGCGCAGGTGGACCGGATGCTCGGCGGCCTCGGCCCGCGGCTGTACGTGGAACCGGTCGGGCAAGGTGATTCGGACAAGCCCCGGGACTACCCGTACTCCACCCTCGAGCGCGCCGCCCTGGTCGAGGCACTGTGGCGGCACCATGGCGTCCGCCGCACCGTCGTCGTGACCTTCGACTACACGTCGCTGGCGCTGCTCGAGCTGCTCCGCCGTCGGCTGGACCGGGCCGGCTCCCGGGACACCGCGGTCACGCCGGTGATCACGGCCGGGTTCATGATCAACGGCGGCCTGTTCGCCGACGCGCACACTCACCCGTGGCAGGGCACGCCGCTGCTGCGCACCCCGCTGGGCGCGCTGGGGATGCGGCGGGCGCAGCGCTCGCCGCGCGTGTTCGACGCATCGATGATGCAGGCCCGCCTGTACTCCCGAAGCTACCGGCCCACTCCGGAGGAGCTTGCCGAGCTGCGGTCGGCAATCACCCGGCGGGACGGGGCGGCGTTCCTGCATAACGCCGCGGGATTCGTCGCCGAGCACCGCCGCCACGCCCGGCGCTGGGATCTTGCCGCGATCGCCCGCGACACCGGCGGCACGGTCGCCCTCTACGTCGGCGGCAGCGACGAGGACCCCTACGAGCACCGGCAGATCCCGGCCACCCGCCAGCGCGTGCCCGAAGCGGAGGTCCTGACCTTCCCCGGCGGCCACCTGACCACCAGCGAGCACCCGAACCTGCTCGCCGCGGCGATCCGCGACATCGCCACCCGCCACGGCGTAAGCATCCCGGCCACCGACGACATGACCCTCTGAAGCCGAACGGATCCACCATGACCAGGATGACCCCCCTGCTCGAGCGCAACGAGCAGTTCGCCCACGCCTACACGCCCGTGGCGCTCGGCCTGCCCACGGCGCGACTGCTCGTCATCACCTGCCTGGACCACCGGGTCGACCCCGCGATCGTCCTCGGACTGCGGCTCGGCGACGCCCCCGTCATCCGCAACGCCGGCGGACGCGTCACCCAGGCCGTCATCGACGACATCGCCTTCCTCGCCTACCTTGCCGAGCAACTGTCCGGCGGGCAGGGCCCGGCCGGCCCGCTCTTCGAAGTCGCAGTTGTTCACCACACGCAATGCGGAACCGGCTTTCTCGCCGATTCCGGCTTCCGGCACCAGGCCGCCGAGGCGACCGGCCTCTCCGAGGCAGCACTGGAAGCCTCCGCCGTCGCCGACCCGCACATCAGCGTCAAGGCCGACGTCGAGCGCCTGCTCACCGCACCCTTGCTGGCACCGAAGGTGAGCGTCTCCGGCCACGTGTACGACATCGCCACCGGACGCGTAACCACCATCCTCGACGCCCGGTACCCATAGGGCGGCGCGGGCGGGTGCATCCGGGCCGGGGCCGGCGCGTGCCGGGGCGACTCCAGCCGGGGCTGACCAGCTAACGACCTGGACGGCGGCGGGCGTAGGCGATGTTGACGACCGCAATGACGACCCAGATCAGCACGACCAGGATCACCTGGGCGGTGCTGATCGAGGTGGTGCCCGTCATCACGGATGCATGGAAGGGACCCAGATCGACTACTGCCTTGGGCACGGTGCCGGTAGTGGCCAAGGAATGCAGCGTCACCGCCGTGGCGCCGATACCGAGCCCGACCGAGCCCAGGCCCATGGCAACGCCGGCCCATGCGGGCCCGCTGGGCTGGATGCCACGCTGTTCCAGCCGGGCGTCCACTTGCTTGTCGATCTGCGAGCTGATCCGTTCGATCAGCCCCTCAGCCAGGGCGCCGTCGTACTCATGACCCAGTTCGCTGCGGGCGGCCGCTGCCGCCGCGACGTCCTCATGTGCCTGCACGTCCATACCTCCACGATAAGCCGCGGCCGCTGGCCGTCGTAGCCCCGATCCGCGCCGGCGCTACCCCTGATCGCCGCGCCTGGCCAGGCCCGGCAGTGCCCAGCAGCCGCCCACGATGCCGGCGGCAAGCGCAAGAACGACGAACGCGACGGAATATGACGTCGCGGTCGCGATGGCGCCCGTCGCGAACGCGCCGATCCCGGTCCCCGCGTCGAAACTCAGGTTCCACGCGATGCTGACCGAGGACCGCGCCGGTTCCCCCGCTGCGCTGAATGCCTGTGCCAGCGTCAGGTTCTGCAGGCCACCGTAGGCGACTCCCGCCAGCAGCAGACCGGACATGACCAGGACGCGGCCCGGAGCGTCATGGATGCTGTCCGCGCTCAGCGCGATCGCGGCCAGCCCCAGCGCGCCGGTGAACAGCAGCGGGGCTATCGCCCCGGTTGCCCCGAAGCGGTCGGCGATGCCGCCGGCTGCCCACCTGCTGGCCGCCGCCGTCCCGGTGAATGCGAGCAGCCCCCAGAACCCGAGCGCCGGGCTGGCCAGCATGTGCGGCGTGAACGTGAGGATGGCGCCGCCTGCCGCGGTGATCACGGCCAGCGCCGCGATCGGCCCAGACAGCGCCGGCCACAGCGCGGCCGCCGGGCCGGCTCCGGGGCCTTTAGCCGGGGCGCGGTCACGGTCGCCGACGGTGCGTGCAATCGGCCAGGCGAGCGGTATCGCCAGCGCCGGGAGGACGGCGAGCATGAACACAAACCCGAATCCGGCCCGTTCGGCGAGCCAGGGCGCGACCGGGACCAGGACGAACTGGGGCGCGGCACTCGCGAGCCCGAGGGCGCCGATGGCCCGTCCGCGGCGTGCGGGCTCCACGAGGGCGGCGACTGCGGTCGCTCCGCACACGGTGACGACGCCGAATCCCAGTCCGCGCAGCGCGGCCAGGGCCGTGACCGGCCACAGCCGGTCGGTGGCGAGGTGCGCCAGTGCGGGCACTCCGAGCAAGCCGGATCCGAGCACCAGAGTCCAGCGCCACCCGAGGCCGGGAAGCACGCGGCGCATGGACAGCTGGGCCAGGACGGTGCAGGCCATCATGACGGCGGTGACCAGCCCGGCTCCGAGGTTATCGCTGCCGCCGTGGATCACCCACAGCGGCGCCACGGGCACGAGCAGCGCGAACCCGGAAAACCACAGCATCGCCGAGCCAAGCAGCCAGGGCATGCCGGAGACCTGCCAGACCGAACCGGCCCCCGGCGCTCCGTGAACGCCTGCCTGGGCGTCGCCCTTGCCCTCAACGGCCCGGCCGGTTTCGCTCACGTTTTCTCGCCTGTTCACGAGCCCATTCCGTGCGGTCCCAATCGACCTGTCAGTCGTCATCCTCCCCTGGCGAGGATGAGCGGACGCAGCCGAGTGACAGGATCCGCGGCGTGAACCTGCGGATCCGCCGGGAAAGTTCGGCACTGGCCCGTCGGAGTGCCGGCCGCCCGGACGACGATGAGGGTATGACGCACCCGCAGCTGCGGCCGGACCCGGCGTTCGGGCTGCTGGAGCTGTATGACGATGCGCTGCCGCACGTCTACGGCTACCTGCTGGCCCGCTGCGGCGACACCAGCCTGGCCGAGGACCTCACGGCCGAGTCGTTCCTGGCCGCCGTGCACGCGGTCCGCAAGCCGGGCGCGCCAGAGCCGTCGGTCCGGTGGCTGATCGGGGTGGCCCGGCACAAGCTCGCCGACCACTGGCGGCGGGCCGAGCGGGAGCAACGCGGGTTGCGCCTGCTGGACGGCGAGCCCACCCCCGTCGACGACCCGTGGGACGCGGCCGTCGACCGGATCCGGGCCCGCGAGGTGCTGGGCCGGCTCGGCGCGCATCACCGGGCCGCGCTCACGCTGCGCTACCTCGACGGGCTGCCGGTGCCCGAGGTGGCCCGGCACCTGGACCGCACCGTGCACGCCACTGAGGCGCTGCTGGTGCGGGCCCGGGCCGCGTTCCGCCGGATGTACGAGGGAGAGGAGGGCTCGTGATGACCGATTCGTTCGAGGTTTTGCGCGAGCCCGTCACGCCTGTCGATCCTGATCCCGGCTTCGCCGGGCGGCTGCGGCTGCGGCTGACCCGCGAGGTCTTCGCACCCCCAGGAGGAGCCATGTCCCAGCCGACCGCCGCGACCCGCGTCGAGCGCGAGCCCGCCTGGCCTCCGACGCTGACCCCCTACATCGTCGTGTCCGACGCCCGGCGCGCCATGGACTGGTACGTCGAGGTGTTCGGCGCGCAGCGCCGCGGCGAGCTCCACGTCAACGCGGACGGCACGATCGGCCACGCCGAGGTCGGCATCGGCGACGCGGTGCTGATGTTCGCCGAAGCTTCCGACCTGTGGCCCGACGTGCCCGTGCGCGCACCCGATTCCCCCACGACGTTCAGCCACACCCTGCACCTGCAGGTCGACGACGTCGACGCGAGCACCGAACGGGCCCGGCGCAGCGGCGCCGTGGTGGAGCGGGAGCCGGCCGACCAGCCCTACGGTCGCGGTTCGGTGATCGTCGACCCGTTCGGGCACCGCTGGATGCTGCTGCGGCCGCCGGCGCGGGCAGGACTTGCCCGACCAACCGACCCCGACCGGCCTCCCGGCCGAATGCGCCAGGGCGACGTCGCGAACGTGACGATGATGGCGCCCGATGCGGGCCGGGCCAAGGAATTCTACGAGGCCGTGCTGCAGGTGCCGTTCTCCTCCGGTCATCTCGGCGCGTGGCGCACCGAGCAGATCGCACCGCCGCTGGCCATCATGTCGTCGCCGGGCGCGGAGCCCGGGGTGCAGCTGTCCTACCGCGTTGACGACATCGCGGCTGCGGTCGAGCGGGTCCGGGCGGCCGGCGGCCGCGCGGGCGAGCCCGTGCGCAGGCAGTTCGGGCTGCTCGCCGAGTGCGCCGACGACCAGGGCGCGACGTTCCGCCTCTGGCAGCCGGCCGACTGACCGAAGCGCCCGAACGCAGACCGGCATCAGCTGGCGGCCGTCGGCGCCGGGTTCGACCTGGCCGCTACCGGGACCGGATCGCGGCAAGCTCCGCTGGCCTGAGCCGTGTCCAGGCCAGCGCCCGTTATCGTGGACCAAAACCTGCGGAAAACGCAGGTGACGGTCCACAATGATGAGGTCCCGGGCCGCCCTCAACTGGTCCCGCGCACCCCGGCCAGCGCCCGCCCCGGGAACAGCATCGTGATACCGCGCCGCGATGTCTGATCCGCTCAGCGGTCTCCCCGGACGGGGCCCCAGGCCCGAGACGGTCGCCGGCCTCAGCGATAGCGATAGCACTATCCCGAAACGACCACTGGTTGCCTGTGCCCCGAAGGGATCGGGCGCATACTGCGGCTATGGCAGCGTGGGAGGATGTGGAGCAGGCGGAGCCCGAGTTCGCGGCACGGGTGCGGCGGCTGTTCGACGCCGGCAGGCACAAGACGATCGCGACGTTGCGGGCCGACGGCTCGCCACGGATCTCGGGTATCGAGTGCGAGTTCGCTGACGGGCAGCTCAGGTTCGGGTCGATGCCGGGGGCGCGTAAGGGTGCGGATCTGCGGCGGGATCCGAGGTTCGCCCTGCATGGTCCGACGCTTCACCCGCAGGAGGGCAAGGAGGCCGGGTGGCCGGGCGAGGCGAAGATCGCCGGGCGGGCGGTTCTGGCCGGGCCGATCGGCGAAGGGCCTGACGGAGAACTGTTTTGTGCCGACATTTCCGAGGTCGTCATCACCCGGCTGAACCCGGAGGCGACGTTGCTGGTCATCGAGTCGTGGACGGCGCAACGGGGGCTTCACGTGGTGGAACGCGAATGACGCGGGGACCGGGGCGCCCGTATGATCACCGCCCGACGGTAGGGAGGCGAGTCAGCCCGTCGTCCAGAGATCGGGCCGCCGGGAGCCGGGTTCGGCGGGCCCGAACGGACCGGGGTGCGTGCCCTGGTGTGATGGGGGCGCGCGCGGGTAGGCGGGCGCAGGTGGGAACGAACGTGGCGCAGAAGCTGATCGGGTCGCATCTGGTTGACGGCGAGATGACGGCCGGGTCGGAGATCGGGCTGCGGATCGACCAGACGCTGACCCAGGACGCCACCGGGACCATGGTGATGCTCGAGCTCGAGGCGCTCGGCCTGGACCGGGTCCGCACCCAGGTCTCGGTCCAGTACGTGGACCACAACCTGCTGCAGGCCGACGAGCGGAACATGGCGGATCACCTGTTCCTGCGGTCAGCCTGCCAGCGGTTCGGGGTCTGGTACTCCCGGCCGGGCAACGGGGTCTCGCATCCGGTGCACATGCAGCGGTTCGGGCGGCCGGGTGCGTCGCTGGCCGGCTCGGACTCGCACACCTGCGCGGCCGGCTCGCTGGGCATGCTCGCCATCGGCGTGGGAGGCCTGGAGGTCGCGATGGCGATGGCCGGCGAACCGCTGTACATCACGATGCCGGAGATCTGGGGCGTGCGGCTGACCGGAACGCTGCCGCCGTGGGTGAGCGCCAAGGACGTCATCCTGGAGATGCTGCGGCGGCACGGCGTCAAGGGCGGCGTGGGCCGGATCGTCGAGTACCACGGCCCCGGGCTCGATTCCCTGTCGGCGATGGACCGGCACGTGATCGCGAACATGGGCGCCGAACTCGGCGCGACCACCAGTGTCTTCCCCGCGGACGAAGCGGTCCGCGCGTTCCTCGGCCGCGAGGGCCGCGGCGGCGACTTCACCGAGGTGACCGCCGACGAAGATGCTTCGTACGACGTGACGGACGAGATCGACCTCGGCCGCCTGGAGCCGCTGATCGCCAGGCCGACCTCGCCAGGAAACGTCGCGCCGGTCCGCGAGGCGGCGGGCGAGCCCGTCTACCAGGTGGTGGTCGGCTCGTCGGCCAACCCGGGGCTGCGTGACTTCGCGGTGCTGGCCGCGATCACCGGCGGCCGCCAGGCCCACCCGCAGGTGTCGATGGATGTCAACCCGACTTCGCGGCAGATTCTCGCGGACCTGACCGCAATGGGCGGGACGCTCAGCCTGATCCGGTCCGGGGCCCGGATCCACCAGGCCGGCTGCATGGGGTGCATCGGCATGGGGCAGGCGCCCGCGATCGGCCGCAACAGCCTGCGGACCGTGCCGCGGAACTTTCCCGGCCGGTCGGGCACCGACGAGGACTCGGTTCTGGCTGTGCTCACCGGAAACGGCCGCGGCCGCGGCCCTGACCGGGGAGATCACCGACCCCCGCGACCTGCCGTCGCGGCTGGGCATCGACTACCCCGATGTGGTCCTGCCGCCGCGGGCCGATGCCGGCGAGATGCCGCTGGAGGCGCCGCTGCCCGAAGAGCAGGCGCGCCGGGTCGAGCTGGTCAAGGGGCCGAGCATCGGCTCCCTGCCCGACTTCGACGACCTGCCCGCCGGCCTGCGGGGCCGGGTGGCGATCAAGGTCGGCGACAATATCTCCACCGACGAGATCCTGCCGGCCGGCGCGCGGGTGCTGCCGTTCCGCAGCGACATCGCCAAGCTGGCCCAGTTCACCTTCAGCCAGGTCGACGACGGCTACGTGCAGCGGGCCGGCGAGGCCGGGACGCACGTCATCGTCGCGGGCGAGAACTACGGCCAGGGCTCGTCCCGCGAGCATGCCGTCATCGCCCCCCGCTACCTCGGGCTGCGGCTGGTGATAGCCAAGTCCTACGCCCGGATCCACTGGCAGAACCTGGCGAACTTCGGCGTGCTGGCCGTCGAGTTCGCCGACCCGGCCGACTACGACCGCATCGACTCCGGCGACGAGCTGTCCGTGGACGGCCTGACCGACGCGCTCGGCTCGGGCCCGGAGTTCACCGTGCACAACCAGGCCAAGGGCCAGGACGTCACGGTCCGGCACCGGCTCTCCGCCCGGCAGGTCGCCATGGTGCTGGCCGGCGGCCAGATTCCCCTGATCCGCAGCCGCCAGGCCGGCTGACCGGCAGGGCGGAGAGAGCAGCTCACCATCGGCGCCATCGCAGGTCTGATCCTGATCGCCCCGGCGCCTGGCTGGCCACCAGCCAGAAGGCGCCGAACGCAGGGTAAGTTCCGGTCCTTCCACCGGGCTCAGCCGCTGCCTGGGGCAGCGGAGCGTGCGCGCTGATGGATCCTACCGCTGCTTTATCCTCCGGCGGCGGCGACTGAACCCGACGGGATCGCTCATCGCCTGCCCCCTTCGCGGCTGTACGTGACGGCTCCGGCCGGCTCGAGCAAGACTCCCGGGTTCATGATCCCGGCCGGGTCGAGTTCAGCCTTCGCGCCGCGGAGCGCATCGGCGAACAGCTGCGGCACCTCGCGCAGGTACCACCGGCGGTGGACGCGGCCGACGGCGTGGTGATGGGTGATCGTGCCGCCAAGCGCCGCGATCGCCTCCGAAGCCGCGAGCTTGATCTCATCCCACTGCTCCAGTTCCCGGCCCGGACGGCCCGGCGCGAACACCGAGTAGTACGGCGAGGGGCCGTCGGGGTACACGTACGCGAAACGGCACGAGACCACGCCGCCGCCGCAGGCCTGACGCACCGCCTGCCTCGTGGCCGTCAGCACGCCCTCGTGGAACTCCCAGAAGCGGTCCCAGGTGATGGCCGTCTCGAAGGTCTCGCTGATCAGCCCGAGCCGGACCAGGCCGTCACGCAGGTGCCCACCGCGCAAGAACGAAGCCCGCCAGACCGCGGCCGGGTCGCTCTCCCCGCCGTGCACCTCGCCGTGATGGCTGCCGCAGATCTCCAGCGCCCGGGCCAGCCACGCCCCCAGCTCGTGGTCCGCCGACTCAAAGCCGAGCACGAGAATCGAACGCGACCCGTCACCGCTTCCCGACATCAGCGCCTCGTCGTGGCCGAGCAGGCGGCAATTGGCCGGATTGAGCCCGGACTGCGCGAGTTCCCTGGCCGCCTGCACCGCGTCGGCGAAGTCGGCGAAGGACACCGAGGCGCCCGCCCGGAACCGCGGCCGCGGCTGCACGCGCAGCCATGCCTCGGTGATCACGCCCAGCGTGCCTTCGGAGCCGCAGAACAGCCGCTCGGCCGACGGACCGGCACCGGAGGCCGGCAGCCGCCTGGTCTGGACTACGCCGCGCGGCGTCACCACGCGGACGGCCTCCACGAACTCGTCGATATGGGTGTGCAGCGTCGCGAAATGCCCGCCCGCGCGCGTCGCGATCCACCCGCCCAGCGTCGACCACTCAAACGACTGCGGGAAATGCCGCAACGTCAGGCCGTGCGGCTTCAGCTGCGCCTCCAGAGCCGGGCCCAGCGTGCCCGCCGCGATCCGCGCGGCCCGCGAGGTACGGTCGACCTCCAGCACCCCCGCCAGGTGGCGGAGGTCGACGCTGATCACCCCGTGATAACCGTCACCTACATCAGGCTCGACCCCGCCGACCACACTGGAACCACCGCCGAACGGGATCGCCGCGACACCGGCATCACTGCACCATTCAAGCACCGACACCAGCTCGTCCTCGCCGCGAGGGAAGGCCACAAGATCAGGCGCGTGCGCGTAGTCCCGGCGAAAGGCCCGGACCAGGTCGCGGAACGACCGGCCGTACGTGTGGGCGGCCCGGTCGTAGGGGTCCGTGCTGAAGGCCGGCTGAAGCGACGCGGGCGCCACCAGCCGCGGCGCGGGCAGGTGCAGCTCCTCCACTCGAGGCGGCTCCCGCACGCGCACGCCATCGATCCCGAGGCGCTCGGTGAAGACGGTCCCGAGTTGCTCGATCTCGCTCGCCGCCAGCCCTTCACCCTCCAGGCCCCAGCCCCAGAACTTGCGCCTCGCGGCCGGCTGCCGCAGCGCCGCAGGCGCCCCGTTAGCTGTCCCGTCGCCGCTCACTGTCGCCCTCCTAACCGACCGGCCGGCCAGTCACCTGCCCGGCGCAAATCGCGATTCAGGGCCCGCGGTCCGGCCGCCGAGCCTAGCGTAAACCGTCGTCTGGCTGGCACACCAGCCAGCGCGGCTGGACCCGCAGCGCCGCGGGCGCCTTCCCGCCGGCGCCTGGCCGCGCCTTGCTCCTGGCCGCCTGGCACCGCCCGTGCCCCGGGGCAGCCGCGGGATCCGCAGGCGCGCCTTCTCATCGGCGAAGACCGGCGTGCCGGTGAGCGCGGACGCCATTTGCGGCTATGATCATGCGGTGGGATCGCTGACCAGGCCGCCAGGAACTGGGTCGGCGGGAGTCACGGGCCTGGTCCACTACGTGGTTTGTGTCGCCCGGACGAGTGCCGACCGCGCATGGGGACTCTCTGCGGCGTTAATCGTGCAGGTTGAGGTCGTGTATGACTTACGGTCAGATCAATCCTGGCCAGTGTGCGGCAGCGCTGCTGCTTCTCGCGCTCGGCGTTGCGCTGATGCTGATCGCGCAACGTCGCGACTGGCGGCCTTCACTGGGGCTGGCGATCTACGTCGCCGTGGTGCTGCGCGTGGCGATGCTGGCCCTGGCCTGGCGGACTCAGCCGTACGACCTGGTGTATGACTTCAAGGCCGCAGGTTTCGATGTCCTGCATCACCAGGACCCGATCATCAACAACCGGCAGAACGGGTGGGGTTCCCTGCCTGTCTACGCCTTCGTGCTGGCCGGGGCGTACTGGACGTCTTTGCACCTGCACGTGTCCTGGCTGATCATCGCCCGGATCCCGGCGATCTTGTCCGACGTCGGGGTGGTCGTGCTGGTCGGCGTGCTGACCCGCGCGGCCGGTGAGCGGGCGGCGCTGCGCAGGTTCCAGTACGCCTGCAGCCCCCTCCCCATCTTGGTCAGCAGCGTCCACGGCCAGGCCGAGCCGTTCTGCTTCCTGTTCGCCCTGGCCGCGTTCGCCGTCATACTGCGGGCGGGCCCGCAAGTCTCCGGCCGCCGCGCCGGGGCGGCCGGCGCCTTGTTCGGGCTGGCGGTAGCGGCGCAAACCTGGCCGCTGGTGTTCGGCCCGGCCTTGCTGCTCGCCGTGCCGACGTGGCGCCGCCGCGCGCAGTTCACCGCCGGAACCGCCGGCGTCCTGGCGCTGCTGTATGTGACGCTGCCAGTCACGGTGGGCACGCCGGTCGCCAAGCTGCCCTTCATCGCCGCCCAGTTCGCCGAGACGCGGCCCAGTTTCGGAAACTGGGGCTGGTCAGGGCTGTGGCTGGCGGTTCATCCGACCAAGCTTCCGGTCTGGCAGGACCCGCTGTGGCTGAACGCAGGGTCGATCGGCAGCAAGACCGCCGTCCTCGTCGCCCTGCTCGCGGTGTGGTGGTGGCGCCGCGCCCACCCGCTGGATATCGCGACCGCGACCACGACGGCACTGCTGGCGATCACGCCGTCATTCGGCAACCAGTACCTGGCCTGGCAGGCACCCTCGGCCACCGCCCGGCCGGCCCGGCTGTCGATAGCGCTGCAGATCGTGCTCGGGGCGTTCGCGGCCATCTTCTACCTGCCGATGCAGATGCTGACCTGGAGCAACTGGGAGCTGGCCAACAACCTGATGATGCTCATCAGCATCTTCGTCATCGCGTTCATGATTGCCGCCATGCCCTGGGAGCGGCGGCAATGGAGGCCGGCAGCGGAAACAGCATCGCCAGGCCGGGTGCGCCTGTGGCGCGGCGGCCTGACACCCGCTCGCAGCGGGAACCTGCCCGTAGCCGTGCCGGGCACCCGGGCGTCAAACGGAGCCGGTACGTCAAGCATCAGCCCGGGACCGCCGTTGTCATGCCTGGATCCAACTGACTCTTGACCAGGGGTCACCGAGCCCGCCGGGGGCCGGCCAGCCAGCTAGTCAGAGGTCGGCCGTTACCAGCCGGCCCCGCGTGGCCCACGCTAGCTGACGCCGAAGCGAGGATACTGGACCGGGTAGTAGCCGAGGCTGGCCAGGCCAGCGGGACCGTCCCGGTAGGCCCGGCTGGTGACGGCGGCCACCAGGGCGCCGTCTATGCGGGCGGAGATGGCGGTGCCGCGAGTGGTGAGGCTCATGGCGTAGCTGTGCGCGGCGGCCACCGTTCCCGAGGCGAGCGTTACCGGCGCCGGGCCGTTGGCCCTGAGTTGCCAGGCGCCGTCGCTGCGGACCTCGAGTTCGTAGCCGTGGAAGTTGCCGGTCGCGCTCCAGTGGAAGCCCTGGTACCGCGCGATCAGCGCGGCGCCGGCGGGCGGGGAAGCCGGCCCGGACATGGGGAGCACCACGCGGGCCGAGACCGTATAGTCGCGCCAGGCGTTCGAGCCGACGATCGCGTACGGGAGGGCAGCTCGGCCGGGGTTGTGCCATTCGACGGGCTCTCCGACCGTGGTCTGGGTCAGCACGCCCCGGACGTAGCCGAACGATCCCTCGATCGGGCACAGCATGCGCGCCATGCCCGCGGCGTCGGGGACGGCGGCGTAGGACAGTGGCATCGAGCTGGCGGCCGGGACTACGGGTGAGTGGCCGCCGGCCCGGGATTGCCCGGTGGTCGTGGTGAACGTGTACACGAACCCGGGTTGCAGTACCGCGCTGAAGGTGCCGCCGTACGGGGTGATGTCGCCGCGGCGGACGAACTGGCCGGGCCCGCGCAGGTTGGTACTCCATACACGAACCACCCGGGCCGGCAGGCCGCCGGTGACGTGGACGGTCACCCGCTGCGCCGCGGTGGCCACCGAAGTCTCCGCCACCAGGGTCCAGGCGGACCGGCCGGGCGCCTCGTAGGTGTCATAGGAGCCGTTGGCGGGGAGGCTGCCGTCCGCCCCGGCGACGTGCCGCCAGCCGGGGGCGGTGAACTGGGTGGTCTGGGCGATCACCCAGGTCAGGGGGGTGACGTAGTAGTAGCCGTGCCAGGGTTGGTCGGCTATGACCAGGCCCCGGTTCTCGTGCGGGAGATCCGGCGGCATCGAGTCGATGAGCGGCCACACCAGGATGCCGGTGACCCCGGCCTGGTCGTAGGCGTCATTGAGCGCGCGGGCCAGGCCGCCCGGGCCCGGGAGCGCAGGGTTGGTTCCGGTGGCTGGGGTGGCCCCGAGTTCGGATTCCCACAGCGGCTTGCCCAGGCGGGCCGCCAGGGTCCGTGCCCCGGCGGCTATCATGCACCGGTACCCGGTGGTCGGCAGCCCGCAGGTGTCGTGCATGCCCAGGATGCTGACCGCCCGGGCGAAGGCCGGGTCGTCGGCCATGTTGCCGGTGACGGTCTGCCAGACGAGCAGCGGCGAATATCCCAGCCCCCGGCCGAGCCCTTCCTGGTATTGCGGGGTCTGGTCGGCGGCGACGATCTGGGTGCCGCCGAACCCGGCGGCGTCCAGCGCCTGGCGCAGGTTCACGAACCAGGCCAGCTGGACCGGGGTGCCCTGGTAATGCTCGTTCCAGCCACCGACGTAGCTGACAGTCAGGCCGCTTTCCCGGGCGCACCGGAGCCAGTCGACGACATAGCGCACGTCGGCGGTGGTCCACAGGCCTCCGTACCGGCCGCGAACCCAGGAGGGGGCCGCCCATTGCAGGCCGTACAGCTTGATCGCCGGATTGCGCGCGAGCGCCTGATGGGCCAGCCAGAACTCATAGCCGGCACCGCAGTCCAGCCGGCCCGGGACGGCCTCCACCGACGGCTCCGAGCCATCTGAGGAGAAACCGTTGCCGCCGATTTCCAGCTTCAGCATCTGCAGCGAGGCCCCGAAATGCGGCGTGAACAGGTAGTCGAGGATCTGCGCGCGCTCACGTGCGGGATAGTCGATCAGCAGCCGGGAGTTGCCGCCACCCCCGCTGATCGCGCCGATTCCCTGGAACACCGGCCCAGGGCGGCCGCCGTCGACGACGATCGTGGCCCGATCCGGGGTGCCGGCCCGCGTCAGCGACGCCGGCGACGGCTGGCCGGGCGGTTTCGCTGCGATCGCGGGACCGCACCCCGCCGCCAGCGCGACAACGGCCGCGACGATGGCGACAACTCTCCCGACCCGCACCGCGGCGTCCCGCGTCACCGGCTCGCGACCGGTGCGTTCCCCCCGCAGTTCCTCGCCCATGCTGGCTCCCGAATCACATCAGGCGCAGCCGTGTCAGCGCGGTGGCAGGCCGTTCAAGAGCCAGCCAACCGGGATCCCCTCAACGCCAGGATCTGACGCCCTTCCATCCATGCTCGCACCATCTAACGAACGTCTCAGCCAGATAGTTCGAATGCGGCAGCTCGACAGATGAATTCCTGGCGAAGCGAGCCCGACCCGGTTTCAGCCTCAGCCGCCTGTGAGCCCCGCCGAACAGCATCGATGCCACATCGATGTCGCCTGAGCAGCATCGATGTCACATTGATGCGGTATGACCCGGCCCCTTAGCGCGGCAGGCAGCCTCACCATCATCACCGAACCCGCGCACCCCAGCCGCCCCGACGCCCCGCCGCCAGCCAGGACCCCGGTCACCTCTGGGACCGGGGTGAATGACAAAGCAGGGCCACGACGACCAGATGTCCGCCGGGATCGCCGCGGTCAGCATCGGCGCGATGAGCCTGAGCCTGGCGCTGAAGATCGCCGATCGCGACTATTTCCTGTCCCACGGCGAGCTGGCGGCCAGCGGCCGTGCCGAGCAGCTGCGCAAGGACAGCGCGCTGCTCGTGGCCAGCTACCCGGGCGGGACCCCGGGCGCTTCTGGCCGTGCGCTAGCGGGCGCTCGTGATGTAATCGGTCAGCGCGGCCCGCTCGGTTTCGAGCTCGTCGATGCGGTTCTTCACCACGTCGCCGATGCTTACGATCCCGCGCAGGCTGCCGTCGACCACGACCGGCGCGTGCCGCACCCGGTACTCGGTCATCATGCGCATGACCTCCTCGAGCGAGGTCTCCGGCGTGACCGTGCGCACCTCGGCCGTGTAGATCGCCGTGACCGGCTCGGACATCACCGCGGCGCCTCGCTTGGCGAACGCCCGGACGATATCCCGCTCGCTGACGATCCCGTCGACCGAGGTGCCGTCGGCCGAGACCACCACGGCGCCGATCCCGTGCTCGGCCAGCACCGCCAGGAGCTGCCGAATCTTCGTATCCTCGGCGATGGTGACAACCTGATTTCCCTTGACGCGAAGTACGTCGGTGATGCGCATCTGAACCTCCCGGCGCCGGTACGGTCCTGATGGTCTACCCGCCGATACCCGGGGCTATTACTCCGCTAGCCGGCTGGAACCGTCTTGACGCAGGTGACCGGGGCTTCGTTGCTGGCCGGGTAGCCGGTGACCCGGACCAGGTTCCGGTATCCGGGGTCGATGCCGAGCTGGTTCGCGCCGAGCACGTCCTCGATGTTCTTCCCGTCGTAGGGCTTGAGCACCGCGAATCCGATGTCGAAGTCCGGATCGGAGGAGTTCTCCCACTGCGGCGCCACCAGCAGCTGGGCCGGGGCCCAGACGCCGTAGGGTGCCTGGCCGTCCCGGTACCCCGGGATGAACACGATGTCCTGCCGGTAGCCGCCGCCCTTCCCGTCGCTGATGCAGTGCGCGGCGGTGATCAGCAGGTCCCGGCCCGGGCTGGCCACCACGCTGGCCGTGCAGAAATGGTTACCGCTGGCGTCGTGTTCGAACAGCGTCCCGACCCGCACGCTCAGCTCGGACGGGCTCGCCGTGGCCGGCTGTCCGGGCTGGAACCCGCCTTCCCGCCACGGCTGGGCGCCGAGCAGCCGGGACCGGGTCCAGAAACCGGCCGGCCCGCCCTCGGCGCGCGGACGGGATGCTGGCGGCGCCGAAGAACAGCCGGCCGCCACGGCGATCGCGGCGATCGCGGCGGCCAGCGTGCGCACCTTCATCCAGGCCCCCATGTACGCCTCGCTTACCCGCGCCACCGATTCTGCCCTACCCGGCCACCGGCCGAAAGCGCCTGAATGAGTGATTCCTGATGCTCACGAGGGGAACAGGCCCCGCACTGGGCCGCCGCGTCACGCCCCCACGCAGCCGGTCACGCATGGATGTGACAACCTGCACACTCTTTGGTGCACAATGCCGCAACCACCACAATTCCGGCGGCGGGCGCCATCATGACACCCGGCTGATGGTTGTTACAGGGAACTTCAACTCGGGTAAGCCGGTGAAGGATTCGATGGGAGGCGCGGCACATGGCGGCCAAGAGCGGCGCACTCGCCAAGCTGGATCTCAGCCTGAAGCTCACCCCGAAGCGGGAAGCGGACCGCCTCGCCGCGGCCCAGGGCCGGCTGCTGCACCTGCGCCTGGTCCTGGGCGGCCAGATCGGGGATGATGCCCGGCTCGGGCCGCCGGTCTGCGTGGTCTTCGAGGGCTGGGACGCCTCCGGAAAGGGTGGTGCGATCAGGCGCCTGGTCGAGCCGCTGGACCCGCGGCACGTCCGGGTGGCCCAGTTCAGCGTGCCCAGCTACGACGAGAAACGCCACCATTTCCTGTGGCGGTTCTGGCCGATGCTGCCCGGCTGGGGTGGCATGGCGGTGCTCGACCGGTCCTGGTACGGCCGGGTCCTGGTCGAGCGAGTCGAAGGCTTCGCCACCGAGGAGCAGTGGCGGCGCGCCTACCGGGAGATCGTCGACTTCGAGCGGACGCTGGCCGACGAGGGCATGATCATCGTCAAGTTCTGGCTTCACCTGTCGCCCGAGGAACAGCTCAAGCGGTTCAAGGCGCGGGAGCGCGACCCGCTGAAGGCCTGGAAGCTGACCGCGGAGGACTGGCGGAACCGGGGGAAGCGGCGGGACTACGAGGCGGCCGTGGAGCAGATGCTGGACCGGACCGACCACGCCGCCGCGCCCTGGGTGCTGGTCGAGGCCGAGGACAAACGGTGGGCCAGGGTCAAGGTGGTGGAGTCGGTGGTCGCCGCCATCGAGGCCGGCCTGGCCGCGCGGAACCTGGCGGTTCCGCCTGCCCCCCGGGCCGCGGCCGAAGCCCGGGCCCGATAGCGCCACGCAGGAGGACGTCGGCCCGGTGGTCGGCCCGATGTACCCGGTGATCATGCGGCACCTGGCGGCCGTCGGCGCCCCGCCGGCCGGCCCCAGCATCGCCGACTACAGGCCGGCCCCGGAGGCGTCAGAAGACGCGCTCCGCGTGTCCGTCACCTTCCCCGTCGCCGCGGACTCGGTGCCCAGCCTGGAGCGCATCGAGATCCCCGCGGCCGAGGTCGCGTCGGCGATCCACCGCGGTTCCATGGCCGGCGTCGACGCCGCCTACCAGCTCCTGCACGCGTGGATGCGGGACCATGGCTTCACCGGCACCGGCTGCGCCCGCGAGGTCTACCTGGAATGCCCCGACGACACCAGCGAGTGGATCACCGAGATCCAGGTCGAGTTCACCCGGCAGTGCGGGCCGAGCCGCGATGTTCAAGGTGACCGCCGGGTCGGTGGAGGAGTTCTTCCGCTTCGATCCGGCCCGCGAACAAGACCTGCGGGCGGTGGACACGCTCATCCGCGCGGCCGCGCCCAGCCTGCCGCGCTGGTTCTTTCCCGGCACCCGGCCCGGCCAGCCCGGCATGACCATCACCATGATCGGCTACGGCCCCCCGACCCAAGGACTAACCATGAGAACCGAACGAGCGGCCTCCCCGCCCCCGCGCCCCATAAGCCCCGAACGCCCCAGAACCACGCGGGCGGGCGCTACGCGCCGCCTGAAACGACATCGCTGCCACATCGATGCTGCCAGGGCGATGTTCGCCGAGGTCCGCCGGCGCCTGGCGCGGGCGGCCGAACCGAGCGGGCTCCTGCTGGCTCGCGGTGGCCATCCTCCTCGGCCGGACCGAGGACATCGGGGACCTGGCGGCGCGGTTCGAGCCGTTCCGCGGGCGGCACGTGGCGAACGGCGCCGGGCGCACCAGGAACGGTGGGCGGCCGAGCAGCTCTTCCCGGTGTTCGCCGAGCTTGGCCTGGCTGACGTGCCGGCCGACGGCGAGTTCACGAATACGACACCGGCGAGCTGTACATCCGCTGAGCGCGAAACCGGACATTCCAGCATCGAACATAAAGAATCTCCGGACTTCGGCACCACCAGTGATCGCGGAATTACCCGGCGCTCGCCTTTCGAGTGGCAACAAGCCGCTGGCAGGACGGGCGTCGGGTTTTCTGTGTACAAGGCTGTGGATGGCTTGTGTAAAAGGGTGCCCAGCCTGTGTATCCAGGGGTGAAATGCTGGGGATCGCGACGGAACGTCACTCTCGCCGTATGCCTGCTAGCTGGTAATACTTGATTCACAGGCTGTGCATAATAGCAATCTAAATTTGTCTACGCGACACGCCGTGATAGTTCCCGAATGAGCCAAATGTTTATCGCAGGTATATCGGGCTGTAATGCAGAGTCGGGACCGTGAAAGCTTAATACCTAGAGACGGTGAGCCCGGAAGCTTGAAAAGGGGAAGGCAAGCGCAAAAGGTGACATATGCGCACCGGGACGCACCAGGTGCTCGCTGGCGGCAGACCGAGTTCCGGCGCCAGCGAACACAGCCGGGGCGTGATCGCGAATGCCGCGCGGGGAATAGCCGTGCCGCAGTCAGTGACGCACGGGTCACGCCGCCGCCTGGTCCGTTATCTCCGTGCTGGTGTCTGCCCTCGGGCGGGTCACCGCCGCCGAAAGGCGCTCACCGCTGGCTAGAGGGGAGGCCCGACATGAAGATCAAGATCTGGCCGGATGACGCCACCGTGGTCGAGATGGACGACTGGCTCGCCGAGTTGCGGGACGACGGCCGCGCCGCCGAGCGGCGCGGCGCCGAGCGGCGCGGCGCCGAGCCCCGCACCGCCGAGCCCCGCACCGCCGAGCCCCGCACCGCCGAGCCCCGCGGCGCAGGCCGGCGCCGCCACCCGGCCCGAAGCGCTCACCCCCGCCGCGGCTCCAGTCCCAGCCGCCGCCCCCGTCCCCAGATCCGCCGCCCCCGTCCCCAGATCCGCCGTGCCCGCGCCCTCCGGCGCGCCGGGGCCCCGCGCCATGCCCGCGGCCCGCACCGAGGCCGTGCGCCCCGAACTCACGATGCGGGCGCTGATCGGCGACCAGTTGCGGATGCCGATCAGCTGGTGCGAGATGGGTTCCTGCATCTCGTGGCACGTGGACCCGGAGGCGCTCGGCGAGGTCGACCAGCGTGTCCGCTCTGTCGAGGCCGGCTGGCGCATCGACGCCTTCGGCCGGCTGGCCTGCCCCCGATGCCAGCAGACCGATCCGGGCTTCCGGGCTACCCACCCCGTCGTGCCGTGGGACCGCTACACGGCCATGGCCAGGGCGGCCCGGATCGCTGGCGCCCGAACGGTCGGCTGGCCGATGGAAAACCAGTGAGCGTAGACGGGGGTCCCGATGTTCCCCAGCCCATGGCCGCACCCGGGTAGCCGCACCTTCTTCGCCCGCCGCGACCAGGCCGGACCGGCGGCGGCGACGCGCGCGGCTGGCCTGCCGCGCAGGCCGCGGAACCGCTGGCTGATGCTGACCGCGGAAACGGCCGGCCTGGCGGGCGGAAACCAGCCGCTCTCCGCCGCGGCAAGCTGGGCCATGCCCCGGATAGCCACGCGCGCGCTTGGCGCGGACGTCGGCTCGGTCCACGCCGCGCGGAACTTCACCATCATCACCTTGCGCCGGTGGGACACCGCCGAACGCGGCCAGGACATCGTGATCGTGGTGTCCGAACTGGTGACCAATGCCCTGCGGCACGCTCTGCCCGGAGCCGGCGACAGCCGGCTGCGGCGTCCGGTCCGGCTCGGCCTGCTTCAGCTCGGGCCCTGTGTGCTGTGCGCGGTCGCCGACCCAAGCCGGGTAGTGCCCGCCCCCCGGCCGTCAGGTCTGCTGGGCGAGACCGGCCGCGGGCTGCACATCGTCTGCGCCCTCAGCGACCAGTGGGGCTACACCGAGCCGAGCGACACCGGCAAGGCCGTGTGGGCCACGTTCTACCGGCGGACGGCGGCCGCCTGACCGCCTCGCGTGATCGACCGGGTCCGGCAGATCGCCGAAGAACCGCTCGAGGGCGGCCGGATCGGTGGCGTCGAAGGCCACCGTGCGCGCTTCGCCGAGTTCGGCCGCGGCCCGCTCGATGTGCTCGGGGGTGCGGCCGGTGATGACAACCCCGGCGCCCTCCGCCCGGGCCAGCCGGGCGGTCTCGAGCCCCATGCCGGAGCTGCCGCCGATCACGACGACGGTCTGCCCGAGTAGTCCGGGTTTGCGCTGAGTGGTCGCGGTGGTCATGCTTCCTCCCCTAGGCGCGGATCATTGGTTTCGGGCTTTCCAGGCCGGAGACGCTCACGGCGCGCTCGCCTGGGCCGGGTGGCGGGCGGCGCTGGTCTGGCCGCGCAGCGCCTTGAGCGCGGCGACGTAGATCTCGGAGAAGGTGGGGAACGGCTGGATGACGTCGCGTAGCACGTCGAGCGGCACGTGGGCGCGGATGGCCAGCGTGGCCTGCTGCAGCCATTCGCCAGCCTCGGGGCCGAGCGCGTAGGCGCCGGTCAGCCGGTCGCCGTCGGACATCAGGGTCAGGAATCCCTTGGACTCGGCGTAGACGTGGGTGTAGGTGGCGGTCTTGGCTACTTCGGATACCGGGACGGTCACGCTGTACCGGGCCTGGGCGGTGCCGACGGCGGCCGCCTGCGGGTCGGTGTAGACCACGTCCGGGACGGCCTCGTAGCTGGCCTCGCGGGGCTCGCCGAGGATGTTCGAGGCGACGACCTCGCCCTGGTACTTGCCCACGTGGGTGAGCAGCCGGATGCCGGTGACGTCGCCGATGGCCCACAGCCCCTCGCCGGCCTGCAGCCGGGCGTCGACCGGAACGCCGTCCGGCCCGGCCGTGACGCCGACGGTGTCCAGCCCGGCCGGCACCCGCGGGCGCCGTCCGGTGGCCACCAGCAGCCGGTCGCCGCGCAGCTCGCGGCCATCGTCGAGGACCAGGACGTAGTCCTCGCCGTCGCGCCGGGCGGCGGCCGCGTGCAGGCCGAGGATCAGTTCGATGCCGTCGCGGCGCAGTTCCTCGCCGAGCGCGTCGCCCAGCGGCTTGGGCTCGCGGGCCAGCACGTGGGATGCGCCTTCGACCAGGGCCACCTCGCCGCCCAGGCGTCGCACGGCCTGGGACATCTCGGCGCCGACCGGGCCGCCGCCGAGGATCAGCAGGCGGCGCGGGACAGCCTTCATACCGGTCACGTCGCGGTTGGTCCACACCCCGGTCAGCTCGCGCAGGCCCGGGACGGGCGGGATGACCGGGTCCGAGCCGGTCGCCACCACCACGTGCCGAGCGGTATAGCGCCTGCCGCCGGCCTCGACCACGCCCGGCCCGGCCAGCGCGCCGGTGCCGCGGATCAGGTCGATGCCCTTGCTGTCCAGCCAGGCCTGCTGCCCGGCGTCGGAGTAGCCGGAGACCATGTAGTCCCGGTAGGCCAGCGCAGCCTGCACGTCGACCCGCGCGCTGCACGCCGCCGCACGAGCTCCGTGGGCCGCCTCGCCGGGACGCAGCAGCGTCTTGGACGGGATGCAGGCCCAGTAGGAGCACTCGCCCCCGGCCAGCTCTCGCTCCACCACCGCCACGTGCAGCCCGCCGTCGGCCAACTCGCCGGCGCAGTGCTCACCCGGTGAGCCGGCCCCCACCACGATCACGTCGTAGTCGTAGTCGTTGTCATGCGCCCGCGCCCTGTTGGCTGGATTCGTCCACCATGTACCGTGCGTACCAGTCCGGCCAGTCCGGGTCGGGCTGCCCGGTCTCCTCCTCGTACTTGCCGTGCGCGGCCTTGGCCCGGCGCAGCGCGCCGGCCAGGGCGGCCACCGAGTCGAAGGCGGCCAGCGCGGAGGTCTCCCGGCCGGGCAGGCGGGTGGTGACCTCCTGGACGAACCAGCTGTTGCCGTCCGGGTCGGCGAACGAAACCCACGATCCGTAGCTCTGGTGCCCCTCGGCCGGCCCGGGGACCCGGTTGGCGGTTCCGGCGTGGTGGAAGACGCCGCCGGCGTCGTGGAAGACCTCGCTGACCGGCGCGCCGTGGCTGGCCAGTTCGGCCCGGGCCGCGTCGATGTCGCCAACAATCAGCTGCAGGCCCTGCGCCGAGCCGGGCGCGGCCGTGGTTACCCCGGTGCCGAAGATGATCGCGCAGGCCGAACCGGGCGGGGTAACCTGCACCACCCGGAAGCCGGGGCCGACCGCGAAGTCCGCGTCCAGCCGGCAGCCCAGCCTCTGGTAGAACGCCTTGGCCCGGTCCACGTCGGAGACCGGCACCACCACGACCTCGAGCTTGTAGTCCATGAGCTGCTCCTCTCCGGTGCCCCTCGGTCCGGGGACAGGTACTGCTAGCCTCACGATCTCACTACCGGATCACCGGTCGCAGCCGTGGGGCCGCCTGGCCCGCACCCTGGGCCCCGATCCGGGCGGCCCGTCGCCTGGTTCGACCCGCGATGGCGCCCGGCCGGGGTGGACGGCCACACTGGTACTGTGCCTGGAACCAGTCGACAGAATGGATCTGACCCCCCGGCGGACAGCATGCTGATCCTCCAGGGCATCCGCGCGCTGCACGAGCGGCTGGATGAGCTCGAGCGCCGGGTGGCGCCGGGGGAACGCGCCGGCCAGCACCCTGACCAGGGCGGCAGGCTGGGCTTCGTGCCGGCCTGGAAACGCCCCACCGAGGGCGAGGCCCGCTGGCAGGCCGCGGCCGCGGTCACGATCGCGATCGCGCTGCAGTTCCCGCTGCCCGGGCGGCTGGTCCTGCTGCAACCGGTGTGGCTGCTGCCAGTGCTGGAGGGCCTGCTGCTCGTGGCCCTGGTCGTGGTCAACCCGCGCCACATCAACCGGGAGTCGCGGGCGATCCGGATGCTGAGCCTCACCCTGGCCGCCGTCCTCAGCCTGGCCAACGCATGGTCGGTCGCCCGGCTGGTCACCGGCCTGGTGCAGGGCACCGAAGGGAATACGGCCGGACCGCTGCTGGCCACCGGCGGCGTCATCTGGCTCACCAACGTCGTCATCTTCGCCCTGTGGTACTGGGAGTTCGACCGTGGCGGTCCGGTGGCCCGGGCGAACGCCACCCGCATCTACCCGGACTTCCTGTTCGCGCAGATGACCAGCCCGCACCTGGCTCCGTCGCGCTGGGAGCCGGCCTTCGGCGACTACCTGTACCTGTCGTTCACCAATGCCACCGCCTTCAGCCCCACCGACGTCATGCCGCTGTCCCGCTGGGCCAAGATGGCCATGACCGCCCAGGCCTCGGTCTCGATCGTGACCGTGGTCCTGGTGGTGGCCCGCGCCGTCAACATCCTCAAATTACCCGCCCGGCCACACCGGGCCCACAAGCGCCGGTCACCCCACGACGCCCCGGCTCGCGCCGTAGATCCGCTCCGTTTATGGGACCGGACCCGCCCGGGAAACAGCATCGTTGCCACATTGATGTTGCCCAAGCAGCATCGCTGCCACATCGATGCTGTTAAGCCCAGGGCCGATCGTGGTTCGCTGGGTTTCGGCTGTGGTGTCTGGTTCGCGGGTTTCCGGTGATGGCGGTGGTACCCGATGTTCTCGGCACGGCGCCGGCTCTGACCGCGCCGGCGCAAACAGGGCCGGGAGGTTCTCTACCGGGTCGAAGCCGACCGGCTCGACCAGGCCAGCCGGGCCATGGCCGAACTCGCCGCCCAATGGGACCGGCGGCTCGCCACGATCAAACGGCTCGCCGAGACTGCGCACGCGGAAAACAAAGAAGAGGAACCGTCATGACGGATGAACCAGCCAACCCCGGCGCCACCACGGCGCCGAGCCTGCCCGTGGCCGTCGACCGGGCCACCTTCCAGGCCGAACTGGACCGGCTGCGGGTCCGGGAGAAGGCACACCCGGGAAGGCGACGCGATCGCCGCGGTCCGGCGGCGGCTGCCCATGGTCGAGGTCGAGGCCAGCCTCACGCTGACCGGGCCGCGCGGGCCGCTGACCCTGCTCGAAGCGTTCCAAGGGCGCCGGCAGCTGATCGCCTACTACTTCATGTGGTGGGACGGCCATCCCGCCGCCGAACAGTGCGAAGGCTGCACGTTCTACACCACCCAGGTCGCGGAGCTGTCCAATCTGCACTCCCGCGACATCACTTACGCGGTCTTCTGCCAGGGACCCTACGACGAAAGCATCCGCTACCGCGACTTCATGGGCTGGGACATGCCCTGGTACTCGGCCCAGGATTCCCTCGACCCGCTCCTGGCCGGACGCCAGATCGGCCTGTTCCACCTGGTGTGCTACCTGCGGGACGGCGACCGTGTGTCTTCGAAACCTACTGGACCAAGCGCCGCGGCGTAGAGGCCATGGACTACAGCTACGCGCTGATGGACCTTACCGTGTACGGACGCCAGGAGCCATGGGAGGACTCGCCCCCCGGCTGGCCGCAGCACTGTTCCAGCATGCGGACTGACGGCGGCGCGCCCGATTGGCCACCGGTGTCAGTGTGGCCGGGCTGACGCCCCATCGCCCAGTGGCCGCGACTCGAAGCCGGACGCTGCGATGACCTCGCTGTCGGGCCCTGACCGTCCGTGCAGCAGAGCGCCGGAGCGTACCATTGAGGACACGCAGAGCGGAGCCTTGGATTGCGGGAGGCTGCGGTGAGACTGCGACCGCATCGGCGGAACCTGGTGGTGTGGAGCCAGTCCGCCGCCCCGGCCGGCCGTCACGGTGCGCTGCGCCGGACACGCTTCAGGCGGATCCGCAGGTGGATCCGGACCAGCACGCTGCTCACGGTCATCGGCCTGATGTCCTTCGCCCGCGGCGTGCGAGTTCGCTGGCGGCCCGTCCTGGCCGGGGTGGCGCTCACGACGGCCGGCGTCATCCTGCGCAGCGGCCCGGGCAACGTGGTCCTGCTGCCCGGGCTGGTGTTCCTGGTGTACGCGCTGCTGATGCCGGGCCGCCCCGATGAGGACCGGCTGCGGCGCTCCGAACTGGAGCGCGAGCTGGCCGTGTACTCGACCCCGGCCCAGCGGCGCGATCTCGAGGCGATTCTCGACCAGTATCCGGACGGCATCACCCGCGAGCTGCGTGACATTCTCGCCAGGCAGCCCCTGGCCGCCGGTGACAGCCGGTTTCCTGGCGGCGGACCGGCCTGAGCGCCGGCCGGGAACTGGCCGCGGAATCCGTTACTATCCGGCTCGTGAGTCCCCTGGACATTCTGGCCAGCCGCCTGCCCGCCGGCGCGATCGACACCGACGCCGAAATCCGGCGCGAGCGGGCCATCGACTGCTGGGCGCTGGCGCTGCTGCGGCGGGTCCGCGGCGACGAGCTTCCGGAGCCGGCCGCGGTGATCTTCCCGGCCAGCACCGAGGAGGTCGCCGTCGTGCTGAGCTGGGCATCGCAGACGGCCACGGCGGTCATCCCGCGAGGCGGCGGCTCCGGGGTGTGCGGCGGGGCCGAGGCCGGCCACGGCACGGTCGTGCTCGACCTGTCCCGGATGGACCGGATCGGCCACGTCGACCTGGTCTCCCAGACCGTGCACGTCCAGGCCGGGGCGCGCGGCGACCGGCTCGAGGAGGCCCTGGCCACCCGCGGGCTGACGGTCGGGCACTACCCGCAGTCGCTCGCCCGGTCCACGGTGGGCGGCTGGATCGCCGCGTCGTCGGCCGGGCAGGCCTCCACCGGGTTCGGGGCCATCGAGGATGTGCTGCTCGGGCTGACCGCGGTCCTGCCGCAGGGCGAGATCCTGCGCTGCCGGCCGGTGCCGCGCTCGGCCGCCGGTCCGGACCTGCGGCGGCTGCTGGTCGGGTCCGAGGGGACGCTGGCCGTGGTCACCGAGGCCACGCTGGCCTGCCGGACCCGGCCGGAAGGCTGGGACTGGCTGGCCGCAGGCTTCCCGGATTTCACGACGCTGACGGACGCGCTCAGGGACATAAGACGCGCCGAAACCGGCGCCGCCGTCCTACGCGGCTATGACGAGACCGACGCCAGCCTCAGCTTCGGCGCGCTCGGCCACCCGGGCGGCTGCGTGGGGCTGATCGGCTTCCCGGCCAGCCTGCCCGGGCTGGAGGCCAGGATGCAAGCGGCCGCCGACGCCATGCCCACGGCGAAAGATCTCGGCGCCCGGTACGGCGAGCACTGGTGGGCGCACCGCAACGACGCGGTGCAGACCTACGCGCAGATCATGGGCCCCGGACGCGCCTTCGGCTCCGGGGTCATCGTGGACACCATGGAGGTCGCCGGCCTGTGGTCCGCCGTGCCGCGGCTCTACGACGGCATCAGGACCACCCTGGCCGCGCACGCGCAGGCCGTCGGCTGCCACCTGTCCCACCTGTACCCGTCCGGCTCGTCCCTGTACTTCACGTTCCTGATCAGCGGCGGCGACGACCGGGACGTCGAAGACCGATACCGAACGGCCTGGGATCACGCCGCGCGAACCTGCACCGAAGCGGGCGGCACCATCACCCACCATCACGGCGTCGGCCGGCTGAAAGCGAAATACCTGCCCGAAGAACTGGGCGAGGTCGGCACCAATATGCTGACCAGGATCAGGGCCGCCCTCGACCCGGCCGGCATCATGAACCCGCCCGGCCTGACGCCATGACCAGCCCGTTCGGCCCGCTGGTGCTCATCGCCAACCCGCAAGCCGGGCGCGGCCGGGTCCACCAGGCGCTGCCCCGGATCGAACGCGTCCTGCGCCGCGAAAACCTGCCCTATCGCATCGTGCGCACCACCCATCCCGGCCACGCCACGCAGGCCGCCCGGGACGCGCTGCGGGCCGGCGAGCGCTACCTGGTCGCGGTCGGCGGCGACGGAACCGTGCACGAGGTGGTCAACGGGATGATCGAGGACGGCGCCCCGGTCGCGCCCGATGCCGTGCTCGGCGTGGTGGCGGCCGGTTCCGGGTGCGACTTTGTGCGGTCGTTCGGCCTGCCCGGCGACGCCGGACAAGCCGCCGGCCGCCTGGCCACCGGCCGCGTCCGCCCCATCGACGTGGGCACCGTCACCTGCGCCGACGGCCACATGAAGTACTTCGTCAACATTGCCGAGGCCGGCCTGGGCGCAGCGGTGGTGGCCCGGGCGGCCGGCTTCAACAGGCTCGGCCGCTTCCTTGGCGGGGCCAGGTATGCTTGCGGCTTCTGGCTGACCCTGCCCGGCTTCCGCCCGGCCGCGGTCCGGCTGGACGCCGATGGTCACGCCCACGCCTGGCAGGCGTTCAACGTGGTCGTGGCCAACTGCCGGTTCTACGGCGGCGGCATGCACATCTCGCCCAGGTCCGACCCCTGCGACCAGACCCTGGACGTCCTGGTCATGGCCGGGCCGAAGGCCGACTCCTTCACCACGCTGCCCCAGGTGTACCGGGGCGAGCACCTGCCGCACCGCAACATCGCCGAACTGCGAGCCGGCGCGGTGCACGTCGAAGCGGACCCGCCTTTCCCGGTCGAGGCGGACGGGGAACTGCTGGGCACGACACCCGCCTCGTTCGGGATAATCCCCTCCGGCCTCCGCCTGAAGGTGTGAGCCCGAGGGAACCGTCGCGGGTGGTCAGCCGCGTCCGGCGGACAAGCACGTCCTCGTCGGTGAGGGCCATCTCGCGGCTGCGGGCCAGCACCACCTCGACGGCCAGCACGGGCAGGCCGTCCACCACCGGCGCGCCGAGGGGCCGGTCTTCGGCGACGAGCCGGGCGGCCTCGCGCCAGTCGTCGCCGTACTGCTGGACCAGCCGGGCGGCCGTGCGCGGCGGCAGGCCAAGCCGGGTCACCTCGTCCCGGGCCAGTCGCACCGCCGCGGCCGCCGAACCATGCAGCCCGAGCGGGATGCTCCGCGTCCGGCACGGCCCCGACCCTTTGACGTCGCCCAGTCCGGCGGCGACCCGGTCCACGAGATCCTCGGCCATGGCCCGGTACGTGGTCAGCTTGCCGCCGGTGATGGTGAAAAGGCCCGGCGGGTCGGTGAAGATCGCGTGGCGCCGCGACAGGTCGCTGGTCCTGGCGTCGCCCGCGCCCTCGCCCGACGCCAGCAGCGGGCGCAGCCCGGCCCAGGACGCCACGATGTCCCGCTCGGTCACGCCGGGGAAGAGCCCGGCCACCGCGGCCAGGATGTAGCCGCGGTCGTCCGGGCCGACCTGCGGCTGGTCCAGGTCGCCCGGGTATGGCGTGTCGGTCGTCCCGGCGTAGACCCGGTCCTCCCACGGAACGACGAAGACATACCGCCCGTCGCCCCCGGCCGACGGCGTCACCACGGCCGCTGTGGTCCGCACCGTGCCGGGCGCGAACACCAGGTGCACGCCCTTGCTCGGCCGCAGCCGGACGCCGGGCGGCGCGCCCGGGACTAGCCCCGCGACCTGCCCGGCCCAGACGCCGGCCGCGTTGACCACAGCCCGGGCCCGGACCTCGAACCGCTGCCCGGTCATCTCGTCGGTCACGGCCGCGCCGGTCACCCGGCCGTCACCGAGCAGCCCGGTCACCCTGGCGTGGTTGGCCAGCAGCGCGCCGCAGGCCTGCGCGGTCCGGGCCACCTCGATGGTGAGCCGGGCGTCGTCTACCTGGCACTCGAAGTACCGGTAGCCACGCGAGGCTCCGCCGAGCCCCGGGATGGCCGCGGCGACCTGCCCGGCGCGCACCGAGCGGTGGTAGCCGACGTTCCGGCCCGCGGCCAGCAACTCGTACCCGGTCAGCCCGGCCCGGTAGGTGGCCCGGCGGCGGAGGTCGCCGGCCAGCATGTACATGGGCACCGGCCGGACCAGGTGCGGCGCCAGCCGGCGCAGGATGCCCCGCTCCCGCAGCGACTCTCGGACCAGGCCGAACTCCCCCTGTTCCAGGTACCGCAACCCGCCGTGCACCAGCCGGGAGGAGCGCCCCGAGGTGCCCGCGGCGAAGTCGTCCTTCTCCACCAGGGCCACCGACAGGCCGCGCGCCGCCGCGTCCAGGGCGATGCCCGCGCCGGTGATCCCGCCCCCGATCACCAGCACGTCGACTTGGTCCTCGGCCATCCGGGTCAGGTTGGCGGTGCGCGTCTGCGCGGAGAACGTCAGCACCCGCCGATGGTATCGCCGCCCGCACGAGCATGGCGCCGCTATCACGTCCGCCAAAGCGGCGCGCTCACGGCCGGCATGCTCTGGCCCGGTGGTTCAGTACAGGCTGACGGTGCGGCTTCTTCCGTATGATGCCGTCATGTCAGAGTCAACTTCGGCGGGGGCGTCGCCAGCGACGCTTCCGGTCACCACCGCCCTGGCGCTGCCGGGCCTGACCATCGAGAAGGACCTGGGACTCACCTTCGGCCTGGTGGTGCGCAGCATGGGCTTCGCCAAGGGCTTCGGCGCCCAGTTCACCGCGCTGCGCCAGGGTGAGGTACAGCAGTACACCCGGCTGCTCGAGGACAGCCGCCGGCACGCCATCGACCGCATGATCGACAACGCCCGGCTGCTCGGCGCCAACGCGATTGTCGCGATGCGGTTCGACTCCTCCGAGATCAGCGGGCAACTGACGGAGATCGTGGCCTACGGGACCGCGGTCGTCGTCCGGCCCGCGGACTAGCCATGCCCGGCCTGGGCGGTCCCGTCGACCCGGGCGGATCCGCCGGCGCGGGCGGCGGGCCAGCCGGCCCGGGTGGCTCAGCCGGCCCGCGGCCGCTCGCCGCCGACGCGGACCGCGAGCGCCTGATCGCGCTGCTACGCGAGCACTACGCGGTGGGCTTGTTCGGCCTGGACGAACTGGACCGCCGGGTGGGGATCGTGCTGAGCGCCCAGTACCTGGATGAGGCGGCCGCGGCCGTCGCGGACCTGCCCGGGGCTCCGGCGCCGCCCACCGCCGCCGCGCCCGGAACAGGGTCGGCACGCCCGGCGAAGAGACGCCGCGGCCACGCCCACGCCGACCAGCCGGCCGCCGGGTGGATCCCCACCAGTGAACGGTTCCGCGACCCCACCTCGCGCGCCGTCATACGCGTCTGGATCGACCCCGCCGACCATAGCCGCCACTACGTCCCCGAACCGGACACCTGACCGCAGCGCCCCGGCAACCGTCCGGCCGAACTAGCATGGAGGCATGCCGGGTTCTGCGGGCGTGGTGCTGGCCGGCGGGCGTTCATCCCGGATGGGCACGCCCAAGGCGGCGCTGGAGTGGCACGGGTCGACGCTGCTGCGCCGCACCGTGGGCATCCTGGCCCGGGCGACCGGCGGCCCGGTCGTGGTGGTCCGCGCGCAAGGCCAGCAACTGCCCGGCCTACCCGCAGACATAAGACTGGTAGATGACCCGCGCGAGGGCAAGGGGCCGGTCCAGGGCATAGCCGCGGGCCTGGCCGCCGTCGAAGACCTCGCCGACGTGGCCTTCGTCAGCTCCACCGACATGCCGTTCCTGCACCCCGCCTTCGTCCGGCGGGTGCTGCGCGCGGTGCACGAGGGCGCCGACGTGGGGCTCCCCGTCGCCCGTGGCTACCCCCAGCCGCTGGCCGCCGCCTACAAGACCACGCTCGCACAAACAGCCGAACACCTGGTCAAGGCCGAACGCCTCCGGCCCGCCTTCCTGTTCGAGCAGTGCGCGGTGTCCCGGCTGGATGAGGCCGCCCTGCTCGAAGACGACTGTCCTGGCCGCGCTCGACCCCGCCCTGGATTCTGTGGTCAACGTCAACGAGCCCGATGAATACCGAACGGCCCGGGAAAAACCAGCACCCCAGATCACTATCCAGCGTTTCGGCGTGCTCGCCGCCGCCGACGGCCGCCGCAGACCGCAGACGGTGCGCGCCGCCACCGTGGCCGAAGCCGCCGCCGCGGCCGGCGTCGACCTCACCGGCGGCCACGTCGCGGCGGCGCTCAACGGCGACCAGATCACCCGGGACGGCCAGACCCCGCTGGCGGCGGGGGACACGGTCTTCTTCTTCTCCGCCGACGCCGGGGGCTGAGTCTTATGACCGCAGGCGGCTACTTCGGCCGGGCGCTCATCATCGACGCGAGCACCGGCACCAGCGAGATTCTGCAGATCCCCGAGGAAATCCTGCGCGCCTACATCGGCGGCGCCGGTCTCGGCGCGTGGCTGATGCACCGCCTGGCCCCGCCGGACATAGACCCGCTCAGCGCGCGGGCCCCGCTGGCCTACGTGTTCTCCCCGCTGGTCGGCACGCCGCTGACCACCAGCGCCAAGTTCGCGGTGGTGGCCAAGTCCCCGCTGACCGGCCTGCTCACCGACGCGCTGGCGTCCAGCCACTTCGCCATCGCCGGCAAGCTCACCGGCTACGACGCGATCGTGATCACCGGCGCCCGGGCAGAGCTGTCCGCCTTGCTCGTCGACGAGAACGGCCCGCGCCTGACCGAGGCGGAAGACCTGGCAGGCCTGACCGCCGCCCAGGCGGCTACCCGGCTAAGACAGCGGCTGGGCCGGGGCTGGCGGGTGGCGGCGATCGGGCCGGCCGGCGAGCGCGGCGTCCGGTACGCGACCATCTCCCACGACGGCCGGCACGCCGGGCGCGGCGGGCTCGGCGCGGTGCTTGGCGCCAAGAACATCAAGGCCATCGCGGTCCGCGCCGCGGCGAAGGTCGCCCCGGCCGACCCGGGCGCGGTGCTCGCCCAGGCGCGAGAGCTGCGGCACAGGTCGTTCGGCCCGGCCACCGCGAAGTACCGCGAGCTGGGCACGCTGGCCAACCTGCTCGCCTTCAACGCCATCGCCGCGCTGCCCACCAGGAATTTCCAGGCGGCGACGTTCGAGGCGGCGCCGCGGCTGGCCGCCGAGGACCTGGCCGCCGCGCGCCAGGTCGCCCGGCACAGCTGCGCGTCCTGCACGATCGGCTGCGAGCACATCTACTCGGCCAAAGGCCGCGAAACCAGGGTGGAGTACGAGAACGTGTTCGCGCTCGGCCCGATGTGCGGGGTGTCGGACCCGGACGCGGTGCTGGCCGCCAGCGCCCGCTGCGACGACCTGGGGCTGGACACGATCTCGGCCGGCGGCACCATCGCCTGGGCCATGGAGTGCGCCGAACGCGGCCTGATCGACGCGCCCTGGCTGCGGTTCGGCGACCCAGATGCACTGCTCAAAGCCCTGGACCAGATCGGCGCCCGGCACGGCCTCGGCGACCTGCTGGCCGAGGGTTCGCGCCGCGCCGCCGGGCAGGTAGGCCACGGCGCGCAGGCCTTCGCCCCGCACGTCAAGGGCCTGGAGATGCCCGGCTACGAGCCGCGGACGCTGCACGCCATGGCGCTGGGCCTGGCGGTAAACGCCCGGGGCGCGGACCACAACCGGTCCGGCGCGTACGAGGCGGACCTGTCCGGCGAGCTGGACCGGCTCGACGGCGGCGCGGCGCACGTGGCCGCGGCGGTCGAGACCGAGGACCGGGCCGCGGTGATGGACTCGCTGATCTTGTGCAAGTTCCTGCGCGGCGTGTTCACCGACCCGTTCGAGGAGTGGGCCGGGCTGCTGTCCGCGGTCACCGGCTGGCCGGTGGACGGGGCCGAATTGCGCCGGACGGCCCGGCGGATCGTCTTGGCCAAGCGCGTCTACAACCTGCGGGAGGGGTGGCACCCCGGGGACGACTGGCTGCCAGAACGGCTGCTCGCCGAGCCGGTCCGGCTCGCCTCGGGCCGGGAGGCCGGGCTCACCCCGCAGCGGCTGCGAGCCATGATCGACGGGTACTACGCCGTTCGCGGGCTTGACGGCCAGGGCCGTCCGGACGAGGCCCAGCTCACGGACCTCCGCTTGAGCTGAGTTGCCGGCCCGGCGGATACTGCATCCATGGCTATCACCGCTCCGGATCGCACCGGGACCGTCACGCTGACCATCGACGGGCGCGAGGTCACGGCCGCCGAGGGATCGACGATATTCCAGGCCGCCCAGGCGGCCGGCGTCGACATCCCCGTGCTGTGCCACGACGAGCGCTACGACCCGGTCGGCGTCTGCCGGATGTGCGTGGTCGACGTCGGCGCCCCGGTGTTCGCCGCCGCCTGCGTGCGCGCCTGCGAGAACGGCATGGACGTCAAGACCGCGACCCCCGAGATCGAGCGCAGCCGCGCCGTGCTCACCGAACTGCTCCTGGCCGACCAGCCCGACCCGGAGCACGACCCCAAACAGGGCAAGACCGGCGACAGCGAACTGCTCGCGCTGGCCGGCCGGTTCGGCGTCACCCAGGCCAGTGCCAGCCAACCCGGGCTGCCCCGGGCCAGCGGGCGCGGGACCGACGTCTCCAGCCCGGTCATCGCGGTGGACCACGACGCCTGCATCCTGTGCGACCGGTGCGTGCGGGCCTGCGACGACATCCAGGGTAACGACGTGATCGGGCGCAGCGGCAAGGGCTACGCCAGCCGGATCGCGTTCGACCTGAACGACCCGATGGGCGGTTCCTCCTGCGTCTCCTGCGGCGAGTGCGTGGCGGCCTGCCCGACCGGGGCGCTGACCAACAAGCCCATCCGCGACATCGAGATCCGGCCGCGCACCGAACTCGACGCGGTGGATACGGTCTGCCCGTACTGCGGCGTCGGCTGCGCGCTGACCTACTACGTGGACCGCGAGCACAACGCGATCTCCTTCGCCGACGGGCGGGAGCAGCCCGGCTCACACGGCCGGCTGTGCGTGAAGGGCCGCTACGGCTGGGACTACGCGGCCTCGCCGCAGCGCCTCACCAGGCCGCTGATCCGCCGGGCGGAGTCCTACCCCAAGGGCGCGCTGTCCGCCGACGTGCTCGGCGAGATGGCGGGCGACGCCCCCAGGGAAAGGCGCCGCCGCCGCAAGCCCGGCGGGCTGGTCGACTACGCCGAGGTCATGCCCCACTTCCGGGAGGCGACCTGGGACGAGGCGCTGGACCTGGTGGCCCGCGGGCTGACCGAGATCCACGCGAAAGGCGGCCCGGCCGCCATCGCCGGCTTCGGCTCGGCCAAATGCTCCAACGAGGAGGCCTACCTCTTCCAGAAGCTGATCAGGACCGGGTTCCACACCAACAACGTGGACCACTGCACCCGGCTGTGCCACGCTTCCAGCGTGGCCGCGCTGTTCGAGGGCATCGGCTCCGGCGCGGTCTCCACCACCTACGGCGACGTGATCAACGCGGACGTGGCCATCATCACCGGCAGCAACTCCACGGCCAACCACCCGGTCGCGTCGACGTTCTTCAAGCAGGCGCGCCGCCGCGGCACCACGATCATCTACGTGGACCCGCGGGCCGACAAGATGGCCGATCACGCCGACATCTACTGCCAGCTCAAGCCGGGTACCGACGTGGCCCTCTACAACGGCGTGATGCACGAGATCGTCCGGCTGGACCTGGTCGACCACGACTACATCGCCAGGCGGACGAGCAACTACGAGGCTCTGGCCCGGATCGTTCGGGATTATCCGCCGCAGCGGGCCGAGCAGATCACCGGCGTGCCCGCCGACGTCATCCGCCGGATCGCCCGGATCTGGGGCGAGGCCGGCGCCGGGGTCATCTTCTGGGGGATGGGGATCTCCCAGCACACCACCGGCACGGACAACGCCCGCTGCCTGATCGCGCTGTGCGCGATCACCGGCAACATCGGCCGCCCGGGCAGCGGGCTGCACCCGCTGCGCGGGCAGAACAACGTGCAGGGCGCCTCGGACATGGGGCTGATCCCGATGTTCTACCCGGACTACGCCAAGGCCGACGACCCGGCGGTGAAGGCCCGGTTCGAGCAGGCCTGGGGGACCGGCGACCTGGACCCGAAGCGGGGCCTGACCGTCACCGAGATCATCGGCTCGGCGCTGAAGGGCGGCGTGCGCGGCATGTTCATGCTGGGCGAGAACCCGTTCCTGTCCGATCCGAACATCAACAAGGTCCGCAAGGCCCTGGCCGCGCTGGAGTTCCTGGTGGTCCAGGACATCTTCCTGACCGAGACGGCCGAGTTCGCCGACGTCATCCTGCCGGCCTCGTCCTACCTGGAGAAGGACGGCACGTACACCAACACCGACCGGCGGGTGCAACTGGGCCGCAAGGTCCTCGACTCGCCCGGCGAGGCCCGGCTGGACTGGCAGGTCGTCCAGGACATCGCCAACCGCATCGGCCTGGGGTGGAGCTACACCTCACCGCGGGAGATCTTCACCGAGATGGTCTCGGTCATCCCCAGCTACAAGAACCTGAGCTATGACAACCTCGGCCTGTCCGGCAAGCTGTACCCGAACCCGGACCCGGAGCGCAGCGACGGCACCGTGGTCATGTTCGGCGACCGGTTCAACACCGATGACGGGCTGGCCCACCTGGTCCCGGCCGAGTGGCTGCCGGCCAGGGAACTGCCCAGCGCGGAGTACCCGTTCGTGCTGAACACCGGCCGGATGCTCGAGCACTGGCATACCGGCTCGATGACCCGGCGGTCCTACGCGCTTGACGCCATCGCGCCCAGGGCCCTGGTGTTCGTGCACCCGGACGACGCCGCCGGGCTCGGCCTGGCCGACGGCGACCTGGCCCGGGTCACCTCCCGGCGCGGCAGCATCGAACTGGCGGTGAAGGTGTCGCACCGCGAGGCCCGCGGCAACTGCTTCATCCCGTTCCACTTCCGCGAGGCGGCGGCCAACCTGCTGACCATCGATGAGATCGACCCGTTCGGCAAGATCCCGGAGTTCAAGTTCTGCGCGGTGCGGATCGAGGCCGTGGCGACGGACGCCGTCGATGCCTGACGTCGCGCCCCGCGTGCCCGGTGTCGAGGCCCGGGCCGGGAAGTTCCCCGGGCCGAGCCTGATCCCGGCGCTGTACGCGATCCAGGAACGGGTGGGCTGGCTGCCCCGCGAGGAACTGGTCGCGCTGGCCCGTGACGTGCGCCGGCCGCTGTACGAGATCGAGGGGCTGATCTCGTTCTACCCGCACTTCCGGACCACCCCGCCGGAGCGGGTGATGCTGCGGGTCTGCCACGACCTGTCCTGCTGGCTGCGTGGCGCGGAGGGCGGCCTGGCCGAGATCCGCGCCCGGTACGGTCCCGGTGCCGACGCCGACGTCGAGGTGATCGAGGGTTCCTGCCTGGGCCGCTGCGACTCCGCCCCGGCCGCGGCGGTCAACGACGTCGCGGTGCCGCTGACCGGGGTCGACGCGCTGGTCGCCGCCGCCCGCGACGGGGCCGCCCGCGACGGCGGGGTCTCGCCCGGCGCGGTCCTGGCCACGGGCCGGCCCTGGCCCAACGACCCGTACGCCTCGGAGCAGGAGCACTACGGGGTGCTGCGCGACATGCTCTCCGGCGTCCTTGAAGCCGGGCAGGTCACCGCGGCGCTGACCGACAGCGGGCTGCGCGGCATGGGCGGCGCCGGCTTCCCCACTGGCCGGAAGTGGGACCTGGTCGCGGCGCAGGCGGCCACGCCGAAGTACGCGATCTGCAACGCCGACGAGTCCGAGCCGGGCACGTTCAAGGACCGGCAGATCCTGGCCGACCAGCCGCACCTGGTGCTCGAGGGCATGCTGCTCGGCATGCTCGCCACCGGGGCCGGGGAAGGCTGGGTGTTCATCCGGCACGAGTACGGCCCGGAGGAGGCCGTGATCCGCGCCGAGATCGGCCGGCTGCGTGCGGACGGGCTGGTCGGCCCGGACGCGGGCGGCACCGGCCGGCGGCTGTCGGTGGAGGTGTTCACCTCGCCCGGCGGCTACATCCTCGGCGAGGAGTCGGCGCTGCTGGAGTGCATGGAGGGGCACCGCGGCGAGCCGCGCAACAAGCCGCCGTTCCCCGGCGTGTACGGCCTGCACGGCCGGCCCACGCTGATGAACTCGGTGGAGACCTTCGCTCACGTCCCGGTCATCGCCAGGCGCGGCGCCGCGTGGTGGAAGGGGCAGGGCGCCGGAGAGCACGACGGACTGAAGTTCTTCGCCGTCTCCGGTCACGTGCCGCGGCCGGGCGTCTACTGCGTGCCGACGGGCACCACCGCCCGTGAGCTGCTCGAGCAGGCGGGCGGGGTCTCCGGCGGCCGGCGGCTCGGCGCCATCCAGCCGGGCGGGGCCTCGTCGAACTTCCTCGGCCCGGACCAGCTCGACGTGCCGCTGGACTTCGGCTCGCTGCGCGAGGCCGGGTCCATGCTCGGGTCCGGCGCGCTGGTGGTGATGGCCGAGGGCACCGACCTGCTCGCCGCCGCGACCAACGTGCTGCGCTTCTTCCGCGACGAGTCCTGCGGCAAGTGCGTCCCGTGCCGGGTCGGCTCGGCCAAGGCGCACCGGATCCTCGCCGATCACCTGGCGGCCGGCGGCGGCCCGGACGGCCTGGACGGGCGCATCGGCGAGCTGGAGCAGGTCATGCGCCGGACCTCGATCTGCGGGCTCGGGCAGGTCGCGCTCGGCCCGGTGGCCAGCGTGCTGCGGCTTTCCGGGGGCCCCGATAAAAGCTGAGCTGGGGCGGGAGTTCTTCACCACCCGGACGGTGGCGCAGGCGCTGGCCGGCTTCCGCCCGGCCCGCCGCACCCCTGCCGAGCCGGTGCCGCTGGCGCAGGCCCTGCACCGGGTGCCGGCCGAGCCGGTCACCGCGCCGCACGCGCTGCCCGGTTTCGCCCGCTCGACCGTGGACGGGTACGCGGTGCGGGCCGCGGACACCTACGGCGCCTCCGAGGGCCTGCCCGGCTACCTCCAGCTGACCGGCGCCGTCTTGATGGGACCGGTGATGGACACGGCGCCGACCGTGGCCGTCGTCCCCGGCGCGGCGGTGAGCATGCCCACCGGCGGCGTGCTGCCGCCGGGCGCGGACGCCGTGGTCATGATCGAGTACACCCAGCAGGTCATGCCGGGCACCATCGAGGTGGTCCGTCCGGCCGCCCCCGGTGAGGGGGTGGTCCGCGCCGACGAGGACGCCGTCCCGGGGGCCGAACTCGTGCCGGCCGGCCGGCCGCTGCGCGCCCAGGACCTGGCCATGCTGGCCGCGGCCGGCGTCACCACCGTGTCCGTACATGCCCGCCCGCGGGTGACCGTGTTGTCCACCGGGGACGAGGTGGTGCCGCCGGAGACGGCGACGCTGCACCCGGGGCAGGTCAGGGACGCGACCGCGGTCGCGCTGGCCGTGCTGGTGACCCAGGCCGGCGGCGCGCCGGAGGCCGGCGGCATCGTGCCGGACGACCCGCAGGCCCTGGAGGCGGCCCTGCGCGCCGCGCTGACCGCCAGCGACCTGGTCGTGATCTCGGCCGGCTCGTCGGTCGGCGCCCGCGACGAAACGGCGGGGGTAGTGCGCCGCCTGGGTGACATATGGTGCCACGGCATCGCGGTCAAGCCGGGCAAGCCCACGCTGCTGGCCGAGTGCGGCGGCGGTGTACCGGTGATCGGCCTGCCCGGCAACCCCCGGTCCGCGCTGGTGGTCTTCCGGCTGCTCGGCGTCCCGCTGGTGCGCCTGGTCGGCGGCTGTACGGTGGCACCGCCCGAGCCGTCGGTACGCGCCCGGCTGGCCCGGGACCTGCCGTCGGCGGCGGGCCGCCTGGACGTGGTCCAGGTCCGGGTGCACGACGGCGTGGCCACGCCGGTGTTCGGGCCGTCCGCGCTGCTGTCCGTGCTCACCGCCGCGGACGGGTATGTCATCATTCCCGAGGAGGCCACCGGGCTCGACGCGGGTACCGAGGCCGACGTCACCCTCTACTGTTGAGAGGCAGTGCTTATTTCAACACCGGCCGACAGTCCGTTCATCCGCGACGTCCCGGCGGCCCGGGCGCAGCAGGCCTGGCGCGACGCGTGCGGGGCCGCGGGCTGCCCGGCCCGGCTGCCGGCCGTGCGGGTCCCGGTCGGCCAGGCGGCCGGGCTGGTCACCGCCGGGCCGGTGTGGGCCGTCCGCTCGTCGCCGCCGTTCGACGCGGCCGGCATGGACGGCATCGCGGTCCGGTCCGCGGACACCCTCGGCGCGAGCGAGACCATCCCCGTCCACCTGGCGCCGGGCGGCTACGACGTGGTCGACACCGGCGACCCGATGCCGGCCGGGCGGGACGCGGTGGTGATGCGCGAGCACGTGCACTACCAGGGCGAGGCGGCCGAGATCCGCGCCGCGGTGCCGCCTTACCAGCACGTGCGGTCGATCGGCGAGGACGTGAGCGCGGGGGAGTTGCTGCTGCCCGAGGGCCACCGGCTGCGGGCCGCCGACGTCGCCGCCGCCGCCGCGGCGGGCGCCACGGACCTGCTGGTCCGGCGCCGCCCGGTGGTCGCGGTCCTGCCGACCGGGGATGAGGTCCGGCCCATCGGGACGCAGACCGGCGCCGGCGAGATCGTCGACACCAACTCGCTGATGCTCGCCACGCAGGCCCGCGAGGCGGGCTGCGAGGCGCACTGCCTGCCGATCGAGCCGGACGACCCGGAGCGCATCGCCGCCGCGGTCAAGGCCGCGGTCACCGGCTGCGACCTGCTGATCGTGGTGGCCGGCTCCAGCGCCGGCCGGGACGACTACACCGCCCGGGTGGTGGCCGAACAGGGCACGCTCGCCGTCCACGGCGTCGCCGTCCGGCCCGGCCACCCGGTGGTGCTCGGCGCGGTCGGCGGCACCCCCGTGCTCGGCGCGCCCGGCTATCCGGTGTCGGCCGCGCTGACCTTCGACATCTTCGCCGAGCCGCTGCTCGCCGAGCTGACGGGCGCGCCGCCGCGGCGGCGCCCGCGGGCCACCGCCCGGCTGGCCCGCAAGCTTGCCTCCCCGCTCGGCCTGGACGACTGGGTGCGGGTCCGGCTCGGGGTGGTGGGCGGCGACATGGTCGCGACCCCGCTGCCCCGCGGCGCCGGGGTGCTGACCTCGCTGGTCCGCGCGGACGGGCTGCTGGTCGTCCCGGCCGGGCTCGAGGGCCACCACGCGGGCGAGCGGGTCGACGTCGAACTGCTGCGCGGCGTCGATGAGATCGCCGGCACGATCGTGGCCATCGGCTCCCACGACCTCGTCCTGGACCTGGCCGCCTCGGCGCTGCGCGCCGGGGACCCCAACCTCACGCTGGCGTCGTCGAACGTCGGCTCACTCGGCGGCCTGGTCGCGCTGCGCGACGGGCTGTGCCACCTGGCCGGGTCGCACCTGCTCGACCCGGCCACCGGCGAGTACACGCTGCCCTACCTGGACCGGGTGCTCGCGGGCGCCGACGTGTCCGTGGTCCGGCTGGTGCACCGGGACCAGGGCCTGCTGGTGGCGCCGGGCAACCCGCTGGGCCTGGGCGGCGTCGGCGACCTGGCCCGGCCCGGCGTGCGCTACGTCAACCGCCAGCGCGGCGCCGGCACCCGCGTGCTGCTCGACTTCGAGCTGGGCCGGCTCGGCATCGCGCCGGACGAGGTCGACGGCTACCCGAGGGAGGAGCCGACCCACCTGGCGGTGGCCGCGGCCGTGGCGGCCGGCCGCGCCGACGCGGGCCTGGGCATCCTGGCCGCCGCCCGCCCGTTCGGCCTGGATTTCGTGCCGGTCACCCAGGAGCCCTACGACCTGGTGGTGGCGGCCGGGGCCATGGACGGCCCGCTGCTGGCGCCGCTGTGGTCGCTGCTGCGCTCCGACCGGTTCCAGGCCGCGGTCACCGAACTCGGCGGCTACTCCACCAAGGAAATGGGCCACCGCATCCGCTGACGCCTCCCGGCGGCCCGGGTGACGGCCCGCGGCGGCGCCCGCGAAGGGCGGCGTCAGCCCGGGCCGGGAGAATCCGGGGCAGCCGGTGGTTCCGCCGATCCGGTGGGTTCTGGCGATCCGGCCGGCTCCGGTGGCCCGGCCGGCTCCGGTGGCCCGGCCGGCTCCGGTGGCCCGGCCGGCTCCGGGGTCCCGGCCGTTGACGGCGGCCTGGGGGCGTCCTCGTCGCCATCGCCGGCGCGGGCCGTCGCTGGCTCGGAAGCGGGCAGCCGGTGCGCTGCCACTACCAGGAGCGTACCTACCGCCCGAACCTCGCGGCAATGCGGAAAACCCCACCATTCGAGCCCGGGAAATCCGGATCGTAACACCCACCCCGTTCGGGATAATTTTCATGCCGAACGGACCCGGTATCCGCACCTCCCCCGCCACCGCCCGGCCTGGCGGGCGCCTCACTCCTCCACCTCGGCCTGTCCCAGCCGCCGGCAGGCCAGCGCGGGCGCACCCGGTTGTGGAATCCTGAAGCGGTGCACCTGCTGCCCGCGGACCGGTCCGATCACCGGGTCATCGACGCCGAACGGATCTGCCAGGCCATCGCCGCCCTCGACCCCCCGGAGGTGATCACCGCGCGCGCCCGGCAGTTCGCCGTGCTCGCCGACCCGACCCGCCTCACGCTGCTCACCTGCATCAGGGCGGCCGGCCCGATCAGTGTCTCCGACCTCGCCGCGGCGACCGGGATCAACGACGCGACGGTCTCGCAGACCCTGCGCTATCTGCGCGCCAGCCAGACGGTCATCGCCGAGCGCGAGGGCCGGGTCGTCCGCTACCGGCTGGCCCGCACCCCCGCCGCGGCGCTCCTGGACGGGCAGGCGCTGGCCGATCCGGCGCTGGCCGAGCAGGCCCAAGGCGCCCCGTGACCGATCTGACGCTGGTCAACGCCACCGTGCTGACCATGGACCCATCCCGGCCGCGAGCCTCGGCGGTGGCCGTCGCGAGCGGCCGGATCATCGCCCTGGACGAGGTCCCGGCCGGGGCCAGGCGAGTGGTCGACCTGCGCGGGGCCACGGTGCTGCCCGGGTTCCACGACGCGCACAACCACATGATCGGGTTCGGCATGTCGCTGGGCGAGGTGGCGCTCGGCTCGCCGCCCGTCGGCAGCCTGGACGAGCTGTATGCGGCGATCGCCCGCCGGGCCGAGGCGACCGCCCCGGGGGACTGGGTGATCGGGGCCGGCTACGACCAGAACAAGCTCGGCGCCCACCCGCAGCGGGACGCCCTGGACCGGGCCGCGCCGGGCCGGCGGGTCTGGCTGCGGCACACCTCGGGGCACATGTGCGTGGTGAACAGCGTGGTCCTGGCCGACCTCGGCCTGGACGAGACCGCCACCGACCTGCCCGGCGGCCGGGTCGCGGTGGATTCCGGTGGCCGGCCTACCGGCCTGCTCGAGGAGCGGGCCCAGCTCCTGGTGGGCAGCCTGGTCTACCCGTATCCGGTGGCCGAGCTGACCGACGCCATCGCCCGGGCCGCCGAGGTCTACCTGCGGGAGGGCGTCACCAGCTGCACCGAGGCCGGCATCGGCGGCGGCTGGGTCGCGCACAGCCCGGCCGAGCTCGCCGCCTACGCCGCGGCCCGGGACGCCGGCCGCCTCGGCGTCCGGGTCGAGCTGATGACGGCCGGCGAGGTGCTGCACCCGCTCGGCGCGCACGCCGCCGACGGCCTGGTGGCCGGGCTCGACCTGGGCATCAGGACCGGTTTCGGCGACGACTGGCTGCGGCTCGGCGCGGTGAAGATCTTCGCGGACGGATCCCTGGTCGGGCGGACCGCGGCCATGCATGACCCGTTTCACGGGTCCGACGGGTCCGGTTACCTGCAGGCCGACGCGGACGCGCTGCGGACGGCGATCATCGCCGCGCACCGCTCCGGCTGGCAGGTCGCCACGCACGCGATCGGCGACCTGGCCATCGACGTGGTGCTGGACGCCTACGAGCAGGCCCTGGCCGAATACCCGCGCCGCGACCCGCGGCACCGCATCGAGCACTTCGCCGTGGCCCAGCCGGGCCAGGTCGCCCGGGCCGCCGCGCTCGGCGTGATCGCCGTGCCGCAGGGACGCTTCGCCTCCGAACTCGGCGACGGCATGCTCGCCGCGGTCGGGCCGGACCGGCATGGCTGGCTCTACCGGCAGCGGTCCCTGCTCGAGGCGGGCATGGTGCTGCCCGGCAGCTCGGACCGGCCGGTGGTGGCGGGGGCGCCGCTGCCCGGCATCGCCGACATGGTGAACCGGCGCACCGCCTCCGGCGAGCCGTTCAACCCGGGCGAGGCCATCACCGCGGAGCAGGCGCTGCGCGCCTGGACCTGGGGGTCGGCCTACGCCAGCCGCCAGGAGCGGGTCAAGGGCTCGATCGCCCCGGGGATGCTGGCCGACCTGGTGGTGCTGTCCGAGGACCCCACCGCGGTCAGCCCCGAGCGCATCGCCGGCCTGGAGGTGCTGGCCACCATCGTCGGCGGCCAGGCCCGCTACGACAGCGGCGCTGTCGACGGCCTCAGCTAAAAGCCGCAGTCGGCGCTGGCCACGCGCGTCGCGGCCCCCTGGTCTAGCCGCAGCGATGTGGCATCGATGCTGTTGCCGGCGGCCGACGGCCGGGCTCGCGGATTCCGGCGAGTCGCTGAGCTCAAGGATCCAGGGCGAGCAGCTTGGCGGCGACCTCGGCCAGGTCCTCGCCCACCACGTCAGGCGGCTCGAACGGCGCGCCGAACCCCCCGGACTTCCGGCTCACCCAGCCGGTGACCAGCCCGGCTCGCTTGGCGCCGTGGCAGTCCCAGTTGTGCGCCGCGACCAGCGCCATCCGCGACGGCGGGACGTCCAGCACCTCCGCGGCGTACAGGTACACCACCTTCGACGGCTTCCACCGGTACACCTCGCCGACCGAGACCACCCGGTCCACCAGCGGCCCGAGCCCGGTGCGGTTGATGAAGGACGAGGTGAGGTGCGCGGACCCGTTGGTCAGGCAGGCTACCCGCACGCCGGCCCCGGTCAGGGCGGTCATCGCGGGCAGCGCGTCGGGGAACGCGGGCAGTTCGCTGAACCCGGCCATCACCCGCGCCACCTGCTCGTTGCTGACGGTGTAGCTGGTGAGCCCGCGCAGCGCGGACTCGGCGACGTCGGTGAACGGCGCGAAGTCGCCGGTCGCGGACAGCGCCATGCCGTCCCGCAGGGTACGGGTGTACCAGGCCTCGAGCAGGTGCGGAGGCTGGCCGATCTCGGTGAGCCGCTGGCGCAGCGGCTCGAGTGACATCAGCGTCTCGATCACGTCGAAGGCGACCACGGCCGGGCGGTGCGTCATGACGGGCCCAGTTTCTTCAGGGCGTCCTCGATGGCCCGGTAGAAGGTCGGGTAGGCGTACGCCATGTTGCGCAGGGTGGCCACCGGCACCTCCGCCCGGACCGCGACCTGCAGGGCGGACAGGACCTCACCCCCGCCGGGGCCCGCCGAGGTCGCGCCGACCAGCACCGACCGGTCGGCATCCTCGACCACCTTGATGAAACCGTCGTTGCCCGCCTTGTGGATCCAGCCGCGGGCCGAGGCCGGGATCTGGGTGACGCCGGTGCGCACCCGCAGCCCGGACGCTTGCGCCTGTTCCTCGGTCAGGCCGACGCAGCCGATCTCGGGGTCGGTGAACGTGACCCGCGGTACCGCCCGGTAGTCGGCGGGCTCGCCGCCCTGGCCGAGGATGTCGCGCACCACGATGTCCGCCTGGTACATGGACATGTGGGTGAAGGCGCCCTTCCCGGTGACGTCGCCGATGGCCCACACGCCGTCCGCGGCCCGCATCCACCCGTCGGTCGGTATCGCGCGGGCCGCGGCGTCCAGGCCCACCGCGGCGACGCCGAGAGCGGCCAGGTCCACCCGGCGCCCGGTCGCCACCAGCAGCCGTTCCGCCGACACCGCGGAACCCCCCAGGTGCACGGTGAACCGGGCGCCGTCGTGGCTGACCCGCTCGGCCGGGGCGTTCGGGCAGACCGTGATGCCCTCGGCCGAGAAGACCCGCTCGATCAGCTCGCTGGACTCGGGTTCCTCGAAGGAAAGCAGCCGGGGCAGCGTCTCCACCACCGTGACGGCGGCGCCGAAGCGGGCGAAGATCTGGGCGAGTTCGGCGCCGATGGCCCCGCCGCCCAGCACGATCAGCGACTCGGGCACCTGCTCGGCCTGGACGATCTCCCGGTTCGTCCAGTACGGGGTCCCGGCCAGGCCGTCCAGCGGCGGGACGGCGGGCTCGGTCCCGGTGTTGAGCACGATGCCCGTGCGGGCCTGGAAGACCCGGGGGCCATCGGCACCGCGGACCGTCACCTGGCCGGCGCCGGTGATCTTCCCCCGCCCGCGGACCAGGTGGCCGCCCTGGCCGGTGAACCGGTCGGCCGCCACCTTGTCGTTCCAGTGGTCGGTGGCCTCCTCCCGGATCCGCTGCGCGACCGGTGACCAGTCCGGGGTCACCGTCGACGTCCCGGCCATGCCGGGCACCCGCCTGGTCTCGGCGATCAGGTTGGCGGCGCGGATCATCATCTTGGAAGGCACGCACCCGTAGTACGGGCATTCCCCGCCGACCAGGCGGGATTCGACCCCGGTCACGTGCAGCCCCGCCTCGGCCAGGGTCCCGGCCGCGTATTCGCCGCCCGGCCCCAGGCCGATCACCACCACGTCCGTCTGCTCCACGCCGGACTCCTCCCCCCCGCGGCAGTGACGGATGACACGCGCGTTAAGTCCCGGGGTCGGTGCCGCCGTCGTCCTCGAGGTCGGAGATGTCCAGTTCGGGCTGGCCGTGCACGAAGGTCTCGGGGTTCTCCAGGTCGTCGGCCACGGGGAGCAGGTCCGGGTGCGCCCACAGCGCGTCCCGGCCGTCGATGCCGCGGGCCTCGGTGAGGCCCTGCCAGATGGCCGCCGCCTCGCGCAGCCGGCGCGGCCGCAGCTCCAGCCCGACCAGCGTGGCGAACGTGCGCTCGGCCGGACCGCCGGTGGCCCGCCGCCGCCTGACCGCCTCGGCCAGCGCGTCGGCGTGCGTGAGCCGCTCCCGCGCCACCGCGCTGACCACCGTGGCGACCCAGCCCTCCACCAGCGCCAGCGCGGTCTCCAGCCGGGTCAGCGCGGCCTTCTGGGCGGGCGTGTCCTCGGGCCGGAACAGGCCCTCGCCGGAGAGCGCCTCGCGCAGCGCGTCCGGGTTGGTGATGTCGACCTCGGGGATCGCCTCCTGCAGCCGCGTCATGTCGACGGTAATGCCGCTGGCGTACTGCTCGACCGCGCCGAGCAAGTGCGCGCGCAGCCATGGGACGTGCGCGAACAGTCGCTGGTGGGCGGCCTCGCGCAGGGCCAGGAAGACCCGGACCTCGCCGGCGTCGACGGAAAGCCCCTGGCTGAACTCGGCCACGCCCGCGGGCAGCAGCGCCGCCGTGCCCTCCGGCCCGAGCGGCAGCCCGATGTCGGCGGAGCCGATCACCTCGCGGGCCAGTTCGCCGACCGCCGTGCCGGTCTGGCTGCCGATCATCGCCCCGCCCAGCTGGCGCATCATGCCCGCCAGCGCGCCGAGCCCGCCCGCGCCGCCGCCGAAGGCGCCGAGCGCCTGGCGCACCTCCTCCGGGAGCTCCTCGCCGAGCTGCCCGGGGTCGGCGGTGAACATGCCGCTCATCGCCTCGACGCCCTTGGCCGCGATCGGGTCGCAGAGCTTGGCCCAGACCGGGAAGGTCGCCTCGAGCCACTCCGACCGGCTCCAGGCCTCGATCTTGCGGATGCCCGAGGGGAACGCCGTGGCCTCGTCCAGCCACAGGTCGGCCAGCCGGATCGCCTCGGTGATCTCCCGGCGCTGCGCGTCCAGCACGCTCGGGTCACCCGCGGCCACGATCGCGTGCCTGGCCACGTTCTTGGCCAGGTCCCAGTTCACCGGCCCGCCCTGGTAGGACAGCATGTCGGCGAACTGGCGCAGCGCGTCGGCGAACTGCTGCGGGTCGCCCATCGGCCCCATCGCGCCGAATGGCCCGCCCGCACCAGGGAACCCGCCCGGTCCGCCGGGCTGGCCCGGTCCCGAGGGGCCCCCGGGGCCGCCGGAACCCGAACCGGAACCGGAGCCCCCCTGGTCTTCCGGCTTATCGGGCAGGCCGAAACCGAACGGGCGATCAGCCATCGTTGGCTCTGCGGCAAGATGGAAGGGTCATGACCGTCACGTTATCTCGGGAGAAGCACACAGTGACAAACGCCCGGCGGCCGGTTCGCCACGAGCGCAGTGACACCAGGCGCGGTGACACATATGGTCAGCCTATGCCCGTCGTGGCGGTTACCGGTGCGGCTCGCGGCATCGGGCGGGCGCTGACCGTCCGGCTGGCCGCGTCGCCGGACGTCAAGAAGGTCATCGCGATCGACGATCACCGGGGCGACATCGCGGGCGTGACCTGGCGCGTGGCCGACGTGCGCGACCCGGCGCTGGCCGGGCGGCTGGCCGGCGCCGACGTCGTGGTGCACGCCGACCACGACCTGGCCCCCGACTCCGGCGCCCGGGCGCGCCGGGCCTTCAACGTGCGCGGCGCGCAGACCGTGCTCACCGCGGCCGCGGCCGGCCGGGTCGGCCGCGTGGTGCTGGTGACCAGCGCCATGATCTACGGCGCCCGCCCGGACAACCCGGTGCCGCTGCCGGAGGACGCGCCGCTCGCCGCGGACACCGACAACAGCGTGGCCGGGGACCTGCTGGAGATCGAGCAGCTCGCCCGCCGCTCGCCGCGGGCCAACCCGGGCATGGCGGTGACGGTGGTGCGGCCCGCCGCCCTGGCCGGGGAGGCCGTCGACACCCTGGTCACCCGGCACTTCGAGGCGCCGCGCCTGCTCACCGTTAAGGGCTGCGCGCCCCGCTGGCAGTTCTGCCATGTCGACGACCTCGTCGCCGCGCTCGAGTTCACCGTGATCGGCCGGATCGACGGCGACTTCGCGGTCGGCTGCGACGGCTGGCTGGAACAGGACGAGGTCGAGCGGATCAGCGGGCTGAAGAGCATCGAGCTGCCCGCCCGGCTGACCTTCGGTACCGCGCAGCGGCTGCACCGGGTCGGGGTGACCCCGGCGCCGGCCATCGACCTGCGCTACGTGGTCTACCCGTGGGTGGTGGACTGCGCCGCGCTGCGCGCGGCCGGCTGGCGCCCCGCGTTCGGCAACGAGGAGGCGCTGCGCGTCCTGCTCGACCAGCGCCAGGGCCGGCACGCCCTGGCCGGCCGCCGGATCGCCCGCAAGGAGGCCACGATCACCGCCGCCGGGGCGACGGTCGCGGTCATCGGCGCCGCCGCCATCGTCCGCCGGGCCCGCCGCCACCGCACCGACCCGTGACCGTCCGCACCCGCTTTTTAACGGCCGAACGGCCCCGGCGCGAGCCCCGTTAACCCCGCTGCCAGCCCGGGCGGGGCGCGCCACCGGGTACCGTTGCTAGGTGACCGTCATCCGCCTGATCGCCGTGCGCGAGACCGAACTGTCCGTCGACGAGGTCCGCGCCGCGGTCGCGGATCCCGCGGCCGGCGGCATCGCGCTGTTCGCCGGGGCGGTCCGCGACAGTGATCACGACCAGGAGGTCACCGGGCTGTCGTACAGCGCGCACCCGTCCGCCGAGTCCGAACTCCGCCGGGTGGCCGCGGTGATCGCGGAGAAGTTCCCGGTCATCGCCGTGGCGGCGGTGCACCGCGTGGGTGAGCTGGCCGTCGGCGACCTGGCCGTGGTGGTGGCCGCGGCCTGCCCGCACCGGGCGGAGGCGTTCGAGGCGTGCCGCGCGCTGATCGACGAGCTGAAGGCGTCGGTGCCGATCTGGAAGCACCAGCGGTTCACCGACGGCACGGCCGGATGGGTCGGCGCTCCGTGACCGGAGGAAACGTTCAGCTCCCGCGCGTAGTGTGCACAGCATGTCCCGACGTTCCCTGACGCTGCTCATCGCCGCCGTCGGCACGGCCGTGGCGATCGCGGTCAGCGTGATCGTCCCGGTGCCTTACGTCATCCTGGGGCCCGGGCCGACGCTGAACACGCTGGGCCAGGACTCGTCGGGGAAACCGCTGATCACGATCTCGGGCCACCCGTCCTACCCCACCAGCGGGCACCTGAACCTGACGACGGTGAGCTACCAGGGCTGCCAGGGCAACACGTTCAACATCTTCACCGCCCTGGTGGCGTGGCTGAACCCGCACCAGGCGGTTGTGCCCGAGGGCGAGATATGCCCCGCCGGGCAGACCCAGCAGCAGACCCAGCAGCAGGTCACCCAGGAGATGACCAGCTCGCAGCAGACGGCGACCGCCGCCGCGCTGACCGAGCTGCACATCCCCTACACCACCGAGGTGGTGGTGATGCAGACCGAACCGGGCTTCCCCGCGGTCGGCGTGCTCAAGGCGGGGGACGTGATCACCGCCGTGGACGGCCAGCCGGTGACCGGCCAGGCCAGCCTGACCCGGCTGATCCGCGCGCACCCGGCGGGCAGCCTGCTGGACGTGACCGTCACCAGGGCCGGCCAGACCAGGCAGGTGCAGGTCGGCACCGAGGAGTCGGAGGGCCATCCGGTGATGGGCGTGCAGGTCGGGGGGCAGTACAAGTTCCCGTTCACGGTGCAGATCAGCGTGGGTGACATCGGCGGCCCGAGCGCCGGCATGATGTTCGCCCTCGGCATCATCGACAAGCTGACGAGTGACAACCTGACCGGCGGCAAGTTCATCGCCGGGACCGGGGCGATCGAGGCCAGCGGGAAGGTGGATGCCATCGGCGGCATCCAGCAGAAGATGGTCGGCGCGCGCAACGCCGGCGCCACCATCTTCCTGACCCCCGCGTCGAACTGCGCCGGCACCAAGGGCGCCGTGCCCGCGGGCCTGCGCCTGGTCAGGGTCAGCACCCTCAACCAGGCCGTCACCTACCTGGAAGCCCTCAAAGCCGGCCATCCCGCCCCCTCCTGCTGACGCCCCGGACGGCGCAAGTGCACGCGCCCACTCCGTTCGGCTAATAGATTTCCTGCATGCATCTCGCTGACGCAGTCGCCTTTGCCGGGCATGAGGTCCACGTCTGCCGGCATCGCGAAGCGGGAACGCTGCTGCGCTGGCTGGGGGAGGACCTGCGCGGCCTGCGGGTGCTCGACGTGGCGGGCGGCGACGGGTACTGGGCGGCCCGGGCGCGCGGGCGCGGGGCCTGGGCGGTCTCGGTCGACCTGGCCGGCCCGAAGCTGAGACGGGGCCGCCAGCTCAGCGCGCCGCCCGCGCTGATCGAGGGCGACGCGCTCGGCCTGCCGTTCGCCGACGCCAGCTTCGACCGGGTGATGTCCATCTGCGCCATCGAGCACTTCGACGACGGCGCCCGCGCGCTGGACGAGATGGCCCGGGTGCTCGCCCCCGGCGGCGAGTTGGTCATGTCCGCGGACGCGCTGACGCTGGCGCAGCGGTGGCCCCGCCTGTACGCCGCGCACTGCGAGCGCTACCAGGTGAAGCGGACGTATTCCCGCCAGGAGCTGACCGCGCTGCTCGCCGCGCGCGGGCTGGAGGTGATCGCGCACGAGTACCAGTTCAGGAGCCGCAGGGCGCAGCGCATGTACCTGGGCCTTTCGGCTTACGGCGGCAAGTACGGGTTCAACGCGGCGGCGCCCGCGGCGCCGCTGGTGGCCCGCTGGGACCGTGGCGCGCCGGGCGACGGCGGGGCCATCGTGCTTGTCCGTGCTCGACGCCAGGGCGCCCCGGGGGCCCACCAGGGGGGAACGGCTGCCCGGTGACTTGGCGCAGGGCGTAGGCTTCATAGTTGACGGGACATCCTCGAAGGCGTGCCGGGGCCATGCGGTTGACGCGAGCTCTGCGTTGCCTGCCTGCCCGGGTGGCCCAGGGAAGGAGCAAGTGCGGTCGTGGCACCTCGCGTACTAGTCGATGCGACCGACGTGCCAGCCGACCGGGGGGCGCTCGGCCGGTACGTTGACGGGCTCATCGGCGCGCTCGACGTGGCCGGCGCGGACCTGGCCGTCGTCTGCCAGCGGGCCGACGAGGAACGGTACGAGCGGCTCGCCCCGGGGGCGCGCGTCGTGGCCGGGCCGACGGCGCTATCCCACCGGTCCGCCCGGCTGGCCTGGGAACAGAGCGGGCTGCCGGTGGTGGCGCAGCAAGTCAACGCCGACGTCATTCACGTGCCCTACTACTCGATGCCGCTGCGGCCGGGCCGGCCCACCGTGGTCACCGTGCACGACGTCACGTTCTTCACCGAGCCCGAGCTGTACAGCCCGGTCGGCGCGATGTTCTTCAAGTCGGCCATCCGGACCGCCGCGCGCCGCGCCGCCCGGCTCATCGTGCCGTCCAAGGCGACCAGGGACGAGCTCGAGCGGGTGCTCGGCGCCGACCCGACCAAGATCGACGTGGCCTACCACGGCGTCGACCACCGGCTCTTCCACCGGCCCGACCCGCAGCAGGTCAACCAGGTGTCCAACCGGCTGGGCCTGCACGGCCAGCCGTACCTGGCCTTCCTCGGCTTGCTCGAGCCGCGCAAGAACGTCGCGTCGCTGATCACCGGCTGGGCCGGGGCGGTGGCCGACCTGGAGAACCCGCCCGCGCTGGTGCTCGGCGGGGGCGGCGGCTGGAGCGATGAGGTGGATGCGGCGGTGGCCTCGGTGCCGCCGCACCTGCGCCTGATCCGCCCCGGTTACCTGCGCTTCTCCGACCTGCCCGGCTTCCTGGGCGGGGCGACGGTGGTGGCGTTCCCGAGCCGCGGGGAGGGGTTCGGGCTGCCGGTGCTCGAGGCGATGGCGTGCGGCGCCCCGGTGCTGACCACGCACTGCACCTCACTGCCTGAGGTGGGGGGCGAGGCGGTCGCCTACACCGAACCCGACTCCGATCACATCCGCGACGCCCTCCGCGCCCTGCTCGACGACGCCGCCCGGCGGGAGGCGCTCGGCGAGGCCGGCTACGCCCGGTCCCAGGAGTTCACCTGGGCGGCGTCGGCCGAGGCGCACCTGGCGTGCTACCGGCGCGCGGCCGAACAGACCGCGGCTGACGTGAGCGCCGTGTAACCTCATCTTTCATGTCGCGTGAACCGCTCGAGGCGATCCTCCTGGTCGGGGGGCAGGGAACCCGGCTGCGGCCGCTGACCTTGTCCGCGCCCAAGCCCCTGCTGCCCACGGCCGGCGTGCCGTTCCTGGCGCATATGCTGGCCCGCGCGGCGGCGGGCGGCGTCACCCACGTCGTGCTGGCGACCTGCTACAAGGCGGACATGTTCGCCGCGGTGCTGGGGGACGGCGCGGCGTTCGGGCTGTCCATCGACTACGTCCAGGAGACGGTGCCGCTGGACACCGCGGGCGGGATCCGCAACGCGGCGTCGTCGCTGCGCGGCGGCGGCGACGGCCTGGTGGTGGTGCTGAACTCCGACGTCCTGTCCGGCCACGACCTGAGCGCGCAGGTCGACCTGCACATCAAGGCCGACGCCGCGGTGACGCTGCACCTGGTCGAGGTGCCGGACCCGGCCCGGTTCGGCTGCGTGCCGACCGACGAGACCGGCCGGGTGACCGCCTTCCTGGAGAAGACGCCCAACCCGGTGACCAACCGGATCAACGCCGGCTGCTACGTGTTCCGCCGCGACGTCATCGACCAGATCCCGGCCGGGCGCCGGGTCTCGGTGGAGCGGGAGACGTTCCCCGGCCTGATCGAGGCGGGCCAGCTCGTGATGGGCTATCCCGAGACGGCGTACTGGCTGGACGTCGGGACGCCGCAGACGTTCGTGCGCGGCTCCTGCGACCTGGTGCTCGGACGGCTGCCCGGCCCGGCGGTGCCCGGGCCGGCCGGGCCGTCGCTGCTGCTCGCGGACGCTACGGTCGCCGCCGGCGCCGACGTGTCCGGCGGGACCGTGGTCGGCGCCGGCGCCTCGGTCGGCTCCGGGGCGACGGTCTTCGGCAGCGTGCTGTTCGACTCCGCCATGGTGGGGGAGGGCGCGGTGGTCCGCGACTCGATCATCGGCCGCGGCGCCATCGTGGCGCCGGGCGCCGTGCTCGACGACGCGGTCATCGGAGACGGCGCCTACATCGGCGCGGGCAACGAGCTGACCCGGGGCATCCGGGTGTGGCCCGGCACCCGGCTCGAGCCGACCTCGGTCCGCTTCTCCTCCGACGCGTAACGCCTCGTGACCGCGGCTCCGGCCCTGACCGCCGACCCGGTCGTGGTCCGCGAGTGGCAGGCGCCGTTCCCGGTCGACGTCCCGCTCACCCTGTCGCCGCATCGCCACGGCGGCGGCGATCCCGCCTATCGCCTGGACCGGTCCGGCGCCGTCTGGCGCACGTCCCTGACCCCCGACGGCCCGGCCACGTTGCGGGTGCAGGGCCGCCCCCTGGGACCGCCCCTCACGCCGGGCCGGTCCCAGCCCGGCGGCCCGGTCGCCGGGGCCAGCCAGCCCGCGGGTCCGGCCGGTGGCCCGGACCCTGGCCCGAGGGTGACCGCCCAGGCCTGGGGCCCGGGTCCGGCTCAAGGCCCGGTCGTGACCGCCCAGGCCTGGGGCCCCGGCGCGGGCTGGCTGCTGGACATGCTGCCCGCCCAGCTCGGCTTCCACGACGACCGGGCCGGGTTCGCCGCCTGCCATCCGGTGATCGGCGAGCTCGCGCTCCGCTTCGGGGGGCTGCGGGTCGGGCGCACCGGCCGGGTCTTCGAGGCGCTGGTGCCCGCGGTCCTGGAGCAGAAGGTGGTCGGCCGCGAAGCCCACCGTGCCTGGCGGTTCCTGCTGCTGCGGTACGGGTCGCCCGCCCCGGGACCCGCGCCCGCCGGCCTGCGGGTGTTCCCGCCGCCCCGAACCTGGGCGCGCATTCCCACCTGGGACTGGCACCGGGCCGGGGTGGAGGGCGTTCGCGCCCGGACGATCATCGCCGCCGCGGCGGTGGCAGCCCGGCTTGAGGAGACGCTGAACCTGGAGCCGGCCGAGGCGGACCGCCGCCTGCGGTCGCTGTCCGGCATCGGCCCCTGGACCTCGGCCGAGATCAGGCAGCGGGCCATGGGCGACCCGGACGCGGTCTCGGTGGGCGACTACCACCTGCCGAACATGGTCGGCTGGACGCTGGCCCGGCGCAAGACCGACGACGCCGGGATGCTCGAGCTCCTCGCGCCGTACGCCGGGCACCGCTACCGGGTGACCAGGCTCATCGAGCTGGGCGGCAGCGGCCCGCCGCGCCGTGGCCCGCGGATGCCCGTCCGCGACTACCGCGCCTTCTAGCCCCGCGCCTTCTAAGCGCCCGCAGGACGCCCGCGCCCTTCCAGGTAGCCCCCGCGCCCAGCCCCACCCGCCAGCCTCCAGCTCCAGCCTCACTCCCAGCCCCGGAACGGGGGCCGCGTCGGCGTGCGAGGCCTGCCGCGTAAAGTGCGAATATGAGCGACTTCCGCGGCGGGTCCGGTAACGGCGAGGCCGAAGGGCCGAAGGATGGCAGAGAGGCTGACGGGAACGGGGAGTCTCACGGCGTGACCGCCTCGGCCATGCGCCGGGCGCTGGCGCGGGCCCGGGACGGCAAGCCGCTCGACGTGGACGAGGCCACGGTCCTGCTGCACGCGCGCGGCGGGGACCTGCGCACCCTGCTGGCCTACGCCAGCCGCACCCGCGACGCGGGCCTCGAGGGCGCCGGGCGCCCGGGCATCATCACCTACTCGCGCAAGGTCTTCATCCCGCTGACCAGGCTGTGCCGGGACCGCTGCGGCTACTGTACGTTCGCCACCGTCCCGCACCGGCTGCACAGCCTGTACCTGGAACCGGACGAGGTGCTCGCCATCGCCCGCCAGGGCGCGGCGCTCGGCTGCAAGGAGGCCCTGTTCACGCTGGGCGACAAGCCGGAGGGCCGCTGGCGCCAGGCCAGGGACTGGCTGGACGCGCACGGTTACGACGACACGCTGTCCTACCTGCGGGCCATGGCGATCCGGGTGCTCGAGGAGACGGGCCTGCTGCCGCACCTCAACCCGGGCGTGCTGTCCTGGCAGGACTTGCAGCGCCTCAAGCCGGTCGCGCCGTCTATGGGCATGATGCTGGAGACGACGGCGCAACGGCTGTTCACCGAGAAGGGCGGACCGCACTTCGGCAGCCCGGACAAGGATCCCGTGGTCCGGCTGCGCGTGCTCGAGGACGCCGGCCGCAGCAACGTCCCGTTCACCACCGGAATCCTCATCGGCATCGGCGAGACCCTCGCCGAACGCGCCGAGTCGGTCTTCGCCATCAGGAAGGTCGCCCGCGAGTACGGCGGCGTCCAGGAAGTCATCGTGCAGAACTTCCGGGCCAAGCCGGACACCAAGATGCGCGACGTGCCCGACGCCGAACTGGAGGACCTGGCCGCCACGATCGCCACCGCCCGCCTCATCCTCGGCGCCAAGGCCCGCATCCAGGCGCCGCCGAACCTGGTCGGCGCGCAGTACGACCTGATCCTGCGGGCCGGCATCGACGACTGGGGCGGCGTCTCCCCGCTGACCCCGGACCACGTGAACCCCGAGCGCCCGTGGCCGGCCATCGACGAACTCGCGGCGCACACCGCCGACGCGGGCTTCACGCTGCGCGAGCGCCTCACCATCTACCCGCCCTACCTGCGCGAGCCGTGGCTGGACCCGCGGCTGGCCCGGCACGTGGCCGCGCTGGCCGACCCGGCCACCGGCCTGGCCGCCGAGGGCGCCGCGCCGCGCGGCCTGCCGTGGCAGGAACCCGACGGCGGCTGGGGCCAGGAAGAGTCGGGCCGCACGGACCTGCACGTCACCATCGACACCGCCGGCCGCACCCATGACCGCCGGGAGGACTTCGCCGAGGTCTACGGCGACTGGGACGAGATTGCCGAACGGAGTGGCGTGCGTGCCCCGGCGCCCGCTCCGAGCTCCGCCGCCCCGGGCGCCCCCGTCACGCCAGACGCCCCCGTCACGCCAGACGCCCCCGCCATCCCGGGCGCGCCCGCCGTGCTGCGTCCCGGAGAGCTCGCCGCCGCGCTCCGCCAGGCCGAACGTAACCCGGCCGCCCTCACCGACGATCAGGCCCTCGCCCTGCTGGCCGCGGACGGGGCCGACCTTGAGGCGCTGGCCGGGATCGCCGACGCGCTGCGCCGCGAGGTGATGGGCGACGACGTCACCTACGTCGTCACGCGCAACATCAACTTCACCAACGTCTGCTACACCGGCTGCCGGTTCTGCGCGTTCGCGCAGCGCCGTACCGACGCCGACGCCTACACGCTCTCGCTACAGCAGATCGGCGACCGGGCCGCCGAAGCCTGGGATGCCGGTGCCACTGAGGTGTGTATGCAAGGAGGCATCCATCCCGATCTGCCAGGAACAGCGTATTTCGAAATCGCTTCCGAAGTCAAGCGGCGACGTCCGGATCTTCACGTTCATGCGTTCTCTCCGATGGAGGTGGTGAACGGCGCGTCGCGGACCGGGTTGCCGATCCGGGAGTGGCTGGTCCGGGCCAAGGAGGCGGGCGTGAACTCGCTGCCGGGGACGGCGGCGGAGATCCTCGACGACGAGGTGCGCTGGGTGCTGACCAAGGGCAAGCTGCCGGCCTCGGTGTGGATCGAGGTGATCAGCACGGCGCATGATCTAGGCCTGCCGACCTCGGCCACGATGATGTACGGGCACGTGGACACGCCCGCGCACTGGATCGGCCACCTCCGGGTGATCCGCTCCGTCCAGGAGCGGACCGGAGGCTTCACCGAGTTCGTGCTGCTGCCGTTCATCCACGAGAATGCCCCGATCTACCTGGCCGGCCTGGCCCGGCCGGGGCCGACCAGGCGGGAGAACCGGGCGGTGCACGCGGTGTCCCGGTTGCTGCTGCACGGGGCGATCGACTCGATCCAGTGTTCCTGGGTCAAGCTCGGCGATGAGGGCTGCCGCGACGTGCTCCGCGGCGGCGCCAACGACCTCGGCGGCACGCTCATGGAGGAGACCATCAGCCGGATGGCCGGCGCGGAGCACGGTTCCTACAAGACGATCAGCGGGCTCCGCGCGATCGCCGAGCCGCTCGGCCGCCCGCTGCGCCAGCGCACCACCACCTACGGCGAGGTGCCGACGGAGCGGCGGTCCGCCGCGGCCGCCACCGACGGCGTTTGCGCGTCGGTGCGTTCGGGCCTGCCTCTCCTCACCGCGTCAGGATGAAGTCCGCCGGGTCACGCGGCGGGCGGGACCTGGCCTGCTCGGCGGGGTGGCCGACCGCGATCGCGCCCATCGGTCGCCAGCCGGGTGGCAGGTCCATCGCCCCGGCCGCTACGTCCTGGCAGAACAGGGTGCTGGAGATCCACGCCGAGCCGAGCCCGTCGACGGCCAGGGCGATCAGCAGGTTCTGCACCGCGGCGCCCATCGACACGGTGAACATGGCCTGCTCGGCGGCCGAACGCCGCTCGTCGGGGTAGTCGTGCGCCGCGTCGGCGACCAGGCAGGGCACGACGATCAGCGGCGCGTGCCGCAGCACGTCACCGCGACGCAGCCTGCGGGTGATCTGCTCCTCGGTGAACCCGTCCCGGCGCAGGTCGGCGGTCCAGGCCGCGCGCATCGCGTCGAGCAGCCGAGTCCGGACCGCGGCCGTTTCGGCAATGGCGAACCGCCACGGCTGGCTGTGGTGCGGCGCGGGCGCGGTCAGCGCGGTGGCGACGGCGCGGCGGACCGGGCCGGCGTCGACGGGTTCGGCGGTGAAGGCGCGGATGGTCCGCCGGGCCAGCGGCACGTCCGCCGACCCGAACCGGAACATGTCCTCGTCGGCGGATCTGATGATGGCGCGCGCGCCCGGCCCGTCCGGTTCGGTGACGAGCCCGGCCAGCCCGCGCACCACCGCCACCGGGACGTGCCGCGCCTTGCCCTTGACCAGGTCCGCGGCCGAAGCGATCTCGTCGGCGACCGCGGCCATCGTGACCTCGAGAATGTTGCCGAACGTGTCGGTCTCGCCGCGGTGGTCCCGCACCGGGTTCAGGCCGGCCACGCCGATGGCGTTGTCGGTCTGCCCGGCCCGCCATGGCCGGCCCATCGTGTCGGTGACGATCACGCCGAGGTTCAGGCCGGTGCGGTGGTGCAGCGCCTTGCGGATCCGGCGGGCCGACTCGTCCGGGTCCTCGGGCAGCAGCACGACGGTGCCCGGGGCGGTGTTGGACTCGTCCACCCCGGCCGCCGCCAGGACCAGGCCGTGCCGGGTCTGCGCGATCGTGGTGGCGCCGCGCCGGGCGACCACCCGCACCGTCTCCGCCTCGACGGCCCGCTCCCGCGTGGCGGCGACCACCCGGCCTTCAGCCTTGCTCACGATCTTCGAGGTGATGACGAGGATGTCGCCCGTGCGCAGGTCCGCTCCCGCGTTGGCGATGAGTGCCGCCAGGTCGGCGCCCGCGGTGATCTCGGGCAGCCCGGTGACCGGCGTGACGGTGACCGGATCGGCCGCGGCCGTCACGTCAGCTCCCGGGCCAAGTCGAGCGCGGCGCGGGCGATCGCCGTGGTGGCGGGCAGGTCGCGCATGAGCAGTGGCAGCGCCCGCACCTCGATGCCGGCCAGGGCCGGGTCGTCAGCGGCCGCCTTGTCCTGGTCGTCGACCAGCCAGCCGTCGATCAGCTCGGGCCCGTAGTGCGCGGCGACCGCCGCGGCCGTGGTCTGCACCCCGATCGCGGCCAGGCAGGCGTCGGCCATCCCGCGCACCGGCGAGCCGCCGATGATGGGCGACACCCCCACCACGGTCTTGGCCGCGGCCGCCGCCGCGATGCCCGGGACGGCCAGGATGGTGCCGATGCTGACCACCGGGTTGGACGGCGGGAACAGGACCACGTTGGCCGCGCCGATGGCGTCGAGCACGCCAGGGGCGGGCCGGGCCTGCGCCGCGCCGGACGCGATGATTTCCGCGGCCGGCGTCTCGGCGTGCATTCGTACCCACCACTCCTGGAAGTGGACCACGCGCCGCCCGGCACCCTGTTGGCTCCGGGGGGGACGATCCCTCCCGGGGGCCTGGAGCACGACGTGGGTCTCGACCGGGTTGTCGGACATCGGCAGCAGCCGGATCCCGGGCCGCCACCGCCGGCACAGCTCCTGAGTGACGGCGGACAGCGGCTGGCCGGCCGCCAGCAGCTGACTGCGCAGGATGTGGGTGGCGAAGTCGCGGTCGCCGAGCGTGAACCAGTCCGGGCTCGCGCCGTACGCGGCCAGTTCCGCCCGGATGCTGAAGGTCTCCGCGGCCCGGCCCCAGCCCTGCTCCTCGTTGATGCCGCCGCCCAGCGTGTACATCACGGTGTCCAGGTCCGGGCAGACCCGCAGGCCGAACAGGGTGATGTCGTCGCCGGTGTTCCCGATGACGGTGATATCGGCATCGGGCGCGGCTCGCTTCAGGCCGCGGAGGAAGCGGGCGGCGCCCACGCCGCCCGCGAGCACTGTGATGCGCATAACTGTAAAGTGTCTCAGGCCGCGCGGACCCCGCCCCGGACGGGTCCGCGCCCATCCGGGCTCGCTCGTGGCGAGAGTGACCGCCGATGCCAGCGCGTCACAACTTAAGTCGCAATTTGTAGCGACTTAATCACATTATGTAATTTATGGCATATCTTGGATAACCGAGGGACTTCTATCACCTTTTCCGCTTGACTCGAAGCAAGACACGCGGGTGTAATTTCATTGATGTGATTCTCGCCTTCGCGGCAGCGGGGCGAGGCCGGGGGCTCCGAGTGGGGAGGGAGGAAGCGCTGTGACTGAGGTCATCGTCCCGCTGGCGCAGGTCTTCGTCAGCCCAGATGATGCTGACGAGATCGGCTGGCAGGACCGGGCGCTGTGCGCACAGACAGATCCGGAGGCGTTCTTCCCGGAAAAGGGAGGCTCGACCCGAGAGGCTAAGCGGGTGTGTCGCAGTTGCGAGGTCCGGGCCGAGTGCCTGGAATACGCGCTCGAGCACGACGAGCGGTTCGGCATCTGGGGCGGCATGTCAGAACGCGAAAGACGCCGCCTCAAGCGCCAGGCGGTCTAGCCGGCCGGACGTGATCCCGTCCGATCCTGTTCGATCCCGCTCAACTCGTTTGCCTCACTGGGTGAAGCCGGGCTGTGTATCTTTAGTCCTGCGTGAGCACCGGGGGTTGTCGTACACGCAGTCCACGCGCTCTTGCCGGGCGGGTAGCCGCGCGAGGCGCTACCGCCCAGGCCATCAGACAGGACCCTTGTCACAGAACGCAGAGCCTCACCGTCACGTTGTCACCGCCGTGGTCGTGGCCCACGACGCCGCGCGGCTGCTGCCGGGACTCGTCCAGGCGGTGCGCGAGCAGACGCATCCGGTGCGTCACGTCGTCGGGGTGGACACCGGCAGCCGGGATCGCAGCGGAGCCGTCCTGGCCGAACTGCTCGGCCAGGACGCCGTCTTCGGCGTGGATCCGGACACCGGGTTCGGTGCCGCGGTGGCCAGCGCACTGCACCGCCGGACGGCCCGCCGGGCCGCCTCCGAGGTCGCAGGCACCGAGTGGATCTGGCTGCTGCACGACGATTGCGAACCCGCCGCCGACGCCCTGGAGCAGCTGCTCTTCGCGGTCGGCCGCAGCACCACGGTGGCGGTCCTCGGCCCGAAGCTGAAAGACCTGTCGGACCGGCGCGTGGTGCGCGAGGCGGGCATCACCACCGACCGGGCGGGACGGCGCCTCACCGGGGTCGAGCCGGGTGAGATCGACCAGGGTCAGCACGACGGCAGCCGGGCCGTGCTGGCGGTCAGCTCGGCCGGGATGCTGGTCCGCCGCGACGTGTGGGACCAGCTCGGCGGTTTCGACCCCAACCTGCCCCTGTTCCGCGACGACATCGACTTCTGCTGGCGGGCGCACGCGGCCGGCTTCGAGGTGCGGGTGATCACAGACGCGGTGGTGTACCACCGCGAGCTCGCCGCCAGGCAGATCCGCAAGACGCCCGCGAACAGCGGCCATCCGCGCCTGCTGGACCGGCGCAGCGCGCTGTACATGTTCGCGGTCAACCTGCCGCTGTGGCCCATGCTCACGGTGCTGGGCGGCTGCCTGACCGGATCGCTGGCGCGCGCGGCCTACTTCCTGCTCACCAAGCAGCAGCGGAAGGCGGCGGCGCACCTTGGCGCGCTGGCCTGGCTGCTGCGCCACCTGCTGCTACTGCGGCGCGAGCGCCGCCGCCGGGCCGGTCACCGCACGCACGGCTACGCGGTGCTGCGTGGCCAGTTGCCGCGCGCCCGGACGCTGCGCCGCGTGGCCGAATCGGCCGCGGGCCTGCTGCCCCGCGGCTCCGGTTACGACAGCGGCGGCCTGCACCACGCGGTGGTGGAGCCCGGTGACGACCTGCCGCTACCCGCCGCCGATTCGGTCGCGCGGTGCGTGCTGACCAGCCCAGGCGTGCTGCTCTTCGCCGGCCTGACCGTGGTGGCGCTGGTCGCGGAGCGGTCGCTGACCGCCTCGGTGCTCTCGGGGTCGGCCGTATTCGGCGGCGGGGCGCTGGTGCCGGCCTGGGGCGGCGCGAGCAGCCTGTGGCACGAGTACCTGGCGGGCTACCACAGCACGGGCATCGGCTCCGCCGCGAGCGCCCCGCCGTACATCGCCGTGATGGCCGCCCTGGCCACCCTGTTCGGCGGCAAGCCCTGGCTGGCCACGGACGTGTTGCTGCTCGGCTGCGTGCCGCTGGCCGGGGCCACGGCGTTCCTGGCCACCCGCCGCCTCACGCCGGTCCCGGCTGCGAGGATCTGGATCGCGGCCAGCTACGCGCTGCTCCCGGTGGCGACGGGTGCGGTGGCGGCCGGCCGGATCGGCACCGCGGTCGCCTTCGTGCTGCTCCCGCTGATCGGTGCGACCGTCGGCCAGATGCTGGCCGGGCCCCCGCAGGCGGCGCGCCGTGCGGCTTGGGCGGTCGCGCTGCTGACCGCGATCACGGCCGCCTTCGTGCCGCTGGCCTGGCCGGTCGCGGCGATCGCCGCGTTCGCCGCGACGGCAGTCTGGCTCTGGCTCGGCCCGCGCACCCGCACCACCGGGGCCGGGGGAGACCCGCCTGCTCGGGCATTCGCCGTCAACGCCGCCATCATCGCCGTGGTCCCGGCCGTCCTGCTCATGCCGTGGATCTTCCGCCTGGTCACCAGCCCGTCCGCGTTCTTCGCCGAGGCGGGCCTGCTCCGGCCCGGGCTCGCCGCGGCCGATCTGCGGCCGGAGTCGCTGCTGCTGCTCAGCCCGGGCGGCCCCGGCCTGCCGCCGGCCTGGATCACCGCCGGGTTGGTGCTGCCCGCGTTCTGCGCGCTGTTCGCCCGCCGGCGTCGTGTCCTGGTGTACGCCGGATGGAGCATCGCGCTGGGCGGGCTGGTCACGGCCCTGATGGTAAGCCGGGTCCTGGTGACGCCCGCGCAGGGCGGCGCGGCCGTCACCGCCTGGCCCGGCCTCGCGATGGCGATTGCCGCGGCCGGCCTGCTGCTGGCGGCCACGCCGCTGATCGAGGCGATAGCCGACGCCCTGCGCCGGGCCGGGGAGCCCGGTACGGGGCGGCTCGGCACCGTCGGGCGTTTCCTCGCCACCATGGCCGGCCTGGCCGCGGTGGCCTCCGCCCCGGCCCTGGCGGTCGGCTACTGGCTGGCGGACGGGCTCGGCGGTCCGATAGCCGCGGCGCCCCCGCCGATCCTGCCTCCCTTCGTGGCGGCGGCGTCGGCCGGCCCCGACCGGGCCAGAACGCTGGTGCTCCGCGAGGAGGCAGGGACGCTCAGCTACGCCGTCCTGCGTGACAGCGACCCGGTACTCGGCCAGCCCGAACTGGCCGAGACCACCGCCTCCGCCCACGCACTGGACCGCGTCGTCGCTTCCCTGGCGGCCGCGGGCGGCGGCGACGCCGGGGACACCGGCCAGGCGCTGAGCGAGTTCGACATCGGTTACGTGCTGCTGCCCGCTCCGGTCGGCCAGGCGCTGGCCGCCCAGCTCGACGCGGGGGCCGGCCTGGAGCCGCTGACCCGGGCGCCCTCCTATGACCTGTGGCAGGTCTCCGGGACGGTGGCACGCGTCCGCGTCCTCACGCCGGACGGCACCGTGGTCCCCGTCCCCTCCGGGCCGGTCGGCGTGAACGCTGTCCTGGCCCCGGGCACCTCGGGCACGCTGGTGCTGGCCGAGGCCGCGGGTGGCTGGTCCGCCACCCTCAACGGGAAGCCGCTGACGCCGCTGGCGGCGCCGGTCGACGGCTGGGCTCAGGGCTTCGTGCTTCCGCCGGATGGGGGTCACCTGGTCCTCGCCCGCAACGAGACCGCCAGGAACGTCAGCCTCAGCTGCGAGGCCGCCGCCTTGTTCGTGGCGTTGGCGCTCGCCCTCCCCGGCACCAGATCGGCGGCGACCGACGCGGCCGCCGCGAGCGCGGACGCCGCGAGCGCGGACGACACCCGCGTCGGCGCCCTGGCGGGCGTCGGCTCCGGCTCCGGGGCCGCGCCGGGTTTCGCCTCCAGGCCCGGCCGCGGCGGCCAGCACGCGGCCCGGCACGGCAAGCCGTCCCGGCGACGGCGGGGCGGCTCCGAGGATGGCGGTGACCCGTCGTGAGGGCCGCTCGGCTGGTGCCGGCCACGATGGTCCTGGTGGCGCTCGCCGCCATCGGCGGCGTCGCCGAGCTGAGCCATCCCGCGGCATCGAACCCGGGCCGGGCCGCGGCCGTGATCCGGCCGGTGACGGTGATTTCCGCGGCCCGCGCCTGCCCGCCCGCGCCGGGCAACGGCTCAGGCCCGGTCGCGCTGATCACCGCCGCGGACCAAGGACCGGCAACCGCGGGCAACCAGGCTCAGGCCGAGCTGACCGCACTGCCGCCGGCCGGCCAGGCGGTGCGCCCGACCGCGCCGCTCCGGGTGCAGAGTCCCGGCGTGCTGTCCCTGCTGACCGTGCCGGCCGGCACCAGCACGAACTCGAGCAAGGGCAAGAAGGGCACCCCGGTGGCCCTGGGCTGGTCGGTGTCCGCCACCGGCAGCATGGCCCGGGCTATGGAGGCCGAACTAGCGCAGAGTCCGGGCCTCGGCAGCGTGCGCTGCGCCGAGCCCAGTTCGGACACCTGGTTCCTGGGTCCCGGCCAGCAGAACGGCGCGTCGCAGATCCAGCTCGACCTGATGAACATCGACTCGCTGGCCGCGAGCGTAGACGTCGGCGTCATCACCGACGCCGGCCAGGCCCAGGCGGGCAGCGACACCGGGATCACGGTCCCGCCGCACCAGACCGTGGCCGAATCGCTCTCCGCCATGGCCAGCCAGTCCAGCGTGGTCGCCGTCGAGGTGCGCACCAGCATCGGCCGGGTGGCGGCCGACGTCTCCGCGGTCTCGCCCCACGGCGGCGCCGTCAGCTGGCTGCCCAGCGCGGCCGCGCCGTCCACCCGGCTGGTGATCCCGGGCGTGCCGCCGTCGGGCAGCGCCGCGGGGCTCGTCCTGGCCGTGCCCGGGACCACGAGCGCCAGGGTGAACGTGGTCGCGATCACGCCGCAGGGACACTATCGCCCGTTCGGCTCGCAGCCGGTCGAGCTACCGGGAGAGTCGGCCTCCGACACGGCGCTCACGCCCCTCGGCGGCACGGCGGCCGCGCTGGAAATCACCTCGAATGTGCCGGTCGCCGCCGCCGTGGTGGTGCCCGGCAGCGGCGCCGGCGCCATCACCGCCGCCGCGGCGCCCATCAGCGAGCAGGCCGTCGTCGCGGGGAACACCAGCGGGTCGGGGATGTCCGCGTCGGTCCTGCTGTCCGCGCCGGGCGGCCCGGCCCGGGTCCGGCTGACCGAGATCGCCCCGGCCAGCGCCCAGGGCAGTGCCAGCCAGGGCGTGACCAGCAGCGAGGTCGTGCCGGTCAAGGCCGGCCACACCCTGGCCGCGCCGGTCACGGCGCCGCGCGGGGCTCAGCACGGGTCGGCGTTCGCCCTGGTCATCACGCCGCTGGCCGGATCAGGCCCGGTCTACGCCGCCCGGGTGGAGACGCAGGGCCGGAGCACCATCGTCTCCATCATGCCGGCCGCCAGCGCCCTGGCCACCATCAGCCTTCCTCCCGTCCGAGGCTCCTACGACGCGATCTCCCCCTGACGGCGACCGGGTCAGCCGAGGGCGCCGTAGCCGGGGTCGATGACCTCCGGGTCCACCCCCAGGATCTCGGCGAACTCCTCCACCACCACGTCGAAGATCAGTTCGCTGAGCTCGTCCTCGTCCTCGGCCCGGGCAAGCAGCGGCCGCCGGAACAGCACGATCCGGGGCCCGGCGGCCGGGTTCCCCGGGTCGCTGGTGTCCGGCGAGCCGCGGACGACGGTGGCCAGCGGCACGCCTTCGTCCTCGACGTCGGCGTCGGGGACTTCCTGGACGGCGAATTCCACGTCGGAAAGCTCGGTCTCCCAGCGCTGCTCCAGCCGGGCAACCGCCTCGAGCACCAGGTCGTCGAACTGCTGGGACCGGCTCCGGTACAGCGGGACGCCCGGCGGCACCAGGCGGCCCCGCAGCCCGCGGCCGTGCCGGTCGCGCCGCCGCGGCCGGACGCCGGGACCGCGGACGCCATCGCCGCTCTGCATAGTCACCGAGCGTATCCGATCACGACGCACTCCGGATAGCGCTCCCGGCCTGCGGCGGGCTGACCTGGTGCTCGCGGCCCGGCGCCGACCGGACCAGGCGCGCGGAGCACGACACGATCGCGGCGCAGAGCGCGGGTGGTGGCGTTACCGCCCGCGGACAGATACCGTCACGGTTGTATCCGAACGCCGTCCCGGGTCCCGGGTCCCGAGGGTGATGTGAGCGAGGTGGGCTGGTGGGTTCCCGTTGCTGCTCGCGCACCGCATGCAAGCATCCGCCCGTTTACACCCTGACCTATGTGTACCGCGACTCCACCGCGGTCCTCGGCCCGCTGGCGGCGTACGTGGAGCCGCACTGCTATGACCTGTGCGAGAAGCACGCTGCCCGGCTGACCGCGCCGCGCGGCTGGGACGTGGTGCGGCTGCCCACCGATCCGGTCCAGGACCGTGCCGATGACCTGGAAGCGCTGGCCAACGCGGTGATGGAGGTGCAGCCGCGGGTACCGGCGGAAAAGGAGCCCGTCGGCCAGGGGGTCGAGGTCGGCCGCCGGGGTCACCTCCGGGTGCTGCGCTCGGGACCGCCGCAAGACCGATAGGCTCGGCAGTGCCGTCGGCGTAATTCCCGCGGCATCGGCCGCGATCGGGAGGCAGGTCCCGCATTGGGTGATCTGGCAAGCATCGTCAAGGCGTACGACATCAGGGGGGTCGTGCCCGACCAGCTTGACGAGGACACGGCGGAAGCGCTCGGCGCGGCGTTCGCCCGGGTGACCGGCGCCGGGACCATCGTGACCATGCACGACATGCGCACTTCCTCGGCCCCGCTGGCGGACGCGTTCGGCCGCGGCGCGGCGTCGCAGCGGGCCGATGTGGTGGCCGGCGGCCTCGGCTCGACCGACATGCTCTACTACGCCAGCGGCGACCTGGGCGTGCCCGGCGCGATGATCACCGCCAGCCACAACCCGTCCCGGTACAACGGCATCAAGCTCTGCCGGGCCGGAGCGAAGCCGATAGGGATCTCCTCCGGCCTGGCGGAGATCAAAGATTGGGCCGAACGGGGCATGGTTCCTGCCCCGCGCCCCGGCACCGTCACCCCGCGGGACCTGCTCCCGGGGTACGCCGACCACCTGAGGAAGCTCGTCGACATCTCCTCGATCAGGCCGCTCACCGTCGCCGTGGACGCCGGCAACGGGATGGCAGGCCACACCGTGCCGAAGGTCTTCGACGGCCTGCCGATCACCCTGATCCCGCTCTACTTCACCCTCGACGGCACGTTCCCGAACCACGAGGCCAACCCGATCGAGCCGGCCAACCTGCGTGACCTGCAGCGCGCGGTGACCGAGCACCACGCCGACATCGGGCTGGCCTTCGACGGCGACGCCGACCGGTGCTTCGTGGTAGACGAGCGCGGTGCGATCGTCTCGCCCTCGGTGCTCACCGCGCTGATCGCGACCAGGGAACTGGCCCGCGAGCCGGGTGCGACGATCATCCACAACCTGATCACGTCGCGCGCCGTGCCGGAGATCGTCGCCGCGGCCGGCGGCGTGCCGGTGCGCACCCGGGTGGGTCACTCGTTCATCAAGGCAAAAATGGCCCAGGCGAACGCGGTGTTCGGCGGCGAGCACTCGGGGCACTTCTACTTCAGGGACTTCTGGTTCGCCGATTCTGGCATGCTCGCCGCGCTGCACGCGCTGGCCGCCCTGGGCGAGCAGCCGGCCCCGCTGTCCCGGCTGCTCGCCGCGTACGCCAGGTACGTCGCCAGCGGCGAGATCAACTCCGAGGTGGCCGACCAGGCCGCGTCGACCGAACGGGTCAGGCAGGCCTTCGCCAGCCGGCCCGGGGTCAGCACAGACGATCTCGACGGTCTCACCGTCAGCGCCGGAGCCTGGTGGTTCAACCTGCGGCCGTCCAACACCGAGCCGCTGCTCCGGCTGAACGTCGAGGCGGACACCGAAGCCACCATGGCCGCCCTGCGAGACGAGGTGCTCGGCGTGGTCAGGGCCACCGCGTAAAGGAGATTCCATGCAGATCGACGGCTGGCTGCTCGACATCCTGGCCTGCCCGGAATGCCACGCCCCGCTGCGCGTCGACTCCGGCGCCAGCGAGCTGGTGTGTACCAGCACCACCTGCGGCCTGGCCTACCCGGTCCGGGACGACATCCCGGTGCTGCTGGTCGAGGAGGCCAGGCGCCCCGGCGAGCAGCCCCGCGCATGAGCGATGACCTGGACGGCTGGGGCGGAGCCGAGTTCGTCCTGGCCGCGGACCGGCTCGACACCCCCGACGTGATCGAGGCGGCCGACCCCGGGGACATGCTGCGACAGGTGGCGTCGGCCGCGGCCCAGGTGCGCACCGCGCTGCGGTCGGGCGCGGAGAGCGACCTGTCGGCCTTCACCCCGGACGCCAGGCCGCGGGCCATCGTGGTGGCGGGCGCGGGCGGTTCTGCCCTGGCAGGCGAGATGCTCGCCGCGCTGACCGGGCTGGCCAGCCCGGTCCAGGTGGTGCCCGCGCCGGCCGGGCGGCTACCCGGCTGGGTCGGCGCGGCCGACGCGGTCCTGGCGGTGTCGGTCTCCGGCGCCACGCCGGAGACGCTGGCGGTCGCGACCGAGGCGGCCAGGCGCGGCTGCCGGCTGGCCGCCGTGGGGGCCGGAGGATCCCCGCTGCACCGGATCGCCGAGCAGGCCCGCGCCCCGTTCGTGCCGGTCGTCTCGCCCGGCCCGCTGGCACAGCCCCGCTCCATGCTGTGGGCGGTGGCCATCCCGCTGCTGATGATGGCCGAACGGCTGGGCGTAACCCGGATCGGCCCGGACGTCTACGAGCTCGCGGCCAGCCGTCTGGAGGAGGTCTCCCACCAGTGCCGGCCCGCCAGCGAGTCGTTCGTCAACCCGGGTAAATCACTGGCCCTGGACCTGGTCGGCGCGCTGCCGCTGGTCTGGGGCACGTCCGCGCTGAGCGGGGTCGCGGCGCGGCGGTTCGCCAGCCAGCTCAGCGAGACCGCTAAGTACCCGGCGATCGCCGGGGTGCTGCCCGAGGCGGCGCACAGCCAGGTCGGCGCGTTCGACGGGCCGTTCGCCCCGCGCTCGTCCCGGCTGTCCGCCCCGGCCCCGCAGGAGCCGCGCTCGCCGCTGAGCGCCCCGGACGACATCCCCGACGAGTGGGACCTGGACTACGACGAGCCCGAGCCGCCCAATGGCTTCACCGCGCTGCGGCTGGTGCTGATCACCGACCCCGGCGAGGACGCGCGGGTCGGCGCGCAGCGGGCCACGGTGACCGAACTCGCCGGGCAGCGCGGGGTCGGCCTTTCCGAGCTGGCCATGGACGGCGAGCATCCGCTGGTGCGGCTGGCCGGCGTCATCCAGCTGAGCGATTACGCCAGCGTCTACCTGGCCATCGCGTCCGGGATCGACCCGGGCCAGACCGTGGCGATCCGGGATCTTCAGGAGCGGATCGAGTAGCGCCGGTGCGGGTTTCCTGGCGCGAGATGAGGACGGTGCTGGCCGCGTTCGCGGCCAACCTCGGCATCGCGGTGATCAAGTTCGTCGCCTTCCTGCTCACCGGGTCCGCCTCGATGCTGGCCGAATCGGTGCACTCGGTCGCCGACACGGGTAACCAGGTCCTGCTCCTGGTGGGGCGCGGCCGGTCCGGCCGGCCGGCGTCGGACGAGCACCCGTTCGGCTTCGGCCGGGAGCGGTACTTCTACGGCTTCGTGGTGTCGGTCATGCTGTTCACCGTGGGCGCCGCCTTCTCGGTGTACGACGGCGTGCACAAGATCCTCAACCCGGAGCGCATCAACTCCGCGGAGATAGCGTTCGCGGTCCTCGCCCTGTCGGCCGTGCTCGAGGGGTTCTCGCTGCGCACCGGGATCAAGGAGGCCAACCAGGTGCGCGGCGGCCGCAGCTGGGGCACCTTCATCCGGCGGTCCAAGGCGCCGGAGCTTCCCGTGGTCCTGCTGGAGGACACGGCCGCCCTGATCGGCCTGGCGTTCGCGTTCGCCGGCGTGGGGCTGTCCGTACTCACCGACGACGGCCGCTGGGACGGCGTCGGCTCGCTGGCCATCGGTGCGCTGCTCGCGGCGGCCGCGGCCATCCTGGCGGTGGAGATGAAGAGCCTGCTGATCGGCGAGTCTGCCAGCCCCGACGTGCAGCGGATGATCGTCGCCGCGCTGGAGGACGGCCCGGAGCTGGTCCGGGTCATCCATATGCGGACCGTGCACATCAGCCCGGATTCGGTGCTGGTCGCCGCGAAGGTCGCGGTTCGCGAGAACGACTCCGCCGCGCAGATCACGGCCGGCATCGACGCCGCGGAACGCCGCGTCCGCGCCGCCGTCCCCATCGCCAGGACGATCTACCTCGAGCCGGACATCTACCGCCCGCGCGAGGCCGACCACACCGACCCGTCGATCCGCGCCGTCGAGCGCAGCCACGGGCCCATCCCACCCGGCATCGACGGCCCCAGAACCCCCCGCAACCCAGAAAACCCCGCCCCCGCCACTCCGACCCCCCGACCTCTAAACCCCCGCCACCCTCGACCCCGCTAACCCCCCGCCACCTCGGCCCTAACCCCGCCACCGCTGGCACCCCAAACCCGCGATTGGGGTGCCCCAGGGAGCGTGAGGCTGACGGGGTGTCCGGCAAGGCAGTCGGCGGCGGCGGCGGGTTGCTCCGGTCCTCGGCGGCGCCTCAGCCGTGCGCGGACGCGGGGCTGCGGTGCGCGCACTGGCTCAGCCGCGGGACAGCAGGCGGAGGGCGCGTTCCTTCTCGAAGTCCAGCGCCCGGCCCGGGGTGGCGGGGATGCGGCCGAGGCGGCGGCCAAGGTCGGCGACGGAGGCCCGGACCGCCGGCTCGGCCAGCACCCGCAGGCCGAACGCCAGCGACGCGGGGCTGATGTCGTAGCGGCGCTCGAGTTCGAGCGCCACCGCCACGGCCTCCAGGTCCGCCTCGCTGAACTGCCGGTGCGCCAAACCCTGCGACCGGCCCGGGCCACCAGGGCCACCCAGGCCACCAGGGCCACCAGGGCCACCCGCGCTGGGGCGGGGCGGCCAGGATGAGCTGGCCAGGGGGTCGCGGACCTGGGGCAGGAGGCCGAGATCCTCGCGGTAGCGAAGCATGCGAGCCGACGTGCCGAGCCGCCTGGCGGCCTCCGAGATGCGCATGGCTAGCAATTCTAACAATTTCGTGTCAAGAATACCCAGGAAAAAGTGCACGACCCGCCCGCGGTCCCGTAGCGTGTGAGCAGATACGAGCCACCCATCCCGTTCGGCCGAAAAGAATTTAGCGGCCGGAAAAGAGCTTAGGGGGAAAACGCATGTCCGCGGATCAGCTTCCGTACCAGGTTGCCGACCTGTCGCTCGCCGCCTTCGGGCGCAAAGAGATTCAGCTGGCCGAGCACGAGATGCCCGGGCTGATGGCGGTGCGGGCCGAGTACGCGCCCAGCCAGCCGCTGCGCGGCGCCCGCATCACCGGGTCCCTGCACATGACGGTGCAGACGGCGGTGCTGATCGAGACGCTGACCGCGCTCGGCGCGCAGGTCCGCTGGGCGAGCTGCAACATCTTCTCCACCCAGGATCACGCCGCCGCCGCGGTCGCGGTCGGCCCGGACGGCACCCCGGACGACCCGACGGGCATCCCGGTGTTCGCCTGGAAGGGCGAGACGCTGGAGGAGTACTGGCAGTGCACCGAACTGGCGCTGACCTGGCCCGACGGCGACGGCCCGAACATGATCCTGGACGACGGCGGGGATGCCACCCTGCTGGTGCACAAGGGCGCCGAGTACGAGCAGGCCGGCGGGGTCCCCTCCCCGGCCGAGGATGACCCCGAGGAGTGGGTCATCATTCTGGACCGGCTGCGGAACTCCCTGGCCGACCACCCGGGCAAGTGGACCCGGGCCGCGCGGAGCATCAAAGGCGTGACCGAGGAGACCACCACCGGCGTGCACCGGCTGTACGACATGGCCAAGGCCGGCACGCTGCTGTTCCCGGCGATCAACGTCAACGACTCGGTGACCAAGTCCAAGTTCGACAACAAGTACGGCTGCCGCCACTCGCTCATCGACGGCATCAAGCGCGGCACCGACGTGCTGATCGGCGGGAAGGTCGCGGTGGTCTGCGGGTACGGCGACGTCGGCAAGGGCTGCGCGGAGAGCCTGCGCGGCCAGGGCGCCCGGGTCATCGTCACCGAGATCGACCCGATCTGCGCGCTGCAGGCGGCGATGGACGGCTACCAGGTCGCCACCCTGGAAGACGTGGTGGACACGGCGGACATCTTCGTCACCGCGACCGGGAACCGGGACGTGATCACCGCGGGGCACATGGCCCAGATGAAGCATCAGGCGATCGTGGGGAACATCGGCCACTTCGACAACGAGATCGACATGGCCGGGCTGGCCCGGACCCCGGGCGTCAAGCGGACGATCATCAAGCCGCAGGTCGACGAGTGGACCTTCCCCGACGGGCACGGCATCATCGTGCTGTCCGAGGGGCGGCTGCTGAACCTGGGCAACGCGACCGGGCACCCGAGCTTCGTCATGTCCAACAGCTTCACCAACCAGGTGATCGCCCAGGTCGAGCTGTTCACCAAGACCGACGAGTACCCGACCGGGGTGTACACGCTGCCCAAGCACCTGGATGAGAAGGTAGCCCGGCTGCATCTGGACGCGCTCGGCGTCCGGCTCAGCCAGCTCACCAAGGAGCAGGCGGACTACATCGGCGTGCCCGTCGACGGCCCGTACAAGTCGGAGCACTACCGTTACTGATATCGCCGACGCGGGACTCGCCGATACCGGCGACGCCCGCATCCGTTACGCCGAACGGGCCATGCCCCTGCTCGCCGCGCTGCACGCGCGGTTCCACCGGGAGCGGCCCTTCGAGGGGCTGGCCATCGCCGCCTGCCTGCACATCACGGCCGAGACCGCGATGCTGGTCCGGCTGCTGCGGGCGGGCGGCGCGGCCGTCTCCCTGGCGGCGTCCAACCCGTTGTCCACCCAGGACGACATCGCGGCGGCGCTCGCCGACCGGTACGGCATCGCGGTCTTCGCCCGGGCCGGGGTCGACCGCAAGGGCTATTACCGCCACATCGAGCTGGCCCTGAACACCAAACCCCCCGACCTGGTCATCGACGACGGCGGTGACCTGGTCAACACGATGCATACTCAGGTCCCGGCGCTGCTGCGCGGAGTCATGGGCGGCTGCGAGTCCACCACCACGGGCGTAATCAGGCTGCGCCGAATGGCCGCGGAGGGTGCGCTGGCCTTCCCGGTGATCGCGGCCAACGACACCGCGACCAAGCGGATGGTGGACAACACCTGCGGGACCGGGCAGTCGGCCATTGACGGCATCCTGCGCGCCACCAACACGCTGCTGGCGGGCAAGACCGTGGTGGTGGCGGGGTTCGGGGCCAGCGGCCGCGGGGTGGCCGAACGTGCCCGCGGTTTCGGCGCCCAGGTGATCGTGACCGAGGTCGATCCGGTGCGGGCCCTGGACGCGTCGCTGCGCGGCTTCCGGGTGCTGCCGATGGCGCAGGCCGCGCCGCTCGGCGAGGTGTTCGTCACCGCTACCGGTTCGGTCGACGTGATCAACGCGGACCATCTCGCGGTGATGCGGGACGGCGCGATCCTGGCCAACGCGGGCCACTTCGACGTGGAGATCGACGTGCGGGCGCTGGCCGGGCTGGCCACCGCGGTGCACCACGACGTGCGGCCGCACGTCGACGCCTACGACCTCGGCGACGGCCGGACCGTCCTGCTGCTGGCCGAGGGGCGGGTGGTGAACCTGGTCGCGGCCGAGGGGCATCCGCCCGAGGTGATGGACCTGGCCTTCGGCATCGAGGCGCTCGCCCTGGCCTGGCTGGCGGGCACTGTGCAGTCCAACACGGGGGACAAGCTCCCGGCCGGGGTGCACGAGGTGCCGGCCGGCATCGACGCCGAGGCCGCCAGCCTGGTGCTCGCCACCACGGGCACCTCGATCGACACGCCGAGCGCCGCGCAGCTGGCCTACCGGGAGTCCTGGCGCATCGGCTCCTAAGCGGCCACCAGGCTCAGGCGGGCGGCCGGGCTCAGGCCCGGCTTCCGGCCTGCGCCGGCACCGCGACCGGGATCGTCCCGCGTCTGCCCGCGCCGTCCGGGGACGGCGGGCGGGTCAGCACCATCCAGCCGGCCAGCCCGATCGGGTAGACGAAGTAGCCCCACCGGGTGGCCGGGGCCAGCGTGAACATCACCGCGAGCCCGAGCGCGAGGCGCCAGGCCGCGGCCCGCGCGTCGACGGGCGGGCGGACGATGAGCGACACGGCGAAGCCGAGCCCGGCCGCGACCAGCAGGCCGACCGCGGCCCAGTGGCCCGCCATCCCGGTCATGGCCAGCAGGTGCCCGGGTAGCGGGCTGGCCGCCGGCGTCTTGTGCGCGCTCAGGCCGAGCGGGAACAGCACGGTGTTCTGCAGGAATGCGTACGGGTCGACCAGCGCCGCGGGCGCCAGCGCGACGGCGAGCACCCCGGCCACCAAGATCGTGACCCCGGCGAAGCGCCAGGCGGACCGGGTGCCGTCCCGGGCCGCCAGCATCGCGGTGAAGACCGGGACCGCCGGCCAGGCGGTCGCCTTCATCGCGCACGCGACGCCGAGGGCCGCGGCCGCGCGCAGCAGTCCCGACGGGCGGGCGATCAGCGCCAGGGTGAGGAACATCAGCGCGATCACCGGCGGGTCGGTGATCCCGACCGCCAGCGGGAACGCGATGACCGGGGACGCGGCGAAGAAGACGGTGGACAGCAGGGTATTGTACCGGCACGGGTCGCAGTGCCGGTGCGGCGCCGCGACCGTGAACGCCGCCCCGATCAGCGCGATGGACACGGCGGTGAGCCACAGCCTGGGATCGCCGAACAAACCGGACGCACCCAGCGCCCGCGGCAGGCCGAACACCGCCATGACCGGCAGGTACGGGTTGTATGACAGCCAGGTGTCGAGTTGCCCCTGCGGCAGGTACGGACTGCCGTGCTGCAGCAGCAGCGTCGCCGACCGCGAGATGACCTGTACCTCAGGGGTCGGCGCTACGCGGGTGACGAGCCAGGTCACCGGCGCGGCCAGCGCCCCGGCCAGCGACACCAGCATGGGCCAGATGAGCGGCACGTTCTTGTGCCTGGTCAGCCAGATGATGAGCGTCGTCACCCCGTAGCCCACGGCCGCCCAGATGGCCCAGGTCCGGTCCGCATGGCCGGTCTCCAGCGCCAGCGCGGTGGCGTAACCGGTGAATGCCCCGTTCGCGACGAGGAGTCGTTTACGGCTCAGCCAGTGCTGGTGAATTAGCTCTGGGTGATTGTCGATCTGCGTGAGTTCCTTCTCCGCCTCTACATACGTGCGTTCCACTGTGCCGGTACCCGCCCGTCCACGCGTTATTCCCCTGTGATGTGTTCAGCTGCGGTCGTTGAAGACCGGTAGGACTGCCCCCGAAAGCAGGTTAAACAGCCTATCACTCAGGAGTTACGAAGCGGCTTTTCCGGTGCCGCCCAGGTGGCCTGGCTACGGCAGCTTCCAGTCAACCGGCTCGGCGCCCTGCTGCTCCAGGAGATGATTAGCGCGGCTGAACGGATGTGAGCCGAAAAAACCGTTATGAGCCGAATTAGGACTCGGATGCGCCGATTCGATGCACGGGACGTCGCCGAGCAGCGGCACGAGCGTCCGCGCGTCGCGGCCCCACAGAATCGCCACCAGCGGCGTCCCGCGCCCGGCCAGCGCCCGGATGGCCTGCTCGGTCACCTGCTCCCAGCCCTGGCCCCGGTGCGAGCCAGGGCGGCCCGGCTGGACCGTGAGTACCCGGTTGAGCAGCAGCACGCCGCGCTCGCTCCACGGGGTCAGGTCCCCGTTCGCCGGCCTCGGATAGCCGAGGTCGGCCGAGTACTCGGTGAAGATGTTGATCAGGCTCGGCGGCAGCCGCCGCACCTCGGGCGCGACCGAGAAGCTCAGGCCGACCGGATTTCCCGGCGTGGGGTAGGGGTCCTGGCCGACGATGAGCACCCGCACCTCGGCGAACGGCTGCTTGAACGCCCGCAGCACGTTCTCGCCCGAGGGCAGGTACCGCCGCCCGGCGGCGATCTCGGCCCGGAGGAACTCGCCCATCGCGGCGATCCGGTCCGCCACCGGCTCGAGGGCCTCGGCCCAGCCCGCCTCGACGCTGTTGCGCAACGGCTCTGCTGCCATGGACAGCACTCTAGCCGCGGCCGCTGACAAATGAGGGCGCCAAAAAGAGGGTCAAGACCTTTCGGGCCGAACGGCCTGGGTGTCACGCCCCGGTCCGGCCGGCCGCCCGGCCCAGAACTGGCCCGCGCAGTACTCGAGCCAGCGTCGTTGCCGGACGTCCGGCGGGTAGAACGCGTCCCGCCAGTCCCGGCACTGCCAGCCCGAGGTACCGACCAGAACGGTCACGTATGCCCCCGCGGCACCGGACGAATGGGTTTGGTCTACCCGGCCGCCGGAAAAGCTATCCATGAACCGGTGTCGCGCACCCGGCAGGTAGGGGTAGCCTGCGTCCACGCAGAGTCAATCACATGGAACGATGGGGCCCATGAAAGGACGTGTGCTTGTCGTCGATGACGACGCCGCTCTCGCCGAGATGCTCGGGATCGTGCTGCGCGGCGAGGGGTTCGAGCCGACTTTCGTCTCCGACGGCGACAAGGCGATCGAGGTATTCCGGGAATCGCGACCCGATCTGGTCCTGCTCGACCTGATGCTCCCGGGTTCGGACGGGATCGACGTGTGCCGTCAGATCCGGGCCGAGTCCGGGGTGCCGATCGTGATGCTGACGGCTAAGACGGACACCGTGGACGTGGTCCTCGGCCTCGAATCCGGCGCCGACGACTATATCGTCAAGCCGTTCAAGTCCAAGGAACTGGTCGCCCGGGTCCGGGCCAGGCTGCGCCGGACCGACGAGCCGGCGCCCGAGATGCTGCAGATCGGCGACCTCGTCATCGACGTGGCCGGGCATTCGGTGAAGCGCGGCGGTGAGACGCTCAACCTCACCCCGCTGGAGTTCGACCTGCTGGTGGCGCTGGCCCGCAAGCCGAGGCAGGTCTTCACCCGGGAGGTCCTGCTCGAGCAGGTCTGGGGTTACCGGCACGCCGCCGACACCAGGCTGGTCAACGTGCACGTCCAGCGGCTGCGCGCGAAGATCGAGAAGGACCCCGAGCACCCCGAGATCGTCGTGACGGTCCGCGGTGTCGGCTACAAGGCGGGGCCTGGCTGAGCCCAGGTTCATGAAGGTGGCAACGGCACGCTTGGGCAGGCAGCGTAACTGGATCATTGCCTTCCGCCGGTCGTCTTTCGGCCGGGCCGTCATCCGGCGGCTGCCGGCCCGGGTCAAGCGCGGGCTGCGCGTCGGCCGCCAGTGGCAGCGCAGCGTGGTCGCGCGGGCCAAGTTCCGCTGGCACCGTTCGCTCCAGCTGCGCGTGGTCTCGGCCACCCTGGTCCTGTCCGCCCTGGTCATCGCCGTGCTCGGCTTCTTCCTGCTCCAGTCGGTCGCGGCCGGGCTGCTGAACAACGCGGAGACCTCCGCGCTTGAGCAGGTCAAGATCGGCCGGACGAGCGCGATCGGGCAGGCCAACGTGCTCGGCCCGTTCGGGCCCGGCGACACCCCGGCCGCGGTCAGCGTGGCCAGGACCACCGCCCGGGCGCTGCTGCAGCAGGCCGCCGGGAGCACCGGCAGCTATCTGGTCTTCATCCAGGTGACCGGCATCCAGCCCGCGATCGTGCACTGGGTCGGCGACACCGACGTCAACATCGGCTCGACCATCCCGGCGACGCTGATCAACCAGGTCGCCGCCCACCAGCGGATCGAGCGCTTCGACAACCAGAGCACGGTCCCGCTGAACTACGAGCCGACCACGCTGGTCTACAACTCCGGGCAGGGCGCATCGGTGCCCGCCCTCGCCGTCGGCGTGCCGCTCAGCTCGTACTTCCAGCTGTACTACGTGTTCCCGTTCACCAACCAGCAGGCCACGCTGATGCTGGTGCAGCGCGTCCTGGTCGGCGTGGGCCTCGCGCTCGTCGTGCTGCTGGCCGCGATCGCGTCGCTGGTGACCCGGTGGGTGGTGCTGCCGGTGCGGCACGCCGCCGAGGCGGCCCAGCGGCTGACGGCCGGTCACCTGGGCGAGCGCATGCAGGTGCTGGGCGTGGACGATCTCGCGGCGCTGGCGACGTCGTTCAACGAGATGGCGGCCAGCCTGCAGGGCAAGCTCCGCGAGCTCGAGGAGCTTTCCAACGTGCAGCGGCAGTTCGTCTCCGACGTGTCGCACGAGCTGCGCACGCCGCTGTCGACCATCAAGATGGCCGCCGACGTGCTCTTCGAGGACCGCGGGGACCTCGACCCGGCCGGCGTCAGGTCCGTGGAACTGCTGCAGAGCCAGCTGGAGCGGTTCGAGACGCTGCTCGTCGACCTGCTGGAGATCAGCAGGTTCGACGCGGGCGCGGCCACCCTGGACACCGAACTGGTGGACGTGTGCGACCTGGTGCGGCGTTCCGCCGACGACGCCCAGCAACTGGCCGAGCGCCGGGGCAGCCGGATCGAGTTCAGGCTGCCCGCGACCGGATGCTTCGCCGAGGCGGACCGCCGCCGGGTGGAGCGCATCCTGCGCAACATCCTGGTGAACGCGGTCGAGCACGGCGAGGGCAAGGACGTGGTGGTCACCACGGCCATCGACAGCGACGCGGTCGCCGTCTCGGTCCGGGACTACGGCGTGGGGCTGCGGCCCGGTGAGGAGCAGAAGGTATTCGACCGGTTCTGGCGGGCCGACCCGGCGCGGGCCCGCGCCACCGGCGGCTCCGGCCTGGGCCTGGCCATCTCGCTGGAAGACGCGCGGCTGCACGGCGGCTGGCTGCAGGCCTGGGGAGAACGCGGCCAGGGCTCGGTGTTCCGGCTGACCCTGCCGCGGGCGGCCGGGCAGGAGCTCGCCGGCTCGCCGCTGCCGCTCGGCCCGGACGAAGCGGAGATGGCCGCCAGCCTGACCACGAGCCCCTACCCGGCGGGCGAGATCACCGGGGTGACCGCGCATGGCTGAGCTGGCCCCGGGGGGACGATCCCCCTGGCACCCCCCGACTGGGCTGGCCACGGGGGGACGAACCCGTCAGCCCCCCCGGCACCCCCCGGCTGGCGGCACGCGGCCCGTGCGGCGGTGGCTGGCCCGCGCCTGGCGCGCGGGCCTGGTGGCCGCGCTGGCCGCGTCCGTGGCCGGCTGCGTGGGCATGCCCAACAGCGGCTCGCCGGGCACGTTCAGCGCCACCCCGCAGGACACCACGCAGGCGGGCGAGTTCATCGGGGCGATCCCGGCCGGACCCGAGCCGGGCTGGAGCCCGGTCGAGATCGTGCAGGGATTCCTGAACGCGAGCGCCAGCTACCCGCTCTACAAGGAGGTCGCCTGGCAGTACCTGACCAGCGCGGCCGCCGGGGCGTGGAACCCGGGCTGGTCGGTGACGGTGGTCAACCAGGTCAACTTGCCCGGGTCCGCCGACTTCGGCCCGGGGAACCGGCAGGCCACGGTGGACGTCACCGGCGCGGTGCGGACGTCGTTCAACGGGACCGGCCAGTACGTCGGGGCCCAGCCGAGCAGCGGCGGGGGCCAGCCGAGCAGCGGCGGGACCCAGCAGGCGCACCAGACGTTCAAGCTGATCAAGGTCGGCGGTCAATGGCGGATCGCCGACGCGCCCAACTTCCGGATGCTCAACCAGTCGGACTTCTCCGACGTCTACCGGCCGCAGGACCTGTACTTCTTCGACCCGACCGGGCAGATGCTCGTGCCCGTCTCGGTCTTCGTGCCGAGCGGGACCTTGCAGACGTCGCTGGTGAACAACCTGGTCCAGGCGCTCCTCAGCGACCCGCAGACGCGCTGGCTGGCGAGCGGGACCCCCGCCGTCACCGAGTTTCCCAGCGGGATCAAGGCCAACGTGGGCGTCGACGGCGCCACCGCCACGGTGAACCTCACCGGGGCGGGAGCGAACGCCAGCAACACCGTCCTGGAGGAGATCTCGGCGCAACTGGTCTGGACCCTGACCGGCCAGCGGACCGGCCCGCCGAACATCCAGGCGGTCCAGCTCGAGACCAACGGCAAGGTGTGGACGCCGACCGCCTCGCCCTGCCCCGGCACGAGCCAGAGCCTGAGCCCGGCGCAGAAGCTGGCCATGTACAGCTGCAAGGACCCCTACCCGGCCGCGACGTCGCCGGCCTTCTACTACGTGGGCAACGGGCAGGCCTGGTCCAGGTGCGCGCCGGAGTCCCAGGTGATAACCGGCTCCATCGGCTCCCAGCTGCCGGTGTTCAGCAAGACCAGCGTGGCCGCGATCAGCCCGTCCTGCGGATCCTCCGTGCTGGTCCACAGCAAGGTCACGCCGCCGCCCCCGCCGCACGGCGTTCCCCCGTTGTCCATGGTGGCGGTGTCGCCCGACACCAGGTACGCAGCCGGCGTCACGTCAGGCGGCAGATCGGTCGTGGTATGGGCCGCGGGCCAGGCCAAGCCGTCCAGCACGCTGACCATGCCGGGGGTCACCGCGATCGGCTGGGATCGCCGGGACTACCTCTGGGTGACCCAGAACAGCACCACCACCATGGTGGTGGTGCAGAACAACGGCAGCAGCAGCCACGTGATCCAGAACTCGTTCGAGGGGAAGGTTCTCGGCCTGAGCATCGCCCCAGACGGCGTGCGGGTCGCCGCCATCGTGCAGGGCGCGTCAGGTCCGCAGGTCCAGCTCGCGGCCATCAACCGGTTCCCGGGCACGTCCGACGAGCCGACCAGCCCGTCCAGCAGCACGTCCATCGGTCCAGCCGTGCGGCTGGGGCCCAATATCACCAACCCGATCGCGCTCACCTGGTACGACGCCGACGACCTGCTCGTGCTCGACGGCGCCGGCAGCAAGACCACGCTGTGGGAGGTTCCGGTGGACGGCCAGCCCGCCGCGCAGTCCCCGGGCGTGCTGCCAGGCGCGATCTCCATCACCGCCAACAGCGCCCAGAACGCCCTGGTGGTCGGGCTTTCCGGCAATGAGCTCGAGGTCTCGGCGGGCCTGGAGGGACCCTGGCAGGTGCTCGGCAACGGCGGCCAGAATCCCGCCTTCCCGGCGCCGTACCCGGCCGCGGCGCAGTCGTGACCGCTTCCCGCGTTGATGTCTGCCGCCTCCCGCTCCAACGTTATGCAGTCGTTATGTTACTTTTTGTCGCTGATCGCCTACAATTCCCTCCTGACATTCGCGCTCCGGCGAGCTAGCGTTCAGACATGGCACTCGCCCGGGTCCGTGGTTGCGCCGGGCGTGGTTCCCTCCGGGGACGCCACGCCGGGCAAGCCGATGCCAGCCGCAGGCGAAACGGCCCACGTAAGGCGACTTCTCGTCGACCGATCACGGTGCGGCTTAGGAGTAAGTCCTGCCCCGACGGGATACACCGAGTCTCCCGGGTAGGGAGAAGGGCAGTAGTGGCTACAGACTGGCCGCGAACCCCTCAGCAGGCGAATGTGGGGTCGAAGACCAGGTTGGCCGGGCGGGTGCCACCCGCCTCACTCAGACAGTGCCCAGTCGGGTCGAGCTCCACCGGATTGGGCACAATCGGACTGGAAGGGGGATCGAGATGGAAGTCGTAGTCAGGGGACGCCACATCACCGTCCCGGCACGTTTCCGTCAGCACGCCGCCGCCAAGCTGGCCAAGCTCGAGAAGCTGGACCAGAAGGCGGTCCGGATCGATGTGGAGGTCTCCGAGGAGCGCAACCCGAGGCAGTCCGATCGCCGTGAGCGTGTCGAGCTGACCATACGATCCCGCGGTCCCGCCATCCGGGCCGAGGCGGCCGCGGACGACAGGTACGCCGCGCTCGACCTTGCCTTCGCCAAGCTCGAGTCCAGGCTCCGCCGCGCCGCCGACCGGCGCAAGGTCAAGGACACCGTCTCGGTGCGGTCGCCGGGCATGCTGGCCAGCGCGCCGATCGCCGGGCCGGACGCGGCCGCCAACGGCAGCGGCGCCACCCGCCCGCGGGCCAGCGAGAAAGACGACCTGGCGGAGGGTGACGACCTGGACCAGGCCGAACCCGAGAGCGGCCTCGTGCCCATCCAGATGGAAGGCGACGGCCCGCTGGTCCTGCGCGAGAAGGTGCACGCCGCGAGCCCGATGACCATCGACCAGGCCCTGCTGGAGATGGAACTGGTCGGCCACGACTTCTACCTGTTCCATGACCGCGAGTGCGATCGTTTCAGCGTCGTCTACCGCCGTCGTGGCTATGACTACGGGGTGATACGCCTGGTCGAGGAGTAGTTCTCCGGCCTTCTCCCGGCCGGATTCCCTAGCGTGATGGCCCGATGCGAGCCGGGCACGATCGTGCCCGGCTTGCATCGTGGCCCCGGGTCGGTAAGAGTCTGATCACATGACGAACGCGGGCGATCAAGCTCAGCCTGGCTGCCCTGGTGAGGCGGAGGCGGGCGGCGTTCCCCGAGGGAGGCGACCAAGTTGAGCGCCATGGGCGACGCGGCGATGGCTGCTGCTCGGCGGCAAGCGAAAGTGGATGGGGAGGCGGGCGCCGGGCGCCCGGAGCCCATCCGGGTCCTGATCGCCGACGACCATGCGCTGTTCCGGCGCGGCCTGGAGATGGTCCTCAACGAAGAGGACGACATCGAGCTGGTCGGTCAGGCCAGCGACGGGGCCGAGGCGGTGGCGGTGGCGGGCGAGTCGCTGCCCGACGTCGTGCTCATGGACATCCGGATGCCGAAGAGCAGCGGCATCGAGGCGTGCCGGGCGACCAAGGAGGTCGCGCCGAGCGCGAAGATCGTCATACTGACGATCAGCGACGAGGAAGAGGACCTGTTCGAGGCGATCCGCGCCGGCGCTAGCGGCTACCTGCTGAAGGACATCCCGCTGGACGAGGTGGCCGATGCGGTCCGCGCGGTGCACGGCGGCCAGTCGCTGATCAACCCCTCGATGGCGGGCAAGCTGCTCACCGAGTTCGCCACGCTAGCCAAGCGTGACACCGAGGAAGAGCAGGCGCAGCACGTCGCCGCGCCCAAGCTCACCGAGCGCGAGATGGAGGTGCTCAAGCTCGTCGCCCGCGGCATGAACAACCGGGACATCGCCAAGGAGCTGTTCATCTCGGAGAACACGGTGAAGAACCACGTCAGGAACATCCTGGAGAAGCTGCAGATCCACTCCCGGATGGAGGCCGTGATGATCGCCGTCCGGCAGAAGCTGATCGAGTTCGGTTAGATCCGGGCGAGCGCGGCGGCCAGCCGGGAGGCGTGCTTGGCGGGCTCGATCTGCTCCAGGCGGATGTCGTCGCAGCCGACCCAGGTGGCCGCCGCGCGCAGGGCCTGGGCCATCGGCTCGGCCGCGCTGGCACGTTCCAGCGAGGCCCTGCGGGCGACCAGGGTGCCGCCCTCCCTGGCCGGGTCGACCCGGCCCGCCAGCTGCCCGCCCGCGAGCAGCGGCATGGTGTAATAACCGTGCACCCGCTTGTGCTTCGGCACGTACGCCTCCAGGCTGTGCTCGAAGCCGAACATCTGCCGGGTCCGCTTGCGGTCCCAGATCAGCGAGTCGAACGGCGAGAGCAGCGTGACCCGGTGGCGCCCGCGCCGTCCGGCCGCCTCGGCGGCCAGCGCCGCCGGGTCGGCCCAGCCCCACCTGCCGACCCTGCCGCCGGCCTTTCCGCCCCGGACCGAGGTGCCCGCGAGCCCGACCGGGATCAGGCCGGCCGCCAGCGCGGCGTCGGCGATCAGCCACGTATGCTGGCCCGTCTTGCTGGTCAGGGAGTTGAGCCGGTGATACTCGACCAGGTCCGCCTGGGTGACCACGCCGAGAGCGCGGGCGGTGACCCCGGCCAGGTAGGCGAGGCACTCGGAGTCGGATGGTTCGGCGCCGAGCAGGTCGTCAGGCAGCACCCGCTCGGGCAGGTCGTAGATCCGCCGCCAGCCGGTCCGCCGCACGCAGATGACCTCGCCGGTGTCCAGCAGCCACTCCACCGCGATCTTGACCTCGGACCAGTCCCACCACGGCCCGCCCGCCTTGGCCCCGCCCAGCTGGGTCGCGGTCAGCGGACCTTCGGCGCGCAGCCGGGCCAGCACCTTGTCGCAGGTCTCCTGGTGGATCTGGTGCCAGCGGACGCCCCTGGCCCGCAGCGCGCGGCGGCGGAAGGCGAAGTACGGCCACTGCTCGATCGGCAGCACGCAGGCCGCGTGCGCCCAGTACTCGAAGGCGCCGGGCTGGCCGGCGTGCCAGTAGGCCTGCTCGACCTGCTGCCGGGGCACCGGCCCGAGCCGCGCGTAGGCGACCAGTTCGTGCGAGCGCGCCAGCACGCTGATCGTGTCCAGTTGCACGGCACCGACCCGGCGGAGCATGGCGGCGACGCCGGCCCGGGACCGGGGCCACGAGGCCGCGCCCAGGAACCCCTGCGCGCGCAGCGTCATCCGGCGGACCTCGTCGGGCGAGAGCGTCACCTCAGCCGCGGGAGCACCCATGGCCGACAGCGTAACCGCCGCCTGCGACATTCCGCGGCGCGGCCGCAGCATGCATCATGCATCACGCCTGGCCAGGTAAAGGAGGATGAATGGGTGAGAGCGGGAAACCCGGCCCGTTCGGGATCAAATCCGGCTCAGGCCCCGCAGCCCAGGTTATCGTGGACCGTAACATGCGTCTTTCGCAGGTTCTGGTCCACGATGTCGTGGTTGTCCGCGGGAGCGGGCCGGGGCGGGCAGCCAGCGAGTCCGCGAGTTGATAACCCGCGTCTCCTTAGTACCAGTCGTCGAAGATGTGCACTGCCGCGCCGATGATGGTGCCGAGGACCACGACCCCGCAGCCGATCCAGAAAAGCACCCAGGACGGGCCGATGCACAGCGCGATCCCGCCGAGGATAAAGCCGACGACGACGACGCCGGTCGTCACCCAGGAGGCGGGGCGGCCGTGGTGCGCCTCGTGCCCGTACGGCGCATCGGCCTGCGTGGCGGGATCGTGCACCCCCTGGGCCGCCACGTCCGCCATGGTCTCCGATGCCGACTGCTCGGCCACTGGGCAGCTCCTCTCCTCGTCAACGCTCCTATTATTCTCCTCCGAAGTGCGAGACTGAGCACCAGCCGGCCCCGCTGTTGACCCCGCGGGCCCGCGGGGTCAACAGCGCGACTCGGTTCTGTGTCCCATCTCGCCTACGATGGCATGTTGGGGCGGTGAACGGAACCGGTTACGGCCGCCGGCCATATTGTGAGATAAGACGATCCGCGAGGAGCGCGACGAGCAGTGCCACCGATCATCGATAGCGTCCTTCGCGCGGGCGAAGGCAGGATCCTGCGCAAGCTGAAGCGGATCAGCGAGCAGATCAACTCCATCGAAGACGACTTCGTGGCGATGAGCGATGCCGAGCTGTACGCCATGACCGATGAGTTCCGGCAGCGATACGCGGACGGCGAGACGCTGGACGAGCTGCTCCCCGAGGCCTTCGCCACGGTGCGCGAGGCCGCCAAGCGTACCCTCGGCCAGCGGGCCTTCGACGTCCAGCTGATGGGCGCCGCGGCGCTGCACCTGGGCAACATCGCGGAGATGAGGACCGGTGAGGGCAAGACGCTCACCGGCGTGTTCCCGGCCTACCTGAACGCAGTGGCCGGGACCGGCGTGCACGTCGTCACGGTCAACGACTACCTGGCCAAGCGCGACTCCGAGTGGATGGGCCGGGTGCACCGCTTCCTCGGCCTCGAAGTGGGCGTGATCCTGGCGGAGATGGACCCGGCCGTGCGGCGCAAGCAGTACGCCGCCGACATCACCTACGGCACCAACAACGAGTTCGGCTTCGACTACCTGCGCGACAACATGGCCTGGCAGATCGAGGACTGCGTGCAGCGCGGCCACCACTACGCGATCGTCGACGAGGTGGACTCGATCCTGATCGACGAGGCGCGGACGCCGCTGATCATCAGCGGGCCGGCCGAGCAGAGCCCGCGCTGGTACCAGGAGTTCGCCAAGATCGCGCCCCGGCTGCGCCGCGGCGAGGACGGCGACGGGGACTACGAGGTCGACGAGAAGAAGAAGACCGTCGGCATCCTGGAGACGGGCGTCCAGAAGGTCGAGGACTGGCTCGGCATCGACAACCTCTACGACCCGGTCAACACGCCCCTGGTCAGCTTCCTGAACAACTCCATCAAGGCCAAGGAGCTGTACAAGAAAGACAAGGACTACGTCGTGATGAACGGCGAGATCCTGATCGTGGACGAGTTCACCGGCCGCATCCTGCACGGCAGGCGCTACAACGAGGGCATGCATCAGGCCATCGAGGCCAAGGAAGGCGTGGCGATCAAGGACGAGAACCAGACCCTCGCCACCATCACCCTGCAGAACTACTTCCGGCTCTACGACAAGCTGGCCGGCATGACCGGCACGGCCATGACCGAGGCCAACGAGTTCCACCAGATCTACAAGCTCGGCGTGGTCCCGATCCCGACCAACAAGCCGATGATCCGCGACGACCAGGCCGACGTCATCTACCAGACGGCCCAGGCCAAGTTCGAGGCGTGCGTCGAGGACATCGTCGAGCGGCACCAGGCCGGGCAGCCGGTCCTGGTCGGCACCACCAGCGTGGAGAAGTCCGAGATCCTGTCCAGGATGCTCAAGCGGCGCGGGGTGCCGCACGAGGTGCTGAACGCCAAGTACCACGAGCGTGAGGCGGTGATCGTGGCCCAGGCCGGGCGGCGCGGCGCGGTCACCGTGGCCACCAACATGGCCGGCCGCGGCACCGACATCATGCTCGGCGGCAACCCCGAGTTCATCGCCGACGTCGAGCTGCACCAGCGCGGCCTGTCCCCGGTGGAAACGCCGGAGGACTATGAGATGGCCTGGCCGGAGGCGGTGGCCAAGGCCCAGCGCGCGGTGGCCGAGGAGCACGAGGAGGTCGTGGCCGCCGGCGGCCTGTATGTGCTCGGCACCGAGCGGCACGAGTCGCGCCGCATCGACAACCAGCTCCGCGGCCGGTCCGGGCGCCAGGGCGACCCGGGCGAGAGCCGCTTCTACCTGTCGCTGGAAGACGACCTGATGCGGATGTTCAACTCCGAGCGGGTCGGCGCCATCATGGAGCGGCTGAACATCCCGCCGGACGTGCCGGTCGAGTCCAAGGTCGTGACCCGGGCCATCAGGTCGGCGCAGACCCAGGTCGAGCAGCAGAACTTCGAGATCCGCAAGGACGTCCTGAAGTACGACGACGTGCTCAACCGGCAGCGCCAGGTGATCTACGGCGAGCGCCGCAAGGTGCTGGAGGGCGCCGACCTGCACGAGCAGATCCGCGAGATGGTCGACGAGGTCACCGCCGGCTACGTCCAGGGCGCCACCGGCGAGGGGTATCCCGAGGAGTGGGACCTGGACAAGCTCTGGCGGGCCTTCCGCCAGCTGTACCCGATCAGCCTCACGATCGACGACGTGATCGAGGATGCGGGCGGCGACCGCGCCGGGCTCACCACCGAGTTCATCACCGAGGCGGTGATCGCCGACGCGCAGGCCGCGTACGAGCGGCGTGAGCAGGAGTTCGGTTCGGAAGTCATGCGTGAGGTCGAGCGCCGGGTGGTGCTGTCCGTGCTCGACCGGAAGTGGCGCGAGCACCTGTACGAGATGGACTACCTGCGCGAGGGCATCGGCCTGCGCGGCTACGGGCAGCGCGACCCGCTGATCGAGTATCAGCGCGAGGGCTACGACATGTTCGGCTCCATGATGGAGGGGATCAAGGAAGAGTCCGTCGGGCACCTGTACAACCTGGAAGTTCAGGTCCAGGAGAACCCGATCGTCGAGGAGACGGCCGAGCCCGGCTCCGTTCCGTCCGTTGGCCTCACTCCTGCTGGCACGCCTGCTGGTGCTCCGGGTGGCGTCGTTCCCGGCGAGGTCGTTCCTGGTGGTGCCGGCGCTCCTGGTGGTGCCGATACCTCTGGTAACGGTGTTTCTGATGGTGCCGCTTCCGGCGGTGCGCCCGGCCAGGCCGCGCGTCGTGGGGGCGGCGCGCAGGGCGGCGCTCGCGCCCGTGCCGGCGCGGCAGGCCGGGCCGGCGATGGCCGCGGTGCCGAGGGCGGGACCGCGGCACGCAAGCGGGACGGCCGGGCCAGCGGCGCGCAGACGCCCAAACGAGACGGCCGGGCCAGCGGCGCGCAGACGCCCAAGCGAGACGGCCGGGCCGGCAGCGGCGCCCACGCCCGGCGGCCAGGGAACGCGCCCGAGGGACAGAGTGGGCCGATCCCGGCCGGGCTCGCCCCGCGCCGGCCGCAGCAACTGCACTACTCGGCCCCGTCCGTCGACGGCGGCGCGCACGTGGAACATAGCGAGGGCCCGGCGATGCCCGACGAGTTCGCCCGCGTCGGCCGCAACGACCCGTGCCCCTGCGGTTCCGGCCGCAAGTACAAGCGCTGCCACGGCGACCCCCGGACGCGCCCGGACGCATGAGCGCCAGCTTTACACTGCTTTCATGAGCCCCGCAGGCCCCGGCATCCTGCCCTCGTTGGCCCCGGATCCGTGTCTGCACCCGCTGCGGGAACGACAACGATGCCACATTGATGTCGCTGGAGCAGCATCGATGCCACATCGTTGCTGTTAAGCTACAGCCCGACGTGTGGTGTGAGTGAACGATGAGGTCAACGGGCCTGTTGGGACGGGTCCGAGGAGGCTTGCTAACCGCGGTCCGGAGATGCTGCGGTCACGCTGGTCTCGCCCGCGGTTAGCCGGCCTCGAATTCGGTGCAGAGCCAGTGCGCCGGGCGCCCGGGACGGCCGAGGGCGGGCTGACGCGCGGGCAGGTGCTCGAAGCGCATGGCCAGGGCGCGTGATCGCGGACCGAAGCTGACCACCACGGTCATCTCGACCACCTCCGCCGCAGGCCGTGACGGCATGATGCGCCTGATCCTGGGCCGCTGTTCCGAGGGGAGCGTCTGGGTGAGGAGATCGATCTGCGCGCGGACGGGCTCGGTCGTCCAGGGGACGAGCTGCCGCGGCGAGCGGGAGCCCGCCAGGACCTCGATCATCACCTGGGCGAATCGCACGGGCCACGCGGCACCATGGTCGACGGCGCCACCGCGGACCGCAGTATCAGCCCGCGCTGCGGGGACGCCAGGACCGATGGCGGCACCGAAAGCCGGATTCCGGCTTGCCGCCGGGGACTGCGCCGACCGCGGACCCGGCCCGGCCGGCCCGGGCAGCTTGGGTGGTAGGGACGGACCGGCTGACGGTTCGGCAACGTCCGCAGCCTGACCGCTGACACAGGAGTTCGCCTGGCACGCCGAACGGGCTGCCTGGCACGCGGCGCCGTGGGTTTCACAGTCATAGGGTGGCCAGCCCGCCGGGACCTCGATGAGCCGCAGTCCAGACCAACCGGCCGGCACCTCCGCCGCGGTGGGGCCCGGCACCTCCGCCGCAGCCGGTCCTCGCGTCTCCGCCGCGGTGGGGCCCGGCACCTCCGCCGCAGCCGGTCCTCGCGTCTCCGCCGCGGTGGGGCCCGGCACCTCCGCCGCAGCCGGTCCTCGCGCATCCGAGGCCGCCCCGGACGGGCTGGGCGGTTCGGGCACAGTGTCCTGGCCAGCGGTGGCGAGCGGGGCGGGCGTGAGGGTCCTCGACGGCATGTTCCGCCTCCCGGGTCCGGAGAATGCGAACGGCGCGAACGCCCCTTGGCGGCCGCGTTCGCATCAGGCTCCGGCTGGACTCGTTTGTACCTCAGCCCGCCGACATTTCGGCGTTCTGCCTGGTTACTGACCCTTCACGAACCCGACAAGCGGCGTTCCCCGATTAGACGAATAGGCGCCTAAAATTGTTATTGTGATTAATGGTACGGAATTTCGGGGTGTCATCACGGACTGGGGCGGGGTGCTGACGACCCCGATCCTGTCCACAGTCGAGGCCTGGATCCAGGCCGACGGCATCGACTGGAACAGCTACCGGACCGTGATGCGCTCGTGGGTTTCCGCAGCATACGACGCCAACGGCAGCCCGAACCCGATCCATGCGCTCGAGCGCGGAGAGTGTTCCGGGGCCGAGTTCGAGCAGATCCTCGCCGCTCAACTGCTCCGGATCGACGGCAGAGCCGTCGTCGCCGAAGGGCTGCTGCAACGCATGTTCGCGGCCAGTGCACGGGTCCCCGCCATGTCCGACATTATCCGCGCGCTGCGTGGCGCCGGGCTGCGGACCGCGCTGCTGTCCAACTCCTGGGGGTGCGATGAGTATCCGCGCGCGGACTTCCCGGACTTGTTCGACGCCGTAGTGATCTCCGGCGAGTGCGGTATGCGCAAGCCGGAGCAGGAAATCTTCCTGCACACAGCCAGAATCCTGGGCCTGGAACCGCGTGAGTGTGTCTTCATCGACGACATCGAGGCGAACATAGCCGCGGCCGAGGCGTGCGGCATGACCGGCGTGCAGCATATCGAGGTCGCACAGACGGTGGCGGTGCTGCGGGACCTGCTCGGCTTCTCGCCCGACGAGGACGGACGCGCGGCACCGGGCGCGAAATCCGCGGCATCGGGCGCGAGAGCCGAAACACCAGGTACGAGGCCCAGCGCAGCGCGCACTGGCAACACGATGCGGTAACTGCACGGGCGCGGCGGTGACGACCGGGCTAGCCTGTCAGGCGTGGCGGACTATCCGCATCCGTCCAGCCAGGGCCGGTCCGCGAACATGAGGGCCAACCGGCGGACCGACACCAGGCCCGAACTGGCGCTGCGGCACGCCCTGCACCGGCTCGGCTACCGGTATCGCAAGGATTACCGGCTCGACCTGGCCAGCGGCCGGAGGGTTCGGCCGGACATCGCGTTCACCGCGCGGAAGGTGGCTGTCTTCGTGGACGGCTGCTTCTGGCACGCCTGCCCAGAGCACGGGTCCAAGCCGCGGGCGAACGAATGGTACTGGGGCCCGAAGCTGATCAAGAACGTCGAGCGGGACCGGGTCAACAACGCGACCCTGGTCCTGGCCGGCTGGACTGTGGTCCGGCTCTGGGAGCATGTGCCGCTGGACGAGGCCGTCGCGACTGTGGTCACCGCCCTCACCGCGGCCGCCGCAACCCACCCGGTCAGCGCAACCGGCGCCATCATGCCGGTCACTCCGGCTAACCCCGCCAGCGCCACCACACCAGCCGTTCCAACGAACCTGACCAGCGAAAACGCCGAAAGCAGCCCGACGGATCAAGACCAGCCGCGGCCAGAACCGGTCGCCGGCGACGAATCGCCTGGCTGACGTCTCGACGGCTGTGGCAGACTCTGGGGCACCATGCGCGTGTTCCTTCCTTCGACGCTCCCGGCGATGGCCCAGGCCCTGCGGTCCGGCCACGTCGGCCCAGGCCTAGGGCCAGGCCCAGGCCCGGTGGCCGGGTTCGCCGTCACGCCCGCGCTGCGCGAGGCGTACGCCAGCGGCGACGAGGAGGAACTCGAGTACGTGGCGATGACCGGGGCGGCCCGGGCCTCGCTGCGACTGCTCGGCCAGCACCCGGCCGCCCCGCCCCGCCGCGTGGTCCTCGCCGCCGAGATCCCGGCCGAACAGGTGATGCTGGACGGAAGCGACGACGAGCCCGCCCGGGTCCTGATCGGCGCGGCGATCCCGATAGAACGCCTGGCCTCGGCACACGTGGACGACGCGCAGGCAGGCGCCGACGTGCGTGCCGCGGCTGACGCCCTGCCCGCCGCCGACGCGGGCGACGATGACGCCAAGTTCGCCGTGGACGGTGCCGAAGGTCACGAGCTCGGCTGGTACGCCACCCAGGAGCTGTCCTGCCTGGCCGAATGACCGCCCAGGGGCCAGCACAGGCCAGCACAGGCCCGCGCCAGGCCGACGCCGAACCGGCGCCGAATGACCGGTACCCGGCGGGTCGTGGCACGATACGGGTATCCGCAGCACACGCGACGAACGCCGGGAGCGATCGTGATGGACGCCGTCTCCACGACCCCTGTGCCGGTTAACGAGCCGGTCAGGCAGTACCAGCCAGGCAGCCACGAGCGGGCCGCGCTGGAGAGCAAGATCAAGGAACTCGCCGGCCAGCGGGCCGAACTCACCATGACCATCGCCGGCGCCCAGCAGATGGCCACCGGCGACCGGATCGACGTGGTCCAGCCGCACAACAAGGCACACATCCTCGGCCAGCTGGGTAACGCGACCGAGATGGACGTGGCCGCGGCGATATACGCGGCCAAGCAGGCGGCGCCCGGCTGGCGCGCGCTCAGCTTCGAGGACCGGGCCGCGATCTTCCTCAAGGCGGCCGAACTGCTCGCCGGGCCGTGGCGCGCCACGGTGAACGCCGCGACCATCCTCGGCCAGTCCAAGTCCCCGTACCAGGCGGAGATCGACGCGGCTTGCGAGCTGATCGACTTCTGGCGCTACAACGTCTATTACGCCAGGAAGATCCTCAGTGAGCAGCCCGAATCGGTGCCCGGCACGTGGAACCGGATGGAGTACCGCCCGATCGAGGGGTTCGTCCTGGCCATCACCCCGTTCAACTTCACCTCGATCGCCGGCAACCTGCCGACGGCGCCCGCGCTGCTCGGCAACGTGGTGGTGTGGAAGCCGTCGCCGACCCAGCAGCTTTCCGCGCACTACCTCATGCGCGTGCTCGAGGCGGCCGGGCTGCCGCCCGGGGTGATCAACCTGGTCACCGGGGACGGGCAGGCGGTGTCCCAGGTCGCGCTGACCCACCCCGACCTGGCCGGCATCCACTTCACCGGCTCCACCGCCACGTTCCAGCATCTGTGGCGGACCGTGGGCGAGAACATCGCCAGGTACCGGAACTACCCGCGGGTGGTCGGCGAGACCGGCGGCAAGGACTTCGTGATCGCGCACCCGAGCGCCGACCCGGCCAGCCTCAGCGCCACGCTGATCCGCGGCGCGTTCGAGTACCAGGGCCAGAAGTGCTCGGCGGCCTCTCGCGCCTACCTGCCGGAGTCGCTCTGGCACCGGGCCCGCGACGACTTCATCGCCCAGGTCCAGAGCCTGACCATGGGCGACGTGGCCGCCGACCTGTCGCTGTTCATGGGCGCGGTCATCGACGCGCGGGCGTTCGCCAAGCACGCCGCCGCGCTCGACCGGGCCAGGAATACCCCGTCCATCCAGATCCTGGCCGGCGGCCGGGCCGACGACACCGAGGGCTTTTTCGTGCGGCCGACCGTGCTGCAGTGCGAGGACCCCGCCGACGAGGTGTTCAGCACCGAGTACTTCGGCCCGATCCTGGCCGTGCACGTCTACCCGGACGCCGCCTACGACGAGATGCTCGCCCAGGCCGCGGACGTCGCGCCCTACGCACTGACCGGCTCGATCCTGGCTACGGACCGCGCTGCCATCGCCGCGGCCGCCGAAGCGCTCAGGTACTCGGCGGGCAACTTCTACATCAACGACAAGCCCACCGGCGCGGTGGTCGGCCAGCAGCCGTTCGGCGGGGCGCGCGCGAGCGGCACCGACGACAAGGCCGGCTCGGTCTTCAACCTGATCAGGTGGGTGTCGGCCCGCGCCATCAAGGAACTCTTCGTGCCCCCAACTGACTACCGCTACCCGCACATGGGATAGCGGCAATAAAGTAGTTTCCGCTGGTCACGGACCAACTACCCGACCTTTTCGGCAGTGTGTGGGAGCCGTTGAGGGAGCCTATGGCGCTCAGGAGCCTTTCGCGTGGCCGAATATCGTGTCCATCGCTGTCGCCACGGAGGTGACCTCGTCGGCGATCTGGTGACGGTACACGGCCTTGGTGACCGTCGAGTTGACGTGGCCCACGGCGTCGGCGATCTGCTCGATGTCCACCCCGGAGTCCGATAGCACCGACACGAACGTGTGCCGCCGCTCGCGGGGCGACCAGTCCGTCCCGACGCCGGCGCGGCCGCATAGCGTCTTGAAGTGGCGCCGGACATCCTGGGGCCACTTCGGGGCTCCGGCTCCGTCGCCGAACACCATGGATAGGCGGCGTACGTCATAGGCGGCGCCGAGCTTCAGCCTGGTGGCGGCCTGCTCCTTGCGCAGGATAAGCAGGGCCGCGGCGACCTGCTGGGGCATCCTGATCGTGCGCTTGGACCGCTCTGTCTTCAGGGTCTCAAGGACGAGCTGCCGCTTCCCGGCCGCTGGGTCGGGGAGTGCCTTGAGGCGTTTCCGCACGCGGATCACGCCTGCCTTGAAGTCCACGTCTTCCCAGCGCAGGCCGAGTAGCTCACCGGGCCGCAGCCCGCACATGAGCGCGACCGTGAGGTAAGCCTGCCACCAGGGGGTGAGCTCGAGCCCGAGGAGCGCGCGGATCTGATCCAGGTTCATCGACCGGGCAGCCGCGCAACTGGGCCAGCAGCGACTGGCGCAGCCGGGAGTGCCGAAGACCCGCTCGTGCACCTCGATCAGCAGGCCTACGCCGACCGGGTCGGTCACCCGCAGCAGCCGCACCACCGGCGGCAGCGCCACCCGCGCCGGCACCGCCGATATCTCGGCCACCATCAGCCACTCCTCACCCTCGGCGGCAAAACCCGGCCGCCTCCAGCCGCCCGGCCAGGTTCGGCGGCCGTCATAGTCATAAAAGCTTCCATTAAACTTCTCGCTCCGGGCGCGAAACAGGCCACCGGCTCCGATCACCGCATCCGCGTCGGCCTCGCCCAGGCCCGAGCAGGCGATCCCGGACCAGGCATGAGAGCAGGTACTGCCCGGCACAGGGGCTCGGATCGATGGTGCGCGGCCCTGCGGACCACGGGTCTTGCTGGCGGCCACGCGCGCAGGGCCGCCCGGTGCACTTGCGCCGGGTGCGGGGTGACAGGCTGGGTCAGAGCGATTGCCCGACGTGGTGGCGGCGCCGGGCCCAGGACAGAGAAGGTCAAGATGACGCAGGGCACGGTGAAGTGGTTCAACGGCGACAAAGGCTACGGTTTCATCGCCGCCGAGGGCGGTCCGGATGTCTTCGTGCATTTCAGCGCGATCACCGGCGGCGGCTACCGCAGCCTTGAGGAGGGCCAGAAGGTCGAGTTCGACATCACCCAGAGCCAGAAGGGGCCCCAGGCGGAGAACGTCAGGGTCACCGGCTGACGGACCGGGCCGATCACCCCGGGCGCAGCGCGATCGCCGGGCCTGGCGCCGGGTACCGGCGCTGGAGCCGTTCCGCGGTGATGGCCGGGTGGCCGGCGGGGGATTTCCGGCTGGTCCGCGGCAGGCCCCGGGCCGCGCGGCCCGGGGCCAGGTGGTAACCCGGCAGCACCGCGTTCCGCTGAGCCCTGCCGCCTCGTGCCCAGCCCGTGTCAGCCCCGGCTCGGGATGAACAGCGCTATCGCGGCGTACTGGCACGCCGCGGCGGCGCAGACACAGGCGTGAAAGACCTCGTGGTAGCCGAACACGGCCGGGTACGGGTCGGGCCAGCGCCGGTGATAGCACAATGCCCCGGCCGTGTACAGCAGCCCGCCCGCGAGCATCAAGACCCCGGCCGCCGCCCCGGCATGAATCCACACGCCCGGCAGCGCAAGCACAGCGACCCAGCCCAGCCCGACGAACGTCGAGCCGGCCACCAGCTCCGGTGCGCCCATCCAGGCCAGGCGCAGCGCGGCCGCGGTCACGGTCAGTGCCCACATCATGATCATGCAGGCCAGCCGGAAGGTACCGGACGTGGCCAGCAGGAAGGCGGGGGTGGCGGTGCCGGCGATGAGCAGGAAGATCATCGTGTGGTCCAGGCGCTGCAGCCGCCGGTTCCACGCCGCCGTCCAGGTACCGCGGTGATACAGCGCGCTCATCCCGAACAGGGCGCTCACGCTGGCCGCGTAGATGGCCACAGCCGTGATCCGCACCGCGCCGCGGGCGCTGGCCACCAGCAAGGTGCCCAGCACCAGCGACGCCCCGAACGACAGCAGGTGCAGCCAGCCGCGCAGCACCGGCTTGACGTAGTAGACGCCGCGGCGGGCGTCGTAAAGCGCGTCCCCCTCCGCCGGGGGCGGGGAAGGAGCCGCTGGCACAGGGTCCATCGCCGTCATCGCCAACCTCCGCTCCCTGGCCGGATCCCCATGGCCTTCAGTGCCATCGAGATACCCGCCCACCCAGTGTCGCGCACAACTGGCCATCTGCCGCCGACCGCGCCAGGCGCACGCCCGCGATCGCAGGTTCAGGGCACGCAGAGCACCCGCAGGCGCCTGCCAGTACCGGCGCGACGGAACGGCCCGATATGTGCGGCCGCAACCGCAGAAAGTCCGCGCTCGAAAGCGGCCAGATCGGCGGTTAGCGTAGCTCAGCGATTCAAGGCATGGTCACTGAGCGTGTACGGGCGGGCGGTGGCTCAGCGGCCGGCGATCTCGCCGGTGCGCTGCTCGCGCAGCGCACGCAGGTGGACGGCGGCCCAGGTACGGTAAGGCCGCCACGCCTGCGAGACCTCGGCCAGGGAGCGGCCGGGGCCGTAGCGCTCGGCGATCTCGGCGTCCAGCCGGCGTTCGTGGCGGGGCAGCGCGTCGGGGGCGTTCGCGCCGCGGACCACGACCAGTTCGGCGGCGAACGGGCCGAACCCCTTGACCTGCTGCACGCGCTGGATGGCCTGGCCGGGGTCCACGGCGCGAAGCGCCGCCCCGTCCAGCAGCCCATCCAGGGCTGCCTCGGCGACCGCTCGCAGGTACTCACTCCTACGGCCCGCAAGTTCCAGGTCGAGCCGGGCCAGGGTGTGCGGCAGGGGGAACGCGCCGTCCTGGCCGTGGCGGGCGATCAGCTCAGCGCGCAGCCGGGCGGCCTGCACGATGCGCAGCCGCTGCGCCAGCACCGACCACGCCGCGGCCTCATCGGGGGAATGGAAACCGCATGGCCGCGGCCCGGGCAACCGCGCTTGCGGATCGGCTATCACCGGGTCCTGGCGGCCCATCTCCGGCCAGCCGCGCCCGTCGACGTCCAGCGCCAGGAACCGGCACACCTGCGCCGCGGCGGCATCAAGATCACCGTCGCCCGCCAGGTCCACGCACGCGGTATCCCCGGCCTGGGTCACCACTGCTTCGGCACGGCGCCAGTCACCCTCGGCACAGAACACCGTGCGCAGCCCCGGCCCGGCCGACCCGCCTGCCAGCGCCGCTGGGGTGAAGCCTTCCCAGAACCGTCGGCTGGTCTGCAGCGACCACGGGCCCAGGACCTCGAACTCGGCCGTACGTCCTGCCATCGCCTGCTCCGCTCGTTCACCGATACCCGCACGGTAGCGGACGGCACCGACACCAGCACCAAGATCGATCGGACCCTGGCGCCCCGCGGGCCAGTGCGCCGAGCACCCCAATCGGCGTGGCTGCCTCGCCGGTCTTGGCCGCGCAGCCGGCCAGATCGGCTGGCCCGCGCGCCGGCCGGTTCGTCCCGCTGATAGGTTCGGAGCCATGCCTGACCTGCCCTGGACAGCCCGCGCGGAGATGGAACCCGGAACCGGCTACCTGGTCATGGCCTCCCACCTGCCGCTCAAGCGGATCACCGGCACGGTGCGCTTCTTCCGAGCAGTCGCCGCGGTGCGCAAGCAGCTGGCCACCGCAGACGGCCTGATCGGCTACACGCTACGGGCCAGACCGCTGGCCCGCGACTACTGGACCCTGTTGGTCTGGACAGACAACACTGCGCTCCGGGAGTTCATGCGCACTCCTCCGCACGTCCAGCTGATGATCTCGCTCAAGCCGTACATGGGACTGACCAAGTTCGTCACCTGGACGATGTCCGCAGCCGATGGCCGTCCCAGCATGGCCGGCGCCCTTGACCACCTGGCCTCCGGGTAGCGCGTGTCTTTGGCCGGTCCAGGCTGGCGATCCCGGGCAGGCCATCGCCGCTGATCAGCGAATCCGAACCGCCAGTTCTGCGGGCAACACTGGTCGCGTGCAAAGGAGCCGCTGGCGCACCTATTGTGCGGTTCGCGTTTGCCTTGAGATGCGGTACGTCACCGACAAGTACGCATCGGATCGCCGGCAAGGGGAGTTCTGTCTGCGGCCGTGACCGGGTGACGGCCTTGGTAATCCTGGCACGGCGGGCGACCTTGCGGACGATCCGCCTAGCGCCGTGCCGGTCCAGCCGCCGTCCATCCGCACACGCGCCGCAAAGAAGTGCTCGAACTTCCCGCTCTCGCAGGTCGAAGCCCGTGGTTTCGAAAAGGACCTCGGCGTAGCATCCGCCCGATCGACGGCGTTGGGCGCCCGGCTCCGTGCGCTCGGCGGCCGCCGTTCGGGGGCGAGGCCGCGTCATGTGCTCGTCGCCCCGGTCGGCGCTGCGGGGCGGGCTGTCGGCCCGCATCGTGAGCATCGGGACGCCGGTTGCAGGAACCGGCCATCGGGCCTGGCGATCGCCCCATTCGCATCCCTACCTCGCGGCATGCGTCCAACCGAACTCGGGTACGTGCCAGACCGAATCCCGCTACCGCACCGGGGAGGTCACCGCCATGGACGCCAAGGGTGAGCAGACCGCCTTCGTCTACACGACCTACATCCAGGAGACGCCTGAGCGCGTGTGGCAGGGCCTCACCGACCCCGCATTGATGAGGCGCTACTGGCGGCACCAGAAGGCTGGTCCGAAGACAATCCGTTCCGACTGGAAGAAGGGCTCCACCTACCAGATGGCGCACGACGAAGTCGGACTGGCCGTGATCGGTCCCGAGCAGGTGATCCTCGAGTCCCATCCGCCCCGCCGGCTGGCCTACACCTGGCACACGATCACCCCTGAGTGGGCCGCGGCTGTCGGCATGGACGAGGCGACCGCCGCGACCTGGCGCGCCGAGGCCCGCTCCAAGGTCGCCTTCGACATCGAGGACGTCGGCCACGGTGTCGTCAAGCTCACCGTCACCCACGACGGCTTCGCGCCGGGCAGCGCCGTGCTGCCAGCGATCTCCGCGGGGTGGCCCGCCGTCCTGGCCAGCCTGAAGACCCTGCTGGAGACGGGGTCGTCCTTGCGCACTTCGTGAAGCGGCCGCCGCGCCGGCAGGCGTGCCGCCGTACTCCCCGCGCTCGCGACGCCGCCTGCGAGCACCTCTTCGGGCAGCACAGTCCCGCCAGTCGGCACATCACCGAACTCCCCCATCTGGCCGGTAGGGAGCGCGGCAGCCTGGCGTGCCGAAGTGCTGCCAGCAACTGGGCGGATCCCGCGCGGCGGCCGCAATCAGCGATCGTCACGCAGCGCGACCAGTACTCCGGAGCACGAGCGACCTGATCGCCGAATATTTAATTCTCTCCGAGGGCGGCCGCAAGTGCCGCATTGAGTGCAGATCAGCCCGTTCGGGACGGCCCTCAGCGCTACTCGCTGCCGGCGGAGTCGTGCGGCACCAGCCGCGGTTGCTCCCGGCGCGGTCATTGGGAACGCGGCCGTCCCGGTAGACGATCGCGCAGCGGGACGGTGTTAGGGCGGCGGCTTGGGCTACTGCCCGGATGGCGCGAGCTGACCGAGCGTATGAAGCAGCCGCAGGCCGGCGCGGAGTGCGCCTTCGTCGTCGTCGACGGAGGGGTTATATGAGGTCAGGCTGACGCTGTTGACCTTGCAGTACTCGCCGATCTGCCTGATCGCGCCGTCGAGTGCGTCCAGCGTGGGTCCGCCGGCAGCGGCGAACTCGTTGGCGCGTCCGTCATCGAGGTCGATGACGTCCAGGTCGACGTGCACGTGGACGCCGCCGGCCCGGACGGACAGCGCGCGCAGCAGCTGGCCGAAAGCGGCACCCTCGGACAGCCCGGCGGCAGGCACCACGCCGATCTGCGAGGTGTCCAGCAGCGCCTGCTCGTTGTCATCGACGGAGCGGACACCGGCCAGGACCACATGCTCGTCGGGCACGGGAGCGAACCCGGGGATGGCCGAGGTCGCCATTGTCCGCCAGCATCGTCCGGTCAAGACCGCGACGGGCATCCCGTCCAGAAAACCGCTGCTCGTCGTCTCCGGGGTGTTCGCGTCAGCGTGGGCGTCGAACCAGACGACGCCGCCGTGCCCTGCTCCCAGCCCCGCCACGACGCCCAGGACGCTGCTGCAGTTGCCGCCGAGAACGATCGGGAAGTGGCCTTCGGCGCTGATCTTCCGCACGTGGTTCGCGAGCGCTCCCTGCAGCTGGAAGTGGGAGCCGATCTCGTGCTCGAAGGGTCCCGGGAGCGTCACTTCGTCGACCGTCACCTCGGCTTCCGGCCCGGCCACCGCACGCGCTGCCCCGCCGGCAAGCAACCGGTCGGGGCCGGCACCCATGCCGACCCGCGCGCGCCCGAGGTGATACGGCACCGACACCAAGCGGATCATCAGCCGATCCTACGAGGCCACCAGGAGCCACCGCGGGGAATCCCCCTACCGTCGAATCCCACGTTGTTCCGCAAGCGGATCGTCAGCGTCCAGCGGTCGCGGTCCGCAGCTCAAACCAGGTCAGCACGTCAGGGCCGTCGACCCAGCGGCGGACCACCTCGACATGCTCGGGCATCGCAAACCTGGCGCCCCCAGTCCGGTGAGTGTCTCTTTGACGCCGCGTGTCGTTCCCAGGGCGCCGAGGAAGTCGACGTCGTCGTGTAGCAGCGGACGCACCCGCTCGATGTCGTTGCGCGTCCAAGCATCGAAGTACGCGTCGGCGATGCTCGCCGACGAGTTGGTCGAGCCGCTCATGCCAGCACTTTTGCACAGGGACGGCCACCGTGGTTCCAGCCCGTACGCCGCGAGCGCCGTCGCAGTCGGGAACCCTGACTGGGGCGCGGCTGGTGCGGCTCGCGGCGATCCGTTGAAAGCTTGGGGTCGAGCGTATGCTCTAGCGCCGTTCGAGCGCGAGTCGGATGCCGAGGCCGATCAGCACCACGCCGGTAATCCGGTCAAGGACCGCCTTGACGCGTGGGCGAGTGAGCACGCCTGATGCCTTTGCGATCATCAGCGCGTAGCCGCACAGCCACAGCACCCCCATCACCACAAACACGCTGCCGAGCAGCAGAGACGGGGCGAGGACCGGCGCTCGGGCGGAGATGAACTGGGGCAGCAGGCTGGTGAAGAACACCGCGATCTTGGGATTGGCCAGGTTGCTCAGCAGCCCCTGCCGGAAGCCGAGCAGCGCGCCCCGGCTCGGGCTTCGGGAATCCAGATTGCCGGATTCGGCGACCGCGCGATGCCGCGCCGCGCGCAACGCCTGCACCCCGAGCCAAACCAGGTAGGCCGCCCCGAGAAGCTTCAGCACCGTAAATGCGATCGCAGACGCCCGCAACAGCGCCGCCGCACCGGCCGCCGCAGCGATCGTCCAGACCCGATCGCTGCGGGTCAGCAACGCCCGATTCGGCACCGCCACTGGCTGGGTATCCCGCTACCGCAGTGCCCGGGAAGGCTGGACCGCCACGGCCGTCGAACTCGGCAGGCCTGCATAGCGGCCACCATCCGATCGCCGGCCTCGCGCGGACACTAGGCCGCCCAGACGGATCGCGGCGTATGCACACCGCCGTGATCAATCCGGCGCTGTGGGTGATGGCGCCGGAAGCAGATACAGCCCGAGCAGGTAACAGCACAGCGCTGCCAGCGCAAGCAGAGCCATGATCAGTGAGCTGATGTTCTGACCGGCGAAATCGAGGAAGCTTGCGCCGTTGAAGCCCGCGCCGACGACGAACAGGAATCCGAGCACGTAGGTTACGGACACCGGTCGGGAGCCGAGGCTCAGCGCGCGTACAGCGATAACGAAGCTCACCACGACCAGCGCCAGCCCGAGCGAAGCGTGGATCACCAGCGCGACAGCGCCGTGACCCAGAGCCCAGACCACGCTGTGGAACGAGCCAGAGAAGTAGTTGGCCGGATGTGAGCCAGGATGACGGGGCGGCACCGTGACGTACAAGTTGACCACGATCCCGACGGCGATCTGAATCACGATGAGGACTGCAGTCCCGAGGACCATCCGCCGCATGGCGTCGGTGCCCGCGCCAGTGATCCGGCGCTCGCTGACGACCTTCGGGCCCACCGGCTTAATGCTAGACGTGGGTAACGTCTGCGCAGTTGGCCGGACGCACCAAGTCCGACCCTCGTGCCCCGGTCGAGGATCCACTACCGGAGCGAGGCTCACGGCGTCGTGGCGGTGATGCCGCGTGCGGTTCACTGAGCGCCAGGCTTGCTCGACAGGCCGGTTCGGCCGGGCGGTCTATTGCGGTTCGAGGCTGATCAGGGCCTGTCCGGTGGCGGGGTCGAAGGGCACCGACTCGTGGTCGTGCACGATGCGCCAGCGTCCGTCGATGCGACGGCAGCACAGCGTCGCGCGCACCCACATGTTTACCTTGTCGCCAGTCTTGAGCGTTCCGCCGACGTGGTACAGGAACGAGCAGAATCCGAGGTTGCCCTGGGCGCTGACCTGCACATCGTGCGCGGAGTAGTCGATCGGGCCGTCGTAGCCGTCGAACCACGCCTGCAGGTGCTCGACGGTGGCTTGGCTGCCGCGCGAGTTCAGGGGCGGCAGCACGTCGAAGGTGATGACGTCCTCGGCCGGGCGGGCGGCCAGCGTGGCGCTGTCGCGCTCACGGACCGCGCGCACCCGCTCGTCGACCAGGCCGCGCAACTCTTGCCCGGCGTTCATGCCTGCTCCTTCAGCACGGTGGTGAGGTTGTCCAGCTGGGCGGTCGTACCGGTTCGGCGCGAGTCCGGGTTGTCCAGCCCGTCGAGGTAGGCGCCCTGCTCGGTGTAGACCAGGTGGGTACCGGCCGGCGTGGCGTGCAGTTCGACGGTGGCCACCGACACCGACGTCCGCTGACCGTCCATCGACATCTCGTAGGTCGTGACGATCCGCTCGTTCTCGACGATGTCGCGGTACTGCGCGTCGTAGGTGAAGGCCGGGCGCGCGCCGGCCGAGGTGCGGAAGCGCTCCGTGCCGCCGACGCGGAAGTCGCCGTGATAGTCGGGATTGTCGTTGCCCGACAGGTCGAACCACCGCACCTTGGCGCTCGGATCGGCCCAGGCGGTGAACACCCGCTCGGGTGGGTGCGGGTAGTCGCGTTCGATGCTCCAGCTGCTGTTGTCGACGCTCATCTGCTAGGTCCTCGCTTCCGCGTCGCTGGTGGTGTCCTGTGGTGCCTGCTCGTCCAATACCACGCCGAGCCGGTCGAGGCGGCGCTGCCAGACGGTGCGACGGTCGGTGAGCCACTGCTCGGTCGAGCGCAGCGCGTCCTGGTTGATCGAGCACGTGCGCACCCGGCCGGTCTTGCGCGACTCGATCAACCCGCTCGATTCGAGCACCTGCACGTGCTGCACGACCGCGGCGAGCGTCATCTGCAGCGGTCGGGCCAGTTCGCTGACCGAGGCCGGGCCACCGGCGAGCCGGTCGAGCATCTGCCGGCGGCTGGGATCGGACAGCGCATGGAAGGCGCGGTCGAGAGCATCCGAACGGTCAAGCACATACTTGACCATAGCTGCGACACGGCGTGACAGTCAAGCTAGCGGTTGAGCATTGTCCCGTTCGCCAATCGGCCTGCGGGACGCCTCGCTGGTTATGAGGCTTGTTGTTCGTTGAGTTTGTCGAGCAGTAGTGACCGGGCCAGCGTGGAGGCTGGAAGGTGGCGTTGTTCGGCGGCGCGCTGGATCGCGTCGTACTCGGACTGTCGTAGCCGCAGAGTCAGCATGCGGGATCGGTTCGGCCAGCTGATGGAGGCGTTCGCGGGAAATTCGGCTTCCGGGTTCGTCTCGGCGGCGGCCTCGGCGCGGGCCGCCTCCTCCTGTAGGTCCCGGGCCAGCTGAGAGTCCAGTCGCTTAGTCATGAGGTTCTCCCATCCGTGTAGAGCCGAAGGGCTCGGCCGGTTGCCGGCCAGGCGGTCATGCCGTGCAGTTCGCCATCCATATCCCGGTAGGCCAGTACGAGGAGCACCGCTCCGGCGCCGGGCGAGTAGCCGATGATGGCCAGCGCGTTGACCCGCGAGGTCCCATACGGTCGACCTGGACGGCATCGACATCGTTGACCGCCTCGACCGTCCAGGCGACGTCGATGTCGACCGCATCCGGGTAACGCCGCGAGCGGGCGAGGTGCTGCACCGCCTCGTGTGACCAGATCACCTCCACCGCTCGACTGTACACGAATGTAAGACACAATCAGACACTGACATGGCGGGTTATTCCGCTGTCGATGCCGGTGCCGGTCGGCAGCGGATCGACCTCACCCCACAAGGGGGGACGTCATGCCAGGACTGTTGGTCGGGTACGCCCGGGTGTCCACCGAGGAGCAGGATCTCACCGCGCAGCGCGACGGGCTGGCCGCACTCGGCGTCGAACCGTCGCGGATCTACGTGGACCACGGCCTGACCGGCACCAACCGGGAGCGCCCCGGCCTTCGCGAGGCGTTGGCCGCCTGCCGCGCCGGTGACGCGCTGGTTGTCACGAAACTGGACCGGCTGGCCCGCTCGCTGCCTGACGCGCGGGCGATCGCGGAGGACCTCACCATGCGCAAGGTGCGGCTGAGCCTAGGCGGGTCGGTGTATGACCCAACAGATCCGGTCGGGCGGCTGCTGTTCAACGTGCTGGCGATGGTGGCCGAGTTCGAGGCCGACCTCGTCCGATCTCGCACTCGCGAGGGCATGCGCGTGGCGAAGGCGAAGGGTCACCTGCGCGGCAAGCAGCCCAAGCTCAACCCTCGCCAGGAGGCGCACCTAGTCGAGCTGCTGCACACCGGGGAGTACAGCACCGCCGAGCTCGGCGACCTGTTCGGCGTCGCCCGCTCCACCGTCTACCGCGCCGTCGCCCGCAGCAAGACGGCAGCGGCGGTGCGACGCTCGCCTCCCGCGACGGCGTCGCATGGCGCGAAGAAGGCGCTCGCCGATGACGGGCGCGGCTCAACCTACCGGCCGCGACACGGTGCGCCGAGCGAACTGCCATCCGAGAACCGTGGGCGCTCTCGCGCCCGAACAGTGCGCCCGGTCAGCGCACACAAACGGGACGTTGAACGTCGTCGACTCCCCACAACCGCGTCGACGCGCGGCACACGGCCGGCGTCGCCGGATGCGGTTCGCCCAGCGGACACGATTCCAGCGGTACCGTAAGCGATTAGTCCGGCCATCCCCGTCGGTCAGTTCCATGTGCTCTGCGGTCCATCCGATCATGAGGGAGTCGCCATGCCTCGCACCCGGGTCCACAACCTGAACATCTCCCTCGACGGCTACGCGGCCGGCGAGCACGTGACGTTCGATGCCCCGATCGGCGGTGCCGAGCGGCTCTTCACCTGGTTCGATGGTCGCGCCATCCACGGGGTCGACAAGGTGGATGCCCCCTTCACGCTAGACCGCGCCCTGACCAGCATGTGGGGCCAGGGAATCGGCGCCGAGATCATGGGACGTCGCAAGTTCGGCCCGCAGGTTGGCGATTGGCCCGACGACGGGTGGCGGGGCTGGTGGGGCGACGAACCACCATTCCAGACACCGGTGTTCGTCCTGAGTCACCACCCGCACCCGACGATTGCCTTTCCCAATGGGACGAGCTTCCGGTTCGTGGACGGACCCCCACACGAGGTGCTTCGCCTAGCCCGGGAAGCCGCAGATGGTTGCGACGTCCGCATCGGCGGAGGGCCCTCGACAGTGCGTCAGTTTCTCCAGGCCGACCTGATCGACTTCATGCACCTGGTGATCGTGCCGATCACCCTCGGGCGCGGCGTATCCCTTTGGGAGGGATCAAGCGGCGCCGAAGATCGCTTCACGGTCGAGTCGGTCACCTCGCCTAGTGGCCTCACCCATCAGCTCTGGAACAAGAACGATCACGTCTGAGTCCGGAAACCCAGTGTCCACTTGGGGATCCTTTTACGGACGCCGTGACCTTGGCCGGGTCTTGTACGGACCCGCGCTGCTTACTCGACCGCCTTAACGTACGAAACGGTTCCGTTGCAGGTCCTGCCCCTTGTCCAGGCCGGGCTCCGGAGCGGGCGGATGGGAGACTTGCCACGTGCCTAGACGTACGTGGCTCGACAGCAAGATCGACGTGTTCCTGGAGGAGCTCGCCGCGTCCGGCATGCATCTTGACCGGCAGCGTGCCGGTGAGCTGATCACCGGGCAGGTCCGTGCCGTGGCAGCCCTCGCGGGAGTCACCGAGGCAACTGCCCGTACCTATCTGGGCGACGAGGCCATCAAGGACATGGCCCGGCGGATGCTGTTCGAGGTCGCCGCCGAACGGCCCGGCGCGGACCTGCTGGAGGCGCCGCGGACCGTTCCGCTGCCGCTGGCCCTGGTAGGGATCACCGTCGCGGCCCTGGCCGAGGCGATGCAGGTCCGAGCGGCGAACGAGCCACCCGATCACCTCGGGGACGTCATCACCACCTACGCCCAGAACGCTGTCCGGGTTCGGGCAGATCACCGCCGCCGCCGCGGCGGAGCGGGCCGGCGACCCGGCAGAGATCCTGTTCCCGCCGGCGTTGCTGCGCCGGACGGCCCGGTACATCAGCGGCGCCGCCAACCTGGCCGCCAACGGCGGCAAGCTCCCGGCCGGGATACCCGAGGCGGCACGCAGCCAGCTGGCCGCCACCCTGCGCTGGGACGCTGACGGACTGACCGCGATCGCCGCCACCGGCTGATCAGGCACACCAGGGAACCGGGACAGTTCCCAGAGGCGCTTGCCCCGCTCAACGGTGCCTGCCGGTCAGGGCCAGCGCCGCCATGTCCGCGCTGGGGTGGCCGCTAGATGCCGATGCGCTGGAGGAGCTGCGCTGGTATCTGGAGGATTACCTGCGGCCGTCGTTCGGTGGAGAGGGCGAGCGACCTTGACATTTCCGAACAGGTTGCGAGGATGTCCTGCAGTAAATGCCACAGCTCCAGCGCGGGCCGTAGGGCACCAGTAGGGCGCCGGATCGGGGGGTATGATGCCCGGTTATCCCCAGGGGCGATTGGCCGCTCGGTGGCGATGGTTCGTGTGCTCCTGCATCTGCTTTGTCGCTGTTGCCTGCCTCGTCGCCACTGCGGCGCCGGGGGACGCCGTGGCCAGCTCGCAGCCGACTGCTCCCAGCGCGATGCCTTATTCGATCGCTCTGAACCGGGTCTACGGTCCTGAGGGCACCATGAGCCCAGGTGGCAAGTACGTCCCAGCCGTGGTGGCGAGCGTGCGCCGGGAGGCCAACGTCACCGGCCAGGTCCGGCGCGCCGGTCGCGAAGTGGCGCGCTTCGAGGTGGCCATCGATCGATGGGGGTCTGTCGTGCCAGCTTGACTCCCAGATCGAGCTGGAGCTCGCCTATGTCCGCGACGCGTTGAACCAAGGGAACATTCTCGGGGCGCGAGCCCTGCTGGAGTCGTGGATGAGCGACTTCAGGGCGTTGGGCCATGCCGGCCTCTTCTCGGGTGCGCAAGTGACCCGTTTTGAGGCGAGCAGCGGCCTCATCCTAGGCTCGATCCCTACGGCGGGCTGGGTGAGAAACGAGTTCGATCCGACCACCCATGTCCCGAGGCCCATACCCCGGCCCTGCCCGACAGGTGTGTCGCCGAAAGCACTCCCGCCCCCGAGCGCGGGCGCCACCACCCTGTCGCTGCCGATACTCGACCTCAACAACTTCCTGCGGGTGGTGTTGCAAACTGCCGCTGGCGAAACGCCCGGAGTCGGCTTCGCGCTCTCCGCGCTCATCGAGTTGTTGTGGCCGGTGTCACCCAATAACAACGTCACCTGGGATCAGATGCGCGAGTACGTCGACCAGCGGATAAACCAGAGCATCGACCAGCACACGAAGGAGACCCTGAACGCAAAGCTCCTGGGACTAAGTTGTGTTCTTCACAACTACGACGTGGCGCTTCAGGATCCGTCGAATCCCACTTTCATTCGGGAGAACTTCGTCTCGGCGCTTAACCTCCTGGTTTACGATGCTCCCGCCTTCGCCCCTTCCACGCGCCCGTACCTGGTTCTGCCGGAGTACACCGAGATCTACAACTTCCTTCTCGCTCAGCTACGAGACGGTATCGTCAGCGGGCCTTCGTTCGGGATACCCCCCGTTGCCGTCGAGGACTACAAACGCCAGATTGCTGCCGACATCCAAACCGCCACCAATCACCTGAACGCCCAGGCCGCCCAAGCCCACAACAATGTCCCCCGTCCCCCTAGCGGCCCCAATTACAACGTCCAGCTCTTCAGCGCTCACCAGAACTTGGACCTAGCGTTGGTCCCGGCGACATTTGATCAGGCCTTTTACTGGAAGTACACCAACCCCGTGACGTACCCCAACCCGGTGCACCCGGTCGACACTCGCGCCCTCTACAGCCCCGCCTACGGTTACATGCCAAACAGCGGGACGCCGTTGGTCAGCGGCAACGGCAAGGCCCGGATCAATCACCTGACAGTGTGGGGCTACGACCGGCTTGACGCCATCCAGCTCATCTACGGGTCAGTGACCGAGCCAAAGATGGGCGGGAACGGTGGCACCACCAATCCGCCAGCAGGCGGCTCCTTCGCCCTCGGGAGCTCTTCCGGCACCCGAGGTGACATCACCAGGGTCTACGGATACGCAGGCGACGTCCAGCAGGGGCTGGGTTTTATCTTCACCAAGAACGGGGCCACGTCCGACAGCGGCAAGATAACGTACAACAAGCCAGGCAATCCTCCTTACAACTACTCCCTTGAGTTGCCCGACGAGGTGCTGGGCTACGTCAAGATCATGGGTGTCTTCCCGTCTCCCTACAACAGTGCGGCGTCTACCATTTGGGGATTCCGCTACGCCGACAGCTATGGAGGATGAGGACTGAATGCCAGGCTGGACATCCCACGCCCCCAACTTGTTGGTTGAACGACACTCCCGATGGAGAGGGGCGGAGACTTTCGGTGACCTTGAGGGTGGAGACGACGCCGTAGCGGTGATTTCTGCTCCGCTGCTAGCTAAACCACACTAG
>CAVUUF010000023.1:0-174063 GCA_963744575.1 uncultured Actinomycetota bacterium | reverse complement strand
AAGTTGAGGTCGAGGGTGCCGACGACGGGATGGTGGATGCATTTGCGGCCTGTCCGGTGAAAGCGGACATTGTGGGCGGCCCACCGGCTGCGGAACTCCTCGCTGCGAGTGGACAGCTCGCCGATCAGCTCGACGAGCTGCTTGTCGTGGGGGTTGCCGCCTGCCTCGGATCGGAGCATGGCGGCGATGTCATCAGCGGCGCGCTCCCAGTCGGCGAAAAACTCGCGTGCGGCGGGATCGAGGTAAACGAAGCGGGCATTGTTGGCGGGCCTGCGCGGGTCGGCGAGAACCGGAGCGTAAAGAGCACGGGCGAGGCGGTTGGCGGCGAGCATGTCGTGCCGGGCGTTGCGCACCCAGGCAGGTGCGTCGGTGGTGGCATCGAGGATCTGCTGGATACCGTCCGTGACGCCGGACGTCTTCCTGCGCCGCTGCCGCGGCGGTGCGGGCTGAGCAGCGCGCGCCAAGTCGAACAGGTGGGCACGCTCGGCCTCGTCCAGCTGCAGCGCACTGGCGATTCCATCGAGGACAGCGTCGGACGCGCCGGTCAGGTTCCCGCGTTCCATGCGGACGTAGTAATCGATGCTCACCCCGGCGAGCAGCGCGACCTCCTCGCGCCGCAGTCCCTTGACCCGGCGGTTGCTTCCCCCGTAGGCAGGCAGCCCCGCCTGCGCGGGTGAGATCCGCTCGCGCCGCGAGATGAGGAACTCGCGGACCTGGGGTCGGTTGTCCATGCCTCCACGGTAGGCGCGCTGTCTCCCGTGAGGGAGGTTCTGGCATTACCTGGAAGAGCAGTCACTCCCACAGATGCAGCTCAGCGCCTTAACTGGACGACGTGAGCATCTCCACTGCTTCCAATGCCAACTCTGCGAGCCCGGCTGTGAAGACTGGCGTCCGCCACATGACGGCGATTCTGGCGATCATCCTTGTCAGCGATGGTCCTCATCGGCGCGGGCCAGGGGCTGGCGTTCGCCCCGCTGACCTCGGCCGGGATCGCAGGCATCGGAGCCAGGGACGCAGGCGCGGCGTCCGGGCTGGTGAACACGTTTCACCAGCTCGGGATGGCGCTTCTCAGCGTGCTCGTCGCCGTGTCGGCCAGCTCCGGACACGGGCTGACCTTGGCCGCCGGCGTCCTGACGGCACACGTTCATACGGCGCTGGCTGCCGGGACCGTCCTGCTCGCCGCCAGCCTGCTGGCCGTGCTCGGCCTGATCTTGCCGGCGCACCTGCGCAGCCGTAGTCCGCGACCGGCAGCGCCGCAGCCCGAGCCGCGGGCACCATGCGCGAGCCAGCACGGATAATGACCAGCGCCTGACATCCCGGCAGGACCGCACGCAGACATCAGAAAGGAACCGTGATGACCGACCAGACTCCGGCCCAGCGGATGATCGGGGATTTCGCCCCGAAGCTCGTGGAACTCACCGACGATGTGCTCTTCGGTGACGTCTGGGCCAGGCCCGAACTCAGCCCGCGTGACCGCAGCCTTGTCACCTGCGCTGCGCTGGTCACCAACGGCAGCATCGAGCAGCTGCGGGGCCACCTGGGCCGGGCCCGGCAGAACGGGCTCAGCGAGACCGAGCTGAAAGAGATGATCATCCATCTCGCGTTCTACGCCGGATGGCCACGCGCCATGTCCGCGATCACCTTGGCCCGGGAACTGTTCACCGGCGGAGGCGACCAATGAGCGCTACCTGGACCGACGACGAACTCCGCCGCGTCGGCGCCGCGACCGAGCTGCAGATCGCCACCCGCCGCGATGACGGGTCGCTGCGGCCCTACGTCACCATCTGGACCGTCCGGGCCGGCGACCACCTGTATGTCCGCTCGGCCTACGGCGCTGACAATCCGTGGTTCCGCCGCGCCACCGCCCGCGGCTCCGGGCGCATCCGCGCCGGCGGCATCGAACGCGACGTCACCTTCACCCCCGTCAGCGAACTCGACGCAGCCACACAGGCGGCTGTCGACGCCGCCTACCACGCCAAGTACGACGGCTACGGCCCGCAGATCGTCGGGACCGTCACCGGCGCGCACGCCATGCCCGTGACGCTGCGCCTCGTCCCGCAGGACGCCAGCTGACCTGGCGCTAGCAGCGAAAGGAACTGCGATGCAGTACACGACACTAGGCAGCTCCGGACTGAAGATCAGCCGCATCGCACTGGGCTGCATGAGCTTCGGCGACACCTCACGCGGCTTCAACCAGTGGGCGCTCGACGACAAGGCGGCCGAGCCGCTGTTCCGCCAGGCCGTTTGAGCTCGGCATTACGTTCTGGGACACCGCCAACGCCTACGGCTACGGCACCTCAGAGGAGATCGTCGGCCGGGCCATCCGCGCCTACACCCGTCGCGAGGACGTCGTCCTGGCGACCAAGGTGTTCTTCAAGATGCACGACGGCCCCGGCGGCTCGGGCCTGTCCCGGCGCGCGATCGTCAAGCAGCTCGACGATTCCCTGCGCAGGCTGGGCACCGACTGCGTGGACCTGTATCAGATCCGCCGCTTCGACCCGGCTACCCCGGTCGAGGAGACCATGGAGGCCCTGCACGACATGGTCAAGGCCGGCAAGGTCCGCTACCTCGGCGCCTCGTCCATATGGGCCTGGCAGTTCTCCAAGTTGCAGTACACCGCCGACCTCCACGGCTGGACCAGGTTCGTCTCGATGCAGAACCAGTACAGCCTCATGCAGCGCGAGGAAGAGCGCGAGATGTTCGGCCTGCTCGCCGACCAGGGCGTCGGATCGATCCCATGGAGCCCGCTGGCCAAGGGCCGGCTCGCCCGCCCCTGGGGCGAGCAGACCGCCCGTAGCGACACCGACGACGTCGCCCGCTGGGTGCTGCCCAACGACGACAAGGCGTAGTAGGCCTGCCCATTGTTCCAGCTGCCTTGCATCCGGCGGGTGCAGATGCCGCAGAACAGCAGGCCGCGCAGCACATACGGGCGAGGGCTGGTGCGCGGCCGGCGGGTGACCTGGCGGGCGTTCTTGGCGGCGAGGAGCTGCTGGGCCTGGCCGAAGGTCTCATCGGTGATGATCGGCGGGTGCACGATCTGCTCGGAGAAGATCCACTTGTCCTGGTCGTTCCAGCGCATCACGGTGGTGTGGCCGAGCGCGACGTCGTGCACGTCGAGCAGCACTTCGTCCTTGCGCTGGCGGTTCCAGACCTGCCGGCCGGTGTAGCGGGGGTTGGCCAGGATCGCGCGGACCGCGCTCTTGGAGCAGGCCAGCCCGCAGCGGTGCCGGTTGCGGGCCCGGTCGCGGGCGGACGCGCACCCGATGCCGTCGCGGGTCAGCCGCTCGGCGATGGCGAAGATCCCGAACCCGGCCAGGAACTCCGCGAAGATCCGCTCCACCACGACGGCCGCTGGCTCGTCCCTGGCCAGGACGGACAGGCGCTTGCCGTCCGCGGCCCTGGCCGGGTTCGGATGCGGCCCGGCATCGACCAGAGTGTACCCGTAGGGCGGCCGTCCGCCGAGGTAGCGGCCTTCGGTCTGGGCCTGGGCCGCCATCGCCGCCCGGACCCGGATCTTGATCCGGTTACGCTCGCCTTTGGACAGGCTGCCGAAGGTGGACATCGGGATCGACCGCGACTTGTCGATGTCGAAGAACTCGGCCGCGATCACCCCGCCGTGCGGCTCGATCAGCGCCTTACCGCGCGCGTACTGCCAGGCCCGGGACGCCCGCCAGTCCGGGGATGTGGTGCGCCCGTAAAATGCAAACTGGACCACTCCGGAAGCTGACATGCTGACATCCTGGTCCAGCAGTGTGGTGATCAAGGTGCGGGTCTCAGAGACCTTCTGTTTCCCGTCGCCGCGGGGCAGGATCGCGTTGTGCCGCCGTCCAGCCACTGGGCGCTGCCGATCGTGAGGCTGCTGTTCCTGTGGCTCACGGCCATCGTGTCCATCGTGTTCGCGTCGCAGGTGAACCAGAAGTGGCGGATGGCCGACTTTGCGGGCGCCGCCCTCGCCTCGTAGCGGGCCCGGACGTGGGCGATCGACTCTTACACGGTGGGCGTGATCCTGGCCGTCTTCCTGGTGCTGATGAGGCACAGGACAGGCCAGAACTGAGCCGCCCCGCGCCGGGATGTCCTAGCGCGTGACCGAAGTGAGCCCGCTGCGCATCGCCTGGCGTACGGCCTGCTGCGCGACGGCGAAAGCGACAGCCATGACCGCCGCCGCGACGATGTTGATGGCGCCGGCGTGGAACAGGTTCCGCGGTCCGGGGGCGCCGTCGATCAGCCACGCGCAGCAGCCGCTGAGGAATACGGCCATGGTGGCGCACGCCGCGACGCCCAGCCTGATCTCGTACCTGAGCACGGATGCCGGCAGGCCGACCCGGCGGATCGCCATGGCCGTGCCGCCCGCCACGCACGCCATCGCGACCGGGCTGACCGCCATCCAGGCGAGCTCTGCCGCCGGAAACGCCGCGAGCGCGGCGGGATGGGCCCAGTAGGCGGAAACCGAGAGCGTGGCAGCCCAGTAGAACGCCGCGACCCCGCCCGGCACCAGACCCTGGCGCGCCCAGGCGTGGCCCCCGGTGCCCGGCCAGCCGTTCCCGAAGTGCCGTGCGCCGACGAACATGACCGCGGCCCCGGCAGCAGTGAGCAGCAACGGGGCAGCCAGGCGTTTCGCGTGGCCACGCGATACGCGCGCGGCCACGCACCACATCACGGGCACAGCCGCCGCAGCCGCTAGGACGGTGAAGGCGAGCATCGCGGCGGACAGCATGACCATCGCCACGGTCGTCGCCCGGGCATCTGGTGCTGACCATTGCCAGCCGATGGTCAGCTGCGACCAGATGGCCGCGCCCAAGCCGAGGAAGACCGCCGCGCAGCAGGCGAGCGACACCAGGCTCGCGCTGACCTGATCGGTCCCGTCCGCCAGCGAGTAGCCGCCGAGCCCGACCCCGGCGATCCGCGCTGTTATCCCGCCGCGCATCACATCAGCGGCGCGCGTCCACGACCGAGGGCGTTCGGTGATGTCGGCGATAAGCAATTCGGTGAACTCGTCGCCGTAACGGGCCCGCCACGCCCGGGGGTACCAGCGGAGCAGCCGCGCGGTGCGCTGGGCCGACGTGCCCTTCACGTCGTGCCCCACTGGCTGGCCAGGCGGCGCAAGCCCAGGTCCGCGACGCGGCGCTGGGTGTCCAGGTGAGCCCGCAGCACTTCCGCCCCGACGGCGGTGAGCTGGTACGGGCGCCGCCTGTCCTGGCTTTCCAGCGCCTCGATCAGCCCTTGCGCTTGGAGCCGGGCCAGCGCCTCATACAGCGTGCCGGGCGCCAGCCGGACTCCGGCGAACGACTCGATGTCCTTGGTGAGCGCGTAGCCGTGCTTGGCGCCCTCGGCGAGGCTGGCCAGGATGAGCGTGGCGGGCCCCGCATACCGCCCGAACACGGCGAGTGCTTCCGGCTCGGTTCGTCCTTTCGCCACGGTCATCATCCTATATCGGCTGACGATCCATCGGCACACGGTACCGCGCCGCGGGCCCTGCCTGGGAATGACGGCCGGGATGCTGACCGGGGACGAGGTAGGGCACGCGCCGGGCCAGGAACGCCCGGGGAAACGGATCCCGCAGCCGCCACAGCCCCGCGTCGATCACGAAGTGCGCCATGACCGCACCGAGGTAGGCGCCGAACAGCAGCCGCTCCGCGGGTGCCGCGCCATGCAGGTGCGAGGCCTTCTCCAGGGCGACGCCGCCGAGAAGCGCCACGTTGCACAGCGCGGCCAGTCGGACCAGGCAGGCGCCGCCGCCCGTCGCGACCAGGCCCACCAGCAGCAGGTACTGCATCCCGTGGGCGACGGTCATCCCGCCCACCGCCGCGTACGGCGAGCCGAAGACGAACACCGGGAGGGAGAACAGCAACGCCATCAGGTACATCACGCTGAACCCGGCTGGCCGCTGTGCGGCCGGCCGCCGCGCGAGCAGCGCCACGCCGGCGACGACGGCCGTCGCGAAGACCAGTGCCGCCACCGGGAACAGCACCGCCAGCCGCGGATCGACCCGCAGCTGCAAAAGCGCCGGATGCGCGACGAGGCCGCCGGTGCCGGCCACACCGGCGGCCAGCAGCGTCCGGCGTTCAGCGGCCCGCGGCGACGGCACGCCGGCGGAGGACGCGGCGAGCGCGACCATGCCGAGGTTCTGCTTGGCGAAGTGGGAGAACTGCCAGCCGAAGAACGGCAGCAGCAGCCAGGTGAAGCTGGCCGGCGAGAGCAACGCGGCGGCCAGCGCGCCAGACAGCACCAGGACGGCCGGGATCCAGCAGAATCGCAGCGACCTGCTGGCCGCGTACGAGCGCACGTCACCGAGCGTGTACAGCCATCCGGTCGAGGCCACGTGCACCGACGACCCGACGAACAGCACCCAGGCCAGTCCCCGGCCAGGTGCCGCGGAGGCCGTCGGCGCCAGCGCCACCGCCACCGCGAACGCCCCGCCCGTGAGCGCGACAGTCAGCCACAGCCATGCGCGCGCCGGCACGCTCAGCCACCGCCGCAGCCGCCGGCGGCACTAGCCGACGGCACGACGACCAGCGCCACAAACAGGACGATGCCCAGCGTCGCGGTGATGGAAAGCACGGCGATGGCGAGTTCTCTGACCCCGCCGTGTTCGCGGGGTGGACTCGTCAACGGGACTTCCTGTCCGGCGCTGCCTGCGCCCGGGTCTGTCTGCAGCATGCGAGGCAGTTTAGATCGGACTCCGGTATATCGTCAACCGTTACATCGGATATCGGAATAGTCTGCGACACGGCCCGTCGTTACTCTGGCGCGCCATAAAAGACCAATCGGCTCGGTCGACCGGCGTCGAGGTGACCGAGCTGAGCTTCGTATTGCACCCTCGGTCGTGACCAAGGGCTACGGTGGCGGCATGGCTGATCACGAGGACTGGGATCCCGGCGACGTCGTCGGCATGGTGGCCAACCCGTTCTATGCCATCACCATCGATGAGGGACTCGCGTTGCCTCATCAGCCGCTCATCAGCGAAGACGACTGGGTTAGGGTCAACGTCGGCCTGATCGAGGAACTGGGCCCGGAAGCCTACCTGCGCAATTTGCTGTCGATCCTCAAAGGCAACTACCCCCGCAGCTGAGAGCCCCGGCAACGGGTCACAGCGCAGAACCGGCACCGTTCATCCCGTCACAACAGACGGGCCGCAGTTCCCGCGCGCACCCGAATGCTGGTCCGGGTCACCTCCGCTTCGAGGACAGCCCCAGCACCGCCATCGTCTTCCGACATCGGCTCGGGCAGCTGAGATGTTCAGGTGGGTAGCCGCTACATCCGCGCAGGGCAACGTTCTGGGCGTGAACCGATCGTCGGCCTTGACCGTACCTGGCCCACCTTGATCGCCGCGTCCGGCGGCTACGAGAGTCCGACCTTCGCCGGTCTCACACCGGCCGCCCGATCCAGCCAGCGACATCTGGTCCGCGTCCGCAGCGATTCGTTACCGCAGCCTCGACGAGATACCGGATCACTGCGAGCGTCGCGTCATCAGCCCAATGCAGATCCTCCAAGATCACGACCACCCCGGCGTCTCCGGCGGCCCACCGCAGCACCCGAAGGACGGCTTCGGCCGTGACCACGGGCCGAGGAAAGCCAGCACCGCCACATACGGAGCCATCCCGGCATCCCCGGGCGCGGGACGGTCCCGGGTAAGCTGCAGGAGCACCTCGGCGACGGGACGCAGCCAACCGCCGACTCCCTCTGGAGAAGCCCGGCCATGGACGGCCCTGACGCCCGCCTTGGCCGCAGCATCGCTCAGGTACTCCGCGAGCCGGGTCTTCCCGACTCCCGCCTCACCTACTACGACCAGCGCTCCGCCGCCGGCGTCGCTGCGCAGCCGGCGCACAGCGTCCCCGATCAGGGATACCGGTGCCTCCCGGCCGACAAGAATCGGACAACGCACACCCTCATTCTGCCCGGATCCACGTTTCCCGGCAGCGCACAGCTCATCTGATCGCCCGAGCAGAGTGGGGTGCCGCTTTTCGCACCGGGTCGGCCCGCGTCCATTCGTCGGCCCGTCCGAAGGACGCCGCCGTTCAGCCATGGCCCCACGCTGACACAGGCCCGGCGGGCGGGCAAACGGCCTAGAACGCCGGGCACCATCAGTAAACCTCTGGCTCCGGGTACTGTGGGCGCTCGGGCTCTCCGGCAATCCGTACCGTGTACGCGCTACCTCCTGCGACCTGGCCGCCGACGAGTTGCTGCACGTGGAAGGTGTAGCGGCGGCCGGCCGGGAGGGTTCCCGTGTTGGTCAGCCAGAACAGGGCAGCCGCTGTGCCGAACGGGGACAGCTGGACATCGGGGATCTCCACGCGGGCTGACGGCAGCGCGGTGTAGACCGTGCTCCCGAACCGGGGCCACCCGCCTCGCCGATGCCGGTGCGGCGGAAGGCCCTCCAGTTCCCGGCCGAGTCTTTCCAGCCAGGCCCCAGCGCATCGCAGCAGCTCACCTGCCCGGTATCTCCAGTCGTAGCCGATCAGGTCCAGCCAGCGCTCCAGCTCGCTGACGAGGCCGGGCCGGCGGCCGGCTCCCGGGGCGTGGATACCGGTGATCGCGGAGGGCAACGGCGTGGCGGTGGTCAGCGAGGTCAGCGCGAACGAGACCTGGATCTCCGGGGGCAGCGTGCGCAGATCGAGAACGAATGACGCCGACCGGGGCGCATCCGTGGGGTTGTGGAACTCGATGTACTCGCTCATCGTCTGCGCGGCCGCAGCGTCGCCGCCAGCCGGGCCGCCGCCTGGTCCTCCGCTCGGGTCGCCGGGATCTGGCGGCAGCGGGGGCCCGATGTGCACGTTCTTCTGCCCGACCTGCCTGTTGCCGGCGACGAACCCGTCCACGTCATAGCTGCTTTCCCGGAGAGGGCTGGCCGCGCTGTGCACGAACGCGACCACGCAGTAGTGGCCCGGATCCCCCGACGGCAGCGTGGGCACAGTCCATGACCAGGAGGCGACCCGCGGGTGCGCCAGATCGATGCCGGGCGGGAGGGTCTGCGGCGGCCCGACCTGCTGCCACGGGCTGTCGGACGGGAGCAGCTGCGAGAGGATCTGACCGGAGCTGGGGAACATCGACCAGAAGTCGAAGCCATTCTGAAGGGACGGGCTGGCGTTCAGGGCGGCCACGCCCGCCGAAGCGTTGCAGAACAACGCCCACACCTGGGTACTGCCGGCAGTCGCCGCCCCGCGATTGTTCACCTGGACGTGGACCATGGCGCTGTCCGCGCCGGGCAGGTGGTCGCTGTTGTCCTTGAGCTCATCGAACAGCACGTACGACAGCGGGGGGACCGCCCCTTCCGGGTCGGTCTGAAAGAAGACGGTGCCCGAGGCGCCGCGGTGCAGGGCATCGATCTTTATGTCTGCGCACTGGTAATGGTGCAGCTGGTCGGCCGGGTTATACGGGTTGGGCACACCGGCCGGAGACTGGGAGAGCCAGCCGGTGTCGAGGAAGTTGTCGCGCAGGTACAGCCCTGCTGGGGCGGTGACCGCGCCCGCGGTGACGTCGAGCTCCCAGACCCCGCCCATGCCCACGGCCGCGCGGAGCAGGACCATGGGCTCAGTGGCGGTGCCGATGTCGCCGACCCACAGGTCGGCGACCCAGTTGCCGGGCAGGCCGTCGCTGATGTCGGTCCAGGTAACCATGCCGACCGGCGCGCTGGAGGTGAGCCGGTACACCCGGCCGCCGTAGGCGGCGTACATCGTGCCCGGCTGGAGGGGGTCAACCACCAGCTTGCGGAACTGCTGCTCGCCCATGGCTGCGGGGGCGCCAGCGCAGTCCAGGTGAACCCAGGAGTAGCCTGAGCTGGTCTGGGAGATGAGGAACAACGGGCTGGTGATCACACCCGTGCCCTCGAGCCCGCTGGGCCCGGTGGTGACCTCGTGGTCCAGGAGCACGAAGATGTTGCCGCTGTGATCGACGGCGATGGCAGCGATGCCTGCTTCCGACCCGCTGGGCCGTAGCGGAGGCTGGCCAGCGGTGATCGGCTGGGTCCAGGTCACCGGATCGCTCGTCGCACTGGTGGTGATCCGCAGCGACTGGTCGCCGGCGGCCATCAGCACCAGATCCGGATTGACCGGGCTTACCGTCCAGACGGTTACATCGACCGCGCCGACGTTGACATCGCCCAGCCGCACCGCGTTGCCCTGCTGGTCGATCCGGCACAGGAACTTGTTGTAGACCACCACCGCGGCCCCGGCGGCGTGCGGCTGCGCGAACGTCGCGGTAAACCCAACGGGCCCGGAGACGTCCGTGACGATGCCGGTCACCGTCACCGTCTCCTGGGCCTGGTCGGTGTCGATGGCCAAGCCGGAACCGGCCTCGATCCCGGTCATCGAGGCGGGGTACGCCGTCTGCTCGCCCGCGGCCACCGCGGCCTGGAGGGTGGTGTCCGGCACGTGCTTGAGCACCCCGGCCAGGCAGTTGCCGTTGGGGTCGATCACGAAGTTGCTCGCATAGCCGGTCTTCTCGACCGTAGATCCGTCGGGCAGGGTCACCGCGGTCTTGCTGCTCGTCTCGTCGCCGTGGTCGGTGTACACCCAGCTCTGGTATCCCCAGCCGATGTCGGTCCAGACCTTTACGCCGTCCGGGCCGTGCACCGCCGCGATAGCGTCGCAGTCCCCGTTGCCGCCGGGAAGGCTGCTCCAGGTCAGCCCGGTGCCACCGATGGCGCCCGAGTCATGGCAGGCGATGTAGCTTAGCGCGCCGATAGCCGGATCCGCGCCGTAGTACCAGGTCAAGGTGCTCTGCTTGGCGTGCCCGAGGTTTTCCACGGCGGCCGTAGCCTGCGGGCTGACGTAGGGATCGACCTCGCCGGTGTCACCCGGCGTGGCGGTGAGCGTGGCGCTGCCGTCGGCGAGCAGCGCTGACCGCCCGATGCCTCCGTCGCAGCCGATATAGGTCACCGGCATGGCGCCGTCGGCCGGGTCGAACACCAGCGCGTGGTAGTCGTGGTGAAACGCGTCCCGCCCGCTGGCGGTGTCAAAGTCGATCCAGGTGCGTCCCGCGTCGGTCGAGCGGCTCAGGGTAACCCCGCCGAAGAACAGGACATCGTTGGTGCCGTCTCCGGGGGAGTTGGGCGCCACGGCGAACGTGGAGACATACAGATTGTAGGCGGGCTGGGGCACAGTGTTCGTGGGCATCTGGATCTGCGCCCAGGCTGTGCCCGGGCTGCTGGTGAACGCCGCGGCGTCGCCGGTGAACAGCGCTTGCGTCGCATTTTGGTAGAAAAACCACACGTAGACCCGCCGGCTCTGGACGCACACGTCGATGCGCATGGCATCGAAGTTGCTCTGCGGCAAGGCGGTACCGGGAACCGATTGCAGGTTCTCCCACGTGCCCGTGACCGTTTGATCCGTGGCATAGAACACTCCCGTGGAGCTGACCCCGGCGAACAAGTCCGCCGATGTGCCATCGGCCGGGAACCGCGCCGCGAAGTCGCTGATGCTGCCGGCGAGCACCTGGGTAAAGGTGGCGCCACCGTCGCTGGAGCGCCAGATGCCGTTGGTTGACGCGGCGTACACGACCGCCGTCGAGGGATCCACCGCAGTGCGCGGATCGGCGACGATCTTGAGAATCTGGCCGCCGATGTTGAACGGGGCCAGCCAAGCCGCTCCCTTGGAGGGCGAGAGATAGACCTGGCCGGAATAGGTGCCCAGGTAGACCCGGCCGATCGACAGTGGCGGGGACCCGGCCAGGGCTGGGTGCACCGCGACGCAGCTCGGCGCGGCGCCGACCGGATCCTGGCGCATCAGGTCATCAGCGATCGGCGACCAGGAACCGCCCCCATCGTCGGTCCTGAACGCGCGGGCTCCCGCTGGAGGGCCGTTCGGCCCCTCGGTGGTGTAGATGGTCTGCGAGTCGGCCGGGTCAACTGCGATGCACCCGACCATCCCCTGGCTGGCCAGCTCGTTACGGCGGGACAAGCGCAAATAGCTGCCGTTGCGGGCGGTAAACACGAATCCTGGTCCGATAGGAAGCCAGCTGCTCACGTTGAGCCTCCATCACCAGCCAGATCACTGTGATGAGACAGTACAGGAACCGGCTAGGAGAAGGAATGCCGCCGTGACCGCATGCTGGCATACAGCCGCCTGCTGGCTGATGCGGTGGGGCGGTGGGGCGCAGCGCCGAGATGCCCCGCCAGCAGCAGCGAAGCTTACCAAAGATGCGCCAGAACTTGAGCTGGTGGGCGTGGGCGCGTTCGCCGGGGCGCCGAGCCTGGCATGAGCGCGGTTGGCGCCCTTCTGTGAGCCGGGCTTGTTCGTACAGGTGGTCGCCGGCACCAGGATAGCTCTTATCGGACGTGCTCGGCGATGGACGGCACCCGGAGCAAGGCGCATACTGTTCCCGTCCAGGGAATCATTCAAGGAAGGGCCAGATCCTGATGTGAAGCCCTCAAAAGCTCGTGCTGGCGCAGAAGCCGCGATCGCCTTGTGCGCAGCTGCCCTCGGGATTCTCACCATATTCTGGCATGACTGGATCGAGGCTCTGACCGGCTGGGACCCAGACCACCATAACGGCACCTTCGAGTGGCTCATCGTTGTGGCCCTCCTCGTTCTCGCGGCCGTCCTAGGCGCCGTCGCACATCGCGACTGGAGACTGTCGACCGAAGCTACTGACAGTCTTCCGGCATAGAGCCGCCGGCAGGCGGCGGTACTCACGTCGGCTTGCACGTGCCCGGCCACGTGTTTGCCTGCACATCACCTGACGAAGATTCCGGCGAATTGCCAGTGACTGCGATAACCCCCGCGGCGGACTAGGGGGATTGCGTTACTGGCGGTTGAAGATCCCGATTCGGGTGCCGTCGGGATACTCGGCGTTGTTGTAGTACTCCAGGGTCAAGGTCGCGGCGCGGTCATTGTCCTGGGCGGGCGCGAATGTCGCTGCGGAGATCCCGAGCGCGTTCTCACCGACGGGGAAGAATGCGAACAGGTTCCCGTCCCAGTGTTCGAGGGGATAGTCGGTGGGCTTGGGTGGCATGAGGAGGTGCAGTGCGCCGCCGCGGGCGGCGACGGTGATGGTGCCGTAGAAGTCGCTGTGGTACGTGCCGGTGTAGAACGAGTCCGGCCGGGCGGGCGTGGGATGCGAGGGTGGTTTCTTGCCTGCCAGCTCGCTCGGGTTGACGTAATCTTGCGCGATCAGCTGCGAATACAGGCCGAACCAGTCGTTCTCGATCTGGCCGCCGATCACCAGGTCCATGAAGTACGCCGTGACCGACTCGGGCACCCCGATGGGCATGCCGTTCGTCAAGACCATGATCCCCAGCTGCTGATCTGGCACCAGGACGTAGTTGGTCGCGGCGCCTTGCAGAAAGGCGCCGGAGTGACTCAGCCGGACACGGCCGGAATAATCATCCCCCACGTTGGTCCCGAACCCGTAGAAACCCGTACGGCTACCTGACGTGCCCGCTGATCCCGACACCGATCGCGGCGTGTTCGCCTCGAGCAGCGCGGCCGGATCAATGACCGGCCTGCCTTGCCAGGTCCCGCTGGCCAGCTTGAGCATCATCCACTTCGCCAGGTCCAGGACATTCGAGCTCGCCCCGCCCGCGGGGGCCTCCGGGTCGGCATCCCGGGTGTATTTCTGGTACCACTTGCCGCCGGCACGGACGTGCATGGCCGCCCTGTCCGCCTGAGCGAGGAAGTCGGAATAGCGGTAGCTGGTCGCTGACATCCCCAGCGGGCCGAATAGGACCGAATCCGCGGCGCTGGCCCAGTCCATCCCCGTCGCTGCCGCCGCCGAGACCCCGGCCGCGGTCAGGCCGAAGTTGGTGTAGGCGTAGGTGGACCGGAACGGGTCCAGCCGCAGCAACCGCAGGGCGTGCAAGACGTATTGCTGACCGTAGCCCAGATCCTCGAGCAGGTCCCCGGCGTGGTCCGGCAATCCGCTCGTATGGCTGAACATGTCGCCGTAACTCACGTTGTCCGTGACGTAGGGCACCGACAGCGCGAAACCCGGCAGATGCGGCACGATCGGGCCGGCCCACTGCACCACTTTGCGGCCCACCAGCCCGGCGACCACTGTTGAGGACAGCGACTTCGACACCGAGGCGAGATGGAAGACGGTCTTCGCGTCGACCGGGACGCCGGTGCCGATGTCGCGCACGCCGAAACCCTTCGCGTACAGCAACTGGCCCTGGTGTACGACGGACGCGGCCAGGCCGGGCACGCCTGTTGCCGCCAGCAGCTGCCCGATGATGTCATCGAGGAACCCGACCGCGCGGGCGACGCGGCCGGCGGGTACCGGGACCAGCGACTGCGTGGTGGGATTCACCGCGGGCGAATGGAGATTGAGCCCCGCAGGCGCTGCAGTTGCCGCGCCTGCCCTGGCGGTACCCACGACTGAGCCGAGCCCGAGCCCGGCAGTAACCACGCCCGCAGTCTGGACGAATCCCCGCCGGGTCAATCCCGCGGAATCACCCATAACCATTCCCCCCCTAGACCACGCACCCAACAGGCCCGGCTCGTACCCGATGCCGGGGCGCCAGACATATACGCCATCTGACCGTACACTGTGCGGCACCGCCCGGAGAGCGTCCGAACAGGATCGGGACCACCAGCGTGTGATCGCAGCCAGCCGGAGTGACTGAATGAGAACGCTGCGGTCGTCCAGCCAAGGGTTCGCGCTCCTAGATCAGGACGTTCTGCATCTCGCCGCCTTCTCCCAGATCCATGACCAGCCGAATACGGATTCGGCAGGGAGGATGGAGCATTTCTCACCTGGCCCGCCGGGCTCCAGGCACTCGCTCGTTTGTGGCATAGCGTGATCGGACCGGTCAGCTTACGGCACCGCCAAGGTCACGCTCATCTGACCGGGCACCCTCCCCGGGCGGCGAGCTCGCGGGTGAGGTCGGCGGGGGTCGCGGTACTGGCGGGCGATGGCGGCCAGGCCCGCGGCGGCCTGGTGGAGGGCGGTGATGGCCTGGTCGAGTTCGCGGCCGGGCGGGTTCGACGGCGCAGGACACCACCAGGGCGGCGTGCTCGCCGACGTGGCAGAACCCGGCGGCTTCCAGGGACTGCCACAGCCGCTTGGTGGTGGCCGTGGCCCCGGCGAGCCGGGCCGCGCGGGCGGCGGCTTCCTGCTCGGCGCGGGCCCTGGCGCGGTGCGCGGCCATTGGCGTTAGTGAGGGTTATCCGGTGCGTGAAGAGGATGCCGCGCCGGGGTCCAGGGCGAGCGAAGAAGCGCTCAGTGCCGCGTGAGCGCCGCGCCGGGGGTGGCCCTTCGCAGCGAGGGCGAGCTGCTTTCCCGCACGATCAGCTCATAGCCGACCCGCACGTCACGGGGTTTCGCCCCCGAACCTTGCATCCGCTGAATCAGCATGTCCAGCGCCACGGTGACGATCTCGGCTTTGTCCGGCCTGATGGACGTGAGCGACGGCGTGGCGAACCGGGCCTCGGCGATGTCGTCGAAGCCGGCCACGCTGATGTCCGACGGCACGGACAGGCCCTGCTCGTACAGTTCGCGGAGCGCGCCGGCGGCGAGCGGGTCACTGAAGCAGAACAGGCCGTCGGGCCGGTCGTCCCGGCTGAGCAGCGAGCGGATCGCGGCGCCCCCGCTGGCCCGCGAGTAGTCCGGTGTCCGGGCGTACAACCCGTCGGCGGTCAGGCCGGCCGTCCGCAGTTCCTGCCGGTATCCCTTGAGCCGGAGCCGTGAGGTCGCATCCGACGCGCTGGCGCTGCCGCCGATGGCGGCGATCCGGCGGCAGCCGGAATCGATGAGATGCCGGACGGCCTCGCGAGCTGCCTTCACGTTGTCGATGCCGACGTGGTCCAGCGCCGTGCTGGCGGTCCGCTCGCCCAGCAGCACCACCGGTATGCCCGGTACGAGACCGGCGAGATCACGGCCGTGCAGGCCCATTGAACTGAGCAGCACGCCGTCCACCCAGCTCGACTGGGCAGCCGCGTCCAGCAGCGCGCGCTCGCGGCCGGGCTTGCCCCCCGTTTCATCGATCATGACGGTGTAGCCCAGTTCACTGGCGCGCTCGACGATCTCGTGTGCGAGCTCACCGAAGTAGGGAACGGCGATCTCGGGCAGCAGCAGCATAATGATTCCGGTGCGGCCCTGCCGCAGGCTGCGGGCGAGCAAATTCGGCTTGTAGTTGAGTTCGCTGAGCGCCGCTTCCACCTTGGCGCGCATGGCGGGCGAGATGTGCGGAAACCCGTTGACCACGTTGGACACCGTGCGCGGCGACACCCCGGCGTGCCGGGCGACATCGCGCAGGGTCACCGCCATGCTGGCATCTTCTCACAGGCTTGCCGGCTGGTCTGGCGGAGGCGAGACCGTGCACATCCCCTGGTCGTGCCATCCGACGGTGGAAGCCGGCGCGTTCCCGGTGCTGTCCTTGACCCCGGTGACGATCTGCCGGATCGTCTCCGGCGGCAGCTTAGGAGTTCCGTCGGCGAACAGCAGGCCGTTGGTTTCCTGGCCGGTGTCCATGAACTGGGTGTAGCAGAAGCCGGCCACGTCGCGGCTCGCGCGCAGGGCGTCGAACAGTTGCCGCAGCAAGCTCGCGTACTCGGTGTCCGAGCTTGTGTTCGTGTACCCCCAGGTATCGTCCGCGCTGGACAGCGAGAGGCCGCCGAACTCCGTGATCATGAGCGGGGCGTTCCCCTCGGTGAAGGCCCGCAGCTGCTGCTCGCCGATGACCGGGCGCCGGTGCAGCGGGCCGTGGGCCGACCGCACCGTCTCGCTGGCCGCCTGGCTCGTGGCGTACCGGGCGCGCAGTTCGTCAGGGTCGCCCTCATAGTCGTGCAGCCCCAGGATGTCGCTGTCCACGTGCTCCCACCCTTCGTTGGAGACTGACCTGGGGCAACCCCTACTACACCAAGCTGGCCCTCGCGGCGTCGAGCGGGCGGCCGCCGGACGTGGCCATCTCGCACCTGTCCCGGCTGCCGCTGCTGGCCGAGGCCGGGCTGCTGGAACCGGTGGAGAACGCGGGCGTCGGCGCCGTCGGCATCACCCAGGACAAGTTCACCCCCGCCGCCTGGGCGAAGGCCACCGTGAACGGGACGGTCTACGCGGTGCCGCTCGACACGCACCCGTTCGTCATGTTCTACAACGTGGACCTGGCCAGGAAGGCCGGCCTGCTGAACGCGGCCGGCGACAACCTCAAGCCGATGAACGGCCGGGGCGACTTCGTTGATGGCCTCAAGGCCATGAAGCGGGCCAGCGGCCAGTACGGTGCGATCTCGGCCAATACCGCCGACCCGGCTACCACCTGGCGCTGGTTCATGACCGTGTACTCGGGCCTGGCCGGGTCGATCGTCTCCGACCAGGGCACCAAGGTCACGATCGATGCGGCCGTGCTCGAGGAGACGTTCGCGTTCATGCAGAGCCTGACCGGCCCGCTCGGCCTCATGCCAGGCAACGCCGCCGACGCGACGGTGACCACGCTGTTCAGCGAGGGTAAGTCCGGCTTCCTGTTCGACGGCGAGTGGCAGATCCCGACCTACCGCGGGGTCAAGCTGCCCGACGGCAAGCCGCTCAACTTCAACGTCGTGCCGTTCCCGGCCATCCTCGGGTCCAAGCAGGTCGCGTACGCCGACTCGCACTCCCTGGTCATCCCGAAGAGCTCGGAGCGGCCCGCGCAACGGACCGCGGACGCGGTCGCTTTCATCAAGGGCCTGCTCGACCTCAGCTCCATCTGGGCGGCCGGCGGCCATGTCCCGGCCTGGCTGCCGGTCCAGACCAGCCAGGCGTTCCTCGACCAGAAGCCGCAGAGCAACTACATCCGGGCCGCCTTCAACGCCGTATACGACCCGCCCGGCTGGTACACCGGGGCCGGCTCGGACTTCCAGCTCGCCATGGGCGGCGTGATCACCGAGGTCCTGGCCGGCGCGATCAGCCCGAGCGCCGGCGTCGGCGCGATGACCGGCAGCCTGAAGACCTTCTCGACCGCCCCAGCCTGGTGCTGATCCTGCAGATCCTGGCATCGCTCAAGGTGTTCGACCAGATCTACATCCTGCTGTCCGGCGGCCCCGCCGAGTCCACCCGGCCGGCCATCGAGTACATCTACGACACCGGATTTACCTCCTACCGAGGTGGCTACGCCTCCGCCGCGACGATGGTGTACTTCGTGATCCTCGTCGTCATCTCGGCCGGCTGGGCACTCATCCGCCACCACCGCAACACGACCGCGAACGCGTGAAGGGACACCCGCAATCATGACCGCGACCGCCGCGCTGCCCGGGCGCAAGCACGCCCGCCGGACATCCCCAGGTTCAGTGAGCGCCACCAAGGCCTTCAACCGGCTCGCCGCGACCTGCCTGACCCTGTTCGCGCTGATCTGGCTGGTGCCGTTCCTGTGGGCGCTGATCACCTCGCTGCGGACCGACAACGCCATCACCGCCAATCCGGTCACGCCCTGGTCTGGTCACTGGACCCTGCACACGTACACCAGCACCCCTGACCAGTAATCCGATCGGCTGGTGGTACCTGAACAGCCTCATCATCTCCACGCTGTCGGTCATCTTCAGCGTGGTGGCGTGCTCCATGATCGGCTTCGGCCTGGCCCACCTGAGGTTCCGCGGCAAGTCGGTGACGTTCGCCATCATCCTGGCCGGGCTCATGCTGCCCACCGAGGCCCTGGTGCTGCCGCAGTTCATGGAGTTCCGGGCCATCGGTCTGCTGGGCACGTACTGGGCGATCATCCTGCCGGCCATCGCCGCGCCGGTGGCGGTCTTCGTCTTCTACTCGTTCCTGAAGCAGATTCCGATGGCGCTCATCGAAGCCGCCCGGGTGGAGGGCGTGAGCTGGTGGCGGGTCTACTACCAGATCTGCATGCCGCTGTGCCGGCCAGCGGTCTCGGCGGTCGCGATCCTCACCTTCATCAGCACCTGGAACGCCTTCCTCTGGCCGCTGCTGGTGCTGACCCAGACCAAGTTGGAGACGATCACGGTCGGACTGGCCAGCCTGGTCGGCGGGTCGGCGATCCAGTACGCCGAGACGATGGCGTCATCGGTGCTGGGTTTCCTGCCGCTGCTCGCCGTGTTCCTGCTGCTGCAGCGCCAGATCGTCCAGGGTGTCGCCAACACCGGTATCAAGTAGGCACCGCTGCCGCGCTGCCCTACGGGCCGTCAGTAAAAACCACGCCGTGAACACCGCCAAAGTGTCCGCTTGTCCGGCTGCCCGCGGGCCACGGCCCCTTCCCGGCCCATGCTAGTGTGAACTGTGGTTCACAGTCTGTGGAGTCTGGCGTGAAGCCGGAAGAGACGTACAAGATGGCCGATCCGCCGCGCATCGACCCGCGTGAGTACGCGCTCGACTCCCGGTACTGGGGCGAGAGCGCCTGTCACGTGGTGCGGTACGAGGGCCGGTATTACGTATGGCTGGCCGGCGCGGGCCGCGGCGGCGATCCTCCGCGCGTGTACCCGATGCCAGGCGAGGAGCCCGCGCGCGCCTTCCTCGACGACTGGCAGGCTGCTCATCTCCTGCACACGCCGTGGGATGAGCGCGTCGCGTATATCTTTCTCCTCGACCCCGGCGGCGGCCCGGATGCCCAGGAGGTGCGCGCCGCACCCGATGCTAGCCCGCGTGGCGGGGGCGGCGTGACGGGCATCCTTTACGACTCCGCGGTGGTGGAGGTCGAAGGCGACGAGATCTGGGTGGCCAGCTACGACGGCACGGCCGGGGACAACGGCCCGCGTTCGCTAGCCAGGTTCGACGAGCTCGGCGCGGCACTGGATACGTTCGCGGCGTGGGCCGAACGGGCCGCCGGTCGCGTCGAGCGGGATCGGACCGGCCGCTACCCCGACCTCGTCGCCGGAATCCTGCGCTACCGTGCGACAGACGCGCGGATGATCACCGCCCGGGGGAAGCTAGGTGATGCCGTCCGCCGCAACGAAGAGCGCATCCGTGCCGAGCGCTCTATGGCCCCTGTCGCCCACGCGATCGGCGTGTCCAGGGAGTTCCTGTACCGGGTCCTGGCCGGCGACGAATGGAGCTGGCCTCGTGGCCGGAGGTTCCGTCCGCCCGGCGCCCGGTTGCCGGACACCCCGGTGACCGTGCTCGCCAGCTACATGGTGGACGGCCACCAGTACGCGCTGGTCAGCTACCGGGACACGGCCGACGCCAAACGCGTCGGCGTGGACAGAGACGGAGAGCCGTGGGCGGCCCTGTCCGACGTCCAGGTCAATGACCGAGATCTGCTGGCCCCCGGAATGTGCATGGCCACCATGGGGCAGGGCATCGCGGCCGTGTACGGCCGGGCGCACGACAGCGTCACCGACCTGTACGCGGTCATGACAAACGGCCAGCGGGTGAGCTGGCCCATCCATGACGACCCGCGGAACAACGAACGCTACTTCGCGGTCATCGCCGACTGCCAGGCCCTGAACGACATCGTCGCGGTCGCCCGCCGTCGGCGTGTCTCGCTCAGGCCGCACTTCGCCATCTGGTTCCGTCCGGTCCCCTGAGCCCTAAGCCCACGGCGAAGAGGCCCACCACGCGAGCGGAACAATCTGGCGTAGCCTCCCCCGCTTTGTCCCGCTCTCCTATAGGAGTCCCAGGCCGTCTCCAGGAGATGACCAGCGGCATCATCAGCGCGAGCGAAAGCCTTCAGTCGGCGCAGGCCAGCCTGGCGGCAACGGCCACAGCGCTGAGCGCGTCTACTGCGGACCTGAGGGAGTCCGCCACGGGCAAGGTGTCCGCGATCACGTACGCCGGAGCCACCGCCAGGCCCCGCCGCCGGTGACGGACATCCCGCCGGGCCCGGACCAGGGCGCCGGGCAGGACTCTGCCTGCCGCTAGGCGGTCACCTTCTCGCCGGTGCCCGGCGCACTGTTGCCCGGCTGGCGCGCAGGCAGTCGCGGCACACGTATCGGCCGCGGCGTACGCACCGGAACACGCGTCTCGCGGTCCGTTCTCTGGCCTGCCCGCGCAGCGGCCAGCATGCCGCCAGCTGACGACCGTAATACCGTAGGTACTGCAGTACTGTATTGCCACCATCCCGCTCATCGGCTGCGGCGGCGGGGCTGCCCGTAATCCGCAGTTCCGGTGGGCGTATCGCCTGCACACCGCCGCTGCCCGGCCATCGGGCCGCGGATGCTGGCATAAACTGCCTGGATGACGGGTCTTAGCCTTGCCCTGGCCAACCTCAAGCCGGGCACGGGCAAGACCACCTCCGCGGTCTGGCTGGCGCACATGTTCGCCCAGGCGGGCAACAGCGTTCTGCTGGTGGATGCGGACCCCTCGGGCAGCGCCCTGGAGTGGTCCGACCTGGCGGCCATGGACCCGCGGCTCGCGCCGGAGGCGGCGCTCCCGTTCCGGATCGCGGCGCTGCCGTCCCGGGAACTGCACCGCCGCGTGCCCGAGATCGCCCGCGACGATGACGTGGTGATCATCGATACGCCGCAGATGGAGGACCACGCGGCAATTGCCCGGTCGGCGCTGCGGTACGCCGACGAGATCGTGATCCCGTGTGCTCCCAGCCCGATCGAGGTCAACCGCACCACGCCGGTGCGGGACGAGATCGCCGAGGTCGGGCCGGTCCGCGACCGGCCCGCCCGCTCGGCCATCCTGCTGAACCGCTGCATCACCCGTGCGCACTCCATATCCGATGCCCGGCAGGCGCTGCAGGACATGGGTTATGACGTGCTGGCCACCGCGGTGCCGCGGCTGGAGGTGTACGCCCAGAGCTTCGGCATGCCGATTCCGGATGCTGGCCGCGATGTGTGGCGTCACGTGGCCCGCGAGCTGGTCAGCCGGTGCACTCCGCCGTGCCCGGTGCGGTCATGACCAGCTCCCGGGAGAGGCCGGCGATAGGGTGATCGGGCCCGGCCCATGCGCCGACGCGGCACCCGCGCCCAGACATCCTAGCGGCCCTGGTCGGGAGGCCAGCGCCGTGGCGACGGCGTCGAGCGGGCCGGCCTCCGCCATCGCCAGCAGCTTGTAAGCCGCTTCGGCCGCGCCGGCGTCGAACTTGGCCTGAGCCGCGGCCAGGGCCCGGGTGGCCCGGCGGGCGGGATCGGGCGTCAGCTCTGTCGCCCTATGCAGAAACGCGGCCGCCGCGGCCGCGCCTCCCCGGGCTTGCGCCCGGCTGGCCAAGCGCTCCATCTCGGCGGCCACGGCTTCGTCAGGTCCGGCAGCTGCGTTGGCGCGGTGCCACGCCCGGCGATCGGGGTCGACGTCCGGGTCGGTCGCCTCGGCCAACGCCCTATACGCTGCTCTCCTGTCTGCGGCAAAGGCCGCCTGGTATACAGCGGACCGGACAAGAGGGTGACGGAACCGTACGCGCGCGCCGACTTCAACGAGCCCCGCAGCCTCGGCAGGCGCTGCCGCTTCAGCGCCAATCCCCTGCCGCTCGGCCGCGCGCCACAACAAGGCCACCTCGCCGACCGGCTCGGCCGCAGCAGTAAGCAGCAGACGCTGCGTCTGGCGTGGAAGCGACTGGAACTGGCGCTGAAAGCTGTGTTCGATGCGGCTCGCCAGGGACCGCGTGTCGGGAAGCCAGAAACCTCCCGCCAATTCAGCTGGCGCCAGCCCGCGAGGCAACTGCAGCAGGGCAAGCGGATTGCCGCGCGTCTCGGCGACGATCCGGTCCCGTACCTGCGCATCCAGCCGTCCCCGGACCGCCGTGGCCAGCAACAGCCGGGCCTCGTGATCGCCGAGCCCCTCGACGATCAGCTCTGGCAGGGCGGTGAGCTCGCCTTGGTCGCTGGTGTCACGCTCGGCAAACACCAAGGCAATCGGCTCGGCCACCGATCGTCGCGCGGCAACGCAAGGCACTGAAGTGAGACCTGATCGAGCCACTGCGCGTCATCGACCAGGCAGAGGAGCGGTTGTTCCTCTGCCACGTCGGCAAGCAGAGTCAGGATCGCCAGGCCGACGAGACTGCGATTCGGGGGGTCGCCCTCCTGTAGTCCGAACGCGACCCCCAGGGCATTATGCTGCGGCCGCGGGAGGCGCTCCAGCCGGGCGAGCATCGGTGCGCAAAGCTGATGCAAGCCGGCGAACGCGAGCTCCATTTCCGACTCGACGCCCCAGGCCCGCATAACGCGGAAGCCCGACGCCTGGCCGGCCGCGTAATCCAGCAACGCCGTCTTGCCGAATCCGGGCCCGCCGCGGACGACCAGCACTTCGCTTCCGCCCGCCCGAACCCCATCCAGTAGCCGATCCAGCGCGGCACACTCGCTGCGCCGACCTTGCAACGCGGCGCCGGGATAACTAGTGGATACTCTCATGGTGGATGGCCAAGGACGCTCCATTGGCAAGTTCCCGCCCTATAGCACCAGCATAGGGTCCGCCTCGCACCTGCGATAGCGCCCGTGTGCCGTTCGTCCTGCGGTCTCATCACCGGCAGGGAACTCCGCCGGCGCAATTGCCCGATTCCGGCCGCAGCTTCAGGGCGGCCGCCAACACAGGCGCGCCTCCGGCCGCATCAGGTTCCGCGCTCGGGGCGCCACTCAGGGATAGACCGGGGGCAGACCCGGGACAGACCCCGGGTCTCCGCACGGGGTGCGGGACGCAGATCGGCGCGAGTGTGGCTGCGTTAGCCAACGCAGATGCCGCCGAGGAAGGGAGCCCGTGGCATGAGCACGATCACCGCCAAGGACGGCACGGAGATCTACTACAAGGACTGGGGTGAGGGCCCGGCTGTGACGTTCAGCCACGGCTGGCCGCTGAACGCCGACGCGTGGGACGGCCAGATGTTGTTCCTGGCCCAGCGCGGGTACCGCGTCATCGCACACGACCGGCGCGGTCCCGGCCTGCTCACCTTCTTGCGCAGCTAACCACAGCCAAGGACGATTCAACCATGACCGAGGACCGGATGGCCACTGAGGCGGATGCCGCGCCCAAGCTCGCCACTGAGGCCGATGTCGTGACCAAGCTCAGCCGCCAATCGGTGGCCGCCACCGTGGCCAGACTCACCGGCATGATCAGCGCGAAGGGGATGCGGCTGTTCACCGTGATCGACCAGGCGGCCGAGGCCCGCCAGGCCGGGCTCATGTTGCGGGAGACCACGCTGGTCATCTTCGGCAGCCCTCAGGCGGGCACGCCGGTGATGGCCGCCTCGCCTCTGGCCGCGCTCGACTTGCCGCTCAAGGTGCTGGTCTGGGCCGACGGAGACCAGACCAAAGTCTCCTACTACGCGCCGGCCGCACTGGCCGCCCGCCACCACCTCACCGCCGGACTGGCCGCCAGCCTGGCCGGCATCAACGCCCTCACCGACGCGCTGGTGGCTTCCTAGCGCCCGGATCCCGGCACCGTGAACGCCCAGGCCTGAGCGCAGGTGGCCTCGTCCTCGTACAGGAGGAACACGATGAGGGTCAGCAGTAGCACAGGCGGCCGGTCGCGGAGCCTGGTCCTGACGGCGATGATCTTCGCGGTGGCGATGACCTTCATCGACCAGACGATCGTGTCGATCGCCGCGCCCACGATCCAGCATGACCTGGGCCTGTCGTCCAGCGGGATGCAGTGAGCGATCAACGCCTACCTGCTGACGCTGGCGGCCCTGTTCGCCTTCGGCGGCCGCCTGGCCGACATCGCCGGGCACCGCAAGATGGTGGTGCTCGGGGTGATCATCTTCGCGGGCGCCTCGGCGCTGTGCGGCGCCACGCCGCGTGGCGGCAAGGCGGAGGTGTGGCTGGTGGCGTTCCGCGCGGTGCAGGGCGCGGGCGGGGCGATCATGTTCCCGGCCGCGATCGCCATCGTGGTGGTGACCTTCGACCTGCGCTCCCGCGGCCGGGCCCTGGCGCTGTTCTTCGGCATCGCCGGGGGCCTGACCGCGATCGGCCCGATCACGGGCGGCTACCTGATCGAGTGGACCTGGCGGGCGATCTTCTGGATCAACATCCCGGTCGCGCTGATCGCGCTGGCGCTGATCGCCATCTCCAAGCCGCCGGATGAGTCCCGTCCCGCCCCCATGGACTACCGGGGCCTGGCCCTGGCCGCCGGCGGGGTGGGGCTGTCCGTGTTCGGGTTCCAGCAGTCGGCGCTGTGGGGCTGGGGCAACCCGGTCATCTGGGCGAGCATCGCCGTCGGCGTCGTGCTCCTGGCCGTGTTCTTCGCCGTGGAGCGGCGCACCGGATCACCGCTGATCAACGTGCGGATCTTCAGCAACCGGGCGTTCCTGACCGAGAACATCATCCTCGGCATCGCGATGATGGCGTTCATCCCGGTGTTCTTCTTCGCCGCGATCTACGGGCAGATCGCGCTGGCCGAGAAGGCCACCACCTCCAGCCTGCTCATCTTGTACTTCTTCTGCCGCTTCGTGGTCTGCGCCCAGATCGGCGGCCGGATGCTGGACCGGGCCGGGGCCAAGCGGCCCGTGGTCCTGGGCTCCGCCCTGGCCGCCGCCGGGTTCGCGCTGTGGGCCTGGCCCACCGACCTGCACGCCGGCGCCCAGGTGACCTGGATCGTGATGGCCGCGGCCTGGTCATCTCGCGCATGGTCAACGAGTTCGGCATCGCCAAGAAGGTAGCCGCGACGATCGAGGAAGCCTTCGGCGCCGTCCCGCCAGCTGACCGTCGCCTCATCTGACGACCGCGGCGCTGAGCACCTCAATCCTCCGGAAAAAGCCCCGTCCGGCTACAGCTGGGATGAGGAGACCGGTTCGCTGCGGCCTCGATCACGTGCACATAGGAAGGAAATCGTCATGCCCGTCATCGTCGTGACCCGGCTTCGGCTGAGGGACCCGCGCTCCTGGATGAGTTCTTCACCGATGCCGTCGCCACCATCGAGCAGGCGATGAAGTCCGAAGGCAACCTCGGCGCGGACGCGCTCGCCGACGCGAACAACGCCTGGTGGAGCGTCAGCGCCTGGCAAGAACGCCGCATGATGCAGGCCTACGTGGACAGTGAGCCGCACCGGGGCATCAGCGCGCGCCTGGATCACTTCTGCGACGAGGCTACCCTCGTGGACTGGGAGCAGGCCAACGGCGACCTGCCGGACTGGCAGACCAGCTGGCGCCACCTCACCGCAGACGGTAAGACGGCAGAGCTCACGCACCCTTCAGCCGCAAACCAGACTCGTGATTTCCCCCCGCCAGTCCAGCCGCCTCCCGTGCGGAAGAGGGTTTCGCGGCGGGTCAGGCGGGGCTGGCCGCTGCCGCCGGGGCGGCGACGACCTTATCCCGGTAGCTCTCGATGATGTCCATGAACTCCTGGTGCTCGGCTTCCGGCACGCCGAGGAAGCTCAGCGTGGCCGCGATTTCCGTCGCGACCGCGTTGAAGCCCTTGTCGTCGATGTGCAGCGCTTCGTGGGCCTTCTCCATGTCCCGGCCGGCGTAGCACTTCGGACCGCCGACCGCCTCGATCGACCACGCCGTGACGAGAAACTTGTAGCCCGCCGCGTTCGCGGGGTTCCCGTGATGAGCGTGCACCGCCTCGTTGGCGTTGACCGCGACGTTGGCGAATAGCCGGTCGACCAGGATGTCGACAGCGCCGGCGATGGCGTAGATCCCGCCGAGGCGCTCGTACAGTGACGGTGCTGGGCTGGTCATGCGCTTATCCCTCCGGAAAGTTCGGGTTCCTCCCGCGGCCCGGTACTGGGCGGCGGTGCAGGCGCAGGGGTCATCCGGACGGCCAGCTCGCGCAGTTCCTGGCGCAGTTCCGCCAGCGCGGCCGGGTCCAGGCCGGTCTGGCAGGCCACGGTCCGCTTGACCCGGGCCGCGGCCAGCTCCAGGCCGGTTCCGGCCGCCGTCAGCCGCACCCGGACGACGCGGCGGTCCGGTCCGGTCCGCTGCCGCTCGATCAGGCCGGCCCGGGCCAGCCGGTCCAGCAGCGGGCTGATGGCGTGCCCCGGAAGCTCCAGCCGGGCGGCGATCTCGCCCACAGTGCGCGCACCGTCCTGCCACAGCACCAGCATGACCAGATACTGCGGATAGGTCAGGCCGATCTCGGTCAGCAGCGGGCGGTACGCGCGGACGACCGCGTTCGTGGCCGCGTACAGCGCGAAGCACAGCTGATCATCCAGCGACAGCTTCCCGGGCGGGCTTGTCACGACGGCTCTCCTCGGTGAGGATATGACCAATAACTCACGCGTGATAAATCTTGTCAAGCCTGCGCTCGCCAGTCTGAGCCCTCGTCCTTGTACCGGTACGCCGTCGCGAGTAACAGCTGGTCATAGTGCTGTGGCGGCTTTGTGCCGTGCTGCTGAAATTAGCTCACTGCCGCCGCGGGCTCCGCGGCTTCTCTTCTCACGGCGGCCATGGGTCGCCTTGGCAGGCTGGATTACCGGAGCAGGAATCGCCTGGGAAGCGGCGGGATGATGCGGCCGCCTGCGGGCTGCCCGGCAGTGGCGCGCGCCGGTGAGATGATGGCCGCCTGCAGACGGCGGACGACGTCAAGGTGATCGCCGGTCCAGATCATCCGGACCGCGGTAGCGCTGGCTGTGCCGTCGTTACCGAGCAGGTCGCGGCGTACGGCCCGGACAAGGCGGCCGTCGGCGGCCTTGTCGTGAGCGAGCGGCTGGGGTAGCTCGCCGCCGGTGATCATGGTGGTCGCCAGACCGTCGTACCAGCTCGTGACGCGTTCGGCCGTGCCCAGGATCTCCTGGCGCGCGGCGGCCATGTTGCCGCCCGCGTGGCCGTCGCCGGCTCGCCAGAGGTCCAGCACCGCGTCAGCCTCCAGGCGCAGTGCCACGACCCCGGTGACCAGCCTGGCCACATCGGCCAGCGGGAACCGTTTCGCGCCGCGCTCGGCCAGGTACGTGCGGAACGCGTCGTCGAGCCGGCGCGATGCCGCAGCGGCCTGGGCCGCGTCGCCGGCCACGGTGGGGAGTCCGGACGTGCCCGGGTCGCCGCGTGACATCCCGGATCGCACCGTGCTGGCGAGGTAGGCCGCACCGTCGGCGTACGCCTGCGCCAGCGCCCGGCGGAGCGCGGGCGTCGCGCCCCGCGGCCAGAACAGGACGCCCACGACGAGGCTCACGCCAACCCCGATGGCAACGTCTTCGATCCGCACCAGGCCGACGCGCCATCCGGTCGGCTGGATGAGGTTGAACAAGATCACTATTGTGAGCGTGAACGCCGCCTGCCCTCCAGCGAACGAGATGACCGCCGGAGCGACCCCGGCGAGAAAGACCGCCAGCGGCAGCAGGAACCACAGCAGCGTGGTGTTCGTGCCGATCCCCGCGAGCAGGGCCGCGCCGACGATGAAACCCGCTACCGTGCCGAGCATGGCGCGAATGGCGTCCTGCCCGGTGTTCAGCGCATTCGAGCGCAGCACCGACAGCGCGCCCAGGACCACCCAGAACGAGTGCTGGACTCCGGTCAGTCTCGCGGCGAGCACCGCCAGCCCCAGCCCGGCGGCACCACGCAAGCTGTTATGCAACCAGACCGAGTGCGGTTCGAGGTAGGACGTGATCCGTTCCCGCGCCGCGGACAGCGTCCCCGGCACACCCTCGGGCTGGCGGCCAAGCCACCGCTCCTGCCAGCTCCGCCGCTCGGCGGCCGCGGTCAGCTCGACGTTAAGCGCGATGAGCGAGACCGCATAGCTCAGCTCCTCCGCGCGGAAGGCGGGGTCAAGCGAGGTGATGAACTCGCCGACCGGCTCCCCGCCCGCGGCCGGGTCGCTCGCCGACCGCAGGGACCGGACCGGCAGGTCAGCGGTCACGCCCTGCTGCAATTTCGCGTGCGCAGCAGCCAGTTCGGTCAGCGCGGCGTCGAGCTCATCGCCGCTCCCGCCCCTGGAGCCGAGGAGATCCGCGGCACGGTCCAGAACCGCCGCGGCGGCCTCCTTGACCCGCAGCGCTGCGCGGCTGACGCCGCCGAGGTGGAGCCCAGGCTGAATGACAATGCTGTTCAGCCAGTTCAGCTCGTCTACCAGGCGCACGGTCGTCCTCGCCGGAGTGCTCAACCCGGTCGGGCGATACGGCGTCGCCAGGAAGGCACTGCGCAGCGCCCCGACTGCCTGGTCCGCCTGCGCAGCCGCGTGATCGCGATCCCGCGCAAACTGCTCGTCCCTGCCGCTGAGCAGGTACGCGACTCCCGCACGCAGCCGGGCGGCCAGCGCCCGGCAGGCGGCGGCCGCAGCGCCACGCAGCCGGTCGCGCGCTGGCGCGGGCCACAGCAGCGCCGTCGCCACCAGCGCGACGCCTCCGGCCATTCCCCAGCCGGCCAGCCGGCCGGGCACAGCCGACGCCGGAGCGGCCAGCGACACCGGCAAGATGAACGCCAGCAGCAGCGCCGTGCTCGCCCCGGCCAGCACGGAGCTGACCACCCCGGCAAAAATCACGCCGAACCCCGCCACCGCCATCGCAACGGCCGCGAGCCACGCGGTCTGCGAGGCCAGCGTGGCAAGCCAGACGAATATCCCGCCGGTCACGGCGAGCGCTGCCTGCGCCTGGAGCCGTTCCGTCATGGGGCCGCCGAAGTCGACCAGGAGCAGCATCGCGAACGACCCGAACGCCGCGAACGTGGCCAGCTGCGGGTTGCCGATGACCTTGTCACCCAAGGCGAACATGGCCGGCATGATGATCGCTGCCCGGGTGGCACGGCGCAGCGCGGCCAAGCCGCGATCACGCTGCCCGAGCCACCGCAGGGGGTGCAAGTGCGCCAGCCGCAAATCCGGCATGTGCCAGAGCCCGCCCTCCACATCTCGGCAGTACTATCCTGGGCCACCAGCATGCCCATAGCAACAACGGGGGAACCGCGGGAGGGCCAGCACCACGAACAGTTCGCAGCCGACGTCATCTCCTTCCTCGGCACAGCGGCCTGAGGCGCGGTGACCATGTTCACGGGACCGGGACAGCATCAGTCGTCGGCGGCGACGTCGTCTACGACCAGGTCCACATGATGACCGCCGAAACCGATGAGAAGGGCCGCGAGGACTGGATCGCCAGCCTCGACCGGATCGCCGCCCTGCAGCCGCGGATCGCCGGCGGCTGGATGATGATGATGATGGCAATCCAGGCCGAGCTCGCGGAGCTGCGAGCGGGCATTCTGTCCGATACCGGACGGGTTCCCTTGAACGAGAGGACAGATATGACCACGGTGCTTGACCGCTTCCGCCTCGACGACAAGGTCGCGATCGTTACTGGGGCCTCCTCGGGCCTGGGGGTGGCGTTCGCCAAGGCGCTTGCCGAGGCGGGGGCAAACCTCGTGCTTGTGGCGCGCCGCGTGGAGCGTCTCGAAGCGACGCGCGCGGTTGTCGAGCAGGCCGGCAGGCGTGCAATTTCAGTGGCCGCCGACGTGGCACTGCCAGAGAACGCCCCGGCCGTCGTCGAGGCAGCGATCAAGGAGTTCGGGCATGTCGATGTTCTTGTCAACAACGCGGGGAAGGGGACAGCGGTGCCGGCTACGCGCGAGGCGCCCGCACAGTTCCGCGAGGTGATCGACATCAACCTGAACGGCTGCTACTGGATGGCTCAGGCCTGCGGTCGCGTCATGCAGCCTGGCAGCGCGATCATCAACATCGCCAGCGTCGCCGCGCTCGCGAGCGGCGGGCTCCCGCAGGCGGCATATTCGGCGAGCAAGGCCGGCTTGATCGGGCTGACGCGTGACCTCGCCGTCCAATGGACCGGACGCAAGGGCATTCGCGTGACGGCCCTCGCGCCCGGATACTTCCCATCGGAGATGACGGAGCAGTTCCCCGATGGGTACATCGACAGCCAGCTGCCGCGCGTGCCTGCCGGTCGACCCGGCGACCCGGAGGAGCTCGCGGCTGCGGTTGTCTTCCTCGCCAGTCCAGCCGCTGGCTACATCACTGGAACCACTTTGGTCGTTGACGGCGGCCTGACGGCGTTCTGACTTCAGGTTGCTAGCGGGCAACCGATCCCGGCGTTCTCGTACATCGCAGCCGGGCGCGAAGATACGCGATCGTGATGGTGAGGAGTTCACATGACCGCATACGCCGAAGACATGGTTTTGGTCCCACGAGCTGAGCTGGACGCGCTCCGGGCTGAGAACCGGCGCCTGCGGCGTGAGGTCGGGAATCGTGAGGCTCTGAAGCGCATCCGGTCAGACTCCGGGGAAGGCCGTACTTTCACTCACGAGGAACTGGCGGAGGCGTGGGGAATTAGTGAGTGATCGGGTCCTTCGCTTCCCGGACAGAACCTGGGACGAGCTTGAAGGACTGCCGCAACCACTCCGGAACGCCGCCCACCGGGCGATCTTCCACCTCCTCGAAGAACCAGTCCCCGCGCTCGCCGACCCATTTCCCGAGGCAGACCCGCTGCCAGGTGCCTACCGTCTCCATCTTCCCTCGGATGGCCTGATCATCTGGTACACGGTCACGGAGAGTCCGAACGGGCAGGTCGTCTGGGCGGCGTGTTGACGTTTCTTCGCCGGTACTGAAGGTCTACCTGCCAAGCGGCCAGCCATTGCTTCCGGCGAGATCTCATCGAACGCGACGCCCGGTCGTGCGGCGCAGGGTAACCGGCACGGTGAACCCCGGCCCGTTCGGATTGAAAGATCTCTTTCCGAACGGCCGTGGCGCGAGCCGCAGACAGCGGCGTGGTATTCACTGTCATCCAGGGGGCCAGCGGCAGCGACGCCAGGATTGCCTCCATCTGGGCGGCGTCGCGGGCTTGGTACAGGCCCAGCGTGCGCCCGGGGCCCGGCCGAGCCCACAGCCGGAGCAGGTGTCCCTGGTCGGCCAGGTCATGTGCGGCCTGCGCCTCGCGGGCCTTGGTGTCCTGCACCGTCTGGTCGGGTGTGCCCGGCGGGATAGCCAGGGTGAAGGTCGCCAGGAACTCCGCGGCCTTCTGCCCTGCTCCGGGTGTCGGGGGAGGGTCGTTCGGGTGCGGCGAGAGCGGGGTGACCTCATCGGTGCGCCACACCCGCAGCGGCATCGAGGCGAGGACTTCCTCGAGCCGGTCGCCGTCGGCAGCGGCGAACAGCCCAGCGTGCGCCATTCGCCCGGTTGCGGCGGCGGGCGCCACAGGCGCAGCAGGCGTCCCCGGGCCGCAAGCTTGCGCGAGTGAGCGGCCTCGCGGGTGCGGATGTCCTGGACGGCTTCTTCCGGCGCACCAACGTGGAAATCGGGGCCCAGCTATTCCTCAGCACCCGGACCGTCGAATGGCATCTCAGCAAGGTGTACACCAAGCTCGGAGTCGGCTCACGCCGAGAGCTGCCGCGGGCCCTGGCCGGCCTCGGGCAGGCAGACCCACCGGCCTAACGACCCGCGACCCAGACACCGGCCGGCCTGGAAGGCATGACCTCCAGCATGGCGCTGGAAGTCCGGTCGTTCGGCGTCAAGGTGACCCTGGTCGAACCGGCCGGACTCGCCACCGACTGGCAGGGAGTGAGGCGGACCATCACCAGGCCTTCTTGACGTTGTCGACGAGGTTGTCCACGTACCGCTGGTACGCGACCATGTTGTCGCGGGTGCCGAGCCGGCCCATGTGGCCGCCGATGAAGTGCGGGGACAGCCGCTATCGCCGCGCCCCGTACGAGGAACGAGCGGCGGGATATGAAGCGCCCCGCCCGTTCGGGACATACGTTACTGGCATGTGGACCGTTGACCGGGTGCCGCAATGGGTGGGCCGCGGGCAGGAGCTCGCGGTCCTCAGTGCTGGTGTCGAGGCTCTCGGGCGCGGGGAGGGCGCGGTGGTCTGGGTTGAGGGCGAACCCGGAATCGGCAAGTCGTCTCTGGTCGCCGAGGCCGTGGCGGCAGGCGGCGGCCCGACGGCGCACGCCCTGACCGATCTGTGGCTGACCTGTTCCGTCAGGCGCGATCATGTGGCCGCGCTTGACTACATCGACCGGGCGCTGCGCGTGCTAGGCGACGATCCCGGTCACGCGGATCTGCGCTCGTTCGCCCTGGACGACCGTATTTTCACGCTGCAGAACCTTGACCGCTGGCCGCAGGCCGAGCTGACCCTGCGGCGCGCCCGCGAAGCCTCCCAGCGCAGCGGGAATCCTGATCGCGCGACGTGGGTCACCGCGGCGGTGCTGCGGTACTGGCTTGGCGATTGGGATGACGCACTGGCCGAACTGGGCCCGGATGACGCCGACGCTCCCGGGTTGACGCATTCCTTTCTGCGCGAACGCTGGTCGGCGCTGCTGTTGCATGGCGTGTCCGCGCTCATCGCCGGCCGCCGGGACGAGCGCACGGCCGCCGACCAGCAACTTCGCCAGGGCCTGGCGCTGCCCATCCAGACCTTGGCCGACCGTGAGAACCAGGACTTCCTGGTCGCCGCGCATGCGCTGGCGCTGGAACAGAGCGGGGAGACGCACCAGGCCATGCTGAGGCTAGCCGCGATGCTGCCGCGGCGCGACGGGGAGATGACCCTGATCCACCAGTGGCTGCCGGATCTGGTCCGGCTCGCGCTGGCCGCGGGCGACCGGCCGATGGCGCAGGCTGCGGCGCGGGCCTGTCAGGCGGAGGCCGCGGCGGAGACCCACCCGGCCCGGGCGACTGTGGCCAGCCTGCGATGTCGCGGACTCCTCGAGTCCGATCCCGATCCGCTCAGGGAAGCTGTCGCACACTACCGGATGCTCGGGCCGGCCGTGGAACTGCCCGCCGCGCTGGAGGACCTGGCCGTCGTGCTGGCCGAGAGCGGCCGGGAAGAGGACGCCAAGACCGCCCTCACAGAGGCGGTCGGCCTCTATGCGGGCCTGCAGGCCCGCTGGGACGTCCGGCGAGCCCAGGGCCGGCTCCGTCCCCACGGCGTCAGGCGCGGCGGGCGCGGCCAGCGGGCCCAACGGGCGGCCTTCGGCTGGGCGGCGCTCACCCCGACCGAGCTCAAGATCGCCGTCATGGTGGCCAGGGGCGATTCGACCTCGGACATCGCCAGGGGCATGTCCTTGTCACGGCGGACCGTCCAGACCTATATCTCGCACATCCTCGCCAAGCTCGGCGCGAAGGGCCGGGTGGACATAGTCCGCGAGGCGCTGCGCCAGGGTGTCTCGCCCTAGGCGGCACGCCTTCGGCGCGGCCCGATCCGGCTGGCCAGCTGTCCGGAGCGGGCCGACAGCGCCAGCATGATGGCGGTCAGCGGCACCAGCGCGAGACCGGAGGCGAGCGGCGAATAACCCGACACGATCTGGAGCACCAGCGGGAACAGGAAGGTCGCCCCCGTCAGCGCCGCGCCGACGCCCTGGAGCACCCTGGTGATGATGAGGGCGAGCGCGCTGGGGGCGAGCCCGGCGATGTCATTGGTGTCCTCCATCTGGTTCTGGTGATTCGCGGTCCGGCTCGAGCTGGCGGACCTCGAGCAGGTCCAGGCCGAGTGCGTCGATCTCGGCCAGCACCCCGTACAGTGCCGACCGGTCCAGCAGCCCGGTGAGCACTGTTTCCGCGCCCTGCCACTGCGGCGCCATGGCCGGGAAGGCGGACAGCATCATGGCGCCGAGGTGCCCGTTGATCCGGATCGTGTACAGGGCGGGGGCCGGGTCCATGCGGCCATGGTGGGCGGCGGCCAGGTGAGCCCGCATCACCGGGATCCGGTGATGCGGCTCACCTGGCTGATCTAACTGGCGCTTCTCATGGCACCGCGCGGTCGGTGCCGGAGAACTCTGCCACGAACCGCTCCGGGTTCGGGTGATCCCTCAGGGAGAGCACCGCGAGCCGCAGGCCTGCGGCCCACCCTTCGGTCCGCTGGTGCAGCAGCGCCGCCCCGGCCGCCGACAGAGTGACGCCTGAGGCTCCGAGCAGCTCACGGGTCTCCAGCTCGGTGAAGCGCAGGTCAGCCGCGCGGATCTCGGCGAGCTCGCCGGCCAGGCGCAGCCGGTGCAGGCCCAGCCGCAGGTCGCGGCGCGTGGTCAGCACCGCGTGCACATCGGGGGGTAGATTCGTCAGCAACCGGGTGAGCTGGGCCAAAGCGTCCGTGGGGTGTAGCTCGTGCACGTCGTCGATGACCAGGACGAGGCGGCCGCGATGCTCGGCAAGCTCGGCTAGCACCCGGTCGGCCATCGCCCGGCCGTTGAAGTCGATTGTCGCGGCCGACGGTTCGGTGCCGCTGGTCGTGCCGTTGGCGTGCCGGACCGCGTCGAGCAGGGCCAGCCAGAAATCCTGAGCGTCGCGCTGATCGCGGTGCACCTGCAGGACGGCGAGCCGGTGCCGCCGACCGGGACGGTCGGCCCACGAGCGCAGCAGCGAAGTCTTCCCGCTGCCGGCCGGAGCCGAGATGACCGTGACTTTCCGCGCCGAAGCGCGGTCCAGGGCGGTGAGAAGAGCACCCCGGTCCACCAGCCCGGGATTTGCTCGAGCCATCACCGTCACGGGCCTGCCTTGGTGTCTACGCCTGACACCTTAACGAAACACGGCGGCCAGCATCCATACCAGCCTGGTATCAGTCCCGGACATGACAGCTTCGGCAGCGCCAGACCTGACGGGCGCTGCGGCTGCAGCGCAGCCGTTGGTCCCTGTCAGACGAACAGCGGTTCGGCCGCCGTCCGCTCGGTCAGCGCGGTCATCGCCGCGTCGTCCGGCGCTGCGGTGAACCGGCTGGCGGCGTCGAGCACCATGGGGAGCAGGCTCAGGTCCCCCACGCTGTCGAGGAACACCTCGGGGCGGCTCAGCGCCCACCACACCGCGAGATCAATGTCGTCCTGCTTCTCGAGCGGCTCGTACCAGGTCGTCCGGGTGTGCGGCCGACCCGCCCAGGGGCGCAGCGCGATCGTCTTGATTGTCTGCACCGCGACCCGCCGCTCGCGGCAGGTCTCGTAGAGGGCGTCGAAGTTGCCAGCGTAGTACGGGTTCTGCATGGTGATGAAGTTGTACGGGAGCAACACCGAGTCGAAGTCAAACCGCTCGAGGCTGCGCCGGTGCGTCGCGGCGATCTGGCTGCCGTGGCCGGTCACCCCGATCCAGCGGATGAGGCCCTGCTCCCGGGCTTCAACGGCGGCATCGAGCGCCCCGCCAGGGCTCAGGGCGATGTCCCACTCGATCGGATCGGCCAGGGCGTGCAGCTGCCACAGGTCGACGTGGTCGACGCCCATCCGGTCCAGGGACCGGTGCAGTTCCTCGCGGGCCCCGGCTGCGGTGCGCTCGTCGCCCTTGGTGGCCAGGAAGAACCGGCCCGGTTCGCGCTGCAGCCACGGCCGGATGCGCACCTCCGCCTCGCCGTAGGACGAGGCCACGTCCAGGTGGTTCACCCCGTGGGCGAGCAGCACGTCCAGGGTCTCATCCGCGACCCGCTGGGAGACCTGCGCGAGGGCCGCCCCGCCGAAGATCACCCGGCTGCTGTGGTGGCCGGTACGGCCGAACTCTGCCTGTTCGATGGGCACGAGACCTCCCGAAGTACCTAGAGCTCAATCTGAGGGTACAGCCGATCCCGGGGGCCAGGACAACGATCATGCGGCCACAACCTGCTGGCAGAACGCCGGCGACCGATGTGACCGCGCGAGCCAGCGGTCTTTCCGGGTCGTTGCGCCTAGGGTTGTCTTCATGACATCAGCCGGTGCAGGCAGGCACGCCTGGGTGGATGCGACGGCAGGTGTGGCCGGCGATATGTTGCTCGCGGCGCTCACCGACGCCGGCGCGCCCCTGGCAATTCTGCAGGGCGCCGTGGACGCCGTGACCCCGGAATCGATCCGGCTGGCATCCGCGCTGGTCTCGCGGACCGGGATGCGCGCTACCAAAGTAGACGTGCACCCTACGGTGAAGGACCATGCGCATCGCAGCTGGCGCGACATTCAGACGTTGCTCGAGCATGCCGATCTCGCGGTGCAGGTACGGGAGCAGGCCCGGCGCGTGTTCCAGCGGCTGGCCGAGGCCGAAGCGCGAGTACACGGGGTCGCGGCCGACGAGGTGCACTTCCACGAGGCCGGAGGCTGGGACTCGATCGCGGACGTCGTCGCCGTGTGCGCCGCGCTGGACTGGCTGGGGGTGACCTCCATGTCCTGCAGCGCCGTTGCGCTGGGCTCTGGCCGGGTCGCGGCCTCCCACGGCGACCTCCCGGTTCCTGCGCCGGCGGTGCTGGAGATGTCGGCGGGCTGGCGCGTGCTGTCCGGCGGCGACGGGGAACTAGCCACCCCGACCGGCATGGCGCTGCTCACCGCCCTGTCGCAGGAGTCCTGCGACCTGCCTGCCATGTCAGTACGCACGGTCGGTGTGGGGGCCGGCACCATGGATGTCCCCGGCCGCCCGAACGTCGTGCGCGTTGTCCTCGGGGACCGCACTGACCGGCCCGGGCAACCGGATGATCCGGTGATCATGTCGGTGCTGGAGACCAACGTCGATGACATGGACCCGCGGGTGTGGCCCACTGTCCTGGCGTCGTTGCTGAATGCTGGCGCGGCGGATGCCTGGCTGGTCCCGATCGTGATGAAGAAGGGACGCCCTGCTCACACGCTCGCCGTGCTCACCCCGGTGAACAGACGTGATGTGCTCCGGCGGCTGATCTTCGAGCTGACCAGCACCATCGGGGTCCGCGAAATCGCTGTCACCAGGATTGCGCTTGACCGGTTCTGGGTGCCGTTGCCGGTCGCGGGTGGCCAGGTTCGCCTCAAGGTCGCGCATCGTGGCGGCGAGGTACTCCATACGACACCGGAATTCGACGATGCTGCTGAGGTCGCCGCGGAACGATCCGTCCCGGTCCGGCGGGTGCTCGAGGAAGCCGTGGCAGCGGCGGAGCGCGAAGGTCTGGTACCGGGCAGGCCAGTCCAGGCGGGCCCAGCCTAGGCCGGGGCCGCGATCTGGGCAGCCAGGTGCCCGGCACCGTAGCCGTTGTCGATGTTGACCACGGCCACGCCGGGCGCACAAGAATTAAGCATGGTAAGCAGGGCCGCCAGGCCCCCTAGCGACGCGCCGTAGCCGACGGACGTCGGCACGGCGATCACCGGCGCGGAGACCAGGCCGGCGACCAGGCCAGGCAGCGCGCCGTCCATTCCGGCGACCACGATGATGACACGGGCCGACCTCAGCTGGTCGAGCCGGGCTAGTATGCGATGCAGCCCGGCAATGCCGACATCGGTGACGAGATCGGCGGCACGGCCGAGATAGACCGAGGTCAGCTGTGCCTCCCGCGCGACCCCGAGGTCGGAAGTACCGGCCGCGACCACCAGGACCCGCCCGCCGCGCGGAGCCGGAGGCTCAGGCGGCCAGGCCAGTATGCGCGCGTCTTTGTCGTAGCGGGCATCCGGCAGGACACTCAGGACCGCCTTGGCGTGCGCGGGACCCGCACGGGTGAACACCGTCGTCGTGCCGGATGCTTCGATGGCCCGGGCGACGGCACTCACCTGGCCGGTCGTCTTGCCCTCGCAGTACACCGCCTCGGGATAGCCGCGGCGACGCGCCCGGTCATGGTCCAGCTCGATGAACGCCGCCATGGCCTCATCGGGCTGCCAGGGCTCACTCACGCGTGACCGGTAGCAATGACATCGTGAAGGCACCGGACTGAATACCGGCCAGATCGACGGCGACGAACCGGAAGCCGGCGGCGGTGATAGCGGCGTGGATCTGCTCGCGCGCCGGAGCGGAAACGGCCCGCACGAGCTCACCGGCGGGAAGCTCGATACGGGCCACCTCGCCGTGATGACGCACCCTGGACTCGGCGAAGCCCAGGATCCGCAGGGTCTTCTCGGCCGCCTCGATCTGAGCGAGCTTAGCCGCGGAGACCTCCTGATGGTGAGGAACACGGGATGCCAGGCAGGGTGCGGCGGCCTTGTCGGCACTCGGGAGCTGTAGCGCCCTGGCGATGGCACGCACGGCGACTTTTCCCAGTCCCGCATCGGCCAGGGGCCGCAGGACCTTATGGTTACTGGCCGCGCGGGACCCGGGCCGATCCGGGCGCATCATGTCATCGGCGTTCTCGCCATAGGCCACGGCCGCCAAGCCATAGGCACCGGCTACTTCATCTTCTATGCGGGTAAACAGCTCGTCTTTGCAGTGGAAGCAGCGATCAAGGCCATTGGCCCGGTAGGCCGGGTTGTCTCCCTCCCTGGTCTGAATCTCGACGATGCGGGCGCCGACGACCGCGGCGACCTGATGTGCCGCGAGACGGTCATCCGACCCCAGACTGGGCGAGACGCCGAGGATGGCGACAACCTGGCCCGCGCCCAGTGCCCTCACCGCCAAGGCGAGCAAGACCGAGGAGTCGACGCCACCGGAGAACGCGACGCCCAGCGGGGCCGCTCCCATGAGCCGGGAGGCCACCGCCTGGGCGGCCGCCGAGAGCTCACCGGTGAGAGGCTGATCTACCACACTGGTCATATCGGTCACCTCAACTGCCGCTCGCCGCGACTTACCATACTGTCATTGTGGCGGGTTGCGGACCGCATGGAGGAGCTGGAGGACCGGCTGTTCGACGATGTTCCGCGCGGCCTTCAGGTCCAGCCACGCAGGTTCCAGCTGCGCAAGAGCCTGGTGCTGTTGCGCCGGATCGTGATCCCCACGAGCGAGATAGTCGGCGACCTGATGCGTCATGACCTTCACGTCGTGGGGGATGACCTGATGGCCTACTACCAGGAAGTCTACGATCAGGTGCTGCTCGCCACCGAGTGGATCGAGAGCGTGTGCGACCTGACCCGTAAACAGGGCTCCCCAGCCAGGCGCGCATCCGGCATAATCGCAGGTAGCGACCTTCTGGCTAACAAAGACCCGCCGTGTCCCCACCCGCGCCACGGCCCTCGTAAAGGGTCTCGGGGCTGTAGGTATGCCCATTTTCACGCCGCGCGGCCATCACCCCAGATGAGACGGCTAAGTGGACAGCCGACTCTTCGCGCCGTGTTCCCGGGGAAGTCATGCCGGCGATGGCATCATGCCTGGCGGGTGCGGTTGCCCCAGATGCTGGCGGGATTCACCCGGATGAAATGCGCAGGTACCCCCTCGACCCACGGCTCGAGCCCGGAGTCGACGAACGGCGCGCGCTCAGCCTCGGTATCCAGATGATGCGCCGCCCCCCGGACCAGCACGAACCACCCCTCACGCGCCTCCACATCGATCTGGTCCGCCTCCACCGCGACCTGGTACTCGGCATGTGCGATACCGGTCCGCAGGTCCTCGTCGAACAGGACGGGGTCCCACGTGCCCAGGACGATCGACCCCCCGTCGATCCTGTACGTGACCGGCAGCGCCGTGGGCCCGTACCGGCTGTTGTAGACCAGGCGCCCGAGTCCCCCGCCGGCGAGCAGTTCCATGGACTCGGCCTCACTCAACGAGTCCATCACACGCCTGGCACCTACTCCCGGGCCGACAGGCGACGCAGCAGCGCCGGGAGAACTGAGGTCGGCTTTATCATCCGGCATAGCTCCACACCCTAGCCGCCCCGTCCGGCAATCGCATTCTGGCCGGCCGTGTACCGGACATCGCCGATGATGTCCGTGGTGCCCGGCCGGTCAGGATGTGGTGTAGATGGCGGCCAGGTCATCGTCGGCGTGCCCGCTGGCGGCGGCGCGCCGAGCCAGTTGTTCAGGACCAGCTTGGCCCGGGTGCCGTTGCCGGCCGGCCCCAGCCAGGTGGTGGCACGGCCGAGCGCGGCGAACACCGGGTCGACGTTTTCCCGCAGCCATTCAGGGCCGCTGGCCAAGATGGTCAGCTGGCCGGCTTGGGCCGGTCCCTGGCTGCCGGAGACCGGGGCGTCGAAGAAGCTCAGCTGGTACCGGGTGGCAGTGTTGACGAACCGCTGCGTCCACTCCATCCCGACGGTGGCCATCTGGATCCAGATCAGGCCCGGGGTGATGTCCAGCCTCCCGTCAGGCCCGCCCAGCGCCTGGTCAGTGGCGGGCCCGTCGGCCAGCATGGTGATGAGGATCCCGGCGCCCTGGATGGCTTCGGCCGGGCTGGCCGCCACGGTCGCGCCCTGTTCGATGAGGGCGGCAGCCTGGCTGGCAGTGCGGTCCCAAGCCCGGACGGCGAAGCCGGCGCGGGCCAGGGTGGCGGCCATCGGGGCGCCCATCCGGCCGGTGCCGAGAAACGCGACCACCTGGATGGCTGCCCGCCGGCTGTGACCGGGGCGGCCCGGTGTGATCTGTTGTGCGGCGAGCTGGACGGTCATGACATTCCTTCCGGGGTGGGGCCGCCGGCCGGCCCGGCGGCGGCCATGATCTGGTCAATGTCGCCCAGGTCTGCCTGGCTGAGGGTCAAGTCGAGGGCGCCTAGGATTTCGGCCAGGTGGGACGGGGTGCGGGCGCCGACGATGGCGACCTGGACGGCCGGGTAGGCCAGCACCCAGGCCACGGCCAGCTGGGCGATGGTGGCGCCGCGGTCGGCGGCGACGCCGCGCACCGTTGTGACGACCTGCAGGTTGCGGGCGAACCATGCCCCGGTGAAGACGGGGCTGTGCGCCCGTCAGTCACTGGGGCCGAACTGCCAGGTGCCGCACGCCAGCGGGGTCACCTCCAGGCCGGTAGCTCCCAATTTCATTGTCTGCATGTTGTCCTCCTCCCGATTGGCTTGGCTTCAGATAGCAGCGAGCTTCACGCTCGCCAGGGTGAGCCGGCGTCACCCGGCCGGGTGAATCCTCAGCCTCCGGCGGCGATGCCCAGGGCCGCGCTCAGGGCGGCAATGATCGCTCCGCGCAGCACGGGGCTGCCGCGCCCGGTCAGGTCCCCGGAGCCCAAAAATGCGCGCCAAGGCGGCCACGGCGGCCGTCCTCCACGATGCGCTCTACCGACGGGCCACCCGAATGCGCGATGATCAGGTGCCCAGTCGGCCACTGGTTCAACGCATCAATCGAATCCCTCACTGTAAACAGCGCCAAACGCGGCCAGCCAGAAAGCCATTCGGTATTAAGGCAACCATCGAAGGGACAGCCATGCACGCTCACGAATCTCCGCCGCCCGCGCAAATGATCCTGCTGCTGGGCGGGTTCCGGATCTCCAAGCACTGTATGCCGCCGCGGTGCTGGGGGTCGCCGATCAGCTCGCGGCAGGCCCGGCACCGGCGGATGTACTTGCCGAACATGCCGGCGCGCACGCGCCGTCGCTGCACCGACTGCTCCGCACGCTGGCCAGCGTCGGCGTGTTCACCGAACCCGAGCCCGGCGTCTTCGCCCTGACCCCGCTCGGGCAGACGCTGACCACCGGCCAGCCCGGCGCGATGCGCGACGTGGCCATTATGTTTATGGAAACGCACTACGCGCCGTTCGGCGACCTCCTGCACACCATCCGCACCGGCCAGCCCGCCGCCGAACACTACTACGGCAAGCCGTTCTTCAGCTGGCTGTCGGACCACACGGAGCAGGCCGGCCGGTACACCGCCGCGATGGCCAACCTGACCAGCGGGTTCAAGACCGCCGCGATAGCGTCGTTGCCGCTGGATGGCACCAAGATGATCGTGGACGTCGGCGGAGGCGGGTGCGGGTGGTTCGGACGGCAGGGTGTCGAGCAGGGGGCCGAGGCCGGGGTGCGCCGAGCGCGCCAGCTGCGCGCAGATGGCGGCGGCGTCCCTGACGACCTGCGGGTCGACGCTCCATATCACCTCGAAGCGGCGGCTCGCGTCGGCGGCCTGCGGCTGCCCGGGGAATTCCCAGCCGGTCACGCAGGCCGGGTAGTCCCGGGAGTCGCACACCAGGGCCCATTCGCGGCGCGCGGGCGCGTCCGCGGGCAGCGGCACCCTGACCGGCACCGGTCCCGGCGGCGGCCCGCCCGCTACGGCCGGCTCGCCGAAGTCGGCGAAGACGGCCACGACACGGGCCGTCCGGGCCAGCTCGTTCCAGCGTCGCTGCGACGGGAGGAAGAAGCGCCGCTGCTGGAAGGCGGCGAACAGAGCGGGCCGTTCGGCCCGGGCGCAGCACTCGTCCTCGATGGCGCGGGTCAGGGCCAGCAGCGTGGCCTTGCGCAGGACCTGGGGGATGAGTCCGGGGTGACGGCGGCGCAGGCCGGCGAAGACGGAAGGCTCGGGCTGACCCGCCGCCGAGGTGGCCTGGCCGATGGCGGCGTGCAGGCTCATCCCGGCGGCCCGCAGCCGTACGACCGCCTCGATGAGGCCGATATCTGCCTGGTCGTAGCGGCGGTGGCCGCCGGCCAGGCGGTGCGGCCGCGGGAAGCCGTACCTGTCCTCCCAGCTGCGCAGGGTCGCCGCGGGCACCTCGGTACGCCGGGCTAGCTCGCCGATGGACAGGCCGTCCTGCGACTCGGTCACGGCAGCCGTGCCTCTTCTCTTCAAAATGCCGAGATTTAGCTGCAAAGAAGGTTCAAGGGTAGTGCCGCTGGACAGCCACCACAGCCCAATCCCCATTGTGCCGCCAGGCGACGGCGGCGAGCCAGCAACAAGAGGAAGCATGATCGAGAAACTGCATGACGCCCTTCCCCGCTACTTCACCGTCATGACCAGCGCCGAACCCGCCGGCCAGGACGAGGTGCCGGAAGATCATTACACGGGCCTGGCCTGCGACCGCCTGGCCAGCGCGGCCACGTGGTCCCACAGTTCCCGCCGGGTGGCGTCATCATCGGCTCCCGCCCGGCGTTGTTCGCCAGCACATCCAGGCGCTGCTCCTGGCGGCTAAACCAGCCGATTCCCGGCCCGGCCGGCCCGGCAGAGCGGTCTGTGTCAGTCTGCGGGATCCCGCTTGGCGATCCAGTGATCGCCACGTTTCTCGAATTTTTCCTTCAGAGCCGTGAATGCGGCCCTGTCGGCGTGATCTGTCTCGCCGTAGACCTGCACCGCGCGGTCGTGCGCCCTGGTGAACGTGTCTTGCGCCTCCTGGCAGGAGCGCCGCAGCGTGGCCGGCAGTTCATTACCGGCGCGGCTGTACCGGCGGGATTGCAGCATCACGCCTCCTGTTCATGAGTGCTAGCGTGCGGCTGGTGCCGAGTTGGCATGGAACCCGCGCGGGCCGCCGCTGCCCCGGCTGTGATCACCTGGTACCAGTACGCGATGGCGCTGCCCTCCCAGAGCATGCAGTGCTCACCACGAGCGGCCGCCCACCGTACCGTGCCCCGCGACCGGGCAGGCCCGCCACGGCCGCCCGCACGCTGGCCTGAACCAGGAACGGGTGATCCCTGCCGGTCAGGCCCAGAAGCCGCAGCACATGCCGCTGCGGCGCGGCCAGCACCACATCGCCGCCGGCGCTCGAGGCTAGCCACTGCACCCGCAGCGCCGACATGTCGATGATCAGGCAGCGGCCCGGTACCACCAGGGCCGCAATCGCCGCCTCAGCGGGCGCCGCGCCGGTAACGTCCAGGTCCCCGCGCAGGGCCACGACAACATGACCATCACATGCGCTGGTACTCAGCTCTACACCCGGCATGGCTCCGCCCTCTGCCACGCTAGCCGGGGCGGGGTCTGGACCCAACGGCTCAATTTCTCGAGATCCGTATCCCTACTCTACGCCGCAGACACCAACCCGGCCAAGGCGTGATGCCGCTCGGGGGTCGTGCGCCCATCACCACCTCCCCTTCCAGGTCTCCAAGCCGGTGGCCGAGCTGCCGGCAGGCCCCGCGCCGCTACCGGCCAGCGGACGGTGCGCGGAGGTCAACGGCGCCGTGCACAGCGAGATCTGCGCGTGCCCGCTGAGCAGCTGGTCATCGAGCGGGATCCTCGGGCTAGTTTAAGGACGCGGGGATAAACGGCTTCGCGAGGACTAGGAATGGCGGGTCGCCGTCAGTTCGAGATACCGGGCTTCGAGATCGCGGGGCCAGGTGCTGGCGTCCGAAAGAGCGCGAGCGAGGAAATCTGCGTAGCTGCCGGCCGCAGGATCGAAACCGCCGCGCCGCACGGTGTCGTACAGCAGCAGGGCCAGGACGTGCATGCCGCCATCGGCGGCGGTCCACCTGCTCGCCGGGTCTCCTCGGGTGTTGCGGCCCAGCTGGGTGTTGAGGAACTGATCGAGCGCCTGGGCCGCGTCCTCCTCCGCATAGCTAGCCCACGTGTTGTAGCCGGCCGCCGGATCCCGGCCGGCGAAGCGGGCCGCCAGGAACGGGTCGGCGGCGAGCGCGTCAAGACGGCCCTTGACCGGATGGCCCTTCGGCCACGGCGGGTGCAGCAGTTCGTGGACGGCGATGTTGAGAACCCGGTCGGCGTCGTAGCGGATATCGGTGAGGAAGCGGGTGCCCGTGACGCGGATGCCGTGCGGCGCCGCCCAGCGCAGTACGCACAACTCAACCGCCCTGGCATCGAAGCAGACCCCCGTGTGCTGCTCGACCAGCGGCACCAGGTCATAGCCAGCAAATGACTCGCTCAGCTCCTCGCAGCGCCGGGAGAGGTCATCCGCGGCGTGCCCGGCCCACCAGGCCGCCAGGCCCGCTGCCCGCAGGCCTTCCAGCACGGCCAGCAGGGCAGGCCGGACCGAACGGAACAGCCGGTCGTCGGCCTCATTCCAGCGCGGAGACGTTTCCCGCATCGCCGCGACCAGTAGCTCCGGGTCCGCGACGGCTGCGACAAGACCATCCAGGCACTCCGCGGCCCCGCCCGGCGGTCCTGCGGCCGCAGACGTCCACAGCGCCAGGAACGCGGGCAATGGCCTGGCCGCACGGTGCGCGACCTCATCGCGCAGCACCGATACCCCGTCACGGGCTTCTTGCCCGGCGACCGACACGAATCGCTCCTGCCACCATCGGGCGTCTTGCTCATGGCGCGAGGTGTAGAAGGGCAACCCGGCCAGCAGCGGGATCAAGCACACGGCGTCAAACCACAACGACGGGCGGATCACCCACCTGCTCTCCTGCCGCTCGCCGGCCATCCCCGACTCTTGCACACCCCGGCCCGGCATCAATGCCGAGACTGGGTCCGTTGCGTATGCTGCGATGGCCCCCCAGTCCTGTGCGTGGCCCCACACCCGAAGTGTCCGCTCAGTCAACGCGTGCGTGCACCTGATCCGGGAGGACGAGCGCATCGGCGCCGGGCAGGTCACCCTGACCGGCACCTATCCCCCGGCACTTCAGGACTGCCGCCATTGACGGCAGATATTAATGTGATATCATATTGATATCTGGCCGGGTGACCGGTACCACAGCCCGCAGGAGGCATCACGATGAACGCACCCGACGACAACACCGCTGCGAAACGCCTGCGCGGGTGGTGGTTTTCTCCCCCGCGACCAGGCCTGCACCGCCTGATCAACCCATGGGAGTACCGCCACCTCCGCGTCTTCGGGGTCACGCGTATTGCCGGCGGCGCTGTCGCGGCCGCCGCGGGCGTCGTGTGCCTCTCGTACGGCGTCTACGGATGGGCAGCCTTCTTCCTGGTTCCCGGGGCGCTGAATCTCGCGGGCGGCTGCTGGTACCTCACCATCGCTCGGCCCGCACCTGCCCGGACCTGAGCCTGGTCAGACGCCCGCCGGGGCGACGATGCCCATGCTCGCGGATCTTCCGCGCTGGCCGGGCTGGTCACCGCCGTGGTCTCCCTGTCCTGGATGACGGCGGTTTCGCTCGTCCCGTCCCAGGACCGGCCCTACGTGGACGGCAGCCCGGACGACTCGGTGTACACGCAGGTCTTCGACTGCAGCGGCCTGGGTCGGCTCACCGGGAACTGGGCGAGCATTGCCGGGCCGCCTTCACCGCTCGTAGTCGCGGCCAACAGAGCGGGCAGTTGCTGACCGCCGAGACGATAGGCATCAAGGCGAGCTGGCACCGTCTGCTGGCCTGCCCGTTCGCGGTCACCGCCGGGCCCGGACCCGCGGGTGCGGTGGATCGAGCCGCCCTGAAGCCGGGCGCCAGCGTGGTCTTCACCCAACGGTTTGCGGACAGCCCTAGTCCGCAGCTTCAGCGATCACCAACAGCGGTCAGGCGGCGCTGTCACGTGCGACCGGATCAGCGAGCGCGCTCGCCGGCGAGCCCGGAATCCTGCAGTGGCGCGAGCCGCGCTCAGCCAGTCTTCCCTGCTGCCAGCGCGCCGCCGGGCGCCGTACCGTGACGCCCCTTCTCTACCCCTGGTATGAGGCCAGTTCTACCCGGCGGCTGATGCGCGGAGGTCCTGCCGCCGCAACGATTGGGGATATGTCAGTAGCCCGACGTCAGCGGAGGCGGACGAGATAATGGATCAGCAGAAGATACGCGCCTCGGACCGCGACCGGCAGCAGGTAGTGGACCGGCTGCGCAGCGCGCTGGAGGATGGCCGCCTGAGGATGGACGAGTACGTAGACCGGATGGAAGTTGCGTACCAGGCGGCGACCTACGGCGATCTGACCCCGCTCTGCGCGGACCGGCGACAGGGTGGTGCCGGCACCGCCACGAAGGTCCTCATCTCGAACACACTCGGCCCGGCGTAAAGCGAGCGCGAACACGCTGGTGCGGTGGCGTGCTCAGCGGCGCGGACGCGGCCACCACCACATCGATCACGTGGCGGCCTGGGCCGCTACCACCTCGCCTGACCGCCTCCCAGCTGGCCTCCGTTGGGAGCCAGGAGCGCGGCCGCCGGGTAAAGCCCGCGCCCTCCACACGCTTTGCCGTGCGCCGGCCGGAGCCCGGCGCACGGCGCCTACCTTCGTATCGTGGAGGTGCAGGTCCACGGCCGCGATCTGGTGCCCCGTCTCGGCCGGGTCTACGATCTTTAGACCGTAGTGGTCTCCAGCCCGTCGCCTCGTCCATGTTGGCAGCAGCCGCTGGGCGTCACGGGGACTGGCGGGTGATCCTTCGCCTGTTCCCAGACGAGGGGAATCTCGATGGCGCTCTACATGTACCAAGCCTCCTATACCGCAAAGTCGATGGCAGCTCAGCTCAAGGAGCCGCAAGATCCCGTGGAAGCGATCAGGCCGACACTGGAGGACCTGGGAGCCAAGATCGTGGTGGCTGGCTTTCCGTTTGGCGAGTATGACTTGGTCGTCGTATATGAGGCACCCGACGATAAGACCGCTGCCAGCGTCGCGATGGCAATTGCCGCGGCGGGCGAGGTCAAGTCGGCCAAGACCACGCGACTGCTCAGCGGCCAGGAATGGCTCGAGTCTCTGCGGAAACGCAGGATTGTCAACACCCGGAAAGCGCGCTAGCCGCACGGCCGTCGGCGCCAATTGCCAGCGTCGTCGATCGGCCACCGTCCTGAACTGGCGAGTTCAGGCTGTAGTGCGTGAAGTCAAGGACAGGGCGGGCCGACTCGCTCGCCGGCGGAGGTGCCCTGGCCTGTTCGTATGGCTGACCCGGGCAGCGACTCGGGAAGCCCGAAACGCGGGTAGAGCTCATCGAGGTGGAACCGGGTGATGGCGTGGATCCGCGCACCCGCCAGGCTGAGCACGAACAGGCCGCCGGGGAGTGCGGCCGCCCCGTTCGGGTCGTCGATGTAGCTGGCCAGGGCGGGCTGGGTGTTGGCGTTCGTGGGCACGAGATACAGGCGGCGGCCGCCCCGGAAGCCGAAGCTCGCCTGCAGGAAGGACCGGATCGCGACGGCGCCGCGGTACTCGTGCGGCGCCGGGGGCATGGTCAGCCAGGCGTCGTCGGTGAGCAGCGCGACCACGCCGTCGATGTCGGCGGCGACGTAGGCGTCGGCGAACCTCCGGGCCACGGCGCGTTCCTGGTCGGACGAGGGGCGTGGCGCCGGGAGGCCGGATTCCTCGCGGTGCCGCCCCTGGGCAGCGCGGGCCCGCTGCAGGGCACCCTTCACGGCGGCCGGGCTGGTCCCGAGCATGGCTGCTACCTCGTCGGCCGGGTAGCCGAGCACGTCGCGGAGCACGAGGGTAGCGGCCTGGCGCGGCGGCATGCGCTGCAACCCAGCCACGAAAGCCAGTTCGATCGCCTCGGTGGCCTGGTACCGGGCCTCCGGGCCGGGAGCGGAGTCGGCGATGCCCTCCAGCATCGCGTCCGGATACGGCTGCAGCCAGGTGATCTCGCCGCGCCGGGTGGGTTCGGGCGGCTGGAACGGCGGCACCGGGCTGGCCGGGAGGCGCCTGCCCGCCGCGCGCAGCGCGTTGAGGCACTGGTTGGTCGCGATGCGGTACAGCCACGAGCGCAGCGACGACCGCTGCTCGAAGCCCGCCAGTCCGCGCCAGGCCGCCAGCAGCGTCTCCTGCAACATGTCCTCGGCGTCGGTCAGCGAGCCGGTCATCCGGTAGCAGTGCACCTGCAGCTCACGCCGGTACGGCTCGACGAGCGCGCCGAACGCGTGCTCCTCGCCGGCCCGCGCACGCTCCAGGATGGCCCGATCCACCGTTCCAGCATGCCATTTCCGGAAACCCGGCCGGGAAGCGTTCCGTTCTCGCGGCCGACGGTGTCTACCTCGATGACGACGGAACATTAACCGAAAGGACTCCGGCATGACCGAGACCGCCAGCCCCGCACTGCGTACCGCGCTGGCCTACTACCACGCTTGGACCAGCCACGACCTGGACAGGGCCATGCAGTACATCGCTGACGACATCGTTTGCGACGCGCCCGCCGGCCGGCTGGAGGGCCGGGAGGCGTACCTGGGCTTCATGAGCCCGTTCGTGCAGATCCTCACCGGCTCGGCGCTGATCGCCGCGTTCGGCGACGACAAGACCGCGGTGGTCGTGTACGACACCGCGACCGTCCCGGTTGCCAGCGCGCCCGCCGCCGAGTGCGTCACCGTGGCCGACGGCAAGATCGCTTACAACCGGTTCATCTTCGACCGAGCGCCGTTCGCAGCCGCCCGCCAGGCCAGCGGCTGAGCGCTGCGCCGCCTGCGTGCGGGTCGGCGACCAGACGGCTAAGGACCTGCCGACAACACCCGGCGCGGATGCCTGCCGTCGACGTATCCCACGAACGGCGGGTAGATGTTATAGCCGAGCAGTTCCTGCAGCCGTTCCGGCAGGTCACGGGCAATGTCACGGGGAACGGCCAGGCAGTGGTTCTCCTGTGGCCGCAGCCAGCCGGCCGCGTACTCCAGGATTACGCCGAGTCGCGGCCGGGAGGTCTGGTTCGCGCCGCCTCCGTGCCAGAGGCTGCCCAGGTAGAAAAGGACTGATCCGGGTGACATGACGGCAGTCTGCACCGGATCGCCTGGGCCCGGCTGCCGACCTGGCTCCCACCGGTGGCTGCCGGGGATGAACCTGGTGGCCCCGTTCTCCACGGTGAACTTATCGAGCGGCCACATGGTGTTGACCACCAGCGGCGGATGCGGCTCGGGCACCGGGTAGATGGCGTCGTCCCGGTGCAGGATCTGCGCCTTCTCGCCAGGCCCGATGCAGATGCCGACCGGAGCGCTTAGCTGGTAATGGCCCACTATCTGGTCGAGGACGCTGAGCAGCAGCGGGTCGATGGCGAGCGCGTCGAACGCGCGGGTCTTGGCGAACAGCGCGTAGATCCGCTGTGTGTCGAACCCCTCGAAGGAGTTCCGCCCGGTCCGGGTTGTCCGCAGCACGCGGTCCAGGTCAGCGCGGGCCTTCTGCACGCCGTCCGCGGTCATCACGCCAGTCACGACCACGTAGCCGTCGTCCATCAGCCGTCGGGCCACGTCCTGGCTGGGCGAGGTGACGGACATCGTCGCCATCATCAGCCCGAGATTAGGCGGCCCGGCGCCTGCCGTCTAGCAATCATGACCCGGACCTGGGCGGGAAAGAACCAGGCGCGCGGAAGAGCGGGATCCGGATGGTGTATCAATGCAGGGGTCAGCAGTTCTGTCTATGCGGCTGGTGATGACGGCGGCCGTGTCCGCCAGCTAAGCCGGCCGCGGGCCTGTCAGGTGCGGCCGGGCTTCGGCGTTTGGCCCGCGGGCCCGCGCCGGGCAGTACTGGTGCCGGGGATTGCCGGAGGCAGGCAGGTCGCCGCCGGATCATCGAAGGAGGCGTGGCTGTGAGCACACCTGGCGCGGGCGTCCCTATCGGGGTCTACCGCGGGCGCGGCTGCGGAATCTCCGCGATCGAGGTCTATGAGAACTTCATCGGCGGCCAGGTCCAGAAGGTGGTGGACTTCATGGCCGACGAGCCTGCCTCCTGGGCGCAGTTCGAGAACGGGAGCCTGACCAGCACAGCCGACGTGAGTGTGTGGCATGGAGTGCTCGGGCAGCGGCAACTGGCGCTCAGCGTCCCCGCCTGCTGCGGAGTGTCGGCTGGCAGCGACGGCAGGACGTGGGCCGACGAGGCGAACGGCGTCAACGACGTGCACTGGAAGGCGCTCGGCAACCGCCTGGTCGGTCTGGGGCTGGGCGGCGCGCTGCTGCGCATCGGCCGCGAGTTCAACGGCAACTGGTACCCGTGGCAGGTCACAGAAGGCGGCCGGTCGTCCTATATCGCCGGGTACCGGCACGTCGTTACCGTGCTGCGCGCACTGCCCGGCGCAGCGTTCCGGTTCTGCTGGAACCCGACCCTCGGCGTCGGCAACCTGACAGTCAACGGTACCGAGAGCTGCTATCCCGGTGACGGCTATGTCGATGAGATCGGCATCGATGTCTATGACTGGACGCAGAAGAACAGCGCCGGGTCGCAGATCTACCCAGGGAATGCCGCGGGCACGACCACCGCGCAGCAGCAGCAGGTGCTGGACATCATGCTCACTCAGTGGGATTCACTGCGCGGCTGGTACTCCCTGGCGCTCACCCACGGCAAGCCCCTGTCATTTCCCGAGTGGGGCCTGGTGCTGTGGAAGACCGGCAGCAGTTACCTCGGTGGCGGCGATAACGCCGTGTTCGTCCGCGCCATGGCAGATTTCATCCGGGGGTGCTCGCTATTGGGCTGGCACGCGATGTGGGAGGATCCGTGGGGCGCCGGTGTCTGCGACCCCGACACCAAACCCGGCCGCCCGATCCCGGCGCCGATGAGCCGGGCCGCGTTCCTGGAGGCCTTCAGCCAGCGGCCGCGCTGACCGGTCAGCCACTAAACTGTGCCCCGCGGCGCTCGCGAAGGGAGCGCCACGGCGGCCACCGATACCGCCGGGCACCGCTCCGGCAGCCATATGGGCCTGTGACAGCCGACACTACCGCTCGACCGGATCTTTCGGGTTTAGCCGTCCGCTGAGTCGGTAGGCGCCGCTGGTCACGGTTGGTGCCGAGCTCCATCGCGTGGCATGCACAGCGTTCGCAATGGCATCATGGCGTGGATACCTGAAGGCCGCTGGCCGCCTCGGCACCGGGGCCGGGCAGTCAGCGGAAGGTGTTGAGGTGGCTGCCTTCGCCCACTGCAAGCAGACCAGGCCTATCGTTTCAATAGACGTGCCTTGTGACGACACCGAGGGAGAAGCCCATCCATGCAGACCTGGGACGCCATTCGTGCCCGGCGCAATGTCCGCAGCTACCGGCCCGAGCCGGTGTCAGCCGCAGACCTCGACCGGATCGCGGAGGCCGCTTGGCGGGCGCCATCAGCGTCCAACCGGCAGCACTGGGATTTCATTATCGTCACCGATCCGGACCAACTCCGCGCGCTGTCCGCCGTCTGGCGCGGCGCGGGGCATATCGCCGGGGCCGCCGCAGCGATCGCGCTGGCCGTCCCCAGGACCGACGATGACCGCACCCGCCTCATCGACTACTTCGATCTCGGGCAGGCCACCTACGCCATGGCTCTCGCCGCCGCTGACCTCGGCATCGGGACCGGCCACTCCTCGGTCGGTGACCAGGACCAGGCCCGCAGTATCCTCGGCGTGCCCGGCGATCACGACGTAGCCTTCCTCCTCGGCGTGGGCTACCCTGCCGACCGTCCGCTGCGGCCCATCGCCAAGCCCAGCCGCCGGCCCCTCGGTGAGGTCATCCACCATGGCAGGTGGTAGCCGGGCCCGTCTTCGCCAAGCTCGGCATCCGGTCCCGGGCTGAACTGGCCGACGCTAAGCGTGGCCACGCGAGCCCGCTGTTCCCTGGTGTCCCTCCCGACTCAGGCTTGTCGGTGAGTCGGGCGCACCGGGCCGCCTCGTCGCGTGAACTCGTCGGCCGGTTGCCGCGCGGCCGCCCCAGCGGCACCGACGGCTGGCTCGAGGGCGCTATCCCGTCGCGCCATCGGCGGATCCTGCTCGTCGCCTTCGCCGCCGCGTCACGCTGGCCGCGGGACTTGGCTGCGGCCCATGTTGAAGCTTGACGTGCTGCCCGTATGCCGCGATGCCTGCCGAGAACATGTACGGTCCGCGGATCTGCTGAAGTCGTGGTGAGACATCGCGATAATCCAGGTCGGGATCATCCCCGCAGTCCCAGCAGACGAGCTCGTAGACATCGGTGTAGCCGCCTTCGGGACGGCCTTGCACGAGGTGGACCGCCTGACGTCGCAGGACCACCGTCCACCCAAGCGCGGACTCCTCATGGGTCTGCACCGGCGGCCTCCCCGGGCTAGTGCGCAGCCGTCTCGCCGTGCAGGGCGTCCTGGAGTTCCTGCTCGTCTTCCTTGGACGGAGAGGTCTTCAGCACCGTCCCGCCGTACTTGCTCATCGCCTCGACGGCCTTGTCCGGGGTCACCTTCTCCCCCTCTTACGGCTGGCTGCTCGCTTCCTCCAGCTCAGCTTCGGTCACCGCGATGGCGATGCCCAGGGCGCGCAGGATGTGCCCGCCGGCCGACATCACCCGGGGGCCGCCGACGACCGGGGCCACGGCGATCATGACCCCTTGGATTTCCTCAGTGGTCAGGCCGCTTTCCTGGATGGCAGAGGCGGCGGCGAAGTAGGAGATGGGTGGCGCGTCCATCGCGATCATCGCGGCCAGCCTGGCGAGCATGTACTCGCGCGGTGCCAGGGAATTGTGCTCGACCGAAGCGGCGGTCATGTCGACCAGCGTGTCCAGGACGGGTCCGTCGGCGCTCATGGTTCCTCCAGTGATGTGGCATAGGTGATACTCACAGTTCAGCGCTCTCCTTGACCTGGGGTATCACCCACGGGGGGTGAGGTCGGGCCGATGAGTCAGGCGGCTGTCTGGATAACCGGGCGGGCTGCCGGCGCGGCGGCACATTCACCCGGACTGGGGTGATGTGCCCGGACCATCGGCTCGCCACGATGTCAGCATGGACAAGTCGGTGCCGGGCTCGCAGAGCACGCGCGCACAGCGCTGGCTCGCGCGTTTCAGCCTCGTGCTCGCGGGGCTGGCGATCGTGATCCTGGTGGTCTTCGCCGGGCCGAGGAGCCTGGCCATGCTGGCCGTGGCCGCGGCTGCCGCGGTAGTGAGCCTGGCTTCCGCCTATGGCTTTCTCAGCCGGCGGGGCGCAGTTCGCTGGCTGTCGCTCGCGCTGTTCGTCCTCGCGCCGATCGCCGTGATCGTCATCTACGCCCTCCGGAACCTGCTGTGGGTGGCCGTCGTGTCGGCCGTGGTCTGGCTGCTGGCGAGCATGACCGCGCGCCTAACGCTGGCCCGGGGTCAACCGGACTGGCGCATGCCCGAATATCCCGCGGAGCCGCCGGCCCGGCACCCCTACCTGATCATGAACCCGAAGTCCGGTGGCGGGAAGGTGGAGAAGTTCGACCTCAAGCGCAAGGCCGAAGCCCTCGGCGCTGAGGTGTTCCTGCTCGGCGGGCCCGAGCACGTCGACGTCGCCGAGGTGGCTCGCGCGGCCGTCAGCCGGGGCGCCGACCTGCTCGGCGTCGCCGGCGGTGACGGCACTCAAGCCCTGGTGGCCGGCATCGCCGCCGAGCATGCACTGCCGTTCGTCGTGATCAGCGCGGGCACCCGCAACCATTTCGCCCTCGACCTGGGCTTGGACCGCGAGGATCCGTCGGCCTGCCTGAACGCCCTCTCCGAGGGCGTCGAATTGCGGGTCGACCTCGGAGTGATCAACGGCCAGACTTTCGTCAACAACGCCTCCTTCGGCGCCTACGCCGAGGTCGTCGAAACCCCGGCCTACCGCGGCGACAAGCTGAACACGACCCTCAACACGCTTCCCGACCTGCTGCAAGGTCACCGCGGCGCACGCCTGCGCGCACGGGCGGACGGCGCGGAGATCGAGGCGCCGCAGGCGCTGCTGGTATCCAATAACGCCTACGGAACCGGGGACATCGCCGGGCTGGGCCGCCGCGCGCGGCTGGATCGCGGGCTCCTCGGCGTGGTCGGCGTCACGGTGAGCAGCGCCACGCAGGCCGTCGGCCTGCTCCGCGGCAGGCATGCTGCCGGGCTGAGCGTGCTGACCACGAAGCAGGTCGAGATCACCGCCGACACGTCGCAGATCCCGGTCGGCGTGGATGGCGAGTCGATATTGATGTCGACGCCGGTCACCTGCACGGTCTCTTCGGGCGCGCTCCGCGTCCGGGTGCCACGCGACCGCCTGGGCATCCCCGCGCCGAAGCCCCCGGTGAACTGGGCCAGGTTGCGGCGGCTCGCAGGCACGTCGCAGATGCCCCAGGCAGGCCAGCCGGATGACATCCATCAGCATCAAACCGTGACCGCCCTGCCTGACCGCAGGGACACTACGCCCAGGTCACAGCGTTGACAATCTGGAGCGCGGCGCTGCGGGCGCTGCCGGACCGGCACCGGATGGTGGTCTATCTCGCCGACCTTCAGGGACTCGGCTACCCGCAGATCTCCGCCCTTACCGGCATCCCGCTCGGTAGCGTGAAGTCGTGCCTGCATCGGGCCCGTTCCCGGCTCCGCGCCGAACTCGGCGCATATGCATCGCACGGCTGACCGATATGCCCGGGCTAGGTGCGCTGGCTCCGCCTTCGCCTGCCAGGTAAAACCGAACGCTCTTGACAGGGAAGAGGAAGGGAGGGCCCGTGGGCATCTGGTGGGCAAACATGGGGTCGCCGGGCGGCCTGCGGTCCTTCGATCCCTTCCGCATCGCGGACCTGGAGTACCGGATGTGGGTGGCTTACTACCTGCGCCGCTGGACCCATTTGCTGGCGAGCTCGGTCATGCTGCTCCGGCTCGGCTTCGGCCCGGACCTGGCCCGGATTCTGCAGGGCGCCTGGCTGATGCTGCGAGCGGTCCAGCTGTGGGCGCCGTTTCCCGACAACGACCCTGAGGGCGCCCAGGCCCGCATGCATGAGCTGTACACGCTGGTCCGGCTCCGCTTCGGTGAGCCCGCGGATCCGGCCCTAGCGGCCAGCCTGGAGATCGACTGGTGGCGGGCGCACCGTAAGCGCCAGCATGCAGCCGATCCCGCGGAGACGGGCGACGAGCTGGTCGAGTCCGTGACCCGGCTGTACTGCTACCTCTTCGGACAGGACGAGAACGCGGTCCGGCCGGCCGCCGTGCATCGGGTGCAGGCGATGGACCTGTCCGACCGGTGGGTCCGGGCGGGTTGCCCGCCGGACAGCCCGCTGCTCAAGCTGGAGCGCGCCGCGCTGGTCCGCGCGTACGCCGCCCTGCTCGCCGCCGTCCACCAGGACGAATCCTCATGAGCGGCAGGTGGCAGCTGCGCAACTCGTAATAAGTCCGTGATATCTGGGCGATCTGGTTGAGTCGCCCCACGCCGAGTCACTACCGTGATCTGGACATCCGGACGGTGAGGAGCGTGATCGGTACGTGGGCAGGCGGCTGGTGAGGGTATCCGGGTGGCGGCGCGGCATCGCCGTCGCGGCCGGGCTCGCCGTGATGGGCGGGCTGGCCGCGTACGGCGGGATAGCCGGCGCGGCGCCGCAGCCGACTGTCGACCAGGTTCAGGCCCGGATCAACCAGCTCACGTCGCAGTTCGACCAGGTCAGCCAGCAGCTCGACCAGGCCGGCCAGCAGCTTTCCGCCGCGCAGTCCAGGCTGTCCCAGGTCCGCGTGCACCTGAACCACGCCAATGCCCAGTTCCAGGCGGCGCAGGCCAGCGTGGCCGAGGCCGCCGCCGCGACCTTCGAGGACACCGGCGCGACCTCGGTCGCGGGCGTGCTCACCTCCGGCGACCCGTCGGGCGTGCTGCGGCTAGGGTCGCTGCTGATGGAGATGTCCGGCAGCCGGACCGCCGAGACCCGTCAGCTGCTCACCGACGCCAGCCAGCTGGCCGGCGTCGAGCAGGAGATGCAGCGCACCGAGGCCGGGATCGCCAGCCTCAAGGGCCAGCTCGCCGCCCACAAGAACTCCCTGGGCAAGCTCATCACGACCGAGAAGGCCACGCTGACCAGCCTGACCGTGCCGCAGCAGCAGACGGTGGTGAGCCACTCGATCGGCGCGAGCGGCACGATCACGGCCAGCTACACCGGCCCCACCGGCACCCAGGCGGAAAAGGCCGTCGCCGTCGCCTACGCCCAGCTCGGCAAGCCCTATCAGTGGGGCGCGACCGGACCGGGCAGCTACGACTGCTCCGGGCTAGCCCAGGCCGCCTGGGCGGCGGCCGGGGTCGCGATCCCGCGGGACACCTACGGGCAGTGGGCCGCCCTGCCGCACATCGCCGCATCCGCCATCCAGCCCGGTGACCTGCTGTACTACGACGGCGTCGGGCACGTCGCCATGTACGTGGGAGGCGGCTACATCATCGACGCCCCGTCGACCGGGATGGACGTGCAGAAGATCCCGATGAGCACCGGCTGGTACGCGTCGACCTTCGTCGGCGCCGCCCGGCCGTAGCCGATCGGCCCGGCGGCCGAACAGGCGGAATCGGAAGCCCCGCCCGGACGGTGGCCCGGGCGGGGCTAATTACCCGGGCACCCGTGGGGGGTTGCGGGTTACCGGGCAGTAGCGAAGGCTACCCGTTGCCGGCCTGATGATCCAACTCGACCGAGTCCGGCTCCTCCATACCGCGCCGTCATCCAGCTGGGAGCGGCCCGATGACGATGACACAGCCCGGCGTCACCGCGCTGTGGGACGAACTCTGCGCCCGGGTCAGCACCGGGGACCGGTTCGCCGGCCTGTTCGCCGCCTGGCCCGAGGGCGACCCGCTGGTCCTGTCCGCGCACCTCGCGACGCCGGGCGGCATCGACACGCTGGAAGCCCCGCTGCCGCCGGGGTAACGGAGTCGATCGAGTACCTGGTCGAGACGCCGGGCGAGGCGATCCCGCACCTGAACATGCGGGTGTTCTACAAGCACCGCGGCGTGGCGGACCGGTTCGCCGGGATGACGGCGGCCGACGCCGTGCTGCTGGCCGAACGCGCCGAGGGCATCGCCTCGGTCGCCCACGCGCTGGCCTTCTGCCACGCGGTGGAGGAGATCGCGGGCTGCCAGGTACCCTCGCCCGCGGCGCTGGCCCGGGTACTTCACGCCGAGCTGGAGCGGATCGCCAACCATCTTGACGTCGCGGTCCGGCTGGCCGACGCGGCCGGGCTCGCGGTGGCCACCGCCCGGGTCGCACTGCCCAAGGAACGGGTGCTGCGCCTGGTCAGCGCGCTGTGCGGCAGCGGCAGCGGACCACCGCGCTGCGCCGCAGCGTGCACGTCCGGCACGTGGACGCCGGCTCCGACGGCAGTGAGGAATGGGAGATCCAGGCCCTGCTCGGCCCGGTCTACGACATCCACCGGCTGGGCGTGTTCTTCACCGCCAGCCCGCGGCACGCCGACGTGCTGCTGGTCACCGGCGCCGGCGTGCTGCACACCCGCGCCGAACTGCGCGAGGTCATGATGCAGGAGAACGGCCGCGACGGCTCCGGCCCCCCGGACCGCGCCGATCCGGCGCAGGGCGTGGGCGCCGCGCACCTGCGGTACGCCTCCGACGTCATGGAGGTGGTCGAGACCTACCTGTACCGGCCCGCGCTCGCGGCCTTCCTGGCCATCGTCACGGCGGCCAAGCGGCTGCAGTCCGGTCGTCTGGACGCCTACCTGCTCTACATGCTGATCGCCCTGATCGCCGTCATCGCCGTGGCCACCGCCCTGGCCTGAGTACGCCGCTCCCAACGGTGCAGTCATAATGCATGCATGTAGAATGCCTGCATGGTCAGCATTCAGGTGCGGGACGTTCCCGAGCAGGTGCGGGACACGCTCGCGGAGGTGGCCCGGGCGCGCGGGCAGTCGATGCAGGCGTACCTGCTGGCGTTGCTGGAAGAGGACGCCCGCCGGGCGCAGAACGTCATGCTGCTGCGGCAAGTCCGGGAGACTGGCGGCGGGCACGTGGCCACCCCCGGCGAGACGACGGAGGAGCTCGACGCGATCCGCGCCGGGCGGGATCAGCGGAACGCCGGTGGCGCGTGATCGTCGTCGACGCGGCGCTCATGGTGGACGCGCTGACCGGCGACGGCCCGGCCGGGGATGCCGCGCAGGCCGAACTTACGGCCGATCCGCACTGGGCGGCACCGGAGCACATGCGGGTCGAAGTGACCTCGGCCATCAGGGGCAGGTGGCTGGCTGGCAAGCTCAGCGACGAGCGGGCCGACGCGGCCGTGCGCACCCTGAACCGGCTCACGGTTGGCTACGCGGGCTGGGATGAGCTTGCCGACAGGGTCTGGGAGCTGCGCCGCAACGTCACCCCGTATGACGCCGCCTATCTGGCCCTCGCCGAGGCTCGCGGCTGCCGCCTGGTGACTCCGGATGGCAAGCTGCGCGATTGCCCGGGACGGCGCTGCGACGTGCACGTCGTCACTGGTCACCCGCTGCCGGCCGAGACCGGAGAGTTCGCCGACGTCGTAGGTCGACAACCCGCGGCACAGGTAGAGATAGGCGAGTAGCTCCGGCGGGCAGTCTTCCGCCGCGCCGGCCTCGTCCGAGCAATAGACGCAGGCCAGGCGATCGCCGCGCACGCCATAGTCCGAGGTCTAACAGTCCCGCATGAATATGCGTCCTCCTGTCCGGGTAGGACAGGGACCGTTGGCGATGACCGCGCTTAACGGCGGGCCCCTCCGCCGTACTCAGTCTCAGGATAGATACGGGCCCCTGATTGGTAAAGCGCGCCGATGACCAGCCCACGCGATCCCGGCGTCGGCTTAACCTGGGTGGCGTGCTGCGCTTGTGGAATGACCGAACTGACTCGTTTGCCGAGCTCGCCGTCAAGGCCTCGATTCCGCTGCGGGTTTGCGTTCACGGTCCGTCCGACGGGGGATGGTCCGGCCTGGCGGATCTGCGGGTCTTCCTGGTGGCGGACGTGCTGATGCGAACTGCCGAACTGCACGGACGGCAAGTGGTCGCCGTCCTGACCGCGGGCAGCCCGCCGCCCGCCGCACTTGATGAGCACATCAGCGTGCTAGGCATTCACCCGCCTGCCGTATGCACCGGCGCCGACGACACCGAGACGGCGCTCGGCGGGCGAGCTCACGTGCACCTGACCAGGAACCCGGCCGAGCTCGGCGATGTGACCGACGGACTGCTCCTCCGCGTCGGCTCGGTTGAGGACCTGGCCCACGGGGAGACCGGAGGGGATCCGTTTGCGCTGCGACTCGTCATGCTGTCCCACTCGCACCGCCAGCCGGTGACCCTCACCCCCGCTCTGCTGGCTGACGCGGCCGGAGCGCTGGGCCTATGGCGACCCAGGGTGGCGGAGTGGGCTAACGAGCCATCAAGGCCGATCCCCCAGGAGGCTGCCGCGAGAATCCGCGATGCCTTTGACGAAGACCTCGACACGGTGGCGGCCCTGGACCTGCTGCGCAACATGGAGTCCAGTCACGAGGTGCCAGCGGGTGCGAAGTTCGAGACGTTCGTCTTCCTGGATCGCGTCCTCGGCCTGGAGCTTGCTCGCGAGATCGGCCGCACGATGACATCGCGGTAAAATCGAGGCAGGTGATGAAGCTCACCTCTAACCGCCGCTGTGGCTGATGGCTTCTGTCGCCCTACGTGCTGGTGGAGGCTGGAGTGAATCCTGCGACACCGTTCGGCAGCATCCTGTTCGACCCCCCTCGGACCGGCTAGCCTGGCCGCCGCCGGCCTGGTCGCCCTGCCGCCCTGGCACCGCGGCCGACCATAAGGCCAGCGCCAGGACGATGGCGTGCAGGATCAGACCCACGCCTGCCCCCACCACCGTGCCGTTGATGCGGATGTACTGCAGGTCATGCCCCAGCAGCAGTTCCAGCTGGCTCGACGTCTCGGCGGCGTCCCACCGCTCGATGGTCCCCGTGACCAGGCCGGCCAGCTCGTCGTGGAACTGATCGGCGAGGGCCCTGGCCCCCGACTCCACCATGCGCTCGAGGCCGTCGGCGAGACGACGGTCCGAGCCGAGGCGCCGGCCGGCCGCCGCCAGCGCCTCGGCCAGCCGGCGGCGCAGCTCAGATTCCGGGTCGGCCGCCTGGGTCCGCAGGGTTTCCTTGGCCTTCTGCCACAGCGACGAGGACCGGTCCCGCAGCCCGGCGCTGCCCAGGACGTCGCGCTTGAGGCGCTCCCCGCGCTCGCGCAGCTCCGGGGAAGTCTCGAGGCGGTCGGGGAGCCCGGCGATCCACGCGTCGAACTGACGCCGGGTCTCGTCGTCTGGATCGGCGGCCATGGCCGCCAGACGCTGGCGCAGGCGGGCGAACAGGCGGTCGAAGAGGCGCCGGTAAACCGCGTCGGGCACCCAGCGGGGCGCCTCGACCTCGAACAGCTGACTCAGCTCCTCGCGATGGTCGCCGAGATAGCGGTCGGCGGCGGACACGATGGCGTTGAACAGCTCGGCGTGGTGGCCGCCCGCGATGACGATCCGCAGCGCCCGCCCGGCCAGCGGCGCCACCTCGACGGCGTCGATGGCCCGGGTCAGTTCGGCGGTGAGGACGCGCTGCACGTCCTCGTCGCGCAGCGCCTCGGCCGCCGTGACCACCAGATCCGCAGCGTGACCGGCGAAGCGGGCGGCGTTGTCCGGGTCGGCCAGCCACGCGGCCAGGCGCGGGACGAGAGATACCGAGCGGATCCGTTCGGCCAGGACGTCGGCGTTGAGGAAGTTCTCCTGCACAAACCGGCCGAGGGTGGCGGCGAACTGATCCTTGCGCTCGACGATCAGCGCGGTGTGCGGTATCGGCAGGCCCAGGGGACGGCGGAACAGCGCCGTCACCGCGAACCAGTCGGCAATCCCGCCGACCATGGAGGCCTCGGCGCCGGCCTGCACGTAGCCGAGGAAGGTTCCGTGAACGCCGGCCGCGGTCACGGCCACGAACAGCACCGTCGCCCCGGCGAGCAGAGCGGTGGCCCGCCGGCGCGCGGCGGCCAGGCGGTGCGCCCGCAACGCCGTCGACTCGGGCTCGAGCCTGGATGCCGGTGACGCGGGCATCGTCGCGGTAGGTTCCATCTGGCCGTCCCCGGTCGGTCCGCGGCGCGAGGCGGAAATCCGCGCCCGCGCCGGTCGCGTGGTGCCATCGGCAAGTCAGCCCTCAGTCTGGCAGCAGCCGCCTGATCACTCCCACCGGGAGCGCCGGCGCGTCCTGCGCGGCCGACTCACAGTCCCGCCCACTCCCGCTTCCGGTTCCCGCTCCCGGTGTCGTGCTGAGCAACTCGACGGCGGATGCCGCTGACGCCTCAGGGTTTGAGCACGACCTTGCCGACGTTCTGGCGTTGCAGGATCTGGCGGTGGGCGGCCGCCGCTTCGGTGAAGGGGTAGGTCGCGTCGATGTGCGGCTTGATCGTGCCCTGGTCCCAGAGCGCCAGGACCGCCTGGAGCTCTTCGCGGAGGATGGCCATCTGCCCCCACAGGTGGCCGATGTTGACGCCGCTGACCGTCCGGTTGTGGTTCATCAGCTGCAGCGGCGTCAGCAGCGGGATGCCGAGCACCTGGGCGGCGACACGGGCCGGGCGGCGGCGCTGACCGCTGGCCAGGTTGGCGAACCCGAACGCGACCAGCCGGCCGCATGGGCGAAGCAGCTTCAGCCCCTTCCGCCAGTCGTTGCCGCCCAGCGGGTCAAGCACGATGTCCACGCCCTCGCCTCCGGTCAGCCGGCGCACCTCGGCGGCGTAGTCGGTGGCGTGGTAGTCGATGGGGTGCGCGCAGCCTTCGGCCCGCAACGCCGCGTGCTTGCCGGCTGAGGCCGTGCCGAACACCTCAAGATCATCCACGGTGCGGCAGAGCTGCAGCACGGCTGTCCCCACGCCGCCGGCCGCCATGTGCACCAGCACTCGTTCGCCCGGGCGAACGTTCGCGATCCGGAACAGCATGTGGTAGGCGGTCAGGTAGTTGACCGGAAGCGCGGCGGCTTCCTCGAAGCTCATCGCATCCGGAATCGCCAGCACCTGTTCCGCGGGCACGCACACCACATCCGCGTGTCCCCCGAAACGCGTCATGGCCAGCACCCGCTGGCCCGGCGCCGGGCCCTGGGTGCGCTCGCCGAGTGCGTCGACCACCCCGGCCACCTCGTAGCCGACGACGCATGGCGGCTTGGGGGCATCGGGATACAGTCCCTGCGCGGCCATCACCTCCGCGAAGTTCAGGCCGGCCGCGCGGACCCGGATACGCACCTGGCCCGGGGCAGGCTCGGGATCGGCCGTCTCCCGCACTTCCAGGGCGTCGGGGCCGCCGGGCCCGGTGATCCAGACTGCTCGCATGGCCATATCATCCCAGGCGCGACCTCAGCCGGACACGCGGACCTCGTACCAGACGCCGCCGTTGAGGTCGAGGTTGTTGCCGTTGGCCTGGCCCGGGCCGCTGTCACCGACGTAGGTGTACAGGGGATGACCGTCGTAGGTCGCTTGCAGGCCCCCGCCGGGCCGCGTGATGGTGCCGAGCCTGCCCGTCACGCCCGGCCCGGCTTCGGGATCGCCGGCGACCGGCGGCCAGTAGGCGGTACACGATCCCGTGCACCGGGAGCTCGCCGCGGTGTCGGGAGCGAACCAGTACAGCGTGAGGCCGTTGGTGTTGGCGAGTACGGTGGTCCCGCTGATCTGCACGGCCTTCAGGGTGGCCCCGGCGCCGGCCGCGGCCGCGGGCGGGGCGCCCGCATGGGCCACCGCGACGCCCAGCAGGCCCAGGGCGGCCACCGTGATGGCGCCGACCCCGCCGACCACCATCGACACCGCCGCCTGCACCCCCGCCATCATCCGGGTGCCCGGGCGGCCCGCTTCGTCCTCCTGCCGCATGGCGTCCGCGCCGATCGCGGCCAGCGCCAGCATCGCGAAGGCGGCCACCTCGACCAGCCCGGCGGCGATCCCCGCCCTGGTACGGACCTCCTTGAAGCCGAACAGCCCGATCCACACCGCCAGCAGGTAGGCGCCGAGGGTGCACAGCGCGAGCCCCGCGCTCGCGGCGGCGGCCAGCCGGCTGCGGGTCAGCAGCGCGGCCGTAGCCAGCCCGAATCCCACGATGACCTGCAGCAGAAACAGCCAGCCGATGGTGGGGATCGACCGGTAGCCGGTCAGGTACAGGCCCAGGTGAATGCTGGCGGAGGCGGCCAGCAGCACCGCTCCCGCGACCCGCAGCCTCAGCTGAAGCCACCTGCCGGGCGTGCCCCGCCGATGTCTGCCCACGACCATCACGCCCTCTCCCGCGCTCCGTCGCATTCCGGCTGCCGGCTACCTGATCCGTTTGTGGCCTGCTGCGCTGTGCCGCCCGCCGAGGGCACTCGTGGTCCCGGGCGGGAAAGCGCCAATCCCCCCGTCACCCATTACGCGCCGCGGCATGGTCCGGTTCACGGGTCACGCTGGCCCGGTGCGGAGAACCTGAGGGTGTAGGCGACCGTGTGCGCGACGAGGGTGTGCCCGGGCAAAGTTCGCGGCCCGCACGAACCGCTGCCGATGCCGTGATGGGCGGCATCGAGGTGAACGTAGGTGCGGCCGTCCGGCACCAGGTCCGGGGTGTGCCTGGCCGCGGTGAGCAGTCGCGGTGACCAGTGGCGGACGGTGAAGTCGAAGTGCGGGTGCCCGGTCACCCCCAGGTGCCGCCCTTGGTGGCCGGACAGGGACAGGCTGCGGGCGTGCATGCGGTTGCCGTTCTCCTGGGGCCGGACATACGGGGCGGCGAGCGAGCTCACCGGCGCGGTGAACCGGCCCACCCGGGTGGCGAGATGCGTGTCCCGGTAGGCCTCGCCCGGGCCGCGGCCGAACCAGCTCACGTCCTCGATGGCCCCCTCGAGCACCAGGAGCAGCCCGATCCGCGGCAGCGGGCAGGGCCAGGTGCCGTCGGGCGCGATGCGGATCGACAGCAGGCTGTCGGCCGCCTGCCCCGGATCGGCGGTCCAGGTGAGGGTGGCCAGGAAGGCGAAGTCGGCGCCGGCGGGCGTGATCTTCAGCCGGGCGCGCAGTTCCGCCCCGCCGCGCTCCACCGCGATGATCCGCTGCTGCAAGCGGTCCAGGCCGGCCCGGCGCCACGCGCCGGCCACTGTCGGCGCGTCGTTGTCGGTCGGGGCGCGCCAGAAGTCCAGGGCGGCGGAGTGCACGGCCAGCGGTCCCAGGCGGCGCAGTTCTGCGGTGTCGGCGTCGAGGACGGCACATCCCAGCGTGAGCTGGCCCGGCCGGTCCCCGGCCCGCACCGCTGGCGGGCCGGCAGTTGCCCCGCCCGGCTCCCCGGCGACGGGCTGGCCGAGCTGCGTCTGGGCGAAGGCGATCTCGTGGCCCGCGGCGGCCCAGGGGGTGTCCGCCGCCAGCGTCGCGGTGACGGTGAGCCATCGTTCTGCTTCGGGTTCGGGTGCCGTGGCGGCGATCAGGGCCGGGGGGAAGCGGGCGTGCCCGGTACCGGCGGCGGGCACGACCGGCAGGTCCAGGTCTCCCTCCGCGACCAGAACCCCGCCGTCCTCGACCTTCCAGCCGAAGCGGAAGGCCCCGGTTCCGGCGGTGTGCTGCCGGTTCTGCACCGCGATGCTCCGGTCGCCGGCATCGATCGTGATCCTGACCGGCGAGAACACCGCCTTGACCTCGAGCAGCCCCGGGGACGGGGTCCGGTCGGGAAAGACCAGGCCGTCGATGACGAAGTTGCCGTCGTGCACGGGCTCGCCGAAGTCGCCTCCGTAGCCGAAGTACCGTTGGCCGGCCGGGGTGACCTGGGTGATCCCGTGGTCGATCCATTCCCAGATGAACCCGCCGTGCAGGCGCGGGTGCCGGTCGAACAGGGCCTGATACTCGGCCAGGCCGCCCGGCCCGTTACCCATGGCATGCCCGTATTCGCACAAGATCATCGGCATGGCGCGGCGGCGCTCGTCGTGCTCGCCGTCGGCGGTGCTGCCTTCCTGGCGCCGGCCGATCGCGTCGAGATCGTCGTGACCGACGTACATCCGGCTGTACACGTCGGTGTAGAAGGCGTCATGTTCGCCCTCGTAGTGGATCAGGCGGCTGGTGTCGCGGCCGCGGATCCACTCGGCCATCGCCTCGAGATTACGCCCGGTGCCGGCCTCGTTGCCCAGTGACCACATGATCACGCTGGGATGGTTCTTGTCCCGCTCGACGGTGCGCCGGATACGGTCCAGGTAGGCCGGCCGCCACCGGGGATCGTCGCTGGGGTTGTCCCGCCAGTTGGCGAGGGCGAAACCGTGGGTCTCGAGATCGCACTCGTCGATCACCAGCAGCCCGTACTCGTCGCACAGGTCGAGGAACCGCGGGTCCGGCGGATAGTGGCTGGTCCGCACCGCGTTGATGTTGTGCTGTTTCATCAGGGCGATGTCCGCCCGCATGGTGGCCTCGTCGAGGCTGCGGCCGGTTTCGGGATGCCACTCGTGCCGGTTCACGCCGCGGAACTGCACCGTGCGGCCGTTGAGCCGGATCTGGCCGCCGGCGACCTCGATGCGACGGAACCCGACCCGGAAGCTGATGTCCCCGCCCGGGCTGGTCAGGATCGCGGAGTACAGCCGGGGACACTCGTCCGACCAGGGCTCGGCGGCGACACGATGATCGGCGCTGGCCTGGGCGCCGGCGATCCCGAGTTCCGGTACCGACAGCAGCGCCGGGCCGTCCGCGTCGACCCGGAGGGTGCCGGCGCCCTGGTCGGCGTCATAATCGGCGCGGACGAAGAAATCCCTGATCGCGCCGGCCGCCTCGGTGATGACCGTCACGCGGCGGAAGATGCCGGACAGCCACCACATGTCCTGATCCTCCAGGTAGGACCCGGCCGACCACTGGTGCACCCGGACCGCGACGACGTTGTCGCCGGCCCGAACGAGCTGGGTGACGTCGAACTCCCTGACCAGCCGGCTGCCCTGGCTGTGGCCGACGGCCGCGCCGTTGACGAACACGGCGAAGCACGAGTCCACCCCGTCGAAGCGGACGACGGTCGACCCGGACAGATCCCAGTCCGGCGGCAGCGTGAAGTGCCGCCGGTACTCGCCGGTGGGGTTGCGGTCGGGAACGCGCGGCGGGTCGACCGGGAAGGGATAGGCCACGTTGGTGTACGCGGGCGGGCTGTACCTGGGCCGGCCCGGTACGCCCGCCAGCTGCCAGCAGGACGGCACCGCGATGTCGTCGAAACGGGTGTCGTCGAAGTCCGTGGCCTCGAATCCCGCCGTCAGGTCCCGCAGGCCCGGGCAGAAGCGGAACTTCCAGATCCCGTCCAGGCTGAGCTGCCTGCTTCCGTTCGCCTCCGAGGCGCGCGCCGGGGCATAGCCGTGCCCGGGGCTGAACGACTCGACATAACCCAGGTCGCTCATCGCCTACCTCCCCGGCCGGCCAGGATCACCAGCATGGCACGACCACCGGAGGAGATGGCTCAGCTTCCCCGGACCGGTACTCAGCTGGCGGTTCCTCCGGTGGCCAGCCGCATGAGGTCGGTGCCGAGGTCGATGGAGGTCTCGGTGCCGCCCGCGCTGCCGAACTCGTGCTGGTAGCTCTGCCAGGACTCGTCCCTGACCTTGGCGGCGAAGCCGCTTTCCATCAGCAGCACGAGCTCGAGCGCGGCCCGGTCGATGCGCGTGTTCAGGGCCGGGTCCCCCCAGTCTTCCGGGGCGGCGAACAGCGAGGTCGGCACGGTCAGGGCGCGCAGGTAGGCGAACAGCGGGCGCAGCTGGTCGTCGGTGACCAGGGCGTGCCTGGCCGTCCCGGCCGTCGCGGCGAGCACCACCGGCTTGGCGATGATCAGGTCGTTGTCCAGGACACCGAAGAACGAGGTGAACAGGCCGCTCGGGGCCGCCTGGTAGACCGGCGCGGCGGCGATGATGCCGTCGGCCTCGCCCACGGCGGTGATCGCCTGGCGCAGCTTCGGCGTGATCAGCTGGGAGACCAGCGCGGTGGAGATGTCGGCGGCGATCTCGCGCAGTTCGATGACGCTGACCGTCACGTCGTGCCCGTGCCTGGCGGCCAGGGCGGTGACGCGTTCGGCCGTGCGGTCGGCCAGCATCCTGGTCGAGGAGGGGTCGCTGGTGCCGGCGCTGGCCACGGCGAGCCTGAATCGTTCGGCATTGCGGGGGGCGTTCATGGGATCAGGACCTCGCGGTTGCCGGTGACGGCCATGGGCGCGGCGGGCGGCTCGGCTAGCTTCCGGCAGATCGTCTCCAGCTGGGCCAGTTCGCTGGCGTGCAGCCCGGCCGTCATGGCGCGGGCCACGCTGCGGGCGTGCCGGCGCCCGATCGCGCGCTGCAGGTCCCGGCCCGCCTCGGTGAGCGACAGCCGCACGCCGCGCCCGTCGGCGGGATCGGACCGGCGCTCGACCAGGCCGCGCTCGGCCAGCCGGTCGACCAGGCGGGACAAGGCCGGCTGGCTGAGCAGGACGTGCCGGTTCAGCTCGGTCAGGTTGACGGGTTCCCGGCACTTGGACAGCGTGTAGAGCACGTCATACTCGCGCATGGACGCCTCCGCCCAGATGTCCGCGGCGGCGAACTGCTTCATCAGCACGGCGTGGGCGCTCAGCAGCGCCTCCCACGCGTCGTTGGCCAGATGCCCGGTGCCAGGCATCACAGGTCCGGGTACTCGGCGGCGAACGCCGCGTCCGTGTCCTGGTACGGGGGCCCGCCGGTCACGTTGTCGCCGCGGTTCGCGTTCGGTCGCGGCTGGCGCGGCGCCTGATCGCCGTACTTGGCCCGGACCAGGCTGGCGTGGGTGGGAGCCTCCGGCGTCTGCGGGTCCTGCCGGGCCGCGATCTCCCGGCGGAGCACCGGCACGACCTCCTCGCCGAGCAGGTCAAGCTGGTCAAGCACGGTCTTCAGCGGCAGGCCGGCGTGGTCGACCAGGAACAGCTGGCGCTGGTAGTCGCCGAAGTGCTCGCGGAACGTCAGGGTCTTGTCGATGACCTCCTGCGGGCTGCCCACCGACAGCGGCGTGAGCTCGGCGAAGTCCTCCAGCGACGGCCCGTGCCCGTAGACCGGCGCCTCGTTGAAGTAGGGCCGGAACTCCCGCCTGGCGTCCTGCGAGTTCTTCGCCAGGTAGGCCTGGCCGCCCAGGCCGATGATCGCCTGCTTCTCGCTGCCGTGGCCGTAGTGGGCGTAGCGCTGCCGGTAGAACCGGATCAGGCGCATGTAGTGCTCCTTGGGCCAGAAGATGTTGTTGGCGAAGTAGCCGTCGCCGTAGTAGGCCGCCTGCTCGGCGATCTCGGGGGTGCGGATCGAGCCGTGCCACACGAACGGCGGCACGTCGTCCAGCGGCCGCGGGATCGACGTGAAGCCCTGCAGCGGGGTGCGGTACTTCCCGTCCCAGTCCACGACGTCCTCGCGCCACAGCCGGTGCAGCAGGTTGTAGTTCTCCAGCGCCAGCGGCAGGCCCTCGCGGATGTCCTGGCCGAACCACGGGTACACCGGAGCGGTGTTGCCGCGCCCGAGCATCAGGTCCATCCGGCCCTTGCTCAGGTGCTGCAGCATCGCGTACTCCTCCGCGATGCGCACCGGGTCGTTGGTCGTGATCAGCGTCGTCGACGTGGTCACGATCAGCCGCTTGGTGGTCGCCGCGATGTAGGCCAGCAGCGTGGCCGGCGAGGACGAGAAGAACGGCGGGTTGTGATGCTCGCCGATGGCGAACACGTCCAGGCCCGCCTCCTCGGTCTTCTGCGCGATCGCCGCGATCGCGTCGATCCGCTCCGCCTCGCTCGGCGTCTCCCCCGACACCGGGTCCCGGGTGATGTCACTGACCGAGAAGATCCCGAACTGCATGTCATGCCTCCCACGCCGGCGCTCGCGCCCCGGACGAACCGAACTCAGGTATATGCGTTTGCATGTATTTGAACCGGCGGGCACGCCGGGCTATTCCGTCCCGGGCCGCGGCCGTGGTTAGCCTCGTACCATGAGCGCCATCCGGATCTCGAAGGTCAGCGTCACGCCGGTCGCGTTCGCCGCGTCCAGGCCGTCGCGGCCGCCGAGACTACGATCGCGTCCGGCCTCATCGGTCACAGCGCGGCCACCGACCGGGTCTTCTCCCCGTACGAAGTGGCGTGCCTGGACATCCAGGGCCAGGCCGCCGGCCGTCCGGTCGCCGACCTGCTCGGCGGCGCCGTGCGGGCTGACGTGCCGTTCTCCGCCTACCTGTTCTACAAGTGGGCGGCGCATCCGGGCGCCGACCCGGACGACTGGGGCGAAGCGCTCGACCCGGACGGCATCGTCGCCCATGCTCCAGCGACATGGGTGCCACATCGATGCTGTTAAGCCCGGGCCCGGACGTTCGCGATCGCCTCTCAGTGAGGCAATCATGATGCATGATAAAGGCAGTGTGAAAGCAGTGGCGCATGGTGCATGCGCCCGGCGGCGGCTGCTTGGCCAAGCCGCGGCCGTAGCCCGGGCCAGGCGGCAGCGGCCGGAGCAAGGAATCACGGCTGCTCCGCGGGGGTGATGACGGCGAGGGTCTCGTCCAGCGCGACCTGCTGGCCGGGCTCGGCGGTCAGTTCGGCGACCACGCCGTCGGCCGGGGCGCGGATGGTGTGCTCCATCTTCATCGCCTCCACGATCAGCAGCGGCTGCCCGGAGGAGACCCGGTCGCCCGATGCGGCCTTGACCGCCAGCACCGTGCCCGGCATCGGGCTGCGCACCACCCTGTCGCCGCTGCCCGCGTGCGCGGGCCCGGCCGCCAGCGGCTCCTCCTCGGCCAGCGCCCAGGCCTGCCCGTCCCGGCCCAGCCAGGCCGTGCCGCGGTCATCGGTCCCGACGTGCGCGTACGCGTAACGCCGGGTTTGCCCGTCACACGTCACCACCAGGTCGCCGCCCTCGAACCAGGCTCGCGCGGGCACCGGGCCGGCGTCGCCGACGGACACCTCGGCGCCGGCCGAGGCGCGCCCGCGGACCCGCACCGGCACCGGGTCGCCGGCCCCGAGGCGCACGGTGGTCCAGGCGGCCCCGCCCACGCGCCAGCCGTCCGGGACATCCCACGGGCTGTACCCCGCCCCGGCCGGCTCGAGCAGCAGCAGGTGGGCGAGCGCTGCGGCGGCCAGCACGTCGCCGGGCACCCCGCCGACGGCGGGCGGCCCAAGAGCGGCGGACGGCCCGGGGACGGCCCGTTCGGCCAGGCCGGTGTCGAGCCGGCCCGCGACCACGTCGGGGTGGCGCAGCAGCGCGCGCAGGAAGCCGGCGTTGGTGGTGACGCCGAGCACCGCCAGCTCGGCCAGGGCGCCGTCGAGCCGCCGCAACGCTACCTCCCGGTCCGGGCCGTGCGCGATGACCTTGGCCAGCATGGGATCGTAGGCGCTGCTCACGGTCATGCCCTCGGCCAGGCCCGAGTCCACCCGCACGTCCGGCAGGACCGGCTCGCGCAGCGCGAGGACCGAACCCCCGGTGGGCAGGAAGCCGCGGGCCGGGTCCTCGGCGTAGAGGCGGCCCTCGACGGCATGGCCGGCCAGCGAGAACCTCGTCCTGGCGCAACGGGAGCGGCTCGCCCGCGGCCACGCGGACCTGCAGCTCGACCAGGTCCAGGCCGGTCACCATTTCGGTCACCGGGTGCTCGACCTGCAGCCGGGTGTTCATCTCCAGGAACCAGAACTCCTCCGGCGAGTCGCCGGAGACGATGAACTCCACCGTCCCGGCGCCGACGTAGCCGACGCTGCGGGCCACCTCGGCGGCGGCGGCGCCCATGGTGGCACGGCGGCGCGCGTCCAGCAGCGGCGACGGCGCCTCCTCGATGATCTTCTGGTGCCGCCGCTGCAGGCTGCACTCGCGCTCGCCGAGGTGGATGACGTGGCCGTGGCCGTCGGCCATGACCTGGATCTCGATGTGCCGGGGCCGGGAGATGTACCGTTCGGCCAGCAGCGTCCCGTCGCCGAAGGCGGCCACGGCCTCCCGCCGTGCCCCCTCCAGCGCGGCGGGCAGCTCGGCCGCCGCGGAAACCAGCCGCATGCCCTTGCCGCCGCCGCCGGCCGACGGCTTGATGAGCAGGGGAAACCCTACCTGTGCCGCCGCTGCGGCCAGATCGTCGTCGGACATGCCGGGCGCGCCGGCCCCGGGGACCACCGGGACGCCGGCCGCCGCCACCGTGGCCTTGGCCGCGATCTTGTCGCCCATCGCCTCGATCGCGGCCGGCGGCGGGCCGATGAAGGTCAGCCCGGCGCCGGCGCAGGCGCGGGCGAACGCGGCGTTCTCGGACAGGAAACCGTAGCCGGGATGCACGGCCTGGGCGCCGGCCTGCCGGGCCGCGGCCAGGATCCGTCCGATATGAAGGTAGCTCTCGGCGGCGGGCGCCGGGCCGATCCGCAGCGCAAGGTCGGCCTCGCGGACGTGCCGCGCCCGGGCGTCCGCGTCGCTGTACACCGCCACGCTGCGGATGCCGAGCGCGCGCAGCGTCCGGGTGATCCGGACCGCTATCTCGCCGCGGTTGGCGATCAGGACCGTGTTGAACATGGGCCTCACATCCGGAAGACGCCGTAGCGGATCGGCTCCAGCGGCGCGTTGGCCGCCGCCGCCAGCGCCAGCCCGAGCACCTGCCGGGTGTCCAGCGGGTCGACGATCCCGTCGTCCCACAGCCGGGCGGTGGAGTAGTACGGGTTCCCCTGGTGCTCGTACTGCTCCTTGATCGGCCGCTTGAACTCCTCCTCGGCCGCGGCGGTCCACTGCTCGCCGGCCGCCTCGAGCTGGTCGCGGCGCACCGTGGCCAGCACGTTGGCGGCCTGGTCCCCGCCCATCACCGAGATCCGGGCGTTCGGCCACATCCACAGGAACCGGGGCGCATACGCCCGGCCGCACATGGCGTAGTTGCCCGCGCCGAACGAGCCGCCGATGATCACGGTGAACTTCGGCACCCGGGCGCAGGCCACGGCGGTGACCATCTTGGCGCCGTGCTTGGCGATGCCCCCGGCCTCGTACTGCCTGCCGACCATGAACCCGGTGATGTTCTGCAGGAACACCAGCGGCACCCGGCGCTGATCGCACAGCTCGATGAAGTGCGCGCCCTTGACGGCCGACTCGCTGAACAGCACCCCGTTGTTCGCGATGATGCCGGCCGGGTGGCCGTGCACGCGGGCGAACCCGGTCACCAGCGTGGGCCCGTACGCCGCCTTGAACTCCGCGAACCGGCTCCCGTCGACGACCCGCGCGATGACCTCGCGCACGTCGTACGGGGTGCGCCAGTCGGCCGGCACCACCCCGTACAGCCCGGCCGGATCCACGGCCGGCTCCTCGGCCGCGACCACATCCCACGGGGCCGCGGGCCGCGGCGCCAGCGTGGCCACGATCGACCGGACGATCCGCAGCGCGTGCGCGTCGTCCTCGGCCAGGTGGTCGGCCACGCCCGAGATCCGGGCGTGCAGCTCGCCGCCGCCCAGGTCCTCGGCCGTGACCACCTCCCCGGTCGCCGCCTTCACCAGCGGCGGGCCGCCGAGGAAGATCGTGCCCTGGTTCCGCACGATCACCGTCTCGTCGCTCATCGCGGGCACGTAGGCGCCGCCCGCGGTACAGGAGCCGAGCACCGCGGAGACCTGCGGGATGCCCCGCGCCGACAGCGTGGCCTGGTTGTAGAAGATCCGGCCGAAGTGCTCCCGGTCCGGGAACACCTCGTCCTGCATGGGCAGGAACGCGCCGCCCGAGTCGACCAGGTAGACACACGGCAGGTGGTTGTGCAGCGCGACCTCCTGGGCGCGCAGGTGCTTGCGGACCGTCATCGGGTAGTAGGTGCCGCCCTTGACGGTGGCGTCGTTGGCCACGATCACGCATTCCCGGCCGCTGACCCGCCCGACGCCGGCGATGAGCCCGGCCGCGGGGGCCTCGTCGCCGTACATGCCGTTCGCCGCCAGCGGGGACAGCTCCAGGAACGGCGAACCGGGATCGGTCAGCGCGTCGACCCGGTCCCTGGGCAGCAGCTTGCCCCGGCCGGCGTGCCGCTCGCGGGCTCGCTCCGGGCCGCCCCGGCCGGCCGCGGCCAGCCGCTCCCGCAGCTCCGCGGCCAGCGCGGCGTGCTCGGCCGCGTTCTTCTGGAATCCCTCGCCGGCCGGATCGGCCTGGCTGCGCAGCGCCGGCGCCGTCGTCGTCCCCGCCAGCATCTGGTCAGCCACCCCTGCCCGCCTCGGCGTCAGTCACGGATACTCATGTTAACCGCGCGGACAGCCATGGCCGGACCGGATAAACCGGGCCGGCCCGTGCTCCCCGGCGGGGCTGGCGAGGGTGGGCCGGGCGGGAAAGCCAGCCCGTTCGGCCCCACGAAGATCATGATCCCGAACGGGCTGGCGTGCTACGGTCTGTGCCGTCATCGGGCCCGGTTCAGCCGACGGACCTGGTGACCTCGAGCAGCTGCAGGGCCAGGTCGGCCCGGACCCGGTCCGAATGCCTGGACAGGTCCAGGCCGGTCAGCGTCCGGATCTGGTCCAGCCGGTACCGCAGGGTCTTGTGGTGGATGAACAGCCGCTCCGCAGCCGCCCGCTGGGAGCACTCGGCCTGGACGAACGCGCGCAGCGTGGCCAGCAGCGCGCCGTCGTGGCTGGCGTCGTAGTCCAGCAGCGGCTGGGTGACGCCGGCCACGAACTGCTGCAGGTCCGGGTCCTCGTGCTCGCCCACCAGCAGCCGCACCACCCCCAGCTCGTCGTAGCAGCAGACCTCCGCCGTGCCCAGCCGGCGTGCGGCGTCCATCGCCGCCCGCGCCTCGCTCAGCGCCCGCGGCAGCTCCAGCACGTCGTGCCCCGGCGTGCTGACCGCCCAGCGCAGCCGCAGGCCGGGCCATCGCTCGGCCACCGCCGCGGACAGCACGCCGAGCAGGGACCGGACGTCGCCCGGGTCCGTCATCCCAGTGAGGCCGACGATCCAGTCGCCGCGCTGGGCGGCCAGCTCGAGCTGGCCGCGGGGCGCGGCTCTGCGTCCGCGACCTGGACCAGCTGCTGCTGTCGGTCAGCGACCGCACGCTGAACCTGCTCGACGCCGACATCTGCGGCGTGCTGCTGCGCGAGGGCGACGAACTGCGGATGCGGTCCTGCGTCGGGCACCGGCTGGTCGAGACGTCACGGCTGCGGATGGAGCGCGGCCAGGGGGTGGCGGGCCTGGTCTTCCTCACCGGCGAGCCGGCCAAGGTGGACAACTACCTCGACGACCGGACCATCAGCCAGGACTTCATGGCCCTGGCCGGGCAGGAACGGACCCAGTCGGCCCTGGCCGTCCCGTTGCGGCTGCACGGTGAGTTCCTCGGCGTCCTCGAGGTCTGGCGGCGGCGCCCGTCCCGCTTCAGCGAGCAGGACGTCCACCGCATGGTCACCCTCGCCGACGTCGCCACCATCGCCATCGACAACGCGGGCCTGTACGAGCAGCAGGCCCGGATGGTGGCCCAGCTGCGAGAGACCCGGGACGCGCTGGAAAACCAGGTGACGATGCTGAGCCGGTCCTCGGTGCTGCAGCAGGCCCTGCTGGCGGCCGTGCTGGACGGGGCCGGGCTCAGCGCGCTGGTCCGCGCGGCGGGGACGGAACTCGGCTGCCCGGTGGCGATCTACGATTCCGACGGCCACCTGCTGGCCCGCCACCCGGCCCGGTCGGTGCTGGCTGTCGCGCCCGACTCGCTGCGGATGCGGACCCGCGCGGGCCGGACCACGATCACGATGAGCGACGGCACCCAGGCCCCGGCGTGGGTGCAGCCGGTCGCCGCCGACGGCGACAAGCTCGGCTGCGTGTGCGTGGTGGCGGGCGCGGACGCCGCCGCGATGATGGACGTGGTCAGCAGCCAGGTGGCCATGGCGTGCTCGCTCGCCCTGTTCCGCCAGCGAGCCGCCAGCCGGGCCCGGGCCGAGGCCATGGACCAGGTGCTGTGGGACCTGCTGCAGGGATCGGTGGAGCACCGGATCGCGGCCCGGGGCCGGGCCAGCGAGCTGGGCTTGTCGCTGGTCGGCTCGCTGCGGGTGCTGTGCTGCCGCCTGGAGAACCTCGAGGAACTCGCCTTGGAGCGGGGCTGGGACACCTCGCGCGCCGACCGGGTACGCCGCGACGTGGTGCGGGCCCTGCGCCGGTGCGAGACGCACCGGAGCCTGCTGCTGGCCAGCCTGCGCGGCGACTCGATCTCGGCCATCGCCGTCAACCTCGACCGGACGGTCACCCGCGAGGTCATCACCGAGCTGAGCCGGTCGGCCCGGCAGGCCGAACCCGATCTGCGGCTGGCCTGGGGCGTCAGCCAGGAACACCGGGATCCGGTCACGCTGCCGCGCGCCTTCGACGAGGCCAAGACCGCGCTGGCCGCGGCGCACCGGTTCGGCGGGGACGGCGTCTACCTGTATGAGGAACTCGGCATCGCCCGGCTGCTGCTCGGCTCCGGCGACGCGCCGGACCTGCAGGCGTTCGTCCGGGAGGTCACCGGGCCGCTGATCGACTACGACAGCAGGAACGACGGCGCGCTGCTGCGCACGCTGCGCGCCTTTTTCGACGCCGACTGCTCGCAGCGGACCGCCGCGGAACGCCTCTTCGTCCACCACAAGACCCTGCGCTACCGGCTGGGACGGATCCAGCAGCTCACCGGCCTGGACCTGGGGCACCACGAGGACCGGATGCGGGCCGATCTGGCCCTGCGCCTGCTGCAGGTCAACGTCGGCCTCGACGAGGAAAACACGCCTGCCCGAGCGACATCAATGCCACATTGATGTCGCTTCCGGTGAGCACGGACGCGGATCGGGGCTCGCGGGACGAGACTGGCGGGGCGGGTGTGTTCCGTGATACTGGCCGGCCGGTGGCGGCGATACCGGTCTGGCGTTCCCGGGCCGGGTCGGGCCAAGGTAGTGAGCATGACACTGCGACCGAATCAGATCAACCGGCACCGGGAACGGGCCCGGTCCGAGCGCGCGGACCTGGACGGGGTGCTCGACGCCGGACACCACGTGGGGACGCTGAGCACGGTGACCGACGGCAGGCCCTGGGTGGTGCCGATGCTCTACGGCCGGGCCGGAGACCGGATCCTGATGCACGGCTCGGTGGGAGCGGGCGCGCTGCGGCACGTGGCCGCGGGCGCTCCGGCCGCGCTGTGCGTGGTGCACATCGACGGCTGGGTCTACGCGCACACGCTGTTCGACTCCAGCGCCAACTACCGTTCGGCCGTCGTGCACGGGCACCTGGTCGCGCTCAGCGGAGACGAGGCGGCCGAGGCGCTGACCCGGATCTCCGAGTGCCTGACGCCGGGCCGCTCGGCCGAGGTGCCGTTCCACACCAGGAAGCAGCTCGCGGCCACGACCGCGCTGGCCATGGATATTGCCGAGGGCCAGTGGACGGTCAAGGTCCGCGACGCCGGGCCGGGCCAGCCCGGGCCGGGCGAGGCCGATCCCGGGCTGTGGACCGGGGTCCTGCCGATCACCGGCGGCTACGGGCCGCCGCAGACGTCGGCGTACGTGCCGGCGGACACGCCGGTCTCCCCGTCGGTGCGCAACGTGCTGCGCCGCTCGGCTAGTGGTGGCGGCCGGGAGCTACGGTCGGGGTATGGCCATGTCTGACCTGCCGTCGCCGCGCTGGGTAAAGGTGCTCGACCAGTCGCGGTGCATCGGTTGCCACGCCTGCACCACGGCGTGCAAGAGCGAGAACGAGGTGCCGCTCGGGGTGACCCGGACCTACGTCAAGTCCGTGGACGTGGGGGTGTTCCCGCAGGCCCGCCGGGTGTTCCAGGTGACCAGGTGCAACCAGTGCCAGGACGCGCCGTGCGTGGCCGCCTGCCCGACCCGGGCCATGTACCGGCGCGAGGACGGCATCGTCGACTTCGACAAGAGCGTCTGCATCGGCTGCAAGGCGTGCATGGCCGCGTGCCCGTACGACGCCATCTTCATCAACCCGGAGGACCACTCGGCCGAGAAGTGCAACCTGTGCGCCCACCGGCTGGACGTCGGCCTGGAGCCGGCCTGCGTGACCGTCTGCCCCACCGAGGCGATCCTGGTCGGCGACCTGAACGACCCGGCGGCGCCGGTGGCGCGGATCATCGACCGCGAGCCGGTGCAGGTGCGCCGCCCGGAGAAGGACACCCGTCCCGGCGTGTTCTACCGGGGCGCCCACCAGGCCACCCTGGATCCGCTGGCCGCCCGGCGCCCCGACGGCGGGCTGTTCGCCTGGGCCACCCAGGGCGTCCCGGACCCGCAGCTCGTCACCGCGGGGCACCCGGGCCCGACCACCTCCTCCGCCGCCGCCCTGATCTCCTACGACGTGCCGCACCACGCGCCGTGGGGGTGGCGGGTCAGCCTGTACACCTGGACCAAATCCGTCGCCGCCGGCGGCTTCGCGGTGCCGGTCGCGCTGGCCTTCGCCGGGGTCCTGGGCTGGGGCAACGCCGCCGTGCGCTGGGCCGCGCCGGTGCTGGCGCTGGCGTTCCTGGCCCTGACCGGCGGCCTGCTGATCGCCGACCTGAAGCACCCGGAGCGGTTCTACCTGATCTTCACCCGGCCGCACTGGCGCAGCTGGCTGGTGCGCGGGGCGTTCGCGCTGGGCGGGTTCGGCGCCGCGGCGGCCCTGTACCTGGTCGCGGCGCTGGCCGGGCTGACCGGGGCCCGGCAGGTGCTTGGCGGCCTCGGGCTGCCGCTGGCGGCCGCCGCGGCGGTCTACACCGCGTACCTGTTCGCCCAGGCCAGGGCCCGTGACCTGTGGCAGAACCCGCTGCTCCCGGCGCACCTGGCGGTGCAGGCGGCGCTGGCCGGTGCCGCCGCCACGCTGCCGCTGCTGGCCTGGCTGGCCCCGGGGCACGCGGTGACGGCCGGCGAGGTGATCCTGGCCACGGCGGCCGCCGCCCACCTGGCGCTGGTCGCCGGCGAGATCACGCTGCCGCATGTCACCGCACACGCCCGGCTGGCCGCGCACGAGCTGGCGCGGGGAAGGTACCGCCGCCCGTTCGGCCTCGGGTTGATCTTCATCGCGGTCGCGGTCGCGGCACCCTGGATCGGGACCCTGGCCGCCCCGTTCGCCCTGGCCGGGCTGCTCGGCTACGAGCACGCCTACGTGCAGGCCGGCCAGTCCGTCCCGCTCGCCTAGCCGGGAGGCCGTCGTGGACCTGGAGGAGATCGGGCGCCGGGTATCGGCCGCGCGGGCGGCCACCGAGGCCCGCGGGGAGACCTTCTACCCGGGCGCGAGCCGGGTGCACCTGGCCGCGTTCCCGCCGAAGGAACGATGGGACGACTGGGTGGAACTGTCCTCCCGGGCCTGGCCCGCGCGCGAGGAACACCACTACATGCTGGTGCCCACCACCTGCTTCAACTGCGAGTCGGCCTGCGGGCTGCTGGCCTACGTGGACTCCGGCACCGGGCGGGTGCGCAAGTTCGAGGGAAACCCGGAGCACCCCGGCTCCCGCGGCCGCAACTGCGCCAAGGGGCCGGCCACGCTGAACCAGGTCACCGACCCGGACCGGATCCTGTACCCGATGAAGCGGTCCGGGCCGCGCGGCGGCGGCCAGTGGGAACGGATCGGCTGGGACGAGGCCCTGGACGCGCTCGCGGCCCGGATCCGGGCCGCGCTGGCCGAGGGCCGGCAGAACGAGATCATGGTGCACATCGGGCGGCCCGGCGAGGACGGGTACACCGAGCGGGTGCTGGCCAGCTGGGGGGTGGACGGGCACAACTCGCACACCAACGTGTGCTCGAGCGGCGGCCGGACCGGGTTCCAGTTCTGGATGGGGATCGACCGGCCCAGCCCGGACCACGCGCACGCGAAGGTCATCTACCTGATCAGCTCGCACCTGGAGTCCGGGCACTACTTCAACCCGCACGCCCAGCGCATCACCCAGGCGCGGGCCGACGGCGCCAAGGTCATCGTGCTCGACACCAGGCTGTCCAACACGGCGACGCACGCGGACTACTGGCTGTCCCCGCAGCCGGGCAGCGAGGCCGCGATCAACCTGGCCATCGCGAACCACTTGATCCAGACCCGGCGCTACGACCGCGAGTTCGTCCGCCGCTGGTGGAACTGGGCCGAGTACCTGCGGGCCTGCCACCCCGGCCGGGCCGCCACGTTCGAGACGTTCGAGGAGATCCTGGCCGGCCTCTACGCGGAGTTCACCTTCGAGTTCGCGGCGGCCGAGTCGGGGGTCGATGCCGCCGTCCTGGCCCAGGTGGCCGCGGTGGTGGCGGGCGCCGGGACCCGCTTCTCCTGTCACTCGTGGCGGTCCGCGGCCGCGGGCAACCTCGGCGGCTGGCAGGTGTCCCGCACGCTGTTCCTGATCAGCGCGCTGCTCGGCGCGGTGGCCACCGAGGGCGGCACCTTCCCCAACACGTGGAACAAGTTCGTGCCGCGGCCGATCCACGTGCCGCCGCACCCGGATGTGTGGCAGGAGCTGTCCTGGCCGCTGGAGTACCCGCTGGCGCAGAACGAGATGTCGTTCCTGCTGCCGCACTTCCTCGCCGACCGCCGCGGCCGCCTGGACACCTACTTCACCCGCGTCTACAACCCGGTGTGGACCAACCCCGACGGGCTGAGCTGGATGGAGGTGCTGTGCGATGAGGACAAGGTGGGCTGTTTCGTCGCGCTGACCCCGACCTGGAACGAGTCCGCCTGGTTCGCCGACTACGTGCTGCCCATGGGGCACGGCTCGGAACGGCACGACACCCACTCCTACGAGCAGTACGACGGCCAGTGGGTCGGGTTCAGGCAGCCGGTGCTGCGCGCCGCCCGCGAGCGCCGCGGGGAGAAGATCACCGACACCCGGCAGGTGAACCCCGGGGAGGTCTGGGAGGAGAACGAGTTCTGGATCGAGCTGTCCTGGCGGATCGACCCGGACGGCTCGCTCGGCGTGCGGCAGTACCACGAGTCGCGCGCGCACCCCGGTGAGAAGCTCACCGTGGACGAGTACTACGGCTGGATGTTCGCCCACTCCGTGCCCGGCCTGCCCGAACGCGCCGCCGCCGAGGGGCTGTCACCGCTGGACTGGATGCGCCGCTACGGCGCGTTCGAGATCAGCCGCGGCCAGGGCGCCGTGCACGAGCAGCAGGTGCCGGCCGCGGAACTGGCCGACGTCAGCGTCAGCCCGCTGGGCCGGGTGTACTCGGCGGCCGCGGCGGCACCGGAGATGAACATCGTGCCGGCCGGCACGCCATCGCCCGACCCGGCGGGCCGCCGGGCGGCGGGGGTGCTGGTCGACGGGGTGGTCCGGCGCGGGTTCCCGACACCCTCGGGACGGCTGGAGTTCTGGTCCTCGACGCTGGCCGCCTGGGGCTGGCCCGAGCACGCGCTGCCCGGCTACATCCGCAGCCACGTGCACCCGTCCCGGCTGGCCGAAGGCCAGGTGGTGCTGCTGTCGACGTTCCGGCTGCCGACGCAGATCCACACCCGTTCGGCCAACGCCAAGTGGCTGGACGAACTCGCGCACACCAACCCGGTCTGGGTCCACCCGGCCGACGCGGCCCGGTTCGGCATCGGCCGCACCGGCGACCTGGTCCGGGTGGAGACCGAGATCGGCTACTTCGTGGCCAGGGCGTGGATCACCGAGGGGATCCGGCCCGGGGTGGTCGCGTGCAGCCACCACATGGGCCGCTGGCGGCTTGACGGCGGGCCGCGCGGCGCGGGCGGCCTGATGGCCACCGTCGGCCTGGACCACGGCGAGCAGGGCTGGCGGATGGAACGCCGCGGGCCGACCGGGCCGTATGAGTCGGCCGATCCGGACAGCCGGCGGATCTGGTGGAACGACACCGGCGTGCACCAGAACCTGACGTTCGGCGTCCAGCCGGACCCGATCTCCGGCATGCACTGCTGGCACCAGGCCGTCCGGATCCGCCCGGCCGGGCCGGGCGAGCGGCACGGCGACATCGCGGTGGACACCGGGCGGGCCCACCAGGTCTACCGGCGGTGGCTGCGGCAGGCCCGGCCGGCCGGCCAGGTCTCGCCCGACGGCACCCGGCGCCCGCGCTGGCTGATGCGCCCGCTCAAGCCGGCCGACCCGGCCTTCGCGCTCCCGCCCGGGACTGGCCCATGACGGACGGGGCGGACGTGACCGGCAGCGCGGACGTGACCGGCGCGGCCGAAGCGGGCGGCGCGGGCCGGTGGGAGCTGATCCGGGCCCTGGGCGCCGTGGCCGGCGATCCGGCCAGTGCCCGCACCGCGTGCGCCGCCTTTGGCTGGGCGGGGCCGGGCAACGCCGAACATACCGAGGTGTTCGTGCTCAACTGCCCGCCCCACGCCGCGGTGTACCTCGGCGCCGAGGGCGGCCTCGGCGGCGAGGCGGCCGACCGGGCCGCCGGGTTCTGGCGGGCCATCGGAGTCGCGCCGCCCGCCGAACCGGACCACCTGACCAGCCTGCTCAGCCTGTACGCCGCGCTGGGTGAGGCGGCCGGCGACACCCGCACGGCGCGGACCGCCGGCGCGCTCGCCCAGATCCGCCGGGCGCTGCTGTGGGAGCACCTGTGGCCGTGGCTGCCCGGCTACCTGGACGCCGTCGGCGACCTCGCGGCGCCCGCGCTGACCCGGTGGGCGCGGCTGGCCGCCCACGCGCTGCGGGCCGAGCGCGGCGCGCACCCCGGCGGCTGGCTGCCGCTGACCCTGCGGGCCGCGCCGCCGCCGCCCGGCGGTACTCCCGGCCCCGGCGACCTGCCGGACCTGCTCACCACCCCGGCCAGGTGCGGCTTCATCCTCACCCGCCGGAGCCTGGCCGCCGCGGCGGACAGGGTGGGCGCGGGCCACCGGATCGGCGAGCGGCGTTTCACCCTGCGCGCCCTGCTCGACCAGGAACCGGCCGGGACGCTGGGCTGGCTGGCCGGGGAGGCGGCCCGGTGGAGCCGCCGGACCGCCGCCCCGCCCGGCGACGTCGTCCAGGCCTGGTGGGCCCGGCGGGCGGCGCACACCGCCGGCCTCCTCAGCCGGGTCGCCGCGGAGACGAACATTGCCTGTGGCCGGAGCCACGGTTGACCGGTGCCGCTAGAGTCTCCGCATGATCGACGGCATGATCTCGGTACCCGACCTGGCCGACCGTTTCCACCGGCGCTGGCTGGAGGAAAACCCGTTCGCCGCCACCATGTACGGCATCCCCGGGTACGACGACCTGGTGCCGGACGAGAGCGAGGAAGGCCAGCAGGCCTGGCGCGCCGAGACCGGGCAGTTCCTCCGCGAGGCCGACGCGATCGCGCCCGCGCCGCTCACCCCGGCCGATGCCGTCACGCTGGCCGGTTGCCCCGCTGGCCGAGCAGGCCATCGGCTGGGCTCAGCCTCGGCGGGCCGGCTGGGTCTCGCCCAGGCGGTCCAGGATGTGCGTGGTGACCTGGGTCAGCGCGGTGACCTGGTCGCGGCTGAGCCCGTCGAAGACCAGTTGCCGCACCGTCTCGACATGGGCCGGCGCTGCGCGTTCGATGGCGGCGCGGCCCGCCTCGCTGAGGACCACGAACGCGCCCCGGGCGTCGGCCTGGCACTCCTCCCGGGCGATCAGGCCGCGTCGCTGCATCCGGGCGAGCTGGTGCGAGACGCGGCTCTGCTCCCAGGCCAGCGCGTCGGCGATCTCGAAGACCCGCAGCCGGGCCGCCGGGGCCTCGCTGAGCACGACCAGCACGTCGTAGTCCGCCAGCGATATCCCGTACTCGTCCTGCAGCTGCCGGTTCATCCGGGCGTTCAGCTGCGAGGTCATCCGCAGCAGCCCGCGCCACGCCCGCTGCTCCTCCGCGGTCAGCCAACGGCTCATGTCCGCCAGGATACCCGGGAATTAATGACGAGTCATATAAGTTAGATGACACGTCACAGACCTAACGGACCTCGAGGAGCCTCGATGACCACCAGCATTGCCCCGGCCTTCACCGAACTGACCGGCACCTACACCCTTGACCCGGCGCACACCCGGATCGGCTTCGTCGCCCGCCACGCCATGGTCACCAAGGTGCGCGGCGCGTTCAACGAGTTCGAGGGCACGGCCACGCTCGACGGCACCAACCCGGCTAACTCCAGCGTGCAGGTGACGATCAACGCCGCCAGCATCGATACCCGGAACGCCCAGCGCGACGAGCACCTGCGCAGCAACGACTTCCTCGCCATGCAGGACTACCCGCAGATCACCTTCGCCTCGACCGGTGTCCGCCAGCTCGACGACAGCACGTTCGAGGTCGCCGGCGACCTGACCATCAAGGACGTGACCCACCCGATCACGATCCCGTTCACCTTCGAGGGCGCCGCGAAGGACCCGTTCGGCAACCTGCGGGTCGGGTTCGAGGGCTCGGTCAGCATCAGCCGCAAGGACTACGGCATCACCTGGAACGCGCCGCTGGAGACCGGCGGCGTGCTGGTCAGCGACAAGGTCGTCCTGGAGTTCGAGGTCTCCGCGGTCAAGAACGCCTGACCCCCCGCCCGCGCCCCGCGGCGTGGCCCCGGACCCGCGGCAGTGAGTGCGCGGCCTACTCGCGCGGCGGCTCGTCGTCGGCCGGGCCGGGTCCCCCGGTCATCAGCCGCCGCGCGTACCCGATCACCGCGTCGATGATCCGCTCGGCCTGACGGCGGCTCTTGCACGCCGCGACCTCGTAGGCGCCTTCACCGATCAGCGCGGTGAGGACCGCGGCGTACAGCCGGTCCACCGGCGCGTCGGTCAGGTGCAGCAGCGAGTCGTTCTGGCTGATCCATTCGCGGCCCCGCTGGCGCCGGATGACCTCGAATCCGGGCGGCGCGTCACCGGAGGAGAACAGCAGCGCCAGATCCCGCCGCTCCCAGCTGCCGTGCAGGAAGGCGCGCGCTCCGGTCTCGAACAGCTGCCCCGGGTCTGTCACGTCCTTCTTTCTGGCCTCGGCCACCGCCTTGCTCGCGGCTTCCTCGTGCGCGAGCTGGTGCTCTTGCCAGAGGGCGATGAAGAGCTCGCTCTTGCCGCCGAAGTGGTGGTACAAGCTGCCCACGCTGGATCCGGCCCGGTCCACGATGTCGGCGATGCTCGCGTCGGAGAAGCCGCGCTCGGTGAATACCTGCCGGGCCGCGTCGAGCAGCGCGCGCTGGGTCTGCGCGGTGCGGCTCCACTGCCAGGCGCCGCTCGCGGGGCCCTCCTTCAGCTGCCTAGTCACGGGCCTTCACCGATCCGTCTCACCTCGCGGTTACTGTACATTCTCCGGTACCGTCAGCACGGCGCGCTGCGGCGGGGGCGCCTCTTGACAGGCATACCCGCTAGCTTTGAAGCTGATTCCAGAAAATCATTCTGGTAATGGAGCGGGCGGGAAGGCCGGTGAGGTCATGGCACGGCGGGCTGGACGGACCGCGACCGGGACGGGGCTGGCGGGGATGCGCGGATGACCGCCAAGCCGGTCCCGGTGCCGACGCCGGAGACACAGCCGTTCTGGGACGGCTGCGCCGAGAGGATGCTGCGCATCCAGCGGTGCGCCGACTGCGGCGGGCCCTACTTCTACCCGCGCCCGGTGTGCCCGGCGTGCGGCTCGCGAAACGTCGAATGGTTCACCGCCAGCGGCCGGGCCACCCTGTACTCCTACGTGATCAATCACCGCCCGGCCCCGGGCTTCGAGGGCGACGGACCCTACGCGATCGCCGTGGTGCAGCTCGCGGAGGGACCGCGGATGATGACCAACATCGTCGGTCTGCCGGCCACGCCGGAGGCGCTGGAGCTGGACATGCCGCTACAGGTCAGGTTCGAGCGGCGGGGCGATGTCAGCCTGCCCGTGTTCGGGCCCTCCGGCCCCGGGGAGGCACGATGAGCAGCCCGGGCGTCATCATCGCGGGCGCGGCCGAGACCGACCGGGTCGGCAAGCTGCCGGACCATTCCACGCTGCAGCTGCACGTGGAGGGCGCGCTGAACGCGGTCGCCGACGCGGGCCTGTCGTTGCGCGACATCGACGGCATCGCGACGGTCGCCGCGCCCGGCCCGGTCCAGGTGGCGCACGCGCTGGGCATCACGCCGGACTGGATCGACGGCACCGGCGTCGGCGGCACCTCCTTCCTGCTGCACGTGCGGCACGCGGTCGCCGCGATCCGCGCGGGCTACGCCCGGACGGTTCTGATCACGCACGGGGAATCGGGGCGATCCCGGGTGGGCGCGGCCCCGTTCCGGCTGGCGGCCTCGTCCCCGCCGGGCCAGTTCGAGGCGCCGTACGGGACGTTCGGCCCGACCACCACCTTCACCATCCCGGTACTGCGCTACATGAAGCAGTACGAGCTCACTCACGAGCAGCTGGCCTACGTGGCCGTGGCCCAGCGGCGCTGGGCGGCGAAGAACCCGCGCGCGGCCTACCGCGACCCGATCACGGTCGAGGACGTGCTGGCCTCCCGGATCGTCGCCTACCCCTTCCACCTGCTGGAATGCTGCCTGGTCACCGACGGGGGCGGCGCGCTGGTGATCGCCTCGGCGGAGCGGGCCGCGGAGTTCCCCAAACCCGCCGTGCATATCCTGGGCACCGGAGAGTCGTCCGAGACGCCGATGATCTCGCAGATGGCGGACTTCACCGAATCCCGGGCGTTCCGGCTGGCCGGGCGGGCGGCCTTCGCCGAGGCGGGCATCGGCACCTCCGACGTCGACCACCTGATGATCTACGACGCGTTCGCCCACGTGCCCATCTACGGACTCGAGGCCCTCGGCTTCGTCGGCAAGGGCGAGGCCGGGCCGTTCATCGCGGACGGGAACACCGAACCTGGTGGCTCCCTCCCGCTCAACACCAACGGCGGCGGGCTCTCCTACACCCACACCGGGATGTACGGGATGTTCGCCATCCAGGAAGGCGTCCGCCAGCTGCGCGGCGAGGCCGCCGCCCAGGTCGGCGAGCCGCAGATCAGCGTCATCCTCGGCAACGGCGGCATGTTCGCCACCTCCGGCGTGCTGGTCCTCGGGCGGCGCGCGTTACCCGGGCCGGCTGGCCGGGGCAGGAACCGGGGCCGTTCGGGAAATTGATCGTGAGGTCTCGGTACGCCAGGACCACCGGCGAGGTCGCCGGGCCGACTGGGCCGATCTTGACGGCCGGGGCGGAACCGGGTCGAATGGGCTACAGAATTACTTTCTAGTATTCGCTACGGCGGCGAGGGGGCCCAGCATGACCGAACGCAAGAGTCCCACGGCGGTACTCCGGGAAGGCCCCCGCGCGCTGAGCGAGGAGCAGGTGCGCGAGATCGAGGACTCCGTCCTCGACGAGGTGCTCCAGGTCGATATCGACGACGTCATCGAGTACGTCCACAAGGACCTGAAGTCGCTGCCGGACTTCACCACCTTGTACCGCAAGTACCTCAAGCAGCGGTGGGACGTCTACGAGCTGGACTTCAGCCAGGACAAGGTGGACTGGCAGGAGAAGATGACCGAGGCCGAACGGGAGTCGTTCATCGCCATCGCCTCCGGGTTCCATCACGGCGAGCGGCAGGTCGAGATCGAGCTGCCAGTTTTCATGATCGGCGCCAGCGAGGAGGAGAAGCTGCACATCGCCGCGCAGATCGAGGACGAGGCCCGGCACACGGTCTTCTTCGACCGATTCTACCGCGAGGTCGTCGGGCTCCACGGCGACGACATCATGGCCGTGCTGGACGCGTCGTTCCCGTGGGTGTCGGAGACGTTCGTCGCGCCGTTCGGGCTGCTGGCGTACCAGGCGGACGAGTTGCGGCTCCATCCCCACGACGAGCGGGCCCGGGTGCGCTACGGCACGAACTACTTCCTGTGGATCGAAGGGGTGCTCGCCCTGTCGGTGATGAAGGTGACGCTGTCCTACGCCCGCTGGCGCGGGTTCCTGCCCGCCTACTACACCGGCTTCACCGCGACCTGCCGCGACGAGTCGCGGCACGTGCAGGGCGGCATGCGGTACCTGCAGGACGCGGTGCGCAAGGACCCGACGATGATCACCGAGATCCACGACACCCTGCGCACGATCCTGTCCCTGTCCGGCGTGGTCAGCCGCCGGATCTACTACGAGCCGCTGGGCTGGACCGACGACGAGGTGCGGCTGCTGTTCTTCCAGCAGCTGCGGCGCAAGCTGAATGACGTCGGCATCGGGCTCTCGCCCGACCTCGAGGACCTGCTGCAGAAGGTGCAGCCGGTGCTGGCGGGCGGGTGACCCCGTGGCGGAGCCGGAATTCTTCAGCAAGAAATGGGCCGACGCGGTCCGCGACGCGCTGGCGGCCGGGCCGTCGGCGCAGGCCCGGGCGGCCAAGCTCCAGGAGTACTGGGATTTCTTCGACCTGATCAAGCGCATGTACCCGGCGTCCTGGGCGCTGGGCTGCCGTGACCGGCCGGGAGTGGGCCCGGGAGTGGACACTGCCTATCTGTTCGTCCAGTGGGGCGGCGGCACGGTCACCGACTGCCACATCATCGGCCCGGACGACCCGCTCGAGGCGACCTACGTGCTCGGCATGGATTACCGGGACTGGAAGGCGCTGCACGACGGATACGACGCGCAGCGCACGGTCATGTACCGCAAGATCGTGCTCGAAGAGGGCAACCTGCTCGAGTTCTTCAAGGGGATCTACTTCTTCGTCGAGTGTCTCGCCGTCACCGGCGCCGTGCCCGCCGTCTACGCCTGAGCTAGCGGGCCCGGCCGAGCATCGGGCCGAAGGCCCGCTCCACCTGCTCGGTCAGGTCGTCGGCGTCCCAGGGGCCGGTGCCGACGATGCGCACGACCGGCTCCGGGTTGCTGTACAGGGACACCTCGTAGCCCGAGGAGTGGATGACCCGCCCGGTGATCCAGCCGGAACGCTCCGAGGCCAGGTAGGCGACGATCGGGGCCACGTTGCCCGGGGACCACTCGTCCACATCGGGCCTGGTCCGGCGGCGGTCGGTGGGTACCGAGTCGGTCATCCGGGTGGCGGCGCCCGGCGAGATCCCGTTCACCGTGACCCCGTACTTGGCCAGCGCCCGGGCGCAGGAGTAGGTCAGCCCGACGATGCCCATCTTGGCCGCCGCGTAGTTCGGCTGGCCGGGCGCTCCGTGCAGGCCGGAGACCGAGGTGAAGTTGATGATGCGGTTCTGCGCCGACTCCTCCCGCAGCGACCGCCAGTGCGCCGAGGCGAACCTCGTGGTGTTGAACGTCCCCTTCAGGTGGACGCGGATCACGTCGTCCCACTCCTGCTCGGTCATGTTGAAGACCATCCGGTCCCGCAGGATGCCGGCCACGTTGACCAGCACATCGAGCCGGCCGAACTCCTCGATGGCGGTCTGGATCAGCTGCTCGGCCGCGGCGAAGTCGGAGATGTCCGCGCCGTTGGCGACGGCCTTCCCGCCGGCCTCGCCGATCTCGGCCACCACGTGCTGCGCGGGCCCGGAGTCATGCCCCGAACCGTCGACCGCCGCGCCCAGGTCGTTGACCACCACCGAGGCACCCTCGCTGGCCAGCAGCCTGGCCACCGACCTGCCGATCCCCCGGCCGGCCCCGGTGACGATCGCGACCCGCCCGTCCAGTCGTGCCATGCCAGCCCACCAGACCCTTCCCCGGGTAATCACAGAGCCGGTATTAATGGAATCATCTTCTGGAATTACCCTCTAGCCGGGACCCGGCGATGTCAAGGGGGGCGAATCCCGTCTAACCAGCCCCGCGGCTGATGACCGGCGGTCCCTGGCAGCCACCGGTCTAGGCCCGAACGGGCTGACTGCGTGCTTCTCCGGACCTCCGGGCCTGGTTCCAGGGTGGGGGTTGACAGCGGACGGGTGCCGATATTTGATCAGATCTAGAATTAAATTCTAGTATCCGGTACGCCAGGGGAGGCGGCCATGGAACTTGACCTTGGCCCGGAGATCGCCCGGTTCCGCGCGGAGCTGCGGGACTGGATCGCAGCCGAGGCGCCCGCCGAGCTGGCCGCGCTGATCGACTGGAACATGCCGATGACCGCGGGCGCCCGGCCCGGCGCCCGGCTGGCCGAGGCGCAGGCCCACCCCGCCTACGCCGAGTGGGCGGCCAAGCTGGCGGCCCGCCGGCTGATCTGCCCGCACTGGCCGGCCGAGTTCGGCGGGCAGGGCCTGGACGCGGTCCGGGTGGCCGTGCTGAACGAGGAGTTCTTCCGGGCCGGCCTGCCCCGGGTGACCCGGGGCATGGGCGAGTGGCTGGTCGGCCCCTCCGTCATCGTGCACGGCACCCAAGAGCAGCGGGCGTACTTCCTGCCCCGGATCATCTCCGGCGAGGACGTGTACTGCCAGGGCTTCTCTGAGCCGGACCACGGCTCGGACCTGGCCGCGGTCGAGACCCGCGGCGTGCTCGACTCCGGCGAGCTCGTCATCACTGGCCAGAAGGTGTGGACCTCGGGCGCCGCCCGGGCCAACCGGATGTTCCTGCTGTGCCGGACCGACCCGGACGCGCCCAAGCACGCCGGGCTCTCCTACGTGCTGATCGACTTCACCGGCCCCGGCGTGACGTACCGGCCGATCAAGCAGATGTCCGGCGCGGCGGAGTTCTACGAGGACTTCCTGGACGGCGTCCGGGCCCCGCTGTTCAACGTCATCGGCGGCCTGGGCAACGGCTGGCGGGTGGCCATGACCACGCTGGGGCACGAGCGCGGCGGCCGGGCCACCGTGGCGCACCTGGGCTACGAGCGGGAGTTCTGGACGCTGGTCGAGACGGCGCGCAAGCGCGGCAAGACCGCCGACCCGCTGATCCGCCAGCAGCTCGCCTGGGCCTACACCCAGGTGGAGCTGATGCGCTTCAGCGGGCTGCGCACGCTGGCGCAGGTGGCCGCGGGCCGCCCGCCGGGCCCGGAGGCCTCGGTGGCCAAGCTGTTCTGGAGCGAGTACCACAAGCGGCTGGGCGAGATCGCCATCGGCATCGAGGGCGCCGACGGGCTGCTGCGGCCGGACGGCGACGGCTACCCGGTCAGCTCCTGGCAAAGCGTGTTCCTCAGCAGCCGGGCCGGCACCATCTACTCCGGGACCAGCGAGATCCAGCGGAACATCATCGGCGAGCGGGCCCTGGGACTGCCCAAGGAGCCGCGGTGACCGGACCGGGACCGCGGGCCCCGGGCGCGGCCGCCGACGGCGTGACGCGCGAGCTCGTGACGCCGCGGCGGCTGCGCGAGTTCTTCGCGCCGCGGAGCATCGCCCTGGTCGGCGCCTCGGACAACTCCGGGTGGGCCCGGTTCATCGTGGCGAGCTGCGCGACCGCGGGCTTCGCCGGCCCGCTGACGGCCGTGCACCCGCGGGCCGCCAGCGCGTTCGGCCTGCCGGTGGTGCGGAGCCTGCGGGACCTGCCCGAGCCGGCCGACCTGGCGTTCATCCTGGCCCCGGTGCAGGCGGTCGAGGGCGTCCTTGACGACATGGGCGCGACCGGGATGCGCAACGCGGTGGTGCTCGCCTCCGGCTACCGCGAGGTGGGCCCGGCCGGCCGGGCGCTGGAAGACGCGATGGTGGCCCGCGCGGCGGCGAACGGCGTCACCGTGCTCGGCCCGAACTGCCTGGGCTTCGTCAACGCCCACGCCCGTTCGGCGCCCTACGCGCTGACCCTGCCCGCACCGCTCACCGCGGGGCCGGTGGGCGTGGCGCTGCAGAGCGGCGCCCTGGCCAGCGTGGTGCTGGCCTTCGCCAAGGCGCACGCCATCGGGATCAGCCTGCTCACCTCGATGGGCAACGAGGGCATGATCAAGACCGCCGACGTGCTCGACTACCTGGTCCAGGACGAGGCCACCCGGGTCATCTGCCTGTTCCTCGAGGAGATCGGCGACCCGGCCAGGTTCACCCGGGCGGCGGAGAAGGCGGACCGGGCCGGCAAGCCGATCGTCGCGCTGAAGGTCGGCTCGAGCCCGGCCGGGCAGCAGGCGGCGCTGGCGCACACCGGTTCGGTGGCCGGCGACGACGCGGTGGTCGACGCGGCGCTGCGCCAGCTCAACGTCATCCGGGTGACCAGCCTGGAGGAACTGCTGACCACCGGGGCGGCGCTCGGCTACCATCGCTGGCCGCGCGGACGGCGGATGGGCGTGCTGACCCTGTCCGGCGGTTCCTGCGACATCATCGCCGACGCGGCCAGTGCCCAGGGCCTGGCGATCCCGGATTTCTCGGCGGAGACGGCGGCGGCGATCGCCGTGCACCTGCCGCCGTTCGCCGCCGCGCAGAACCCGCTGGACGTCACCGGCTTCGGCGCGCTGGCCAACCTGTCCGCCCGGACCGGCCCGCTGACCGACGTCGACCACGCGCTCGGCCTCGCGGTGCGGGACCCGAACCTGGATTTCGTCCTGTTCTCCGGGCTGACCCTGCCCGAGGCCCGGCCGCCGGACGAGGGGATGGCCCGCGCGCTCGAGGCCCGGGTGGACTGGCTGGCGGGGCGGATGGCATCCGCCCCGATCCCGGTCATCCCGGTCGCCAGCACCTGCGTGAACATCAGCGACTACGGCCTGGGACTGCTGACGCGGCACGGCATCACCGTGCTCGCCGGGCTGAACCTGGGCATCGGCGCGCTGGGCCACGCGCTGCGCTGGCTGGAGCACCGGGGCCGGGTCCGGGCGGGTCCGGCTCGCGCCGCGCCGTCCCCTGGCCCGCGGCCGGCGGCCCCCTGGTCTGAGGTGGAGGCGCGGCGCCTGCTGGCCGCGGCGGGCGTGCCGGTGGTGCCCGGCGGGCTGGCCGGCTCGGCCGAGGAGGCCGTCGATATCGCCAGGGACGTCGGGCTGCCGGTGGCGGTGAAGATCTGCTCGGCGCAGATCACCCACAAGTCCGACGTTGGCGGGGTGATCCTCGGGCTGGGCTCGGAGGCAGGGGTGCGGGCCGGCGACGAGAAGGTCCGCGCGGCCGGCCAGGCTCAGGGCGCCGCCGTCGACGGCGTGCTCGTGACGCCGATGCGCGCGGGCGGAGCGGAGCTGCTGGCCGGCGTCACCGTCGACCCGACGTTCGGGCCGGTGCTGGCCGTCGGCTTCGGCGGGATCTGGGTCGAGATCCTCCAGGACACCAGCCTGCGCGTGCTTCCCGTGGACACCGCCGAGGTCAGGCGGATGCTCGGCGAGCTGCGCGGGCTGCCGCTGCTGCAGGGCGCGCGCGGCGCGGTACCCGCCGACCTGGATGCGGTGGCCGCGGCGATCGCCCGGCTGGGCGAGGTCGCGCTGTCCCTGAACGGCGCCCGGTACGGGGCACTACGCGCGCTGGAAGTCAACCCGCTGTGGGTGAACGGAGATCAGGTCGAGGCGCTCGACGTCCTCGTGGTCACGGAAGGATTGGAGCAACCGGCATGATCCTGGGTGTCAGTGCGGAGCAAGATGAGCTGCGCGCCTCGGTTCGGCGCTTCCTGGCGGACCGGGCGCCGCTGACCCGGGTCCGCGAGCTCATGGAGACCGAAGACGGCACGGACTGGGCCGTCTGGGCGCAGGCGGGCAGCCAGCTGGGCCTGCAGGGGCTGGCCATCCCCGAGGCGTACGGCGGCGGCGGCTTCAGCTTCGCCGAGCAGGCGATCGTGCTGGAGGAGTTCGGCGCCGCGCTGTACGGCGGCCCGTACCTGGCCAGCGCCGTGTTGGCCGCCACGGCGCTGCTGGCCAGCGCGGACGAGGGAGCCCGGCGCGGGCTGCTGCCCGACATCGCGTCCGGCCAGACCGTCGCCACCCTGGCCTTCACCGAGGACGACGGGTCCTGGGATCCGGGCGCGATCCGGCTGTCCGCGGTCAAGGACGGCCAGGGCTGGCGTCTTGACGGGCACAAGAGCTTCGTGCTCGACGGCTGGACGGCCGGGCTGATCCTGGTCGTCGCGGCCACCGACGCCGGCCTGTCGCTGTTCGCGGTGGAGGGGGATGTGGTGGGCCGGACCGCGCTGCCCACGCTGGACCAGACCAGGAAGCTGGCCCGGCTGGAGTTCGCCGACACGCCGGGCCGGCTGATCGGGTCGCCCGGCGACGCCGCCGCGGTGCTGGACCGCACCCTCGACGTGGCCGCCATCGCGCTGGCCGCCGAGCAGCTCGGCGGCGCGCAGCGGGCGCTGGACATGGCGGTGGAGTACGCCAAGGTCCGGCACCAGTTCGGGCGGCCCATCGGCAGTTTCCAGGCGCTCAAGCACCGCTGCGCCGACCTGCTGCTCGAGGTCGAGTCGCTGCGGTCCGCGGTCGGCTACGCGGCCGCCGCGGTGGCGGAGAACTCCGCCGAGTTCCCGGTGCTGGCCCCGCTGGTGCAGGCCTACGCCGCCGAGACCTACTTCCACGCGGCCGCCGAGAACATCCAGATCCACGGCGGCATCGGCTTCACCTGGGAGCACGACGCCCACCTGTACCTCAAGCGGGCGAAGTCCAGCGAGCTGTTCCTCGGCGACGGCGGCTACCACCGGGAGCGGCTGGCCACCCGGATCGGGCTGTAAGGCGCGCCGCGGGTAGCGCGGGGCGTGCGGGCGGTACTCACCGGTCACCCGCGCGTCCGCCAGCGCGGCCAGGAAGCTGGCCGGGCCGTCGAAGTCGGGCATCTCCAGCCAGGCCGCGCCCACGCCGGGCGCGTCGTGCGCGTCCGGCCCCGCCCCGCCAGGCAGGGCATACGCGGTGGCCAGGGCACGCGCCCGCTCGTTCGGCGCCTGGTTTGCGATCTTGGCGTTTGAAGACCTCGACGATGTCCACGGCGCCCGCCCGGCACAGGCCGGGCAGCACCCGGCCCAGGCTGGAGCGGCCCGCGTCGAACGGGTGCGGCGCGTACACCAGCCCGCCCTGGGCCCTGATCCGGGTGACGACCTCGGCCACCGGCAGCACGTACGGGATCCGCTCGGTCAGGAACAGCGCGATCACGTCGCCGTCTGGCGTCCTGATCTCCTCGCCAACCACGACGCGGACGCCGAGGTCCCGTCCGGCCGCCGCGACGGCCGCCGAGGTCACGTTGTGGTCGGTGATGCACACCACGTCCAGGGCGGCCTGCCGGGCCCGTTCGGCGAGCTCCTCCAGGGTCAGCACCGCGTCCCCGGACGCGACCGTGTGCAGGTGGCAGTCGACGCGGACCCAGCCGGCTGGCCGGGGGCAGGGCCGCGTCACCGCCGCGCCGGGACGCTGACGCCCAGCTCCGCCAGCAGGTCCTGGGAATAGGCGATCCGCCCGGTCAGCGTCCTGGGCTCGGCGCTGCACAGCATCAGCGCGGCCTCCGCCATCACCGCGGGCGGCTCGGAATCGGGATCGTCCTCGGTCGCCAGGCGATGGAAGACCGTGCCCGGCGTGGGCACCACCTGGGTCGGCGACAGCGCGTTCACCGCGATGTCGTCGTCGTAGAGTTCGGCGGCCAGGCCGGTGGAGAACCGCTCGAGCGCGGCCTTGCACATCCCGTAGACGGTCCCGCCGAGCCGGGCCCGCGCGGTGCTGGCCCGGGGGGACGACCCCCCCAGACCCCCCCGCTCGGGGAGCGGGAACGCCGGGTGCCGGGCCGCGATGGAGGAGATGTTCAGGATCCAGCCCCGGCCCTTGTCCCGCATCCCGGGCACGACCAGCTGCGCCAGCTGGAACGGCCCCTCGACCTGGACGTCGAACATGAGCCGGTAACGTCGCGCAGTGAAGTCCGTGACCGGGGTGAAGTACGTCACGGCCGCGTTGCTGACCAGGATGTCCGGCGGCCCGAGCTGCCGCCCGGTCTCGGTCACCAGCCGCTCCCGGTCCTCCGGCTTGGACAGGTCGGCGCGGATGGCCACCGCCGTCCCGCCCGCCGCGCGGATCTGCTCCGCGGTCTCGGCGATCGTGCCGGGCAACGGCGACGTGCCCGCCGCGGTCGTCCGGGCGGCCACGGCGACCGCGGCGCCCGCCGCGCCGAAGCGGCGGGCGATCTCCGCGCCGATACCCCGGCTCGCGCCGGTCACGATGGCGACCTTGCCGTCCAGGATGCCCATGCCCATCACTCCTTCGGCGCTGCCGTGCCGCCCGATGAAACTTAATCCTAGAAGTGAATTCTAGATTATTTGACCGTACGCGGGCGGCTGCCGTCAAGGCGGCCATGCGACGAGAAGTGGCGCCAGTGCTGCCGTAAAGGCTGGTCCACGGGTAGATACGGGCGAGACTCATGTGACAGATGCGGGGCGCCGCGGGCCTGCTTGACACGCCCAGGGCCGTACCTGACCATATTTCTAGAACTTCATTCTAGCAGCGGACGGTGCCCGCGGACGTCGGAGGTTGTCATGGGGCTTGACCACAGCCTGGTGGGAGTGCCGAGCGAGCCGCAGGTGCGGTCCTGGGACGGCACGGACGCGCTGCTCTACGCGGTCGGGGTCGGGGCCGGGCTGGGCGACCCGCTGCAGGAGCTCGAGTTCACCACGGAGAACTGCGAGGGCATCGAGCAGAAGGTGCTGCCCACCTTCGCGGTGCTGATCGCCCAGGCCCGGCCCGGCCGCAGCCTCGGCGACTTCGACCGGGCCATGCTCGTGCACGCCGAGCAGGCCTTCGAGCTGCACCGGCCGCTGCCGGTCGCGGGCACCGCCCGGACGGTATCGACAGTGACCGGCATCTACGACAAGGGGTCCGGGGCGCTGGTGGTGACCGAGAACGCGGCGCTGGACGCCGCCACCGGGGAGCCGCTGGTGACGTCGAGGAGCAGCGCCTTCATCCGCGGCGAGGGCAGCTTCGGCGGCGAGCGCGGCACCGATCTGCCCTGGCAGCGCCCGGACCGGGAGCCCGACTACCGGATCGTCCAGCCGACCAGGCCGGAGCAGGCGCTGATCTACCGGCTGTCCGGGGACAGGAACCCGTTGCACGTCGACCCGAAGTTCGCCGCCCGGGGCGGCTTCAGCCAGCCGATCCTGCACGGCCTGTGCACCTACGGGGTCACCGGCCGCGCCTTGCTGCACGGGCTGTGCCGCTCCGACCCGGCCAGGTTCGGCTCCATGGCGGCCCGGTTCAGCCGGCCGGTGCTGCCCGGCGAGACGCTGACGGTGTCGGTCTGGCTCCAGGACGGCAGCGACACCGCGCTGTTCCAGACCACGCGGCCGGACGGGACCGTGGTCATCGACCGAGGCCGGCTGCGGGTGCGCGAGCCAGCCTGACGGCGCCCGGGCCGCCGCGGTGGCTGACGCTGGACGCCGGCCGCTCCGTACACCGGATAACCCGCACCGGATTCCAGGTCCGTTTGGCCGACCGCGCGCTCGCACCCGACGATGAGAACCTGGGTTCGCGAGCCTGCCGCTCCGTCACCGTGGGGGTCTCATGCTGGACATCCTGGCGTTCATCCTCGCCGCCGTCGTCGTCATCCTCGCGCTGCAGTTCCTGGCCGACCGGACTGGCCTGCCGGCCGCCGCGCTGCTCACCGTGGCCGGGCTGGTCTACGGCGTTCTGCCCGGCCCGAACGTCACGCTCCATCCGCACGTGATCCTGACCTTCGTCATCCCGCCGCTGATCTACAGCGCGGCGCTCAACTCCTCGCTGCTGGCCATCAGGGAGAACCTGCGGGTCGTGATCAGCCTGTCCATCGGGTTGGTGCTGGCCACCGCCGTGCTGGTGGGGATCGGCGTGGACCTGTTCGTGCCGGGGGTGGGACTCGGTGCCGGGGTCGCGCTCGGCGCGGCCCTCGCCCCGACCGACCCGGTGGCCGCGCTGGCCGTCGGCGGCCGGGTCGGGCTGCCGCCCAAGCTGATCACCATCATCGAGGGGGAAGGGCTGCTCAACGACGCCACCGCGCTGACCACCCTGACCGTAGCGGTCACCGCGGTGACCAGCGGCGACTTCGCCGTCGGCGACGCGGTGCCGCACTTCCTGCTGGTCGCCGCGGGCGGCCTGCTTGACGGCTTCGCCGTCGCGGTCGTGGTGCGCCTGCTCCTGTCCGCGGTCCGCGACCCGCTGCTGGTCAACGGGATATCCTTGGCCGCGCCCTTCGCCGCCTACCTGGTCGGGGAGGAGTTGCACGTCTCCGGCGTGCTCGCGGTCGCGGTGGCCGGGCTGATGATCGGCCACGTCACGCCCCGCTTCACCTCCGGCGCCACCCGCCTGCAGGCCACCGCCGTCTGGCACCTGATCGACTTCCTCCTCCAGGGATACGTCTTCCTGCTGATCGGCCAGCAGATCTCGCCGGTCCTGCGCGGCCTGAAGGCCTATCCCACCGCCACGATCCTCGCCGCCGTGGCGGTCAGCCTCGGCGTGGTCCTGCTGCTGCGGCCGCTGTGGCTGGCGCTCACCCAGTCACTTCCCCGTACGGTGCGCCGCCGCCGGGGCCGGGACGTCCGGGACGACCAGTACCTGTCCGGCCCGGAGATTGCCGTGCTGAGCTGGGCGGGCACCCGGGGAGTCATCAGCCTGGCGGCGATCTTCACCCTGCCGCTGACCCTCGCCGACGGACACCCGTTCCCCGGCCGGGACCTGCTGCTGTTCTGCACCTACCTGGTCGTGGTGGTCACCCTGGTCGGCCAGGGCCTCACGTTCGCGCCGGTCGCGCGGGCGCTGGGGGTGCGCGCCAACCCGGCCGACGCCGCCCTGGTGCGCATCCAGGCCCGCGCCGCCTCGGTCCAGGCGGGCCTGTCCTGCCTGGACCAGATCGCCGAAGACGACAACGCCGTCCCCGCGCCGGCCCTGGCCGCGCTGCGGGCCAGCCTCGACGGCAAGGCCCGGCGTTACCGGCAGATGCTCGACCGGCTGGAAACCGGCGAGGACATCACGCCCGCGGCCGCGCCGGAATACGAGGCCGGCCGGCGGGCCCGCCGGGAGGTCATCGACGCCCAGCGCGAGGAACTGCTCCGCTGGCGGGACGCCGGCCACCTGCCGGACGCCAGCCTGCGCATCCTCGAGCGCGAACTCGACCACGAGGAGCGCACGCTGCCCCCCGACCACTGACGCCGGGCAACCCGGCCGCCCCGGGGTCTCGACGTGGCCGATGGACAGCTCGGGGACCTCCATCGCGGTCGGGATCAGGTAGTCCATGAAGCTGGAGGACAGCAGCTGGCCGTCCTCGTCGTAGACGAACTCCTCGTACAGGGCGGTGCCGATGCCCTGGGCCGTGCCGCCCACGATGTGCCCGGCCAGCGAGCGCGGGTTGACCAGCGTGCCGCAGTCGTGCACCGCCGCGTAGTGCAGGAACGTGACCGCGCCGGTCTCGGTGTCGACCTCCACCACCGGCACGTGGCAGGCGTGGCCCACGAACGGGTAGAAGACGCCGAGATCCTTCCGGTCCGCGGACGGCATCGTCGTGTACGGGTGGTCGAACGCGCAGGAGTACAGGATCGCGGTGATCCCGCCGGTGGCGTCGACCTTGAGCGACACCGACTCCGGCGTCGAGGTCACCGGCGCGCCCGGTTCGTCGAACCAGAACCAGAACTCGGTGGCCGAGAACACGCTGCGCTCCTGGGCGGTGATCACGCCGATCCCGATGTGCGCCTCGTGCACCAGCGGGGCCCCGCCGGCCAGCGCGCCTTCCGGGTCGGTGACCGCGGGCAGCGGCTCGTACTCCACCTCGATGAGCTCCAGCGCGTCCTCGGCCAGGTAGCGGCTGTCCGCGACGACCACCGCGACGCCCTCGCCGACGTACCGCACCTTGTCCGCGGCCAGGCAGCGCCAGGTGTGCTTGGCCGGGTCGGGACCGAAGTCCGGCATCGGGTCGCACAGCTCGGCGGCCTCCTGGCCGGTTATCACCGCGTGCACGCCGGGGGCGGTCCGGGCCGCGGAAACGTCGATCCCGGCGATCCGGGCGTGCGGGTGCGGGCTGCGCAGCACGGCGGCGTGCAGGGTGCCCGGGGTCTCGAGCAGCAGCGCGGACAAACCGAGCCGGCCGAGGTCGACGAAGCCGCCGCGGCCGCTGGCCCGGCGCAGCGCCGCCGCGCCGCGGGCGACCCGGAACGCGGTCGCGTACCCGGCCGGGTCGCGGGCCACCGGCCCGGCCACCAGGGTGACCATCCCCCGCGCCCTCACCGCGTGGTCGGCCTTGGCCAGGATCCGGCGCAGCGCGTCGCCCGGTCAGGCTGGGCCGGCAGCAGCACGACATGAGCCCCGTCGTACGGCCCGGCCAGCGGGGTCTTCGGGTCCGGACCGCTCTCGGCCGCGGCCCGGGCCAGCTCGGGCAGCCGCACGGCGGACGGAATCGCGGCGTCGACGGTGAGCAGCGCGAGCACGTGCGGCCGGGACAGGTCATGCCCGATCGCCGCGGCCCGGCCGGCAAGAACCGGCCCTGACCCCCTTGACGAATCTTATGAACGTTCTTTTAATTCTTTCATGGGGCGCATCGCGGGCGTCACCGCCGCCGAGACCCGGGAGCGGCTGCTGCAGGCGGCCGCCGACGCGTTCGCCGAGCGCGGGTACGACGGCACCCGGGTGGCCGACATCGCCGCGGCCGCGGGCGTGAGCAACGGCGCGCTGTACGCGCACTTCGCCTCCAAGGCGGACCTGCTGGTGGACGCGCTGCGCACGCACGGGCGCAACATGCTCGCCGACATGCTCGCGGCCGACCCCGGCCGGCCCGTCGTGGACCTGCTGCTGGCCGTCGGCCGGGCGCTGCCGCGCCGCCGCGACGCCTGCGGCTACCTCATCATCGAGGCGCTGGTGGCGGCTCGGCGGGACGAGGACGTCGCCCGGCCGATGCAGGAATATTTCGCCGAACGGGCGGGGTGGCTGGCCGGCCTCATGCGTCTTGCCCAGGCGGGCGGCGAGCTCGACCCGGCCCTGTCACCCGACGCCCTGGCCCACTTCTGCCTGCTGCTCGCCATGGGCGGCGCGCTCGTCCCGCCGGACCTGCACGCGGTCGGCGAACAGGAGTGGGCCGCGCTGCTGACCCGGGTGGCAGCCGCGCTCAGTGACACCGAGACGGGAGCGACGCAGTGAAGGTCCAGATAGATCCGGAACGCTGCCAGGGCCACGGCCGCTGCTACGACCTGTCCCCCGGCCTGTTCGACGACGACGACGAAGGCTACGGGCAGGTCCTCGGGGACGGGGTGGTGCCGCCCGGCCAGGAGGATGCGGCCCGCCGGGCCGTGGCCAACTGCCCCGAACGCGCGATCGACCTGGCCGGGGAGGCCTGACATGGCCGTGGACAACCGCTTCGTCTACACCGAGCCGACGGGCGAGGAGCCCGAGGGCGTCCGCAGCGAGATCATCACCGGCCCGGTGTCCGACTGGGCCACCGACTTCTCCCACCTGGAACCGCAGTGGTCCGCCGACCCCTACCCGATCCAGGACGACCTGCGGCAGCGCTGCCCGATCGCGCACACCGAACGGTTCGGCGGCGGCTGGCTGCCGACCCGGTACGAGGACGTGGCGGCGATCGCCTACGACACCGAGCGCTTCTCCTCACGGTCGATCATCATGGGCAACTTCCGGCCGCCCCGCGACCTGGCGCCGGTCGGCGGCTCGCCGCCGATCTCGTCCGACCCGCCGTTCCACCACCACGCCCGCAAGCTGCTGCTGCCGGCGTTCACCAAGACCGCGGTGAGCCGGCAGGAGCCGGCCACCCGGGCGTTCTGCCACTCGCTCATCGAGGAGTTCGCGGGCCAGGACGTGGTCGACGCGGCCGCCGACTACGCCCAGCACATCCCGATCCGGGTCATCGCCGACATGCTCGGCTTCCCGCCGCAGGACGGGCCGCGGTTCCGCGAGTTCGTGGAGAGCGTGCTCGAGGGCATCAACCTCGTGCCGGAGGAGCGCATCGAGCGGATGGAGCGGCTGTTCGACTACCTGCTCGGCCAGGTCCACGACCATCTCGACCGGCCGCGTGCGGACCTGACCAGCTACCTCATCGACGCCGAACTATTCGGCCAGAAGCTGGACGCGGACGTCGTCACCGGCGCGATGGCCCTGCTGCTCATCGCCGGCATCGACACGACCTGGAGCGCCATCGGCGCGTCGCTGTGGCACCTGGCCAGGACCCCGGACGACCGCAGGCGGCTGGTGGCCGAGCCCGGGCTGCTGCCGACCGCGATGGAGGAGTTCCTCCGCGCCTACGCGCCGGTCACCATGGCGCGGCTGGTGAAGGACGACATGCACTGGCACGGCGTGGACATGAAGGCCGAGGACTGGATCCTGCTGTCGTTCCCGGCGGCCAACCGGGACCCGGCGCAGTTCGACCGGGCCGACGAGGTGGTCATCGACCGCGAGGTCAACCGGCACGCCGCGTTCGGCCTCGGCATCCACCGCTGCGTGGGGTCGCACCTGGCGCGGATGGAGCTCCGGGTCGCCCTCGAGGTCTGGCTCGAGCGGATACCGGAGTTCAGCCTGGCCGATCCCGCCGCCGTGACCTGGTCCGCGGGCCAGATCCGCGGGCCGCGCGCGCTCCCGCTGCGCCTCGGCTGACCGCTGTGCGATACCAGATCGTGGCCGAGGCCTACCGTGACCTGGAGCAGGTCTCCAGCAGGCTGGCGCTGACCGAACGGCTGGCCGGGCTGCTGGCGCAGACCCCGGCGGAGCTGCTGCCGGTGGTGTGCTACCTGTGCCAGGGGCTGATCGCGCCCGAGTTCGCCGGGGTGGACCTGGGCCTGGCCGAGAAGCTGGCCATCCGCGCGGTCGCCACCGCCACCGGCACCACCGCGGCGGAGGTGGCCGCCCGGCTGCGGGAGACCGGCGACCTGGGCCAGGCCGCCGAGCAGTTGCTGGCCGCTGACGGCCGGGCCGCCGAGCTGACGGTCGTCGAAGTGGTGAACACGCTGCGGCAGATCGCCGCGGCGGAGGGGCCGGGGTCGCAGGGCCGCAAGCTGGAGCTGATGGCCGGGCTGCTGGCCCGGGCCACCCCGCTGGAGGCCCGCTACCTGCTCCGCCTGGTCACCAAGGGGCTGCGGCTCGGCATCGGCACGCCCACCATCCTGGACGCCCTGGCGCAGGTGTACGCGGGCGGCAAGGCGGCCCGGCCGGTGCTGGAACGCGGCTACAACATCTGCTGTGACCTCGGCCAGGTCGCCGCCGTCCTGGTGAGCGGCGGGCTGGCCGCGGTAGAGCAGCTGCGGGTCCAGCCGGGGAACCCGGTCCGGGTCATGCTGGCCCAGCGGCTGTCCGACGCCGGGGACATCCTGGCCCGGCTGGGCGGCCGGTGCTCGGCCGAGTACAAGTACGACGGCGTCCGGGTCCAGGCGCACCGCACCGCCGACGGGATGATCGAGCTGTTCACCAGGCGGCTGGAGGAGATATCCACCCAGTTCCCCGACGTGGTCGAGCTGCTGGCGGCCGGGCTGGGCCCGGCCGAGGCGATCCTGGAGGGAGAGGTCGTCGCCTACGACGCGGCCGCGGGCGAGCTACGGCCGTTCGGCGAGGTTATGCTCCGGCGCCGTAAGCACGGCATCGACCAGGCCGTTCGGGATGTTCCCGTGGGCCTGTTCTGCTTCGAGCTGTTGTATGCCGACGGCGAGGACCTGACCCGGCTGCCCTACCCCGAGCGGCGGGCCAGGCTGGCGGCGGCGGTCACCCCCGCGGCCCGGCTGCGGCTGACCACGGCGGCCGGCGTCGAGGAGCCGGCCGCGCTCGAGGCCATGTTCCAGCAGGCGGTCACCGACGGGTGCGAGGGGCTGGTGTGCAAGTCGACCGGGCCGGATTCGGTGTACCAGGCCGGCGCCCGCGGCTGGCAGTGGATCAAGCTCAAGCGGGACTACCGCACCGAGCTGTCTGACACCGTCGACCTGGTGATCGTCGGCGCGTTCGCCGGGCGCGGCCGCCGGGCCGGCACCTACGGCGCGGTGCTGCTGGCCGCCTACGACGCCGGCGCCGACGTCTTCCGCGCGGCGACCAAGTGCGGCACCGGCTTCTCCGACGCCGAGCTGGCCGCGCTGCCCGCCCGGCTGGCGCCGCTGGCCCGGGCGGAGAAACCGGCCCGGGTCGACGCCCGCCAGGAGCCCGACGTCTGGTTCGAGCCCGGGCTGGTGATCGAGGTCCTCAGCGCCGAACTCACCCTGTCCCCCAACTACACCGCCGCCTGGGGGCAGATCGAGCCGGACTCCGGCCTGGCCATGCGCTTCCCGCGGTTCACCGGGCGCTGGCGCGAGGACAAGGCCGCCGAGGACGCCACCACCACCCGCGAGCTCGTCGAGCTGTTCCTCACCGCCCGGCGGGCGCCGGCCGGGTGAGCTCGGCCAGCACGTCCCGGGCGACGGCCCCGGGCCGCCGCCCGTCGGTGTCGACGGTGAGGACCGACAGGTCCTGGTAGAGGAGCACCCGCCGCTGGTACACCTGGTCCAGGTCGGGCCGGCGCAGCATCGGCCGGAATTCATCACTCCGCACCCGCGACATGGCCTCGTCGTAGCCGACGCGCAGGTACACCACCCGCGCGCGGCGCAGCACCGCCCGGCTCCGCGGGTCCTCGACGGCGCCGCCGCCCAGGGCGATCACGGCTTCCGGGCCGCCGACCAGCTTGGCCACCGTGACGTGCTCGACCTCGCGGAACCAGGCCTCGCCCTCGGTGGCGAAGACGTCCCGGATGTCACGCCCGAGGCGCTGCTCGATCAGCACGTCGCTGTCGACGAAGGGCTGGCCGAGCCGCTCGGCGACGATGTGCCCCACCGTGGTCTTGCCGGCCCCCATGAAGCCGACCAGCACCACCACCATGAGCCCCTCGCTCCTCCTCGCCCGGCCGCGACCCTAAGGATGCTACTGCGATGAGGTCCATGACCTCGCCGGGCGCGATGCTCCCCGGCGGCTGGCGCTGCCGGGCGGCCTGGTTGGCCAGCCGCTGCAACACCTGGTTGACCGGGGCGGGCCGGCCGAGTTCCCGGGCGAGCAGCACGATCTCCCCGTTGAGGAAGTCGGCCTCGATCGACCCGGTGCCCCGGGTCAGGCTCTGCCAGGACGAGCCGCCGGCCCGGGCGGAGCCGTTCACCGGCACGACCCGCACCTGGTCGCCGTGGGCGGCCGCGCTTTCTTCCTCGCTCGCGTAGGCGATGCCGGCCGCGCCGAGCACCGCGGCCCCCTCGGCTGCCGCACGCCGGCGCAGGTCGGCCGTGCCGTCCCCGGCGCCGTGGCCGCATACCGCCTCGACCGCGTTGGCCAGGTTGGCCAGCAGCTTGCCGTACTTCCAGCGCATCACGTCCGGGACGACCGGGGCCAGGAACCGGCTCCCGGCCAGGTCCGCGCCGATCTGCCGCGCGGTCGCGTCGATCCCGGCCGGGTACCGGCCGACGTGCAGCGCGCCGGCCAGCGGAGCGCCCTGCGCCTCGACCGTGCCCGGCTCCAGGTGCGTGGCCGGCAGCCAGACGCACATCCCGTACACCCGGCGGAAACGGCGCAGCGCGAACCGCTCGCTGGCCACGCCGTTCTGCGCGCAGACCACGGGCAGCGCATCGGCCGCCACGGTGTCACCACGAGGGCCGCCCTGGACCGGCTGCCAGGCCCACTCGGCCAGCACGGCCGCGGCGTCCTGCGTCTTGACCGCCAGGATCAGCACGTCACCGGCGCGGAGTTCGAGTTCGCCCGGCCCGCCGACCGCCCGGATGTCCAGCGTCGACGTGCCGTCGGGGGTGGCCAGCCGCAGGCCGCGTGCCCGCAGCGCGTCGAGGTGGGGGCCGCGGGCCACCAGCACCACGTCGTGACCGCCCTGGGACAGCCGGGCGCCGATGGTCCCGCCCACCGCGCCGGCCCCGATGACGATGTACCGCATCGCACCCATTCTGGCAGCCCGATCCGGCCCCCGGTTCAGAGCATCTCCACAGCCGCCACTCAACCTGTCCTGATCGAAGGCTGTCAGTGTCGTGCCGGTGTCCGTGCCTGGCCCTGGAGGTGCCGAGGTGTCCGTGCCGTCCGCGCCGCCCCTGCAGCGGCCCGCAGGCGGGGATCCGGGCCCGCGCCGACGGCGGTGGGAGTTCTGGCGGTCCCCGGAGGGCCAGCCGCCGTGGGCGCGGCCGGCGCTGCTGGCGATCGCGGCGGCGGCCGCGCTGGTGTACGCGCGGAACATCACCGCGGCCGGGCTGGCCCCGTTCTACTCGGTCGCGGTCAAGAGCATGTCGGTGAGCTGGAAGGCGTTCTTCTACGGGGCGTTCGACCCCGGGGCCACGATCACCATCGACAAGCTCGCCGGGTCCTTCCTGCCGCAGGCGCTGTCAGCGCGAGTGTTCGGCTTCCACCCCTGGTCCCTGGCGCTGCCGCAGGTGGTCGAGGGCGTCGTCTCGGTGCTGGTGATGTACCGCGTGGTCCGACGCTGGGCCGGGCCGGCCCCGGGGTTGCTGGCCGCCGGGATCTTCGCCGGCACGCCCATCGCGGCGTCCATGTTCGGCCACAGCATGGAGGACGGCGCGCTGACCATGTGCCTGGTGCTCGCCGCCGACAGCTGGCAGCGCGCCGTGACCGACGCCCGGCTGCGCTCGCTGATCTGGGCGGGTGCCTGGGTCGGGCTCGGGTTCCAGGCCAAGATGATGCAGGCCTGGATGATCCTGCCGGCGCTGGGCCTGGGTTACCTGCTGGCCGCGCCGGCCGGCCTGGGCCGCCGGCTGTGGCATCTCGGCGTGGCCGGCCTGGTCATGCTCGCGGTCTCGCTGTCCTGGATCGCGCTTTACACCCTCACCCCGGCCGCCGACCGGCCCTACGTGGACGGATCCACCAGCAACAGCGCGGTCGCCATGGTGTTCGGGTACAACGGCGTGGAGCGGTTCGGGATCTCGTTCCCCGGCTCGGTCGCGTCGTTCGGCGGCGGGGGCGGCGGCCGGGCGGGCGGCGACGGGCCGGCCGGCGTCACCGCGCCGGCGGGCCGCGCCGCGGGTCAGCGCTACAACGCCGGCGGGTTCCTCGGCAGCTCCGGGGGATGGACCAAGCTGGCCGGCGCCCGGTTCGGCCCGGAGATCGGCTGGCTGTACCCGCTCGCGCTGCTGACGCTGATCTCCGGCCTGGCCTGGCGGGGCCGGGCCCGGCGCACCGACCGGCTCCGGGCGGGCCTGGTCATGTGGGGCACCTGGCTGGTCACGTTCGGGGTGATCTACAGCGTGATGAACAACATCCCGCACACTGCCTACATGGCCTCGCTGGCCCCGCCCCTGGCCGCGCTGTCTGGTGCCGGGATCGCGCTGTTCTGGCGGTGGTACCGGTCCGGGAGCCGGTGGGGCTGGCTGTTGCCCGCCGCGGTCGCCCAGGAGCTCGCCTGGGCCCTGTACCTCTGGTCCGGTTACCGCAGCTTCCTGCCCTGGGTGCTGCCGGTCGCGATCACGGCGGGCCTGGCGGCCGTCGTCGTCCTGGTGGCGGCGCGGCTGTCCCGGCGGGTCCGCGGCGCGGTGGTCGGCGCCGGGCTCGCCACCGCGGTCGCGGCCATGCTGGCCGCGCCGGCCGCCTGGTCCGCGTCCGTGCTCGATGTGCGGTACGCGGGCAGCTCCTTCGACGCCAGCGCCGGTCCGGCCGACGGCCTCGGCCCGGGTGGCGGCGCCCGGGCCGCGCCCGTCGCCCGGGCCGCGCCCGGCTTCCGGCCCGGTGACCTGCCCGCCGGGCGCGCCGGAGGCCTCCCGGCCGGCTTCCGGGGCGATGACTCCCCCGGCAGCTTCCCGGGCAGCGGCGTCCCGGGCAGCGGCGAGCGCGGCGCCGGCCGGCTGGCCGGTCCCGGCGGAGCGGGCGGGGGCATCTTCGGCAGCACCACCCTGACCGCTGACCAGCAGCAGCTCTACCGCTACGTGAGCGCCCACCGCGACGGCGCGGGTTACCTGCTCGCGGTCCAGTCGTGGACGGAGGCTTCGGCGTACATCCTGGCGACCGGCCAGGAGGTGATGCCGATGGGCGGCTTCAGCGGCTCAGTCCCCGAACCGACACTGGCCCGGGTCCGGCAGCTCGTGGCCACGGGGCAGCTCAGGTTCTTCCTGCTCGGCGGGGGCAGCGGAGGCGGCGCGGGCCCAGGAGGCGGCGCGGGCCCAGGAGGCGGCGCGGGCGCGGCGGCCCAGGTCGCCAGCTGGGTGGAATCCTCTTGCGCCGTGGTGCCGGCCCGGGACTACGGATCCGCCTCCGGCGGCGCCGGGACGCTGTACCGATGCGGCGCGGGCTCGTGACCCGCGGATTGCCGGGCGGCGGCGCTGCCCCCGGCCGACGTCGTTCCGATGATCGTGGGCCGGGTGGCCCGCCCCCGGTGCCCCGCCATCCCCGTCCGTCCTGTCTCGCATCTCCAGCCCCAGCCCGGCGAGCCCTGAGAATCCATCCAAACGACATCGATGTGGCATCGATGCTGCCATAGCTACATCAATGCCACATTCATGTCGTTTCCGGGCGGGACGCCGACGTGAACCCGAGCCGCCTGCCAAGGGCTGGCGGGGCCGGTGAGGCTAGCGGGGCACACGGGACAAACAGCCCGAGGGCGAGGCGCCGGCCCGCCTGGCGCCGGTCGCGGGCGAGCGCCGGAAGCCGGGTCGGTCGCTTGGATCGTGACTCTTCGCACCGGAAGACGTGAAACCCGGAGGGACAATTCGTTCGCTCCCGGGAAGACTAGGGATGGGCACGCCCGTGCCGTCGGAGAGGAGGCCTTGTGGACACGATCGGGACGGTCACCAGCCGGGAAGCCGCGGCCCGGGAGGTCGCGACGCGCATGGCCGCCGCCGCGGCCGCCTGGCTCGACGCGCTCGACCCCGGGCAGCGCGCGGTGGCCACCGGCGCCGCGCCCAGCGCGGACGCCGGTGCCGACGCCGAGCGCAGGCGCTGGTTCTACACCCCCACCGACCACGGCGGCCTGACCCTCGGCGCTCAGCGCCCGCGCCAGCAGCAACTGGCCCACCAGCTGGTCGCCAGCGGGCTTTCCGAGGGCGGTTACGTCACCGTGGCCACCATCGTGGGCCTGGACAACGTGCTCGATCGCGTCGAGGGCTGGAGTGTCGACTGGGGCCGGGAGCGGGGCCGTGACCCCGGTATGTACTACCTGCGGGTGTTCGGCGAGCCGGGCGGGACAGCGCCGTGGGGGTGGCGCTTCGGCGGCCATCACGTCTCGCTCAACAACCTGGTCACCGACGGCATGGTCGGCTCGACCACGCCGTGCTTCTTCGGTGCCGACCCGGCGGTCTCGCCGCTGCTCGGCCCCGCGCCGCTGCGCCCGCTTGGTGGCGCCGAGGACCTGGCCCGCGAGCTGGTCCAATCGCTCGATACCGGGCAGTCCGCCCGGGCGATCCTGCTCGACCGGGCCCCGTCGGACATCGTGGGCGGCAACCGGTCCCGGCTGGCGGACGGCGACGAGCTGATCCACCTGCGCGACATCTGGCGCGGCCATTTCACCGAGCCCAGGCTGGACGAGCAGGTGACCCGGGCGGGCGACGCCGCCGAGCGGGCCTCCGGCTACGCCGCCGCCGACCACCGGCGGCTCGCGCTGACCAGCGCCCCGAAGGGCCTGCCCGCGGCCGAGCTCGACGCCGGGCAGCGGGACCTGCTGCGCGCCCTGCTGGCCACCTACCTGGGCCGGATCCCGGACGGCCTGTCGCCGCAGCCGGACTACGCGGACGACGCCGCGCTGAACGCCGTCCACCTGGCCTGGGCCGGCCCCACCGGCGTGGCCCAGCCGCACTACTACCGCCTGCAGGCCCCGCGGCTGCTCATCGAGTACGACAACACCCAGCGCCACGCGAACCACGCCCACGCGGTGTGGCGCGACCCGGAGGCCGACTTCGGCTACGACGCCCTCGGAGCGCACCTGGCGGCGTTCCACCGCGGCTGACGTCCCGCGCCGCGGCCCGGGACGTCGGCCCCCGGACGTCAGCCCGGGTCGGTGAACCGCGGCGGGCGCCGGCCGAACTCCGCGGCGACCGCCTCGACCTGGTTCGGGCTGCCGATGAGGGCGCCGATCTCCTTCTGCTCCGCGGCGAACCCGGTCTCCAGGTCCACCCGGCCCGCCAGGTCCAGCAGCCGCTTGGCCGCCCGGATGGCGTGCGGGCTGCGGCCGGCGATCGAACGGGCCAGCTCGAGGGCGGCGTGGCGCGGGCCGGGATCGGCCCGGGTGGCCAGGCCCAGCGCCACGGCTTCCTCGCCGCGCACGACACGCCCGGAGAAGGTCAGCTCCTTGGCGACATCCCGGCCGACGAGCTCGGGCAGCAGCTGGGAACCCGTCATGTCCGGCACCAGGCCCCACTTGATCTCCAGGACCGACAGCTTCGCGTCCGGCGCGACGATGCGGATGTCGGCGCCGAGCGCGATCTGCAGCCCGCCGCCCAGGGCGTTCCCGGTCACGGCGGCGATGACCGGGACCGGGATCTCGGTCCAGACATACGCGGCCCGCTGCCCGGTCGCCCGGGCCGGCCCGTCGCCCGGGGGCAGGTCGGCCTGGAGGCTGAGCCGCTCGCCGCCGCGCATCGCCTGGAACGAGCCGAAGTCCAGGCCCGCGCAGAAATCAGGCCCCTCGCCGGACAGCACGACCGCGCGCAGGCCCGGTTCGGACTTGAGCCGCTCGCCCGCGGTGATCAGCCCGGCGAACATCGCCGGGTCAAGGGCGTTGCGCTTGTCCGGCCGGTTCAGGCGGACGTCCGCGACCCCGCCGGTGATCGTCACCGTGACCCGTTGCTCGGTCATCATTGCTCCCTAGTCGAAGTCCTGCTCCCGAGTCTTACCCAGCAGAGCGGCCCGGCTCGCTTCGGGGCCGGTGGTCGAATAAACTCGCGGGCGCCAGGTGCTGCCCTGACGTAGGGCCTGTGCTTCCCGCGGTGATCCTCGGCCTGATCACCGGGCTGGCCCTCGGCCACGACCAGGCGCTGCTGGCCGGGACCGCCGCCGTGGGCTCCTACACCACGTTCTCGACCTGGATGCTCGAGACGCAGCGGCTGACCGAGGAGCGCCAGCACCGCAAGGCCGCGGTCAACGTGATCGCCAGCCTCGTCCTCGGCGTCGCCGCCGCGGCGCTCGGCCGGCTGATCGGAGCCCAGCTGTGACCGCCGACTGCCTGAAGCTGACCAGCTACTTCGGCGAACGCCACCGGACCGGGGACACCTTCACCGCGGATGCCCTCCTCGAGCTCTACGGGCGGCACGAGATCGCGGCCAGCATCCTGCTGCGCGGCACCGAAGGGTTCGGCCTCAAGCACCACCTGCGCACCGACCGCTCCCTGACCCTGTCGGAGGACCTGCCGCTGATCGCGATCGCGGTCGACACCCGGCCCCGCATCGAGGCGGTGCTCGGCCCGGCGGCCGAGCTGAACCCCACCGGCCTGGTCACCCTGGAGCGGGCCCGGCTGCTGACCGACGTCACCGGCCCCGCATCGCTGCCCGCGGACCTGGGTGAGACGGCCAAGCTGACCGTCTACCTGGGCCGCCAGGAACGGGCCGGCCGGGTGGCCGCCTTCATCGCGGTCTGCGACCTGCTGTACCGTCGCGGCATCGACGGCGCCACCGCCCTGCTCGGCGTCGACGGCACCGCGCACGGCCGCCGCGAGCGGGCCGCGTTCTTCAACCGCAACGCCGAGGTCCCGATGATGGTCATCGCCGTCGGCCCGGCCGAGCGGATCGCCGGGGTCCTCCCCGAACTCGGCGCGCTGCTGCGGCGCCCGCTGCTCACCCTCGAACACGTCCGCGTCTGCAAGCGGGACGGGCATCTCCTGGCCGCCCCCGACGCGCTGCCCGGCACCGACGAGCACGGCATGGCCCTGTGGCAGAAGCTCATGGTCTACACCTCCGAGGCCACCCAGCACCGCGGCCAGCCGGTCCACCGGGCCATCGTCGGCCGGCTGCGTGCGGCCGGGATCAGCGGCGCCACCACCCAGCGCGGCATCTGGGGCTTCCACGGCGACCACGCCCCGCACGGCGACCGCCTGCTGCAGCTGGGCCGCCACGTGCCCGCCGTCACGATCGTCATCGACGCGCCCGGCCGCATTCCCGCGGCGTTTTCCGTCATCGACGAGCTCACCGCCGAACGCGGGCTCGTCACCAGCGAGACCATCCCGGCCATGCGCGCCAGCAGCGCCGAGCGCCAGCGCGGCGGGACCCGGCTGGCCAGCCATCACCTGCGCGGCCGCTCCCGCGGTGCCGGCCGGTTACGCTGCCAGGCATGCCGGGCTCGGCAGCCGCGCGCACCAGGTTCGCATCGAGCACGTGGTGGCCCACTACCGCAGGCCCTCGCCGCCGTGCTGGCCGAGGTGCAGGCGGACTACGATCTCGGTCCCCGGCGGCGAGCCCTGCTCGGACAGGCCGGCGCCGTGTATCAAGCCCCGCCCGCGCCGCCTCTGCCCTACTGAGAGGCCCAGGCACGCCTCTCGCGAAGCACGAAGGGGGAGGGCACGGTGACTTACGTATCACGCCGCTGCCTGGCCACGGCATCGCTCGGCCTGCTGCTCGTCGCGCTGGCCGCCGGGTGCTCCAACAGCCAGAGCCCTAACAGCAGCGCCGGGAGCTCAGGGACCGGCGCCGAGGCACAGTCACAGCAGCAGCTGTACGTGGCCAAGCTCACCAGGGACCGCCAGTCGCTGGACCGGGGCATCCTGTCCTACAGTCATCTCGGCGCCCTGAACACGGCCGCGACGACCCAGTTCGAGGTCACCGTGACCGACGTCGGCACCGGCCCGCAGCAAGTCCAGCTCACCGCGTTCAACGGGATGAGCGTCTTCCAGCAGGACGTGCCGGCCGGCGGCATCGTGGGCGTGCAGATCGTCCGGTGCGGCAACCTGACGTGCAGCAGCGAGTCCGGCCAGACCCAGCCGGTGCTGGCCAGGGGCCAGCAGGCCCAGTGGTGGTGGAACGTGGCCGCGGGCGCCCCCGGGCCCGCGCTGATCACGCTGCGGGCGGATACCTATGACCAGGGCTCGACGCAGTCCCTGAGCGAGGAGATCATCAACGTCGGCGTCAACGTGGTTGCCACCTCCGCCTACCACCAGCAGCAAAGCCATCAGGAGATCGCCGCCACGACGAAAAGCGTGCTGGGGGACATCGACACGATCGGATCCATAGCCGCGGCCATCGGCGCGGTGGGCGCGATCGTGGGCTGGATCGTCATGATGAGGCGGAAGAAGAAGCCCGCGGACCACAGCCAGAGCGCGGCGGGCTGACCGGCCCGCGGCGGTTTACCGCGGCCCAGAGCCGCCCGCGGCCAGGAACGCGGCCGCGATCTCCGCGCGGCCGGCCCCGCGCGCCAGCAGGACGTGCAGCAGCAGCCGGGCCTTGAGCGGATCGAGGAAGCCGGCGCCGAGCAGGCCGCGGCCGAGCAGGTCCCGCTCGGAGCCCGGGTAACCGTAGACGCCGGCCAGCACCGAACCCTGGCCCGTCCGGGACGCGAAGACCACCGGGATCTGCCCGGCCAGGCCGGCCAGGACCGGGATGGTGACGGCGGGCACGTGCCCGGCGCCGAACGCGGCCACCACCAGCCCGTCGAAGCGTCCGGCCGCGGCCCGGAGCAGTTCGCCGTCGTCGCCCAGGGCCAGGGCGATCAGGCCGGTGCGCACTGGCCCCGGCCGCCCGGCCAGGGGCGCGGTGAACCGCCAGGCCGGGCGGGTGAGCAGGCACGGCTCGCCGTCAACGAGCCGCCCCAGCGGTCCCGCCGACGGCGAGCTGAACGCGGTGACGCTGGTGGCGTCGGTCTTGCGGACGAAGCGGGCGGCGTGGATCTCGTCGGCGAACACCACCACGCAGCCGAGGTCGCGCAGCCGCGGGCTGGCCGCCGCCTGCACGGCGGCGAGGATGTTGGCCGGGCCGTCGGCTCCGGCCGTGGCGGGGGTGCGCATCGCCCCGGTGACGACGACAGCCTCGGGGCCGGCGTGCAGCAGGTCGAGCAGGAACGCGGTCTCCTCGATCGTGTCAGTGCCCTGGATCACCACGGCGCCGGCCGCGCCCGACGCGAATTGCTCCCTGATCGCGGCGACCAGGTCGAAGACGTCGCCGATGGACAGGGAGGCGCCGGGCAGTTGCCGGAAGTCGTGCAGCTCGACATCGGCGCCGAAGCCGTCGAGACCGGGCACGGCGTCGAGCAGTTGCCGCCCGGTCAGCGCAGGGACCGCGCCCGCCGCGGCGGGCGCCACCGCGATGGTGCCGCCGAGGGTGAACACCGCCACCCGGGCGGCGGACGGATCAGAGCCGGTCACCGGGCCAGCCTAACCGCGGGGCACAATGAGGACTCCTCAGCCAGCGGTGTGGCGATCAGGAAGACCACCGCCGCCAGCACGGCATCCGGCAGATAGGCCAGCGGCCCGGTGAGCAGCACGAGCACCAGGAGGACCGCGGCGGCGGCGGTGAGCGGGGACAGCTGGCTGCGGCCGCCCGCGGTGTCGACTATCTGGGCCTTGGTCGGGCTGCCGTTGACCACGAACGTGCCGGAGAACGCGGCGGCGACGTTGGCGGCACCCAGGCCGGTCAGATCGGTGGCCTCGCTGAACGGCTCCTCGTACTTCCCGGCGTAGGCCCGCGAGGTGGCCGCGCTCTGCGCCAGGATGATCAACTAGAAGATGTTGACAACCGAACGGGCTGGGTTTCCCGCCCTCGGCCACGTACCAGCGGCAGCACAGAATGACCGGCTGAAGAGGAGCCTCGTTGGAAGCCAGTACCGCCCGCGCCCCGGGGCAGGCCGTCCCGGCCGACCCGGCAGCCGAGGCGATCGTGCGGGCGCTGGCCGGGGCGGGCACGCGGCTGATGTTCGGCGTGCCGGGCGGCGGGCCGAATCTGGACGTGGTGGGGGCCGCGGCGGCGGCCGGCCTGCGCTTCGTGCTGGCCCGCGGCGAGACCGCCGCGGTGATCATGGCGGCCACGTACGCCGGGCTCACCGGTGCGCCGGGGGCCGTGGTCGTCACCCGGGGACCGGGGCTGGCCAGCGCGGTCAACGGCATCGCGCACGCGGCCCTGGACCGGCTGCCCGTGGTGGTGATCGCGGACACGGTCCTGGCCGCAGACGCTGACCGGATCAGCCACCAGCGGATCGACCAGGCGGCGCTGGGCCGTTCGGTGGCCAAGGCGGCGGTCACCGTCGGCGGCCGGGGCGCGGGCGAGGCGGCCAGGCGGATCGTCCGGACGGCGCTGACGGCGCCGGCCGGGCCGGTCATCGCCACCATGGACGACACCGCCCAGGCCGGCCGCCCCGACGGCAGCGCTGCCCATGGCCGGGCCCCCGACGGCAGCGCTGCGGACGGCCGGGGCCCGGACGGCAGCGGCGCGGCCGGGAACGCATCGTACCTGGCCGCGGCGGTGGGCGCGGCCCGGCGCCCGGTGCTGCTGCTCGGCACCGGTGCGATACCGCACACCGCGGAGATCCGGCGGGCGCTGGCCGGGCGCGGCATCCCGGCGCTGCACACCTACCGGGCCCGCGGCATCGTGCCGGACCCGGCCGCCGAGGCGGCGGGCCTGGTCACCGGGGGCACGACGGAGTGGCCGCTGCTCAGCGCCGCCGATCTCATCGTCGGCCTGGGCGTGGACGAGGCCGAGATGATCCCGGCGCGGTGGGACTACCCGGCGCGGACCATCCTGGTCACCGAGCCGGGGACCGGCCCTGCCGCTGCGATGGGGGACGGCTACTTCACCGGCGCGACCAACCTGGAGATGCCGCTGGCCGGCACGGCCGGGGTGCTCGCCGACGCGCCTGCCCACGACTGGCCGCCGGGTGCCGGGCGCGCCGCTCAGGCGGACGCCGCGGCGCGGCTCGCCGCGGCGGCCGTCGCCGCGCCCGGGCGGCTGGCCCCGCAGCAGGTGGTCACGACGGTGCGGGCGCATACCCCGGCGGAGACGATCGCCGCGGTGGACGCGGGCGCGCACATGCTGGTCGCCATGCCGCTGTGGGAGGTGCCCGAGCCGCACCGGCTGCTCGTCTCCAGCGGCCTGGCCACCATGGGCTACGCGCTGCCGGCCGCCATCGCCGCCGCGCTGTGCGCGCCGCGGGTGCCGGTGGTGGCCTTCACCGGGGACGGCGGCCTGGGCATGACGCTGGCCGAGATCGAGACCGCCGTCCGGCTGTCCCTGCGGGTCGTCGTGATCGTCTTCAACGACGCCGCGCTCAGCCTGATCAAGATCAAGCAGAAACCGGCCGGGCAGGGCGGCGAGGAGGCAGTCAGCTACCGGCCCGTCTCGTTCGCGGCCGCCGCGGCCGCGCTGGGCGCCGCGGGCGCCGCGGTCAGCACCGAGCGGGACCTGGCCGCGGCGCTGGCGGCCGCGCTGCGCCGCCCCGGTCCCACCGTGATCGATGCCAGCGTCGACCCGGCCGGCTACCCGGCGATCATGGACCTCAGCCGGGGGCAGGCCGGACGCAGGATCGTGCCCGGCCTCAGCCGGGCGCCCCGGTGCCCTCGGGGGCAACCCAACCCGAAGAAGGAGCGTGCGCAGTGAGCATCACCGTGGCGAAGTTCAGGGATGTCGCCGACGGAACCCAGCCCGGTCAGTTCATGATCGGCGAACGGGCGCCGGTGACCAGCCTGGCCGACCTCGACCCGATCTACAAACGCCTGCTTGACGAGCCGGTCACCGCTATCGTCGCGGTCACCGGCTCGGACGGCCAGCCCAACCTGACCCCGGTATGGTTCGACTACGAGGGTGACACGGTGCTGCTGAACCTGGCCACCCACCGCAAGAAGGTGGCCTGGCTGCGCAAGGTGCCGAACGCGACCTTCCTGCTGATGAACCCGGAGAACACCTACCACTGGCTGAGCCTGAAGACGGTAGTCAAGCGGGAGATTTCCGAGGACGACCCGGCGGAGGGGCGCCGGGTCACCGAGCAGCTCGACCGGATCTGGGTGAAGTACACCGGCAACCAGCCGCCCTACGCCCTGCGTGACCCCTCGATGGACGAGCGCCGGGTCCTGTTCGAGCTCGCGGTGGTGAAGGTCGCCACGTTCGGGCGGCCCTAGGTCCGTGTCGGGGATGCCCGGAATCTCCGGAAAACCCGGCGTGGTCGTGATGGGCGGTTCGGTTGGCGGCCTCACCGCCGCGCTGGTGCTCCGCGACGCCGGCTGCGACGTGCGGGTCTTCGAGCGGTCGTCGGCGGCGCTGCGGGCGCGCGGCGCGGGCATCGCCGCCCTCGACACCACCCTGCGCTATCTGACCGAACGTGGCGGCCGGCAGCGGGCCGACGTATGCTCATCCACCGGCTGGATCCGGTTCCTGCGATCCGACGGCAGCATCCAGCACGAGCAGCGGCACCGGTACCTGTTCTCGTCGTGGAACACCATCTACCGGTCACTAGTCGAGCTGTTCGAACCCGGCCGCTACCTGCTCGGCCGCGAGGTCACCGGCTTCAGCCAGTCCGGCGGCTCGGTCCGCGTCACGCTGGCCGACGGCACCGGCGCCGACGCGGACCTGCTGGTCTGTGCCGACGGCGTGAGCTCGCTAGCCCGGGCGCGGCTGCTGCCGGAGGTCAGCCCGTCCTACTCGGGGTACGTGGCCTGGCGCGGCACGCTGCCCGAGCCGGCGCTGACCCCGGCCACCCGCCGGCGGCTCGGTGACGCGATCACCTACCAGGTGCTCAAGGACAGCCATGTCCTGGTGTACCCGATCCCGGGACCTGGCGGCGCGCTCACCGCCGGTGACCGCCTGGTCAACTTCGTCTGGTACGTCAACGTCGCCGCGGGCGAGGAGCTCGACGCGCTGATGACCGGCCGGGACGGCGTGCGCCGGGCGGTGTCGCTGCCGCCCGGCGCGGCCGCGGAAGGCGCGGTGACCGCCATGCGGCAGGCCGCCGCGGGTGAGTTCGCCCCGCCCATCGCCGAGGTCGTCACCGGCGTGGACGAGCCGTTCGTGCAGGTCGTCTACGACATTGCGGTCCCCCGCATGGCGATCGGCCGGGTCTGCCTGATCGGCGACGCCGCCTTCGCCGTCCGCCCGCACGCGGCCGCGGGCACGGCCAAGGCGGCGGCCGACGGCTGGGCCCTGGCCGACGCGCTCACCGCGGCCGCCGGCGACGTGCCGACCGCGCTGGCCAGCTGGGAACGCCAGCAGCTCGCCCTCGGCCGCGCCCTGCTGGCCCGGTGCCGCGACATCGGTGACAGCTCCCAGTTCAGCGGCACCTTCCGGCCCGGCGACCAGCGCCTCATCTTCGGTCTTTACGGCCCGGGAGAATAACGCGAGCCCACCTGTCCGGTGCCGGCGTCACATCGCTCTGACGTGATCCGTCAGGTCCATGACGGATCACGACTGGGAAAATGGATGGATGCACGATGACGAGCGCCTGGCCGGGCGGTTCGAGGCCAACCGCCCCCGGCTGCGGGCCGTGGCCTACCGGATGCTCGGCTCGCTGAGCGACGCCGAGGACGCGGTCCAGGAAGCCTGGCTGCACGCGGCCGCCGCCGACGCGAGCGGCGTGGCCAACCTGGAGGGGTGGTTCACCACCATCCTGGCCCGGGTGTGCCTGGACATGCTGCGCTCGCGCAAGGCAAAGCGCGAGCAGCCGCTTGAGCCGGGAAACCTCGACGTGGCGGCGGCGGACGGCCCCGAGCAGGAGGCATTGCTCGCGGACTCGGTCGGGCTCGCGCTGCTCGTGGTGCTTGACACGCTGCCCCCGGCCGAACGGGTGGCCTTCGTGCTGCACGACACGTTCGGCCTGCCGTTCGATCAGATCGCCGCGATCACCGGGCGTTCCCCGGCCGCGGCCCGCCAGCTGGCCAGCCGCGGCCGCCGCAAGATCCACGGCCCGCCCTCGGCGCCCCCCGCCCGCCTGGCCAGGCAGCGGCAGGTAGCCGAGGCGTTCCTGGGCGCCTCGCGCGGCGGCGACCTGAGCGGCCTGCTCGCCGTGCTCGACCCCGAGGTGGTGCTGCACGCCGACGCCGCGGCCGTGCCGTCCGGCGTCCCGGCTACGATCCGCGGCGCCGCCGCTGTGGCCCAGAACGCGCGGGCCGCCTCGGTGCGCTCCAGGTACTCGGGGGTCGCCCTGATCGACGGGACCCCCGGCATCGTGTGGGCGCCGCGCGGGCGGCTGGTGGTCGTACTGGCCTTCACCTACTCGGGCGACACGATCACCGGGATCGACGTGATCGCCGATCCCGGCCGCCTGGAACAGCTCCGCCTGGCCGTGCTCGAGGGCTGACGGGACGGCGTGAACCGGCCCCGTTCGGCCTGGTAAAAAGGGGGAGGTGTCCGCGCCCGGCCTTACCTTCGAGCTGCTGGACGGGAGGCGTGCGGCCGCGCACTCCGGCGAGCTGCAGGCCCTGCACGCCGAGGTGTACGCCGACCCGCCCTACCGGCTGGCTGCCGACGCCGAGCGGTTCGCCGAGCGGTTCCGGGTCCAGCGCCGGCAGCCGAGCTTCGTCCTGGCCGAGGCCCGCCACGGCGGCTACCTGGTCGGTTACGCGGCCGGGATGCCGCTGCGGCCGTCCACCTCCTGGTGGCGGGAGCTGACCACCGCGCTGCCCGCCGACGTCACCGCCGAGCATCCCGGCCGCACCTTCGCGCTGACCGAACTGCTGGTGCGCGCGTCCTGGCGGCGGCAGGGCATCGCGGCGGCCCTGCATGACCTCATCCTGACCGGCCGGCCCGAGGAACGCGCCACGGCCGTGGTCTGGCCCGCGGCCGGGGCAGCCCAGAACGCGTTCAGGACCTGGGGCTGGCGAAAGGTCGCGCGGACGCGCGAGGGCGGCCCGGCCACGTCCGTGTCCGACGTGCTGGTCACCACGCTCAGGCGATGACCCGGGACAGCGGCCGCCGCAGGCCGTCCCGGCCAGCGGAAATCCAGGCCCGCGTCCACGTAGCCGGACGGCGACCCGCGACCGCAGCCGACGACGAAGACCCGGTCGCCGACGGCGAGCGCCGAGGAGATCCCGGCCTGGCCGGCCACCGGGTTCGGCGCGCCCGCCGTGCCCAGCAGCACAAATTCGGTGGCCATGGTCACCTCGGCTTTCCGGCCTGGCCGGGCGGGTCGGTCCTGAGCTGGCCGAGGATGCGGGCCAGTTCGGCGCGGTCCAGCCGGCTGAGCCCGCCGAAGACCCGGCCGGCCTCGGTGCCGCGGGCCGCGCGGATCGCGTCCAGCACGCCGGTGCCGTGCTCGGTCAACTCGACCAGGGTGGCGCGCCGGTCGCCGGGGTCGGGCCGCCGCCGGACCAGGCCACGGGACTCCAGGGCGTCCACCACCTCGGTGGTCGAGCGCGGGGCGATGTGCAGGTGGTCGGAGAGTTCGGACAGCCGCATGGTGCCGTGGCGGTTCAGCGCGCGCAGCGCCCGCAGGTGCGCCGGGGTGATGTCGAAGGGAGCCAACGTTTCCTGGGACACCTCGCGGAGCTGGCGGGCCACCGCCCAGAAGGCCTCGGACAGCGGCTCGTCGCCGTCCGGGTCGCGCCCGGCCGCCGCGTCGCGGTCCTCGGTCACGGGGAATAGCATACCAGCTTTTCCTGTTGTACCCTCATATTGAGGTAACCTCAGCATCTAACCGAAAGGAGAACCTCTTGGCGTCACCGCAGACGAATCGAGATACCGGTACCCGGGACCGCGCCCGCGGCCCGAGGACCGTCACGGCCGCGGAGAAGACGCAGGCCCGCGAGGTGTCGCTGGGTCGCATCGGGCGGCTGTTCACCCCCTACCGGTGGCAGCTGACCGTCGTCACCGCCATCATCGTGGCCTCCTCGCTGGTCGGGCTGGCCTCACCGTTCCTGCTCCGCGCGGTCATCGACAAGGCCCTGCCCGAACGGAACGTGCAGCTGCTGACCTGGCTGGTGATCGCCATGGTCGCGGTGGCCGCGATCACCTCGGCCCTGGGCGTCGTCCAGACCTGGATCTCGACCAAGGTCGGCCAGCAGGTCATGCACGGCCTGCGCACCAGCGTGTTCGCGCACCTGCAGCGGCAGTCGATCGCCTTCTTCACCCGGACCCGCACCGGCGAGGTGCAGTCCCGCATCCAGAACGATATCGGCGGCATGGAGTCCGTGGTGACCTCCACCGCCACTTCGATCGCCTCGAACCTCACCACCGCGGTGGCCACGGCCGTGGCCATGGTCGCGCTGTCCTGGCGGCTGTCCCTGATCTCGCTGGTCGTCATGCCGCCGGCCATCTTCCTGACCCGCAAGGTCGCCAGGATGCGCCGCGCCATCACCGCCGAGCAGCAGCGCGAGCTGGCCGACCTCAACGTCACCATCGAGGAAGGGCTGTCCATCAACGGGATCCAGCTGGCCAAGACCATGGGCACCGGCCCGGCGCTGACCGAGCGGTTCACCGCCTCCTCGGCCCGGCTGATCGACCTGGAGCTCCGCTCTCAGCTGGCCGGGCGCTGGCGGATGGCCTCGCTCAGCATCATCTTCGCCGCGATCCCCGCGGTCATCTACCTGGCGGCCGGCCTGCCGGTCACCGCGGGCACCGTCAGCATCGGCACCCTGATCGCTTTCACCACCCTGCAGAACAGCCTGTTCCGGCCGATTACCGGGCTGCTGTCCACCAGCGTCTCGGTGATCAGCTCACTGGCCCTGTTCGCGCGGATCTTCGAGTACCTCGACCTGCCGGTCGAGGTCGACGACCCGGACTGCCCGGTCAGCATCGACCAGAGCCGCATTGCAGGGCGTGTCACCTTCCAAGACGTGACTTTCGCCTATCCGGGCGCCGACCGCCCCGCGCTGGCCGGCATCGACCTGGATGTCCCGGCCGGCCGTACGCTCGCCCTGGTCGGCGAGACCGGCTCGGGCAAGACCACCCTCGGCTCCCTGGTCGCGCGGCTGTATGACCCCAGCCACGGCGCCGTGCTCATCGATGGCGTCGATATCCGCGACATCGCTCTCGCCGACCTCGCCGCGATCGTGGGCGTGGTCAGCCAGGAGACCTACCTGCTGCACACCACCGTGCGGGAGAACCTGCGCTACGCCAGGCCCGGCGCCACCGACGCCGAGATCGAGGGGGCCGCCCGCGCCGCCCAGATCCACGACCTGATCGCCAGCCTGCCCGACGGCTACGACACCATGGTGGGCTCCCGCGGCCACCGCTTCTCCGGCGGCGAGAAGCAGCGCATCGCCATCGCCAGGACGCTGCTGCGCGATCCGCGCGTGCTCGTGCTCGACGAGGCCACCAGCGCCCTGGACACCGAAACCGAGCGGGCCGTGCAGCAGGCGTTCGACGCGCTGGCCCGGGGCCGGACCACCATCACCATCGCGCACCGGCTCTCCACCGTCCGCGCCGCCGACCAGATCGTCGTCCTGGACCACGGCCGCGTCGCCGAGGCCGGCGACCACGCCAGCCTGCTGGCCGGCCGGGGCCGCTACGCCGCCCTGGCCGCCTAACCCGCGGCCTTGACCACGTTTTCCAGCGGCTGGCCGGCCGCGAAACGGGCCAGCTGCGCGGCGATCAGCCGGTCCGCCCGCGGGAAGAAGGCCGAGCTCGCCCCCCCGACGTGCGGCGAGATCAGCACCCCCGGCTGCCGCCAGAGCGGGTGACCGGCGGGCAGCGGCTCGGGATCGGTCACGTCGAGCGCCGCGCGGATCCGCCCGGCGGCCAGTTCGGCGACCAGGGCGCCGGTGTCGACCAGCCGGCCGCGGGCCACGTTGACCAGCAGGGCGCCGTCCGGCAGCAGCGCGAGCTCGCGGGCGCCGATCATCCGGTCGGTCTCGGGGGTGTGCGGGGCGATGAGGATGACCACGTTGGCTTCGGGCAGCAGCCGGTGCAGCTCCGCGACCGGGTGCACCCCGGGGCGGCCGCGCCGCGCCGCGCGGGTGATCGAGGCGACCTCGAAACCCTGCAGCCGCCGCTCGATCGCCTGGCCGATGTGCCCGTACCCGACAATCAGGACGCGCTGGTCAGCGAGGGCGCGACCCCAGGCGAACCGCCAGGCGCCGGCGGGCTGGTTGCGGGCGAAGTCGTCCAGGTGCCGCCCGCTGGCCAGAGTGAGGGCGACCGCCAGCTCCGCGGTGCTGGTGTCGTGCAGGCCGGCCGCGTTGCACAGCGTCACGCCGGGCGGCACCAGCGGCAGGAACTCCTCGTAGCCGGCGGTGAGCGTCTGCACGACCTGGAGCTTGGCCATCTGCCCCACCGGGTCCAGGACACGGGTCCCCTGCAGGTAGGGCAGGGCGTAGAAGGCGACCTCGGCGACGGTGCCGGGGAACGCGTCCCCGTCCGCCCGGTAGAAGTCGAGGTCGATCCCGGCGGGAACGCGCCCCAGGCGCCGTTCGGCCTCGGCGTGGTCGGCGTAGGGCACCCAGGCGAGTGGCACGGGTCGACCTCCTATCGTGATATCCCGCTAGTAAACATCCGGCGCTGGCCGCCTGGCTAGCATGGTTCCGTGAAGCGCGCTCTGGTGACTGGCGGCGCGAGCGGGCTCGGCGCGGCCAGCGCGGCCCGGCTGCGCGCCGACGGCCTCGCCGTGACCACCCTGGATCTTCAAGGCGAGGCCGACGTCATCGCGGACGTGACCGACGAGGCCGCGCTGCGCCAGGCCGCCGCCCGGATCGGCCCGGTGGACGTGCTGGTCAACTCGGCCGGCATCGTCGGCGCGAACAAGCCGCTGCTCGAGACCAGCGACGAGGAGTGGCGGCGCGTCTTGGACGTCAACGTGCTGGGCACGGTGCACACCATGCGGATCTTCGTGCCCGGGATGCGCGAGCGGGGCTGGGGACGGGTGGTCAACTTCGCCAGCATGGCCGGCAAGGACGGCAACCCCAACCTGTCCATCTACTCGGCGTCCAAGGCCGCGGTGATCGGCCTGACCAAGTCGGCGGGCAAGGAACTAGCCACCAGCGGGGTCCTGGTCAACGCCATCGCCCCGGCTGTCATCGCCACCCCGATGAACGACGGCACCGCGCCGGACGTGCTCGCGTACATGACCAGCCTGATCCCGATGAAGCGCGTCGGGCGGCCCGAGGAGGTGGCCGAGCTGGTCGCCTTCTTGTGCTCGGATCGGGTGAGTTTCTCCACCGGAGCCGTCTACGACATCAGCGGCGGCCGCGCGACCTACTAGCCCTGGCTCCGCTAACGCCGGCCGGAAACTAGGTAACACGAGCGCAAACTAGGTAACCGCTCCCGATCCGGGATGCGGCGGTGCCGCCGTACGTCGCATTGTGAGCAACGCATCCCGAGGAGGGGGACTACCGTCAGTATGGTTAAGAATCTGAGCAGGCTGGGCGCCTTGCTGGCCCGCCGCCGGCCGCTCAGCGAGCCGGCCTGATCCGCAGAACCCAGGAAGGAGCCCGACATGCCGCTGTTCATGGACTACCACGAGAACCTTAAGCTGCCGCCCGAAGCCGTCGCGCAGATCGCCGACGACACCCGCAACGAGCGGGCGGACCAGTTCGGCGTACGCCAGGTCGAGCTGTACCACAACCCGGAGGGCCAGGTGTACTGCCTGCTCGAAGGGCCGGACGAGGACGCGATCCGCAAGCACCACGCCGCGCTCGGGGTGGACTGCGGCGCCGTGCACCGGGTGGACGGCATCACCTGAGCTGACCGGCGGCTGAGCTGCCCGGCGCCCGGTGACACGCCCGGGCGCCGGGCAAACCGGCCGCGGCACCCGGCGCGTCGTGGCAGGATCAGACCGACATGTTCCACGCTGACCTGCACATCCATTCGAGGTTCTCGCGCGCCTGCAGCAAGGACTGCGACATCGAGCACCTGTCCTGGTGGGCGCTGCGCAAGGGCCTGCGAGTGCTGGGCACCGGGGACTTCACGCACCCCGCGTGGGCGGCGGAACTGCGGGAAACCCTGGTCCCGGCCGAGCCCGGCCTGTTCCGCATCAAGCCGGAGCCGGAAGCCCGGCTGCGCCGCGACACCCCGGCCGCCTGCGCGGGCACCGTGCGGTTCATGCTCTCGGTCGAGATCTCCACCATCTACCGCCGGGACGAGCGCACCAGGAAGGTGCACCACCTCATCTACGCGCCCAGCTTCGACGCCGCGGACCGGATCAGCGCGGCGCTGGCCAAGATCGGCAACCTGGCCTCGGACGGCCGGCCGATCCTCGGCCTGGACTCCCGCGACCTGCTGGATATCACGCTGTCCGCCGGCCCGGGCTGCTTCCTGGTGCCCGCGCACGTCTGGACGCCCTGGTTCGCCGTGCTCGGCTCGAAATCCGGCTTCGACGCGGTGCGGGACTGCTACGCCGACCTGGCCGGGCACATCTTCGCGGTGGAGACTGGCCTGTCCTCGGACCCGCCGATGAACTGGGCCTGCTCCTCGCTGGACGGCTACCGCCTGGTCAGCAACTCCGACGCGCACTCCCCGCCGATGCTCGGCCGCGAGGCCACCGTGTTCGACACCGAGCTGGACTACTTTGCCATGGCGGCGGCGCTGCGCACCGGGAACGGCCTCGCCGGCACGGTCGAGTTCTTCCCCGAGGAGGGCAAGTACCACCTGGACGGTCACCGCAAGTGCGGCGTCCGGGTCGAGCCCGAACAGACCCGCGCGCTCGACATCACCTGCCCGCGCTGCGGCAAGCCGCTCACGGTCGGCGTCCTGCACCGCGTCGCCGAACTCGCCGACCGGCCCGCGGGCTATCGGCCGCCCGGCGCGGCCGGATACACCAACCTGATCCAGCTGCCCGAGATCGTCGGCGAGCTCGTGGCCACCGGGCCGAAGAGCAAGAAGGTGACCGCCGAGATCGGCCGGCTCGTGGCCGCGCTCGGGCCCGAGCTGAGCATCCTGCGTGACGTCCCGCTGGACGACGTGCGCCGGGCCGGCGGGACGCTGCTCGGCGAGGCCATCGCCCGGCTGCGGCGCGGCGAGGTCATCAAGGACGCCGGTTACGACGGCGAGTACGGCACGATCCGCCTGTTCCGGCCGGGCGAACTGGACGGTGCGGCCCTGTTCACGGTGGCCGGCCTGACTCCGGCCGGGCCGCAGGATGATGCCGAACGGGCCGGGGTGACCCGCCCCGCCACCAGGCCTGCGCGCCGCCGGGCCGGCGCCGTCGCGGACGGCCCCGTGGATCCGGCACCGCCTGCCACCGGGACCGGGTCGCTGCTCGACGGGCTCGACCCGGAGCAGCGGGCCGCGGCCACCGCGGACGGGCCGCTGCTGATCATCGCCGGGCCGGGCAGCGGCAAGACCCGCACGCTGACCTACCGCATCGCCCACCTGATCGCGGACCGCGGCCTGGCCGCGGAGGGCTTCCTGGCCATCACGTTCACCCGGCGGGCGGCCCGGGAACTGCGGGACCGGCTGGCCGCGCTGTGTTCATCCCAGGGCCCCGGCCAGCCGACCGTGACCACGTTCCACGGCCTGGGCCTGCGGATCCTGCGCGAGCACCACGAGGCGGCCGGGCTGCCCCCGGGCTTCCGGGTCGCGGACGAGGCGGTCAGGCTCCAGGTCGCGGCCGAAGTGACCGGCTCCGAGCGGGACGCGCGCACGCTGCTGGCCGGGCTGGCCGACGACCCGGACGGCCGGGCGGCCCAGGACAAGCAGGCACTGCGCCGCGCCCTGGCCGAACGTGACCTGGTGGACTTCGACGGCCTGGTGGAGCTGGCCGCGGCCCTGCTCCGCGGCCAGCCGGGCGTCGCGGCCGGGCTGCGCGCCCGCTGGCCGCAGGTCAGCGTGGATGAGTACCAGGACATCGACGCGGTACAGTACGGCCTGCTCCGCCTGCTCGGCGGCGACGGTTCCGGGCTGACCGCGATCGGCGACCCGGATCAGTCCATCTACCGCTTCCGTGGCGCCGACGCCGGCATCTTCGGCCGGTTCGGAGCCGACTTCCCGGGGGCGACGTCGGTCGAGCTGACCAGGAACTACCGCTCCAACCCGGCCATCGTGACCGCCGCGGCGCAGGCCATCGCCCCGGCCACGCTGGTCCCGGGCCGGACCGCGGTCGCGGCCCGGAGCGGTCCGGCGGACGTCGTCACGCTGGACGAGGCGGCCGAGGAGCACGCCGAGGCGGCCTGGATCGCCGCCACCATCGACCGGCTGCTCGGCGGGGCGTCATTCCACAGTCTCGACAGCGGCCGGGCCGACGGGCACGAGCATGGCAAGCTCGGCCTCTGCGACATCGCCGTGCTGTACCGCACCGACGCCCAGGCCGGCCCGCTGGCCCAGGCGCTGACCCGGGCCGGGCTGCCGTTCCAGAAGCGCTCGCACGACCGGCTCGCGGGCCGGCCCGGCGTGGCCGACATCCTGCGCCAGCTGCGCCTGCCGAACCCCGGGGACGGCGGGGACGTCGCCGCCCAGCTGACCGCGGCGGTGCGCGCCCTGGCCGCGGCCCGGGGCGAGCATGATGCCAGCGTCACCGACATCCGCGCGGCGGGCGAACTGCTCGCGGCGCTGGCCCGCCGGTGCGGTGCCGACGCCGAACGGTTCCGGGCCGAGATCGCCCTCGGCGCGGAGACGGACGCGCTGGATCCCCGGGCCGAGGCGGTCACCCTGCTGACCCTGCACGGGGCCAAGGGCCTGGAGTTCGACGTGGTGTTCCTGGCCGGCTGCGAGCGCGGTTTGCTGCCGTTCCGGCTGCCCGGATCCGGGCCGGTCACCCCGGAGGAGGCCGCCGAGGAGCGGCGGCTGCTCTTCGTCGGCATGACCAGGGCCAGGGAGCGGCTGCTGCTCAGCTACGCGGCCCGGCGGACCAGGCACGGCCCGGGTGATGGCACCGGGGCGGCGGCAGGCCGGTCGTCGTTCCTGGCCGTGCTCGACCCGGCCCCGCCGCCGCTGGCCGGGTCCGCGTCCCGGCCGCGACGGGCTGCGGACCGCCAGCTGCGCCTGCTCTAGCCGTCCCGGCCCCGTCCGGACACCACCTGCAGCTCATCGATCAGCCGGGACGCGCCGGCCTTGGACAGCGCGTCCATGTCCACGGCCCGGCCCGCCTCCCGGGCCAGGGTCTGCAGGTACGACTTCTGCGGCCCGGTCATCGGCTCGTCCCCGGTCACCCAGTCCTGCGGATCCTTTTCCGGGTTATCCTGCGGTGTTCCTGGCGTCTGGTTCGTCATGGCTCCTCCATTACAGGTCGCAGCTACCCCTACCCCGTTCGGTCCGAATCGAACGCGTGTTCTCACATCGGGTCCGTCCGGGGCCGGCCTGCCGCCGGTCCGTTCGGCTCCGATCCCGGCCGTCACCACCAGGGCGATCCCGGCCAGCGACCACGCCCTGGGCACCTGGCCGAGCAGCGCCAGCCCGGCGAGCAGGGCGAGCGCGGGTTCCAGGCACATCAGGGTGCCGAACGCCGCCGTGGTCAGCCGCCGCAGCGCGTACATCTCCAGGCTGAACGGCACCACCGGCAGCAGCAGGGCCAGGCCGAACCCGGCCAGCAGCAGGTGCGGGGCCAGCGCCGGCCGGATGCCAGGCCCCGTGACCGCGGTCGCCACCAGGGCCGCCACCGGGATCGAGACAGCGAGCCCCTGCAGGCCCGCGACCTCGTCTCCGACCGCCTGGGTGAGCAGGATGTAGGCGGCCCAGCAGGCGGCCGCGCCGAGCGCGAAGCCGACGCCGGGCACGCTGGCACCGCCCTGCCACGGGTGGGTCAGCACGACCACCCCGGCCGCGGCCAGGCCCGGCCACAGCAGCCGCCGCCGGCCCCGGCCGCGGGCCACGGCCACGCCGAGCGGGCCGAGGAACTCCAGCGCGCTGGCCGTGCCGAGCGGCAGCCGGGCGATCGCCGCCATGAACAGCATTGTCACCCCGGCGGTGACCACGCCCAGGACGACCGTCGCCAGCAGGATCGGGCGGCGGAACCGCCACGGCCGGGGCCGGACCGCGACCAGCAGGATGACGGCGCCCCAGGCCAGCCGCAGCCAGACCGCCCCGAGCGGTCCGACCTGGCCGAACAGCGGGACGGACAGCGCCAGGCCGAGCTGCACGCAGGTCATCGAGCCCACCGCCATCAGGGTGCCGGCCCGGCCGGCGTCGCGATCATGCTCATGACGTCAGTAGATACGAGCAAGATTGTCCATGTCCACGTGAGATTATTGGACATATTATTCATAAATCATGAATAATATGCACTTGGACCCGCGCCGCCTGGAACTGCTGCTCGAACTGTCCCGCCTCGGCTCGATGCGGGAAGTGGGCGAGGCGATGCAGGTCACCACGTCCACCGTGTCCCAGCAGATCGCGGCGCTGGGCCGGGAGGCCGGCACCACGCTGACCGAGCCCGACGGGCGGCGGGTGCGGCTGACCCCGGCCGGGCGGCGGCTGGCCGGCCACGCCGTCACCATCCTGGCCGCGATCGAGGCCGCCCGCCGCGACCTGGACCCGGCCGCGGCGCCGGCCGGCACGGTGCGGGTGGCGGCGTTCGCGTCGGCCGTACGCCAGATGCTGCTGCCGACGGCCAGGACCCTGGCCGCCGCGCAGCCGGAGGTCCGGCTGCACATCCACGAGCACGAGCCGGCCGAGGCACTCGCCATGCTGGCCGCGGACGAGGTGGACCTCGCGCTGACCTACGACTACAACCTCGCGCCAGCCAGGTTCGGCCGGCTGGCCGTCCAGCCCCTCGGCCGCACCCGGTGGGGCCTGGGGACGCCGTCCGCCTCCGGCCGTGCAGGTGGCACCGCGCTCGAGGTCTTCGGCCGGTACCGGGACCACGACTGGATCGTCAACTCACGCAACACCGCCGACGAGGAAGTCATCCGCGTCGTGGCCGCGCTGGCCGGGTTCGAGCCGCGCATCGCGCACCGCGCGGACAGCCTGGACCTGGTGCAGGACATGATCCTGGCCGGCCTCGGGGTGGGGCTGCTCCCGGCGCCGCGCCCGGCCGCCCGCGGCGTGACCCTCCGGCGGCTGCGCCAGCCGGACGTGACCCTGCGGGCCTATGCCGTGACCCGGCCCGGCCACGCCGCGTGGCCGCCCGTTGCCCTGCTGCTCCGGCTGCTCGGGGACGTCTCCCCGCCGGTCACCTGAGCAGCTTGTGCACCGCGCGGAACCGCGGGTGACGCGCGTCGCGCAGCCACTCGAACAGCACCATCTCCGACGTCACGATCTCCGCGCCGTGCTGGCGCGCCCGGTCGATGGCGACCGCCCGGTCGGCCGGATCACCGAGCCGGTCGCGTCCGCGGCAGCAGGACGGCGCCCTCGGCGGTGAGCACCATTGTGTCGACGCTACTGCACCAGGCCCGATACGGCCAGAAATGTCAGTGGTGCGGAGCAGGATAGGACTGTAACCAAAAGCCAGGTACGGAGAGTAGAGATGGCAGCAGGCGATACTCAGATCACGATCGCGGGGAATCTCGTGGATGACCCGGAGTTGCGGTTCACCCCGGCGGGGCAGCCGGTGGCGCGGTTCCGGGTGGCGTCCACGCCGCGGTTCCGCGATAACAGCACCGGGGAGTGGAAGGACGGGGACAGCTTGTTCCTGACCTGCAACGTGTGGCGGCAGGCGGCGGAGAACGCGGCGGAGTCGCTGACCCGGGGGATGCGGGTGATCGTGTCGGGGCGGCTGCGGCAGCGGTCGTATGAGACCAAGGAGGGCGAGAAGCGGACCGTGTATGAGGTCGAGGTGGATGACGTCGGCCCCTCGCTGCGCAACGCCTCGGCCAAGGTGAGCAAGGTCGCCCGGTCCGGCGCCGGGGACGGCGGCGGCTACAACGGCGGCGGCGGCTACGGCGGCGGCCGCGGCCCGGGCGGCGGGCCGTCGGGTCCGGGCGGCTCCAGCGACTCCGGGGGCCGGGCTCCGGCCGGCCAAGGGGCCCGGGGTAACGCGGGCGGCGGGGACACCGACCCGTGGGCGTCCGACGGCACCTACACCGACGAGCCCCCGTTCTGACCGGAAGCCGCGGGAGAGCCCGGATGGGGAGTTCGACTCGCTCGCCCGGCTGGACCGGGTCCGCGCCGCGTGACCTACAGGCCCAGGTCGCCCAGTTCCTTGTACAGGTCCGCGCGCGGATTATCCGGGGCCGTCGGCACGGCCACCGTGGTGGCGGGCGGGCGGCCGCCCGGTTCGTCCGGGAGCCCGGCCGGGCCCGCTTTCGCCGCGCCGCGCCTGGTCCGGAAGATCCAGCCCGAGGCGATCCCGCCGATCAGGCCGCCCAGGTGGCCTATCCAGCTCACCCCGGGTGTCCCCGGTATCGCCACGGTCAGGATGTAGGCGTAGGACAGCCCCATGACCACCGCGGCCAGCGCGTCGATGAGGTTCCTGTCGAAGAGCCCCCGGGACAAGACGTAGCCGAAGTAGCCGAAGATGAGGCCGCTGGCGCCCACCGTGATCTCGGTGTTCCCCTGGAACAGCCAGACCGCCATGCCGCTGGTGACCGCGACGATCAGCGTCACGCCGAGGAACTTGACCACGCCGCGGTACGCGGCGAGGAAGCCGAAGACGAAAAGCGGCCCGGAGTTCCCCTCGATGTGGTCCCAGGAGAAGTGCAGGAACGGCGCCGTGAAGATCTCCGGCAGGCGCCCGATGCTGCGCGGCAGGATGCCGTAGTCGAAGTCGAGCCGGTAGTGGCCGACCCAGTTGAAAACCTGGATGACCCAGATCAGGCCGATGAACCCGACCATGAGGAAGAAGGCCTTCCTGGCCTCGGCCACGTCGAACTCGGCGGACCGGCGGACCGGGCCGCCGCCCCGTGGAGCCGGCGTCCCGCCGGTCAGCGAACCGTCCCCGTGTTGACTCGTCATGCTCACATTGTCCATCAGCCGCGGCGTGATGCGTCCCGTCGCGGGCGGATCGCGCCCGGGTCGAAGCCGGCGGCCAGGGCGGCCAGGGCCGCGTCGAGGTAGAAGGTCAGGTCGGCGTCGGCCCGGGCGGACCAGCGGTCGTAGGCGGCGCGGCAGGCGGCCAGGGTGGCCCGGCCGACGGCGAGCGGGTAGAGCGAGTCGGCGGACTGGCCGATGCGGGTCGCGGCGAAATCGCTGATGGCCCGCTCCCACGCGTCGTAGTGCAGGGCGGCCTCGGACTGCAGGGCCGGCACGGTGCCGATCAGGTTCATCCGCATCCGCAGCTCGGGGACATCCTGCGGCCCGTAGTGGTTGGCGGCGACCACCGCGCGGCGGATGGCGTCCATCATCGGTACCCCGGCGGGCACCTCGGCCAGCGCGCCGCGGATCACGTCCACCTCGTGGTCGAACTCGCTCCACAGCACGCTGGCCTTGGAGCCGAAGTAGCGGAAGAACGTCCGCTTGCTGACGCCGGCCTCGGCCGCAATCTGCTCGATGGTGGTGGCGTCGAAGCCCTGGTCGGTGAACCGGCGCAAGGCGATCAGCTCGAGCTCGCGCCGGCTGGTGCCCGGCGGCCGGCCACGCCGGCCGGCGTCGGCCACCGCCTTGCCCGTCAACACTGACTGCTCCTGGAGAAGAGTTCACCCGGCCGAGCCTTGCCTAATGTCACAAGGTGACGTTAACATGCCACATATATTCGTCACCGTGTGACGGAAATCGTACCGACGCCACGTCTGCGCAGCTAGGGAGAGCGTCATGAGCGAACGTGCCGCGACCGCCGACGTCGCCGCCACGGACCAGGCCGAGGAAGCGGAGCTGGCCGGGGCGGACCTGCTGGTGGAAGAGGTCTCCATCGACGGCATGTGCGGTGTCTACTGACACCGTGCCTGCCGCAGGGACGCGGGCCGTCACCGGGTTTGACCTCGACCGTCCCTGGCAGCTGCATCCGCAGGTGTCGGTGCGCCCGGAACGGTTCGGGGCGCTGCTCTACCATTTCGGCACCCGCCGGCTCTCGTTCCTGAAGAGCCCCGCCCTGCTCACCGTGGTCAGCACGCTCGGCGAGGCGCCGAGCGCGCGGGCGGCCTGCCGGTCGGCCGGCGTGACCGAGGCCGAGCTTCCGGCCTACGCCGCTGCCCTGGCCACCCTCGACGCCTCCCAGATGATCCGCGTGCGGGAGAGCTCGTGACCCGTCCACCGACCACGGCGCCACTCCCGCTGGTGGAGCAGTTCGGCTACGGCCTCGACGCGCCGATCTGCCTGACCTGGGAGCTCACCTACGCCTGCAACCTGTCCTGCGCGCACTGCCTGTCCAGCTCCGGCCGGCGCGACCCGCGCGAGCTGACCACCGCCGAGTGCCGGGCGGTGATCGACGAGCTGGAGCGGATGCAGGTGTTCTACGTGAACATCGGCGGCGGCGAGCCCACGGTCCGGCCCGACTTCTGGGAACTGGTCGACTACGCCGCCGCCCACCACGTCGGGGTGAAGTTCTCCACCAACGGGGTGAAGATCTCCCCGCAGATGGCCGGCCGCCTGGCCGCCAGCGACTACGTTGACGTGCAGATCTCGCTCGACGGCGCGACCGCCGAGGTCAACGACGCGGTGCGCGGCCCCGGCTCGTACGCGACGGCACTGCGGGCGATGCGCCACCTGGCCGCGGCCGGCTTCCGCGGCTTCAAGATCTCCGTGGTGGTGACCAGGCAGAACGTCAGCCAGCTGGATGAGTTCAAGGCGATCGCCGACCGGTTCGGCGGACAGCTGCGGCTGACCAGGCTGCGGCCCTCGGGCCGCGGCGCCGACGTATGGGACGAGCTGCATCCGACGGCCGCGCAGCAGCGGCGGCTGTACGACTGGCTGGTGACCCGGGGCGAGCAGGTGCTGACCGGCGACTCGTTCTTCCACCTGGCGGCCTACGGGGAGGCCCTGCCGGGCCTCAACCTGTGCGGCGCGGGCCGGGTGGTCTGCCTGATCGACCCGGTGGGGGATGTCTACGCCTGCCCGTTCGCCATCCACGACAGCTTCCGGGCCGGGAACGTCCGCGGGCCCGGCGGCTTCGCCGCGGTCTGGCGGGACTCCGAGCTCTTCGCCGGCCTGCGCCGACCGCAGACCGGCGGCGCCTGCCACTCCTGCTCGGCTTACGACTCCTGCCGGGGCGGATGCATGGCGGCCAAGTTCTTCACCGGGCTGCCGCTGGACGGTCCGGACCCCGAGTGCGTCAAGGGGCACGGCGAGGCCGCGCTGGTCACGGTGGCCGGAGCGGCTCGGCCGCGCCCGTTCGGTAATCATTCCCACCGATCCCGTCCGGTACCGGTTTCGATCGGCCGCCGGCCACCCCCGGACCGGGCCTGTGACGAGAGCCCGCTGGCTGGCTTCCGCCCGGGGTGAGCCCGGGGCCACGAGCGGCTCCGGCTGATCCGGGCCGACACCGACGTCGCGCCCGCCCCGAGCGCGATCTTCGCTTACTGAGCAGGGAGCCCACGTGTCCGTTGTCGTCGTCGCCACGATCATCCCGCGGCCCGAGCACCGCGCCGAGGTCATCGCCGCCTACACCGAGACCATCCCCAGGGTGCACGCCGAGGACGGCTGCGAGCTCTACGCGCTGCACAGGGGCGAAGACCGGCTGACGATGATCGAGAAGTGGGCCAGCCGCGAGGCGCTCCGCGCGCACAGCCAGGGTGCGGCGCTGGCCGCGATGAGGGCTCAGCTCGCCGGCAAGCTGGCCGGCTCAGCCGAGGTCATCGTGCTCGAGGCGGTGCCGGCCGGCGACCCGGGCAAGGGCCAGCTGTGACCGGCCGCGTCGCGCTCGTCACGGGCGCGGCGCGGGGCATCGGCGCGGCCACGGTCGCGGCGCTGGCGGCCGACGGCTGGCGGGTGGTCGCGGTCGACCGGTGCGCCGACGACCCGGCCCTGCCGTATCCGCTGGGATCGCGGGCCGAGCTTGATCAGGTGGTCGCGGGTGTCGCGGACGCCGTGGCCGCCGAGGCCGACACCCGGGACCCGGACGCGCTGGCCGCCGCGGTCCGGCTGGCCGAGGAGCGCTGGGGCGGCCTGGACGCGGCGGTCGCGGCCGCCGGCGTCATCGCCGGCGGGGTGCCCGCCTGGCAGCTGCCGCCCGGGCAGGAGCAGGCCGTGCTCGACGTCGACCTCGGCGGCGTGCTGACCCTGGCCCGGGTGGCCGTGCCCGCCCTGCTGCGCCGCCCGGAGCCGCGCCGCGGGCGCTTCCTGGCCGTCGCCTCGGCCGCCGCCACCCGCGGCCTGCCGATGCTCGCCGCCTACTGCGCCGCCAAGGCCGGCGTGGCCGGCTTCGTACGCGCGCTGGCCGCCGAACTAGGCGGCACCGGCGTCACCGCCAACGCGGTCAGCCCGGGCTCGACCGCGACCCCCATCCTGGACGAGAGCGCCCGGCTCTACGGCCTGCCGGCGGCCGCCGCGTTCGCCGCGCAGCAGCCGCTCGGGCGGCTGCTGTCCCCGGCCGAGGTGGCCGCGGTCCTCGCGTTCCTGGCCGGGGACGGCGCCAGCGGCATGACCGGGGCCGTCGTGCCCGTGGACGGCGGCCTGGTCCTGTTAACGAATTACTGTGTTACTGCGTTACGGCGTTACTGCTCGAGTGCGGCGTCCAGGGCAATGTCCACTCCGGTGAGCGCCTTGCTCACCGGGCAGCCCGCCTTCGCCTGTTCGGCCGCCTGGCGGAACTGCTCGGCGTCCAGGCCGTCCACCTCGCCGCGCACGGTGAGCTTGATGCCGGTCAGCTTGAAGCCGCCCGCCGGGTCGGGCCCCAGCGACACGTCGGCCTGCACGTCGAGCGCCTGCGGGGTGCCGCCCGCCTCGCCGATCAGCGCGGACAGCTGCATCGCGTAGCAGGCGGAGTGAGCGGCCGCGATGAGCTCCTCGGGGCTGGTGTACCCCCCGGCCTCGTCGGCGGCCCGCCGGGGGAAGGACACCTCGTAGGTGCCGATCTTGGAACTGGTCAGCTCGACCTTGCCGACGCCCTGCTCCAGGGTCCCGGTCCAGCCGGTGCGTGCGGTGCGGGTTGGCATCGCGTCTCCTCATCTTCTTCGATCAGACGTCCGTCCCACCCTAGTACGGCCGTATCCCGGCCGGTCAGCGTAGGTTGGCCTACATGGAGCTGCAGCCCACGATCTTCGTGTTGTTCGGCGCGACCGGCGACCTGGCCAAGCGCCTGGTCCTGCCGGCCTTCTACCAGCTGGCCCAGCAGGACCTGCTGCCGCGGCAGTGGCTGCTGGTAGGCAACGGCCGCGGCAACATCGCGCACGAGGACTTCCGTAAGCACGTCCACGACGCGCTGGAGGAGTTCGGGCCGAAGCCGAAGAAGAAGGCCTGGGAGGCGTTCTCGCCGCGGGTGCTGTTCGCCGGCGGCGGTTTCACCAGCGACAGCCCGGGCAGCCTGCTCGACATCCTGGCCGAGGCCCGCCGGTCGCTGGGCGGCGACCCGCGGCTGGTGCACTACCTCGCGATCCCTCCGGTGGCGTTCGCGGAGACGACCAGGGCCATCGGCCGGCACGGGCCGGCCGAGAACGCGCGGGTGGTCTACGAGAAGCCGTTCGGCACCTCGCCGCGGTCCTTCCGGGCGCTGGACCGGGTGGTCCACTCGGTCCTGGACGAGCAGCAGGTCTACCGGATCGACCACTTCCTCGGCAAGGAGGCGACCCAGGACCTGCACCTGCTGCGCTTCGCCAACGGGCTGTTCGCCGCGATGTGGAACCGCCAGCATGTGGAGTCCGTCCAGATCGACGTGCCGGAGAAGCTCGGCATCACCGCTCGCCGGGCGGCTGCCCGCCGAGTCCAACGTGCTCTCGTTCTCCCTGGCCGGCGACGGCGAGATCGACCTGTCGCTGGTGGCCAAGAAGCCCGGCCCGGCGCTCGACCTGGATCACAGCACCGCCGCGCTCCCGCTGGCCGCGCTGCCCGGCGCCGACCCGCTGCCGCCCTACGTCCGGCTGATCCACGACGCCCTCATCGGTGACCGGTCGCTGTTCACCCGCCCGGACGGGCTGGCCTCGGTGTGGAAGGTGGCCACCCCGCTGCTGTCCAATCCGCCGCGGGTGGTGTCCTACCCGCCGGGATCGTGGGGGCCGGCCCAGGCGGCCAAGCTCATCGCGCCCGGTCGCTGGCTGCTGGGACAGTGATGCCGAGGCCCAGCTGGGGCGGCCAGGGTGGCGTGATCCCACCGGACCCGCTGCGCGCGGATCCGCGTCCGGTCGAAGCCGACGACGGCGATGGCCAGCACCTCGGCCCGCCGGGGTGCACGGCCACCGCCCCGCCCGGCCGTGCGTCCGGCCGAGACACCTTTCATGTCTCATATGCCACACACGCCCCGCACGTCGGCTCCGGGTCCGCCCCGAGGCCGCCGCCACGTATCAGCATCGCTGCCACATCGATGTCGCTTGAGCAGCATCGATGCCACATCCATGCTGTTACGGCCAACCCCAGACCGCGGCTTGCCCGGCGGTTCTGGGGTGCGGTTGGCGGGCGGAATGTCGGGACCCGGAGGTACCGTGAGCGGGTGCTCGAGTCGTTTCATCCGGCCGTGCGCGCCTGGTTCGAGGGACGGTTCCCGGCCGGGCCGACCGCGCCGCAGGCCGCGGGATGGCGGGAGATCGCCGCAGGCCGCCACACGCTGATCGCGGCGCCGACCGGTTCGGGTAAGACGCTGGCGGCGTTCCTGGTCTGCATCGACCGGTTCTACCGCGCCCAGGACCTCGCCTGCCCGCACGATCTGTACTGCGGGCACGACACCGAGGTGCTGCCGGAAGCCGGGGCCGCGGCGCCGGGCGGCGGCCCGCAGGTGGTGTACGTGTCGCCGCTGAAGGCGCTGGCCACCGATATCCGGCAGAACCTCGACGCGCCGCTGCGCGAGATCGCCGAGGTGGCGAGCCGACGAGGCCTCAGCGCGCCGGCCATCCGGGTCGCGGTCAGGACTGGCGACACGGCCGCGGCGGAGCGCGCGGCCATGCTCAAGCACCCGCCGGACATCCTGATCACCACTCCGGAGTCGCTGTACCTCCTGCTCACCGCGGAGCGGAGCCGGTCCATGCTGCGCAGCGTGCGCACGGTGATCGTGGACGAGATCCACGCGGTCGCCGCGAACAAGCGTGGCTCGCACCTGGCCCTCACCCTGGAGCGGCTGGCGCACGTCGCGGAGCAGCCGGTGCAGCGGGTCGGCCTGTCCGCCACCCAGCGGCCGATCGAGACCATTGCCCGGCTGCTGGTCGGCGCGGGCCGGGACCGCGACAACCCGGACGGGACGCCCCGCTGCGCGATCGTGGACTCCGGCCACCGCCGGCAGCTCGATCTGGCGCTGGAACTGCCCGACGACGAGCTCGGCGCGGTCCCCACCAGCGGGCAGATGAGCCAGATCCTGGACCTGATCGCCGGGCACGTGACCGGTTACCGGACCACGCTGGTGTTCGTCAACACCCGGAGCATGGCCGAACGGGTGGCCCACCAGCTCGGCGAACGGCTCGGCGACGAACTGGGCGCCCGGGTCGCCGCGCACCACGGGTCGCTGTCCCGCGGCCGCAGGCAGCGGGTCGAGGCCCGGCTGCGGGCCGGGGACCTGCGGGCGCTGGTGGCCACGGCCTCGCTCGAGCTCGGCATCGACGTGGGTCCGGTCGAGCTGGTGTGCCAGATCGGCTCGCCGCGCAGCTTCGCCACCTTCCTGCAGCGGGTGGGCCGGTCCAACCACACCCGTACCGGCACGCCGTCCGGGCGGCTGTACCCCACCTCCCGGGACGAGCTGGTCGAGTGCGCGGCGCTGCTGCGCGGCGTGCGCCGCGGCCGGCTGGACGCCATCGTCGTCCCGGAACGGCCGCTGGACATCCTGGCCCAGCAGATGGTGGCGGAGTCGGCCGCCGAGCCCTGGCCGGAAAACCAGCTGCTCGGCCTGGCCCGGCAGGCGGCGCCGTTCCGGGACCTGTCCGACGAGGACTTCGAGGACATCACCGACCTGCTGGCCGAGGGGATCCGCACCGGCCGCGGCCGTCGCGCCTACTACCTGCACCGCGACCGGGTGAACGGCACCATCAAGGCCCGCCGCGGCGCCCGGCTGGCCGCGCTCACCTCGGGCGGCGCCATTCCCGAGCTCGGCGACTTCCGGGTCGTGGCCGAGCCGGACGAGGTCCAGATCGGCACCGTGCACGAGGAATGGGCCACCGAGAGCAGGCCGGGCGACGTCTTCCTGCTCGGCACGCACTCCTGGCGCATCCGCCGGGTGGAACCGGGCACCGTCCGGGTGGTCGACGCGAACGGCGCGCCGCCCTCGGTGCCGCACTGGCAGGGCGAGGCGCCCGGGCGCACCCGCGAGCTGTCCGAGGAGGTCTCGGCGCTGCGGCAGGCCGTCGCGGACTGCGAGCCCGGCGAAGCCAGGAAATGGCTCGACCGGGAATGCGGCATAGACCAGGCCGCGGCCGGCCTGATCGTCGGGTACCTGCGGGCCGGGCTGGCCGCGCTCGGCGCGCTGCCGACCATGAACACCATCATCCTGGAGCGCTTCTTCGACGAGGCCGGCGGCATGCAGCTGGTCGGGCACGCGCCGTTCGGCGCCCGGGTCAACCGGGCGTTCGGGCTGGCCCTGCGCAAGCGGTTCTGCGTCACGTTCGACTTCGAGCTGCAGGCCGCGGCCAGCGACAACGCCATCCTGCTGTCGCTCGGGCCGCAGCACAGCTTCCCGCTCGAGCGGGTGCCGAAATTCCTGGCCTCCAAGACCGTCGAGCAGGTGGTCCGGCAGGCCGTGCTGACCTCGCCGCTGTTCGCCGCGCGCTGGCGGTGGAACCTGAACACCTCGCTGACCATCCTGCGGATGCGCGGCGGGCGCAAGAACCCGCCGGCCATCCAGCGGATGGAGGCCGACGACCTGATGGCGGCGGTATTCCCGACCCTGGCCGCCTGCCAGGAGAACGTGGCGCCCGGCCCGCTGGAGATCCCCGACCACCCGCTAGTCCGGCAGACGCTGGAAGACTGCCTGCACGAGGCGATGGATATCGACGGGCTGCGCGACCTGCTCGACGGCATCGAGGACGGCCGGATCTCCGTCATCACGCGCGACACCACCGAGCCGTCGGTGCTCGCCCACGAGATCCTGAACGGCCCGCCGTTCACGTTCCTGGACGACGAGACGGAGGCCGGGAACCGGCGCAGCCGCCAGGTGCAGGTACCCCGCGGGCTGCCGGTGGACGCCCGCGACCTGGCCCGGCTCGACCGCGCCGCCATCGAGCGGGTCAGGGACCAGGTCCGGCCGCAGCCGCGCGACGCCGACGAACTGCACGACCTGCTGATGACGCTGTACGTGATGCGGCCGGAGCCGGCCTGGCGCCCCTGGTTCGGGGAGCTCGCCGCGGCCGGGCGGGTGGCCGAGATCGCCGTGGGCGAAGGGACGCTGTGGTGCGCGGCGGAGCGGCTGGCGGTGCTCGGCGAGCTGGTGCCCGCCGGGCCGGCCGGAGTGGCACTGCCACCGGTGAAGCCCATGGACACGGAGACCGCGGCGGCGGAGATGCTGCGCGGGCAGCTCGACGTCCGGGGCCCGTGCACGGCGCGCGACCTGGCCCAGGCGACCGGGCTGGCCGAGCCGGACGCGACGATGGCCCTGGTCCGGCTGGAGAACGAGGGCTTCGCGCTGCGCGGCCACTTCACTGACCCGGCCGGCGCTGAGGAATTCTGCGCCCGGCGGCTGCTGACCCGCATCCACGCCTACACCAGGCAGCGCAAGCGGAACGCGGTGGAGCCGGCCACGACCAGGGACTTCATCCGGTTCCTGCTGCGCTGGCAGCACGTCACCCCGGACACCAGGCGGGAGGGCAGCCGCGGCGTGCTGGCGGTCGTGGAGCAACTGCAGGGTTTCGAGCTCGCCGCCGGGGCGTGGGAGAAGGCCATCTTCCCGGCCCGGGTGAGCGGGTACCGCCGGGAATGGCTGGACGAGGTGTGCCTGGACGGCGGCGTCGCCTGGGGCCGGCTCTCGGTCCGGGGCGACCCGGACGAGGCGCCCCGGCGGGCCGGGGCGCCGTCCCGGGCCACCCCGGTCACGCTGACCATCCGCGACGACCTGCCGTGGCTGCTGCGGGCGGCCCGCGGCGAGCAACGGCCCGCGGAGCCGGGACCGGGCAGCACCAGCGACGTGCTGGACGTGCTGCGGCAGCGCGGCGCCCTGTTCCCGCCGGACCTGGAGTCGCTCACCGGGCGGCTGCCGTCCGAGGTCGAGGAGGCGCTGTGGGACGGCGTGGCCCGCGGGCTGGTCACTGCGGACGGCTTCCGCGCCGTCCGGTCGCTGTTCGCGCGCCGCGCCGCGCAGAACGCTCCCGGCCGGCGCCGGCTCCGCCGCGGCAGCCAGCTCAGCTCCAGGACGGCCGGCCGGTGGTCGCTGCTCCCCGAGCCCGCCGCCGACTGCGACCCGGACGACCTGGCCGAAGCCGTCGCCGAGCAACTGGCCGCCCGCTGGGGCGTGGTGTTCCGCGACCTGCTGGCCCGGGAGAACCTCGCCGTGCCCTGGCGCGAGGTGCTGTGGGCATTGCGGCGCATGGAGGCGCGCGGCACGGTCTGCGGCGGCCGGTTCGTGGCCGGAGTCAGCGGCGAGCAGTTCGCGCACCCCGTCGCGGTCGGGATGCTCCGCGAGATCAGGAAACGCCCGCGGACCGGGGAGACCGTGGTGCTGTCCGCGGCCGACCCGCTGAACCTGACCGGCGTGGTGCTGCCCGGCCCGCGCATCCCGGCGGTGGCGACGAACGCCGTCAGCTACACCGACGGATATCCAGTGGATCCGGTGCTGACCGCGTGAGAAGGTAGCCCACGTGGACGGTCGCCGGCACTCGGTCACCAGCTTCGACGGCACCACGATCGGCCTGCTGACGGCCGGGGACGGCCCGCCGCTGCTGCTGGTTCACGGCGGCATGGGCCAGATAGAGAGCTGGCAGCCGCTGTGGGACACGCTGGCCGGCCGGTGGCGGGTGACGGCGATGGACCGGCGCGGCCGGGGCACCAGCGGCGATACCGCACCCTACCAGCTCGGCCGGGAATTCCAGGACGTGACGGCCGTCGCGGCCAGCCTGGCCGGGGCCGGGCCGGTCGATGTGTTCGGCCACAGTTACGGCGCGGTCTGCGCGCTCGGCGCGGCGGCGGCCGGGGCGCCGGTACGGCGCCTCGCCTTGTACGAGCCGCCCGGCCCGCAGACCGCCCCGCGGGAATGGCGGGACCGGATGAACGCCATGATCGCCGACGGCAGGCCGGGACCGGCGATGCTGAGTTACCTGACCGAGATCATCGGCCTGACCGCCGAACAGGTCAGCGAGCTGAGGAACGCCCCACGCGGCTACGACGTGCTGCCGATCGTGTCCGCCACCATGCCCCGCGAAGCGCGGGCGCTGGCCGAACTCGACGTGACGACGCTGGCCACGGCGGTCCCGGTGCTGCTGATCCTCGGCTCGGCCAGCCCGCACTGGGCGGAGGACATCACCACCGAACTGGCCGCGGTGCTGCCGCAGCGGACCCTGGCCGTGCTGGACGGCCAGGGTCACGAAGCCATCGACTCGGCGCCCGCCGAGCTGGCGGGCCGACTGGAAGAGTTCTTCAGCTAGCGGCCGCCCGGCGCGGCAGCTTCCAGCCCGCGCGGACGTAGTGGCAGGTGTAGCCGTTGGGGTAGTGCTGCAGGTAGTCCTGGTGCTCGGGCTCGGCCTCCCAGAACGGCCCGGCGGGCGTCACCTCGGTGACCACCTGGCCCGGCCACAGGCCCGAGGCGTCCACGTCGGCGATCGTGTCCTCGGCGACCTGCTTCTGCTCGTCGCTGGTGTAGAAGATCGCCGAGCGGTAGCTGGTCCCGATGTCGTTACCCTGGCGGTTCCTCGTCGACGGGTCGTGGATCTGGAAGAAGAACTCCAGCAGGTCGCGGTAGGAAAGCTTCTCCGGGTCGAAGATGATCTCCAGGGCCTCGGCGTGGGTGCCGTGATTCCGGTAGGTCGCGTTCCGCACGTCGCCGCCGGTGTAGCCGACCCGGGTCGAGATCACGCCCGGCAGCTTGCGGACTAGGTCCTGCACCCCCCAGAAACAGCCGCCGGCCAGGATGGCCTTCTCGGTCTGGTTGCTCATGACGCACTCCTGGTGTCCTCGAACAGCTTGCGGTAGTCGCCGTACCCTTCCCTCTCCAGGTCATCGACCGGGATGAAGCGCAGGGCCGCGGAGTTGATGCAGTAACGCAGGCCGCCCGCCGCGGCCGGGCCGTCGGGGAACACGTGCCCGAGGTGGCTGTCGCCGTGCGCCGAACGGACCTCGGTACGGACCATGCCGTAGCTGCGGTCCTTGCGCTCGACCACGTTGCCCGGCTCGACCGGGACCGTGAAGCTCGGCCAGCCGGTACCGCTGTCGAACTTGTTGACCGAGGCGAATAGCGGCTCGCCCGACACGACGTCGACGTAGAGGCCTGGCTCGTGGTTGTTCCAGAACTCGTTGCGGAACGCCGGCTCGGTGCCGCACTGCTGGGTGACCTGGTACTGCTCCGAGGTCAGCTGGGCCACCGCCTCGGGGTCCTTGCGGTAAGTGTCTGACACGTCAGCTCCTTCACTGATTGTGCCGTCCGCTGGTTGCGGACGCCATCGGTGAAACCGCGCATCTGCCCTGGGTATTTCACCTCAGCGGCGGAGTTCACCCACGCGAAATGCCGCTGCCATATCGTGCACACATGCGGTTGACCGAACATGAGCGGGAACGGCTGCTGATCACGCTGGCCGCGGGCGTGGCCGAGCGCCGCCGGGGCCGTGGCCTGAAGCTGAACCATCCCGAGGCGGCCGCCATCCTGACCTCGTTCGTGCTCGAGGGTGCCCGCGATGGGAGGATGATGGCCGAGCTGACGCCGCCCGGGTGACCCGCCAGCTCGAGGACCTCTGCGCCGGGCCCGCGGCTCGTGTTGCTAAGGAAACTGCTGCGGCAATTGTCGCAAAGAACCGGTTTACGGCAGATCCGGGCTTCTCGATCCCGGCCGCGGCTCTCACTCTCCGGGAATAGTTGGTGCTGGTAAGCGGGCAAGCCGTACGCTATAGTAAATTTTCTGATTCAATCGCTCCACGATCAGAATTACCCGGGATTTCCGGGTATGGAATTTGTTCGAGCGCGTTCGCTGGCTGCCTGTGCGGGGAGAGCGAAATGCGAGACACCGAGGCTCGTGGCGAGGACGGCCGGGTCGACCTGGTCGTCGTCGGACACGTGGGCGTGTCGATCGTGCACGCCGGGAGCGTCAGCTGGACGTCGGTGGGAGGTTCTGGCTACGCGGTGGCCGCCAGCGCCGCGGCGCTCATCGGGCCCCGGGCCGGCCTGGTGGCCCAGGTGGAACAGGGCTTCGACCTCGGCCCGCTGCGCCGGCTCCGGGTCGACCTGGCCGGCGTCGCGGAGCTGCCGGGGCCTGCGCCGAAGCTCCGGATCCGTGAGTTCGGCGACGGCAGCCGCTCCTTCAGCGCCGAACTGGGCGTCGCGGCCACCGTCCGGCCCGTCATCTTCCCCCCGCGCTACCTGGACGCCCGCCATATCCACCTGGCTACCGCGCCGCCCGAGCAGCAGCTGACATGGCTGGACTTCCTACACAAGCGCGACTGCGCCGCGCAGGTATCGGCCGACATGTTCGGGCATTACGTGACCACCAATCCGTGCGCCTCGCGTGAGGTGTGCGACAGCGTGGACCTGATCTTCATGACCCAGGCCGAGTACGACGGTCTGTACGGGGACGCCCAGCTCGCGGTGCCCAAGGCCCCGCTGGTCGTCAAGCGCGGGATCACCGGGGCTCGCCTGCTGGTGGACGGCCACCCGCAGGAGGCGGAGGCCGGCCAGCCGCACGTGGCCGATCCGACCGGCGGCGGCGAGGCCCTGGCCGGCGTCTTCCTCGCGCTGCGCACCAGCGGGCGGTCCGAGCGGGACGCACTGCGATACGCGGTGCGCGCCGCGGCCAGCTGCGCGGCCGACTACGGCGTCACCGGCGCGCACCTGACCGCGGAGCTGGAGGCCATCCGCCGCGAGGTCGCCGGGACAGGGAATACCGCGCCCGGCTGATAGCCTTGCAGTACCGGCGGCGATTTCCGCTGCCACTCTGCGGGCGAGCAGCCCGCTGGTCGCCGTGTGCCGTCCGGCTGAGACAGCCGTTCGCCGTCGCCGCTCGCGTCTGGAGCGCATGCGACCCACCGAACTACCGATGGAGTTCCCGCATGCCCCATAGTTCCCGGCGTCCGCGTGCGTCCGCCGGCCGCGGCGGTCGTCCCGCTTCGCGCGGCCGCGGCCAGGCGGCCCGGCACCCCCGGACGCCCAGGGCGCCGCAGTCGCGGCCGGCCGGGCCGCATTCCGCGCTCGATCTCGCCCTGGACGCCGCCGCCGCGGCGCCGCAGCCAGCGGCGGCTACCTTCGGCGAGCTCGGCCTGGACCCCCGCCTCGTCCGCGCGCTGGCCGCCCGTGACATCCGCGAGCCGTTCGCGATCCAGGCCCGGGCGCTGCCCGACGCGCTGGCCGGCCGCGACGTGCTCGGCCGCGCCCAGACCGGTTCAGGCAAGACGCTGGCCTTCGGCCTCCCGTTGCTGACCCGGCTCTCGGCCACGGCGGACCGGCGGCGCAGTGAAGGGGGAATGGGGAGGTGGGCGGGGCCCCGAGGCCTGATCCTCGTTCCGACCCGCGAGCTGGCTCAGCAGGTCGCCGACGTGCTGACGCCGCTCGGCCGCGGCGTGGGCGTGGGCATCACGACCGTCTACGGTGGCGTCTCGATCGGCAGGCAGATCACCCGCGTCCGCGACGCCGACGTCGTGGTGGCCACGCCGGGCCGGCTCATCGATCTGCTGGACCGGCATGCCTGCACGCTCACCGACATCCAGGTCACCGTGCTCGACGAGGCGGACCACCTGGCCGACCTGGGCTTCATGCCCGCGGTCCGCCGTATCCTCGACGAGACGCCAGCCGGTGGCCAGCGCATGTTCTTCTCCGCGACCCTGGACCGCGAGGTCGGCCGGCTGGTGACCTCCTACGCCAGTGATCCGGCGTTGCACGCGGTGACGTCCTCGATGGACTCCGGGCCTGCCGAGCACCGGATGCTGGTCCTGACCGCGCAGGACAAGGTGCCGGTCGCGGCGGAGATCGCCGGCCGTCCGGGACGGACGCTGTTCTTCGTCCGCACCAGGCACGGCGCGGACCGGCTGGCGAAACAGCTGTCCAGGTCCGGGGTCGAGGTTGCGGCCATCCACGGCGACCGGAACCAGAACCAGCGGCAGCGGGCCCTCGACGGGTTCGCCGCGGGGCATCCCCGGGTCCTGGTCGCCACCGACGTGGCGGCTCGCGGCATCCACGTCGACGACGTCGATCTGGTGGTGCAGTTCGACCCGCCGAACGACCGCAAGGACTACCTGCACCGTTCCGGCCGCACCGCCCGGGCCGGGGCCGCTGGCGTGGTGGTCGCGCTGGTCGAGCCCGGCCAGGTCCGCGAGCTCCAGCGGCTGCATCAGGAGGCGGGCGTGACCGCGGAGCGGCACGAGGTGGCGACCGGGCATCAGGTGGTCCGGGAGCTCGCCACGTCGGGCACGCCGGTCCCCCCGGCACCCGTGGCCCCGCGGGCTCAGCACCCCGGCCGCCCCGCCGCGCGGGCTCAGCACCCCGGCCGCCCCGCCGCGCGGGCTCAGCACCCCGGCCGGCCCGCCGCGCGGGATTCCGGTCCGGACGCGCGCCGTTTCGGCAACACCCGGCGTCCGGCGCGTCCGGCAGGCGGCCGGGGCGGCTTCACGCACCAGACCGACCAGCCGCCCCGCCGGACCAGGAACACGAAGCGGGCCGCCTGAGCGACCGCAGCCGTCCGCGGGAGCTGGCGTATACCCCTGGTCGAGGGCCTAGCGGACCTTCTGCCGCCGCCGGGGAACACCGTGGCATAAAATTTAGTTGTTAACAAGCAACTAGTTTCGGAAGCCCTGGGCTGGCGGCAGCGTGGCCGCGAGCCCGGGCCGCGCCCCGGCTTCTCGCTACGGAGGAATCCTCGTGCAGTCCGATTCACATCAGCCTCGCGCCACCCACGCGGCCCCGGCCGACCGTCATGCCCGCTCGCGCCATGCGGCCGCCGGTCCGCCCGGGGCGGGATCGGCGTACAAGTGGATCGCGCTGTCCAACACCACGCTGGGCATGCTGATGGCGACGGTCAACTCCTCCATCATGCTCATCGCGCTGCCGGACATCTTCCGCGGCATCGGCGTCGACCCGCTGCAGCCGGGAAACACCACCTTGCTGCTATGGCTGCTGATGGGGTACCTGGTGGTGACCGCCGTGCTGGTGGTCAGCTTCGGGCGGCTCGGCGACATGTTCGGCCGGGTCCGGATGTTCAACCTCGGCTTCGCGATCTTCGCGACGTTCTCGGTCATGCTGTCGGTGACCTGGATGCACGGCACCGCCGCGGCCTGGTGGCTGATCTCGATGCGGATCCTGCAGGCCGTCGGCGGGGCGATGCTGATGGCCAACTCCAGCGCGATCCTGACCGACGCGTTCCCGGCCAACGAGCGCGGTCTTGCGCTCGGCCTCAATCAGGTGGCCGGGATCGCCGGCTCGTTCGTCGGGCTGGTGCTCGGCGGCGTGCTCGGCCCGATCAGCTGGCGGTACGTGTTCCTGGTCTCGGTTCCGTTCGGCGTGCTGGGGACGATCTGGTCCTACCTGAAACTGCGCGAGCTCGGCATCCGGCGGCCCGCCTCGCTCGACTGGTGGGGCAACCTCACGTTTGCCGCCGGGCTGATCGCGGTGCTGGTCGGCATCACCTACGGCATCCAGCCCTACGGCGGCCATACCATGGGCTGGACCAGCCCGCTGGTGCTGACGCTGGTCTTCGGCGGCGCGGCCGTGCTCGCGCTGTTCTGCGTGATCGAGACGCGGGTGGCCGAGCCGATGTTCCGGCTCGCGCTGTTCCGGATCCGGCCGTTCACCGCCGGGAACCTGGCCAGCCTGCTGTCCGGCCTGGGCCGGGGCGGCCTGATGTTCATCCTGATCATCTGGCTGCAGGGCATCTACCTGCCGATCCACGGCTACAGCTTCGAGCAGACCCCGCTGTGGCCGGCATCGCCATGCTGCCGCTGACCGTCGGCTTCCTCGTCGCCGGGCCGGCCTCCGGCTGGCTGTCCGACCGGTTCGGCGCCCGCCCGTTCGCCACCGGCGGCATGGTCGTGGCCGCGGTCTCGTTCGTGCTGCTCGAGCTGCTGCCGGTGAACTTCGCCTACTGGGAGTTCGCGCTGATCCTGCTGCTGAACGGCCTCGGCATGGGCCTGTTCGCGTCGCCCAACCGGGCCGGGATCATGAACAGCCTGCCGCCGGAGCGACGCGGCGTGGGCGCGGGCATGAGCGCCACGTTCCAGAACTCGGCCATGGTCCTGTCCATCGGCATCTTCTTCACGCTGATCATCTTGGGCCTGGCCTCGTCGCTGCCCGCGACGCTCAGCCACGGCCTGGTGGCGCAGGGCGTGCCGGCCGCCGACGCGGCCCGGCTGGCCGCGCTGCCGCCGGTCTCCATCATGTTCGCCGCGCTGCTCGGCTACAACCCGATCCAGATGCTGCTCGGGTCCGCCCTCGGCAAGCTGCCGGCCGGCCACGCCGCCTACCTGACCGGCCACACGTTCTTCCCGTCGCTGATCTCGGCGCCGTTCCAGCACGGCCTGGACATCGCGTTCGACTTCGCGATCGCGGCCTGCCTGATCGCGGCGGTGGCCTCGCTGCTGCGCGGCCGCAGGTACGTGCACGAGGAGCACGGCGCCCAGGCTGACGCCTTCGGGACATCCGAGGGCGCGTCAGGCGACCGGGAAGGCGACCGGGCCGAGGTCCTCCGCGCAGGCGGACCGGCCCTGGCCGGCCGCCACCTCACGGAGCGCCGCTAGCGCCCAGGCCACGCCCGCGAGGCCGGCTCTGACTCGGATATCGATGCCCCCGCGTCCCCGCGTCCCTCGCGCACCTCCAGCCCGCCCGGACACGCCCGCAGGGCCGCCCGAACAGCATGGATGCCCCATTGATGCTGCTCAGGGCCCCGCGGGAAGATAACCCACGGGGTTCCCAGGGGACAGGATGCGCGCATCACCCGTCCCTGTTTTCACAGCCCGGATTATCGTGGACCGTCACCTGCGTTTTCCGCAGGTTTTGGTCCACGATGACGCGATCGTGCGCGGGAGCGGGCCGAGCCGGGCCGCCAGCAAGTCCGCGCCTTAATAACCTGCGTCTCCCGGGCAGCATCGCTGCCAGATCGATGTAGTAACCGGGCGGGCCGCGGCCCGCTTCCGGGGTCGCGGGGATGAGGCGGACGGGGCGGGTGAGGCGGACGGGGCGCCCGGACCGGCTGCGGCGGGCGCTGCCGGGCCCGCGACCCGCCGGTCCGGCGCCGTCAGTCGGCGACGACCTGGAAAGACTCCAGGGTGGGATCGGCCGCGTAGGCGATCCGGCCTCCGTCGGCGGCCGCCTCGCGCAGCGCCGCCTGCGCCTCGGCGGTGATCAGCTCGCCCGGCGCCAGCACCGGCACGCCCGGCGGGTAAGGCGCGACCAGTTCCGCGCTGATCCGGCCGACGGCGAGGCCCGCCGGGACGGTCTCGTTCGACGCGAAGAACGCCTCCCGCGGGGCCAGCACCGTCTGCGGCCGCACCGTCCACGCGGCGGTCGCGGCCGGGCGGCGCGGCCGGCCGCGGTGCCGTTCCACCGCCGCGATCAGCTCCTCGGTGAACGCCGCGATCCGGTCCTCGTCGTCAGCCATCGTCACGATGGGCACCACGGTGTCCCGGTCGCCCATCTCCACCGGCATGCCCGCGGCGATCAGGTCGGCCTCCACCAAGCCGCCGTGCGCCCCGGTCCCGGCCAGCAGCACGACCAGCTTGGCCGGGTCCACGCCGGGCCCGTCCAGTACGTCCGCGCCGGGCACTTCGCGCAGCCGCTTACGCGCCGTGGCCACCCCGCGCAGCAGCCTGCCGCACAACCGCTCCCCGTCCCTGGCCAGCAGCGCCCGGGCGGCGTCGGTGCTTGCCATGATCGAGCCGGCCGGGCTGGTGGTGTGGGTGGCGTCGAACGCCCGCTCCAGCCGGGCCGCGTCCAGCCGCTTGGTCCGGGCCAGCACCAGCGCACCCTGGGTGTAGGCGGGCAGGGTCTTGTGCGCGCTGGTCACCAGGGCGTCGGCGCCCGCGGCGATCGCGTGGGCCGGAAGATCCGGGTGGAAGCCGAGGTAGGCGGCCCAGGCCGCGTCCACGATGAGCGGCACGCCGGCCTCGTGCGCGGCCCGGGCGTGGCCGGCCAGGTCGCCGGTGGCGCCGACATAGGACGGGTCGCCGAGAATCACTGCGCAGGCGCCCGGGTGCGCGACCAGCGCGTCCCGCACGGTCTGCACCGCGACCGCGGCAGGCAGCCCGGAGCCCGGGTCGATCTCCGGCCGCACCCACACCGGCCGCAGGCCCGCCAGCACCAGGCCGAGCAGCAGTGACCTGTGCAGCGTCCTGGTGATGATCACCTCCTGGCCGGGCTGGCCGACGGCCAGGCAGAACGTCTGGTTGCCGTGGGTCGATCCGGCCACCGAGAACCGGCACCAGTCGGCGCCCCACAGCGCCGCCGCGCGTCCCTCGGCGTCGGCCCGCAGGCGGTCGGCGTGCTTGATGGCATCGAGCGCGCCGTAGAGTGGCGCGTCGCCCGCCACCACCGTGCCCACCAGGTCATAGCGCTGCTTGTGGCCTGGCGTGCTCATCGGCGTCAGCCGCCCGGCATCGGCCTGGCGCATCCAGTCCAGCCAGGCGGCCAGCAGCGGGGCGTCCGCTGCCAGCCCGAGCGGGTCGCGCGGGTCAGGAGTGCTCATGATCATCCGTCTAGTGTCGCCGCCCCGGTGACCTGCCTGACCCAGGCCGAGCCATCCGCCCGGCGACTCGCATCAATCACTTGCCCCATCCAACCCGCAGGCATCAGCTCCGCACGGCGGACATTGTCATGATTGTGGCAGCGTGCACACAAGGATGTGCACGCTGCCACATCCATACGCTCGGGCGGCAGGTCAGCGCCGCGCACGATTCAGTGAGAGTGGCGCTCTACCGGATAGATCCGGTAGAGCGCCACATCCATGGAATTCCAGCTGGGACGGCGCGCTAACTCCGCGGGGCGAAGAAGATGATCGCGACGCCCACTGCCACCACGGCGGCGCCCAGCCAGTCGTAGTTGTCCGGCCGGTGCCCGTCCACGGCCCAGCCCCAGAGCAGGCTCATGATCACGAATACTCCGCCGTAGGCGGCGTAGACCCGGCCGAAGCCGGCCGAGGCCTGGAACGTGGGGATGATGCCGTACACCACCAGGATGACCGCCCCGGCCAGGCCGACCGGCCAGGACGCACCCTCGCGCAGCCACCGCCAGATCAGGTATCCGCCGCCGATCTCGGCCAGGCCGGCCGCGGCGAACAGCCCGACGCTGCGGATCACGTTCATGGCCCGACCTTAAACCGCCGGCCGGGTGACCCGCGCCGGCCGGGTGACCCGCGCCGGCCGGGTGACCCGCGCGGCGAGTGAGCAGCGCCGGCCGAGTGAGCAGCGCTGGCTGATGACCCGCGCCGACGGGTACGGCCCGCTCCCGGCCGGCCGCGCCGTCACCGGCGGGCCGGCCAGGTCGCGGGCTCAACGCGTAACGCCCGGCGCCGCCGCCAGACAAGGACGGCGGAGCCGGCCACCAGGGCGCCGACGGCCACCGCCGCCGGCCAGCGGCGCTGCATGGCCTGGCTCTGCCGCACCCGCCCCGATACCTCGGTGGCCCTGGCCTTCATCGCCGCGGCCCGGGCCCGGGCCCGGGCCGCCACATCGGCCCTGGCGGCCAGTTCGTCCACGGTCTCGCCGAGCCGCTCCCGGGTCTGCTCGATCTGTTGCTGGATTTCCGCTGTGGTCATCTATGTGCCCTTCGTTGCTTCCACGACATGATCCCCTGCGCCGGCCCCGGAGCTGGGCCGCGCGACGCCGCTGGCGGCGATGATCGCGCACGTTAGCAGGCGGCCCGCACGGTAGACAGCCACCACGCCGGCCGCATGCCGCCGGAGCCCGGGGACCGGAGCCCGGGAACCGGAGCCCGGTCCGCGCTTAACCGGGCCCCGGCGGGGTATCGACCGAGAGGTAGGTCATGGCCAGCGCCGTCGTCCGGTCCCGGTGCCGTTCCCCAGCGGGAAGACCTGTACCATTGCGGATGAAGGCGTCATACTTGACACTACGTAGTCCCTACGTGGAGGTCGCACCTCTTGGCGAGCAAGGCCCACCGCGTCACAAAGGGCCTCGTCGGGGGTTGCGCGCTACTCCTCGGGGTCACGCTCTGCGGCTGTGCGGCGCCGCAATACACTTACGTGGCCAACACGAGCGATAACACATACTTCAAGGTCCCGTACGGCTGGCACAAGATCGGCGACGCCGCGCTGTCCTCCGAGCTGAGAGCCGTGGCGGGCAGCTCGGGCGCCGGGTGGACGGTCGCCTACGAGGCCGGCCATAAGCCCACCGCGGGCGACTTCCTGTCCTTCGGCACCTCCTCGCCGTTCGTGTTCGCCGAGGTCGGCGAGCTCAACTCGAGCGCGAGCGCCGAGCTGTCGTATAACACGCTGCGCGACTTCTTCCTCCCGGTCACCTTCACCGCAAGGCAGAACGCGGCTGCGCAGGGGTTCCCGCTCACCGGCTTCAAGCAGCTCCGCGACCAGGTGCTCACGCTCGGCCAGGGCGTGCACGGGGTCCGGGAAACCTACGACTACACCATGAGCGGCGGTACCACGGACACGTTCGACGTGGTCGCCCTGACCAACGCCGACCAGACCGTCGTCTACCTCCTCGCGCTGCACTGCACCACCAGCTGTTACAGCACTGACCAGACAGAGATCAACGACGTGATGTCGTCGTTCACCATCAGGAGCTCGTGATGGATAAGGCCCAGGCCTCCGGGGACGTCATCGCCCAGGGACCACCCGGAGAGCCGCCCTCGCCCGGCGGGCGGCCTAGGGACGAGGATCGGCTGACCCGCAAGCCGATGTCGCTCTGGGACAGGATCAAGTTCCTGCTGCTGCTGGTCCTGCTTTGGTTCGTCCTGGTCTGGTCGGCCATGGCCAACGACCCGCTGGTCGGGTTCTCCGACGCCATGCGGATCGAGGTGCGGGCCGGCTGGTGGGTGTTCGTGCTCATCGGCCTTGAACTGCTCCGGCAGGTTCACTTCCTCATCAGCGAGCACTCGGCCGCCTATCACAGGTTCTGGACCCAGACGGTGTTCGGCGGCTTCGAGCGGGTTACTCACCGGCGGATCTCGGACTGGTCCAGGTTCCGCATCTGGCGGCTGCTGACCTGGCTGTTCTGGATCGCGATCATCGCCGTGGTGATCGGCAAGATCATCCACACCACGCCGATCCTGGCGCTGCTCCGCCTGCCTGAGCTGCTGTGGAAGGCGCTTCCGTTCGTGCTCCAGCTGGCCTTCGCGTTCTTCTTCATCGCGTTCCAGTTCATCGGGCTGTTCTGGCTGCTGTCCCGGGGCGGGGTGGACGTCTACTACCCCGACGACATCAAGACCAGGTTCTCCGACGTCTGGGGCCAGGACCACGTGCTCGAGCGGGTCAAGGAGAACATCATCTTCCTGGAGAACCCGGAGCTGGTCGAGGAGCGGGGCGGCTACGTGCCCGGCGGCCTGCTGCTGTGGGGGCCGCCGGGAACCGGCAAGACGCTGATGGCCGAGGCGGTGGCGGGCGAGACGGGCCGGCCGTACGTGTTCGTGGACCCGGGCGCGTTCATCAACATGTTCATGGGCGTCGGCATCCTCAAGGTGAAGTCGCTCTTCCGCAAGCTGCGCCGGCTCGCGCTGCGCTACGGCGGCGTGATCGTCTTCTTCGACGAGGCGGACTCGCTGGGCAACCGCGGCCAGCTGGCCCAGGGCGGCGGCGTCGGCGGACCGGGCCGCGCCACCCCCGCGCCGTTCGCGGCGGCCGGCTGCCACGGGTTCTCCTACCTGTCCGAGGACACCCGGTGGATGCTGACCCGGCTGGCGATGGAGTCGGAGATCGGTGACGAGCCGGACACCCGGCGGAACCGGCAGATGATCGGCGGGATGATGAACGGGGGCAACGGCGGCGGCATGGGCACGCTGCAGGCGCTGCTCACCGAGCTGTCCGGGCTGAAGAAGCCGCGCGGCTTCGTCAACCGTTACATCAGGCGGATCTTCGGCATGCGGCCCAAGCCGCCGCCCAAGTACCGGATCCTGGTGATGATGGCGACCAACATGCCGTCGGCGCTGGACGAGGCGCTGCTGCGCCCTGGCCGCATCGACCGCATCTACAAGGTGGGCTACCCGTCCAAGGCCGGGCGCGTCCGCACCTACGAGGGGTACTTCGCCAAGGTGCAGCATGAGCTGACCCCCGGGCAGATGGACAAGCTGGCCACGATCACCCCGTACGCCACCGGCGCCACCATCAAGGACCTGGTCAACGAGGCGCTGATCACCGCGATCAGGAACGGCCGGGACGTCATCACCTGGCCGGATGTGATCAAGGCCAAGCAGCTCAAGGAGCTCGGGCCGCCCGAGGACGTGGAGTACATCGAGCGCGAGCGGCACGCCGTCGCCGTGCACGAGGCCTGCCACGCGCTGGTCGCGTTCCGGACCAGGCAGCACATGGAGATCGACATCGCCACCATCGAGAAGGGCAGCGACTACCTCGGCATGGTGGCGAGCATCCCGCCGGAGGACCAGTTCACCCGGTGGCGCAGCGAGTACGAGACCGACATCCTGGTGTCGCTGGCGTCGCTGGCCGGCGAGCGGATGTTCTTCGAATCCGACAGCTCCTCCGGCGTGTCCGGCGACCTGGAGTCCGCGACCACGGTGGCCTCGTTCATGGAGGGCTTCTGGGGCATGGGCACCACGGTGTCGTCGTACTCCACGGCCAAACGCCTGGAGGTGGGCTCGCCAGGCGGCGGCCGGGGCGGCGCGCTGAAGAAGGGACAGGACCCCGAGGCCCAGGCCAGGCACGCACTCGCGGACCGGATCGAGGACAAGCTGACCAACCTGCTCGACCGGACCGAGCAGATCATCAGGGAGAACAGGGACCACGTGCTGGCCCTGGCGCACGCCCTGGAGACGCACAAGACGCTGAGCGGCGAGGATGTCGTCGCGGTCATGGAGCACACCCAGGGCCCGCTGGTGGACGGCAGGCCGTACGAGGACGCGGGCTTCATCGACCGGCTCAGCGAGTACCACCTGGCCGCGGCCCGCGCGCACCGCGAGCACAGCCAGGAGCAGCTGAACCTGCCGGTGCCGGCCCCGGCGGCCGCGGCCATCTCGCCGTGGTCGGCGGGCATCGTCGTGCCCGACGTGGACACGCCCGGATGGAACGGGCACAACAACGGCCCGGGCCCCGCGGCCCCGTCCGATCCGTCCTGAGGACCGGCCGTGCGGGCCGGCCTGCGGGCCCGGCAGGTGGTGAACCTGGTCAACGGGTCGACGCTACCGCTCCGGTGAGCCGGGCCGCGGCCGATCGGGGTCAGTGGCTGAGACCCGCTAGCAGCCCGCGGCGGGACGTCCCGGCCCTGGCCGTCGTCAGCCGCACGCGCCTGATCGACCGCCAGCCCTTCCCGGTGAGCAGGAACTCCCCCGCCGCGGGCAGCGCGGCGATCCCGTTCATGATCGCCTGCGGCTGGCCGGGATGCCGTTCGGCGGCTGCGCGGGCATTGACGATGTCGGTGACCTCGCCGCTGTCCGGGTCGATCCCGGCCAGGTAGTGGGTGCCCGCCACGTTGGCCCAGATGGTTCCCGCCGACCAGGCCAGGTCGTTCAGGCCGAGCACCCGGCGGCCCTCGCAGCGGACGCGGATCACCTGCTGCGGGCTCAGCCCCCCGGGATCGCGGCGGACCAGTTCGCTGCTCCCGTCGCTGGTCACGACGTACCCGTCGGCGGCGCAAATGCCCCAGCCCTCGCGGTTGTAGCGCACCCGGCCGGTCAGCTCGAGGGTGCGGGCGTCCCAGCGCAGGGCGACCCGCTCCCGCCAGGTCAGCTGCCAGATGACGTCACCGGCCCGGCAGATGCCCTCGCCGAACAGTTCGGCCGGCAGGGCCGCGCGCCACTCCGTCCCAGCGGCGCCGAGCTGGTACCGGCACAGCGCCGACTGACCATACTGCCCGGTGGACTCCCAGACGGTCCCGCCGGCCTCGATCAGCCCCTGGGTGAACCCCCGGCCGGGATGCGCGACCCGCCGGATGACCCTGGCCCGCCAGGTTCTCAGCTGCCACCGCCCTCGGCTCGCGCTGGACGCCACCCGTTATAGCATGTCCGGCGGCAGCACGGATTCGGGGCGGTTCAGGATAGCGTTGTAGACGGTGGCGGGGACGCGCAGGCGGGCGTCGCCGGAGTAGGCCCCGGTCAGGTCGGCGGACGCGGCGTCGGGGTCGCGGGTGAGCTCGGCCAGCCGGTCGAAGAACGCGTTCTGCTCGTCGCTGATGGTCTCGTCCGGGGCGGGCATGGCACCCCAGACGTCCCAGGGCAGCATCTCCATGTTGTTGAGCGCGGCCACGTCGCGGACCAGGTTGGCGGCGATCCACCAGTAGCCACCCTCGTTCAGCAGGCTCAGCCCGAACCCGGCCGGGTCCGCGCCGCCGCTGCGGCACAGCCGCCAGGCGTCGCCCGCGATCAGGAACCTGTCACGCGGCACGTTCATCAGGTCGAAGTCGACCTCGAACAGCTTGAGCTGGACGTCGTCGATCTGGACGTCGGCCAGCTTCCAGCCCGCGGCGGCCTGGTCCCAGTACTCGCAGACCCAGTGGTCCTCGAAGGTGCCGGAGCCGAAGTAGCCGCCGAACCCGCACCGGGCCCGGGCGGGCGTGCCCTGCGCGCGCAGCATGGCCGCGGCGAGGACGGTGAAGTGGCGGCAGTTGCCCGCCAGCCGGCCGCCGGGCTCGCGGGCGACGGTGAGCGGGCGGTCGTCCTCGGCCATCATCCGCCCGAGCAGCGCGGCGACGGGGCGGATATGCACGCTGGCCCGCCGCTCACCGGTCAGGGCGGCACCGTACGCGCCCGCGATGTGCTCGTGGATCAGCAGGCCGTGGCACACGCTGGCCAGGGCGGCGACGCCGCGCGGCAGGTCCGCCAGCAGCGGCTGGCAGGTTCCGGCCGCGGTCATGACCGCGGGACGCAGGTAGCGGCCGCCAGTGGTCTGATCAGGCATGGCTCTCCTTCCGGGGACTGCGCACGGGTTATGACGATCGGGCTGGCCCCGCATCATCGGTGCATGCCGGGCAGACCGCGAGCGGCAGTAGGTTACCGCTGGATCTGGCGGAGGAATTCCGGGTTGGACCCGGTGTCCCTGGTCTTGTCCAAGAGCAGTTCGAGGGCCTGCTGGGAGTCCAGGGCGCCGAGCGCGCGGCGCAGCTTGCCCACGGCCTGGTATTCGCCGGGGGCCATCAGCAGCTCGTCGCGGCGGGTGCCGGAGGGCATCGGGTCGATCGCCGGGAAGATGCGCTTCTCGGCCAGCTCGCGGCGGAGCCTCAGCTCCATGTTGCCGGTGCCCTTGAACTCCTCGAACAGTACGTCGTCAAGGCGTGAGCCGTTGTCGACGAGCGCGGTGGACACGATGGTGAGGGAGCCGCCTTCTTCGACGTTGCGCGCGGCGCCGAGGAACTGGCGCGGCGGCTGCAGGGCGGAGGCCGCGACCCCGCCGGCCAGGGTCCGGCTGCTGGCCGGGGCGGCCAGGTTGTAGGCGCGGCCGAGCCGGGTAATGGAATCGAGCAGCACCACCACGTCGGCGCCGAGTTCCACCCGGCGCTTGGCCCGTTCGATGGCCAGCTCGGCGACCCGGATGTGATCTTCGGGCGACTGATCGAAGGTGGAGAAGATGACCTCGCCGCGGATCGTCCGGCGCAGGTCGGTGACCTCCTCCGGCCGCTCGCCGACCAGCACCACCATCAGCTCGACCTCGGGGTGGCTGTTCGCGATCGCGGTCGCGATGGCCTGCAGCACCATCGTCTTGCCGGCCTTCGGCGGGGCCACGATGAGACCCCGCTGCCCCTTGCCGATCGGGGCGATCAGGTCGATGATCCGCGCCGTTGCCGACGCGTCCCCGTCTTCCAGGCGCAGGCGCTGGTCGGGGTAGAGCGGGGTCAGGTCGTCGAAGTGCGGGCGGGCCTGGCCGGGCGGCCTGCCGTTGACGGTGTCGACCCCGGCCAGCGGCCTGAACTTGCCGCGCGCCTGGGGGCGGGCCGTCCCTTCGATCAGGTCGCCCTTCCTGAGCCCGTACTGCCGGATCTGCCCGGCGGAGACGTACACGTCGTCCGGGCTGCGCCGGTAGCCGGAGGTGCGCAGGAGCGCGTGGCCGTCGGCCATTTCGACGATGCCGGATACCGCGACGGCGGCGGCCGGTCCGGCCTGGGGCGGGATGGTTTTTTCCTGGATGGTTGCCGTCATGACCAGATTCCTTTCTGCGACGGTGAATGCGGCCGCGCTGAATTCGCGCAGGCCGGAAGAATCGCTGGCGTGAAGGCGCCTCGGATGGCAGCTAAACCCGGTTAGCTGGGCGGATGGGCCAGCGGGGAATGCGGGAAAACGCTGCGGACAGATTTCGTCATTGGCTCGACGTCGACTGACGGAGCTGGGCCGTGCCCCGCGTTTGGCGGGCACCGCATCGAAATATGGCTATAACCGGTAACAGCGAGGGCCGCCAGTTCATTCCGGCCGGGACCGGCGGCGCTGCGGCACGATCGTGTACTTCGGGTCCCGGGCCGAGGCCATGCCCGCCTCGAAGATCCCGAACCTGGTCAGCGCCGACGCCGCCAGCAGCGACCCGCCGGCCAGCGCGGAGATGGCCCGGCTGCGCCGTCCGACCACCGCGCCCGCCAGCGCGCCCGCGGTCAGGAACTCGGCGAGCCGCAGGATGGCGCCGGTCGTCCCGGTCTCGTAGGGCTCCGCGAGGCTCTGGCCTTCGGTCCGGGCGAGGCGGCCGACCAGCAGGCGCTTGCCGATGAGCTCGACCGAGGCGCCGAGAACGGCCAGGTCGCGGGCGGGTTTCGCGTCGGCGGGGCGGGTGGCGAGCAGCCCGAGACCGCCCGCGGCGCTGGCCGCCGACCCGGCGAACACGTACGGCATCTCCCGGTAGCCGTCGTGCCAGGCCGGGACGGCCGTGTCGCAGAGCAGCGCGGCGGTGTAGGTCGCGACGGCCGGCCCGAGCAGGCCCGCGCCGAGCGTGGCGGCGGTTCCGGCCGCCGGAAGGATCCCGGTCAGCTCCGACACCGCGGCGGCGCCCGCGACCGGGCCGTACCCGGCCAGCAGCCAGGAGCCGACGCTCATCGGCGAACTCGGCTTGAAGACCCGCAGCATGTGGGCGAACCGCGCGGGCCGCCCCAGGTCGTGCACGAGCGCGACGCCGGACAGGCTGATCGCGCCGAGGGCGCCGACCTTGGCCACCCGGGCCAGCTCGCCGTACCCGGACAGGTGCGCGCCGGCCGCCAGCACCGACGACGCGCCCGCGAGGCCGCCGAGGAACAGGTACCCGGGCACGTCCGGCGCCCGCCATACCGGTTCCTTGATCACCGGGCGGCCGTAGTAGGAGGTGAACTCCGCGTCGGGCACCATCGGCCGCTCGCCCCGGCGGCGACGCAGGCCGTCCCGGCGGCGGACCGGCACGCTCACCGGCGGCCTCACCGCCGCCTGCCCAGGCCGAGCGCGACCGCGGTGACGGCGAGGCCCGCCGCGGCGACGGCGACATGCTTCCACATCCCCGGCAGGTCCCGGGTGGTGACGACCGGGTCCGGCGGCAGCCCGTACACCTCGGGCTCGTCCAGCAGCAGGAAGAACGCCCCGCCGCCGCCGATGCCGTCGGCCGGGTCGTCGAGGTACAGCCGGGCCTGGTCCTGCCCGGCGGCGCGCAGGTCCTGGACCCGCAGCCGGGCCCGCGCGCGCAACTCCTCCACCGGGCCGAACTGGATCGACTTGGTCGGGCAGGCCTTGGCGCAGGCGGGTTCGAGGCCGGCGCCGAGCCGGTCGTAGCACAGCGTGCACTTGTGCGCCTGGCCGTCCTCCTCGCGGCGGCCGATCACGCCGAACGGGCAGGCCGGGACGCAGTACCCGCAGCCGTTGCACACATCGTCCTGGACCACCACGGTGCCGAACTCGGTGCGGAACAGCGCCCCGGTCGGGCACACGTCCAGGCAGGCCGACTCGGTGCAGTGCTTGCACACGTCACTGGACATCAGCCAGCGCACGCCGTGGGCGGCATCGCCCGGCTGCTCGATGAACGCCACGTGCCGCCAGGTCGACGCGCCTAGGCCCACCGTGTTGTCATACGACATCCCGGACAGGCTCAGGCCGTCCTCGGGCACCGCGTTCCACTCCTTGCAGGCCACCTCGCAGGCCTTGCACCCGATGCAGACCGACGTGTCGGTGAAGAAGCCCGTCCGGGCGGGGTGGTCGACATGGCCCGCCCGGGCGGCGGGGTCGATGCTCATCTCACACCTCCGTGCCGGTGTCGCCGGTGATGCCCGCCCGCTGCGCGTATTCGCGTACCAGTTGCCGCAGCGCGGGCCCGCGCGGGCGGCGTCCCGGCCGGATGTCGCAGGCCAGCGCCTTTACCTCCTGGATGTGCACGTTCGGGTCCAGGGCCAGGTGGGCCAGGTCGTTCGCGGAGTCGCCGGCGGTCAGGCCGTTGGCGCCCCAGTGATAGGGCAGCCCGATCTGGTGCAGCCGGCGGCCCTGCACGTCGATGGGCCGGATCCGCGCGGTGACCAGGACCCGGGCCTCGATCGCGGCCCGCGCCGTGACGATCGTGGCCCATCCGCCGTTCTCCAGGTCCCGCTCGGCGGCGAGTTCCGGGGAGACCTCGCAGAAGAACTCCGGCTGCAGCTCCGACAGGTAGGGCAGCATGCGGGACATGCCACCCGCGGTGTGATGCTCGGTGAGCCGGTAGGTGGTGGCGACGTAAGGGAACACCGCCGATCCCAGTTCGCGCCCGGACGGCTGCAGTGGGTTCTGCGGGTGCCTGATGATCTCCCGGACCGGGTTGCGCTGCTGGCCGTAGAGCGGGTTGGCGAACGGGGATTCCTGCGGCTCGTAGTGCGCGGGCAGCGGGCCGTCCACCAGGCCGGCGGGGGCGAACAGCCAGGCCTTGCCGTCGGCCTGCAGGATGAACGGGTCGATGCCGGAGATGGCGTCGACGCCGGTGGCGTCGTCGGGCGGCCGGTAGGACGGCGCCCGGTCGGGGACGAAGTCCGGCACATCGTGCCCGGTCCACTTCCCCGCGTCAGCGTCCCACCAGACCAGCGCCTTGCGGTCGCTCCACGGCCTGCCGCCGGGGTCGGCCGCGGCGCGGTTGTAGAGGATGCGCCGGTTCAGCGGCCAGGCCCAGCCCCAGTCGGGCGCGACCCAGCTCTGCTCGGATCCAGGCGTGCGCCGGGCGGCCTGGTTCACGCCGTCGGCCCGCACGCCGCAGTAGATCCAGCAGCCGCACGCGGTGGACCCCTCGTCGCTGAGCTGGGTGTACGAGGACAGCGGCCGCCGCTGGCCATCCCAGCCGTTGACCTCCGCGAGCACCGCCTCGGCCGACGGCTCGGCCAGCGCTCCCTCGACCGGGTAGTCCCAGGTGAGGTCCAGCAAGGGCCGGTCCATCTCGTCGGCCGAGCCGGCCAGCTTCGCCCTGATCTTGCGGCCGAGGTGGTAGGTGAACCACAGGTCGCTGCGCGCCTCCCCGGCGGGCTCGACCGCCTCGTGGTGCCACTGCAGCATCCGCTGGGTGTTGGTGAGCGACCCGTTCTTCTCGGTGTGCGCCGCGGCGGGCAGGAAGAACACCTCGGTGCCGATGTCCTCTGTGCTCATCTCCCCGGTCTCGATCTCCGGCCCGTTCTGCCAGAAGGTCGCGCTCTCGATCATGACCAGGTCCCGTACCACCAGCCAGTCCAGGCCGGCCAGGCCGAACCGCTGCATCCGGCCGTTGGCCGAGCCGACGGCCGGGTTCTCCCCGAACAGGAAGTAACCCCGGCAGTGGCCCTCGATCTGCGCGACCACGGTCTCGTAGGTGCTGTGGCTGCCGGTCAGCCGGGGCAGGTAGTCGTAGCAGAAATCGTTGTCCGCCGTGGCCGCGTCGCCCCACCAGGCCTTGAGCAGGCTGACCATATACGCGCCCATGTCCGCCCAGAAGCCCTTGTCGGTGCTCTCGGCGGCCACGTAGGCGGCCAGGTCCTCGTTCCCCTGCACGTGCGGCATGGGCAGGTAGCCGGGCAGCAGGTCGAAAAGGGTGGGGATGTCGGTGGAGCCCTGGATCGAGGCGTGCCCGCGCAGCGCCAGGATGCCGCCGCCGGGCCTGCCGATGTTGCCCAGCAGCAACTGCAAGATGGCGGCGGTGCGGATGTACTGCGTGCCCACGGTGTGCTGGGTCCAGCCGACGCTGTAGACGAGCGCCGTGGTGCGGTCGGGTCCGGAGTTCTGCGTCACCAGCTCGCAGACCCGGGCGAACGTGTCCGGCGGCACCCCGCAGACCTGCTGGACCAGCTCGGGGGTATACCGCGCGAAGTGCCGCTTGAGCACCTGAAACACGCACCGCGGGTGCTGCAGCGTCTCGTCCCGGTCCGGGTCCGGGTGGGCCGCGGCGCCGCCCGAGCCGTGCGCCTCGCCGCGGCCGGCCCGGCGGACCTCGCGGTGCGCGGACCCGTCCTCGCCGGGCTCACCGGGGTCTTCGGCGTCAGCGGGACGGTCGCGCTCCCCGGCCGCCGCCGACACCTCGGCCCCCTGGTAGCGCCAGGCCTCGAAGTCGTAGGCGCGGTGCTCGCGGTCCAGCCCGGAGAACACCCCGTCCAGGTCCTCGGTGTCCTTGAAATCCTCCGTCAAGATCACCGCCGCGTTGGTGTAGGCGACCACGTACTCCCGGAAGTACTTCTCATCGGCCAGGACGTAGTTGATGATCCCGCCGAGGAAGGCGATGTCCGAACCAGCGCGCAGCGGGACGTGCAGGTCGGCCAGCGCGCTGGTCCGGGTGAACCGCGGGTCAACATGGATCACCGTCGCGCCGCGTGCCTTGGCCTCCATCACCCACTGGAACCCCACCGGATGGCACTCAGCCATGTTCGAGCCCTCGATGAGGATGCAGTCGGAGTTCTGCAGGTCCTGCTGGAACGTGGTCGCGCCGCCGCGGCCGAAGCTAGTCCCCAGACCGGGGACGGTGGAGGAGTGTCATATCCGCGCCTGGTTCTCGATCTGGATCGCGCCCAGCGCCGTGAACAGCTTCTTGATCAGGTAATTCTCTTCGTTGTCCAGCGTCGCGCCGCCCAGGCTGGCGAACCCTAGCGTCCGCCGGGTCCGGGCCCCTTCCGCCTCCCACTGCCAGCCGTGCCGGCGGGCGGCCAGGACCCGGTTGGCGATCATGTCCATGGCCGTGTCCAGGTCGAGGTCTTCCCATTTTTTCCCGAACGGCCTGCGGTATCTCACCCGGTACTGGCGCGAGCCTCCCGTGGTGAGCTGCAGGCTGGCCGAGCCCTTCGGGCACAGCCGGCCGCGGCTGACCGGGGAGTCGGGGTCGCCCTCGATCTGGACGACCTGCCCGCCTTTGACGTACACCTGCTGCCCGCAGCCCACCGCGCAGTACGGGCAGACCGACTTGACCACGGCGTCGGCGGTGCTCGTCCGGGCCTGGCGGCGGCGGTCGCTCCTGGCGGCGGCGCCCAGCCCGCCGCGGTCGGTCCCGGTCAGCTGCCGGTAGACCGGCCACGACCCGATCCAGCTGCGGGTTCCCATGAGCCTCGCATCACCTCCCGCGTCGCGCGGATCAGCCTTCGTTCCAAGTATCTCCCACGCTACGATCGCTGCGGCGCGGCAGGGGACCATGGCCGCCTCCTAGCTGGCCTTGGTGAAGACCAGGAGGAACTCGAGCAGGCCGTGGTCCTGCGTGGTCACGAAGCCGGCGAAGCTCGGGTTCTGGATGTTGTAGTCCGAGAACAGCACCGGGATGTCCCCGGCCACCTTGACCTGGCTTCCGGTGCGCTCGGCGGTCAAGGTGAACGTCACCGTGCGGGTGGTGCCGTGCAGCGTCAGCTTGCCGTGCGCGGTGTAACTCCGGACCGCCCCGGCTGACGGCACCGGGGCCAGGTCGATCGGGCTGGTCAGCGTGAAGGTTCCGGTCGGGTACTGGGACACGTCCATGATCCGGCCGTCGAACTGGGCATCCCGCTGGCTCTTGTCGCTGTGCACGGTGGTCATCGGGACGCTGAAGCTGGCGGCCGTGGCGGTGCTGCCCGCGATGGTGAGGTGCCCGGTGACCGACGTGGTCCGGCCGACGGCGCTGGCGTTCTGCCCGAGCAGCACCTCGTTGACCCGGTAGCCGACGACCGAGCCGGAGCCGATCGTCCAGGTGCCGGCCACCGATCCGGTGGTGGCGGTGTTCGCTGTCGCGGTGGACGAAGGCGAGGCTGACGCCGAGCCGCTGCCCGACGGCGGCAGCGACAGCGCGGCCGGCGCGGCGTTGAAGAAATGGATGTAGACGAACGGACCGGCCGCCGCCAGGATGGCGACGGCGGCGGTGGCTCCGATGAGCCACCTCAGCCAGTGGCGCGGCCTTGTGAATGGCATGGCAGTATCTTTCCTGCAGGAGGTCCGGCCGCTGCGGCCGCGTTCCGAGTATGCATCCGGACTTTCTCAGCAGGCTCTCAACGAGCTCAGGAATTGCGGAACCCGATGATCGTGATCGTGGCCGGCGTGTCCGGCAGCGGAAAGACGACGGTCGGCGCCATGCTGGCCGGACGCCTGGGCTGGCCGTTCGCCGATGCCGACGACTTTCACCCGGCCGCCAGCATCGAGAAGATGCGGGCCGGGATCCCGCTGACCGACGGGGACCGCCGGCCGTGGCTGCGGGCCATCGCCGCCTGGATGGACGAGCACATCGCCCGGCAGGAGTCCGCCGTCGTCGGCTGCTCCGCGCTGCGGCGCTGCTACCGGGACCTGCTGCTCGACGGCCGTCCCGAAGCCCAGATGATCTTCCTGGCCGCGGACAGCGAGGTGCTGGCCCGGCGGCTGGCCGCCCGGGCCGGCCACTTCTTCCCCGAACAGCTGCTCGGCACCCAGCTGGCGGCCCTGGAGCCGCCCGGGCCGGACGAGCGGGTCATCCGCGTGGTCCCCGCGGACACGCCGGCCGGCACGGTCGCGTCGATCATCGCGGTACTGTTCCCGCGAGGCCTTACCGGCCGCGGGCCCCAGAGCGCTGGCGGTGACCATGAAGCTGAAGCTTGACCTGCACGACATCTACAACCGCGGGCAGGACATCGATCGGGCGCTGCGGGCCATCATCGACGAGGCCGAGGCGAAGAAGGCGCCGCTCGTCGAGATCATCCCGGGCAAGGGCTCCGGACAGCTCAAGAAGCACGTGCTGCGGTTCCTCGAGCAGAAAGAGATCAAAGCGAAATACCACCGGGTGGAGAAGGACTCCAAGAACTTCGGCCGCTTGTTCGTGCATTTCCGCTGGTAGAGCCGGCGTCACCGGATGGTGCGCGGAAATCCGGGCGCGCCTACCCTGACGCGCACGTCGGCCAGCGGCGGGTAACCAGCCGCACCCTGGGAAACATTCGGGGCAGACTGAGCACGCACGTGAGTTCGGTTCAGAATGCCAACGTTTCGGCAGCACCTCCGGCCGGGACCTAGGAGGCGTGGCATGCGATTCAGGCTTTTGGCTCGCCGGTCTACCCTGGCGCCGGCGTTGGTCCTGGCGCTCGCCCTGACGGCCGCCGCCTGCAGCAGCAGTTCCAGCGGCACGTCCGCGTCCACCTCGTCCCCGAGCGCCCCGGCCTCTTCTTCCGCCCCCGCGAGCTCGGCCTCGGCGAGCACCTCGGCCGGCGGCAACTCGGCCGCCGTGGCGGAGATCACCGCGAACTGGGAGAAGTTCTTCGACTCCAGCACCCCGGTCGCGGAGAAGGTCACGCTGCTGCAGAACGGGAAGCTCCTGGAGCCGGCCATCAAGGCGTTCGACAGCCTGCCGCTGGCCAGCAACATCGGCGCCAAGGTCACCGCCGTGACGGTGAACTCCCCAACCTCGGCCACCGTGACCTACACCATCACGTCCAGCGGGTCGAGCCTGCTGTCCAACCGGAAGGGCACGTCGGTCAACCAGGGCGGCACCTGGAAGGTCGGCACCGCCAGCCTGTGCGGCCTGCTCAAGCTCATACCCGGCGGCTCGGTGCCATCGGCATGCAGTTCAGCCGGCTGAGGCACGGCCGCTTGGTGGCCAGCCGGGCGGAAACCGTCTCCGGCGGCCGGCCCGGCGCGGGCGGCGCCACATCCCGGGGCGGCCAGGCCCTGGCCCTGGCCACGCTGTGCACCTTGCTCTTCCTGACGTTCCTGGACAACACGGTGGTCAGCGTGGCGCTCGGGGACATCCAGACCAGCCTGAAGACGAACGTGGCGGACCTGCAGTGGGTCGTCGGCGCCTACGCTCTCACCTTCGCCAGCATCATGCTGGCCTGCGGGATGATCGGGGATGAACTCGGCCGGAAGAAGGTCATGCTGGCCGGGGCCGGGGTGTTCTGCGCCGGCTCGGTGCTGTGCGCGCTCGCCCCCAACGTCCAGACGCTCATCGCGGGCCGCGCGGTGATGGGCCTGGGCGCCGCGGCCAGCGAGCCCGGCACGTTGTCCATGCTCCGCCACCTGTACCCGGAGGACCGGGCCAGGAGCCGGGCGATCGGCGTGTGGGCCGCGACGTCCGGGTTCGCGCTGGCGGCCGGGCCGGTGGTCGGGGGCGTGCTCGTCGGGGTCTGGAGCTGGCGGGGCATCTTCTGGTTCAACCTGGCGTTCGGCCTGGCCGCGCTCATCGTCGCGGCGGTCATCCTGCCAGAGAGCGCCGACCCCACCGCGGCGCGCGTGGACACGGCGGGCACGCTGCTCGGCGCAGGCGCCCTGGCCACGTTCGTGTTCGCGATCATCGACGCGGAGTCGGCGGGGTTCGGGTCGCCGGCCGTGATCGCGCTGCTGTGCCTGAGCGCGGTCATGTTCGCCGCGTTCGGCTGGTGGGAACGCCGGGCCCGGCATCCGCTGCTGGACCTGCGCTTCCTGCGCGTCCCGGAGTTCACCACGGCCAACATCGCCGCGTTCTGCACGTACTTCGCCACGTTCGCCATCTTCTTCTTCACCGCGCTGTACCTGGTCGAGGTGGTGTCCACGTCGGGCTACCGGCTCGCGGCCGTGTTCTTGCCGATGACCGCGCTGATGATCGCGGCGTCGCTGCTGGCCGGACGCTGGACGGCAGCGGCCGGGCCGCGCTGGTCGATCACGATCGGCTGCGTGCTGCTGGCCTGCGGACTGTTCCTGACCGACCACTACCTGTCCCCGAACCCCGACTACGCGCTGCTGACGGTGGCGCTCGCGCTGGCGGGCATCGGCATCGGCACCACCGTGGTGCCGATCACCTCCGCGGTGCTGTCCGCGGTGCCGCCGGAACGGTCCGGCATGGCCGCGTCGGCCACCAACACCAGCCGGGAGATCGGCGCCGTCACCGGGGTGGCGATCCTCGGCTCCCTGGTGTACTCCCAGCTGCACGCCAGCCTGATCACCCAGATGAACCACCTGGGCGTCCCGCCCCAGTTCCAGGGCCTGGTGATCACCGCCATCGAGACCGGCGCCATCCCGAAGAACACCGCGGCCTACGCGGGGTTCGGTAAGGTGGTCCAGGAGGTGATCGGGGCGGCGTACACGGCCTTCCACGACGGCCTGCACGCGGCTCTGTCCCTGTCGGCCGCGCTGGCGCTGGCGGCCGGCCTGCTCGCCTTCATCATGCTGCGCTCACGGCCGGCCGACACCGGGTCTTGACCTTTCCGCCCATCTGAGCGATCCAGGTATTGGCGGCAACGGCGCACGGCCACCCCTCGACGGCACGCGAAGAGAGGCTGACCATGGTCTGCTATGCCCGCCCCGCGGCCTGGCTGGCGGCCATCGTGGCCGGTGGTGACGGGTCCCGACCGCGTCACCCGGACCGCGTGTTCGGTCATGGCCGTTTCCCTCCGCGACCGTCTCTAGGCCGTTTCGCCATTCCAGAGCCCGGCCAGCTGGGCCGGGCTGATGTTGCCCCCGGTGCAGGCCGGATTCGCGGAGCTGCAGGACCAGGGTTTCTGGGGTTCGGGTAAGTGGCGATGTTCCCGGGGATCGTCGTCCGTGGGGTAGGGACCCGGGCGCCGCCGCCGCATCCATCGCTGGTACACACGGACGGGATGCGCCCATGACCGCAGCCAGTCGAGGTCGACGGGACCGAGGCCGTCGACGGGAATTCCCATCACCCGCTGCGGTTCCCGGTCCGGCCCGGCCGGTTCCCGGCCCGGCCGGGCATGCGGGTTGGTTCCTACGGGGAAGCCGAGGACCCGGTTTCGCTCATATCTATCACCGGCCATGAGCCTGCCCCAGGGTAGTCACGATGACCTCGCCATTACCTAGTCCAAGTCCAAGAATGATGCGGCCGGACCGGTCACGCAAGAGCAGCCGCATGCCCGGGCACGCGCCCCGCGCCTGGCCGCCCGGCAGCGGCTCAGTAAGCCCAGGTCCCGGTAGGAGCTGATCCACTTGGCCATCATCTACCCGGTGATCGTTTCCGACGTCGGCCGGATGACCAGTGGCTCCTCCAGTTCCTTGCCGCCCGGGTGGGTGACCGTGAACAACTCCGGCGCGAACCCCTCGACGTGCTCAGCCTCGCGCTCCATGTAGCTCTGCGGGATGAGCAGCGGGAAGTATGCGTTCTGGAAGCAGGGTGGGATCTGCGGAACCCACCGCCGGACGACTGGGCCTGCACGCCCGACGCCGTGGCCACTGCCATGGCCAAGGTAGGTTGCACGATCCTGGGACCCCCGCCCAGCAGCCCCGGTGATAATCCCATCGCCATCCACAGCCAGCCATGACCATGCCCTGCCTCTGCCGCAGCCGCGGCCGGGGGCCGGCGGTGGCGCACCCGCTTGCCGGTCACGACTCCACAAGGGCAGCAGCGTGCTCCTTCACCCATGCGATCTCAAGCGCCAACTCGTCCAGCACACCGCGACGAGCGAGCTCCACCTCCCACTCAGAACCGTCGGCGACCAACCTCGACAAATGGTCCAGGAAATTCCGCATCCGCTCGATCCCTGCCAGGACGATGCCGATGTCAGGCTCGATACCGTAGGCGTCGAGCAGCAAGCGAAACCGGCGCGCCTTCTCCGCGATTCCGGTCGGGAGTCCGATTGCTCGACACTTCTCGTCACGCGAAAACGGTACCCAACGCCACACAGCGAGTCCGAGGTCCCAAGCGCGAGGCCCCGGCGCCGCGGTGTCCCAATCGATGAAGGCCACCGGCTTGCCCGACCGAAAGACGGTGTTCCACGGGAAGAGTTCATTGTGACAGACCGTCTCAGCAGGCTGCCGGGGCTCGAACATCCATTCACGGCCAGCCCACGGAAACGTCGCCGCGGCATCGTGATACGCACGGATGAGCGCGCCGAGATGCACGAGCACGTGGTCACGCCAGATGGCGGTTTAGCGGTCGTCGCAACACCCGATGGGTTCTGGGGTTGCGACGACCGCTAGAAACCGCCGGTTGAGATCGGTCCGGTTGCTGCACTTTGGTGCTGCGCCGCGTCTGCCCGGTATCAGCAGGCGTGGGGAGGGGTTACCGGGCGCGGCGGCTGCGGCGCCGCGTTCGCAGGGTGCCGAGGAGAAGCCCGGCGAGGAACACCACGATGCCGATGAACAGCAGGTAGAGCAGGCCCTTGACGACGACGCCCACGATGCCCAGCACGATGGCCACGATCACCAGGAACAAGATGAAGGCAAGCATTCGATCCTCCGCTCGGTCGGCTGCTCAGCGGCGGTCCGGGCGCCGCTCGCCGGCTTCCGGGCTCTTTGCTGATCAGCATGTGCCCGCCGGGCCAGCAGCGCAACCACCGGGCAGGGCCGTGACGGGGGCCGGGGTGGCCGGATCTGAACCCGGGGGCCTCTTCGTCCCGGACGCGCGAGGGTCCGGATGGCGGACCTGGTGAAGGCTACATGGCCCGGTGCCGATGGCTCTGCTACCGGCCCGGCCGGGATCCCCGGTCCCTGCGGGAACTCCCTGGTTGTCCTGGCCCCTGGTCCCCGGAAGCCTTGAATCTTCAGGTCCGCCGCAGGTCGCCTCCTGGCGCAACAGCCGTCGCGCGGCGATCACCGCCCGCGCGCTCCGGCCCCGGGCCGGCCATACCCCGATGCCCCCGGGCCTGTGCGCGGTGACCCCGTTCGACCCGAAGCCAGGTACCGGCGCTGGCTGCCAGCGCCGGCAGCAGGCATGGCCTGCGGCAGGCCGTCCGCGCGCCGGCCGGCGTCCGCCATTGGCGGTGGCGATCCTCACTCACTTCGTCACTCAGTCGGGGCACGTGCGCGGACGGCTGCTGGCCTGGACGGTAACGATGGCGGGCAGGCTGACCGCTGTACGGGAGCCCAGGGCCAGCATGAGAGCACGCTCCTATCACGCCAGCCCCGGGGGTGCAACGCTAGCGCCCTGTGGATAGCCCTGTGGATGCTTTGGGTAAACAGGCTGGTCAGCCGCTGTGAGGCTGTGGACGGGCGAGACTGTGGAAAAGTGGATAACGATGAAGGCGCCGGCCTCGGCCAAGTCGGGAAGCCTAATGGGAGGTACCGGGTCGACCACAGGGCAGACTCGGATCCGGTAGCGGCCGGCGAGTGAGCACTCCCGGAGCCTGGGCGGACTGTCCAGCCCTATGCAGAGACCGTGCCCTCGCCTGGCCGTGAGGAGAGCAGTACCACTGAAGGGGTGTCGTGCCCGCCTGCGGCGTGAGCACTGATCCATTAGGCCGTTGGTGTTCTCCTCCCGCTGCCGCGGCTGTTAATTGATGTGACGGATCGAGGGGAGGCTGGTGTGCTGTTCGCCGGCGATGACTGGGCTGAAGATCATCACGACATCGAGGTGCAAGACGAGCAGGGCCGGGTGCTGGGCCGGGCGCGGCTCCCGGAGGGGATCGCCGGGATCACCCGCTTCCACGCGCTGATCGGCCAGTTCGCTGGGCCGGATACCGAGCCGGGTGAGGTGGCGGTCGGCATCGAGACCGACCGGGGCCTGTGGGTGATGGCGCTGCGCGCGGCGGGCTATACGGTCTACGCGATCAACCCGCGGCAGGTGGCCCGGTACCGGGAACGGCACGTCACCTCCGGGGCCAAAAGCGATAAGGCCGACGCGCACACCATGGCGGACATGGTGCGCACCGACTCCCATCAGCTGCGGCCGGTGGCCGGTGACAGCGCCGAGGCCCAGGCCATCAAGGTGGCCGCCCGCGTCCACCAGACGCTGATCTGGGAGCGGACCCGGCAGGTGCAGCGGCTGCGGCACCAGCTGCGGGAGTACTTCCCCGCCGCGCTGGAGGCCTTCGAGGACCTGGATGCGCCTGATGCGCTGGAGCTGCTGGCCAAGGCCCCCGGCCCGGCCCGGGCCGCCAGGCTGACCCGGGCGCAGGTGGCCGCTGCGCTCAAGCGCGCCCGTCGCCGCGACATCGCCGGCAAGACCGACGCCATCCTGGCCGCGCTGCGCGCCGGGCAGCTGGACCAGCCGCAGCCGGTTGCCGCCGTCTACGCCGCCACCGTCAGCTCCCTGACGGTGATCATCGCAGCCCTCAACGGCGAGATCGCCAAGATGGAACAGCTGATCGTGTTGTGCCAGTTTTCGGCTGTTTGTCCTGTTCGCATGTTCCCGGGCGGGTGGCGGTGCTACCCGGTGTGCCCGGGGCGGCACCGGCTCCGACTGCGCCGGGGCGGCCTCCTTTCCGGGTCGCGTGGACGGGGTGGCTGGTCAGGCGGGTGCGGGTAGTGCGCACAGGCGGTGCCAGCAGGCCAGGAATGCCTCCTTCCAGGGCCAGGTGCGGCTGATCTTCAGCACGCGCTGCCGGGCGTGGCGGACGAGCCGGGCGGGCAGGCTTAGCAGCCGGTAGCGCAGCGTGTCCGGCTCGGCGTCCTTGAGGTCCGCGCAGTCGTACAGGCCGAGCAGGCGGCACCAGGCGGCCAGGTCGGCGGCGAGGTTGGCGGCCAGCACCCAGCCGCAGTTCACCACCCAGGTCTTCGACGGCAAATTGCGCAGGCCCATCGATTCCGCGGCGCGTACCCCGTCCTCGACGACGGCGTGCTGGCGGTGCAGGACGTCGATGAACTGGGCGTGGTGGCTGCCGGGCACGCCGGGTATCCCGCGCGCGGGGATGTTGGTGACGATGATGGAGTACCGCCAGCCGGTGGCGCGCTGGAAGGCGGTCAGGTTCCTGGCCTGCCGGCGCGAGGGCCTGGTGCGGCGCACGATCCACCGCAGGCCATCAGGCCATCCGGTGGCCCGGCTGTTCAGGTGCGTGATCTCGGCGACGTGCTTGTCGTGCTGCACCACCTCGTCCTGGTCCATCGCGGCCTGCCAGGCGCTGGCGGCCAGCAGCCCGATCGCCTGCTCATCGGCCTCGGTGATGGCCCACCCGGAGGAACAGCACGGTGCGGCGCCGGGTGCACAGGGACAGCAGGTGATCGATGAGGTCGTGGCTGGCGCCGGCCCCGTCGACGCGGACCAGCAGCCGCGACCGCATCCGGGCCGGGATCTGGCGGAGCGCCGCGGTCAGCACGGCGAGATGGTCGGCGAAGGTATTGGATCCGGCGTTGCCCGGCCGCAGCAGCATCGCCAGCGACTCGGCGGTATTGGCGCACCAGGCCCCCAGCGGGTGGAAGCCGTAGCCCATCTTGAAGGTGGGCGCGGCGCCTTCCTTGTCGCTGCGGGCGGTGATCAGCGTGCCGTCCAGGTCGATGACCAGCCAGCCCGCCAGCAGCTTCCCGGCAACCTCGAGCCAGGGGAACCCGGCCGGCCGCGCGCAGATCAGTGACCAGACGTGCGCCCGGACCGCCGCCCGCGCCCGGGCGATCTTGTCCAGGGTGCGCGGATCGGCTAGCTCCAGCGTCCGCCGCACCGTGGTGTCTCTCGGCTCAGCAGCCAGCACCGGGGCGTGGTGAGCCAGCAGGGCGATGTCGTTCATGCTGGTGGCCCCCAGCGCGATCGCCACCGCCATGGACACCAGCGCCACACCGCGGTCCACCAGCGGGAACTTCCCCTTGCGCGCCAGCGCCGACCCCAGCGCCGCGGTCAGCCCGGCCCGGTCGGCCAGCTTCCGCAGCAGTACTGCCCCGGCGTGCCCGGCCAGGCCCTGGCCCTCGCCGGTCACCATCAGCCCGTGATCCCACCGCGTATCATCCATGACGAAGAGCGCTCCTGCCCGGGAAATGTAATGGTGTGGTAACCGGATAATTTCCCGACCCAGGGCGCTCTTCGCCCGCAGAACCCGGCCACGCGCGGCCGCGCCGCATGCCCGAGGGGCGTCAGCGGCTGCCACGCGCGATGGCCTCTTGCAGCAGGAAGCGCTGCCCTGGTGGCCTGCTCAAGCAGCCGCACGGTCTGGAGGCAGGTCGGCATGCCATAGGATCGCCGCACCTCCTCGTTGGGAGAGGGGTTAGGTGGACACTATGTTCCCGTCGCCCGGCTCCCGCGTCGCCATGTCGGCGCTCGCCTGGTTCCGGCGAATGTCACACGAGGTCGCCGGACGCTGCCGGGGCATGCTGCGCCGGCACTGGCTGTTCGCCGCCGTCGCCGGATGCGCCACCGCGCTGCGCGCCGTGGTGCAGCTGGCCTACCAGCCCGCGTTGATCTTCCCGGACAGCGAGCGGTACCTTGAGTACGCTTGGCATTTTGCCACCGGACACTGGTATCCGGACTCTCTGCGCACCAGCGGTTACTCGCTGCTACTAATCCCGGCGGTGCTGACCCGCAACCTCACGGTGGTCGCTGCCGCGCAGCACCTGCTCGGGCTGGCCACAGCCGTGCTGATCTACGCTGTTCTCGTCCACTTCCGCGCCCGGCGCTGGCTGGCCGCGCTGGCGACCGTCCCCGTCTTGTCCGACCCCCTCCAACTCGACATCGAGCAGTACGTCCTTACCGATGTCAGCGCGACCTTCCTGCTCGTGGCGGCGCTGGTCGTCCTGGTATGGAGACATGACGCGATCGGCAAGACGGCGCCCGCCGTCGCCGGTCTGCTGCTCGCCGCCGCCACGATCATCAGGGAATCCGACCTGCTCGTGATGATCCCCGCCGTGCTGTACCTGCTGGCCGTCGTCCGGCCCAGGCGCCGCCTCGCGGCGCGGACGGCGCTGCTGCTCGCCGGCTTCCTGGCCCCGGTGCTCGGCTACCTCGGCTGGTACCAGGTGTCGCACGGACGGTTCGACTTCGTCAGCTACGACAGCCAGTTCATGTACGGGCGGATCGTGCAGTTCGCCGACTGCACGGACGTGTCGCTGCCCTGGTACGAGCGGCCGCTGTGCCCGCGGCAGCCGCCCGCGCAGCGCAACCCGGACTTCTACATGTGGGGGCGACAGTCGCCGCTGGTCACCTTCAAGCCGCCACCAGGTATGAGCACGGGCCGCATCGTCAACGACTTTGACTGGCGGATCATCCAACACCAGCCGCTGACCTACCTGAAGGTGGTGGCCGACGATATCCTCTACAGCTTCTCCCCGGTGCGCGGGGACGGGCCCGAGCACTACCCAACCTGGTATCAGCAGTTCCACACCTACTTCCCGGCCGACAAAGACGAAATGGCTACGCTCCGTGCCTCCACCGGCCGCGGCCCTCACGTCCAGCCCGCGCTAGCTGGTTTCCTGACCGGCTACGGCCGGGAGTTCCATGTGCCCGGGCCACTGCTCGCCGCCGGCCTTGCGCTCGGCGTGGCGGCCATGGCCGGGATCGGCCGGGCGCGGCGCAGCAGCCTGCGCGCCCCCTGCCTGCTTTTCACGATCGGTGCCGTCGCCGCGTTCGCGCCTCCGTTTGCCATCGTCACCTTCGACTGGCGGTACGAACTGCCGCAACTCTCCCTGATCCCGGTCGCCGCGGTCCTCGGCGTGACGGCATTGGCCGGCATGGCCGCTGACCGGACAACCATGCGGCCGACGAGCACCAATCGGCTGGTCCGTGAACCCGCCGCACCCAACGGGTGCAACCCCGCGCCACCGCCACGACCCTAAACCGGCAGCTCAGCACGCTGAACCCACGAAAAACCGCTGATCACCGGCCAGGAGTTGAATCCCGGAGGTTAGGTGGGACTGGTGCCGAGCCCGAAGCTGGTGCCGCTGGACCTGACCGATGATGAGCGACGGACGGGCCGGAGAGTGAGCAGGCGGCTAGTGGTCAGGCCAGGCTGACCTGATCGCCCGCCGCCCGGCGGATCGCCCTGGTTATCTCGGGTGCCGTCTTAAGCGTGTAATGACCGCCCGGGCACTTGATGTCATAAAGCCTGTCACCTGCATTGCGCACAATGAAGTCCAGCCGCCGCTTCGCCTCCGGGTAGTCCTCCGCCGACGCGGATTTCAGCCGCTGCTCGGCGATCGTGAGCAGCAAATGGCCGGTCACCGGGGGCAGGAGGACCCCGTCCGGTGTGGTGATCCGCAGTCCCCCAAAAACTCGGAAGACTGCCGCCGCCATCATCTGCCCGCATCGCGGGCAGATCAGCTGCTTACTCACACCGGCCATGACGGCACCCCTTCCGGCGTCTCAGCGTACCGAACCCCGTCCCGCCCAGGGCGCCACGATCACCCGCAGTCGCACCGCCGGTAGATACCAGGCCGTCAACAAACCTCAGCCTTCCGTGCCCAGCCTACTGTGGCCGAATTAATGATTCACGACACTAG